>NZ_JBMIRR010000007.1:0-393 GCF_049195245.1 Arenimonas sp. MALMAid1274
CGCCACGGTCACCGTGACGGTCGAAGCGGCCGTGCTCGACGCGATCAACGACACGGCGGGTCCCGTCAACGGCGCGACCGGCGGCACGAACGTCGTCAACGTCCTGGCCAATGACCAGCTCAATGGCGCGCCGGTGAATCCGGCTGCCATCACCCTGGTTCCGGTGACGAATGGTCCGCTGACCGTGAACGCTGATGGCTCGGTGGACGTCGCGCCGAATACCCCGGCGGGCACCTACACCGTCGACTACGAGATCTGCGAAGTTCTCAATCCGACCAACTGCGACACGGCGACTGTCACGATCACGGTGGAAGAGGGCGTCATCGACGCCGTCAACGACGCTGCCGGCCCGGTCAATGGCTTCGTCGCCAACACCAATGTCGTCAACGTCCT
>NZ_JBMIRR010000017.1:0-18046 GCF_049195245.1 Arenimonas sp. MALMAid1274
GGCCACGCCGCCGCCGGCCGCCGCGCCTGCACCGACGCCCGCTCCGGCGGCCGCCACGCCCGCGCCCGCCGCCCGCGCCAGTTCGCCGGTGGGCGTGCGCACGCCGCAGCCGCCGTATCCGCGCGAAGCCATCCGCGCCGGCATCACGGGTGAGGTCACGGTCGAAATCAGCATCGCCGCCAACGGCAGCGTCACCAATGTGCGGGTCGTGCGCGCGCAGCCGCGCGGCGAGTTCGAGCGCGGCGTGATCAGCACCGTGCGCGGCTGGCAGTTCGAGCCGATGGACGGCCCGGCGACGTTGACGCGGACGTTCACGTTCAGGCCGTGAGGCCTGGCGGGACGCGATGAAAAAAGCCCGGCGTTTGCCGGGCTTTTTCTTTGCTCAGGCCGACACCGCCAGCTGCTCCCGGTGATAGATGCGCACCGCGATCCACACCAGCACCGCCGCCAGGCCCAGGCTGGCGCCGAAGCTGAGCGCGAAGTCGGCCATCGCCACCGCTTCGCCGCGGGCCAGCGACATGATCAGCACGTTCTGCGACAGCAGGGGCACGGCCGACATCCACAGCTCGCCCTTCATCGGATTGATCATCAGGATCACCGAGGGCAGCATGGGCAGCAGCATCAGCAGCGACAGGTAGGTCTGCGCCTCGCGGTAGGACTTGGCGTAGGCGGCCACGATCGTCTGCAGCGCCGCGAACACCATCACCAGCGGCACCATCAGCAGGCCGGCGCGCAGGATCAGGCCGGCGCCGAAGTCCACCTTCATGCCCAGCTTGTCCAGCGGGATGTACTGGAACGCGATCGCGAACGCGACCAGGCTTAGCATCATGCTCACCATGGCGAAGCCGAAGGTGGCGCCCAGCTTGCCCAGCACGATCTGCGCGCGCGTGGCCGGGTTGGCCAGCAGCGGTTCCAGCGACTGCCGCTCGCGTTCGCCCGCGGTGGTGTCGATGGCCAGGTACATTCCGCCCAGGAAGGCGCCCAGCACCAGCAGGTAGGGCAGGAAGCTGAGCAGCTGCCCGGCGCGCTGCTGGGTGCTGGCCAGGTCGTTCTCGGACACGACCACCGGCGACAGCACGGCCGGATGCAGTCCGCGGGCGGCGATGCGCATCGCCGACTGCTGGCGCGAGTAGGCCTCCAGCAGTCCGGTGATGCGCGCCACGGGCGCGCGGCTGTCCTGGTCGGAGCTGTCGAACACCACCTCCACCTGCGCGGTCTCGCCCTTGCGCCAGTGCGCGCCGAAGGTGTCGGGAATGACCAGCACCGCGCGCGCGTCGCGCTTGCGCACGGCCGCGGCGGTGTCGGCAGGCGCCGGCTGAACCTGCACGCTCTGCCGCTGCAGCCAGGCCACCAGGTTGGGCGCGTGCTCGGCGCCCACCACCGGGAGTTCCAGCGGCTTCTCGGCGCTCTTGATCTGCTTGCTGATGATGAAGCCCATCATCATCGCGAAGAAGATCGGCCCCAGCAGCGGACCCATCACCAGCGCGTTCACCACGGTCTTGCGGTCGCGCAGGTTCTCGGTGACTTCCTTGAGGAAAACGGTGATCGCGGCCTTCATGCCATCAGTCCTTCTTCGGTGCCGATCGCCTTGACGAAGGCGTCCTCGAGATTGGCTTCGCCGGTCTGCGCGCGCAGTTCGTCCGGCGTGCCCTCGGCCACCACCTGGCCCCGGGCGATGATGACGATGCGGTCACACAGTGCCGCCACCTCCTGCATGATGTGGCTGGAGAACAGCACGCAGCGGCCCTCCGCGCGCAGCTGGTGCAGGAAGCGCCGCATCGCGCGCGTGGCCATCACGTCCAGGCCGTTGGTCGGCTCGTCCAGGATCACATTGCGCGGGTCGTGCACCAGGGCGCGGGCGATCGCGGTCTTCACCCGCTGGCCCTGCGAAAAGCCCTCGGTGCGGCGGTCGATGATGTCGTCCATCTCCAGCGCATGCGCCAGTGCATCGGTGCGCTGCGCGATCAGCGCGTCGTCCATGCCGTGCAGGCGCCCGAAGTAGCGGATGTTCTCGCGGCTGCTGAGCCGCTTGTACAGGCCGCGCGAATCCGGCAGCACGCCCAGCCGGCGGCGCACGCCGGTGGGGTCCACGTTGGCGTCGATGCCGTCCACCAGCACCTGGCCGCGGTCGGGCTTCATCAGGGTGTAGAGCATTCGCAGCGACGTGGTCTTGCCGGCGCCGTTGGGCCCCAGCAGGCCGGTGATCTGGCCGTCATTGGCGGTGAAGCTGACGCCATCCACGGCTTTGACCTTGCCGAAGGCCTTGTGCAGGTCGCGGACCTCGATCATGGCTCGGCTCCGTTGTAGTTGATGAAGAAGGGCGTGGCGCCCAGCGGATCCAGGCAGCTGGCGTCCAGCGCGGCCGGGTCCAGCGACTCGACGAACTCGGCCGCCAGCCGCGGCGTGCAGCCGCGCGTGAGCAGGATGTGGCCCTGGCCCTTGCCGACCAGGTGCCTGGCCTTGCCCAGGCTGGCCAGCACCTGATCGCCGTAGCGCGGCGGCGTCACCGGATCGAATTCGCCCGACAGCAGCAGCGTCGGCGTGTCGGTGCGCAGCGGCTCGCGGAAGTTTTCCGACACCGGGCCCTTGGGCCACACGCTGCACTGGTTGAGCGCGACCCCGACGATGGCGTCGCCCAGGATCAGCTCCTTGTCCTGGTCACGCGCGGCCAGCCGCGGCGCATCGTCGGCGCACATCACCGACAGCTGCATGCCGTGGTTGATCTGGCCGGTCAGCGAATCCAGCACCAGCGTGGCCTGGGCCACCAGGGATTCGGGCCGGCCGCGGTTGGCTTCGTCCAGCAGCAGCGGCAGCAGCGCGGCGGTCTCGGGCGCGTAGGCGAACAAGCGGGCGATCAGCGCCACCGAGCCTTCGTCCAGCCGCAGCTCGCGGGCCTGGTGGCTGCGCGGGTCGCGCATGGACACTGGCAGCGGCGTGGCCCGCGCCTTGTCGCGCAGGGTGTAGAGCGTGCGGTAGGGATCGCCGAAGGCGCGGGCACAGGCGGCCTGCTGCGCGCACTGGCCCAGGATGGCCTTCAGCGCGGCCTCCAGGTTGATCGCATGCTCGCTGCCCAGGGCCAGTTCCGGCGGCACCACGCCATCGAGGATCATGCTGCGCACGCCGTCCGGATACAGGCGTGCATATTCCTGCGCCATGCGCGTGCCGTAGGAGCCGCCGTAGAGGTTCAGGCGCGGTGCGCCGATGGCCTGGCGCAGCGCCTCGACGTCGGACGCGGCCACGGTGGTGGTGTACTGGGCCACGTCCGAATCCGGCGACAGCGTGGCCAGGCAATCGCGCGCCATCTGCACCTGCAGCTCGGCGGTGGGCGTTTCCGTGCCCACCTCCACCTCGGGGAACTTGCACACCAGCGGGTTGGAGCCGCCGGTGCCGCGCTGGTCCACGAAGATCAGGTGCCGCTTGTCGCGCAGCCGTGCGAACGCACCGGCCATGCCCGCATACGATTCAGTGGCCGACTGGCCCGGGCCGCCGGCGAAGTAGATCACCGGGTCCGGCGCCGGCTCGGCCGCGCGCGAGGCCACCAGGGCCACCTTCAGACCGATCTTGCGGCCTTCGGGTTTCGTCGGGTCTTCGGGCACTTCCAGCGTGGCGCATTCGGCGCGGGTGGTGGCGCCGGTGCCGGGCTGCGACAGCTCGCAGGGCGCGAACGCCAGCTTGCCCAGCGTCGTTGCCGACACCGGCAAGGACAGCAGGAGCAGGGTGAAGGGCAGCAGTCTTCGCATGGTGGCCTCGGGACGGAACAGACGGGTTCAGGGCATTAGACGCCCCCGGCGTGAAAAACGTGACAGCGCTCAGGCCGCCGGTGCCAGCGACGGCGACAGCTCGCGCCGCAGGGCATGGATCTGGTCCTGGCTGAGGTGGCGCGCGCCGCCATCCATGCCGCGGCCCAGCTGGGCCTGCGCGCGGTCCAGCGCCGCGCGTGCCAGCTCGGGCTGCTGCCGCAGTGCTGCCACGGCGGCTTCGGCCAAAGCCCGCCGCGACGCATCCACCACGCCGCCACGTGCCTTCTGCAGCCAGGCTTCGGCCTCGGGCAGGCGCGCGCGGTGGCGTGCCTCGTAGTAGGCCAGCTCCAGCGCCAGCGATTGCCGGAAGCCGTCGGGATACTGGTCGAACACCGGCTCGATGCGGTCCAGCCACTGCCCGGCGGCGACGGTGTCGCCGTGGTCCATGGCCACGTTGTAGCTGTAGGCCCAGACCCCGATGTCGTACATCGTTTCCTGGCCGGTCAGCGCCTGCGCGCGCGCCAGGATCGTCGCGTCCAGCTCGCGCGGGCGGGTGCCGGCGATGCCCTGGCCCGCCAGCGCCATCAGCTGGGTGCGGCGCTCGATCATGCCCGGGTCGCGGAAGGCCTCGCGCAGCTGCATGCCGTCGCTCATGAAGCCGCCGGCGCGCATCGGCAGGGCGGTGACCACAAAGATCATCGCCGACAGCGCGGCCACCATCACGCCATACGCCCCCGCGCGCCCGTCGTCGGCGACGAACAGCAGTGCACCGGCGATGGCCAGCACCAGGCTGGCCAGCGGGCCGCCCGCGATCATCGGCACCAGCTGGCCCCGCAGCGGCCGGTCCGTCCGCGGAATCGCCGCGGCCAGCCCACCCAGGGTGCCCAGGTTGAAGTACCAGCGGAAACGGATGCCTTCGGCCGTGCGCACCAGGCCCAGCGGCCCGGCGATGTAGATCAGGAAGCGCATGCCGCGGCCCAGGCCGCCGGCCAGGTGCCCGGCCTCGTGCATGGCGATGACCAGCAGCCACAGCAGGGGCAGGGCCAGCAGGTCCCAGCCCGACAGCGCATCGAGGCGATCACGCACCGGACCCATGCCCGCGCCCAGGCGCCCGACCCAATAACCGGCCACGCCAAAGCCCACGAACCCGAACAGGAAGCTCATCGCCTTTTTCCAGCGTGACTTCGCGGGCTTGGCCACGGCGGACTCCTCGTTCATGCCCCGCGCACGATAGCGCCGGAGGCGGCGCCTGCACCGTGCCGGATGGCAGGGAGGCTACTTGCTGCTGACGTACTTCTCGCGACGGATGTGCGGCACCGGCAGGCCCGCGGTCTTGAGCGCCTCGAAGGCCGCGTCCACCATGTTCGGGTTGCCGCACAGGTAGGCGATGTCGCCGTCGGCGTCCGGGGCGAATTCGGCCAGCACGTCCTGCACGTAGCCGCGGCGGTCGTCGGGGTGGGGGTCCCTGGGCATCTCGCGGCTGTAGCAGGGCACGAAGCGGAAGCCCGGGTGGCCCTCGGCGAAGGCGCGGAAGTCCTCGCCGTAGATCAGCTCTTCCGGCGTGCGCGCGCCGAACAGCAGCACCACCTCCAGGTCCCGGGTGGCCATCAGCGCGTGCAGCGTGGGCAGCATGGCGCGGTAGGGCGTGACGCCGGTGCCGGTGCCGATCAGCAGGTAGCGCCGGTTGGTGTCGGCCGGCATCAGGCAGAAGCGGCCGTAGGGTCCGCTGGCCTGGATCTGCTGGCCCTCGTCCAGCGCCTCGAACAGGGCGGTGGCGGCGCCGCCGGCGACGTAGCTCACCGCGATCTCGACCGACTCGCCCGGCGCCATCGCGTGGTCGTGCATCGTGGCCAGCGAATAGCTGCGCTTGGTCGGCGTGCCGTCGGGATAGTTGAAGTGCACCTGCACGAACTGGCCGGGGATGAAGTCCAGCGGCTGGCCGTCGTCGCGGGCAAAGGCCAGGTGGCGGACGCTGGGCGCCAGCATGCGGCTGGAAACCAGGCGAAGGGGGAAGTGCACGATGGCCAAGCAGGACGCTCCGGACGATGGGAAACACGGTACCGCCGCGGTTCCGGGGCCCGGGGCGGCAAGGCCCATATAATAAGCCCCACAGGCCCCCGGCGCAGCGCCGGCGCGGTCCAGGAGCCCCATGACCAACGTTCCCGCGCTGGAGATCACCGATCTCCGCAAGACCTACGCCACCGGCGTCGAGGCCCTCAAGGGCGTCTCGCTGTCGGTCGCGCCCGGCGATTTCTACGCCCTGCTCGGCCCCAACGGCGCCGGCAAGTCCACGCTGATCGGCGTGGTCTCGTCCCTGGTCAACAAAACCTCGGGCGAGGTGAAGGTGTTCGGCATCGACCTGCACGCCCAGCGCTCCGAGGCCATGCGCCAGGTCGGGCTGGTGCCGCAGGAGATCAACTTCAACATGTTCGAGCAGCCCTTCGACATCTGCGTGAACTACGCCGGCTTCTACGGCATCCCGCGTGCCGAGGCGGAAAAGCGCGCGGAAGAGGAGCTGAAGAAGGCCCAGCTGTGGGACAAGGCGCGGAGCATGTCGCGCACGCTGTCGGGCGGCATGAAGCGCCGCCTGATGATCGCCCGCGCGATGATGACCCGGCCGCGCCTGCTGATCCTGGACGAGCCCACCGCCGGCGTGGACATCGAGATCCGCCGCGGCATGTGGAAGACGCTCAAGGAGGTCAACGCGGCCGGCACCACCGTGATCCTCACCACACACTACCTGGAAGAGGCCGAGAACCTGTGCCGCAACCTGGCCATCATCGACCGCGGCCGCATCATCGAGCAGGGGCCGATGCGGGCCCTGCTGGCCAAGCTCGACGTTGAAGGCTTCCTGCTCGACATCGACGGCGACCTGCCGGCCACCCTGCCGGTGATCCCGGGCGCGGTGCTGGTGGCCGAGAACCCGCACACCCTGGACGTGGAAATGCCGCGCGAGATGGACCTCAACCGCGTGTTCGCCGCCCTGGGCGAGGCCGGCATCCGCGTGCGCTCGATGCGCACGAAGTCCAACCGCCTCGAGGAGCTGTTCGTCAGGCTCACCGGGCAGCCGGAAAAAGGAGCAGCGGCATGAGCCCGAACCTGGTCGCGCTCAGGACCATCGCCCGGCGCGAAGTGGCGCGCATCCTGCGCATCTGGGGCCAGACCCTGGTGCCGCCGGCGATCACGATGACGCTGTACTTCCTGATCTTCGGCAACCTGATCGGCAGCCGCATCGGCACCATGGACGGCATCTCGTACATGGACTTCATCGTGCCGGGCCTGGTCATGATGGCCATCATCCAGAACGCCTACGGCAACATCAGCTCGTCCTTCTTCGGCGCCAAGTTCGGCCGGCACGTGGAGGAGCTGCTGGTCAGCCCGATGCCCAACTGGGTGATCCTGGGCGGCTACGTCGCCGGCGGCGTGCTGCGCGGGCTGATGGTGGGCGGCATCGTGATGGTGATCGCGATGTTCTTCACCCCGGTGCGCCTGCCGCATCCGCTGATTACGCTGGCCACGGTGTTCCTGGGCGCGGTGATCTTCTCGCTGGCCGGCTTCGTCAATGCGGTGTACGCGAAGAAGTTCGACGACATCGCGATCGTGCCGACCTTCATCCTGACCCCGCTGACCTACCTCGGCGGCGTGTTCTATTCGGTGAAGCTGCTGCCGGACTGGGCCGAGGCGGCCACCCACCTCAATCCGATCTTCTACATGGTCAATGCGTTCCGCTACGGCCTGCTGGGCCAGAGCGACGTGTCCATGGTCACCGCGTTCGCGCTGATGATCGGCTTCGCGGTGGGGCTGGGCGCGCTGGGGCTGTATCTGCTCAAGAAGGGCGTGGGCCTGCGCAGCTGAGTCAGCCGGCGCGGCCCTGCAGCAGGAACACCGGCATCGGGCCTTTGCCCTTGATCTCCAGGTCGCCGCGCGGCTCCAGCCGCCAGGCCTGGCCCAGCAACGTAGCGGTGGCCTGCGTCACCTGGATCGAGCCGGGCACGCCGTGCGACTCCATGCGCGCGGCGGTGTTCACCACGTCGCCCCACAGGTCGTAGGCGAACTTGCGGCGGCCGATCACGCCGGCCACCACCGGGCCGCTGTGGATGCCGATGCGCACGTCCAGGGCGTTGCCCAGTCCGTTGCGCAGCGACTGCACCACCGCCACCATCGCCAGGGCCACGTCGGCCAGCGCATCGGCGTGGTCGTCGCGCGGGTCGGGCAGGCCGGCGGCCACCATGTAGGCGTCGCCGATGGTCTTTATCTTCTCCACGCCGTGGCGGTCGACGATGTCGTCGAACCCGGTGAACACCCGGTTGAGGATGTCCACCAGCTGTTCGGCCGGCAGCCGCTCGGCCAGCTGCGTGAAGCCGACGATGTCGCAGAACAGCACCGACACCTCGGCGTGGCGCTCGGCGATGGGCTGGCCCGGATCATCCTTCAGCCGCTGGGCGATGGCCGCGGGCAGGGTGTTGAGCAGCAGGCGTTCGGAGCGGCTGCGCTCGTGTTCGAGTTCGCCCTCCATGCGGGTGGCGGCGCGTTCGAACAGGAAGCCGATGGCCATCACCACCACGAACACCAGCGCGAAATTGGCCGCCAGGTAGCCGCGCAGTTCGTCCGCGCCCAGCACGTACACCGGCACGTGGCGGCTGCTGACGTCCCACAGCCACAGGTAGGCCACGCCGACCGCGAACGACAGCAGTGCCCGCTGCAGCGGCTTTCCGAACGGCGAGAACAGCACCACCAGCGGCACCAGCAGCAGGAAATAGTGGAAGCCCGAGCCCCAGCCCAGCAGCCACGTGGCCAGCGTGCCCTGGCCCACCAGCTCCAGGGCCACGCCCACCGTGCCCACCAGGTGCCAGCGCCGTGGCAGGCCCGGCCGCAGCACGAACACCCAGCCGGCGAACAGGTACACCGGCAGCGTGACCAGGTTGTAGACCACCAGCTCGCCGATGCCGCGCCACAGGAACCACGGCAGCAGCGCCAGGTGCGCCACCAGGCCCAGCAGCGCGCACGAGGCGGCGAACACGCGCCAGCGCGCGTTGCCGATGCCGGCGCCGGACGGCCGCCGCAGCCGGGCCCAGGCCGCGGGCAGCCAGTGCGGCGTCATGCGGCCCTCGTTCCGCCGCAGCACGGGCGTAGACCGGTCGCGCGGCTCACGTATTTCCGTCCAGCCGGAAGAACGCCGCCGCCGTCGCGGTGGTCGCCGCGGCGGTCACCGCCACGTCTTCGCCGCGGTCGCGCGCCAGCTCCTGGACGATGTGCGGCAGGTACATCGGCTCGTTGCGCCGGTGCGAGGGCATCGGCCGTACCGTACGCGGCAGCAGGTAGGGCGCGTCGGTCTCCACCATCAGCCGGTCGGCGGGGATGTGCTGCACGAATTCGCGCAGGTGCTGGCCACGGCGCTCGTCGCACAGCCAGCCGGTAATGCCGATGAAGTAGCCGGCATCGAGCGCCTCGAAGCATTCCTCGCGGGTGCCGGTGAAGCAGTGCACCACCGCCGGGCCGATGCGCCCGTCGAAGCCCTTCATGATCGCCATGAAGTCCGCATGCGCGTCGCGCTGGTGCAGGAACAGCGGCTTGCCGGTGTCCACCGCCAGCTGCAGCTGGCGTTCGAAGGCCCGGCGCTGCGCCGGCCGCGGCGAGAAATCGCGGTGGTAGTCCAGGCCACATTCACCCACCGCGACCACCTGCGGATCGGCCAGCAGCGCGCGCATTTCGGCATCGGCCTCGTCGGTGTATTCGATCGCGTGGTGCGGGTGCACGCCGGCGGTGGCGAACAGGCGGCCCGGGTGCAGGCGGGCCAGCTCCAGTGAGCGCACCGACCCGGCCCGGCTGGCGCCGGTGACGACGAGGCGGCCCACGCCGGCGTCCGCGGCGCGCGCCAGCACGGCGTCCAGGTCGTGGTCGAAGCTTTCGTGGCCCAGGTTGGCGCCGATGTCGATCAGGTCCATGCCGCGTTCCGCCGGGAAAGGCCGCGAGTTTACCGGAGGCTGTCAACCGCGGGCCCGGCGGGGCGTTGTGCCTGGCATGACCCGCGCGCTGTCCGTGCTTCTCGCCCTCGGCCTGGCCGTCGCCAGCCCGGGTCTGGCGCGCGATCGCTACGACCTGGTGCCGGTGACCACCCAGACCCAGGCGCTGGTGGACCGCTACGCCCTGCCCGGCGCCTCGGTGCGCCTGGCGCGCGACGGCGGCGTGGTTTACCGCCGCCATTTCGGCGGCTATGGCGACGGCCAGCGCGTGGCCATCGCCTCGGCCAGCAAGTGGCTGTCCGCGCTGACACTGGCGCGGCTGGTCGAACGCGGGCAGCTGCGCTGGGACGACCCCGTGGGCCGCTATTTCCCGGACGCGCCTGCGGCGACCCGCGCGATCACGCTGGCGCAGCTGTTCTCGCACACCAGCGGCATCGCCAATGATGACGCGCCGTGCATCTCCGACCGCAACACCACCCTGCAGGCCTGCGGCCGCGCAATCCTGTCGATGCCGCTGGCCTGGACACCCGGCACCGCCTTCGCCTACGGCGGCAACTCGATGCAGGTGGCCGGCGCGATGGCCGAGGTGGCCACGGGCCGCAGCTGGGATGCGCTGTTCATCGCGGAGATGGTGCAGCCGCTGGGCCTGGTCGCCACCGACTGGACCGCGGGCGCGGTGGCCAACGGCTACGTGCCCAATCCCAATCCGCGCATCGGCGGCGGCGCGCGTTCAACGCTGGACGATTACGGCCGCGTGCTGGACATGCTGCTGGCCGGCGGGCTGCACCAGGGCCAGACCTTCCTCAGCACGCAGACCCTGGCGACGATGGCGCTGGACCGCACGACAGGCCTGGTGATCGCAGCCAGTCCGGTGGCGGGCTATGGCTACGGGTATGGCATCGGCCAGTGGGTGGAAGCGAAGGACGCGCAGGGCGCGACGTTCCGCGTGTCCAGCCCGGGCGCGTTCGGATTCACGCCCTAGGTGGACTGGCGCAGCGGCAGCAATGGCGTGGTGATGGTGTTTGGCAATGGATCGCAGATGCGTGACGACCTCACTGCGCTGGAGCTGCGCTGCCTGCAGCAGTTGGACTTCCAGCGCGAACTGCATGAGGCGCTACCCACTCCGATGCCGCAAGCGAGGCCGCGGCTGCGTCCTTCACCGTCCCCGGCCTTGCGCGGGCCGCGGCCGCAAGCGACGCCATCGGCCTCGCGCGCGCCGCCACCGCCCGCGCGGCTCGACGCGGACCGCCGCGCTCTCTAGCCTAGGCGGGTGCCTCCCGCCGCCACGCGCCCCGATTTCCCGATTGCCGACCTGCTGCCCGGGCTGCTCGACAGCCTGGCCGCGCACCCGCGCCTGGTGCTGGAGGCGCCGCCCGGCGCCGGCAAGACCACCCAGGTGCCGCTGGCCCTGCTGTCGGCGCCGTGGCGCGGCGACGGCCGCATCCTGATGCTGGAACCGCGCCGCGTGGCCGCGCGCGCCGCGGCGGGCTTCATGGCGCGGCAGCTGGGCGAGGAACCCGGCGACACCGTCGGCTACCGCATCCGCTTCGAGTCCCGCATCAGCGCGCGCACCCGCGTGGAAGTGGTCACCGAAGGCATCCTCACCCGCCTGATCCAGGACGACCCCACGCTCGAGGGCGTGGCCGCGATCGTGTTCGACGAATTCCACGAGCGCCACCTGGCCGGCGACCTCGGCCTGGCCCTGGCGCTGGACGTGCAGTCGCAGCTGCGCGAGGACCTGCGCATCGTGGTGATGTCGGCCACGCTGGATGGCGAAAAGCTGGCGCGCTTCCTCGATGCGCCGCGGCTCACCAGCGCCGGCCGCAGCTTTCCGGTGACGGTGGCGCACTTCCCGGCGCGCCGCGACGAAAGCCTGACCGCACAGCTGCGCCGCTGCGTGGACGAGGCGCTGGCGAAACATCCCGGCGACCTGCTGGTCTTCCTGCCCGGCCAGCGCGAGATCGGCGACGCGATGAATGTGCTCGCCCCGCTCACCGGCGGCCACGACCCGAATGCCCCGAGCCTGGCCCAGGCCGCCGCGCCGGGCCTGCAGCTGCTGGCCCTGCACGGCGAGCTGAGCGTGGACGCGCAGTCGGCCGCGCTGGCGCCCGATCCGCAGGGCCGGCGCCGGGTGGTGCTGGCCACCAACGTCGCGGAAAGTTCGGTGACGCTGCCGGGCGTGCGCGTGGTGATCGATGCCGGCCAGGCGCGCGAGCCGCGCTACGACCCCAACTCGGGCTTCTCGCGCCTGGAAACCGTGGCGATCTCGCAGGCCTCGGCCGACCAGCGCGCCGGCCGCGCCGGTCGCGTCGCCGAGGGTTGGGCCTACCGGCTGTGGCCCCCCTCGCAGCGGCTCGAATCGATGCGCACGCCGGAAATCGCCCAGGTCGAACTCGCGGGCCTGGCGCTGGAGCTGGCCGCCTGGGGCGAAGCCGCGCTGCGCTTCGTGGATGCGCCGCCGGCCGGCGCCCTGGCCGCGGCGCGCGAACTGCTGCAGCGACTCGGCGCGATCGATGACGACCACCGCATCACGTCCTTCGGCCGCGAACTGATGTCGCTGGGCACGCACCCGCGTCTGGCCGCGATGCTGAAGGCGCCGCGCGACCCGGCCGAACGGGCGCTGGCCTGCGACCTGGCCGCGCTGGTCGAAGCCCGCGACCCGCTGCGCGAACGCCGCGACGACATCGCCAGCCGCTGGCAGGCGCTGGCGGCCTTCCGCCAGGGCCGCACGCCGGGCAACGTCCACCGCGGCGCGCTGGCCGCGATCGATGCCGCCGCCAAACAATGGCGCCGACGCCTGCGCTGCGATGTGCTGCCGCCCGTCGACGTGCCTGCGCACCTGCTGGGCGACCTGCTGCTGCATGCCTTTCCCGAGCGCATCGCCCGCCAGCATCCGGGCGAGCCGCGCCGCTACCAGCTGGCCAATGGCCGCATGGCGCGCATCTTCGACGACAGCGCGCTGTACGGCGAACCCTGGATCGTGGCCAGCGAACTGCGCTTCGAGGCCAAGGATTCGCTGGTGCAGCGGGCCGCGCCGGTGGACGAGGCGCGGCTGCAGCGCGATTTCCCGCAGCGCTTCTTCGAGGGCGACGTGGTGCGCTGGGATCCGGTGGCCCGGGCCCTGGTGGCGCGGCGCGAGCGCCGCTTCGACCGCATCACGCTGGAAAGCCGGCCGGCGGGCCGCCCCGACCCCGCGCTGGCGGCGCAGGCGCTGACCGATGCCGTGGGCGAGCTGGGCCTGGACGCGCTGCCCTGGACCGAGGGCTTGCGGCAGTGGCGCGAACGCGTGCTGTGCCTGCGCGAGTGGCAGCCCGAGCTGGGCCTGCCGGACCTGTCGGACGAGGCGCTGCTGGCGTCGCGGGAAACCTGGCTCAAGCCGGCGTTCGTGGGCAAGACGCGGCTCGACGCCCTGGACGAGGAGAGCCTGGGCGAGGCCCTGCGTTCGACCCTGGACTGGTCGCTGCGGCAGAAGCTGGACGCGCTGGCGCCGCGCCGGATCACGGTGCCCTCGGGCATGGAGCGCGGCATCGACTACGGCGCGGGCCGGGCGCCGGTGCTGGCGGTCAAACTGCAGGAACTGTTCGGCCTGGCCGACACGCCGCGCATCGCCGACGGCCGCGTCGCGCTGATCCTGCACCTGCTGTCGCCGGGCGGCAAGCCGCTGCAGGTAACCCAGGACCTGCGCAGTTTCTGGGCCAATACCTATCCGGAAGTGAGGAAGGAAATGAAGGGGCGCTACCCCCGGCATCCCTGGCCGGACGATCCCTGGACCGCCACCGCCACCCACCGTGCAAAACCCCGGGGTACCTAGGCCGTTGGCACGGCGACGATCCGTTCATGTTTTTGGAGGTAGTCTGTACAGGCAGACCCGCCGTACCCGATCCACGACCCTTTCCGGAGATCCGTCATGAGCAAGACGAGCAAGATCGTTTCGACCGCGCTGGCCAAGCTGAGCGACGGCGGCAACGCGGCCAAGAAGGCCTGGAACAATTCCGACCTGGCCAGCAAGGCCAGCGCCCTCGTCGGCGCGGGCGCGGGCCTGGCCGCGGTGAAGAAGGGCGGCGCCGCCGCCGTCAAGACCGTGCGCAAGCATCCGGTCGGCGCGGCCATCGCTGCTGCCACGCTGGCTGCGGCCGGCGCCGCGGTGTACGTGGTGAACAAGCGCAAGGCCGCGGCCGCCAAGCCGGGCGCGAAGAAGTCCGCGTCCAAGCAGATCGTCGCCAAGAAGGCGACGGGCAAGCCGGCCGCCGCGAAGAAGACCGCCGCGAAAAAGGCCCCGGCCAAGAAAGCCGCCGCCAAGACCACCGCCAAGAAGGCCGCGCCCAAGAAAGCCGCCGCCACCAAGGCCTGATCCATTCCCGGATCCAATCCGGGGTCAGAGTACGTTAAGAAAAAAGGCGTCACCGGGTCGGCCGACTCGGTGGCGCCTTTTTTCTTAACGCACTCTGACCCCGGACTTGCCGGATTTGCGCGCTACGTGCGGCCGGCGCGAAGCGAGAGGGGCCAGTGCACTTCGCGCACGGCGGATGCTTCGCCCCAGGCCTGCGCGAACGCGTCCGCTGCTTCGGCGACGGCATCGCGGCCGGTTTCGCGGAGGTAGCGCTGGCTCGCGGACCAGCTGGACAGGTAGGCCAGGAACTGCGGCAGCGTCCACGCGGCTGACATGGCGAAGCGGGGTGCGGGCAGCGGGTCGTAGGGAAAGGGCAGTTCGCGGTAGCCGTTCTCAACGTGGCGGCGTTCCGGCGGCCAGTAGTCGCCCAACGTGTGCTCGTACAACTGTGCGAACACCGCATCCACCGCCGCGTCCACGTGCGAGGCGCCATAGGTCCACAGCGCCACCACGCCGCCGGGACGCAGCACGCGCTGCACTTCGGCGTTGAAGCGCGCGTGGTCGAACCAGTGGTAGGCCTGGGCCACCGTCACCAGGTCTGCGCTGTGGTCGGGCAGGGAACAGTGTTCGGCGGGCTCCACGCGCCAGTGGATGCGATCGTCGGCAGGCGCAGCGTCGATCTGTGCCTGGCTGGGATCGCTGGCATGCACGCGATGGAATCGATGGGCCAGCGCCAGGCTGGCCTGGCCGTTGCCGCAGCCGGCGTCCCAGGCCAGCTCGTGCCGCGGGCACTGCGCGGCCAGCCAGTCGAAGAGCGCGTCGGGATAGGTGGGCCGCGCTTGCGCGTAGCTGGCGGCGTGGGCGGAGAAGTGGTCCTTGAAGTCCATGGCGAAAGGCAATCCGGGGTCAGAGTACGTTAAGAAAAAAAGAGGGGGGCCACCGCAGCGACTGACTCCGTGGCGTTTTTTTTCTTAACGTACTCTGACCCCGGATTACCGGCGGGATGCGGGACTACTGCGTGAGCTCGCGCCACTGCCCTGGCGGCAGGCCTTCGAGGCGGTGCGGGCCCACCGCGATGCGCAGCAGGCGCAGGCAGGGCAGGTCCACGGCCGCGGTCATGCGGCGCACCTGGCGGTTGCGGCCTTCGGTGATGGTGAGCTCGAGCCAGCTGTCGGGCACGGTCTTGCGCGCACGCACGGGCGGGTCGCGCGGCCACAGCCAGTCCGGCGCGCCGATCAGCACCTGGGCCTTGGCCGGCCGGGTGACGCCGTCGGCCAGGGTGACGCCGGTGCGCAGCTGCGCCAGGTGTTCGTCGCCGGCCTGGCCTTCCACCTGCACCAGGTAGGTCTTGGGCCAGTGGAACTTGGGCGAGCTGATGCGGGCAATCAGCGGGCCGTCGTCGGACAGCAGCAGCAGGCCCTCGGAGTCCTGGTCGAGCCGCCCGGCCGCATAGACATCGGGCGGCAGCGAGTATCCGGCCAGGGTCGGACGCGGCGGCTCGGTCTTGTCGGTGAACTGGCAGAGGACGCCGTAGGGCTTGTTGAAGGCTATGAGCATGGCCCCAGTGTATCCCCGTGGGACACTGAGCGCCTGCCGCCCGCCCCGGGCGGCCCCCCGGACCCGCCCATGTCGCCAGAACATCCGCTGCGCCGGCTCGCCGGCTTCGCTCGGCCCCAGCGCCGCAACGCCGTGCTGGCCACGGTGTATTCGGTGCTCAACAAGATCTTCGACGTGCTGCCCGAGCTGCTGATCGGCGTGGCCGTGGACGTGGTGGTGAACCAGCAGGACTCGTTCATGGCCCGCTGGGGCCTGCCCGATCCCGTGCACCAGCTCTACGCCCTGGTGGCGCTGACGATCGTGGTGTGGGTGGCGGAATCGCTGTTCGAATACCTGTACGCACTCAAGTGGCGCGGCCTGGCCCAGGACCTGCAGCACGCCCTGCGCCAGGCCGCCTACGGCCACGTGCAGAAGCTGCCGCCGGCGATGATCGAGCGCGAGCGCAGCGGCCGCCTGATGGCGCTGATGAACGAGGACGTGAACCAGATCGAGCGCTTCCTCAACACCGGCGCCAACGACCTGATCCAGGTGCTGGTGTCGTCGCTGCTGATCGGCGCGGTGTTCTTCGTGGTCACCGCCGAACTGGCCGCGCTGGCCATGCTGCCGATCCCGCTGATCCTGATCGGCGCGTTCTGGTTCCAGAAGCGGCTGGCCCCGCGCTACGCCGCCGCACGCGAGGCCGCGGCCACCGTGTCGGCGCGCCTGAACAACAACCTGGCGGGCATCGCCACCATCCAGGCCTACACCGCCGAGGCCTTCGAGGCCGACCACCTGCGCGAGGCTTCGGAAGGCTTCCGCGCACGCAACGCCGAAGCGATCCGCTTCTCGGCCGCGATCACGCCGGTGATTCGAATGGCCATCCTGGCCGGCTTCGTGACCACGCTGCTGTACGGCGGCGTGCTGGTGCTGCGCGGCGACCTGGGCGTGGGCAGCTACTCGGCCCTGGTCTACCTGACGCAAAGGCTGCTGTGGCCGATGACGCGCCTGGCCGACATGACCGACCTGTACCAGCGCGCGATGGCCTCGGTGAACCGCGTGATGGACCTGCTGGACACGCCCGTGCCCGCGCGCGGCACCGGCGTGCTGGCGACGCGGCCGGGCGGCGAACTGGCGTTCGAAGGCATCGGCTACGCCTACGACGGCCGGCCCGCGGTGCATGCGCTGTCGCTGCACGTCCCGGCCGGCGCCACGGTGGCCCTGGTCGGCGGCACCGGCGGCGGCAAGAGCACGGTGCTGAAACTGCTGCTGCGTTTCCTCGACCCCACCACCGGCCGCATCCTGATCGACGGCCAGGACATCGCCGCACTGGACCCGGCCGCGCTGCGGCGGGTGGTCGGCTACGTGGCGCAGGATCCGTTCCTGACCGACGGCAGCGTGGCGGACAACATCGCCTACGGCGAGCGCTCGTTCGACCGCGCGCGCGTCGAAGCCGCCGCGCGCGCGGCCGAGGCACACGATTTCATCGCCGCACTGCCCCTGGCCTACGACAGCCCCGTGGGCGAACGCGGCAGCCAGCTGTCCGGCGGCCAGCGGCAGCGCATCGCGCTGGCCCGCGCGCTGTATCGCGACCCGGTGATCCTGGTGCTGGACGAGGCCACGTCCGCGGTGGACAACGAGACCGAAGCCGCCATCCAGCATTCCCTGGCGACCGCCGCGCGTGGCCGGACCACGCTGGTGGTCGCGCACCGCCTCAGCACCGTTCGACATGCGGACGCGATCCACGTGCTGGAGGCCGGCCGCATCGTGGAGTCGGGCACGCACGACGAGCTGGTGGCGCGGGAAGGGGCGTACGCGATGCTGTGGCGACTGCAGACGGGTGAGGCGGGTTGAGCTTGGGGTGGCCACGGAGAATGAACGGCGACCGGAATGTGTTCGCGGATGCAGACCTGCCGGCGACGGTTGTCGGCGCGGTTTTCAGGGCGCGCGGGGTGGGTTGGATATGCGCCCTCATTTGCTCCAATAACCAGATATGCCTCGTTCCTGCTCTCTAACGTCGGATCCGAAATGGGCTTCAATTTTGCGTGTCGCGTGCAATGCCTTGATGGGGTTGGGAGTTCTGCTTGACCTTGGTCGCTGCAATGAGCATGAGGCAAGCCCAGGTGCTGTCATGTGGGTTGGATTCTTGCCGATGCTGCTTGGCCTTCCGGCACTTTCTAGCGACGCGTACTGCAAAGACTGTGGTGGCGGCATCACCTTCCTGGGTTTGGCGGCGACCGGCGCCGTCCTTGCCATTGGGTTCGTAGTCGTAGTGGCGGTTTGGTAGGCTACGGCCCTAACTCATCATTCAAGCCGACGCCTTCGGCGCGGCTTAACTTAGGCGTTAGGCGTATGCGATCTCGCGCTGTACTTGGAATGGTCTTTCTGACTGTCGCCGCGTGCTCGCAACGACCGAGTAGTACGAATCTGGAGGACTTCGGCACAGCCTTCCAGCAAATGCAACTGGAGGAACAGTTCTT
>NZ_JBMIRR010000005.1:0-214 GCF_049195245.1 Arenimonas sp. MALMAid1274
CGGACCATTCGTCACCGGGGCAAGGGTGATGTCGGCCGGATTGACCGCCGCACCATTGAGCAGGTCATTGCCTAGGACGTTGACGACATTGGTGTTGGCGACGAAGCCATTGACCGGGCCGGCAGCGTCGTTGACGGCGTCGATGACGCCCTCTTCCACCGTGATCGTGACAGTCGCCGTGTCGCAGTTGGTCGGATTGAGAACTTCGCAGATC
>NZ_JBMIRR010000009.1:0-1861 GCF_049195245.1 Arenimonas sp. MALMAid1274
TGAGCCTGAGCCTGGGCCGGGCCTCGCCCGAGTCCCTGGCCTCGGGCGTGTTCCGCACGGGGGCCTCGGAGCTGGCGCAGGGTTCGCAGGTGCGCTTCCTGCGCGATGGCAAGACCGCCACGGTCGCGTTCTACCAGCAGGAAAGCATCGGCATCATCTCGACCAACGGCAAACCGGACGCGTCGCTGCAGCTTTCGGCCGAGCAGCCCGCGCCGGAGGATGAGATCACCATGCTGATGGCCGCGGCGCTGCCGCTGGCCTTGCATCCGGATGCAAGGCGCGTCGGGATCATCGGCTGGGGTTCGGGTTTGACCACCCACACCGTGCTGGGCAGCCCGGTGCCGGAGGTGGTGGACTCGGTCGAGATCGAGCGCGCCATGTACGACGGCGCCATGCTTTACGGCGACCGCGTCGCGCGCGCCTACCGCGACCCCCGGTCCAGGCTGCACATCGATGACGCCCGCACCTACTTCTCCGCCGGCAAGAAGAAGTACGACGTGATCGTCTCCGAGCCGTCCAATCCCTGGGTCAGCGGCGTCGCCAGCCTGTTCACCCGGCAGTTCTATCGTTTCCTGGCCGGGCACCTGGACCAGGACGGGCTGCTGGTGCAATGGGTCCAGACCTATGAGCTCAACGACCGGCTGCTGGGGACCATCCTGTCGGCAATCGTGTCGGAATTCCCGCACATCGACGCCTACATCACCAACCAGGGTGATGTCCTGCTTGTAGCCAGTCGAGAACCGATTCCTCGCCTCGACAAGGCCTGGCCGGAGCCTTCCCCACTGCAGGATGAGCTGAGCCGCGTCGGCCTCACCCATCGCGGCGACTACCTGCTCCGGCGGGTCGGCGGCCGCGACCTGCTCGATACGCTGGTGCGCCTGAACGGTGCCACCCCGCACGATGATTTCCATCCCACGGTATCGCTGCAGGCGCCTCGCTCCCGCTTCAAGGGTGAGGCCTCCTGGCAGTTGCTCACCCTCGTCAGCTCTGGCCTTCCCGTCCTGGAAATGACCGACGGCCGCCTGCCGCCTCCGGCGCTGCCTGCGATCACGCCCGTGCTCACCAGTGACCTGGTGGACCTGCATCGCCAGGCCTTGCTCGTCCGTGAGGTGCTCAGGCAAGGACCGGACGACGAACTGAGGCGCGTGAATCCGGAGTTCTCGGCATCTATCGACCGACTCGCCCAGTTGTCCGCGGCGCCATTGGAAGGCGAGGATCTGGTGGCATGGCTGGACATCGTTTCGGCATTGGCCGAGGCCTCCCTGGCGCACCTGCCCGCGGCCGACCATGCCGGCGTCTGGATCGATCCGGCCTGGATCGACACCAGCATCCAGCCGGCGGCCGTCGCGCAGGTGCTTGAAGCGTACGCCGAGTCGGCGCGCCGGAACCCGGCAGGCATGCGCAGGGCTGCACTGGCAGCGCTGGAGGCACTGGGTCCGGACGCACCGCTGGGCACCCGCGAGCACATGCTGGTGATTGCGATGCTGGGTGCCATCGGAATGAACGATGCATCGGGCGCATTGGCGATCGACCGGACCCAGGGCCGTACCGTGGAGGTAAGCGCGGCATCTTCTTACGGCCTCCAGCGCGCTTACCTGCTGGCCTGGATCGACCGGGCGACCGCCGCACCGACGTCGCCCTGATCCAGGATCGCCGACGCGAACCGCGCCGCGTCGATCGCCTGAGTTGGGCTATCCTCTGGCGGTGAAACCAGGGGACGACGGATGACGGTCAGGCAGGTCGGATTGGAGCGGGCGCTGCTGGCGCTGTTCGTGGCATCGGGTTTTGCGGGCCTGATCTACCAGGCGATCTGGTCGCACTACCTGGGACTGAGCCTGGGGCATGCGGCCTACGCACAGAC
>NZ_JBMIRR010000013.1:0-15981 GCF_049195245.1 Arenimonas sp. MALMAid1274
CGCCGCGTCGATCTGGTCGTACGCCTTGAACTCGCCGCCGAAACGCTCGGCGCCGATCTTCGTCAGCGCCGCCGTCAGCGTGGTCTTGCCATGATCGACGTGACCGATGGTGCCGACGTTCACGTGCGGCTTGGTGCGCTCGAATTTACCCTTAGCCATGACTATCTACCTCAATTCTGGGAACTGGATTCTCTGGAACCGGAGGCTCCCCGCCTGGGGAGCCCGGTGGATCAGGACTTCTTGATGACCTGCTCGGCGATGTTGTTCGGCGCCTCGGCGTAATGGTCGAATTCCATCGTGAAGGTGGCGCGGCCCTGCGACATGGAGCGCATGGACGTGGCGTAGCCGAACATCTCGCCCAGCGGCACCATCGCGTTGATGACCTTGCCCGAGGGCGTGTCGTCGGTGCCCTGCAGCAGGCCGCGACGACGGCTCAGGTCGCCCATCACGTCGCCCATGTAGTCTTCCGGCGTCACCACCTCGACCTTCATGATCGGCTCGAGCAGGACCGGGTTGGCCTTCTGGAAGCCTTCCTTGAACGCCATCGAGCCGGCGATCTTGAACGCCATTTCGTTGGAGTCGACGTCATGGAACGAGCCGTCGACGGCCTTGATCTTGACGTCCACGACCGGGAAGCCCGCCAGCACGCCGTTCTTGAGCTGCTCTTCGATGCCCTTGCCGGCCGCGACCACGTATTCCTTCGGGACCACGCCGCCGACGATGGCGTTCTCGAACGAGAAGCCCGCGCCACGCTCCTGCGGCTCCATCTCGATGACGATGTGGCCGTACTGGCCACGACCACCGGACTGGCGCACGAACTTGCCTTCCTGCTTGACGCCCTTGCGGATCGTCTCGCGGTAGGCCACCTGCGGCTTGCCGACGTTGGCTTCCACGTTGAACTCGCGCTTCATGCGGTCCACGAGGATTTCAAGGTGCAGCTCGCCCATGCCGGCGATGATGGTCTGGCCCGACTCTTCGTCCGTGCGAACGCGGAAGGACGGATCCTCCTGCGCCAGGCGGCCGAGGGCGATGCCCATCTTCTCCTGGTCGGACTTGGTCTTCGGCTCCACCGCCATCGAGATGACGGGCTCCGGGAAGATCATGCGCTCCAGGGTGATGATGTTGTCGAGCGAGCACAGGGTGTCACCGGTGGTGACGTCCTTCAGGCCCACCGCCGCGGCAATGTCGCCCGCCAGCACTTCCTTGATCTCGTCGCGGTTGTTGGCGTGCATCTGCAGGATGCGGCCGATGCGCTCCTTCTTGCTCTTGACCGGGTTGTACACCTGGTCGCCGGCATTGAGGGTGCCCGAGTAGACGCGGAAGAAGGTGAGCGAGCCCACGAACGGGTCGGTCATGATCTTGAACGCGAGCGCGGAGAACGGACCCTTGTCGTCCGGCACGCGGGTGGCGTCCTTCTCGTCCTCGTCGATGCCCTTGACCGGCGGGCGATCCGTCGGCGAAGGCAGGTAGTTGATGACGGCGTCGAGCATGGCCTGCACGCCCTTGTTCTTGAAGGCGGTGCCGCAGAACATGGGGATGATGTCGACGGTCAGCGTGCGGGCACGAATGCCCGTCATGATCTCGTCCTCGGAGAGGTCGCCCTCTTCCAGGTACTTGTTCATGAGGTCTTCGCTGGACTCGGCCGCGGCCTCGACCATGAACTCGCGCGCCTTCTGGGCTTCCTCGACCATGCCGGCCGGGATGTCCGAGTAGACGAAGCTGGTGCCCTGGTTGGACATGTCCCAGACGATGGACTTCATCTTGAGCAGGTCAACCACGCCCTCGAAGCCTTCCTCGGCACCGATCGGCAGCTGCATCGGCACCGGGTAGGCACCCAGGCGCGACTTGAGCTGGTCGACGACCTTGTAGAAGTTGGCGCCGGTGCGGTCCATCTTGTTGACGAACGCAAGGCGCGGCACCGCGTACTTGTTGGCCTGGCGCCACACGGTCTCGGACTGCGGCTGCACGCCGCCGACGGCGCACAGCACGAACACCGCACCGTCGAGCACGCGCAGCGAACGCTCGACTTCGATGGTGAAGTCGACGTGGCCGGGGGTGTCGATGATGTTGAACCGGTGCTGCGGCAGCGACTTGTCCATGCCCGACCAGAAGCAGGTCGTGGCCGCGGACGTGATCGTGATGCCACGCTCCTGCTCCTGCTCCATCCAGTCCATGGTCGCGGCGCCGTCGTGGACTTCGCCGATCTTATGGTTGACACCGGTGTAGAACAGGATGCGTTCGGTCGTGGTGGTCTTGCCGGCATCGATGTGGGCCATGATGCCGAAGTTGCGGTAACGCTCGATGGGGGTAGTGCGTGCCACGGGAATTCCTCGTTGGGATGCCGCCTGGCGCCGGGCGCCA
This sequence comes from Arenimonas sp. MALMAid1274, assembly GCF_049195245.1. Taxonomy (NCBI): domain Bacteria; kingdom Pseudomonadati; phylum Pseudomonadota; class Gammaproteobacteria; order Lysobacterales; family Lysobacteraceae; genus Arenimonas; species Arenimonas sp. MALMAid1274. The sequence continues at coordinate 2,362 of NZ_JBMIRR010000013.1, forward strand.
GGGGCAGTTTCGCTACGCGCCTGCGATTACCAGCGGTAGTGCGAGAAGGCCTTGTTGGCCTCGGCCATGCGGTGCGTTTCTTCGCGCTTCTTGACGGCGCCACCGCGGCTTTCGGACGCTTCGATCAGCTCGGCGGCCAGCTTGCGCGGCATGGTGTTCTCGCCACGCTTGCGCGCGGAGTCGATCACCCAGCGCATCGCCAGCGCCATGCGGCGCGAGGTGCGGACTTCGACGGGCACCTGGTAGGTGGCACCGCCGACGCGGCGCGACTTGACCTCGACGGCCGGCGCGACGTTGGCCAGCGCCTTCTCGACCAGGCCGAGGGCGTCGGAGTTCTTCTCGCCGATGACGTCCATGGCGCCGTAGACGATCTTCTCGGCGATCGACTTCTTGCCGGACTTCATGACCATGTTGATGAAGCGGGCGACGACTTCGCTTCCGTGCTTCGGATCCGGGAGGATCGAACGGGTACCGGGAGAACCTTTACGGGACATGATGCTTGCCTAGATTTTGTTGATCGGGTGTAGAGCGCTGCGGCCACGCGGCCGCGCGACTCAGGACTTCGGACGCTTGGCGCCGTACTTGGAGCGGCTCTGGCGACGCTTGGCGACGCCGGCGGCGTCGAGCGAGCCACGCACGGTGTGGTAGCGCACGCCGGGCAGGTCCTTGACGCGACCGCCGCGGATCAGCACCACCGAGTGCTCCTGCAGGTTGTGGCCTTCGCCACCGATGTAGGAGATCACTTCGAAGCCGTTGGTCAGGCGCACCTTGGCGACCTTGCGAAGGGCCGAGTTCGGCTTCTTCGGAGTGGTGGTGTACACGCGGGTGCACACGCCACGACGCTGCGGGCAGTTGGCCAGCGCCGGGGAGGCGCTCTTGTAGGTATTGGGCTGACGCGGCTTGCGCACCAGCTGGTTGATCGTCGCCATGCGTTTGGAATCCTGGTGAAAAAGGCAACGGCAGGCCGGAAACCGGCCCACCGAGAAGCGGGAGTTTAGTTCGCGTTGGCCCCACCTGTCAAATCAATGACAGGAGGGTCCTCTGGTTTCCATCGTCCGTGAATCGAACACGAGGGACCGTCCTGGTCCCTCTTTTCGAATGTGGGCAGGCCATCGGCGGGCCTGCCAGCGCAGCTTGAGTCAGCCTTCGGAACCGGCTTCTTCGGTAGTCTCAGTGGCCGTCGAGACGGCGCGCAAAGTCTCCAGATCGGAATCGGACAGTTCCGGCGTAGCGGCCTTGCGGCGCTTGCTGTGGTACGCAAGGCCGGTGCCCGCCGGGATGAGGCGGCCGACGATAACGTTTTCCTTCAGGCCCCGCAAGCTGTCGCGGGTGCCGCGGACGGCCGCCTCGGTCAGCACACGGGTGGTTTCCTGAAAGGACGCCGCCGAGATGAACGACTCGGTGGCCAGGGACGCCTTGGTGATGCCCAGGAGCACCGGCTCGTAGCGGGCCGGAAGCTCGTTCTTGGTCAGCGCCCTGGCATTGTCCTCGACCACGCGGATGCGCTCGGCCTGCTCGCCGGCCATGAAGCGGCTGTCGCCGGCGTCGGTGATCTCGACCTTGCGCAGCATCTGGCGAATGATCGTCTCGATGTGCTTGTCGTTGATCTTCACGCCCTGCAGCCGGTACACGTCCTGGATTTCCTTCACCAGGTACGCGGCCAGCGGCTCGACGCCGAGCAGGCGCAGGATGTCCTGCGGGTTCGGCTCGCCATCCACCACGGTTTCGCCCTTGGCGATGTGCTCGCCTTCATAGACGATGACCTGGCGGTACTTCGGGATCAGCTCTTCGTGCTCGTTGCCGTCGGCATCCTTGATGATCAGGCGCTGCTTGCCCTTGGTGTCCTTGCCGAAGCTGATGATGCCGGACACTTCCGCCAGCACGGCCGGATCCTTGGGCTTGCGGGCCTCGAACAGGTCGGCCACGCGCGGCAGGCCGCCCGTGATGTCGCGGGTCTTGGAGGCTTCCTGGGGCACCTTGGTGACCACGTCGCCCACGCCGACCGCGGCGCCGTCCTGCAGGTTGACGATCGAGCGCGGCGGCAGCAGGTACTGCGCCGGCAGGTCGGTACCCGGGATGTTGAGGTCCTTGCCGTTCTTGTCGAGGATGCGCACGACCGGACGCAGGTCCTTGCCCATCGAGCCACGACGCTTGGGATCGGTGATCTCGCGCGAGGCCAGGCCGGTCAGTTCGTCGGTCTTCTCGATGACGGTGATGCCGTCGACGAAGTCCACGAAGCGCACGAAACCGGCCACTTCCGACACGATCGGGTGGTTATGCGGATCCCAGTTGGCCACGACCTTGCCGGCCTTGACGTCCTGGCCGTCCTTGACGTTGATCATGGCGCCGTAGGGCAGCTTGTAGCGCTCGCGCTCGCGGCCGTGGTTGTCCAGCACCGACAGTTCGCCCGAGCGCGACACCGCCACCAGGTGGCCGTTGGCGTGCTGCACGTACTTGAGGTTGTTGAACTTCACCGCACCGGTGGTCTTGACCGTGATGTTGTCCACGGCGGCCGCACGCGAAGCCGCGCCGCCGATGTGGAAGGTACGCATGGTCAGCTGGGTGCCGGGCTCGCCGATCGACTGCGCCGCCACCACGCCCACGGCCTCGCCGTGGTTGACGATGTGGCCACGGGCCAGGTCGCGGCCGTAGCAGTGGGCGCAGATGCCGAAGGTGCTGTCGCAGGTGATCGCCGAGCGCACCTTGATGGACTGCACGCCGGCGGTCTCGAGCTTGTCGACCCAGGCCTCGTCCAGCAGGGTGTTGCGGGTGACGATCGGATCCTCGTCGTTGCCCGGCAGGTACACGTCCTCGGCCACGATGCGGCCCAGCACGCGGTCGCGCAGCGGCTCGACCACGTCGCCGCCTTCGACGATCGGGGTCATGGTGAGGCCGTTGAGCGTGCCGCAATCGGACTCGGTGACCACCACGTCCTGCGCCACGTCGACCAGGCGACGGGTGAGGTAACCGGAGTTGGCGGTCTTGAGCGCCGTATCCGCCAGGCCCTTGCGCGCGCCGTGGGTGGAGATGAAGTACTGCAGCACGTTGAGGCCTTCACGGAAGTTCGCCGTGATGGGCGTCTCGATGATCGAGCCGTCGGGCTTGGCCATCAGGCCGCGCATGCCCGCCAGCTGGCGGATCTGGGCCTGCGAACCACGGGCGCCGGAGTCGGCCATGATGTAGACCGAGTTCATCGACTTCTGGTCGATGGTCTCGCCCTTGGCGTTGACCACCTTCTCGGTGCCGATGGACTCCATCATCGCCTTGGCGACGAGCTCGTTGGTGCGCGACCAGATGTCGACCACCTTGTTGTAGCGCTCGCCGGCGGTCACCAGGCCGCTCTGGTACTGCTCCTGGATTTCCAGCACCTCGGACTCGGCGCCTTCCAGGATCTTCTTCTTGGCGTCCGGGATGATCATGTCGTCGATGCCGATCGACACGCCCGCGCGGGTGGCGTAGGCGAAGCCGGTGTACATCAGCTGGTCGGCGAAGATCACCGTGTGCTTGAGGCCCAGCATGCGGTAGCAGGTGTTGATCAGGCGGCTGATGTTCTTCTTGGTCAGCTCGGTGTTGGCCAGCGAGAACGGCAGGCCTTCCGGCAGGATCTCGGCCAGCAGCGCGCGGCCGATGGTGGTGTCCACGATCGAGGTCTTCTCGACGCGGGCGCCCTGCTCGTCCGTCTCCACCTGCTTCAGGCGGACCTTCACCTTGGCGTGCAGCTCGACGACGCGGTTGTCGTACGCGCGCTTCACCTCGGCGACGTTGGCGAACACCATGCCCTCGCCCTTCTTGTTCTCCAGGGCGCGGGTCATGTAGTACAGGCCCAGCACGACGTCCTGGGTCGGCACGATGATCGGCTCGCCGTTGGCCGGCGACAGGATGTTGTTGGACGACATCATCAGCGCGCGCGCTTCCAGCTGGGCCTCGAGGCTCAGCGGGACGTGCACGGCCATCTGGTCACCGTCGAAGTCGGCGTTGAACGCGGTGCAGACCAGCGGGTGCAGCTGGATGGCCTTGCCCTCGATCAGCACCGGCTCGAACGCCTGGATGCCCAGGCGGTGCAGGGTCGGGGCGCGGTTGAGCAGCACCGGGTGTTCGCGGATGACTTCTTCCAGGATGTCCCAGACTTCCGCCGACTCGCGCTCGACCAGCTTCTTGGCCGCCTTGATCGTCGTGGCGAGGCCACGGCGCTGCAGCTTGGCGAAGATGAAGGGCTTGAACAGCTCGAGCGCCATCTTCTTGGGCAGGCCGCACTCGTGCAGGCGCAGGGTCGGGCCAACCACGATGACCGAACGGCCGGAGTAGTCGACGCGCTTGCCCAGCAGGTTCTGGCGGAAGCGGCCCTGCTTGCCCTTGATCATGTCGGCCAGCGACTTGAGCGGGCGCTTGTTGGTGCCGGTGATGGCGCGGCCGCGACGGCCGTTGTCCATCAGGGCGTCAACGGACTCCTGCAGCATGCGCTTCTCGTTGCGCACGATGATGTCGGGCGCGTTGAGCTCGAGCAGGCGCTTGAGGCGGTTGTTGCGGTTGATGACGCGACGGTAGAGGTCGTTGAGGTCGGAGGTCGCGAAGCGGCCACCGTCCAGCGGCACCAGCGGACGCAGGTCCGGCGGCAGCACCGGCAGCACGGTCATCACCATCCACTCGGGGCGGTTGCCCGACTCGAGGAAGGCCTCGACCAGCTTGATGCGCTTGGTGAGGCGCTTGAGCTTGGTCTCGGAGTTGGTGGACGCGATCTCTTCCTTCAGGCGCAGCAGCTCGGAGCCCAGGTCCAGCGAACGCAGCAGCTGGTACACGGCCTCGGCACCCATCAGGGCGTCGAAGTCGTCGCCATGCTCCTGGCGCGCGGTCAGGAACTGCTCTTCGGTCAGCAGCTGGCCCTTGTCGAGCGTGGTCAGGCCCGGCTCGATGACCACGTAGGCCTCGAAGTACAGGATGCGCTCGATGTCGCGCAGGGTCATGTCCAGCATCAGGCCGATGCGCGAGGGCAGCGACTTGAGGAACCAGATGTGCGCGGTCGGGCTGGCCAGCTCGATGTGGCCCATGCGCTCGCGACGAACCTTCGCCAGCGTCACTTCGGTGCCGCACTTCTCGCAGACCACGCCACGGTGCTTCATGCGCTTGTACTTGCCGCACAGGCACTCGTAGTCCTTGATCGGTCCGAAGATGGCGGCGCAGAACAGGCCGTCACGCTCGGGCTTGAAGGTACGGTAGTTGATGGTTTCCGGCTTCTTCACTTCGCCGAACGACCAGCTGCGGATCAGGTCCGGCGAAGCCAGGCCGATCTTGATGCCGTCGAAATCCAGCGACTGACGCTGCTGGTTGAACAGATTGAGTAGGTCTTTCATTTGATTCTCCTGTTCCCGCGCCAGATCACTGCTCTTCCAGTTCAATGTTGATGGCGAGGGAGCGAATCTCCTTCACCAGCACATTGAACGATTCCGGCATGCCGGCCGTCATTTCATGCTCGCCGTCGACGATGTTCTTGTACATCTGGTTGCGGCCCTGCACGTCGTCGGACTTCACCGTCAGCATTTCCTGCAGGGTGTAGGCCGCGCCGTAGGCTTCCAGCGCCCAGACTTCCATCTCGCCGAAGCGCTGGCCGCCGAACTGCGCCTTGCCGCCCAGCGGCTGCTGGGTGACGAGCGAGTACGGACCGGTCGAGCGCGCGTGCATCTTGTCGTCCACCAGGTGGTTGAGCTTGAGCATGTGCATGTAGCCGACGGTGACCGGGCGGTCGAACGCCTCGCCGGTGCGGCCGTCGTGCAGGATGGTCTGCCCGGTCTCGGGCAGGTCGGCCAGCGCCAGCATGGACTTGATCTCGGCCTCGGTGGCGCCGTCGAACACCGGGGTGGCCATCGGCACGCCGTCGGTGAGGTTGTGCGCCAGCTTCAGCAGCTCCTTGTCGTTGATCTGGGACAGATCGACGCGCTCGCCGTGCAGCTTCTTGTCGTGGTTGTAGATCTGGTCGAGGAACTTGCGCAGGTCCGCGATCTTCTCCTGGGCCTCGAGCATGCGCTGGATCTTCTGGCCCAGGCCCTTCGCGGCCCAGCCCAGGTGCACCTCGAGGATCTGGCCGATGTTCATTCGGCTGGGCACGCCCAGCGGATTGAGCACGATGTCGGCGGTTTCGCCGTTGGCCATGTAGGGCATGTCCTGCACCGGGACGATGGTCGAGACCACGCCCTTGTTGCCGTGGCGGCCGGCCATCTTGTCACCCGGCTGGATGCGGCGCTTAACGGCCAGGTAGACCTTGACCATCTTGAGCACGCCCGGGGCCAGGTCGTCGCCGGCGGTGATCTTGCCGCGCTTGTCCTGGAACCGCTTCTCGAACTCCTTCTCGTGCGCCTCGACCTGCTTCTGGGCGCGCTCGATCAGCTCGGCCGCGTCCTCGTCCTTCATGCGGATCGTGAACCAGTCGTCCTTCTTCAGGCTGTCCAGGTACTCGCCGGTGATCTCGGTGCCCTTCTTGAGGCCGCCGGGACCGCCGTTGGCGACCTTGCCGATCAGCAGACCACGCAGGCGCGCGAAGATGGCGCCCTCGAGGATGCGGAACTGGTCGTCGAAGTCCTTCTTGACGCGCTTGATCTCGGTTTCCTCGATCTGGCGCGCGCGCTTGTCCTTCTCGATGCCGTCGCGGGTGAAGACCTGCACGTCGATGACGGTGCCGTCCATGCCCGGGGGCACGCGCAGCGAGCTGTCCTTAACGTCGCTGGCCTTCTCGCCGAAGATGGCGCGCAGCAGCTTCTCTTCCGGGGTCAGCTGGCTCTCGCCCTTGGGCGTGACCTTGCCGACCATGATGTCGCCGGCGCGCACTTCGGCGCCGATGTACACCACGCCCGACTCGTCCAGGCGGCCCAGGGCCTGCTCGGACACGTTCGGGATGTCGGCGGTGATTTCCTCCGGCCCCAGCTTGGTGTCGCGGGCGACGCAGGTGAGCTCTTCGATGTGGATCGTGGTGTAGCGATCCTCTTCCACCACGCGCTCGGAGAGCAGGATGGAGTCCTCGAAGTTGTAGCCGTTCCACGGCATGAAGGCCACCAGCATGTTCTGGCCCAGGGCCAGCTCGCCGATGTCGGTGGACGGGCCGTCGGCCAGCACGTCGCCGCGCGCAACCCGGTCACCCACGTTCACCAGCGGGCGCTGGTTGATGCAGGTGTTCTGGTTGGAGCGGGTGTACTTGACCAGGGTGTAGATGTCCACGCCGGCGTCGTTGTCGTGGATTTCCTTCTCGTTGACGCGGACCACGATGCGGCCGGCGTCGACCTGGTCGATCACGCCGCCACGCTTGGCGTTCACGGTCACGCCCGAGTCGCGCGCCACGGCGCGCTCGATGCCGGTGCCGACCAGCGGCTTCTGCGAACGCAGGGTCGGGACGGCCTGGCGCTGCATGTTCGCGCCCATCAGGGCGCGGTTGGCGTCGTCGTGCTCGATGAAGGGAACCAGCGCCGCGGCGACGGACACCGACTGCATGGGCGAGACGTCCATGTAGTGGATTTCCGACGGCGGCTTGAGCAGGGTCTCGGCCTGGAAGCGGCAGGGCACGAAGGAGGCCTGGAAGCTGCCGTCCTTGTTGAGCTCGGCGTTGGCCTGGGCGATCGCGTACTCGTGCTCTTCGATCGCAGACAGGAACTCGACCGTGTCGGTGACCTTGCCGTCCACCACCTTGCGGTACGGGGTCTCGAGGAAACCGTACTTGTTGGAACGGGCGTACACGGCCAGCGAGTTGATCAGGCCGATGTTCGGGCCTTCCGGCGTCTCGATGGTGCAGACGCGGCCGTAATGGGTCGGGTGCACGTCGCGCACTTCGAAGCCGGCGCGCTCGCGGGTCAGGCCGCCCGGGCCGAGGGCCGACACGCGACGCTTGTGCGTGACTTCCGACAGCGGGTTGTTCTGGTCCATGAACTGCGACAGCTGCGAGGAGCCGAAGAACTCCTTGATCGCGGCGGCGACGGGCTTGGCGTTGATCAGGTCCTGCGGCGTGAGGCCATCGGACTCGGCCAGCGACAGGCGCTCCTTCACCGCGCGCTCGACGCGGACCAGGCCCACGCGGAACACGTTCTCGGCCATTTCGCCGACCGAACGCACGCGACGGTTGCCCAGGTGGTCGATGTCGTCCACCACGCCGCGGCCGTTGCGGATCTCGGTCAGGGTCTTGATGACGTCCAGGATGTCGGAGGTGGCGCCCAGTTCCTTGACCAGGTTCTTGGCGGTCTCGTCATTGCGCTCGCCGAAGTACTTGGCGTCGTACAGCACCGAGGCGCCGGTGACTTCCTTGCGGCCCACGCGGCGGTTGAACTTCATCCGGCCCACGCCCGACAGGTCGTAGCGCTCGAAGGTGAAGAACAGGTTGTAGAACAGGTTCTGCGCGGCGTCCTTGGTGGGCGGCTCGCCCGGACGCATCATGCGGTAGATCTCGACCAGGGCCTCGAGCTGGGTCTTGGTCGGGTCGATGCGCAGGGTGTTGGAGATGTACGGGCCGCGGTCGAGGTCGTTCACCCACAGGGTGCCGATCACGTCCACGCCGGCCTTGCGCAGCTTGGCGACGTTGGCTTCGTTGAGCTCTTCGTTGGCCAGGGCCAGCACTTCGCCGGTCTTGGTGTCGATGACGTCATGGGCCAGGATGCGGCCGTACAGGTATTCGTCGGGCACCGCGAGGGTGTCGACCTTGGCCTGCTCGAGCTGCTTCACGTGGCGCGCGGTGATGCGCTTGCCGGCCTCGACCACGACCTTGCCGCCGACCACCAGGTCGAAGTTCAGGGTCTCGCCACGCAGGCGCTCGGCCACCAGCTCCAGCTCGACGCCGTCCTGCTTGGCGATGTGGAAGGTGTTGACCTCGAAGAAGATCTTGAGCATCTCTTCGTTGTTGTAGCCCAGCGCGCGCAGCAGGATGGTCACCGGCAGCTTGCGGCGACGGTCGATGCGGGTGAACACGGCGTCCTTGGGGTCGAACTCGAAGTCGAGCCAGGAGCCGCGGTAGGGAATGATGCGGGCCGAGTACAGCAGCTTGCCCGAGCTGTGGGTCTTGCCGCGGTCGTGGTCGAAGAACACGCCCGGCGAACGGTGCAGCTGCGAGACGATGACGCGCTCGGTGCCGTTGACGATGAAGGTGCCGTTGTCGGTCATCAGGGGCAGCTCGCCCATGTAGACCTCCTGCTCCTTCACGTACTTGATGGCCTTGGTGGACGACTCACGGTCGTAGATCACCAGGCGGACGGTGACGCGCAGCGGCGCGCCGTAGGTCAGGCCACGGTTGCGGCACTCGCGCTCGTCGAACGGCGGCTCGCCCAGCTTGTAGCTCACGTACTCCAGGGCTGCGTTGCCCGAGTACGAGGTGATCGGGAACACCGACTTGAGCGCGGCATGCAGGCCGCGGTCGTCGCGCTTGCCGGACAGGGCGTACTCCTGCAGGAACTCGCGGTACGAGTCCATCTGGATCGCCAGCAGGTACGGCACTTCGAGGACCTGCCGGCGCTTGCCGAAGTCCTTGCGGATACGCTTCTTTTCGGTGAAGGAGTACGTCATGGTGAGCTACCGCCTCGGGTATCTGTGGCCGCGCGTCCGCGGACCGGGGGGGAACATCAAACTGCCAGTGGGAAGTCGCTGGTATTGCCGGCACCAGCACGCCTTCTGTAGCTACTTCCGACTGGCAACTCGGGATGAGTTGCTTGTTGCCTTGCGCCGTCCCTCAGGAACGGCCAAAGGCCGGGGGCTTTCGCCCCCAGCCTCAGGTGGTCGCCAATACCAGCCGGCGACTCAAAGTGAGGATTACTTGAGTTCGACCGTCGCGCCGGCCGCCTCGAGGTCCTTCTTGAACTTCGCGGCGTCGTCCTTCGACACGGCGTCCTTCACGATGCCGGTGGCCTCGACCAGGTCCTTGGCTTCCTTCAGGCCCAGGCCGGTGATGGCGCGGACGGCCTTGATGACCTCGACCTTCTTCTCGCCGGCAGCCTTCAGGATGACGGTGAACTCGGTCTGCTCTTCGACCGGGGCGGCCGGGCCAGCAGCCGGACCGGCCATCATGACCGGGGCGGCGGCGGTGACGCCGAACTTCTCTTCGATGGCCTTGACCAGCTCCATCACTTCCATCAGGGTCTTGCCGGCGACGGCTTCGACGATCTGCTCGTTGGAAAGGGACATGTTTGTTACCTCTGGAAAGTTTTCTGGAAAGTTTGTTTGACGGCGACGAACTCAGGCGGTTTCGGCTTCAGCCTCGGCGGGGGCGACATCGCCACCACCCTGCTGGTCCGCCACGGCCTTGACGGCGCGTGCGAACATGGTGGCCGGCTCGGACAGCACGCGGGCCAGCATGGCCAACGCCTGGTCACGGGTCGGCAGCGCAGCCAGCACGTCCACGTGGGACGCCGGGTACACCTTGCCACCAATGGAAACGACCTTCGCCTGCAGCTTTTCGTTGCCCTTGGCGAATTCCTTGATCAGACGACCGGCCGCGCCGGGGTCTTCCATCGAGAACGCGTACAGCAGCGGGCCGACGAGGGCGTCTTTGGCGCCTTCGTAGTCCGTGCCGGCAACGGCGCGCGTGGCCAGGGTGTTCTTGACAACCTTCAAGAACACGCCGGTCTCGCGGGCCTTCTTCCGCATCGCGGTCATCTGCGAAACGGTCGTGCCAGCGTATTCGGCGGCAACCAAGGAGTGGGCCTTCGAGGCGACATCTGCCAGTTCGGCGACTACTTCTTGTTTCTGGGACAGATTGAGAGCCATTGCACTCCTCCAATTGGACTCCGCTCGCGGCTCCTGCCGCTTGCGGTCTTGGGCGGCACCGATCCTTCGGCGCCGGGGACGCGGATGCGTCCCGGTGGTGGCCGTTCCCGGAAAATCTTCCAGAAGGCGGCACCATCTACGCAGGCCCGACTTCGCGAGAAGTACGGATTAGGCGATCCCGCTTGTGGCGACGGCGAATCCTTGCCAGTCGTGCATCCATGCCCGACGTCGTCACGCGCTGACCGCACCTGCGGTCTTTGATGGCTCCGGCCTGGCTTGCGCCGCACCGGTGCCTTCAAATTCTTCCGGCCGGGGAGACACCCCGGCCGTGTACGGTTTGCTTACTTCGCCAGCGTCAGCGAGGCGGGGTCGATGACCACGCCCACGCCCATGGTCGAGCTCAGCGAAATCTTCTGCAGGTACTGGCCCTTGGACGAGGCCGGCTTGGCCTTGACCAGGTCGCACAGCAGGGCGTGCAGGTTGTCCTTCAGGGCGGTCGCCTCGAAGTTGGCCTTGCCGATGGTGCAGTGGATGATGCCGGCCTTGTCGGTGCGGTAACGCACCTGGCCCGCCTTGGCGTTGCGCACGGCGCCCGCGGCGTCCGGCGACACGGTGCCGACCTTGGGGTTGGGCATCAGGCCGCGCGGGCCGAGCACCTGGCCCAGCTTGCCGACGACGCGCATCGCGTCCGGCGTGGCGATCACGACGTCATAGTTGATGTTGCCGGCCAGCATCGACTCGGCCAGCTCGTCCATGCCCACCACTTCCGCGCCGGCGGCCAGGGCGTCGTCGGCCTTGGCGCCCGGGGGGCAGAACACGGCGACGCGCACCGACTTGCCGGTACCGGCCGGCAGCACGGTGGAACCGCGCACCTGCTGGTCGGACTTCTTGGCATCGACGCCGAGGCGGACGGACACGTCCACGGACTCGACGAACTTGGTCTTGGAGTTGCCCTGGATCAGCTTGAGGGCGTCGTCCAGCGAGTAGGCCTTGCCCGGGGTGACCAGGGTCTGCAGCTGCTTGTAGCGCTTGGAAATGCGTGCCATGTCTTAGCCCTCCACCACGAGACCCATCGAACGGGCGCTGCCCGCGATGGTACGGACGCCGGCGTCGAGCGAGGCGGCGGTGAGATCGCCTTCCTTCGCCTTGACGATGTCTTCGAGCTGCTTGCGGGTGACCTTGCCCACCTTTTCGGTGTTCGGGCGCTTGGAGCCCGAGGTCAGGCCGGCGGCCTTCTTGAGCAGCACGGTGGCCGGGGTGCTCTTGGTGATGAAGGTGAAGGTGCGGTCCGAGTACGCGGTGATGATCACCGGCGTCGGCAGGCCCGGCTCCAGCTTGGAGGTGGCGGCGTTGAACGCCTTGCAGAACTCCATGATGTTCAGGCCGCGCTGACCCAGCGCAGGACCGACCGGCGGCGAGGGGTTGGCCTGGCCGGCCTTCACCTGCAGCTTGATGTAACCAACTACTTTCTTAGCCATTGTCTTGTCTCCGGGTGCAAGCGCCTGTTGTCAGGCTCCCCATCGTGCCGGGTGGGGTTCGTGCCCCGGCTTCACGGTGTTGCAAAGACTTTGCGTCAGGCCTTCTCGACCTGGCCGAACTCCAGCTCCACCGGGGTGGAACGGCCGAAGATCAGCACCGCCACGCGCAGGCGGCTCTTTTCGTAATTGACTTCCTCGACCACGCCGTTGAAGTCGTTGAACGGGCCTTCGGTGACGCGGACCATCTCGCCCGGCTCGAACAGCACCTTGGGCTTGGGCTTGTCCACGCCGTCCTGGACGCGGCGAAGGATGACGTCCGCCTCGCTGTCCTTGATCGGCAGGGGGCGCTCGGCGGTACCGCCGATGAAGCCCATGACCTTGGGGGTTTCCTTGATCAGGTGCCAGCTGTCGTCGTCGATGCGCGGGATGCCGCCGTCCTCGTGCGTCTCGATCTGTACCAGCACGTAGCCGGGGAAGAACTTGCGCTCGGACTTGCGCTTCTGGCCACCGCGCATTTCGACCACTTCTTCGGTCGGGACCAGCACCTGGCCGAACTTCTCCTGCATCTCGGCGCGCGCGATGCGCGTATCGAGCGCGCGCTGCACCTGATGCTCGAAACCCGAGTAGGCGTGGACGACATACCAACGCTTGGCCACGATCTGGACTCCTTATTGACCCAGCAGAAGCTGGATCAGCCGCGAAATGACGAAATCGAAGCCGGACAGGATCAGGCTGACGATGATGACCACGACCAGGATCACGCCGGTGATGCGGCGGGTTTCCTGCGTGGTGGGCCAGACGACCTTGCGCAGCTCGAACATCGACTCCGAGGCGAACTCGCGGGTCTGCCGGCCCTTGGCGGTGAAGGCCATGACGGCCGCCGCGGCGAGCACGCCGGCCAAGGCCAGCAGCGCGCGCACCGGACCCGGCCACTGGGCGAACCAGTAGAAACCGACGATGCCCGCCACCACGAGTGCCACCGCCAGGACGTACTTGGCGGCATCGGCGGCGCTGACCGCCTGTTGTGCTTGCTCGACCTTGCTGTTCATTCAACTCTTGCCCGGCTGGGCCGGATGGGGGCCGCGTCTCCCGGGGGAAACACGAGCCAGTGCGGGATGGCGCGCCAGGTAGGACTCGAACCTACAACCTGCGGTTTTGGAGACCGCTGCTCTGCCAGTTGAGCTACTGACGCAATGGCATCTCTGAAACGGGCGATGGCGGACCGCTTCCGGCCCGCCATTCCCCTGCCCGTCCGGCCTGCGCCGGGCGGGCGGAACTACTTACTTGATGACCTTGGCAACCACGCCGGCGCCGACGGTGCGGCCACCCTCGCGGATCGCGAAGCGCAGGCCCTCGTCCATCGCGATCGGGGCGATCAGGCTGACCACCATCTTCACGTTGTCGCCCGGCATCACCATCT
>NZ_JBMIRR010000014.1:0-1581 GCF_049195245.1 Arenimonas sp. MALMAid1274
CGTGGCGTTGACGGTAGCCACGATGTCGAGGGTCGCACTGGCGCCATTGGCCAGACTGCCAATGGCCCACACGCCGGTACCGGAGTTATACGTGCCCGTGCTGGCGGCCGAAGAAACGAAGCTGTAGCCAGCCGGCAGCAGGTCATTGACCGAGACGCCCGCCGCGTCCGACGGACCGGCATTGCTGACGGTCAGGGTGAAGGTGACGTTCTCACCGACGTTCGGCGTCGCGTCGTCGACCGTCTTGGTGATGGACAGATCGGCCTGCGCGACCGGGGTCGGGGTTTCCGTGTCGCTGTTGTTGCCCGGCGTCGGGTCCGCCGTGGTGGCGGTGACGCTCGCAGTGTTGTCATACGGACCCGTCGCGTTGACGGTGGCCACGATGTCGAGCGTCGCACTGGCGCCATTGGCCAGGCTTCCCACGGCCCAAATTCCGGTACCGGAGTTATACGTGCCGGTGCTGGCGGCCGAAGAAACGAAGGTGTAACCCGCCGGCAGGAGATCGTTAACGGACACGCCAGCCGCAGCGGACGGACCGGCATTGCTGACGGTCAGGGTAAAGGTGACGTTCTCGCCCACGTTCGGCGTCGCGTCGTCGACCGTCTTTGTGATGGACAGATCGGCCTGAGCAACCGGGGTCGGCGTTTCGGTATCCGAATTGTTGCCCGGCGTCGGGTCGGCCGTGGTCGCCGTGACCGACGCGGTGTTGTCATACGGACCCGTGGCGTTGACGGTAGCCACGATGCTCAGGGTGACCGTCGCGCCATCGGCCAGGTTGCCGATCGTCCACACGCCCGTACCGGCGTTGTAGGTGCCAACGCTGGCCGACGAGGAAACGAACGAATAGCCCGCGGGCAGCAGGTCATTGACCGACACCCCGGTCGCGTCCGACGGACCGGCATTGCTGACGGTCAGGGTGAAGGTGACGTTCTCGCCCACATCCGGAATCGGATCGTCCACCGCCTTGGTGATCGACACGTCGGCCTGAGCCACTGGCGTAGGCGTTTCGGTATCCGAATTGTTGCCCGGCGTCGGGTCGGCCGTGGTCGCCGTGACCAACGCGGTGTTGTCATACGGACCCGTGGCGTTGACGGTAGCCACGATGTTCAGGGTGACCGTCGCTCCATCGGCCAGGTTGCCGATCGTCCACACGCCCGTACCGGCGTTGTAGGTGCCGGCGCTGGTCGACGAGGAAACGAACGAATAGCCCGCGGGCAGCAGATCATTGACCGAGACACCCGCCGCGTCCGACGGACCGGCATTGCTGACGGTCAGGGTGAAGGTGACGTCCTCGCCCACATCCGGAATCGGATCGTCCACCGCCTTGGTGATGGACAGATCGGCCTGAGCAACCGGGGTCGGCGTTTCGGTATCCGAATTGTTGCCCGGCGTCGGGTCGGCCGTGGTGGCCGTGACCGAGGCGGTGTTGTCGTACGGACCCGTGGCGTTGACGGTAGCCACGATGTCGAGGGTCGCACTGGCGCCATTGGCCAGACTGCCAATGGCCCACACGCCGGTACCGGAGTTATACGTGCCCGTGCTGGCGGCCGAAGAAACGAAGCTGTAGCCAGCCGGCAGCAG
>NZ_JBMIRR010000015.1:0-371 GCF_049195245.1 Arenimonas sp. MALMAid1274
GACGCCGTCAACGACGCTGCCGGCCCGGTCAATGGCTTCGTCGCCAACACCAATGTCGTCAACGTCCTAGGCAATGACCTGCTCAATGGTGCGGCGGTCAATCCGGCCGACATCACCCTTGCCCCGGTGACGAATGGTCCGCTGACGGTCAACGCGGACGGCAGCGTCGACGTGGCGGCGGGTACCGCTGCGGGAACCTATACGGTCGACTACGAGATCTGCGAGCTCCTCAACCCGGCCAACTGCGACACCGCCACGGTCACCGTGACGGTCGAAGCGGCCGTGCTCGACGCGATCAACGACACGGCGGGTCCCGTCAACGGCGCGACCGGCGGCACGAACGTCGTCAACGTCCTGGCCAATGACCAGCT
>NZ_JBMIRR010000001.1:0-279 GCF_049195245.1 Arenimonas sp. MALMAid1274
CACCCTGGTCCCGGTCACGAATGGTCCGCTTACCGTGAACGCTGATGGCTCGGTGGACGTCGCGCCGAATACCCCGGCTGGCACGTACACCGTCGACTACGAGATTTGCGAGGTCCTGAACCCGGCCAACTGCGACACCGCCACGGTCACCGTGACGGTCGAAGCGGCCGTGCTCGACGCGATCAACGACACGGCGGGTCCCGTCAACGGCGCGACCGGCGGCACGAACGTCGTCAACGTCCTGGCCAATGACCAGCTCAATGGCGCGCCGGTGAATCC
>NZ_JBMIRR010000019.1:0-59714 GCF_049195245.1 Arenimonas sp. MALMAid1274
TGGAGACTTACGCGTGTTGAAGTCTATTCTTACTTGGAAGAAGGCGCGGCGTTGCCGCCGTTGCCTTGTCATGGCCAATAGGCCTAACTAATCATTCAAGCCGACGCCTTCGGCGCGGCTTAACTTAGGCGTTAGGCGTCAAGCAAATGTCCCGTCGCAAAGACAGTCAAACCTGGGCCATTTACTGCCGGAGCTTTCTGGTCACGGTTGGTATCGCAGTTGCCACCTTCGCGACGCTGCATCCCGCGGACTTGCTTGCTATCTCCGAGCACGGATATGTCTATGCAGCGCTTTATGCGCTAGCGGCGTCGGTGATTCTGGTAGGCCTTCTTGGTTCGACTCGATTCATGCAGGGGGTTGCGGAAGTAGTTGGCCACGACACATTCAGCGTTGTTCTCCTCGTCGTCGCTTTTCCCTTGTATCTTGTTATAAGGCCCTTCTACAGGTCACGCGGATAGCTCGTGGGCCTAACCAATCATTCAAGCCGAACCCACTGCCTGGGTCGGCTCAACTCAGGCGTTAGGCCTCATGTCCAACACTGCGCGCAAACTCCTCCTCTGGATCGCCGTGTTCGTGCTGTCTTTCCCGTTACTCAATCTCAGTGGCTGGTTTGGCGTTGGCATCCCCCTTGGTCTCGTCCTTTCGATCCTCTACTGGTTCGATCTCGCGCAAGAACTACGCAACAACCCAAATCCGAGTCGGCGAGTTCGCGTAGCCAGTGTCTTGATGGGTGTGCCCCAAGCAATGTTCGGCCTGGTGTGTGCTGGAATAGGCGTAGCAATAGTCGCCTGGGTCCTTTACAACACTTTCGTGGAGCGTCAACCCAGCTACTCAGGCGGCTTCCTTACCCTCGGTATAGGGCCCGCGTTGATTTTGTTCGGCTTGGGCTGGCTGGCGACGGCATTTCACCGCAACACAAACGGGCCGGATGAGGCCTAACTGATCATTCAAGCCGACGCCTTCGGCGCGGCTTAACTTAGGCGTTAGGCCTCATGAGCAAGCAAAAAGGATTGCCAGATTCCGCGCTAGCGGCTCGTGTTGTCGCAGGCGTGCGGGCGATCACCATGGAGTGGCCATTCGTCACCTCCGCCTCGGATCATTTCGCGGGCTACTTCAACGAGCTTGGCATAACCTTGACCATCGATTCCGATGCCCGAGACGATGACGTTCTGTCACTCCAGAATATGCTGCTGGCCTACCTAGACAGCTTCTGGGCTAAGGAGAAGCCTGATTTTACTTGGATGGTCATGTTCTCCGATGGAACAAAGACGATGGTGCCCCTAGTTCTTGGCGACGGTCCACGCTCTGGCTCTGATGATCTCCGGGCATGAGGCCTAACAATTCATTCAAACCGAACCCGCTTCGCGGGTCGGCTCAATTCTGGTGTTATATCTCTGAGGCCGCGTCATGACGAAGAACGCTTTGCTGATCTTGCTGCTCGCGATCCTCTTGCCACTTGGTAACGCAGGCGCAACAAGGCAAAAGGAGGCGTTGGAGAGATATAGCTTGCCGTCACTTTCCTATTGGCTGTTTAGCAAGGATGTTTGCGGCGATGCCGCATATGTTCTGGATGCGGACGGGTATGCTCACCGCGTGATTGTCGGTAGTTACATCGGCAGGAATCAGGGGCGTATCTCCAAGATAACTGAGCAAGCGATTGAACTGGTTGAACTCTATCCCGATGGCGAGGGTGGTTTGTACGAAAAAACTGCACAAATTGAGTTCGCGAACTAGGCTGAATCCACTTGCTTTGCGAGAATGCGCAATCCAACTAGTCATTCAAGCCGACGCCTTCGGCGCGGCATAACCAAGGCGTTAGGCCCCTATGCGAGCCTTATTGGCAATTGAAAGTGATCTTTGGCATGACGGCGACGGCCTGACCCGCTGTCGACTGCAACTATCCAACGATTTCTTTTCGGCCCGCACTTCGGCTTGGGGCAATGACGACCAGCATCTGGCCCTTGCATCCGCGCTATCCGGCTTCCCTGTTGCTCCATCTTCGGAGGTGGTCTTCCGATTTTGCACGCCAGGTACCGGCACCTGCGAACTTCACTACGCCTGTCTGGATGGAACTGGACATCTAGGCCTATGGGCGCACATTGAGGCGGAGGACCCGGCAAACAACGGGCGGCACGAGCGAGGCTCGCTGTTCATGCGATGCGATCCGGCGGGAGTCGACTCGTTCGTTGCCTCGCTCCGCGGGTTCATGGCAGGCTCGCCGAACAGGGCTGAGCTATCCTGGCTAGGGCCCTAACTGTTAATTCAAGCTGACGCCTTCGGCGCGGCTTAACTTAGGCGTTAGGCCTCAGATGTCAGTTCAAGGCAATCGAATCAGCTTGCGCCACGTGGCGATAATCACCGGTGCTCTCGTGCTTGCAGGAGCAGCCGGGCTCGCGTTGTTGGCCTATCGGGGCACAGGGCCGGTGCCAGTTGTCGTTAAGGCGGAGTGCCTTCCCACTCCGGGCAGCATCAAGAGTCTCGGCCCGGCTCTTGGCGCTGAGGAACTGGCAGCGCTTTCTCCGACTGACTCCGTCATCCTTCGAGAGCTTCGCCCACATCTCCAACCAGGCGACACGGTGCACCGGTTTGAGACAGGAGTCACCGGCGGACTTATGGGTCTTCGAGGTTCCTTCTATGTCGCTCAGCACGTATCTTGGATACGCTAAGGCCTAACTCAACATTCAAGCCGACGCCTTCCTGGCCCCGTATCTCATCTGGGCCAGCGCGCGGGCCGGCGGCGATGCAAGGATTCTGCTGCTAGGTGCTGGGCGCACCCCATAGGCTCGACGGCGCGTCCCCCCCCAATCATTCGTTCGAGTGGACTTGGCGGCATCACCCAACCATCATCCGACGACATCCCCCCGGCCACGGCACGAGGCGTCAGCTGTCATGAATCCAGCAAAGGTTGTCCGCGAAAAGCTGAAGAAGTTCACCGACCTGCCGAACATCGGTCCCGCCGCCGCCGGGGACTTCGAGGTCCTGGGTTTCACCAGTCCCCTTCAGCTGACGGGCGCGGACCCGCTCGAGTTGTACAGGACGCTCATCCGCGTTACCGGCACCCATCAGGACCCGTGTGTCCTGGATGTCTTCATTTCGGTCACGGATTTCCTGGCCGGCAATCCCCCGAAACCATGGTGGCACTTCACGGACCAGCGCAAGCAACGCTACGGGGACCTTCGCTTTCTTGATTCTCATCGGCCATCGTGACGCTGCGAAATGCCGCGGGGCGCGTGATGCCGCCGCCGGAGGCGTCCATGGAGAACCTCTAAGGGAGGTGCAGGATGGCCATCGAGATTCTTCAAGACGACCTAGCCTCGACGCAGGTCCACGCGCTCATCAACGAGCACCTCAATGGCATGCACGGCAGTTCCCCGCCTGGCCATGTGAATGCGCTCGCGATCAGCAGCCTGCAGGACCCCAGCGTCACCTTCTGGACGGCATGGATCGACGGGAACCTGTGCGGATGCGGCGCGCTGAAGCAGCTGGATTCGCGGACCGGTGAGGTCAAGTCCATGCGTACACGCCCCGCCTACCTGGGCATGGGCGTCGGCCAGTCCATTCTCGACAGGATCATGCTGACGGCAATCGAGCGCGGCTACTCGCGTCTGTTGCTCGAGACCGGCACCGGCCCCAGTTTTGAGCCCGCCCATCGGCTCTACCAGCGCAATGGCTTCGAGTGGAGCGGCGCGTTCGGCGACTACACGGCCACGGACTTCAACGTCTTCATGGTCAAGCGTCTCGGCTAGTCCTTCTTTGGACATGGCACGGGGCTTTCGGCAAGCGTCGTCCGGGGCTGGTGGCTCGGCGGAACCGCCTCCAACAGGGCGAGATGCTTGCCGTCCCGCGTGCGCTGACCTACGCTCCGGACGGGTCGTCGGTTCACGCCGACACCTTGCCCGGGCGCTCGCCCCCATCCACGGTCCCAGGAACGTCCATGACCCGATTGCTGCTTCTCTTTGCACTGCTCGTCCCGGCCACCCTGTCGGCGCGCGATTTCCAGTCGGAGGCCGAGACCCGGGCTTTCTGCGACAAGGTGATGACCCAGGTGGCGACCGGCGACCTGAAGGGCGAATTCGACCTGATTAAGGAAGCGTGGTTGATGAACTCATTCAATTTCTCGGACTCGGTGCTCGACGAGCTCTGATGAACCCTGCCCCTGGCCAGCCTGGATTGCTGGAAGACCTGATCATTCGCAGCGCGGACAACGCCGCGCTGCGGCCGCAACTGCTGGCCGCCCTGCGGCAGTCACGCATCGCCGTGCCGCTGGACAAGGGCCTGGAGAACGGCGCCTTGCCACCCGACTTCAAGCCCCTCACCCTGAACGCCGACCAGGGCTTTCCCGTGCTGGCCATCTTCACCCGACCGGAGAAGGCCACGCCCTGGATCAAGCAGCAGCCCGCTTTCCAGCACGTGCTGGTGACCGGGTTTGAATGGGCGCTTCGGATCACGCGGCCGCCGTTCGGCATCGCGGTCAATCCGGGCTACAAGTATTCAATTGCCCTGACGCCCGACGAAGTCGCGGCGCTGCGGGTGGAAGCGATGTCCGACCACTGAACTGCCGACCACCATCGCGAAGCCAGGAGGAGCCGTCCCATGACTGAGGCCAAGACCAAACCCACGTCGGCCAGCATCGAAGACTACCTCGCATCGCGCGCTTCGCCGGCGCAACTGGCCGACTGCCGCGAGTTGATGTCCCTGCTCAAGCGCGTCACCAAGGAATCGCCAAAGATGTGGGGCCCGAGCATCGTCGGCTACGGCAGCTACCGCTATCGCTATGACAGCGGCCGCACCGGCGAGGCCTGTGCCACCGGCTTTGCCATCCGCGGCCGCGAACTGGTGGTCTACATCGTTTCGGAAACGCCGGACCAGCAGCAGCTGCTGGCCAGGCTGGGCAAGCACAAGATGGGAAAGTCCTGCCTGTACATCAAGAACCTGGCGGACGTGGACCCGAAGGTGCTGGAAGCCCTTGTGAAAGGCTCCGTGGCCGAGATCCGACGTCGCCATCCCGACACGGCGCCGTAATCCGGCGTCCCGGCGACACCTGCGCGCACACGCAGACGACATCGCTCTCAGCCCGCCTTGTTCCCGACGCCCCGCTGCGACAAGCTTGCACGCAGCGCCCACCGGAAGCCTCCCGTCATGAAGCCCGCCTGCCTGCTGCTGTTCGCCCTCGCCTGCCAGCCCGTGCTGGCAGCCGTCGATGACTTCGACACCAAACTGGCGAAGGCCCGCGAGAACCTCGCCTCCGAAGCCGGCGCCGCCTACGACCGCAAGCTGGGCCTGGCCATGCAGGCCCTGCCTGCGTTGGTGCCGGCGATGAAGGACTGCGCCACCCGGCACCCGGAACAGCAGGATGTCCACGGCTACTTCGAGTTCACCGCCGGCGCGCCGTATCGCGTGGTGCTGCGGCCCGCGTCGCCCTACGCCGGCTGCCTGGAAAAGGCCCTCTCCGGCCACGACGTGCCCGCGCCGCCGCAGCTGCCCTGGTACAACCATTTCCTGTTCGCCACCGATCCCGCCGGTTAGCATTGGGCTCCGACAACAATGGATACCTCCATGACCTCCAGGTTTGCCCTGATCGCCCTCGCCGTACTGCTGGCCGCCTGTTCCGCTGCGCCCGCGCCGGAACCCGCGCCGTCCGCTGCGCCCGCAGTGACCGCCGATGCCGCCCCCGCGGCTGCGCCCACGGCGTCCGTGCCGGCCGTCAGTGCCCCGGCCGATGCCGACGACGCGCAGGCCTGGCTGCTCGGCACCTGGGAGCTCAGCTACGACCCGGACAACAGCCCCAAGGATCTGCTGGTGTTCGCCGACGGCGGCGCGCTGCAGATCCAGGACGCGCAGGGCGTCAAGGCCTACGACGGTCGCTGGTCGCTGAGCGGCTCCACGCTGTCCATGGCCTTCCAGGTCAATGGCCGCGAGGTCGCGTTCGACGCCACCGTCTCGCCCGCGCGCGACCGCATCACGAATGAAAGCGGCGCCTACTACACCCGCGTTCCCTGAGTCGCCGCAGCTCCTGACCCGCTGAGCCATGGCCACCGAATCGGGCAACGAACTCCTCAACGTGGTGGTGCTGCTGGGCGCCGCGGTGGTTGCCGTGCCGCTGTTCAAGCGCCTGGGCCTGGGCTCGGTGCTGGGCTACCTGGCCGCGGGCTTGGCCATTGGTCCCTTCGGCCTGGGACTGTTCTCGGACCCGCAGGCCATCCTGCACACGGCCGAGCTGGGCGTGGTGATGTACTTGTTCGTGATCGGCCTGGAAATGCGGCCCACGCACCTGTGGAGCCTGCGCGGCGAGATCTTCGGGCTGGGCTCGCTGCAGATCGGCCTGTGCGGGCTGATGCTGACCGGCGTGGGGCTGGCCTTCGGCTTTCCCCTCGGCGTGTCCTTCATCAGCGCCATGGGCTTCGTGCTCACGTCCACGGCGATCGTGATGCAGCTGCTGGGCGAGCGCGGCGATGTCGCCCTGCCCCGCGGCCAGCGCATCGTGGCGGTGCTGCTGTTCGAGGACATGCTGATCGTGCCGCTGCTGGCGATCGTGGCCTTCATGTCGCCGGCCGATGCGGCGCCGGTGGCGGCGGTGGAACGCTGGCGCGCGATCGGCATCGGCCTGGGCTCGCTGGCCGCGCTGGTGATGGCGGGCGTGTGGCTGCTCAACCCGATGTTCCGTGTGCTGGCCAAGGCGCGCGCGCGCGAGGTGATGACCGCCGCGGCTCTGCTGGTGGTGCTGGGCGCGGCGCTGCTGATGCAGCTGGGCGGGCTGTCGATGGCGATGGGCGCGTTCCTGGCCGGCGTGCTGCTGTCGGAGTCGAGCTTCCGGCACCAGCTGGAGGCCGACATCGAGCCCTTCCGCGGCATCCTGCTGGGCCTGTTCTTCCTGGCGGTGGGCATGTCGCTGGAGCTGGACGTGGTCTGGGCCAGCTGGCCGCTGATCGCCTCGGGCGTGCTGGCGATGATGGCGGTGAAAGGCCTGTGCATCTATGCCGTGGCGCGACTGATGAAGAGCGGCCACGCCGAAGCCCTGGACCGGGCGGTGCTGATGGCGCAGGGCGGCGAGTTCGCCTTCGTGCTGTTTTCGGCCGCGGCTGCCGCCGGCGTGATCGACGCCCGCGTGAACGCAAACATGACCGCCATCGTGGTGCTGTCGATGGCGCTGACGCCGCTGTTCGTGATCGCGCTGCGCAAGCTGTCCAAGGCCGCGGCGCCGTCGATGGAGGGCGTGGAGGAAGCGCGCGACCTCAAGGCCAAGGTGCTGCTGATCGGCTTCGGCCGCTTCGGCCAGATCGTCAGCCAGCCGCTGCTGGCGCGCGGCTTCGAGATCGTGATCATCGAGACCAGCACCGAGGACATCCGAAACGCCGCCGACTTCGGCTTCAAGGTCCACTACGGCGACGGCACCCGCATGGACGTGCTGCACGCGGCCGGGGCCGATGAGGCTTGCGCCATCCTGGTCTGCATCGACGACCGCGCCGCCGCCAACCGCATCGTCGAGCTGGCGCGGCCCGAGTTCCCGCACGCCAAGCTGATGGTGCGGGCGATCGACCGCGAGCATGCGTTCGAGCTGGTCAAGGCGGGCGTGGATTTCCACATCCGCGAGGTGTTCGAGTCGGCCATGGCCTTCGGCGAGGCCACGCTGCGCGAGCTGGCAGTGTCGCCGGAGGAAGCGGCCCAGGTGCTCGCCGACGTGCGCCGCCGCGATGGCGAGCGCTTCGAGCTCGAGACGGCCGGCGGCCTGTTCGCCGGGCGCGCGCTGATCTACGGCAACGCGGTGCCGCACGGCCTGAAGGCCACGCCCCAGGCAGCCGCGGCGGAACCCGAACGCAGCGACTGAGCCGTCGCGGCGCGCCGGCCCTGCGGTTGCCCTAGACCTCGCGCTCCATGCCGGGACGCGCCAGCACCACGTCACTGCCGAACTTCGCGCGCATCTGTTCGGCCAGCGCCTCGCGCGCATCGTCCTCGCCGTGCACCAGCAGCACGGGCGGGCGGTTCTCGATCTGCGCGTACCAGGCCAGCAGGCCGGGCTGGTCGGTGTGCGCCGACAGTCCGCCGACCGTGTGCATGGTGGCGCGCACGTGGATCGGCTCGCCGAACAGCCGCACCTCGCGCGCGCCGTCCACCAGGCGGCGGCCCAGCGTGCCGTGGGCCTGGTAGCCCACGAACATCACGTGCGCCTGCGGGCGGCCCAGGTTCTGCCGCAGGTGGTGCCGGATGCGGCCGCCGTTGCACATGCCCGAGCCGGCGATGATGATCGCGCCGCGCTCGTGCCCGTTGATGGCGCGCGACTGCTCCACGTCCGCGGTGAACTGCAGGTTCGGCAGCCGGAAAGGATGCGGCCGACCGCGCCACACCTTCTGCGCCTGCGGGTCGAACAGGCTCTCGTGGCGGTCGTAGACCTCGACCCCCTTCGCGGCCATGGGGCTGTCGAGGAAGATCTTCCAGCGCGCCAGCTTCCACTCGTCGAAATAGCGGGCGAACCAGTACAGCAGCTCCTGGCTGCGGCCGACCGCAAATGCGGGGATCAGCACGTTGCCACCCTCGTTCCAGGCCCGCTCCAGCACCTCGCCGATCTCGGCCAGGGTGGCCGCGCGTTCGCGGTGGCGGCGGTTGCCGTAGGTGGATTCCATCAGCAGCAGGTCGGCGCGCGGCACCGGCGCGGCGTCGCGCAGGATCGGCGTGCCCTTGGGGCCGAGGTCGCCGGAGAACACCAGAACGCGTTCGCCGCCGTCCTCGCGCACCGCCAGCTCGACGCTGGCCGAGCCCAGGATGTGGCCGGCATCGCGCAGGGTCAGGCGGATGCCGGGCAGGATGTCGTGCGGCGCGCCGTAGCCCAGCGGCCGCACCTGGGCCAGCACGCGCTTCACCTCGGCTTTCGTGAAGAGCGGCTGGTGCCGGGCGTGCCCGTCGCGCCGGTGCTTGTTGTCCTGCATCGCGTCCATCTCGGCCAGCGACGCGGCGTCCTCGAGCATGATGCGCAGCAGGTCGGCCGTGGCCGCCTGCGCCCAGATCGGCCCGGTGAATCCGCGCTTGACCAGCAGCGGCAGGCGCCCGCAGTGGTCGATGTGGGCGTGGCTGAGCACCACCGCGTCCACGCGCGCCGCATCGAAGCCGAACGGCTCCTCGTTGCGGCGCTCGTCTTCCTCGCTGCCCTGGATCATGCCGCAGTCCAGCAGCAGGCGATGGCCCGCGGCTTCCACCTCGTGGCAGGAGCCGGTGACCTCGCCGGCGGCACCGTGGAAGCGTACGCGCATGGCCGGGGCGGCGCGCCTCAGCGCTTGGCGCCCATCTCCTGCAGCAACTGCGGCGCCGGGTAGACCTTGTCCATGATCCACAGCATGTAGCGGTGGTCCACGGAGATCATGCGGGTCATGGCTTCGTCGAACACCCAGTTCGAGCTCACCGATTCCCAGTTGCCGTCGAAGGCCAGGCCCACCAGCTCACCCTTGCCGTTGAGCACGGGCGACCCGGAGTTGCCGCCGGTGATGTCCAGGTCCGACAGGAAGTTCACCGGCACCGCGGCGCGCTGCTGCGGGCTCATTGCCGCGATGGCGTCGAGCTGCGCCTTGGGCGCGTTGAAGGGTTCGGTGTCGGTGGCCTTGGCCACCACGCCATCGAGCGTGGTGAAGGGCGTGTACTCCACGCCATCCCGCGGCGTGTAGCCCTTCACGTTGCCGTAGGTGATGCGCAGGCTGAGGTTGGCATCGGGATAGACGCCCTCGCCCTGGCTGCGCTTGTACTCCTGCACGGCGGCCAGGTAGACCGGACGGTAGCGGCTGCTTTCGCCGCTGCGCGCCTTGGCGGTGTCCTCGAGCTGCATCATGGCCGGCTGCAGGGCCACCACCAGCTTGAGCAGCGGATCGGTGCTGGATTCGAAGCTGGCGCGGTCGGCATTGAGCAGGGCCAGGCGGGCATCGGTGCCGCCCAGCGTGGTCCTGGCGTAGGTGTCGTCCAGCGCGCGCTGGATCGCGGCCGCGTCATTGCCACCCAGCCAGGCATCGATGGCGGCCACGCGCTGGTCGGCCGGCAGCTTCACGTATTCGCCCAGCCAGTAGGCCAGCAGCTGCTTTTCCATCTTCGGGTCGTAGCGGCGCTCGAGCTGGCGGATGGCACCGTCGAAGCCCGGCAGGTCGCGTTCCTGGTACCCGGCGGCGCGCTCGGCGTTGGGCTTGGCGCGTTCGATCGACAGGCGGTACAGGCCGCGCACGTTCGAGAGCAGTCCGGTGTTGGCGAACTGGCCCACCAGCGCGTCGCGCAGACGGGTCTTGCGGGCCTCGGCGGCCACGGCCACCAGGCGCGCATGGGCGTCCAGCGCGGGCTGGCCGTCCTTGCCGCGGCTGCGCAGCCAGGCCAGCACGGCGTCTTCCTGGCGGCGCTTGCTGTCCAGCGCGTCAATGCGTTCGAAGCCCTCAAGCTGGCCCTGCCAGTTCTTCATCGCGTTCTGCCAGCCGCGGATGGTGGCGGCGTACTTCACGGCGATCTCGGGGTCGGCCTTGCCGGCGGCGTCCACCAGGCCCACCACGTCCTGCAGGTACTTGCCCTGCACCGGATACTGCCACTCGGCCACGGACTGGAATTCATCGAACAGCGCGTAGCGGTTGGTGCTGCCCGGGTAGCCGGCCACCATCACGAAGTCGCCGGTCTGCAGCGCGTCGGTGGCCAGGCGCAGGTGCTGGCGCGGCCTGAAGGGCACGTTGTCGGCCGAGTACGGGGCCGGCTTGCCGTCCTTGCCCACGTAGGCGCGGTAGAACGCGAAATCGCCGGTGTGGCGCGGCCACATCCAGTTGTCCACTTCACCGCCGTAGTTGCCGATCGCACCCGGAGGCGCATAGACCAGGCGCACGTCCTTGATCTCGATCTGGCGGAACAGGCGGTAGGTCTGGCCACCGAAGAAGCTGTAGAGCGTGCAGCGCATGCCGGGCTCGGTCTCGCAGTCGCCGATCAGGGCCTTCTGCGCGCCTTCGATCGCCTTCTGCCTGGCCAGGCCGTCCTGCGACGGGTTGGTGGCGGCCAGCACCTGGTCGGTGACGTCGGTGATCTGGTCCATCACGTAGACGCGGGCGTTGGGGCCGGCGGAGACTTCCTGCGCGCGCGTGGCGGCGTTGAAGCCGTCCTTCATCAAATTGCGCTCGGCGGTGGAGTTGAGCTGGATCGCGCCGTAGGCGCAGTGATGGTTGGTGACCACCAGGCCCTCGGGCGACACGAAGGAGGCGGTGCAACCCCCCAGCGCCACCACGGCGCCCATCGGATCGCCGGTGAGGTCGGCCAGCTGCTTCGGATCCAGCTTCAGGCCGGCCTGGCTCAGGGGGCCGGCGATCTCGGGCAGCTGCTGCGGGACCCACATGCCTTCCTTGGCCTGCACGGCCAGGGACGCGGACAGGGCGACGACGAGTACGGCAAGACGCATGGTGGCTTTCCTTGGGACGCGGGCAAGACCCCAAGCGTACCAGCGCCCGCATGGGCGCGGGCCGGTGGCCGGTATAGACTTTCGGCAGGAGACAATCGGGAGCGGATATGCGGGCGACGATGAGGGTCGGGCGGGTCCTGGTCTTGGCAGCCTTCGGCACGGGCTCCGCGTGGGCGCAATCACCCGATGCCGCACTGTCGGCCCGCTGGGACGCGGTCTGCGCCGGCGCCGTTCCCGCAGGTCCGCTGGCGGCGCGCTGCGCGGAGATCTTCGCGGGCGGTCCCGGCAGCCGCGATATCGCGGCGGCCGGCAATTTCCTCGGCGAGATTCCGGGCCAGGGCCGCGCGGCCACGCGCGACGGCGCGCCCGAGGACGGCGATCTTCGCACCGAGCTCGGCGCCGGGTGGTCGCTGTTCGCCAGCGCCGACACCGGCCGCCTCAAGCGCCGGGATGGCGTAAATGAAGCACCCTTCGACGGCGACACCGGCGCCATCAGCGCCGGCGTCGACTGGGCACCCGGCACCGACTGGCGCCTGGGGCTGCTGCTCAACCACGCCCGCGATGAACTCGATTTCACGCTGTCCGACGGCAGCCTGCGCACGCGCTTCACCGGCCTGATGGCGCTAGGCGGCTGGAACCTGGGCGAGCAGTGGTCGCTGGACGGCTACGCGGGCCGCCTCGATGGTGACTACCGCATCCAGCGGCGCATCAACTACCGATTCGTCGCGGGCGGTGGCGTGGACGCCGCCGCCTCGGCCCGACCCGATGCCGAGCGCGACCTGGCCGGCCTGGGCCTGACCTGGGCGCGGTCGCAGGGCGCCTGGGAATGGCAGCTGGGCGCCGGCCTGGACTGGCAGCGCACGAGCATCGAGCCCTACCGCGAAACCGGGGGCGCCGGCCTGGCCCTGACCGTTCCAGGTCGCGCCATCGTCAGCCGGCGCGGCCGCCTGGACGCCAGCCTGGGCCGCACCCTGTCCACCGGCTGGGGCGTGTTGCAGCCGTTGGCCCGGGTGGGCTGGCGGCACGAGTACGCCAACCCGGCGCGCCCGCTGACGGTGCGCTTCGTGGAGGACCTCAACGGCACGCCGGTGGTGTTCGAGACCGACGATGCCGACACCGGCTGGGGCGAGGCCAGCCTGGGCGCCGTGTTCGTGTTCACCGGCGGTCACTCGGCCTTCGTCGAGTACCGGCAGCGCTTCGGCCAAGATTTCCTGCAGGAACGCATCCTGTCGGTGGGCTGGCGCTTCGAGCTTCCCTGAACGGGCCGTTCCGGCCGGTGTGCGGGCGGCGGGTATAATCGCCGCCCTCAGGCCCGAGGGGCCCTGCCGGACACGACCATGGCACAGCAGATGATGAAGGCGCTGGTGAAGCGCCACGCGGAAAAGGGCATCTGGATGGAACAGGTGCCGGTGCCCTCGCCCGGCCCGAACGAAGTGCTGATCAAGCTCGAGAAGACCGCGATCTGCGGCACCGACCTGCACATCTACAAGTGGGACGAGTGGAGCCAGCGCACGATCACGCCGGGCCTGGTGATCGGCCACGAGTTCGTCGGCCGCATCGTCGAAATGGGTCCGGGCGTCACCGGCTATTCCGCCGGCGACCGCGTGTCGGCCGAAGGCCACCTGGTCTGCGGCCACTGCCGCAACTGCCGCGCCGGCCGCCAGCACCTGTGCCCCAACACCGTGGGCATCGGCGTCACCCGACATGGCGCCTTCGCCGAATACATCGTGATGCCGGCCAGCAACCTGTGGCCGATCCCGGACTCGATCCCGTCCGAGCTGGCCGCGTTCTTCGACCCCTACGGCAACGCCGCGCACTGCGCGCTGGAGTTCGACGTCGTCGGCGAGGACGTGCTGATCACCGGCGCCGGCCCGATCGGCATCATCGCCGCCGGCATCTGCAAGCACATCGGCGCGCGCAACGTGGTGGTCACCGACGTCAACGACTACCGCCTGAAGCTGGCGGCCGACATGGGCGCCACGCGCGTGGTCAACGTGTCCAAGCAGTCGCTGAAGGACACGATGAAAGAGCTGCACATGGAAGGCTTCGACGTGGCGCTGGAGATGAGCGGCAACCCGCACGCCTTCAACGACATGCTCGACGCGATGTACCACGGCGGCAAGATCGCCCTGCTGGGCATCCTGCCCAACGGCGCCGGCATCAACTGGGACAAAGTGATCTTCAAGGGCCTCACCCTGCACGGCATCTACGGCCGCAAGATGTACGAGACCTGGTACAAGATGACGCAGCTGGTGCAGTCGGGTTTCCCGCTGCAGAAGGTGCTGACCCACCAGGTGCACATCGACGACTTCCAGAAGGGCTTCGACCTGATGGACTCGGGACAGTGCGGCAAGGTCGTCTGCAGCTGGTCCTGACGCGCTCCGCCGTCGCCCCGCCCCGCCCCGCCCCTCGTCGCCGCCTGCGCCCCGCCGGGGTGCTGGCGGCGTGGCTGGCCTGCGCGTTCGCGCTGGTTCCAGCGCCGGCCTGGGCCGAGCGCGAGCCCGAGCTGGTGGCATCGGAGCTGGTGGACGCGCGGCTGCTGTCCGGCCCCGGCTGGCGCGTGGACCCGCAGGTGCAGGTGCGCGGCTACCAGGCGCGCTTCCGCATCTACACCGACTGGGGCGAGCTTGAAGCCGACAGCGTCGAGCTGCTGGCCGCGCGCATCGCTGAAATGCCGGCGGTGGAAGCGCTGCATCGCGCCGGCGTGAGCCAGGTGTTGCTTGAGTCCACGGCCGGCAAGTTCGGCGAGCCGGTGAACGCGGTCGGCGCGATCGCGGACGAGCCCGGACGCACCGCGCGCGGCTTGCCGCGCGGCGTGGGCCGCTACTTCGGCGAACGCTGGCAGCAGCTTCGCAGCCGGGTGCGCCGCCTGGCCGACCGGGGCCACGACGTGATCATGGTGGACGGGTCGCCCTACGATCGCCCGGACGGGCCGCTGGGGGCTTCGGGCCAGAAGGACGGTCCCTCGCGCAGCTGGTGGCAGCGCCGCGGCCGCGACGTGATGAAGCTGGCCAAGAGCGAGATCGGCTACCCCGGCGCGCGGCGCGCGCTGGCCGACCGGCTGGCCGTGGATCCCTACACGCGAAATCCGCTGATTGTGCCGCGGCTCGACGCGCTGGCCTGGGCCGAGACCGGCGGCCGCCTGGCCACCGGCGAAGTGCTGGGCCTGATCGGCGGCCCGGCGGGCGAAGCGCTGGTGCGTGCGGTGCAGATCAACCGACTGGTGCTTGAAGCGCAGCCCGAACAACTCAAGGTGCGCAACTTCGGCCTGCTGTCCGAGCACTGCGCCGACGAGCGCCTGATCCGCGCCTTCCTCTCCGACGGCGCCTACACGCCCAGCCTGCAAACCGCGTTCACCGACCTGGTGACTGCCCTTGATCCGTCGGCAGGTTGCGAGGCGCTTCTGGAGACCGCGCTGATGGCCGGCGACGAAGCCCAGGCCCGCTTCGTGGTCAGCGCGCTGCGCCTGATGCAGCACGCGCTGGACGAGGACGCACCCGGCGGGCGCTTCGTGCCGCAGGGCGCGCTGCTGGCCTACGAAACCACCAGCGGAGAATTCGTGCTGCCGCTGGCGGTGGACTGGCTGGCCTGGACCCCAGAAATCCGTCGCTGGTTCGATCTGCCCACGGTGGGCAACCGCCCGCGCCGCACGCTGCTGGTGGCCGGTGCGCTCAGCCCGCGCGCGGAGCGCGAGCTGACCGAACGCGGCTGGAGCCTGGTCACCCGCCTTCCCTATCCCGGCGCCCCGCCCTACCGGCGCGATCTGTCTTTCCCTACCCGGCCGGCTCACGGCACCTATTGAGTTCGGCGCTGGATCGGGTGCCGGGCGTACCGGGGAGGCGCAAGACCCAACACGACGCAAACAGAAAGGCCGCGCAGATGCGCGGCCCTTCTGATACAGCAGCAGCAGGTGAATCAGCCGCCGATCGAGAAGCTCAGCACGAGGCGGTTGTCGGCCACGTCGCCGAAGTTGTTGTCGCCGCTGGCGTCGGTGCCGTAGAAGCCCAGGGCCGCATTCACCGGGCCGAAGTCGCGGTTCACCGAGACCGACCAGTCGTTGTAGTCCTCGATGCCGGTGTCGCCGAAGGTGCTGTGGCCGAAGCTGACGTCCAGGCCGACGTCGTAACCCAGCGTCCAGCTGCCGGCGATGCCGTAGTAGAAACCGTCGTCGTCGAGATTGTAGACGTCGTTCGTGTAGCCGACCGTGAGGCTGTAGGTCTCGTCCAGGGCCAGGGTGGTGATGAACTCGTTGTAGTCGCCGTCGCCGAAGCCGTCCTGCTCGCCCAGGTAGTTGTAGCGGTTGAGCATCAGGTCCAGGTTCCAGCGGTCGCTGAGGTCGACGTTCCAGCCGATGTAGGTGTCGATCTCGATGTCTGGGCCGCCGCTGCCGAAGTCCACGTTCGAACCCCAGACGCCGACGTAGAAGCCGTTGTCGAAGTTCAGGTCGGCGCCCAGCTGCAGGGCCGCTTCCTCGTCGGTCTGGGACACGCCGCGGAAGACGTAGTCGCTTGCCAGGGTGGCGTTCCAGCTGAAGATGGATTCCTCTTCCTCGACCGCCACTTCCTCGGTGGCGACCTCGTCCTGGGCGAAGGAAGTCAGGGGCAGCGCTAACAGCGCGGCGGCGAGCGCGAGCGAAAGGGTGTGGCGGGTCATCGGGAACTCCTCGTCGGTGGCAGTAAGTGGCGCTGTCTTGCCTGGTTATGTGGTGCTGGTGTGGGGCCCTGCGCCGGCCGTGTCATATTCCGGCCGGGTGTTGAAAATAATGAGCATAGTGTCCGTCGGCATCTGCCATAAGGCATGCGGCGGTGCACCATTGCACTCTGCCCGCCGCCGCTTCGACCCGCAAGACCTGACCGCGGCGCGCCGACCACCGATAATGGCGCCCTCCCCAGCCCTGCGAGCCCACCCATGTCCGATGCCGACCTTGCCCGCTACGCCGCCGAACTCGACGCCCTGCGCGCGCAGGGCCTGTTCAAGGCCGAGCGCGTCATCACGGGCCCCCAGTCGGCGGAGATCGAACTGGCCGACGGCCGCCGCGTGCTCAATTTCTGCGCCAACAACTACCTGGGCCTGGCCGACCACCCCGAGGTGATCCGGGCGGCCAAGGACGCGCTGGACAGCCATGGCTTCGGCATGGCCTCGGTGCGCTTCATCTGCGGCACGCAAGACCTGCACAAGGACCTGGAGGCCCGGATCGCCCGCTTCTTCGGCACCGAGGACAGCATCCTCTACGCCGCCTGCTTCGATGCTAACGGCGGACTGTTCGAGCCTTTACTCGGTGAAGAGGACGCCATCATCTCGGACGCCCTCAACCACGCCTCCATCATCGACGGCGTGCGCCTGTGCAAGGCCAAGCGCTACCGGTACGCCAACAGCGACATGGCCGACCTGGAAAAGCAGCTGCAGCAGGCCCGGGCCGATGGCGCCCGCACGATCATGATCACCAGCGACGGCGTCTTCTCGATGGACGGCTTCATCGCCCCGCTCGACGAGCTGACCGCGCTGGCGGCGAAGTACGGCGCCCTGGTGCACATCGACGAATGCCACGCCACCGGCTTCCTCGGCGCCACCGGCCGCGGCAGCGCCGAGGTCAAGGGCGTGATGGACCGCATCGACCTGTTCACCGGCACCCTGGGAAAGGCCCTGGGCGGCGCGCTGGGCGGCTTCACCACCGGCCGCCGCGACGTGATCGAGCTGCTGCGCCAGCGCTCGCGTCCCTACCTGTTCTCCAACTCGCTGCCGCCGCACGTGGTGGCCGCCGGCATCCGGGTTTTCGACATGCTGTCTCAGGCCGACGACCTGCGCGCGCGGCTGGCGGAGAACACGCGCTACTTCCGCGAGCGCATGGCGGCGCTGGGCTTCGACCTCAAGCCGGGCGTGCATCCGATCTGCCCGGTGATGCTGTACGACGCACCGCTGGCGCAGAAATTCGCCAGCCGGCTGCTGGAGGAAGGCATCTACGCGATCGGCTTCTTCTTCCCGGTGGTGCCCAAGGGCCAGGCGCGCATCCGCACCCAGATGTCGGCGGCGCACACGCGCGAGCACCTGGACCGGGCCATTGCGGCCTTCGCCAAGGTCGGCGCCGAGCTGGGCGTGATCAAGGGCTGAGCGGCGCCAGCGCTGCCGCTTCGGCGTCGCTGAGCGCGCGCCACTGGCCCTTGGGCAGCTCGCCCAGGGCCAGCGGCCCGATGGCCACGCGGATCAGCCGCAGCACGCCCAGGCCGTGCAGGGCCAGCAGGCGCCGGATCTGGCGGTTGCGGCCCTCCGACAGCACGATCTCGAGCCAGGCGTTGCGGTTGCCGTTGCGCAGCAGCGTGGCCGAAGTGGCGCGCAGGAAGTCGCCCCCGTCGCTGCGGCCCGCCATCAGGGACGCGAGCAGCGCGGCGTCGGGCACGGCGTCCACCTGCACGTGGTAGGTCTTGTCGGGGCCGGTCGCTGGGTCGGTGATCGCGGCCGCCCAGGCTGGGTCGTTGCTCATCAGCAGCAGGCCTTCGCTGGCCTGGTCGAGCCGGCCCACCGGCGCCAGCCAGGGCAGGTCCGCACCGGCCAGGCAGGTGTAGACGGTGTCGCGGCCGCGCTCGTCGCGGGCGGTGGTGACCAGGCCGCGGGGTTTGTTCAAGGCCAGGTAGACGCGACGGGCCTCGGCC
The DNA here is from genome assembly GCF_049195245.1 of Arenimonas sp. MALMAid1274. NCBI lineage: Bacteria > Pseudomonadati > Pseudomonadota > Gammaproteobacteria > Lysobacterales > Lysobacteraceae > Arenimonas > Arenimonas sp. MALMAid1274. The sequence goes on from NZ_JBMIRR010000019.1 coordinate 18,043, forward strand.
AGGTCGCGGCCGTCCAGGGCGAGGCGGTCGCTGCCGGGGCGTACCGGATGCTCGGGATCGCGCACGGTGCGACCATTGACCGCAACGCGTCCTTCGCGCACCCATTCGGCCGCCTGCGTTCGCGAGCACACTCCGCGCTTGGACAGCGCGCGTGCGACCCCGTGCCGCGGCGTCGAAGGCGCCGCACCGATGGGTTCGGCGCGCGCGCTGCGCGGCGGGGGTCGCTTGCGAGGCGGTGGCATCGGCATCCGCGAAGCATGGCGCATGCGTAGGGAGTGAGGCCAGCGCCGCACGCGCCGGTTCCAGACAGCTGCGGTTCACCCACCCATCACCGTTGGAAAACGACCATACGCCCATGCCCATGACTCCCCACGACGCCCCTGCCCTTCCGGCCTGGCGACGCGCCGCCCGCGCGGCCGCGCTCTGGTTCGACACCCGCGCCGTGCCCGCCGACGACGGCGATCCGGACCGGATCGACTGGCTGCGCGTGGTGCCCTTCATCGCGCTGCACCTGGCCTGCCTGGCGGTGTTCTGGGTCGGCGTGTCCTGGTTCGCGGTGGGCGTGGCGGTGGCGCTGTACGCGGTGCGCATGTTCGCAATCACGGGCTTCTACCATCGGTACTTCTCCCATCGCGCGTTCAAGACCTCGCGGCCCGTGCAGTTCGTGTTCGCGGTGCTGGGCGCGGCCTCGGTGCAGCGCGGTCCGCTGTGGTGGGCGGCGCACCACCGCCACCACCACCGCCATGCCGACACCGCGCTGGACCTGCATTCGCCGCGGCACGGCTTCTTCCGCAGCCACATGGGCTGGTTCCTGACCCGGCGCGGCTTCGGCACCAACCTTGACGCGATCAAGGACATGGCGCGCTTCCCCGAACTTCGCCTGCTGGACCGCTTCGACATCGTGGTGCCGGTGCTGCTGGCCGTGGGCCTGTACGCGCTGGGCGCCTGGCTCGAGGGCGCCTACCCGGGCCTGGGCACGAATGGTCCGCAGCTGCTGGTGTGGGGCTTCTTCGTGTCCACCATCGTGCTGTTCCATGTCACGGTCACCATCAACTCGCTGGCGCACCGCTGGGGCACGCGCCGCTACCCCACCCGCGACGACAGCCGCAACAACGCGCTGCTGGCGCTGCTGACCTTCGGCGAGGGCTGGCACAACAACCATCACCACTACCCCGGCTCGGCCCGCCAGGGCTTCAAGTGGTGGGAACTGGACCTCACCTACCTGGGCCTGCGCGCGATGGCGCTGCTGGGCCTGGTGCGCGATTTGCGTCCGGTGCCCGCCTCGGCACTGAACAAGCCGCGGGCGGAAGCCGCATGAGGATCGCGGTGGTGGGCAGCGGCATCGCCGGACTCGGCGCGGCCTGGCTGCTGTCGCGCCAGCACGAGGTGGTGCTGTTCGAGCGCGAGGCGCGGCTGGGCGGGCACACGCATACGCACCGCGTGCAGCAGGCCGGCCGCGAGTACTCGGTGGACAGCGGCTTCATTGTCTTCAATGCCGACAACTACCCGCTGCTGACCGAACTGCTGCAGGGCCTGGACGTGCCGTCGCAGGCCACCACCATGAGCTTCTCGGTGCAGGACGCGCGCAGCGGGCTGGAGTACAACGCCACCGACCTGGACAGCCTGTTCTGCCAGCGGCGCAACCTGGTGTCGCCACGGTTCTGGGGCATGGTGCGCGACATCCTTCGCTTCTACCGCGAGGCCCCCGCGCTGCTGGCGCTGGCCGACGACGGTCCGTCGCTGGGCGACTACCTCGGGGAAAACCGCTACGGGCGCATGTTCATCGAGGACCACCTGGTGCCGATGGCGTCGGCGCTGTGGTCGTCGCCCGTGAATGGGGTGATGGGCTTTCCGGCCAAGTACCTGGCGCGCTTCATGGACAACCACCACATGCTGCAGGTGCAGGACCGGCCGGCCTGGCGCGTGGTGACCGGCGGCTCGTCCAGCTATGTGCGCGCGCTGCAGAAGACCTGGGCCGCCAGCGTGCGCCTGTCCTGCCCGGTGCGCGCCGTGCGGCGCGACGCCGGCGGCGTGAGCGTGCGCACCGACATCGGCGAGGAAAGGTTCGACCAGGTGGTGCTGGCCTGCCACAGTGACCAGGCGCTGGCGCTGCTGGCCGATCCCAGCGATGCCGAGCGCGAGGTGCTGGGCGCCATCCCCTACCAGGCCAACGAAACCGTGCTGCACACCGACCGCCGCCTGCTGCCGCGCAACCGCAAGGCCTGGGCCGCGTGGAGCGCCTACGTGCCGGCCCAGGCCGGTGCGCCCTGCACCGTGAGCTACTGCATGAACCTGCTGCAGGGCCTGCAGTCACCCGAGCCCTTCGTGGTCACGCTAAACCGCAGCAAGGACATCGACCCGGCCAAGGTGCTGGCGCGCATGCAGTACCACCATCCGGTCTACACCCATGCCAGCGTCGCCGCGCAGAAGCGGCGGCACGAGGTCAGCGGCGTGAACAACACCTGGTACGCCGGCGCCTACTGGGGCTTCGGCTTCCACGAGGACGGGCTGCGCAGCGGCGTGGACGTGGCGCGGGCGCTGGGCGCGTCGTGGCCCTGAATTCGGCGATCTACGAAGGCTGGGTGCGCCACCGCCGGCACGCGCCGCGCGCTCACGCTTTCCGCTATCGCATGTTCCAGCTCTACCTGGACCTGGCCGAGCTCGACCAGCTTTTCGCGGGTCGCTGGTTCTGGTCGCTGGACCGGCGCAACCTGGCCCAACTGCGCCGCCAGGACACCTACGGCGACCCCGCGCTGCCGCTGGATACCGCGGTGCGCGACCGCGTGCAGGCCGAGCTGGGCCGGCGCCCGGACGGCCCGATCCGGCTGCTCACGCACGGACGCTACTTCGGCGTGACCATGAATCCGGTGAGCTTCTACTACGGTTTCCTGGCCGACGGCGTGACCCTGGACTGGGTGCTGGCCGAGATCACCAACACCCCCTGGAACGAACGCCACGCCTACCTGCTGCAGGCCGCCGATGCGCAGCGCCATGGCCAGGTGCTGCAGTGGGACTTCGCCAAGGATTTCCACGTCTCGCCCTTCATGCCGATGCAGCGCCAGTACCGCTGGGCCCTGCAGCCGCCCGGGGAGACCCTGCGCGTGCACATGGACGTCAACGACGGCGACACCCACGAATTCGACGCCACGCTGGTGATGCAGCGAAGGCCCTGGAATGCCCACACGCTGGCTTCATGCCTGGCGCGGTATCCCTTGCTCACCGCCAAGGTCGCCACGGCCATCTACTGGCAGGCCGCCCGGCTCTGGCTCAAGCGCATTCCCTTCCAGCCCCATCCCCATCCCCGGAGTTCCCGATGAGCAGCCCTGCCGACAGCCTGGACCACGGCACGACCGCCGCCGACCGCTACGGCGCGCTTGACCGTGCGCTGCGCAAGCGCCTGCTCGATACGCTGGACGGCCTGCAGGGCGGCGTGGTGACGGTGCGCGACGCGATCGGCACGGTCCGCGTGGGCGAAGGCGGCGCGCTGGCGGTTCACCTGGACGTGCTCGACCCGGGTTTCTATCGCGCCATCGCTTCCAACGGGTCAGTGGGTGCCGGCGAGTCCTACATGGACGGCCAGTGGCGCTGCGACGACCTGGTGGGCCTAATGCGCCTGCTGGTTCGCAACCGCGACCGCCTGGATGCGATGGAGACCGGCCTGGCGCGCCTGGGCGGCATGGCCATGCGCGCCTGGCATGCCTTCCGCCGCAACACCCGCAGCGGCAGCCAGCGCAACATCGCGGCCCACTACGACCTGGGCAACGACCTGTTCAAGCTGTTCCTGGACGACAACCTGATGTACTCCTCGGCGATCTTCGCCGACCCGGGCGAGTCGCTGGAGGCCGCGCAGCGCCGCAAGCTCGAGCGCATCTGCCGCAAGCTCGACCTCAAGCCCAGCGACCACCTGGTGGAGATCGGCACGGGCTGGGGCGGCATGGCCCTTTACGCCGCCCGCAACTTCGGCTGCCGCGTCACCACCACCACCATCTCGAAGGAACAGCACGCGCTGGCCACGGCCCGCGTCGCCGAGGCCGGGCTGTCTGACCGCGTCACCGTCCTGCTGGAGGACTACCGCGACCTGCAGGGCCGCTACGACAAGCTGGTGTCGATCGAGATGATCGAGGCCATCGGCCACCAGTACCTGGAAACCTACCTGGCCAAGTGCGCGTCCCTGCTGACCGACGAGGGCCTGGCGCTGGTCCAGGCCATCACCATCGAGGACCGCCGCTACGAGCAGGCGCTGGGCTCGGTGGACTTCATCAAGCGGCACATCTTCCCGGGCAGCTTCATCCCCTGCGTCAGCGCCATCACGTCGGCGGCCGCCAAGGCCAGCGACCTGCGCCTGGTGAACCTGGAGGACATCGGTCCGAGCTACGCGATCACCCTGCACCACTGGCGCCTGCGGTTCCTGGCGCGCCTGGACCAGGTGCGGGCGCTGGGCTACGACGACCGCTTCATCCGCATGTGGGAGTTCTACCTTGCCTACTGCGAGGGCGGCTTCATCGAGCGCTCGATCGGCGACGTGCACCTGCTGTTCGCGCGGCCGGGCAACCGCCGCGACCAATACCTGCCTGCACCCGAGGCAGCGTGAGATGAACCGCACGCTGTTCACCGCCGCCAATGTCGTGGGTTACCAGCTGGTATGGCTGGCCAGCGTGGCCGGTGCCGGCCAGGGCATGGCCTGGGCCGGCCCGCTGGCCTCGCTGGTATTCGTGGCGCTCACGCTGGCCTTCGGAGGCAAGCGCCAGGCCGACCTGCGCATTCTGGGCCTGGCCCTGGTGCTGGGCTTCGTGCTGGACACCGCGTTCGCCGCATCGGGCTGGCTGGTGTACGCGCAGGCCTGGCCCTGGGCCTGGGCGGCGCCGGTGTGGATCTGGTCGCTGTGGGCGGGCTTCGCGATGACGCTCAACCATTCCATGGCCTTCCTGCACGACCGCCCCTGGGCTGCCGCCCTGCTTGGCCTGTTCGGCGGTCCGCTGGCCTACTGGGCCGCCGCAGGCGCCTTTGACGCCGTCAGCTTCGGGGCGCCGGTGCCGTGGGTGATCGCGGCCCTGGCGCTGGGCTGGGCCGTGGTGCTGCCGCTGCTGCTCGCGCTGCAGCGCCGGCTGTCGCCCCGGATCGGCGCGCGGGTGCCGGCATGAGTCTCTGGCTTGCCGTCGCCCTGGTCTGGCTGGCCTCGGCGCTGGGCATGACCGCGCTGTGGCTGTTCTCGATGCGCGTGCGAAACGTCGGCTACGTCGACGTGGGCTGGGCCGGGCTGATGGCCCTGGCGGCGCTGTTCGCCAGCGTGGTGGGCGAAGGCTCGCCGCTGTCGCGCGGACTGGTGGCGATGTTCGGCAGCGTCTGGGGCGCACGGCTGTGCCTGCACCTGCTGCACCGCGTGCTCAACGAGGAGGAGGACGGCCGTTATCGCGCGCTGCGTGCGGAATGGAACGGCAGCCCCGCGAAGTTCTTCGGGTTCTTCCAGGTGCAGGCCGTGGTGGTCGCCCTGTTCAGCCTGCCCTTCCTCGCCGCGGCCGGCAACGCGAAGGCCCAGCCCGACCTTTGGACCGTGGCCGCGCTGGCGGTCTGGCTGTTGTCCATGGCCGGCGAAAGCCTGGCCGACCGACAGCTGGCGCGCTTCCGCGCCGACCCCGCCAACCGCGGCAAGACCTGCCGGGTCGGGCTGTGGGGCTGGTCGCGGCATCCCAACTACTTCTTCGAGTGGCTGCACTGGTCCAGCTACGTGCTGCTGGCCGTAGGCGGCGGCTTGTTCTGGCTGAGCCTGCTCGGCCCGATCGTGATGTTCGCCTTCCTCTACCGCGTCAGCGGAATCCCCTGGACCGAGGCGCAGGCGCTGCGCTCGCGGGGCGAGGACTATGCGCGCTACCAGCGCGAAGTCAGTGCATTCTTTCCCTGGCCGCCGCGCCGCAAACCCTGATCCACGGAGCTGCTGAATGTCCCTGATAGACCTGTGCGAGCGCGGGCTGGTGCCCGATGCCCTGACCCGCCTCGGCATCCGTCGTCTGAGCGCCCAGCGCCTGCGCGACGAGGGCGCGCTGGACGTGGCCGCGGCCGACGCCCGCTTCCGCACCCTGCTCGACTCGCTGCGCCAGAGCCCCATCGCGATCGAGACCGCCGCCGCCAACGAGCAGCACTACGAAGTGCCCACGCGCTTCTTCGAGCTGTGCCTGGGCCGCAACCTGAAGTACTCCAGCTGCTACTACGCCACCGGCAATGAAAGCCTGGACGAAGCCGAGGACGCGATGCTGGCCCTGTACGGCGAACGCGCCGGGCTGGCCGATGGCCAGCGCATCCTGGAGCTCGGCTGCGGCTGGGGCTCGCTGACGCTGTGGATGGCCTCGCGCTTCCCGAACGCGCGCATCACCGGCGTGTCCAACTCACGCACCCAGCGCGAGCACATCCTGGCGCAGGCGGCCAAGCGCGGCCTGGGCAACATCGAGATCCTCACCTGCGACGTCAACCGGCTGGAGCTGCCGGCCGGCGAGTTCGACCGCTGCGTGTCCATCGAGATGTTCGAGCACATGCGCAACTACCAGCACCTGCTGGGCAACATCGCCGGCTGGCTCAAGCCGGGCGGCAAGCTGTTCGTGCACATCTTCTGCCACCGCAGCCTGATGTATCCCTTCGAGACCGAAGGCGAGGACAACTGGATGGGCCGCTACTTCTTCACCGGTGGCCTGATGCCATCGGCCGATACGCTGCTGCACTTCCAGCATCAGCTGCAGATCGAACAGCGCTGGCTGCTGCCGGGTACCCACTACGAGCGCACCGCCAACCATTGGCTGGACAACCAGGACCGGCACCGCGACGAAGTGATGTCGGTGCTCACGGCCGCCTACGGCGCGCAGGACGCCGCGCGCTGGCACCAGCGCTGGCGGATGTTCTGGATGGCCTGTGCCGAGCTGTTCGGCTACGCCGGCGGCAACGAGTGGCTGGTGGCGCACTACCGGTTCGTCAAGCCCGCCTGACCCGGGCGGCGTTCTTCCGCCGGCGGCGCCCTGCGGCGCCTGCCGGCCTGCCTTGCCTCAGCAGGTGACCGTCGCCGAAGGCACGCAGCCCTGTGCCGCGGGCGCCGGTGCGGCAGCGGCAGGAGCCGCCGCGGTGGGCGTGCTGGCACCGGGCTTGCCGGTGGCGACGCGGATGCCCTTGGCCTTCATCCACGCATCGAATTCTTCGGCGGTCATGCGACGGCCGTTCTGGGTCATGTCGAAACGCCACGGCGTGTTGTCGTGCGCGGTCTTGGGCACGTAGGCGCCCTGCGCAGCAGGCGTGGCAGCGCGCGGCGCCATCGGCGCGACCGGCTGGCGCAGGCGCGCAGTGAACGCGGCCAAGTCGACGCAGCGCAGGATGGCGGTGGCGGGACGCGCCATTTCGGGAGCCGGCACCGAGGCCGGCAGCGGCGCCAGCGGCGGCGTGCCGCAGGGAGCCGTGGAAGCCAGCGCAGCGGCCGGGGCGAACAGGGAAACAAGCAGGAGGCTGCGGATCATGGGGCACCGGCCGGAAACGGGAATGCCCGAAGCTTAGGCGCGACCATCGGATCGCGCAATGGTGAAGCACAAAAAAACGAAGCCCGGCACTGGGCCGGGCTTCGGGTCTTGCCGTGGAGACTGAAGTATCAGTTCTGCACGTTCAGCTCGGTGCGGCGGTTACGCGCGCGGCCTTCGCTGGTGTCGTTGGTGTCGATCGGGCGGCTCTCGCCGAAACCGTTCGGACCGACCAGGCGGCTCGCGTCGACGCCGTTGTTGGTCAGGTAGTTGTACACCGTGGCGGCGCGACGCTCCGACAGGCCCTGGTTGTACTGCTCGGTACCGACGGAGTCGGTGTGGCCGGCAACTTCAACCTTCAGCTGCGGGTACTTCTGCAGGATCTGCACGGCCTCGGCCAGGATGGCCTCGGCGTCCGGACGCAGGGTGTCCTTGTCGAAGTCGAAGTTCACGCCCTTCAGGTCGATCGAGAGCGCAACCACGCAACCGTCCGGACCGATGGCCTGGCCGGCAACCGAACCCGGGCACTTGTCGTCGCAGTTGTTGATGCCGTCGCCGTCGTCGTCCAGATCGGCGCAGGTCTGCTGCGGCGCGGTCGGGGTTTCCGGCACGACCGCGACCGGCAGGTCGCCCAGGCGCACCAGCATGGTGATGCCGGCGATCAGGTCACCGAAGCTGTTGGAGTTCGGCGCCACGACGCTCTGGTCGTCGAAGTCGACGCGGGTGGCCACTTCACCACGCACGGCGATGCGCTCGTAGTTGGCCTGCAGGCCAACACCGATCTTGCCGGCGAGGTTGGTGTCTTCACGCTGACCCGGGGAGTTCGGGCTCGGGAAGGTGCTGAACTCTTCCTCGACGCGCTGCGCGCCGATACCGGCGACGATGTACGGCGCCCAGGTACGGGCATCGCTGACGAAGTGGTAACGGGCATCGACGGAGATGCCGTACTGGCTGAACAGCAGGTCGCCGCCGCCGTCCTGGAAGGACGGGTTCTGGTAGTTCAGCTCAGCGTCGATGGACCAGTTCGGGGAAATGAACTTGCCCAGGCCGAGGGTGCCGAACATGGCGTTCTCGGTTTCACGATCGCTATCCTGGAAATTCTGGCCGACGCCGCCGGAGACATACCAGCGATCATCGAAATCTTGGGCAGCAGCGGACTGCGAAATGGCGGCCGCGGCAAGCAGGGCGCAGCACAGCAGGTTCTTCTTCATGACTAGCTCCATATTCACGGGGAAAACTTTATACGACAGTTTGCAAACCGTGTCAGACCGGCTCGCGCGCACTAACTACAACGCCAAAGTGTGTTTGCGTTAACGGGAATCTAACAAACCAGGACCCGGTGCGCAAGCTTTCACATTAGAGCGTGAACAAATCGACAAAACGGTGGAGGGGGGTGGCCTCGAAACGGGAGGTGTCGCCGGTCAGCGCCAGGATCTGGTCGACCTTCCGGGCAGGCAGCTGGCCACGGACCGCTGCCTCGAACTTGTTCAAAAGCAAGGGGATACCTTCGCCGCGACGTTCGCGATGGCCGACCGGGGTATCGATGGACACCTTTTCGGTCGAGCTTCCGTCCTTGAAGAAAACCTGAACGGCGTTCCCGATGAACCGCTTTTCGGGGTCCAGGTACTCCTCCGAAAAGCGCGGGTTCTCCTTTACCTGCATCTTCCCGCGAAGGGCGTCCAGGCGAGGATCGGCCGCCACGGCGTCGGAATAGTCGTCCGCGCCAAGCCGCCCGAACGCCAGCGGCACCGCCACCATGTACTGCAGGCAATGGTCGCGGTCGGCGTAATTGGCCAGGGGGCCGGTCTTGTCGATGATGCGCATCGCCGCTTCCTGCGTCTCGATCTCGATGCGGTCGATCTGGTCCAGCCGCCCGGCCACCTGCGCGTGCAGCTGCATGGCGCACTCCACCGCGGTCTGGGCATGGAATTCTGCCGGATGGCTGATCTTGAACAGCACGTTCTCCATCACATGGCTGCCGAAGGGGCGCTCGAACTCGAAGGCCTTGCCCTTGAACGCGACGTCGTAGAAACCCCAGGTCTTGGCCGTGAGCGCACTGGGATAACCCACCACGCCCTTGACCGCGTTGAGCGCGTGGGTGACGGCCCGGCGGCAGGCGTCGCCCGCGGCCCAACTCTTGCGCGGCCCGGTGTTGGGCGCGTGCCGGTAGGCGCGCAGCGCGCCGCCATCGAGCCAGCTGTGGCTGACGGCGGTGATGATCTCGTCCTTGCCGCCGCCCAGCATGTGGGTGGCCACGGCGGCGGAGGCCAGGCGGACCAGGATCACGTGGTCCAGGCCGACCCGGTTGAAGCTGTTCTTGATGGCATACGCGCCCTGGATCTCGTGCGCCTTGATCGCCCAGGTCAGGATGTCGCGCACCGTGATCGGCTTGCCGTTCTCGCGCTCGGCCTTGCGGCTCAGGTAGTCGCCCACGCCCAGGATGGCGCCGAGGTTGTCGGAGGGATGGCCCCACTCGGCCGCCAGCCAGGTGTCGTTGAAGTCCAGCCAGCGCACCTGCACACCGATGTTGTAGGCCGCCTGCACCGGGTCAAGCTCGAAGGACGTGCCCGGCACGCGGGCCCCGCCCGGCAGGTGCGCGCCCGGCACCAGCGGACCCAGGTGCTTCACGCATTCGGGGTGGCGCAGGGCCAGCATCGCGCAGGCCAGCGAGTCGAGCAGCATGTAGCGCGCCGTGGTGTAGGCCTCGGAGGAACCGATGTAGTAGTCGGTGATGTAGTTGGCGATGTCGACCATCGCCTGGTCGGGATCGGGACGCTTGGCGGAACGGATGTCGTGGGAGCTCATGGGCAGGCGGTCCGTGCGGGCGGGCGTGAAGGGTCATGGTGCCAGAAGCCGGCACGGGATGGGCGCCGGTTCTCCGCAGGTAAACGCGCCCGGACCGGCGCGCCGGCCGCGCACGCCAGGACAGCCACCAGCGCGGCCGGGGCGCTCCATACGCTTGTCGGGGCCGGGCTTTCCGGGCAAGGTTCCGGACTTGCCTGTCCCGCGCGAATGCCATGACCGCCACGCCCTATCCGCACCTGTTCCAGCCGCTCGACCTCGGCTTCTGCACCCTGCCCAACCGCGTCCTGATGGGTTCGATGCATACCGGCCTGGAAGACCACGCGCGCGACTTCCCGAAGCTGGCGGCCTACTTCCGAGAGCGCGCCGAGGGCGGCGTGGGCCTGATCGTCACCGGCGGCATCGCGCCCAACCTGGTGGGCTGGCTCAAGCCCTTCGCCGGCAAGCTCAGCTGGCCCTGGGAAATCCACAAGCACCGCATCGTCACCCAGGCCGTGCACGCCTCGGGCGGCCGGATCTGCCTGCAGATCCTGCACGCGGGCCGCTACGCCGCGCATCCGCTGCTGGTGTCGGCCTCCAAGGTGAAGGCGCCGATCAGCCCGCTCACCCCGCGCGCGCTTACCGCCTGGGGCGTGGAGCGGCAGATCAAGGCCTTCGTCAACACCGCCCGCCTGGCCCGCGACGCCGGCTACGACGGCGTCGAGGTGATGGGCTCGGAGGGCTACCTGATCAACCAGTTCCTCTCGGCGCGCACCAACCGCCGCACCGACGCCTGGGGCGGCAGCGCCGAGAACCGCATGCGCTTCGCGGTGGAGATCGTCCGCCGCATCCGCGAGGCGGTGGGCAAGGACTTCATCCTGATCTATCGCCTGTCCATGCTTGAACTGGTGGAAGGCGGGTCGGACTGGGACGAGATCGTGCTGCAGGCCAAGGCGATCGAGGCCGCGGGCGCGACCATCATCAATACCGGTATCGGCTGGCACGAGGCGCGTGTCCCCACCATCGCCACCTCGGTGCCGCGCGCGGCCTTCGCCGGCGTCACCGCCAAGCTCAAGCCGCACGTGGCGCTGCCGCTGGTGGCCACCAACCGCATCAACATGCCCGAGGTGGCGGAATCCATCCTGGCCCAGGGCCAGGCCGACATGGTGTCGATGGCCCGCCCGCTGCTGGCCGACCCGGAATGGGTGAACAAGGCCCGCACCGGTCGCCGCGACGAGATCAACACCTGCATCGCCTGCAACCAGGCCTGCCTGGACCACGTGTTCGTGTCGAAGAAGGCCAGCTGCCTGGTGAACCCGCGGGCCTGCGCCGAGACCGAGCTCAATTACGTGCCCACCACGGCTCCAAAGCGCATCGCCGTGGTGGGTGCTGGCCCCGCCGGCCTGGCCTGCGCCACCGTGGCGGCGGGACGTGGCCACAAGGTGGTGCTGATCGACGCCGCGACCGACATCGGCGGGCAGTTCAACCTGGCCAAGAAGATCCCGGGCAAGGAAGAGTTCCACGAGACGCTGCGCTACTTCGGCCGGCGGCTTTCCCTGACCGGGGTCGAGCAGCGGCTCGGCGCGCGCGTGGACGCGGACGAACTGCTGGCCGGCGGCTACGACGAGATCGTGCTGGCCACGGGCATCCGGCCGCGCAAGGTGGACTTCCCCGGCGCCGACCATCCCAAGGTGGTCAGTTACCTCGACGTGCTGACGGGCAAGGTGGTGCCAGGCGCACGGGTGGCCATTATCGGCGCGGGTGGCATCGGCTTCGACGTGGCCGAGTACCTGGTGCACGACGGCCCGTCCTCGACGCTCGACACCGGCCGCTGGCTGGCCGAATGGGGCGTGGCGGCGGACTTCGAGGGACCGGGCGGCCTGGCCAAACCGCATCCAGAAGCACCCGCTCGCGAGGTCTGGCTGCTGCAACGCAGTCCCGGCAAGCCGGGCGCGCGGCTGGGCAAGACCACGGGTTGGATCCATCGCTCGGCGCTCAAGGCCAAGCAGGTGCAGGCCCTCGGTGGCGTCGAGTACCTGGGCGTGGACGACAGCGGCTTCCGCATCCGGGTCGACGGCCGCGAGCAGCTGCTGCCGGTGGACCACGTGGTGGTCTGCGCAGGACAGGAGCCGCTGAGGGCCCTGCTGGAGCCCCTGCTGGCGGCGGGCCGGAGCCCGCACCTGATCGGCGGCGCCGACGTCGCGGCCGAGCTGGACGCCAAGCGCGCCATCGACCAGGGCAGCCGCCTGGCCGCTGCGTTCTGAGCCTGCGCGCGGCCTGGATTCGCGCTCCCAGAGCAATTACTCCAATAAAAATCAAAGGCTTGTGATCCGGCGTTCAGCCAGGGTTCGGGTCCGGCCCGTACCATGCGCTTCGGATCCGGCCCCTGCCCCAGGCGACCGCCGGCCACATACGGCCCCCCGGCACATGGCCAGGGGGGTTTCCGGACGGCGCCCCACCAGACGACGCCCCGACCGGAATGCGAGCCCCGCTCGTCCATCCCCAAAACGCCAGGCCGCAGGCCCTCCCCCGCCCCGTTGATCCATGACAGGCGACCCCGCGCGATGCGGGCGGGAGATTGCGGCGCAACGGAGCAAGGAGTTCCGCCATGAAACTGTCCTTCATCCTGTGGCTTGCCTCGATCCTGCCGCAGCCCGCCGCTGACCCGCTGTGCCTGGCGACGACGGTGTACCTGGAAGCCCGCGACCAGTCCGAGCTGGGCCAGCGTGCCGTGGCCGAGGTGGCCCTGCGCCGCCGCGACAGCGGCCAGTGGGGCGAGTCGGTCTGCGACGTGGTCACCGCCCGCAAGCAGTTCGCCCCGACCATCGTCAATCCGGGGCTGCGCATGCGCAACCTCGAAGCCTGGGAAAAGGCCGTGCAGGTCGCCTTCCAGACCCAGAGCGACTGGCAGCTGCCGCCGGGCCAGCGCAACGAGGTGGTGCCGGGTGCCAGCCATTTCGCAGCCCTGGGCATCGCCAGCCCCGCCTGGGCCAGCGCGCCCCGCGTGGCGACCATCGGCGACCACACCTTCTTCCGCGTGCAGCGCCTGACCCCGCCGGCGGCCACGGTCGCGATCTCCGCGCACCTGGCACCCTGATCCGAGGTTCACGGATCGTGGGGCTGGCCCCACAAGCAACCCGACGCAAAAAAAAGGCCGCGCAGATGCGCGGCCTTTTTGCGTGGTGCCCGCTGACGATCAGCGCTTGTCGATCGGCACGAAGGCGCGGTCTTCCGGGCCGGTGTAGTTGGCGCTGGGGCGGATGATCTTGCCGTCGATGCGCTGCTCGATCACGTGGGCGCTCCAGCCGCTGGTGCGCGCGATCACGAACAGGGGCGTGAACATCGCGGTCGGCACGCCCATCATGTGATAGGCCGACGCGCTGTACCAATCGAGGTTGGGGAACATCTTCTTGAGGTCCATCATCAGGTTCTCGATGCGCTCGCTGACGTCGAACAGCACCTGGTTGCCGCCCTCCCTGCAAAGCTTGCGGCTGATTTCCTTGATGATCGGATTGCGCGGGTCGCCGATGGTGTACACCGGGTGGCCGAAGCCGATGACGATTTCCTTGCGCTCCACGCGGGCGCGGATGTCGGCCTCGGCCTCGTCGGCGCTGCCGTAGCGCGCGATGATCTCCATCGCCACTTCGTTGGCGCCGCCGTGCTTGGGGCCGCGCAGCGCGCCGATGGCGCCGGTGATGCAGCTGAAGATGTCCGAGCCGGTGCCGGCGATCACGCGGGAAGTGAAGGTGGACGCGTTGAACTCGTGCTCGGCGTACAGCACCAGCGACTGGTCCATGGCGCGCGCATGCGAGGCGCTGGGCGGTTCGCCGTGCAGCAGGTGCAGGAAGTGCGCGGCAATGGTGTCGTCGTCGGTCTCGACGTCGATGCGGCGGCCGTTGCGGGTGAAGTGCCACCAGTACAGCAGCATCGAGCCGAAGCTGGCCATCAGCTTGTCGGCGATGTCGCGGGTTTCATTGACCGGGTGGCCGTCGCGCTCGGGCAGCACCACGCCCAGCACCGAGCAGCCGGTGCGCAGCACGTCCATCGGGTGGGCATTGGCGGGGACCAGCTCCAGCGCATCGGTGACGATCGCCGGCAGGCCGCGCAGGCGCTTGAGCTTGGTCTTGTAGGCGGCCAGCTGGCTGGCGGTGGGCAGCGCGCCGTGCACCAGCAGGTGCGCCACTTCCTCGAAGCCGGCGTGGGTGGCCAGGTCGTGGATGTCGTAACCGCGGTAGTGCAGGTCATTGCCGCTGCGGCCGACGGTGCACAGCGCGGTGTTGCCGGCCGGGGTGCCGCTCAGCGCGACGGACTTCTTGGCCTTGGGCAGGGTGGATTCGGTCATGGCGCTCTCCCTTACTTCTTGCGGGCGAACAGCGCGTCGAGGCGCTGCTCGTAATCGTGGTAGCCGATGCGGTCGTAGAGCTCCTCGCGCGTCTGCATGGTGTCCACCACGGCCTTCTGGTGGCCGTCACGGCGGATGGCGGTGTACACGGCCTCGGCCGCGCGGTTCATCGCGCGGAACGCCGACAGCGGGTAAAGCTGGATCGCCACGCCCACCGAGGCCAGCTCGTCGCGGGTGAACAGCGGCGTCTGCCCGAACTCGGTGATGTTGGCCAGCACCGGTACTTTCACCGCGTCCACGAAGCGCTTGTAGGTGGGCAGGTCGTAGGCGGCTTCGGCAAAGATGCCGTCGGCGCCGGCCTCGACACAGCGCACTGCACGTTCGATGGCGGCGTCCACGCCATCCACCGCAATGGCGTCGGTGCGGGCGATGATGAAGAACTGCGCGTCCGTGCGGGCATCCACGGCCGCCTTCACCCGGTCGACGAACTCGTCCACCGGCACGATCTCCTTGCCCGGGCGGTGGCCGCAGCGCTTTGCGCCGACCTGGTCCTCCAGGTGGCAGGCGGCGGCGCCCGCCTTGATCAGCGACTTCACCGTGCGCGCCATGTTGAAGGCGCTGGGGCCGAAGCCGGTGTCGATGTCCACCAGCAGCGGCAGGTCGCACACGTCGGTGATGCGGCGGGTGTCCACCAGCACGTCTTCCATGCCGGTGATGCCCAGGTCCGGGATGCCCAGCGAACCGGCCGCGACACCGCCGCCCGACAGGTAGATCGCGCGGTAGCCGGCGCGCTTGGCCAGCAGGGCGTGGTTGGCATTGATGGCGCCGATCACCTGCAGCGGTGATTCGGCGGCAAGCGCGGCGCGGAAGCGCGCGCCGGCGGAACTCGATGGCGTCATTTCGTTTCCTTCATGCGCGAAAGCCAGGCGCAGGCACGTGCGGG
This sequence comes from Arenimonas sp. MALMAid1274, assembly GCF_049195245.1. Classification (NCBI taxonomy): domain Bacteria; kingdom Pseudomonadati; phylum Pseudomonadota; class Gammaproteobacteria; order Lysobacterales; family Lysobacteraceae; genus Arenimonas; species Arenimonas sp. MALMAid1274. The sequence goes on from NZ_JBMIRR010000019.1 coordinate 33,596, forward strand.
TGCCGCCGCAGGCAGGACGCCCTTGGCGCCCGGCCCGGGGGCCGCCTTCGCATTCACGTCAAAGCAGGTGGGCGACACCGGCACGCTCTTCCTCGAGCTCGGCCAGGGTCTTGTCCATCATGCTGCGGCTGTAGTCATCGATTTCCAGCCCCTGCACGATCTCGTATTTGCCGTCCTTGCAGGTCACCGGGAAGCCGTACATCACGTCCTTCGGGATGCCGTAGCTGCCGTCCGAAGGAATGCCCATGGTGGCCCACTTGCCATTCGTGCCCAGCACCCAGTCGTGCATGTGGTCGATGGCGGCATTGGCGGCCGAGGCGGCCGAGGACAGGCCGCGCGCTTCGATGATCGCGGCGCCGCGCTTGCCGACCTTGGGAATGAAGGTCTCGCGGTTCCAGGCCTCGTCGCCGATCTTGTCCTTCAGCGAGCCACCCTTGACGGTGGCGAACCGGTAGTCGGGATACATGGTCGGGCTGTGGTTGCCCCACACCACCAGCTTCTCGATGTCGGCCACGGCCACGCCGGCCTTGATGGCCAGCTGCGACAGCGCGCGGTTGTGGTCCAGGCGCAGCATCGCGGTGAAGTTGTTGGGGTTGATGTCCGGCGCCGACTTCATGGCGATGTAGGCGTTGGTGTTGGCCGGGTTGCCCACCACCAGCACCTTGATGTCGCGCGACGCCACGGCGTTGATGGCCTTGCCCTGTACAGTGAAGATCTCGGCGTTCTTGAGCAGCAGGTCCTTGCGCTCCATGCCCGGGCCGCGCGGCATCGCGCCGACCAGCAGGGCCACGTCGGCGTCCTTGAAGGCCACCATCGGGTCGTCGGTGCCGACCACGCCGGCCAGCAGCGGGAACGCGCAGTCCTCCAGCTCCATGATCACGCCCTTCAGCGCGGCCTGGGCCTTCTCCATCGGCAGCTCGAGCAGCTGCAGGATCACCGGCTGGTCCTTGCCCAGCATCTCGCCCGAGGCGATGCGGAACAGCAGGGAATAACCGATCTGGCCGGCGGCGCCGGTGATGGCAACACGGACTGGGGTTTTCATAGTGGCTCCTGGAAGGGGTTCGGGCCTGGCGGCCCGCCTACAAGACAGCGGCGTCCGGGAAAGGACGCCGCGAAAGGGTCACGCGAGTTCGGCGAAGAACTCCTGGATGCGCTGCAGGCCGACCGGCAGCTGCGCGGTCGGACAGGTGTAGCTGATGCGCAGCGCGCGCGGCTCGCCGAAGGCCGAGCCCGGCACGCAGGCCACGCCCTTGGCCTCCAGCAGCACGCTGCAGAAGTCGACGTCGTTGTTGATGGCCACGCCCTGGTGCGACTTGCCGAACGCGCAGCTGATGTCGGGGAACACGTAGAACGCGCCCTGCGGCTTGGGGCAGACCACGCCCGGGATGGCGTTCATCGTGGCCACCACCAGGTCGCGCTTGGTCTGGAACTCGGCGCACTTGCCTTCCGGCACGTCCTGCGGGCCGGTCAGCGCGGCGATCGCCGCGGCGGTGACGACTTCGGGCAGGTTGGTGATGTGGGTGGAATTGAGCACCGTCATCGCCTTGGCCACCACTTCCGGGCCGGCCATGAAGCCGACGCGCCAGCCGGGCATGCCGTAGGTCTTGGACAGCGAGTCGACGAAGATCACGCGGTCGCGCAGCTCGGGGCGGGAGTGCACGAAGTTGTGGTAGCCCAGGCCGTCGAACACCATGGTGTTGTAGATGTCGTCGGTGATGACCCAGGTGTCGGGATGGCGGGCGACCACGTCGGCCAGCGCGGCGATTTCCTCGCGCGTGTAGACCATGCCGGTCGGATTGTTGGGGTTGTTGAACAGGAACACCTTGGGCCGGGTCGCCAGCGCGGCGTCGAGCTGGGCCGGCGTGAGCTTGTAGTCCTGGCTGGCCGGGCACGGCAGCTCGAGGATCTTCGCGTTCAGGACTTCGGCGATGTCGGCGTAGGTGGTCCAGTACGGCACGGCGTAGGCGATGGTGTCGCCTTCGTCGAGCAGGGCCTCGGCCAGGTTGTAGAGGATGTGCTTGGCACCGATGCCGGTGGCGCAGTTCATGCGCGTGTAGCCGGTCAGGCCCAGGGGCTCGATGTGCTTGAGGAAGGCGTCGAGCAGGGCGTCGGAGCCCCGGTTGCTGCCGTACTGGCCGCTGTCCTTGGCCAGGGCCTCGCGGGCGGCGGCGTAGACGTGCTCGCCGGGCAGGAAGTTGGGCACGCCGATGGAGAAGCTGACGATGTCCCGGCCTTCGGACTTGAGCTTCTTGGCCTTTTCGGCGACGGCCATGATGGCGCTGGGCTTGGCACGGCCCATGCGCTTGGCAAGCTGGGGCATCACGATCCTCGCGGGTGGGGTGGCGGGGCGGAAAAACCCCGAAAGGATACCACGCCGCCCCCGGGCGACGGGCCGGCGGGGCTTGCCGGCGGCTCGCGTTCGGGCATGCTGGGCACCGGAGGTGGTCCATGACCCGAAGCCTGTTCACACGCCCCCGCAGGCAGCTCGCCCGGCTGCTGCTGGCGATCGCGCTGCTGCCCCTTCCGGCCCTGGCCTACAACCAGAACCGCGTGGCCACCGACGAGGCCGGCCAGCCGGTGCGCATTGCCGGCAGCGTGGTGGTGGTCGAGCCCGACATCGAGCTGACCCTGGTCACGGCCGGTGGCATGCAGGAGCCGCGGCGCGAGTGGTCCGACGCCGCGCGCCGGCTGTTCCCGGCGGAAGTGGCCCGCCGCCTGGGCCGGGAAGGCACCGAGCTCAAGCCCGAGTTCGAAGTCCGCGACGACCTGCCGCCGCAGTCGCGCCTGGGCCAGGTGGTGCGGCTCAACGAAGCGGTGGCCACCAGCATCGCGGTCTACACCCGCAGCGGCAGCTACCTGGCGACCAAGGGCCGGCGGCTTGACTGGACGCTGGGTCCGGGTGTGGAGGAACTGCGCGCGGCGACCGGCGCCGACTACGCGCTGTTCACCTATATCCGCGACAGCTACGCCAGCGAGGGCCGCAAGGCCATGCGCGTGCTCGGCTTCCTGGCGGGTGCCGCCATGGGCAGCGTGGTGGACATCGGCGGCGGCCAGCAATTGGGCGTCGCGACCCTGGTGGACCTGCGCACGGGCCAGGTGGTGTGGTTCAACCTGATGGCCAACCAGTCCGGCGACCTGCGCGACGCCGAGGGCACCGAGAAAACCGTGCAGCAGATGCTGACCGGGTTCCCGCTGTGACCTCCCGCCCTGCCCTGCTGCTGGCGCTGAGCCTGGCCTGGGCCGGGCACGGCGTGGCCGCGGCGCAGGCGCCGGTGGACTCGGCCAAGCCGGGCCAGCGGCCGCCCGCGGGCAGCGACGAAGACGAACTGTGGTACGCGATGGAGCGCGCCGAACGCGAGCTGCAGCAGCACCCGCTGCTGGTGCGCGACGAGGCGCTGAATGCCTACGTGCGCGGCGTGGCCTGCAAGGTGGCGGCCGATTACTGCAGCGACCTGCGGGTGTACATCGTCGAGCAGCCCTGGTTCAACGCGTCCATGGCGCCCAACGGAATGATGGTGGTCTGGACCGGCGCCCTGCTGCGTTTCCAGGACGAGGCCGAGCTGGCGCTGGTGCTGGGCCACGAGTTCGCGCATTTCCGGCAGCGGCATTCGCTGCAGATGTGGCGCAAGGCCAAGCGCACCTCGGCGGTGCTCAGCTCGTTCGGACTGCTGGCCTACGGCGGCGGCGCGGGTGCGGCCGGCTACCTGGCCAACTTCATCGGCGTGGCGCAGATGTACCAGTTCTCGCGCGAGGCCGAGCGCGAGTCCGATCGCCTGGGCTTCGCGGCGGCCACCGGGCAGGGTTACGACGCCGACGCGGGTACCCGGCTGTGGCAGCGCATGAAGGACGAGGAGGACGCGCGACGCTACGGCAAGCCCATCCCTGTCTTCGCCAGCCATCCCAAGACCGCCGAGCGGCTGGCCGACGTGCAGGCGGCGGCGCAGGCCAGCGGCAGCGGCGGCGATGCCGGGCGGGAAGGCTACCGTCAGGCGGTGCGGCCTTTCCTGGCCGACTGGCTGGAGGATGAACTGTCGCGACGGATGTACGACACCTCCATTCGCGTCATCACCGACCTGCGCGCGCTGTCCGAGCCGGACCTGCAGGCCACCTACACGTTTTTCCTCGGCGAGGCCTACCGCCGCCGGGGCAAGGACGGCGACGCGGCCCAGGCGGCGGCGCTCTACGCGCAGGCCGCGTCGGGCGAAAACCCGCCCCCGGCGGCGTTCCGCGAACAGGGCATGGCGCTGCGCGCTGCGGGACGCCGCGACGAGGCTGCGGCCGCGCTGACCCGCTATCTGGCGCTGGCCCCGGAGGCCGAGGATGCCGCCTTCATCCGCCACTACCTGACCGAACTGGAGTCCCGACCGTGATGCGCCACCCTTTACGGATCCTGATCGCCGCAGCGCTGCTGGTGCTGCTGGCCGCCTGTGCCGGCGCCGGTGGACGCCTGCAGCAGGCCGGCGACGCACGCGTGTTCGACCTGGCGCTGGACACCAGTCTGGACTGGGCGCGCGTGCGCACGCCGCGCCAGGAAACCTGGACCATCGACGGCACGCCGCTCAACCAGCTGAGCATCATTTCCCGGATCCGGCCCAAGGAGCACGTGTTCCTGCAGGCACGCGAGCGCCGGAGCCGCCCGGATGGCCCCTGGTTCCGCGAAGGCATGCGTCCGGATGAAGTGCGCGACATCGTGCTGGACGGACTGCGCGGCTCGGGCTGGGCGAACGTGCGCGGCAGCCAGCTCCGGCCCGCGAGTTTCGGCGGCGTGCCGGGCCTGCGGTTCGAGCTGGACCTGGACAACCCCACCGGCCTGGTTTACCGCGGCATGGTGGCGGCCGCCGAACGCGAGGGCCGGCTGACGGTGCTGGTGTGGATCGCCCCGGCCGAGCATTACTACGGCCGCGACGCCGAGGCGGTCTCGCGGATGTTCGACAGCCTGCGCTTCGTACCCTGATCCGGCCGGGACACGCGGTCCCGGCCGAGGGGCGACTCAGGCGGTGCCGAGCACCTTGTTCCACTCGTCCACGCGGGCCGACTGGGCGGCCAGCAGCGCGGTGGTGTCGCCTTCCAGCGTGATGGACTCGATCTTGTCGCCGCCGCGCACCGCGTCCACGACCTGCTGGTCGCCGGCGCCGATCACTTCGCCGAACACGGTGTGCTTGCCGTCCAGCCAGGGCGTGGCGACGTGGGTGATGAAGAACTGGCTGCCATTCGTGCCCGGGCCGGCATTGGCCATGGACAGCACGCCCGGCTTGTCGTGGCGAAGGTCGGCGCGGGTCTCGTCCTCGAACTTGTAGCCCGGGCCGCCGGTGCCGCTGCCCTTGGGGCAGCCGCCCTGGATCATGAAGTCCGGGATGACGCGGTGGAAGGTCAGGCCGTTGTAGTAGCCGCGCTGCACCAGGTTGACGAAGCTGGCGACGGTGACCGGGGCCTTGTCGGCGTGCAGGCGGACGCGGATCGGGCCGCGCGAGGTGGTGAAAGTGGCAATCAGGGACATTCGGGGCTCCGTGGGGTACCGGGCCAGGGTCGGCCGGTGGGCTGCCTAGGATGCCACAGGCCCTGCCCGCCGGGCCCCGTTCAGGCGAAGCGCGGGTCCATTCAGGCTATAATGCCCGGCTTACTTCCCCACGAGACAGCGCGCCGCCCGGCGCCCATCCGCATGTCCATCGAAAAGCTCCGCAACATCGCCATCGTCGCCCACGTCGACCATGGCAAGACCACCCTCGTCGATTGCCTGCTCAAGCAGTCGGGCACCTTCAGCGAGCGCACGGTGACCACCGAGCGGATGATGGACAGCAACGACATCGAAAAGGAGCGTGGCATCACGATCCTTTCCAAGAACACCGCGATCCGCTGGAAGTCGCCGGACGGCGAGGAATACCGCATCAACATCGTCGACACCCCGGGCCACGCCGACTTCGGCGGCGAGGTCGAGCGCGTGCTGTCCATGGTGGATTCGGTGCTGATCCTGGTGGACGCGATGGACGGCCCGATGCCGCAGACGCGGTTCGTGACCCAGAAGGCGTTCGCGATGGGCTTCAAGCCGATCGTGGTGGTGAACAAGGTCGACCGCCCCGGCGCGCGCCCGAACTGGGTGCTGGACCAGACCTTCGACCTGTTCGACCGCCTGGGCGCCACCGACGAGCAGCTCGACTTCACCACCGTCTACGCCTCGGCGCTCAACGGCTATGCCGGCATGGAGCCGGACGTGCGCTCGGGCGACATGACCCCGCTGTTCCAGACCATCATCGACCATGTCGCGCCGCCGCCGGTGGACCTGGACGGCCCGTTCCAGATGCGAGTCACCTCGCTCGATTACAACAACTACGTCGGCATCATCGGCGTGGGCCGCATCCAGCGCGGGCGCGTGCGCACCAACATGCCGGTCACCGTGATCGACCGCAACGGCAAGACCCGCAACGCCAAGGTGCTGCAGGTGCTGGGCTTCATGGGCCTGGAGCGCCACGAGGTGAAGGAAGCGCAGGCCGGCGACATCGTGGCCATCTCCGGCATCGAGGGTCTGGGCATTTCCGAGACCGTGTGCGACCCGTCCGCGGTGGAGCAGCTGGAAGTGCTGACCGTCGACGAGCCGACCATCAGCATGACCTTCCAGGTGAACAATTCGCCGTTCGCCGGCAACAAGGACCGCAGCGGCGGCAAGTTCCTCACTTCGCGCCAGCTGCGCGACCGCCTGATGCGCGAGACCCAGCACAACGTCGCGCTGAAGGTGGAAGACACCGACGACGCCGACAAGTTCAAGGTCAGCGGCCGCGGCGAACTTCACCTGTCCATCCTGATCGAGAACATGCGCCGCGAAGGCTACGAGCTGGCCGTGTCGCGCCCCGAGGTGATCATCAAGGACATCGACGGCGTGAAGTCCGAGCCGATCGAGGCCCTGGTGGTGGACCTGGAGGAGCAGTACCAGGGCGGCGTGATGCAGCGCCTGGGCGAACGCAAGGCGCTGCTGCAGAACATGGAGCCCGACGGCAAGGGTCGCGTCCGCATGGACTTCATGATCCCGGCCCGTGGCCTGATCGGCTTCCAGACCGAGTTCCGCACCATCACCGCCGGCACCGGCCTGCTGTTCCACGTGTTCGACCACTACGGCCCCAAGGCCGACGGCGACATCGGCCAGCGCCAGAACGGCGTGCTGATTTCCAACGGCCAGGGCCCCTCGCCCGCCTATGCCCAGATCGCGATGCAGGAGCGTGGCCGCCTGCTGATCGAGCCGGGCGAGGAAATCTACGAAGGCCAGATCGTCGGCATCCATGCCAAGGACAACGACCTCACGGTCAACGCCCTGCGCGGCAAGCAGCTGACCAACTTCCGCGCCTCGGGCACCGACAAGGACGAGGGCCTGATCCCGGCCATCAAGATGTCGCTGGAGCAGGCGCTGGAGTTCATCGACGACGACGAACTGGTCGAAGTCACCCCGGTCGCCATCCGCCTTCGCAAGAAGGACCGCACCGAGAACGAGCGCAAGAAGGCCAGCCGCGGCTGATCCTTTGGCACGCCGGCCATGTCCCCTGAGCTCTGGCTGCTCACCGGGCTGGCCGGCTTCGCCGCCGGCCTGCTCGACAGCATCGTCGGCGGCGGCGGCCTGATCCTCACGCCGGCGATGCTGAACCTGCATCCGGGCCTGAACATCCTGCAGACCATCGCCACCCAGCGCACCAGTTCGCTGCTGGGTACCAGCGTGGCCGCCTGGAATTATTTCCGGCACGTCAGCGTCGAGCGCCGCATCGTGGTGCCTGCGCTGGTGTCCGCCCTCGCCTTCTCGGCCATCGGCGTCCAGTTCGCCAAACGCATCGACCCCGACGTGCTGAAGATGGCCGTGCTGTCGGTGTGCGTGCTGCTGGCCGTCTACACCGTGCTGCGCAAGGACCTGGGCCTGCGCGAACAGCGCCGCTATCCGCCGCGGGCCGAAGCCTGGGCGGCGGTGGCCGTGGGCGGCGCCTGCGGCTTCTACAACGGGCTGATCGGACCGGGCACGGGAACGCTGATGGTGTTCGCTTTCGTCAGCGTGATCGGCCTGGATTTCCTCAAGTCCTCGGCCGTGTCCAAGTCCACCAATGTCGCGGCCGACCTGAGTTCGTGGACCGTGCTGGCGCTGTCGGGCTACGTGGTGTGGCTGCTGGCGATCCCGCTGATCATCGGCAACATGCTGGGCAGCTACGTGGGCAGCAAGCTGGCGATCCGCCAGGGCGACCGCTTCATCCGCTTCGTCTTCCTGGCCGTGGTGCTGGCGCTGGTGGCACGCGTGGGCTGGGGCCTGCTGCAGTAGCGTTTGCGGCGGCAACCCGCGGGGGCAATACTCCGCCTGCCCTTCCCCACGTCCCGGGATTTCCGATGCGCCGACTGAGCCTCGTGGCCTGCCTGTTGCTGCTGGCCGGCTGCGGCCGCGATCCTGTGCCCGCCGCGACGGCACCAGACGCCCCGTCCGTTCCCGCCGCCTCCGATCGCGCCCTTGGCCCGGTCGTCGCGGAGATGAGCCTGGTGGACGCGGCGGCGCAACTGGGCGCCGGCGACCTGAGCTCCGAGGCGCTGGTGCAGGCCTACCTTGATCGCATCGAGCAGATCGACCGCGGCGGCCCGGCCCTGAATTCGATCATCGAGCTCAACCCGAACGCACTGGCCGACGCCCGCGCGCTGGACGCCGAACGCCGCGCCGGCCAGGTGCGCGGTCCCCTGCACGGCATCCCGGTTCTGCTCAAGGACAACATCGATGCGGTCGGCATGGCCAATTCGGCCGGCTCGCTGGCCCTGGCCGGCAACCGGCCCGCGCGCGACGCCTTCCTGGTCGCGCGGCTGCGTGCGGCAGGCGTCGTGATCCTGGGCAAGACCAACCTCAGCGAGTGGGCCAACTTCCGCTCGACCCGCTCCAGTTCCGGCTGGAGCTCGCGCGGCGGGCAGACCCGCAACGCCTATGTGCTCGACCGCAACCCCTGCGGCTCCAGTTCCGGCACCGGCACCGCCATCGCCGCCAGCCTGGCCGCGGTGGGCGTGGGCACCGAGACCGACGGCAGCATCCTCTGCCCGTCGGCGGTGAACGGCCTGGTGGGTCTGAAGCCGACCGTCGGACTGGTCAGCCGCGGCGGCATCATCCCGATCTCCGCATCGCAGGACACGGCGGGACCGATGGGCCGCAGCGTTTCCGACGTCGCGGCACTGATGAACGTACTGGCGGCGGTGGATCCGGCCGACCCCGCCGCGGCGGACGCCGCGGGCCGGATCGCGACGGATTATTCCGCGGGCCTGACGACGGACGCGGTGCGAGGCAAGCGCTTCGGCGTGCTGCGCCAGGCCATGGGCTTCCATCCCGACGTGGACGCGGCAGTGGAACGCGCGATCGTCAGCCTGCGCGCCGCGGGGGCCGAGGTGGTGGACGTCGAGGTGGCCACCTGGGGACAGTGGGGCGGTGACGAACTGCAGGTGCTGCTGTACGAGTTCAAGGACGGCCTGAACATCTACCTGGCCGGCGCGGGCGGCGAACACGCGTCGCTGGAGTCACTGATTGCCTGGAACCGCGCGCACGCCGCCGAAGCGATGCCGCACTTCGGCCAGGAGCGCTTCGAGCAGGCGCAGGCCAAGGGTCCGCTCACCGAGCCCGCCTACCTGCGGGCGCGCGATCGTGCCCGCCGGCTGGCGCGCGAGGAAGGCCTGTTGGCCACGATGGACCAGCATCGCCTGGACGCGGTGATCGCGCCCACCACCTCGCCCGCCTGGCCCACGGACCACGTCAATGGCGACCATTTCTCCGGCGCGGGCTACGGCATCGCCGCGGTGGCGGGAACGCCCAGCATCACCGTGCCCGCGGACGAGGTGCGCGGGCTGCCGGTGGGACTGGTGTTCATGGGCCGCGCCTGGAGCGAGGCCGAGCTGCTGGCCTACGCCTACGCCTTCGAACAGGCCACGCAGGCCCGCAAACCGCCCCGGTTCCTGCCGACGCTGCCTTACTGAGCCTGCGCGGGCCGGGCGATCTGGCCCTGCTTGCGCACGATCAGCATGGCGATCTCCAGCGACTGCTCGTAGTTCAGGCGCGGGTCCACCGTGGACCGGTAGGCGCGCTCGAGGTCGATGTCGGTCAGGTCGCGGGCGCCGCCGGTGCATTCGGTGACGTTCTCACCGGTGAGCTCCAGGTGCACGCCGCCCAGGCGGGTGCCGGCCGCGGCGTGCAGCTCGAAGCTGGCCTCCACTTCGCCGCGGATGTTGGCGAATCGGCGGGTCTTGAAGCCGTTGCTGGTGCTTTCGGTGTTGCCATGCATCGGGTCGCAAATCCACAGCACGCGGCGGCCCTCGCGGCGCACGGCGTCGAGCAGCGGCGGCAGCTTCTCGGCGACCTTGGCGTTGCCCATGCGGTGGATGTAGCTCAGGCGGCCGGGCTCGTTCTCCGGATTGAGCGCGTCGGTGAGGCGCAGCAGCTGGTCGGGCGTGACCGAGGGGCCGATCTTCACCGCCACCGGATTGCGCAGGCCGCGGAAGTATTCGACGTGCGCGCCGGCCAGGTCGGCGGTGCGCATGCCGATCCAGGGGAAGTGGGTGGACAGGTTGAACCAGCCCCACTGGCGCGGCACCTGGCGCGTCAGCGCCTCCTCGTAGGGCAGCAGCAGGGCTTCGTGCGAGGTGTAGAAATCGGCGCGGTTGAGGTCGTGCAGGGCGTTGCCGGAAATCGTTTCCATGAAACGCACGGCGTCGCCCACCGCCGCGACCATGCGCCGGTACTCATCCGACAGCGGCGAATGACCGACCCAGTCCAGGTCCCAGTATTCGGGGTGGTGCAGGTCGGCGAAGCCGCCGTCGATCAGGGCGCGCACGAAGTTCATCGTCATCGCCGAGCGCGCGTGGCCCTTGACCATGCGGCGCGGGTCCGGGATGCGGGCCTGCGCGGTGAACTCGGGCTGGTTGATGAAGTCGCCGCGGTAGCTGGGCAGCGAGACGCCGTCGCGCTCCTCCAGGTCGGCCGAGCGCGGCTTGGCGTACTGGCCGGCGAAGCGGCCCACGCGTACCACCGGCAGGCGCAGGCCGTGCACCAGCACCAGGCTCATCTGCAGCAGCACCTTGAGCCGGTTGGAAATCAGGCCCGATTCGCAGTCGGCGAAGCTTTCGGCGCAGTCGCCGCCCTGCAGCAGGAAGCGCTTGCCTTCCTGGGCCTCGGCCAGCTGCTTCTTCAGCGCCAGGATCTCCCAGGACGTGACCAGCGGCGGCAACCGGCCCAGTTCGTCCTGCACCTGGGCCAGGGCCTCCGGATCGGGATAGATCGGCTGCTGGGTCGCGACCTTGCCGCGCCAGCCGGCCGGCGTCCAGTCACTGGGCACCGATACGGGGTGGAGGTTGCGGTCGCTGGCGTTCATCGGTGCGGGATCCAGGGTGCGGAATGCGTCGGGGAAAGGAAATCATGCCACAGCGGCCTGCGCGGCAGGTCCGCGATGCCGGCGATGGGACGCGGGGCTGCCGGTACTCAGGCGGGACGGCGGCGCAGCGCGGCCCACAGCGCGCCCAGGCCCAGGCCAATGAACCAGGCCAGGGTCCAGCCGGGCATGGACACGCCCAGGAAGGTCCAGTCCACCTTGGCGCATTCACCGGATCCCTGCAGCACCTTGGCCAGGGCACTCATCGGGCCCATCGCCTCGACCATGTAGTCCAGGCCCATGCTGGTGCACAGCGGCACCTGGTCGGCGGGCAGGCCCTGCAGCCAGACGTGGCGACCGGCGATACCCGCACCCACGGCGGCCGGCACCAGCGCCAGCAGGCCGTACACCGCGCGGCCCACCCGGCCAACTGGCGCATGCAGGCCACCGATCAGGAACACCAGGCCGAGCACGGCGAAAGCGATGCGCTGCAGGATGCACAGCGGGCACGGCAGCATCAGCATGTTGAACTGCACATACAGCGCATAGGCCAGCAGCGCGGCGCAGAGCAGGAAGCCGGTGAGGAACTGCTTGCGGAAGGACCAGGCGAAGGGATTGGCGCTCATGGACGGGCTCGTGGTTGGCATCCAGCGTACACAGACTGCGCGCAGGCGGGGAAGTTTCCGCCGGCAAACAAAAACCCCGGCCGGGGCCGGGGTCTTCGCGTGATGCGGGGCGAGGCGGCCGATTATTCGGCGGCTTCGACCTGCACCGGACGATCCACCAGCTCGACATAGGCCATCGGGGCGTTGTCGCCCGGACGGAAGCCGCACTTGAGGATGCGCAGGTAACCGCCGGGACGGGCCTGGTAACGCGGGCCGAGCTCGACGAACAGCTTGCCGACCGCTTCCTTGTCACGCAGGCGGGACATGGCCAGGCGACGGTTCGCCACGCCATCGATCTTGCCGATGGTGATGAGCGGCTCGGCGACGCGGCGCAGTTCCTTGGCCTTGGGCAGGGTGGTGCGGATCAGCTCGTGCTTGATCAGGGACGCGGCCATATTGCTGAACATCGCTTCGCGATGCGCGCTGGTACGGCTGAATTTGCGTCCGGAGTTCTGGTGGCGCATGGTCGTGGTTCCTTAGTGAATTACCGGGCTCAGCCCAGCATGCCCTGCTGCAGGCCGGCCGGCGGCCAGTTTTCCAGCTTCATGCCGAGGGACAGGCCGCGCTGTGCCAGCACTTCCTTGATCTCGGTGAGCGACTTCTTGCCCAGGTTCGGGGTCTTGAGCAGCTCGACCTCGGTACGCTGGATCAGGTCGCCGATGTAGTAGATGTTCTCGGCCTTGAGGCAGTTGGCCGAACGTACCGTCAGCTCGAGGTCGTCGATCGGGCGCAGCAGCACCGGATCGATGCCCGTGGCGGACGGCTTGGCGGCGCTGCGGTCACGCTGGGTGAAGTCGCCGAACACCGACAGCTGGTCCGTGAGGATGTCAGCGGCGGTGCGGATGGCGTCTTCGGCGTCGATCGTGCCGTTGGTCTCGATTTCCAGGACCAGCTTGTCCAGGTCGGTGCGCTGCTCGACGCGGGCCGCTTCCACGGCATACGCGACGCGACGGACCGGCGAGAACGTGGCGTCCAGCACCAGGCGACCGATCGCACGGGACTCTTCGTCCGGGCGGCGGCGATCGGCGGCCGGCTGGTAGCCGAAACCGCGCTCGATCTTCAGGCGCATGTTCAGCGCCGTGTCCTTGGTGAGGTGGGCAATCACGTGGTCGCCATTAAGGATCTCGACGTTGTGGTCGACCTTGATGTCGGCGGCGGTGACGATGCCCGGGCCCTTCTTCTGCAGCGTCAGCGTGGTGTGGTCCACGTTGTGCATGCGGATGGCCACGTCCTTGAGGTTGAGCAGGACTTCAAGCACGTCCTCCTGCAGACCCTCGACGGTGGTGTACTCGTGCAGCACGCCGTCGATCTCGACTTCCGTGATGGCAAAGCCGGGGATCGACGACAGCAGCACGCGACGCAGGGCGTTGCCCAGCGTGTGGCCGTAGCCGCGCTCGAGCGGTTCGATGACGACCTTCGCGCGGTTGGAGCCGAGGCGTTCAATGTGGGGGCCGCGCGGACGCAGCACCGAAGTAGCGGTAACCGTCATGGTCAAGGTGTCTCCTGGGAGGATTACTTCGAGTACAACTCGACGATCAGCGCTTCATTGATATCCGAGGGCAGGTCGGCGCGGTCCGGGACGGCCTTGAAAACGCCGGCGAACTTCTTCGCGTCGACTTCGCACCAGCTCGGGACCAGGTCCATCTGCTGGGAGAGGTTGAGTGCTTCCTGCACGTTGAGGTGCTTCTGCGCCTTTTCGGTCAGCTCAACGCTGTCGCCAGCCTTGATCTGGAACGACGGAAGGTTGACGGACTTGCCGTTGACCAGCACGCCCTTGTGCGAGACCAGCTGGCGGGCCTGGGGACGGGTGACCGCGAAACCCATGCGGTACACGACGTTGTCCAGGCGCTGCTCGAGCATCTGCAGCAGGGTTTCGCCGGTGTTGCCCTTCTTGCGCGAAGCCTTGGTGTAGTACGAGCGGAACTGACGCTCCAGCAGGCCGTAGATGCGCTTGACCTTCTGCTTCTCGCGAAGCTGGGTGGCGTAGTCGGACAGCTTGCCCTTCTTGGCGACGGCGCCATGCTGGCCGGGTTTCTGCTCCAGCTTGCACTTGGAGTCGATGGCGCGAGCCGGCGACTTCAGGCTGAGGTCGGCGCCTTCGCGACGGGCGAGCTTACAGGTGGGACCAATGTAACGAGCCATTTTTTAGTCTCCAGTTCCCGTTAGACGCGGCGCTTCTTCGGCGGCCGGCACCCGTTGTGCGGGATTGGGGTAACGTCGATGATGTTGGTGATCTTGTAGCCGACCGCGTTCAGCGAACGCACGGCCGACTCGCGGCCCGGGCCGGGGCCCTTGATCCGCACTTCCAGCGTCTTCACACCGTAGTCGAGGGCGGCCTTGCCGGCCTTCTCGGCGGCCACCTGGGCGGCGAACGGCGTGGACTTGCGGGAGCCGCGGAAACCCGCGCCGCCCGAAGTGGCCCACGACAGCGCATTGCCCTGGCGGTCGGTGATGGTGACGATGGTGTTGTTGAAAGAAGCCTGGACGTGGGCGATACCGTCGGTGACGATCCGCTTGATCTTCTTCTTGGTCTTGACTGCCGGCTTGTTCATTGGGCCAGGTCCTTACTTCTTGATGGCTTTGCGCGGACCCTTGCGGGTACGGGCGTTGGTCCGGGTACGCTGACCGCGCATCGGCAGGCCGCGACGGTGACGCAGGCCGCGATAGCAGCCCAGGTCCATCAGGCGCTTGATCGACATGCCGACCTCGCGACGGAGGTCACCCTCGACGGTGTACTTGGCCACTTCGGCGCGGATGCGCTCGATTTCAGGCTCGGACAGATCACGGATCTTGGTGGCCGAGGCCACGCCCGCCGCTTCACAAACAAGCTTCGACCGGGTACGGCCGATGCCAAAGATACTCTGCAGGCCCACCCAGACATGCTTCTGGACAGGCAGGTTGACACCCGCAATGCGCGCCATCAGGCGTTCTCCAACTTAAATTTGAGCGCAGTGAATCACGAAGTATAACAGGGCTTGGGGTTCAATTGTAGCCCCCCGGGCCTTTCGACCCGGGAAACCCGGCATGGGGAGTGTGCCCATGCTCCGGCGACAAGCCCGGACCTGCCCTGCCCCGTTCCCGGGTCGGGCGCCCCGCGCTACTCCAGCGCAGGGACGGGTCCTGGCTTATCCGCGCGCCAAGCTGCCGCGCGGACCGCCCATCGTTGGCCTCAGCTGCGGCTCAGGCCGCGGCTTCCGCCTTTCAGATTTGCCTTCTTCATCAGGCTCTCGTACTGATGCGACATCAGGTGAGCCTGGACCTGGGCGGTGAAATCCATCACCACCACGACCACGATCAGCAGCGAGGTGCCGCCGAAGTAGAACGGGACCGCAAGGAAGGAGCGGATCAGCTCGGGCAGCAGGCAGACCAGCACCAGGTACAGCGAGCCGATCAGCGTGAGGCGGGTCAGCACGCCGTCGATGTAGTCGGCGGTGGCCTTGCCCGGCCGGATGCCCGGCACCAGGGCGCCCGACTTCTTGAGGTTGTCGGCGGTTTCCTGCGAGTTGAACACCAGCGCGGTGTAGAAGAACGCGAAGCCGATGATCATCGCGCCGTAGAGCAGCATGTGCAGCGGCTCGCTCGGGGCCAGCATCTGGCTCAGGTCCTGCATCCACACCATCAGCTTCTCGCGCCAGCTGTCGCCGGTCGCGCCGGCGGCACCGGCCTGCCCGAACCACTGCGACAGGGTCGCCGGGAACATGATCAGGCTGGAGGCAAAGATGGGCGGGATGACACCGGCCATGTTGAGCTTGAGCGGCAGGTGCGAGCTCTGGTTCATGTAGGCCTGGCGGCCGCCCTGGCGACGGGCGTAGTTCACGGTGATGCGGCGCTGGCCGCGCTCCATGAACACCACGAAGTAGGTCACCGCGACGATCAGCACCAGGATGACCAGGATCGCGAAGGCGCTGATTTCGTCGTTGGCCACCTGCTGCAGCGTGCTCAGGGCGGCGCCCGGCAGGCTGGCGACGATGCCGGCGAAGATGATCAGCGAGATGCCGTTGCCGATGCCGCGCTCGGTGATCTGCTCGCCCAGCCACATCAGGAAGATGGTGCCGGCGGTGAGCGCCACGATGGCGGTGAGCACGAAGCCCGGACCCGGGGCGTAGACGACCGGGATGCCGGCGCCGGCGCTCTGGCCCTGCAGCATGCTGGCGATCGAGCCGGCCTGGATGATCGCCAGCACCACGGCGAAGATGCGCGAGTACTGGGTCAGCTTGCGCCGACCGCTCTCGCCTTCCTTCTTCAGCGCCTTCCAGGGCTCGTAGATCTGGCCCATGAGCTGCACGATGATGGAGGCGGAGATGTAGGGCACCACGTTCAGCGCGAACAGGCTGAAGCGGTTCAGGGCGCCGCCCGAGAACATGTTGAACATGTCCACGATGGTGCCCTGCTGCTGTTCCATCAGCTGCAGCATGGCCGCGGGATCGATGCCCGGCACCGGGATGAAGCTGCCGATGCGGTACACGATCAACGCCAGGACCACGAAGATCAGGCGCTGGCGAAGCTCGGTGAATTTACCGAGCCCACCCAGGGAACTTGCTGCGGAAGAGGACTGCGTCAAGTGCTTACTCCGTCAGGCTGCCGCCGGCGGCTTCGATCGCGGCCTTGGCGCCGGCGGTCGCGAGCACGCCCTTGAGGACGAACTTCTTGCTCAGCTCGCCCTTCTTGACGATCTTCGCCTGCTTGGCGTTGGCCGGCACGAGCTTGGCGGCGCGCAGGGCGGCGAAATCGATCTCGCCGGCCTCGAGCTTGTCGAGCTGGTAGAGCAGCACTTCGGCCGTGTCGTTCTTCAGCTTGGAGCGGAAGCCGACCTTGGGCAGGCGCTTGTACATGGGCATCTGGCCGCCTTCGAAACCGGCCTTGATCTTGCCCTTGCCCGAACGCGCGAACGAGCCCTTGTGGCCGCGACCGGCGGTCTTGCCGAGGCCGGAACCGATGCCGCGACCGACGCGGACGCGGTCCTTGCGGGCGCCGTCGGCGGGCTTGAGAGTATTGAGCTTCATATGGGTTCTCCTTGGTCCGATCAGGATTCGACGCGGACCAGGTAATGCACCTGGTTGATCAGGCCGCGCACGGACGGGGAGTCCTTGAGTTCGCGGACATCATTGACCTTGTTCAGGCCGAGCGCCTTCACCGAAAGGCGGTGGCGGGCCTGGCAGCCACGAAGGCCCTTGACCAGGCGGACGGTGACGGTCTTCTCAGCCATTGAGGATCTCCTCGAGCTTCTTGCCACGCTTGGCGGCGATACGCGCCGGCGAGGTGGTCTCGGTGAGGCCCTTGACGGTGGCGCGCACCAGGTTGATCGGGTTGCGCGAGCCGACGGCCTTGGCCAGCACGTTCTTGACGCCGACGGCTTCCAGCACGGCGCGCATGGCGCCACCGGCGATCACGCCGGTACCTTCCGAGGCGGGCTGCATGAAGACGCGGGCGGCGCCGTGGCCGGCCTTGACCGGGTGCCACAGGGTGCCTTCGTTGAGGTCGACCTGGACCATCGCCTTGCGGGCGTATTCCATCGACTTCTGGATGGCGACCGGCACTTCACGCGCCTTGCCGTAACCGAAACCGACCTTGCCAGCACCGTCGCCGACCACGGTCAGCGCGGTGAAGGTGAACTGACGACCGCCCTTGACGGTCTTGGAGACGCGGTTGACGGCGACCAGCTTCTCGATGAAGCCGTCGTCGCTTTCCCCGCGATTGCGATCGCGCTCGTTGCTGCTCATGTGGATTCCTGGGTGTGCTTACGGCCTATGGCCGCTTATGGTTGTGGTTGGTTCTGGGAACTCAATACCCCTGCCCTCGCGGGCCCGGGCTTAGAACTGCAGGCCACCCTCGCGGGCGGCGTCGGCCAGGGCCTTGATGCGGCCATGGTAACGGTAGCCGGAACGATCGAAGGCCACCTTCTCGATGCCCGCGGCGAGCGCCTTGGCGGCGATCGTGCGGCCGACCTTGGCGGCGGCTTCCATGTTCTTGCTGCCCTTCAGGCCATCCTTGACTTCGGCCTGCACGGTGGAGGCCGAAGCCAGCACCTTGGAGCCGTCGGCGGTGAACAGCTGGGCGTAGATGTGCTGGCCCGAGCGCAGCACCGACAGGCGGGCGACGCCGAGCTTGCGGATGTGCGAACGCGTGGTCTTGGCGCGGCGCAGACGAGCGATGTTCTTGTCCATGATTATTTACCTCGAGGAAGCGGAAGCGCCCATTAGGCCTTCTTGGCTTCCTTCATGATGATCTTCTCGCCGGAGTAACGGATGCCCTTGCCCTTGTAGGGCTCCGGCTTGCGGTACGCGCGGATCTTGGCTGCAACCTCACCCACCTGCTGCTTGTCCGCACCCGAAACCAGGATCTCGGTCTGGGTGGGGGTAGCGAGCGTGATGCCTTCGGGGGCGACGTACACCGTGGGGTGCGAGAAGCCCAGGCTCAGCGCCAGGTCCTTGCCCTGCATGGCGGCGCGGTAACCGACGCCGACCAGCTCGAGCTTGCGGGTGAAGCCTTCGGCCACGCCCTGGATCATGTTGGCCAGGATGGCGCGGGCGGTGCCGGCCATCGGCAGGTCGTCGGCATTCACGGCCGACAGCTGGAGTACGCCGTCTTCCAGGGTGAACTCGACGCCCTTGGGCTTGGCGAGGTTCAGGGTGCCCTTCGGGCCCTTGACGGTGACCTGGTCGGCGGTGGACTTGAATTCGACGCCCTTGGGCATCTGGATCGGCTTCTTGGCAACGCGGGACATGGGTGCGTTCTCCTTAGGCCACGAGGCAAATGACTTCGCCGCCCACGCCCGCAGCGCGGGCCTGGCGATCGGTCATCAGACCCTGGGAGGTGGAGATGATGGCGATGCCCAGGCCGGCCAGCACCTTCGGCAGCTCGTCCTTGCCCTTGTACTTGCGCAGGCCGGACCGGGAGACGCGCTCGATGCGCTCGATCACCGGCTTGCCCTCGTAGTACTTCAGGGAGATTTCAAGCTTGGCCTTGGCCACTTCGCCGTTCACGCGGAAGTCGCCGATGTAACCCTCGGCCTTCAGCACGGTGGCGATCGCCAGCTTCATCTTGGAGGCAGGCATGGAAACCTGCGGCTTGCCGACGGCGAGCGCATTCTTGATGCGCACCAGCATGTCGGCGATAGGATCAGTCATGCTCATTGATTCTTACCCTTGTAGGTGTCAGGAGCACCGATATCCGCTGGCCCCGGAGGGCCGGCGATTACCAGCTGGCCTTGCGGAGGCCGGGAACGTCGCCACGCATGGTGGCTTCGCGCAGCTTGTTGCGGCCGAGGCCGAACTTGCTGTACACGCCGCGCGAGCGGCCGGTGAGTTCGCAGCGGTTGCGGACGCGGCTCGGGCTCGAGTCGCGCGGCAGCTTCTGCAGCTTGGTGGCGGCGTCCATCTTCTCTTCGAAAGAAGCGGTGACGCTGCTGATGATGTTCTTGAGTTCCGTGCGCTTGGTGGCGAACTTCTTCACCAGCTTCTTGCGCTTGATGTCGCGGTTAACCATCGACGTCTTGGCCATGATCTATATCCTCGAAATCAGTTGCGGAACGGGAAGTTGAAGGCCTGCAGCAGCGCCCGGGCTTCTTCGTTGGTCTTCGCCGTGGTGGTGATGGCGATGTCCATGCCGCGCATGGCGTCAACGGCATCGAAATCGATTTCCGGGAAGATGATCTGTTCCTTGATGCCCATGTTGTAGTTGCCACGGCCGTCGAACGAACGACCCGACACGCCGCGGAAGTCACGCACGCGGGGCAGCGAGATGTTGATCAGGCGGTCCAGGAACTCGAACATCTTGGCGCGGCGCAGGGTGACCTTGCAGCCGATCGGCCAGCCGTCGCGGATCTTGAAGCTGGCGACGGAGACGCGGGCATTGGTGGTGATCGGCTTCTGGCCGGCGATCTTGGTCATGTCGGCGACGGCATTTTCCAGGATCTTCTTGTTGCCCACGGCCTCGCCCACGCCCATGTTCAGCGTGATCTTGGAGACGCGGGGAACCTGCATGATGTTCTCGTAGCCGAACTTCTCCATCAGCTGCGGAACGACAGTTTCCTTGTAGAACGTTTCGAGACGGGTGGTCATGACATCATCCTTCAGGCGTCGATCGCCTCACCGCTCGAGCGGAACACACGCACTTTGCGTCCATTCTCGAGCACCTTGAAACCAATGCGTTCGCCCTTGCCGCTGGCCTGGTTGAACAGCATCACGTTGGAAATATGGATCGGCGCTTCACGCTCGACGATGCCGCCGGCGACGTTCGCCTGCGGGTTCGGCTTGGTGTGGCGCTTGATGATGTTGACGTTCTGCACGACGAGCTTGTCGCCGGCAACCCGCACAACCTCACCCTTCTTGCCCTTGTCGGCACCGGCGATGATGATCACCTGGTCGCCCTTGCGGATACGGTTCATGTCTGTTCCTTCGCTCAGATCACTTCGGGAGCGAGCGAGACGATCTTCATGAACTTCTCGGAGCGAAGTTCACGGGTCACGGGCCCGAAGATGCGGGTGCCGATCGGCTCCTGCTTGTTGTTCAGCAGCACGGCCGCGTTGCCGTCGAAACGGATCAGCGAACCATCAGCCCGGCGCACGCCGGAACGGGTGCGGACCACGACGGCGTCGTAGACCTCGCCCTTCTTGACCTTGCCGCGGGGAATGGCGTCCTTGACGGTCACCTTGATGATGTCGCCAATGTGCGCGTAGCGGCGCTTGGAGCCGCCGAGCACCTTGATGCACATCATTTCCTTGGCGCCGGAGTTGTCGGCGGCCTCGAGGTAGCTCTGTACCTGGATCATTTCTGGCCTCCTTACTTCGCGGCGCGCGTGATGATTTCGACCACGCGCCAGTTCTTGGTCTTCGAGAGCGGACGGCACTCGCTGACCCGGACGACGTCGCCTTCGTTGCAGGCGTTCTCTTCGTCGTGGGCGTGCAGCTTGGTCGAGCGCCGGATGTACTTGCCGTACAGGGGGTGCTTGACCTGGCGCTCCACGAGGATCGTCACGGACTTGTTCATCTTGTTGCTGACGACGCGGCCTTCGACCGTGCGCGTCTGGTTGGCATTATCGCTCATGGCTCGCCCTTACTCTTTTACAGTCAGCAGGGTCATCGTCTGCGCAATTTCGCGACGGACCAGCTTGATGCGGTGGGGGGCGTTGAGCTGACCCGTGGCCTTCTGCATGCGGAGCGCGAACTGCTCCTTGTGCAGGTCCAGCAGGTGGTTCTTCAGCTCGGTCGCCGACTTGTTACGCAGTTCCTTGAGTTCCATATCAGCGCACCGTCCGGGTCACGAAAGTGGTGGTGACCGAGAGCTTCGCGGCCGCCAGGCGGAACGCCTCGCGAGCGGTGGCTTCGTCGACACCCTCGATTTCATAGATCACGCGGCCGGGGGCGATCTGGGCCACCCAGTACTCGACGTTGCCCTTGCCGGCGCCCATGCGGACCTCGATGGGCTTCTTGGTGATGGGCTTGTCGGGGAAAACGCGGATCCACATCTTGCCGCCGCGCTTGACGTAGCGGCTGATGGAACGACGCGCGGCCTCGATCTGGCGAGCGGTGAGCTGGCCGTGCTGGGTCGCCTTCAGGCCGTACTCGCCGAAGCTGACGGCGGCGCCGGCCCAGCTAAGGCCGTCGTTGCGGCTCTTGAAGACCTTGCGGTACTTGGTTCGCTTGGGTTGCAGCATGGCGGCTTACCTCATTTCCTTCGCCGGGCGGGACGGGCGCTCGGTGCGCTCTTCCACTTTCTCCTGGCCAACCTGGCTGAAATCGAAAATCTCGCCCTTGTAGACCCACACCTTCACGCCAATGATGCCGTAGGTGGTGAGGGCTTCGGCGAAGCCGTAGTCGATGTCGGCGCGGAGGGTGTGCAGGGGCACGCGGCCCTCGCGGTACCACTCCGAACGCGCGATCTCGGCGCCGTTGAGGCGGCCGGCGACGTTGACCTTGATGCCCAGGGCGCCCAGGCGCATCGAGTTGCCCACGGCGCGCTTCATCGCGCGGCGGAACATGATGCGGCGCTCGAGCTGCTGCGCGATCGATTCGGCCACCAGCTGCGCGTCGAGCTCGGGCTTGCGCACCTCGGAGACATTGATGTGCGCCGGAACGCCCATGATGTCCGAGACTTCCTTGCGCAGCTTCTCGATGTCCTCGCCGCGCTTGCCGATCACCACGCCCGGACGGGCGGAATGGATCGTGACGCGGGCGGACTTCGACGGGCGCTCGATCAGGATCTTCGAGATGCCGGCCTGGGCGAGCTTCTTGCGCAGCATCGCACGGACCTTCAGGTCGGACGTGAGGTACTGGGCGTAGTCGCGCTTGTTGGCGAACCACTTGGAATTCCAGTCCTTGGCGATGCCCAGGCGGATTCCGGTCGGATGAACTTTGTGACCCATATGCTTCGTCCCTGCCTTACTTGCCGGAGCCCACAACCACGGAGATGTGGCTGGTGCGCTTGAGGATGCGGGTGCCGCGGCCCTTGGCGCGGGCCATGAAGCGCTTCAGGACGGGACCTTCGTCCACCATGATGCTGGTGATCTTGAGTTCGTCGATGTCGGCGCCGAGGTTGTTTTCGGCATTGGAGATGGCGGACCACAGGACCTTGCGGATCATGTGGGCGGCCTTCTTGTCCGAGAACTGCAGCAGGTCGGCGGCGCGGGCCACCGGCAGGCCACGCACCTGGTCGGCGACCAGGCGGGCCTTCTGCGGCGAGATCCGGGCCGTGCGGAGAATGGCTTTGGCTTCCATCGTCATTGCTCCTTACTTGCCGGCTTTCTTGTCGCCGCCATGACCCTTGAAGGTCCTGGTGAGGGCGAACTCGCCGAGCTTGTGGCCAACCATGTTCTCGTTCACCAGAACCGGGACGTGCACCTTGCCATTGTGGATGGCGATGGTGAGCCCGACCATTTCCGGCAGGATCATGGAACGACGCGACCAGGTCTTGATCGGCTTCTTGCTGTTGCCCTGGGCGGCCTCCACCTTCTTGACGAGGTGGTGGTCGATGAAGGGACCTTTCTTAAGAGAACGTGCCATGGCCTATCAACCCCTGCGATCGCGCACGATGAACTTCTGGGTGCGCTTGTTCTTGCGCGTCTTGTAACCCTTGGCCGGCGTGCCCCACGGGGACACCGGATGCGGATTACCCTGGCCAGCCTTGGCCTCGCCACCGCCGTGCGGATGGTCGACCGGGTTCATGGCGGCGCCGCGGACGGTCGGCTTGACGCCGCGCCACCGCTTCGCACCGGCCTTGCCCAGCTTCTCGAGGTTGTGCTCGACGTTGCCGACTTCACCGATCGTGGCGCGGCAGTCGGCCGGCACCTTGCGCATCTCGCCGGAGCGGAGGCGCAGGGTGGCGTAGCCGCCGTCGCGGGAGATCAGCTGGGCGCCGGCGCCGGCGGCGCGGGCGAGCTGGGCACCCTTGCCGGGCTTCATCTCGACGCAATGCACGGTCGAACCCACCGGCATGTTGCGCAGCGGCAGGCTGTTGCCGGTCTTGATCGGCGCATCCTTGCCCGCGATGACCTGGTCGCCCTGCACCAGGCCCTTGGGGGCGATGATGTAGCGACGCTCGCCATCGGCGTAGCACAGCAGCGCGATGTGCGCGGTGCGGTTGGGATCGTACTCGACGCGCTCGACACGGGCGGGGATGCCCTCCTTGTCGCGCTTGAAGTCGATGATGCGATACGCCTGCTTGTGGCCACCGCCGATGTGGCGGGTGGTGATGCGACCGTAGTTGTTACGGCCGCCGCTCTTGCTCTGCTTTTCGACCAGCGATTCCAGCGGGCCGCCCTTGTGCAGGCCAGCGGTGGAAACGCGCACCATGGCGCGGCGGCCAGGCGAGGTCGGCTTGAAAGTCATTAGTGCCATGGGTACTCGCCTCAGGCCTTGGCCATCACGTCGATCGACTGGCCTTCGGCCAGGCGAACGTATGCTTTGCGCCAGTCGCCGCGACGGCCGGCGCGGGAACGGAAGGTCTTGCTCTTGCCCTTCACGTTCAACACGTTGACCGCTTCGACCTTGACGTTGAACAGCGACTCAACGGCGGACTTGACGTCGGCCTTGGTCGCGGTCTGCGCCACTTCGAAGACGTACTGGTTGCTCTGCTCCTGGATCCGCGCGGTCTTCTCGGAGACACGCGGGGCGCGGATGATGCCGAGGATCTTGATGTTGCTCATGCCAGCCACTCCTCGACCTTCTTGACAGCTTCCGCGGTCATGATCACGTACTCGGCACCGACCAGGGCGACCGGATCCAGGCCCTGGACGTCGCGGACCTGCACGTACGGCAGGTTGCGGGCGGCCAGGAACAGGGCTTCGGAGCCGTCCTCGGTGACGATCAGCGGATGGGCGATGCCCATCTCGTTCAACTTGGAAACCAGTGCCTTGGTCTTCGGCTCGGAGATGTCGAACGCGTCGACGATCTTGAGGCGGTCCTGGCGGTTGAGCTCGGAGATGATCGCGCAGACAGCGGCGCGGTACATCTTGCGGTTCACCTTCTGGGCGAAGTTGCGCGGCTTGGCGGCAAACGTCACGCCACCACCGATGAAGATCGGGGCGCGGTAGTCACCGTGGCGGGCACCGCCGCCCTTCTGCTTCTTGAACTTCTTGGTCGTGCCGGAGACTTCCGAGCGCGTCAGCTGGGCCTTGGTGCCTGCACGGCCGGCGTTGCGG
The DNA here is from genome assembly GCF_049195245.1 of Arenimonas sp. MALMAid1274. Taxonomy (NCBI): domain Bacteria; kingdom Pseudomonadati; phylum Pseudomonadota; class Gammaproteobacteria; order Lysobacterales; family Lysobacteraceae; genus Arenimonas; species Arenimonas sp. MALMAid1274. The sequence continues at coordinate 58,245 of NZ_JBMIRR010000019.1, forward strand.
AACGCAACCACCACCTGGTGCACCAGATCCTCGCTAAATTCGCGACCGAAGACAGCGTCGGAGACCGACAGCTTCTTGGCGCTTCCAATAACGGCGAGTTCCATTATCTAACTCCTCAACCTTTGCTCGTGGGGCGCACGACGACATCGCCGCCCGGAGCACCCGGAACGGAACCCTTGATCGCGATCAGACCGCGCTCGGCGTCGACCTTGACCACTTCCAGGTTCTGCATCGTCTGCTGCACGGCGCCCATGTGGCCGGACATCTTCTTGCCCGGGAACACGCGGCCCGGCGTCTGGCGCTGGCCGATGGAACCCGGCGAGCGGTGCGACAGCGAGTTACCGTGGGTGGCGTCGCCCATCTTGAAGTTCCAGCGCTTGATCGTGCCCTGGAAGCCCTTGCCCTTGGTGATGCCGGCAACGTCGACCAGCTGGCCGACGGTGAAGATGTCCGCCTTGATCTCGGCGCCCACTTCGAAATTGCCCGCGTCCTTGTCGGCGACGCGGAATTCCCACAGGCCGCGACCGGCTTCCACCTTCGCCTTGGCGTAGTGGCCCGACAGCGGCTTGTTGACCAGGGCGGCGCGCTTGGCGCCGGCGGTCACCTGCACGGCGGTGTAGCCGTCGGTTTCCGTGGTCTTGATCTGGGTGATGCGATTCGGACTGGCCTCGATCACGGTCACCGGGATGGAGCGGCCATCCTCGGTGAAGATGCGGCTCATGCCCGCCTTGCGGCCCACGATTCCAATGTTTTTGGTCGTCATGGTGTTGGCCTCAGGTCAGCTTGATCTGAACGTCGACGCCGGCCGCGAGCTCGAGCTTCATGAGCGCGTCGACGGTCTTGTCGTTCGGGTCAACGATATCCAGCACACGCTTGTGGGTGCGGGTCTCGTACTGGTCACGCGCGTCCTTGTCGACGTGCGGCGACACCAGCACGGTGTAGCGTTCGATCTTGGTCGGCAGCGGGATCGGGCCGCGCACCTGCGCGCCGGTCCGCTTGGCCGTCTCCACGATTTCGGAAGCCGATCGATCAATCAGGCGATGATCGTAGGCCTTGAGCCGAATCCGGATCTTCTGGTCCGCCATGGCGATGTCCTTGTCACGGTAAAGAGCGTCGGAATCAGGGGCTTTGCGCCCTGGTTCCCGTGGAAAACAAACTCGGCGGACCATGTCTGGTCCACCGAGCAAGAAAGTATAGCTTGTGTTAAACCACCCTGTAAAGGGTTGTTTTACACAGCTTCGACCGTCCTGGCCGCGAACACGAGGGGCGTCCTGCCCCTCATTTCGTATGTAGGCCGCCCTGGGGGGCGACCGAGCCGCGAATTATAGGCTTACTTGATGACCTTGGCAACCACGCCGGCGCCGACGGTGCGGCCACCCTCGCGGATCGCGAAGCGCAGGCCCTCGTCCATCGCGATCGGGGCGATCAGGCTGACCACCATCTTCACGTTGTCGCCCGGCATCACCATCT
>NZ_JBMIRR010000004.1:0-441 GCF_049195245.1 Arenimonas sp. MALMAid1274
GACCAGCTCAATGGCGCGCCCGTGAACCCGGCCGCCATCAACTTGGTCCCGGTGACGAACGGTCCGCTGACGGTCAACGCCGACGGAAGCGTTGACGTCGCGCCGAATACCCCGGCGGGCACGTACACCGTCGACTACGAAATCTGCGAAGTCCTGAATCCCGCCAACTGCGACACGGCGACTGTCACCATCACGGTGGAAGAGGGCGTCATCGACGCCGTCAACGACAGCGCCGGCCCGGTCAACGGCTTCATTGCCAACACCAATGTAGTGAACGTCCTGGGCAATGACCTGCTCAATGGCGCGGCCGTGAATCCGGCGGACATCACCCTGGTCCCGGTCACGAATGGTCCGCTTACCGTGAACGCTGATGGCTCGGTGGACGTCGCGCCGAATACCCCGGCTGGCACGTACACCGTCGACTACGAGATTTGCGAGGTC
>NZ_JBMIRR010000022.1:0-214290 GCF_049195245.1 Arenimonas sp. MALMAid1274
AACCACCCGATCCCATCCCGAACTCGGAAGTGAAACGCAGCTGCGCCAATGGTAGTGTGGCCTAAGCCATGCAAGAGTAGGTCATCGCCAGGGTTTTTATCCCTAAAACGCCGCCCCACACAGGGCGGCGTTTTTCTTTGCTCCGCGTTCGTCGTCAAAGTCCCGCGAATGCGGTCGCATGCCTGGCGTCCCGCACCGGCCCACTGGAGTTGGTGCCGGAGAATCGCCCGTTACCCAGGTTCAGTATTCCGCCGAAACTCAGCGCCGGCACGGGTTCGTCTGGCAATTCGTTGTCCTGCAGCGTCAGTCCATCGGCCTCCACGCTGCCGAAATTGAGGATGCCTCCGGCCGCCGCAAGGGTCGGGTGCCGGCCCAGCGTCCGGTTGTCATGGATGTGCGTCTGCTCCAGGCGCATCTGCCCGTAGTTGAGCACCGTGCCGGCGTCACGCCGCACGCCGAGCACGTGGTTGTAGGCGATTTCTCCGCCGGTCGCCGTCAGGCTGCCGTGGTTGAGCACGATTGCCGGCAGCCGCCGTACCGAGCTGTCGACCAAGTCCACGTTGGCCAGGTGCAGGTCGCCAAAGTTGCGCAGGGCCCCGTCGGTGCCCTCGGCCAGCACCAGGTTCTCGATGCGCACCTCGGCACCTTCCTCCACCTGCAGCAGTGCCGCGGGGGTGGCCATGTAGCCGCGGATCTCGGCATGGTTGCCGACGATCGTCAGTTCGCCCTTGAGCGAAGGCAGCAGCAAACCTTCCTGCGCCTCCTGGCTGAGGATGTAGAAACCATTGCGGGCCAGCACGATCGTGTCGGGGCCGGGCCGCTCGTTGGCCAGGCGCAGCGCCGCCACCAGACCGGCGCCATCGTTGTTGGCTATTTCCACCCGGTCGGATTGCCCGCAGCCGCCGAGGCTGGCCAGGGACAGGACGAGCGCGGCACACGGTAGGGCGTGGCGAGACATGGCGAGATCTCCGGTCGGGGGTGCCTCCACCATCACCGAGCCGGCTAGAGCATCGACTCCGCCGCGATGGCGTTGAATCGAACGTCGCGACCGCCGGCACCCCTTCACGCCGCGTCGACAAGCCTCGAACGGCGTGTTATCTAACCGTAACAATCCAGCGTGTGAAGACCGGGCCGTGGCGGTACCGGTTCCCGCCGGATCGCACGGCCCCGCGCCGTTGGGAAGGCACGTGCAACCGAACCCCCGCTGCAGATCATGGCCGTAAGCCCGGACTCCCACCCGACGGCGACGCTGGACCAGGCCCTGGCCCACGCCGCCCGCCTGCTCGATCGCGAACCGGCGCTGGCCCTGGCCCAGGCCGACGAAATCCTTCGCAGCGTCGGCCCGCACCCGCCGGCCCTGCTGCTGCGCGCCCTGGCCAACGATGCCTGCGGCCGATCCGACCTGGCACTGGGCGAACTGCGCACGCTGGCCAGGCAACACCCCGCCTGGGCGGCCCCGCGCATCGAACTGGGCCTGCGCCTGGGCCGGTCGGGCCGCGGCGACGAAGCCATCGCCGAGCTCCGCGCAGGACTGGCGCTGTCGCCCACCCATCCCACGGCCTGGCTGGCCCTCGGCGATCACCTCGGCGCCACCGGCGACTCCGAGGCCGCAGACGCGGCCTATGCACACCATGTCCGCCACGCCTCCGGCGATCCCCGCCTGATGGCGGCGGCCGACGCGCTGATCGCCAACCGCATCCCCGAGGCCGAAGCCCTGCTCAAGGCGCACCTGCAGCGCAGCCCCACCGACGTGGCCGCGATCCGCATGCTGGCCGAAGTCGCGGCGCGGCTCGGCCGGCTCGAGGATTCTGAAGTGCTGCTCGACCGCTGCGTGCAGCTGGCCCCGCGCTTCCAGGCGGCCCGGCAGAACTACGCGATGGTGCTGCACCGGGCCAACAAGCCGGCCGAGGCGCTGGCGCAGATCGACCACCTGCTGGCCGACGACCCGGGCAACGCCAGCGCCCGCAACCTCAAGGCCGTGGTGCTCTGCCGCATCGGCGACTACCTGCCGGCGATCGAACTCTACGACGGCATCCTGGCGGAATACCCCGACCACGGCCGCATCTGGCTCAGCTTCGGCCACGCGCTCAAGACCGCCGGCCTGCGCGACCGCGCCATCGCCGCCTACCGCCGCAGCATCGCGCTCGATCCCGGCTTCGGCGAGGCCTACTGGAGCCTGGCCAACCTCAAGACCTTCCGTTTCGAACCCGCCGACCTGCACGCCATGGCCGAGCAGCTCGAGCGCAGCGACCTGGATGCCGAGCAGCGCTGCCAGTTCGAATTCGCGCTGGGCAAGGCGCACGAAGATGCCGGCGATTACGCGGCGTCCTTCGCGCACTACGACCAGGGCAACCGGCAGCGCCGCGCCAGCCTGCCCTATCGCCCGGAGGACGCCACCACCCGCGTACGCCGGTCGCGCGAACTTTTCACCCCGGACTTCCTGGCCCGCCGAACCGGCCAGGGCCATCCCGCGCCCGACCCGATCTTCGTGGTCGGCCTGCCGCGCTCGGGCTCCACCCTGGTCGAGCAGATCCTGTCGAGCCATTCCGCCGTCGAGGGCACGATGGAGCTGCCCGAGGTGATTGCGCTGACCCACGACCTGCGTCGCGAGGGCAGCGGCGCGTCCTACCACGACGTGCTGGCCACGCTGGACGCCGACCGCCTGCGTGAGCTGGGCGAGCGCTACCTGGCCCGCACGCGGGTGCAGCGCAAGACCGATGCGCCGCACTTCATCGACAAGATGCCGAACAACTTCTTCCACGCCGGGCTGATCCACCTGATGCTGCCGAATGCGCGCATCGTGGACGTGCGCCGGCATCCGCTGGCCTGCTGTTTCTCCGGCTACAAGCAGTACTTCGCCCGCGGCCAGAACTTCAGCTACGGCCTGGACGACATCGGCCGCTATTACCGCGACTACCTGGCGCTGATGGCGCATTTCGACCAGGTGTTGCCCGGCCGCATCCACCGGGTGGTGTACGAAGACCTGGTGCAGGACACCGAAGCCCAGGTGCGGGCCCTGCTCGACTACTGCGGCCTGCCGTTCGAACCCGGCTGCCTGCGCTTCTTCGAGAACGCGCGCCCGGTGCGCACCGCCAGCTCCGAGCAGGTGCGCCAGCCGATCTACCGCGAAGGCCTCGACCACTGGCGGCACTACGAGCCCTGGCTCGGCCCGCTGAAACAGGCCCTGGGCCCCGCCCTGGACACCTATCCCGACGCGCCGCCGCACAGCGCCTCGGATCCGATCCAATCCACCACCACCACCACGGGGAGTGCGTCATGAAGGGGAGACACCAACCTCGCAGGCCGGGAGCGATGGCGAGGCTGCCGCTCGCCACCGCGATCTGCCTGGCGATGAGCAGCGCCGCCTGGGCGCAGGAGAGCACCGAAGAAGCGCCGGTGCTCGACGCGATCACGGTCACCGCGCAGAAACGCGAAGAGAACCTGCAGAAGGTGCCGATCAGCATCCAGGTGCTGGGCACCGAGCAGCTCGACGAGCTGCACGTGACCGACTTCGAGGACATCGCGACCCAGTTCCCCAGCGTGTCCTTCCAGCGGCTGGGCGAAGTGCCCAGCAACTTCCAGGTCTACATGCGCGGCGTCGCCAGCGGCGGCGACGGCAACCACTCCGGGCCGCTGCCCAGCGTCGGCGTGTACCTGGACGAACAGCCCGTCACCACCATCCGCGGCGCCGTCGACATCCATCCCTACGACATCGAGCGGGTGGAAGCGCTGGCCGGACCGCAGGGCACGCTGTACGGCGCCAGCTCGCAGTCGGGCACGATCCGCATCATCACCAACAAGCCCGATCCCAGCGGGTTCGCGGCCGGCTACGGGCTGGAGTTCAATTCGATCAGCGAGGGCGGCACCGGCCACGTGGCGGAAGGTTTCATCAACCTGCCCATCGGCGAGCGCGCCGCGATCCGCCTGGTGGCCTGGGACCGCGACGACGCCGGCTTCATCGACAACGAGTACGGCGAGCGCACCTTCCCCAGCTCCGGCATCACCATCAACAACGCCGGCGTGGCCCGCGACGACTACAACTTCGGTGACACCACCGGTGCCCGCGCCGCGCTGAAGATCGACCTCAACGACAACTGGTCGATCACGCCCAGCGTGATCACCCAGCGCCAGGATATCAACGGCAGCTTCGGCGTCGATCCCGACGTAGGCGAGCTCGACACCAACCAGTACTACCCGCAGACCTCGGAAGACCGCTGGACCCAGTCGGCGCTGACCGTGCAGGGCCGCATCGGCAACTTCGACGTCACCTACGCCTTCGCCCACCTCGACCGCGACCTGGACACCGAGTCGGACTACAACGACTACGCGTACTGGTACGACACGCTGTTCGGCTACGGCACCTACTTCTACGACGACAACGGCGACCTGGTGAACCCGTCGCAGTACATCCAGGCCACCAACGGCTACAAGAAGCAGAGCCACGAGCTGCGCATCGCCTCGCCCTCCGAGAACCGCTTCCGCTTCGTGGCCGGCGTGTTCTGGCAGAAGCAGGACAACGACATCCAGGAGCGCTACCGCATCGACGACCTGGCCGACTCGCTGTCGGTCACCGGCTGGCCCGACACGATCTGGCTCACCCGCCAGCAGCGCGAGGACCAGGACCAGGCCTTCTTCGGCGAGCTGTCCTACGACATCACCGACCGGCTCACCGCCACCGCCGGCATGCGATTCTTCAAGGTGGACAACAGCCTGCGCGGTTTCTTCGGCTTCAACGACGGCTATTCGTCCAACCCGACGTATGGCGAGGGCGCCTGCAACACGCAGAACCTGCCGCCGTACCCGAATGCCCCGTGCGAGGTGTTCAACAAGACGGTCAAGGAAGACGACTCGCTGGGACGCTTCAACCTCAGCTACCAGATCAACGACAACGCGATGGTGTACGCCACGTGGTCGGAAGGCTTCCGTCCGGGCGGCATCAACCGCCGCGGCACGCTGGCGCCGTATCTCACCGACTACCTCACCAATGTGGAGTTCGGCTGGAAGTCTACCTGGGCCGACGGGCGGCTGAACTTCAACGGCGCGGTGTTCTCGCAGGACTGGGAGGATTTCCAGTTCGCCATCCTGGGCCAGAACGGCCTGACCGAGATCAAGAATGCCAACAACGCCCGCATCCGCGGCCTGGAGGCCGACCTGAGCTGGGCCGCCACCTACAACCTGCGGCTGTCGGGCGGCATCGCGCTGTACGACGCCAAGCTGACCGAGAACTACTGCGGCTTCACCGACGCCAACGGCAATCCGGAAACCAACTGCGCGTCGCCCGAAGCGCCCGACGGTGCCCGCCTGCCGATCACGCCCAAGTTCAAGGCCAACGTGACGGCGCGCTACACCTTCGACGTGGGCAGCTTCGAGGCGCACGTGCAGGGCCAGCTCTCGCACGAGGGCGAGCGGCGCACCGACCTGCGCACGGCGGAGCGGCTGATCCTGGGCCAGCTGGACGAATACTCCATGCTCGACCTCACCGCCGGTTTCGGTCGCAACAACTGGAACGTGGACTTCTACGTCAAGAACGTGCTGGACGAACGCGCCGAACTGTCGCGCTTCACCCAGTGCGCCGAGGCCGTCTGCGGCGACCAGGCGTACACCGTGGTAGCGCGCCCCCGCACCTTCGGCGTCCGCTTCTCCCAGGACTTCTAGTCCCGGCCAATCCGGGGTCAGAGTGCGTTTATCTTCGCGCTGACGCGCGGCCAAGATAAACGCACTCTGACCCCGGATTTGTTTTTAGCGCAGGGCGTAGCCGAACTGCTGGCGGAACTGTTCGGCGAACTCTTCGTAGTCGAAGCGCTGGTTCTGCGGACCCAGGTGCTCGATCTTCAGGGCGCCCATCAGCGAGGCGATGCGGCCGGTGGTGGCCATGTCCATGCCGTTCATCAGGCCGAAGATCAGGCCCGCGCGGTAGGCGTCGCCGCAGCCGGTGGGGTCCACCACGCGCATCGCGTTGGCGGCGGGGATGTGCAGCAGGCCGCCCTTGGCGTGCACTTCCGAGCCGGTCGGGCCGCGGGTGACGATGTAGGCCTCCACGCGCTCGGCGATCTGTTTCTCGCTCAGGCCGGTCTTGTCCTGCAGCAGGCTGGACTCGTAGTCGTTCACGGTCACGTAGGTGGCCTGCTCGATCATCGTGGTCAGCTCCTTGCCGTTGAACAGCGGCATGGCCTGGCCCGGGTCGAAGATGAACGGGATGCCGAGCTCGGCGAATTCCTTGGAGTTCTGAAGCATGGCCTCGTAGCCGTCCGGGCCGACGATGCCGAAGCCGATGTCGGCCACGTCGCGCACGTGGTTCTCGTACGACCGCATCATCGCGCCCGGATGGAAGGCGGTGATCTGGTTGTCGTCCAGGTCCGTGGTGATGAAGGCCTGGGCCGTGAACAGGTCCGACAGCTCCTTGACGTGGTCCAGCCGGATGTCGCAGGCCTCGAAATGCTCGCGGTAGGGACCGAAGTCCTGGCCGACGGTCGCCATCGGCACCGGGTTTCCGCCCAGCAGCTTGAGGTTGTAGGCGATGTTGCCCGCGCAGCCGCCGAATTCCCGGCGCATGCGCGGCACCAGGAAGGACACGTTCAGGATATGGACCTTGTCCGGCAGGATGTGGTTCTTGAACTGGTCCTGGAACACCATGATGGTGTCGTAGGCCAGGGAACCGCAGATCAGGGCAGAAGGCATCGTCGGACCTCGAAGGTGGGGGCGGTCGGTCCGGCCCCGGGAAAGGGCCACATGTTAGCGTGGCGCGAGGGCGAAGGCACGGGAAAAACGCCGGTTTTCCTTGCCGGGGCCGGGGGTGGTTGGTAACCTACTCAATCCCCAAAACCCCCATTTCCCAAGGCTTCCCCCAGATGTTCAAGAAGCTCCGCGGCCTGTTTTCGAACGACCTGTCGATCGACCTGGGCACCGCCAACACCCTCATTTTCGTCCGCGGACAGGGCATCGTGCTCAACGAGCCTTCCGTGGTCGCCGTCCGCCACAGCCAGGGCGGCCGTGAAGTGGCCGCCGTCGGCGCCGAAGCCAAGAAGATGCTCGGCCGCACGCCCGGCAACATCACCACGCACCGGCCCATGAAGGACGGCGTCATCGCCGACTTCACGCACACCGAGGAAATGCTCAAGCAGTTCATCAAGAAGGTGCACACCTCGCGCTTCCTGCGGCCCAGCCCGCGGGTGCTGATCTGCGTGCCCTGCGGTTCCACCCAGGTCGAGCGCCGCGCCATCAAGGAGTCGGCCGAAGAGGCCGGCGCCCGCGAGGTCTACCTGATCGAGGAGCCCATGGCCGCGGCCATCGGCGCCGGCATCCCGGTGGACGAAGCGCGCGGCTCGATGGTGATCGACATCGGCGGCGGCACGTCCGAAGTCGCGGTCATCTCGCTCAACGGCATTGTCTACTCGCAGTCGGTGCGCATCGGCGGCGACCGCTTCGACGACGCCATCATCAACTACGTGCGCCGCAACCACGGCACCCTGATCGGTGAAACCACCGCCGAGCGCATCAAGCTCGAGATCGGCTGCGCCTTCCCGCAGGCCGTGGTCAAGGAGATGGAAGTCTCCGGCCGCAACCTCGCCGAGGGCGTGCCGCGCATGATCGTCATCAACTCCAACGAAGTGCTCGAGGCCCTGCACGAGCCGCTCAGCGGCATCGTCAGCGCGGTCAAGCAGGCGCTGGAGCAGACCCCGCCGGAACTCTGCGCCGACGTCGCCGAGCGCGGCATCGTGCTCACCGGTGGCGGCGCGCTGCTGCGCGACCTGGACAAGCTGATCTCCGAGGAAACCGGCCTGCACGTGCACGTCGCCGACGATCCGCTCACCTGCGTGGCGCGCGGCGGTGGCCGTGCGCTCGAGCTGATCGACATGCACGGCAACGAATTCTTCTCGCCGGAGTGATGCGGCCCAACGCCAGCCCCTGATGCCGTGGCCTACCCGGGTTCCGCCGCCGCGAGACTGAGCGAGAGCGCCGGCGGTACGCTGCCGCTGCTCGCCTACCTGGCCATCGCCATCGTGCTGATGGTGGCCGACCAGCGCGGCGGTTTCGCCGCGCAGCTGCGGCAGAAGGCCAGCGTGCTGGCCGAACCGGTCTGGTGGCTCGCCGCCTCGCCCGGCCGGCTGGCCGACGGCGTCGGCGAGCTCTTCAGCTCGCGCACCGAACTGCAGGACGACAACCAGCGCCTGCGCCGCGAACTGCAGGTGCACGCCAGCCGATTGCACCGCCTGGCCGCCGTGGCCGAGGAAAACCAGCGTCTGCGCGAACTGCTGGGCGGCACCCGCGGCTACAAGCTGTCGGCGCAGCTGGCCGGCATCATCGACATCGACCTGGATCCGTCGCGCCAGCGCATCGTGCTCGATTCGGGCAGCGACGACGGCGTGGTGGTCGGCCAGGCCATGATGGATGCCGGCGGCGTGCTGGGCCAGGTGATCGAAGTGACGCCGCGCCGCGCCACCGCGTTGCTGCTCACCGATCCCGAACACGCGATCCCGGTGCAGGTGGCCCGCTCGGGTCTGCGCACCATCGCCTACGGCACCGGCGACACCCAGGCGCTGAGCCTGCGCAACATCCCGCCCAGCGCCGACATTCGCGTTGGCGACCGCCTGGTTACGTCGGGCATCGGCGGCCGCTTTCCCGCCGGCTTTCCGGTCGGCGTGATCGAACAGCTCGAGCCCGACGTCACCCGCCGCTTCGTGGTGGCCGAGGCGCGACCGGCCGCGCGCCTCGACCGCGGGCTGGAGGTGCTGCTGGTCAGCAACACCCTGGATCAGGTGGACGTGGGTCCGGAAGCACCGCCCCCGCCGCCGCCCACGGAACCTGCGCCCGCCACGGAACCCGCCACCACCCCGGAGCCGCGCGCATGACCCGCGTCCCGTCCGGCTGGCTGATCTACGGCAGCCTGCTCGCCAGCCTGCTGGTGCTGGTGGTGCCGCTGCCCACCGGCATCGGCCTGGCGCGGCCTTACCTGTTGGCCATGCTGCTGTGCTACTGGATCCTGGAAGCGCCCGACCACGTGGGCCTGGGCACCGCGTTCATCGCGGGCCTGGCCGCCGACCTGGTCTCGGGCACGCTGCTGGGCGAACAGGCCATGCGTCTGGTGGTGCTCAGCTTCCTGGTGCAGCGCTTCCGCGCGCGGCTGCGCTTCTTCCCGCTGTGGCAGCAGGCGCTGGCGGTGTTCGCGCTGCTGCTCAACGACCGGCTGGTGGCGCTGGCCGTGCACGCCGCCAGTGGCGACGGCCTGCCGCCCTGGGGCACCTGGCTGTCGCCGGTGATCGGCTTCGCGCTGTGGCCCTGGCTGTTCCTGCTGCTGGACGAACTGCGGCTGCGCCTGCGCGAACGCGAGCGCGCGGGCTGAGCCATGCGAGCGCCGCGCCGGCAGAAACTCAAGAACGTCCTGGCCGAGGCCGAACAGTTCCGGCGCCGCGCCCTGCTGGGCTTCCTGGGCATCGCGCTGGCCATGCTCGGCCTCGCCGGCGGCTACTTCCGGCTGCAGGTGCTGCAGCACGAGGAGTACCAGACGCGCTCGGAGGCCAACCGCATCAAGCCGCGGCCGATCGTGCCCGCGCGCGGCCTGATCTTCGACCGCAACGGCCGCCTGCTGGCCGACAACGTGCCCGCCTATCGCCTGGAGATCGTGGCCGAGCAGGCCGGCGACCTCGATGCCACGCTGCAGGCCCTGGGCGAGCTGGTGGCCCTGGACCCGGAAGACGTGAAGCGCTTCCGCGACACCCGCAAGGTCACGCGCGGCTTCCGCCCGATCCCCATCAAGCTGCGCCTGGACGAAGGCGAGCTGGCGCGCCTGGCCGTGAACCGGCACCGCTTCCCGGGCGTGGAAGTGGTGCCCTACCTGACGCGGCGCTATCCGTATGGCCCGCTGTTCTCGCACATCATCGGCTACGTCGGCCGGGTGGACGTGGCCGACATCGAGGCGATGGGTGACAGCCGCAACGCGGCGCTTACCCACATCGGCAAGGCCGGCCTGGAGCGCTACTACGAGCCGCGACTGCGCGGCGAGATCGGTTACGAGGAAGTCGAGACCAATGTCGAAGGCCGCGCGCTGGGCGTGCTGCGCCGGCATGACGCCAAGCCCGGCGCCGACCTCTACCTGAGCGTGGACGCGCGCCTGCAGCAGGCGATGGTGGACGCGTTCGAAGGCAAGGACGGCGCCGCGGTGGCGGTGGATCCGGCCACCGGCGAAATCCTCGGCATGGTCAGCCTGCCGGGTTATGACCCCAACCTGTTCATCAACGGCATCAGCCACACCGACTGGCAGGCGCTGCAGGGGCCGTCGCGGCCGCTGTACAACCGCGTGGTGCTCGGTGGTTTCCCGCCCGGGTCCACCATCAAGCCCTTCATGGCGCTGGCCGGCCTGGAACTCGGCCTGCGCCGTCCCGAGGACCGCACCCTGTCCACCGGTGAATTCTTCCTGCCCGGTCAGGCGCGCGGCTACCGCGACTGGCGCGCCGGTGGCCATGGCTGGGTGGACCTGCGCGCATCGCTGGCGCAGTCGGTGAACACCTACTACTTCAAGCTGGCGGTGGAGATCGGCGTGGACCGGCTCGACACCTTCTTCCAGCGGCTGGGCTTCGGCGAACCCACCGGCATCGACCTCAGTGGCGAAATCTCCGGCGTGCGGCCTTCGCGCGCCTGGAAGCGGCGCCAGCTCAATGCCGACTGGTACCCCGGCGATACCGTCAACGCCGGCATCGGCCAGGGCTTCTGGGTGACGTCGCCGCTGCAGCTGGTGCAGGGCACGGCCATGATCGCCAACGGCGGCGTGCGCCACCGCCCGCACCTGGTGCGCGCCAGCCAGGCCGGCTTCGACCAGCCGCGCGTGCTGGAGCCGCAGCCGGCCGGCGTCCGCGTGGTGCCCGACGACGACAACCTTGCGGCGGTGAAGCTGGGCCTGGAAGACGTGATGCACGGGCCCGGCGGTTCCGGCCGCGTGGCCGCCGCCGGTGCGCCCTACCGCATGGCGGGCAAGTCCGGGACCGCGCAGCGCACCAGCCGGCGCGGCCTGGCCAGCACCAATCCGGCCAGCCTGCCTTACCACCTGCGCCACCAGGCCTGGTTCATCGCCTACGCGCCGGCCGAGAAGCCCACCATCGCCATCGCGGTGCTGGTCGAGCACGGCGGCTCGGGCTCGGGCGCGGCCGCGCCGGTGGCGCGCAAGATCCTGGACGCCTGGCTGGTGCCGCCGCCCGAGGACACCGCGCGATGATGCTGCTGCGCTGGCTGCGCGATGCGGGCATGCGCCTGCTCGACAAGGTGGACCTGCCGCTGCTGCTGGCGCTGCTGTGCGTGATGCTGATCAGCCTGGTGGTGCTGGCCAGCGCTTCGGGCGAGAACTCGCGGCTGGTGCTGTCGCAGGCGGTGCGCTTCGGCGTGGGCCTGGGCGCGATGGTGCTGGTCTCGCGGCTCACGCCCGCGCGCCTGCGCCTGTGGACCCCGGTGGCCTACGCGGGCAGCCTGGTGCTGCTGGCTCTGGTGTTCGTGTTCGGCTCGGGTCGCAGCGCCAACCTGTGGCTGGACCTGGGCGTGTTCTACCTGCAGCCCGGCGAACTGCTGAAGCTGTCGGTGCCGATGATGCTGGCCTGGTACCTGCACGGCGTGGTGCTGCCGCCGGGATGGAAGGCGCTGGCGGTGTGCGCCGCCATCATCGGCTTGCCGGTGGCGATGATCGTCAAGCAGCCCGACCTGGGCACGGGCATGCTGGTGGCGGCCTCGGGGGCGTTCGCGATCTACCTGGCCGGCATCGCCTGGTGGCGCATCGGCCTGTTCGTGGGCGGCGGCCTGGCCTCGCTGCCGGCGATCTGGCCCTTCCTGCTGCCGCACCAGCGCGAACGCGTGCTCACCTTCCTCGATCCCGAGTCCGACCCGCTGGGCACCGGCTGGAACATCATCCAGTCCAAGATCGCGATCGGCTCCGGCGGCATGGGCGGCAAGGGCTGGGGGCAGGGCAGTCAGGCACACCTGGACTTCCTGCCCGAGCACACCACCGACTTCATCTTCTCCGTGCTGTCCGAAGAGTGGGGCTGGCTCGGCGTGGTCACGCTGCTGGCGCTGTACCTGTTCATCGTCGGCCGCTGCATCTGGCTGGCGGTGGACGCGCGCGACGGGTACGCGCGCATCCTGGCCGGCGCCCTGGCGATGACCTTCTCGGTATACGTGATCGTGAACGGCGGCATGGTGGCCGGGCTGCTGCCGGTGGTGGGCGTGCCGATGCCCCTGCTCAGCTACGGCGGCACCTCGGCGGTGTCGCTGCTGGTGGGTTTCGGCATGGTGATGTCGGTGCATGCGCACCGCAAGTTCATGGGCTGAAAGCGGCCGTGGGCGCGGCTTTGCGTGGTAAATTGCCGCAACCCCGCCGTGAACCCGCCCATGCCCTGCAATCCCCTGCGCAAACTGTCCCGCCTCCTCGTCATCCTGCTGCTGGCCGTGGGCGGCACCGCCCTGGCGCAGGCACCCACGCCCGACGCCGCGCTGCGCGCCAGCTTCGTGGCCGAAGCCTCGGAAAAATACGGCCTCGCGCCGGCTGAAATCGAAGGCTGGCTGGCCCAGGCCGAGTACCGCCAGAGCATCGTGGACGCGATGTCGCGCCCGGCCGAGGCGGTGAAGCCCTGGAAGCACTACCGCCCCATCTTCATCACCGACCGCCGCATCGGCGACGGCCGCGCCTTCCTGGCCAAACATCGCGCCGGGCTCGACAAGGTCTCGGCCGAGACCGGCGTGCCGGCGGAAGTGATCGTCGCCATCATCGGCGTGGAAACCAGCTACGGCGGCAACACCGGCAGCTACCGCGTGCTCGATGCGCTGTACACGCTGGGCTTCTTCTATCCGGTCAGCGGCAAGCCCGAGCAGGTCGAGCGCGAAACCAGGCGCGGCCAGTTCTTCCGCGACGAACTGGCGCAGGTGATGCTGCTGGCCAAGGAAGAGAAGCTCGACCTCGCCGCGCTCAAGGGCAGCTATGCCGGCGCGATGGGCTATGGCCAGTTCATGCCGTCCAGCTATCGCGCTTATGCACGCGACGGTGACGGCGATGGCCGCCGCGACCTGTTCGGCTCGCTGCCCGACGTGTTCGCGTCGGTGGCCAACTACTTCGTCGCCCACGGCTGGCGCAAGGACGAGCCGGTGGTCGCGCGCGCGCAGGCCGAGGCCGGCGCCGCGCCGTTCGTGCCCGACACGCTGGAGGCCAAGTACAGCCTGGCCGAGCTCGGCGCGAAGGGCTATCGCCCGACCGAGGCGCAGGGCCACGACCTGGCCGCGACGCTCGTCACCTTCGAAGGCAACGACGGCGTCGAATACTGGCTGGGCTTCCGCAATTTCTACGCCATCACCCGCTACAACCGCTCGCCGATGTACGCGATGGCGGTGCACCAGCTCTCGCGCGAGATCGCGGCCGCGCCGGCCGTCGCCGCCGCTCCATGAGGCGGCTGCCGGGCCTGGTCCTGCTGGCCCTGCTGGCGGGCTGCGCCGACAAGCCGGTGAAGCCGGTGCTGCCCGAGCCGGTGTCCCGTGCCGGCACGCCGCGCGCCCTGCCGCCGCCGCCGCCCGCTGCCGCCGGCGTAGCGCCGGCCTGCGTGCAGGTGCGCGAACACCGCGACGAGGACTACACGCCCGGCGGCCTGTATGCGCCCGGCGTGCCCGACAGCGCCCCGCAGCACGCGCTCGACATCAGCGGCATCCCCGAGCCGGTGCCGCGCCCCGAGCCGGCCTCGCGCTTCGGCAACCGCACGCCCTACACCGTGCTGGGCAAGAGCTACCGCGTGCTGCCCAGCGCCGAAGGCTACGTCGAGCGCGGCGTGGCTTCGTGGTACGGCCAGAAATTCCACGGCCGGCACACCTCCAGCCGCGAGGTGTACGACATGTGCAGCTTCAGCGCCGCGCACAAGACGCTGCCGCTGCCCAGCTACGTGCGCGTCACCAACCTCGACAACGGCCGCAGCGCCATCGTGCGCGTCAACGACCGCGGCCCCTTCCACGCCGGCCGCATCATCGACCTCAGCTACGCCGCCGCGGTGAAGCTGGGCGTGGACCGCACCGGCACCGCACGCGTGGAAGTGCGAGCACTCACCGGCGGTGCGGAAATCGCCGCGGCGGCGCCCGCCACGCTGCCGCCGTCGCCGCCCGCGCCGACGGTGCAGGATTCGGCGCCGCAGATCGTGCAGGTCGGCGCCTACCGCGATCGTGGCAACGCGCACCGCATCGCGCGCCAGCTCGGCGATGCCGGCATTCCGTCGGTGCAGGTCGAGGAAGGGCAGGGCCAGGACGGCCCGATCTGGCGCGTGCGCGTCGGCCCGCTGGCCGCGCGGAAGGTCGAGGGCGTGCTGGCGACCCTGAAGGAACTGGGCCTGCCCAGCCCGCGAGTATTCAGCGAATGAGCGCTAGCATGTCCCGTCCGCGCGCCGTCGCGAGTCCCCCTCATCACCCCCGGCCGGGCCCATGCCCCGCCCCGTTCTGGAGCCACCCCCGGATGTCCGTTTCCCGCTTCTTCCTCGCCCTGACGGCCGCCCTGGCCACCACGGTCGCCCTGGCCCAGACCCCGACGCCGCAGCCCAAGCCCGCGCCCGCCCCGGCGGCCGCCCCGGCCCAGGCCGCGCCCACGCCGGCCGCGCCGGTGCCGCAGGGCAAGGCCTGGATCCTGATGGACCACGCCAGCGGCCAGGTGCTGGCGGGCGAGAACATCGACCAGCCGCTCGAACCGGCCAGCATCACCAAGGTGATGACGTCCTACGTGGTCGCCGCCGAAATGGCCTCGGGCAAGATCAAGGCCAGCGACATGGTGCGCATCAGCGAAAACGCCTGGCGCTCGGGTGGCGCGGGCACCGACGGCAGCTACAGCGCGCTGGCCATCAATTCCGAGGTCAAGCTCGATGACGTGCTGCACGGCCTGGTGATCCAGTCGGGCAACGACGCCGCGATCGCGCTGGCCGAGCACGTGGCCGGCAGCGAGTCGGCCTTCGTCGACCTGATGAACGCCTATGCCCAGCGCATCGGCATGAAGAACTCGCACTTCGAGAACGCGCACGGCCTCTCGGCCGAAGGCCACGTGATGACCGCGCGCGACATCGCGCTGCTGTCGCGCGCGCTGATCAACCAGTTTCCCGACCATTACGCGCTCTACAAGATCAAGGAATTCACCTACGGCGGCATCCAGCAGTGGAACCGCAACGGCCTGCTGTGGAAGGACGCCAGCGTCGACGGCCTCAAGACCGGCCATACCTCGGCCGCGGGCTACTGCCTGGCCGCGTCGGCCAAGCGCGGCGACCAGCGCCTGATCTCGGTGGTGCTGGGCATCGACACCACCAGCCGCAGCGAAGGCTTCAAGGCCCGCGAGCAGGGCAACCTGGCCCTGCTCAACTGGGGCTTCCGCTTCTTCGAGACCCACGCGGTCTATACCGCCGGCCAGAAGGTCGCCGACCAGCGCCTGTGGCGTGGTGACGTCGAAAACGTCGCCTTGGGCGTGACCGACCCGCTGCTGGTGACCCTGCCGCGTGGCCGCTACGCCGACCTCAAGCCCACCATGAACGTGCCCCGCCAGCTGGTGGCGCCGATCAAGAAGGGCCAGCAGATCGGCACGGTCAGCTTCACGCTGGACGGCAAGGTGGTGGCCGAGCGTCCGCTGGTGGCCCTGGCCGACGTCGCCGAGGGTGGCTTCTTCAGCCGCATGAGCGACGATTTCTGGCTGTGGTGGGAAAGCGAATAACGCCCCGCCCGCAGGCTTGGGAGCGGCGCTTCCCGGCCCCATAATGGCCGCATGAGTATCCAGTCCGACAACCCCGAGCACGGCTTCCAGTTCCCCGGCATCTTCGAAATCAGTGCGATGGGGTCGGCCGAGGCCGACCTGCACCTGGTGATGCCGATGGTGCTCGAGGCCCTGGGCCTGACCGTCTATCCCGACCGCATCCGGATCAAGCCCTCGTCCAAGGGCAACTACGTGTCGGTCACGCTGGTGTTCGAGGCGCACTCGCGCGAGGACTACGACGCCGCGCACGGCGCGCTGCGCGAGCACCCGGCGGTGAAGTGGACGCTGTAGCGGCCTGCGCGGTTGCGGCCGCCGCGCCCGCGCCGGCGGCGCGCGACTGGATCGTGCGCGACCTGGGCCGCCAGCCTTACGAACCGGTGTGGCGCGCCATGCAGCGGCTCACCGATGCCCGCGATGCGGATACCGACGACGAGCTTTGGCTGGTCGAACACGACCCGGTGTTCACCCTGGGCCAGGCCGGCAAGCCCGAGCACGTGCTCGCGCCGGGCGACATCCCGGTGGTGCAGGTGGACCGCGGCGGCCAGGTCACCTACCACGGCCCCGGCCAGCTGGTGGCCTACCCGCTGGTGGACCTGCGCCGCCTGGGCCTGGGCGTGCGCGAGCTGGTGTGCCGCATCGAACAGGCCGTGATCGACGTGCTGGCCGGGCAGGGCATCGACGCCCAGCGCAAGCCCGGTGCGCCCGGCATCTACGTGGACGGCGCCAAGATCATGGCCCTGGGCCTGCGGGTGCGCCGCGGCTGCAGCTTCCACGGCCTGGCCTTCAACCTGGCGATGGACCTGGCGCCGTTCCGGCGCATCAACCCCTGCGGCTACGAGGGGCTGGCCGTGACCTCGGTGCTAGACTTGGCCGGTCCCGGGGCCCTGCCGGCGATCAAGCCCGCCCTGGTGCAGGCGCTGTCCCGCGGCCTCGGCCTGCAGGCCCGGGTGTCGCCCGCGCTGCCCGACCTCTCCCTTTCCGCCTGAGCTGCCATGTCCGACTCCGCCAAGACCATCCCGCTGCAGGTGCTGGGTTCGCCCCTGGTCGAGGGCGTGAAGCAGCTGGGCGGCGACAAGATCGGCAAGAGCCCGGTCAAGTTCGACGAAAACGCGCCGATCCTGCGGAAGCCCAGCTGGATCCGGGTGCGCATTCCGGCCGGCAACGCGGTGGCCAAGCTCAAGTCCAAGCTTCGCGAGAACCGCCTGGTCACGGTCTGTGAAGAGGCCAGCTGCCCCAACATCCACGAGTGCTTCAGCCACGGCACCGCCACCTTCATGATCCTGGGCGAGGTGTGCACGCGCCGCTGCAGCTTCTGCGACGTGGCCCACGGCCGGCCCAAGCCGCCGGATGCCAGCGAGCCGGCCAGCCTGGCCCGCACGGTGGCCGACATGGGCCTGCGCTACGTGGTGATCACCTCGGTGGACCGCGACGACCTGCGCGACGGCGGTGCCCAGCATTTCGCCGACTGCATCCGCGAGGCCCGCGCGCTGTCGCCCGAGCTCAAGATCGAGATCCTGACCCCGGATTTCCGCGGCAAGGGCCGCATGGACCGCGCCCTGGAAATCCTGGCCACGAACCCGCCCGACGTGTTCAACCACAACCTGGAAACCGTGCGGGAGCTGTATGCCAACGTGCGCCCCGGCGCCGACTACGACTGGTCCCTGCAGCTGCTGCAGCGCTTCAAGGCCCAGCACCCGGGCGTGCCCACCAAGTCGGGCATCATGCTGGGCCTGGGCGAGGACCACGACCAGGTCCTGGGCGCGCTGCGCGACCTGCGCGCCCACGACGTGGACATGGTCACCATCGGCCAGTACCTGCAGCCCACTCCGCACCACCACCCGGTGATCCGCTACTGGACCCCGGACGAATTCAAGACCCTGGAAACCGAAGGCCTGGCGATGGGCTTCACGCACGTGGCTTCGGGCCCGATGGTGCGCTCGTCCTACCATGCCGACCGCATGGCCGCCGACGCCGGCTACGTGGCTTAAAGCTCCCGTTCACGCCCCCGTGTGTTGCAGGCAGGGTGCTGTTCACGGCACGTTTCCCCGGTATCGTGCCTTATCACTATTGGCACACGCCCGGTCCCCGCGCCGGGCGCATGCTGACCTCCTGACGCCTCTGGAACCGACATGCTCAAGCACAAGCTGATCGCCCTCTCCGCCGTGCTGCCGCTGGCCCTGGCCGTGGCCGCCACCACGTCGCCCGCGCCGGGCCCGACGCCGGCCGCCAGCTACCAGCCCAGCGCCGAGCAGGCCGCGGCCGCGCGCATGGTCTACGGCATCCTGTCCGACAGCCGCTACGTCTACCGCGCCAAGCCGCTGGACGATGCGCTGTCGACCGAAATCCACCGCCGTTACCTGGAATCGCTCGACGGCCAGAAGCTGTTCTTCACCCAGGCCGACATCACGCGCTTCCAGCCCTTCGCGCAGCGCCACGACGACGCCATCAAGAACCAGCAGCTCGGCGCCGCCTACGACATCTTCCGCACCTACGTGCAGCGCGTGGACGAGCGCGTGGCCTTCGCGCGCGCGCTGCTGGCCAAGCCCTTCGACTTCAGCACCGACGAGACCTGGGCCTACGACCGCGAGGACGCGCCCTGGGCCGCCGACAGCAAGGCCCTGGACCAGCAGTGGGCCAAGTACGTCAAGAACGACGCGCTGCGCCTGCGCCTGGCCGGCCGCAGCCAGGACGAGATCCGCAAGACGCTGGACAAGCGCTACGCCGGCCTGGCCTCGCGCGTGCACGAGCTGCGCGCCGACGACGTGTTCGAAACCTTCATGAATGCATACGCGACCTCGATCGACCCGCACACCAGCTACATGTCGCCGCGCAGCGCCGAAAACTTCAACATGCAGATGCGGCTGTCGCTGGAGGGCATCGGCGCGGTGCTGCAGCGCCAGGAAGAGTTCGTGGTCATCCGCACCATCGTGCCGGGCGGCCCCGCCGGCACCGGCGGCAAGCTCAAGGTCGGCGACCGCGTGGTGGCCGTGGGCCAGGGCGCCAGCGGCCCGATGACCGACGTGGTGGGCTGGCGCATCGACGACGTGGTGGCGCTGATCCGCGGCAAGAAGGGCACCCAGGTGCGCCTGGACGTGCTGCCGGCCGAGGCCGGCGTGGACGCCAAGCCGCAGCTGGTCAGCATCGTGCGCGACAAGGTCAAGCTCGAGGAGCAGGCCGCGCAGAAGCGCGTGATCACGGTCGGCGACCGCCGCATCGGCGTGGTCGAGCTGCCCACCTTCTACCTGGACTTCGACGCCCGCCGCCGCGGCGACAAGGACGCGCGCTCGGCCACGGTGGACGTGGCCAAGCTGCTGCGCGAACTGCGCACCGAAAACGTCGACGGCGTGGTGATCGACCTGCGCGACAACGGCGGCGGCTCGCTGCTGGAAGCGGTCGAGCTCACCGGCCTGTTCATCGACCAGGGCCCGGTGGTGCAGGTGCGCGAGACCGGCGGCCGCGTCAGCGTGGAAGCCGACGACGAAACCGGCGTGGCCTGGGACGGCCCGCTGGCGGTGCTGGTGAACCGCAGCTCGGCCTCG
Source organism: Arenimonas sp. MALMAid1274 (assembly GCF_049195245.1). NCBI lineage: Bacteria > Pseudomonadati > Pseudomonadota > Gammaproteobacteria > Lysobacterales > Lysobacteraceae > Arenimonas > Arenimonas sp. MALMAid1274. The sequence continues at coordinate 19,270 of NZ_JBMIRR010000022.1, forward strand.
GCCTCGGAAATCTTCGCCGCCGCCATCCAGGATTACGGCCGCGGCCTGATCATCGGCGAGCCGACCTTCGGCAAGGGCACGGTGCAGAGCCTGATCGACCTGGACCGCTTCCCGCGCAAGGACGACACCAAGTTCGGCCAGGTGAAGCTGACCGTGGCGCAGTTCTTCCGCGTCGACGGCGGCACCACCCAGCACGCCGGCGTGGTGCCCGACCTGCAGTTCCCGGTCAGCCTGGACGCCAGCGAGTACGGCGAGAGCAGCTTCGACAACGCGCTGCCCGCCACCCGCATCGCGCAGGCCCCGCACGGCAACCTGGGCAACTTCAGCAAGCTCAGCCCGCAGCTGCGCGCCCAGCACGAGGCGCGCGTGGCCAAGGACCCGGAGTTCAGCTGGTGGTCGCAGGACGTCGCCACCTTCCGCGCCGAGCGCGAGAAGAAGGTGATCTCGCTCAACGAAGGCGTGCGTCGCGCCGAGCGCGACCGGCTGGAGGCCGAGCGCAAGCAGCGTGACGCCGAGCGCAAGGCCGCCGGCCTCGACACCGATGCGCTCGCCCGCGCCGACGACGGCCTGAGCAGCAGCGAGCGCAGCGTGGCCGAGCAGGCCGCCGACGAGGAAGCCGCCAAGAAGCGCCCCGATCCGCTGCTGCGTGAATCGGCCGCGATCCTGGCCGACGCCCTGGACCTGCTGTCGGGCGACACCTCGCTGACCGCGCAGGTGCTGCCGGTGACGCGCCAGGCCAAGGTCTGGGCGGAGTAAGCGTTTCCGCAAGATCCGGATAGCCGGCGCCGCGTGCGCCGGCTAGTTTGAGCGCATGGAAACCCACGCCATCGCCCGCCCCACGCCCGACCGCCGCCTCGACCATGCCCGTCGCCTGCTGGACCAGCAGGACCTGGGCCTGGACGCGCTCGGCGCCGCCGTCGGCCTCAGCCCCACGCATCTGCAGCGCCGCTTCCGCGAGGTCTTTGGCCTGAGTCCGGCCGAGTACCGGGCTCAGCGCCGCCTGGCCACGCTCAAGCGCGGCCTGCGCGCAGGGCAGGGCGTCACCCGCGCGCTGTACGAAGCAGGCTATGGCTCGCCCAGCCGCGTTTATGAAGACGGCGCCGCCAAACTGGGCATGCCGCCGCTGGCCTACGGCCGCGGCGGCGAAGGCCTGCAGATCCGCTGGTCGCTGGTGGCTACCGTGCTCGGCCAGGCCCTGGTCGCGGCCACCGAGCGCGGCATCTGCGCGGTGTCCCTGGGCGAGGACGCCAACGCGCTGGAGCGCGAACTTCGCGAGGAGTTCCCACGCGCGCAGCTGCAGCGGGTGGACAGCGGCCGCGATGCCTTCCTGGCGCCGAGACTGCGTGCGGTCGCCGACGCGCTGGCGCAGAAGTCCGGCCAGGTGCCGGTGGAACTGATCGGCACCGCGTTCCAGCAGCGCGTGTGGCAGGCCCTGATGAAGATTCCCGCGGGCCAGACCCGCAGCTACGCCGAGCTCGCCGTCGAACTCGAGGCCCCACGCGCCGCGCGTGCCGTGGCCCGCGCCTGCGCCAGCAATCGCGTGGCGGTGCTGGTGCCCTGCCACCGCGTGATCCGCGGCGACGGCACGCCGGGGGGCTATCGCTGGGGACTGCCGCGCAAGCAGGCGCTGCTGGGCGCAGAATCCCGGTCCACCCCACGGGCCAAGCAGACGCGCGAATGACCCCCGACAAACCGGCCGCGCCGTCCGCCCTCGCGGTCGGCCTGGCGCTCGCCTCGGTCTACCTGGTCTGGGGATCGACCTATCTGGCGATCCGCGTCGGACTGGAAGGCTATCCGCCCTTCCTGATGGGTGGCCTGCGCTTCCTCGCGGCCAGCGCGGTGTTCTACGCCTTCCTGCGCTGGCGCGGCCACGCCCCGCCCACCCGCGCGCAGTGGAAGAACGCCGCGGTGATGGGGTTTTTCATGATGCTGATGGGCAATGGCCTGGTGAACTTCGCCGAGCAGTCGGTGTCCTCGGGCCTGGCGGCGATTGCCGTGGCCTCGATGCCGCTGTGGGCGGCGCTGTTCGGCGTGATGAAACGCCAGCATCCCAGCCGCGGCGAGTGGCTGGGGCTGGCGATCGGTTTCGTCGGCGTGGTGTGGCTGAACCTGGGCAGCGAGATGCGCGCCAGCCTCGGCGGCATGCTGGCGCTGCTGATGGCGCCCATCGCCTGGGCCTGGGGCTCGGTGTGGAGCCGTGGCCGCGACCTGCCCGCGCCCTTCATGAGCACGGCGGCGCAGATGATCTGCGGCGGCGTGGCAATGACGGCGCTGGGCCTGGCGCTGGGCGAACGCATCGTCGAGGTCCCGCCGCTGCGGGCCACGCTGGCCGTGGGCTACCTGGCGGTGTTCGGTTCCATCCTGGCCTTCAGCGCCTACGTGTGGCTGCTGCAGAACGTGCGCCCGGCGCTGGCCACCAGCTATGCCTACGTCAACCCGCCGATCGCGCTGCTGCTGGGGGCGTTGCTGCTGGGCGAGCGCTTCGAGGCCAGCGCGGTGGGGGCGATGGGGGTGATCCTGTTGGGGGTGGTCATCATTACGCGGGCGAAGGCGCGGGTGGGGTGACGCGGTTTTTTGACGCGGATTTTTTTGACGCGGATTGACGCGGATGGACGCGGATAGAAGCTGGTTTATGGGTCGGGGGCCGGGTGGGCTTTGGTGCCTCTCAGGATTGCCAGGCGGGCGAGGAACCAGGGGCGGCTTTCCATGGGGGCGCTTTTGCCGCAGCGGACGCGGTAGGGCTGGCCGCTGAGGCTGCTGCGGGTGGCGGCCAGGTCGATGAAGGTTTCGGTGTCCGGCAGCGGCGTGCGCTTGCGGACGTGCTCGTACTTGCGGCGCAGGTGGCCGGCCGCCCGCGGGCCGTCGTACCAGCGGCCATTGCGGTTGAACTCGCAGCCCGAGGACGCCAGCCCGGCGATCAGCGCCGTGACCTCCCGATCCACCTCCGCCGGCTCAGCGGCGCCACACCATCCCGCAAGCGAACAAAGTGCAAGCAGGACCAGCAGCCTCGTCATCCGCACAGGACGCCGCTCATCTGCACAAGGCTCTATCCGCTTTCATCCGCGCAAATCCGCGGCCAAAACCTACGCCCCCGGACACGCCCCACCGCCCTCCACCCAGGTCCTGAATGCCGCCACGAACTCCGCATGCGGCACCGGCACCGGCGCTCGCTCGCCGCCCGGCTCCCAGCCCCACAGCACCAGCTTGTCTTCGCTGACGTGCTTGAGCATGGCCTCGAAATCGCGGCCGCCGTTGAGCGACTCGTCCTGGATCATCCGGCACAGCTCGGGTGCCGACAGGCCGATCCAGGCCATCTTCATGTCCGGCGGCGGCAGCGCCCAGTGCGGTGCGCCCGGCGGTGCGTGCGGCCCATAGCTGGCCGGCGGATTGGACTCGGCGTGGCAGGCGCTGCAGGGCAGGCCCGGCGCGCCCTTGCCTTCCGGGCCGCGCACCACGTTCTGCGCATGCGGCAGGCCGGCGTCGAACTGCAGCGGCGCGTCGCCCGGGATGTGGCAGTTCTGGCAGCGCGGATGCTGGAACACCTGCTGCACGGTGGCGAAGGCGGCGACGGCCGCCTGCTTTTTTTCCGTGGAAGGACCGCAGGCGGCCAGCGGCAGGGCAAGGGCAAGCAGGATGAGGCTGCGCATGATCATCTCCTCAGCCCGCCGCCAGCTGCAGGGGCAGCTCGCGCAGGCGCTGTCCGGTGAGTGCGAACACTGCATTGGCGACCGCCGGCGCCACCGGCGGCACGCCGGTTTCGCCGATGCCGCCCATCTTTTCGCCGCTGTCGAGGATGTGCACCTCTACCACGGGCATTTCGTTGAGACGCAGCACGCGGAAGTCGTGGTAGTTCGATTCGACCACGCGGCCGTCCTTGAAGCTCAGGCGGCTGTGCAGCGCCGCGCTGAGGCCAAAGGCGACGCAGGACTCCATCTGCGCGGCGACGTTGCCGGGATTCACGGCCATGCCGCAGTCGACGGCCACCACCACGCGATGCACGCGCGGCGCACCGTTCTCGATCGAGACTTCGGCCACCTGCGCGCAGAAGCTGCCGAACGAAGCGTGCACCGCGATGCCGCGGGCGCGGCCTTCGGGCAGCGGCTGTCCCCAGTTCGCCTTTTCGGCGGCCAGGTTGAGCACGCCCAGGTGGCGCGGATCGTCCTTGAGCAGCTTGCGGCGGTATTCCACCGGGTCCTGCCCGGCGGCGCTGGCCAGTTCATCCACCAGCGACTCCATCACGAAGCCGGTGTGGCTGTGGCCCACCGAGCGCCACCACAGCACCTTGATGCCGGTCTGCGGCGAATGCAGGTCCACGCGATGGTCCTTCACCGCCTTGAGGTAGGGCGAATCCGACACGCCCTCGACCGAGGTGTGGTCGATGCCGTTGTGCACCATCATCGCTTCCATCGGCGTGCCGGTGGCCAGCGACTGGCCCACCAGCACCTGGTGCCAGGCGGTGGGCAGGCCATCGTCGCCCAGCGCGACCGCAGCCTTGTGCAGGAAGGCCGAGCGGTAATAGCCGCCGCGGATGTCGTCCTCGCGGGTCCAGACCGTCTTCACCGGCACGCCCGCAGCCTTGGCCACGTGCACCGCCTCGCTGACGAAGTCCGATTCCGCGGTGGCGCGGCGGCCGAAGCCGCCGCCGAGGAAAGTCGTGTGGATGGTGACCTGCTCGGGCTTGAGGCCGGTGATGGCGGCGGCCGACATCTGTTCCAGCGTCTGGAACTGGGTGCCGGTCCAGATCTCGCATTGGTCGTCGCTGATCTTCACCGTGCAGTTGAGCGGCTCCATCGGCGTATGCGCCAGGTAGGGCAGCAGGTACTCGGCCTCAACTTTCTTGCCGGTCGCGCCCGACAGCGCCGTGGCGGCGTCGCCGGCCGTGGCGGCCGGCATGCCCTCGGTGCCGGCCAGGCGGCGGAACTCCTCGCGCAGCGCGTCGCTGTCCAGGCCCGCGTTCGGACCCAGGTCCCACTGGATCTCGAGCGCATCGCGGCCGAGCTTGGCCGCCCAGAAATGATCGGCGACCACGGCCACGCCGCTGGGCACCTGCACGACCTGGCGCACGCCGGGAATCGCCTTGGCGACGCTGTCGTTGAACGAAGTGACGGTGGCGCCGAACACCGGCGCGCGCGCCACCAGCGCCGTCATCAGGCCATCGAACTGCACGTCCATGCCGAAGATGGCGCGGCCGGTGATCTTCTCCAGCGAATCCAGCCGCTTCGGCGACTGGCCGATGACCTTCCAGTCCTTCTTTTCCTTGAGCGCGACGTTCGCCGGCGCCGTCAGCTGCGACGCGGCGTCGGCGAGTTCACCGTAACGCGCACGCTGGTCGCCGGCGATCACTTCGCCATTTTCGGTGCGGCATTCCGAGGCGGCTACGCCGAACTTCGCGGCCGCCGCCTGCACCAGCAGGGCGCGCGCCGTGGCGCCCGCGTTGCGGTAGCGGTCGAATTCCGAAAACGTAGTGGTGGAGCCGCCGGTGCCCTGCATGCCGAACACCGGGCTGGCGTACACCGGCGCGGCGGGCGCGTGCTCGACCTTGATCTTCGACCAGTCGGCGTCGAGTTCTTCGGCGATCAGCATCGGCAGCGTGGTCCAGATGCCCTGGCCCATTTCCGAATGCGCCAGCAGCACGGTGACGCTGTCATCGGTACCGATGCGCAGGAAGGCGTTGGGCGTGAACCCGCCCGCGGGCTCCTGCGCCATCGCGAAACGGCGTGCGCCCGGCACGGTGAAGGCCACCACCAGGCCACCGCCGAGAACGGCGCTGGCCTTGAGGAAGGTTCTGCGGGAAAGCGAGGTTTCGACGTTCACGGGGGTTCTCCGTTGAACTGCAGCGCCGCCGGGACCGGCGGCGCGAAGGGGAATCAGGCCTTGCCGATCTCGGCGGCGCGGTGCACGGCGGCGCGGATGCGCGGATACGTGCCGCAGCGGCAGAGGTTGCCGCTGAGCGCGGCATCGATCTGGGCATCGTCGGGATTGTTGACCACCTGCAGCAAGGCCACGGCGGCCATGATCTGGCCCGACTGGCAGTAGCCGCACTGCACCACATCCAGCTCGGCCCAGGCCTTCTGCACCGGATGGCTGCCGTCGGCCGACAGGCCTTCGATGGTGGTGACCTTGCGCGCGCCGATCGCCGAGACCGGCGTGACGCAGCTGCGCAGCGGCGTGCCGTCCACGTGTACCGTACACGCGCCGCACTGCGCGATGCCGCAGCCGAACTTGGTGCCGGTGAGTCCCATCAGGTCGCGCAACACCCAAAGCAGCGGCATGTCGGCGGGCGCATCGACCTCGTGGTCGGTGCCATTCACGGAAAGCTTCATGACCATCCCTCGCGGCGGCTAGGCGTCTGCGTCGAGGTTACTCCCGCCGCGTGACGACTCCAAGCGCGGCGGCTAACCCATCGGAGGGAGGTCGGCCGGAACGTCCACGTCCTGCGCCAGGGCCGGGGCAGGCACGGCCTTCACCTCGGACGCGCGTTCGCGCAGCAGGTCGCGGGCGCCGCGGTCGCCCGACAGGCCGGACAGCGCGGCGAACCACGTGCGCGGCAGCAGGGCCGGCACCCCCAGCACGCCGGCGTAGGCACTGGAGACGGCGGTACCGGGCGCGGCGGCGGCCGCGGCCAGCAGCGCGTGAAGATGGGCCGCGTCCAGGCCGGGCTGGTCGCACAGCAGCACCAGGGCGGCATCGCATCGGGGCGACAGCGCGGCCAGCCCGTCACGCAGGGAAGCGCCCAGGCCGATCGTCCAGTCCGGGCAAACCACCGTGCGCAGCGGCAGACCGGTCACGGCCGCCGCCACCTCGTCGGCGCGCGCGCCCAGCACCAGCACGGCATCCGCCGGCGCGGTGGCCAGGCCCAGCCGGGCCGCGCGGTGCACCAGGGTTTCACCGTCGATACGCAGCAGCTGCTTGGCCTGGCCGAGCCGGCGCGAGCCGCCCGCGGCCAGCACCAGCAATCCGTGGCGGGCGCTCATCGTGCCGGCCCGGGAGTGCTGCGCGCGCGTGGCCCCGCCGTCACGCGTCCTCGGTTGCGTTGAAATGGCGCTGCAGGTCGGCGGTGATCGCCAGCGCGATCGACTCCGGGCCCTCGCCGCCCAGCGGCAGGCCGACCGGCGCATGCAGGCGCGGGCGCAACACCTCGCGGTCCTTGAAGCTGAGTTCGGCCAGCAGCTCGTCGCGGCGGCCGGGCGGGCCCAGCAGGCCGATGTAGGGCACCTCGTGCCGGGCCAGCACGCGCAGTGCTTCCAGGTCGGTGCTGGCCAGGTGCGTCATCACCAGCACGGCGTCGGCGTCGTCCACTTCGGCGGCGAGCGTTTCCGACGGACGCGCCTCGCGGCGACGGTCGGCATCGGCCAGGCGCGTGGCGTCCAGCAGGGCGGGGCGGTGGTCGGCCACCGACGTGAACCAGCCCAGGGTGCGCGCCAGCTGCAGCAGCGGTGGCGCCTCGGGTCCGGCACCGAGCAGCAGCAGGCGCGGCGGCGCATCCACGCACAACCGCGCGAAGACCGTGCCTTCCCACGTATGCAGGCCATCGGGCGCGCCGCGCAGCGACAGCGCCAGCGCGTCGCCCTTGGCCGGCGCGGCATCGCCATTGCGCCAGGCCAGGCCGCGGCCGGCGTCCTCGCCCTCGACGATCAGCGCCAGCTCCAGCGGCACGCCGTCGCGATAGGCCGACACCAGCGCATCGAACAGCGGGCGCGGCTCCGGCCCGATCGGCCAGGCCAGCACGCGCATGCGGCCGCGGCAGCCCGAGCCCGAGCCGAACACCAGGTCGTCCTCGCTACGGGTGTCGAACATCGCCATGCCGATGCGGCCGCTGGCCAGCGTGTCCCGGGCCAGCTGGTCCAGCGCCGGTTCCAGGCAGCCGCCCGACAGCGTGCCCAGCCGTTCGCCCGCGTCGGTGACCAGGGCCAGCGCGCCGGGCTTGCGGTAGGTCGAACCCTCGGTGTCGGTGACCAGGGCCAGCGCGAAGCGGCGGCCGTCGGCGCGCAGCGCGATCGCGCGCTCGATCACCGCGCGGTTGCCGCCCAGCGGCGTCATGCGGCCGAGGCCTCGGCGGCGTCCAGTGCCAGCTGCAGGGTTTCCCAGGGCAGCAGCACGCAGCGGTGGCGCGCAGGCGTGGACGACACGCCGGTCAGTGCGGCCAGCTCGCCCAGGCTTTCGCCGTGGCCTGACACGATGCCGGCCTGCAAGGCCTGGCGCCGTTGCGCGATCGCCCGGGCGTCCAGGCCCAGCACGTCGGCCGACATCAGCGAGGCCGACGCGGTGCAGAGCAGGCAGCCGCTGGTCTGGTGGCGCAGGTCGATCACCTGGCCCTGCGGGCCCAGCTGCAGGCTGATGGCGACGCGGTCGCCGCACAGCGCGTTGTGCAGCTCGGCGCGGCGCGACGGCGCAGGCAGCTCGCCGAGGCCGCGCGGCGCATGGCCGTGGGCCAGCACGGTCTGGCGGTAGATGCCGGCGAAGCTGGGCGGGTTTTCCATGGCCACGATTAGCGCATGACCACGCGGGACCGACAAGCCGGGCTCAGGCCGGCCGCCGCTCCTCGTCCGGCGGCGGCACGGTGCCGTCGCAGCCGGGCACGGTTTCGGCGCAGTGTTCGCTGGCCGCCTGCACCGGCTGCCGCCGCGACCGCTGCCAGCCATCGGCGGCGTACAGGCCCAGCGCGATCCAGATGCAGGCGAAGCCCACCGCCTGGGTGCCGGTGAAGTCCTCGCCCAGCAGCCACACGCCGCTGAGCAGCTGCAGGGTCGGCGCGATGTACTGCAGGATGCCGACCAGCGAATACGGAATGCGGCGTGCGCCGTAGGCGAATCCGATGAGCGGCAGGGCGGTAAGCGCGCCGCCGAAGGCCAGCAGCAGGTCGCTGCGCAGGTCGCCCTGCGCGAACGCGCCCACCCCGCGGGCCTGCGCCCAGCCCAGCCAGGCCAGCGCCGGCAGCAGCAGGATCAGGCTCTCGATCGCCAGGCCCGGCACCGCGTCCACGTTGGCCAGCTTCCGGATCAGGCCGTAGAACGCGAAGCTGAAGGCCAGCGCCAGCGAGATCCACGGCGGATCGCCGTGCAGGATCGCCAGCCACAGCACGCCGGCCGCGGCCAGCGCCACCGCCGTCCACTGCACGCGGTTCAGGCGCTCGCTGAGCACCAGCACGCCGATCAGCACGTTCACCAGCGGGTTGATGAAATAGCCCAGGCTGGCCTCGACCACGCGGCCGTGGGTCACGGCCCAGATGTAGATGCCCCAGTTGAAGCTGATCAGCACGCTGCTGGCCAGCAGCATCCAGCCCACCCGCGGCCGCGCCAGCGCGGTGCGCAGCCAGCCCCAGCCTTCGCGCAGCACCAGGAACCCGACCACGAACAGCGCGCACCAGGCGATGCGGTGGGAAATGATCTGCATCGAGGGCACGTGCCTGAGCAGGTACCAGTACAGCGGGAACACGCCCCAGAGCACGTAGGAGGCGATGGCGGCGAGCAGGCCGTTGCGATCGATGGCGGGTGGGGTTGCGTGCACGCGGCGATCCGGACAGGGGCGCGGAGGGTTCCGCGCCGGCCCGCGATTATCCGCCCAAGGCCGGCGGCATGCCTGCAACGGTGTGGTGACCGGTCGCGCGCCGGGCCGGTGCCATGCGGTCCGCGGCGCGGCTATCGGCGGTCCGCAAGTCCGGGCATGTGCGGAGCGATCGCGTCCAGGCGGCGGCCGATCTCCTCCGGGGGAAGGCGGTCGGGGTTCTCCGCAAGGTAGTCGAGCTCCAGTGCCACCGCGATGGTGTGGTGGTCAAACGAGGGATGCCAGTGCTTGAGCCGGGGTGGTGACGCCCGGTCGCGCAGCACCTGGGCGGCGTTGAACACGCGCAGCGGATCCATGCCCAGCCCCTGCAGTCCGATCGACAGGGTTCCGAACCTTCCGTCGGACTTGAACGGCTGTTCGGACAGCAGCCTTGCCACCCAGGGCATGCGGGACCGGTATCGCCCGGGGTTGGATACACCCAGCACCAGACGCTTCAACTCATGGTTCCGGATGGTCTGGATGTCCAGATAAATGCCGTGAACCTCCTGCCACGGCACCCAGCCATACAGCGCGTGATCGAAGCCAGCCGCATCCATCCGCAGCGTCGGCCGGCCCGGGCGGTAGAGCAGGATGCAGTAGGGGATAAGCAACGCCGACAGCAGCGCGAAGAAGATAGCGCACAGCGCCAGCCGCCAGTCGCGGTCGTCCAGGTACATAAGTCCGGAAACCGCCGCCATCAGGACGAAGACGAAGATGCCGAGCACCTGCTTCCACGGACTCATCGACGCCTCGAGCACGTCCCCGGTGAATCGCCTGCCTTGCTCCAGTGCTGCCTCGTGGCGCGTCACAAGCCCGCGCCCGGTGCGCCAGCACAGGAACATGCCCATCACGCCAGCGGCGAACACGGCCGCGTCCTGCACCACGTAGCGCAGCGGCGAGTGTCCGGCCTCCACCAGGAAGCGGAACACGCCAAAGGCCGCCACCAGCAGGAACACGCCGGCCAGAACCAGCAGGGCGAATCGTTTGGCAAGGTACACGGCGTGTTCCCGACGGGCGAAGGGGCGCGATTGTCCGCGCCTCTTCGTCGGCAGACAAGCCGGGCAAGGAGGCTACTGCGTCCGCAGCGCCGTGGTCACCTGCATGCGGGCCGCGCGGATCGCCGGCAGCAGGCCGCCGATGAAGCCGATCACCACCGCGATCACCAGGCCGGTAAGGACCAGGCCGAAGCTGACCTTGAAGGCGAACACCACCTGCGTGAAGCTCTGGCCCAGGGTCGACACGGACAGGTTGTCGAACATGGCCCAGGCGATGAAGGCCCCGATGACGCCGCCGACGAAGGCCAGCACCATCGCCTCGATCATCACCGACACCAGCACCGGCAGCGCGCCGAAGCCGATCGCGCGCAGCGTGGCGATCTCGCGGGTGCGGGTGGCCACCGCCGCGTACATGGTGTTGAGCGCCGCGAAGATCGCGCCCAGCGCCATGATCAGGGTCACCACGCCCGCCAGCACGCTGACCATGGTGCGGAACTGGCCGGTCTGTGCGCTGTAGTAGGCCTGCTCCTGCAGCACTTCGACCTGCATGCGCGGGTCGGCCAGCAAGGCGGTCTTGAGCGTGTCCAGCGCCGCCGGCGATTCCAGGCCCACGCGCACGGCGCTGAAGCCGTCGCCGCGGTTGAAGGCCGACTGCGCGGTGCCGGCATCGGTCCACAGCTCGCTGTCGTTGGCGTCGCCGGCCTCGAAGATGCCGACCACCTTCCAGTCCGAGCCGCGCATGCGCAGGGTCTGGCCGACTTCGGCGCCGGCGAACAGCCGGGCCACGCCGGCCCCGACGATGATCTCGCGCAGGCCCGGCTCGAAGCGGCGGCCCTCGATGATCTTCAGCTGCGGCCGCAGCTCGAACGAGGCCGGCTCGACGCCGCGCATGGTGACGTTGGCGCCGTTGACGGTCTCGCCTTTCTTCATCAGTTCGGTGATGACGATCAGTTCGCCCGAGGCCAGCGGCTGGCCGTCGCTGCCCTTCCGGATGCCGGGGCCCAGCTTGATCAGGCGCGCGGTGTCGCCGCCGAAGCCGGAGTTGAGCTCGGCGCCGGAGCCGCCGCGCAGCACCAGGGCGTTGTCGGTGCGGCCGGCGTCCTTGAGCGTGGCCTGGAAGCCCTGGGCCATGGCCAGCAGGGCGGTGAACACCGCCACCACGCCGGCCAGGCCGATGATGATGACCAGCGACGGGCCCCAGCGCTGCGGGATCGAGCGCAGGTTGAGGCCGGTGATGGCGAGGATCTGGTTGATCATGGGTTGGGCTCCTCAGCGTCCGGCCAGCGCATCGACGATCTTCAGCCGGCGCGCACGCAGCGCCGGCAGCAGGCCCACGACAAGACTCAGCACCACGATGGCCACCAGGCCGGCGATCCACACCTGTGCGTCGATGCCGATCGGCAGCATCGGACCCGCGGCCTTGGCGACCACGGCACCCAGCAGGGTGGCCAGGCCCAGCCCGACCAGCCCGCCGATCGCGCACATCGCCACCGTCTCGGCCAGCACGAAGCCCAGCACGGTGTTGTCCGAGAAGCCCAGGGTCTTGAGCACGGCGAACTGCGGCACGCGTTCGCGCACGCTCTGGGCCATGGTGTTGCCCACCACGAGCAGCAGGGTGAAGAACACCGCGAACAGGATCCAGCGCACGATCAGGCCGATGTCGCCCAGCTGCTTGATGAAGCCGACCTGGAAGTCCTTCTCGGTCTGGGTCTTGGTCTCATCGGCGGAATTCTCGTAGCGCTTGTCCACCAGGGTGGCCACCGATTCGGCCATATCCGGGTTCTCCAGCCGCAGCACCATGATGCCGGCGTTGCCGCCGCCGAACTGCGCCGCCTCGGCGAAATAGGCGTGGTTGATGTACATGCCGCCGGCGGTGTTGCGCGACCATTCCTCGTCCTTGCCGTCGTAGATGCCGACCAGGTCGAAGGTCCAGTCCTTGCTGCCGTTCTTCTGCGGGAAGATGTTGGACTGCATCGGGATCTTGTCGCCCACCTTCCAGCCGTACTTCTCGGCCAGCAGGCGGCCGGCGATCATGCCGGTGCGGGTGTTGGCGAAGGCCTGCCAGTGTTCCTCGGGCATCACCCATTCCGGGTAGACCTCGTGCAGGCGCTGGGGCTCGACCGCGAAGGCGAAGATCTGCGGATCCTCGCGGAACACCGCGCCGAACCACTGCTGGTACATCACGCGCTGCACGCCGGGGATGGCGTCGAACTCGGGCACCATGCGCATCGGCAGCGACTGGGTGAACGAGACGCGCGACTGGGTCACCAGGCGCGTGGCGCCGACGAAATCGGCGCCGGCGCTGAACACCTGGTTGAGCGACTGCAGCAGGCCGAACAGCACGAAGGCCATCACCACCGACAGCAGCGTCAGCCACGTGCGTGTCTTTTTGTGGAACAGGTTGGCCAGTACGAACCCGGTCTTGGTCATGGTCGTGCCCTCAGTGGCCCGAGCCGGCGGCCAGCTGGCCCTTGTCCAGGTGCACGGTACGGCTGGCGAACTCGGCGGCCTTGGGATCGTGGGTGACCATGATGATGGTCTTGCCCTGCTCGCGGTTGAGCTGCTGCAGCAGGCCCAGGATCTCGTCGGCGGTCTTGCGGTCGAGGTCGCCGGTGGGTTCGTCGCAGACCAGCAGGGTGGGGTCGGTGACCAGGGCGCGGGCGATGGCGACACGCTGCTCCTGGCCGCCGGAGAGTTCGCTGGGCTTGTGGCTGCCGCGGTCGGCCAGGCCGACCAGGGTCAGCGCCACCTGCGCGCGCTTGGCGCGTTCGGCCGCACCCATCTTGGTCAGCAGCAGCGGCAGCTCGACGTTCTTCTGCGCATTGAGCACCGGCAGCAGGTTGTAGAACTGGAACACGAAGCCCACGTGCTGGGCGCGCCACTGGGCCAGCTCGCCGCCCTTGAACTGGTCGATGCGGCGGCCTTCGACCGACACGCTGCCCGAGGTCGGCGTGTCCAGCCCGCCGATCAGGTTGAGCAGGGTGGTCTTGCCCGAGCCCGAGGGGCCCATCAGTGCGACGAAGTCGCCCTTAGGGATGTCCAGGTCGATGCCGTGCAGCACCTCGACCTGCTGCTTGCCGCGCGTGTAGTGCTTGGTGAGCTGGCGGACTTGGACCAGGGACTCGGACATGGCGCGCCTCGGGGAAAGGTGGGGAGGGGTCAGGGTTGTACGGTGACCTTGGCCTGGTCGGCCAGGGTCGTCGGGGGCGAAAGCACGACCTGTTCGCCCACGGCCACGCCGCGGGTGATGCGGCGGCGGCCGTCGCGGGCATCGGCGGCGTCCACGTCGCGCAGGCTGGCGCGGTCGTCGCGCACGACGAACAGCACGGTCTTGCCGTCGCGCTGCACGATGGCCTCGGCGGGCACGGTCACGCCCACCACCAGCGGGGCATCGGGGCGGGCGGGCGCGGCGTCCTGCAGGAAGGACACGCGCACGCCCATGTCGGGCACCACGCGTTCGTCCTTTTCCTTGAAGGCGATGCGCACCTTGACCGTGGCCTTGCTGCGGTCGGCGGTGGGCACGATGGCGATCACTTCGGCCGGGATGCGCCAGTCGGGATAGGCGTTGAGCACCGCTTCCACCTTTTGGCCGGCCTTGACGCGGCCGATGAAGGCTTCGTTGACGTCCACCTGGATCTCCAGCGAGTCCATGTCGACGATGGTGCCGATGCCGGTGCGGGTGAAGCCGCCGCTGCCGGAGATCGGCGAGATGATCTCGCCGGGCTGGGCGGCCTTGACCGTGACCACGCCGGAGAACGGCGCGCGCACGATGGTGTTGTCCACGCCCAGGTCGGACAGCGACAGGGCTTCCTGCGCCACCTGGGCGTTGTCGCGGGCGCTCTGCAGCTGCGCGGCCAGCGCGTCGCGCTCGGCCTGGGCCTGGTCGAGCGCGGCGGCGGCGATCAGTCGGCGGCCGGCGAGGTCGCGGTTGCGCACCAGGGTCTGTTCGGCCAGCTTGAGCTGGGCCTGGGCGCGCACCACGTCGCTGCGGGCGGCGGCGAGCTGGGCGGCGCTGAGCTTGCGCTGGGCGTCGGCGTCGGTGGGTTCCAGGCGCGCCAGCACTTCGCCCTGCTCGACCCGCTGGCCTTCCTCGATCAGCACTTCCAGCACCTTGCCGGAAATCTTGGAGGACACGGTGGCGATGCGGCGCGCGGTGACGTAGCCGGTGGCGTCCAGCACCGAGCTGGCGGCCGGCGCCTGGCCCGCGGCCTCGGCCTGCGCGGGCGCGGTGCGGACCGGCACCGGGGCTTCGCGCGTGAACCACCACACCGCCAGCGCCACCAGCGCAACCAGCACGATCGCGATCACCGCCCAGCGACCGCGGCCGCCCGCAGCGGGCGGGGGCGAAGCGTTGCGATCAATGCGCAGCTGGTTGAGCAGGTCAGGCGTCGTGGACATGGGGCGAGGCGATCCAGTCGGGGAGGCCAGTGTACGCACCGGCCCATGGCAACCAAGGTGCCGGAAGACACTTTCTCCCGTCAGTGACACCTGTCAGCAGAAACCAAAGGAAAACATACCAGGTATGTTTTCACGGACCTTGAGACGCCGACCGGGGCCTGGCGGGAAAACATACCTGGTATGTTTTCCTTGGGTTTGCTTCAGGGGTGGCGGGATTTGAGGAGGGACCAGGCGGCGCGCAGGCCCTGGGCCTCGCCGCCGGCGGGCTTGCCGGGGCGGTCGCTGTCGTTCCAGGAGTAGACGTCCACGTGCGACCAGGCCTGGCCTTCGGGGATGAAGCGCTCCAGGTACAGCGCGGCGGTGATGCAGCCGGCCATGCGCGAGGGGCCCGAGTTGGCCAGGTCGGCGATGCCCGACTTGAGGTAGCCCAGGTAAGGCCGCCACAGCGGCATCCGCCACAGCGGATCGCGCATGCGCTCGCCGGCGGCCAGGTAGTCGGCCGCCAGGGCTTCGTCGTTGCAGAACAGCGCCGGCAGGTCCGGCCCCAGCGCGATGCGCGCGGCGCCGGTGAGAGTGGCGAAGTCCATGATCAGCGCCGGCCGCGCCTCGGCCGCGAAGGCCAGTGCATCGCACAGCACCAGGCGGCCTTCGGCATCAGTGTTGTCCACCTCGACGCTGAGGCCCTGCCGCGTGGACAGCACCTCGCCCGGCCGGAAGGCGTTGGGGCCGATCGCGTTCTCGACCGCCGGCACCAGCAGCTGCAGCCGCACCGGCAGCTTCATCGCCATCACCAGCTGCGCCAGACCCAGCGCGTGCGCCGCACCGCCCATGTCCTTCTTCATGTTGCGCATGCCGTCGGCCGGCTTGATGTCCAGGCCGCCGGTATCGAAGCACACGCCCTTGCCGACGATGGCCAGGCGCGGATGCGCCGGGTCGCCCCAGTCCACCTGGATCAGGCGCGGCGCGCGATGGCTGGCGCGGCCGACCGCGTGGATGGCGGGGAAGTTCTGCGCCAGCAGCTCGTCTCCGGCCACGACCGTCAGCGTGCCGCCGTAGGCCTGCGCCAGGCGCGCCGCCACGGCCTCGAGTTCGGCCGGGCCCATGTGCTCGGTGGGCGTGTTCACCAGGTCGCGCACCAGGGTGCTGGCCTTGAGCAGGGCGAAGGCTTCGCTGTCCTCGACGCCGGCCGCTTCCAGCACCAGGCGCGCGGGCGCACGCGGCGGCTTGGCATAACGGTCGAAGCGGTAGGCGCCCAGGCCCCAGCCCAGCAGGGCCTGGCCCGGCTCCAGCGCCACGCCGTCCTGCACGAGGCGATAGGTGCCCGGCGGCAGCAGGCTGGGCAGGTGCGCCAGCGCCAGCGGATCGCGCGCGTCGCTGACGCCCGCTAGCGCAAACGCCGGATGACCGTCGGGCCCCGGCACCAGCAGCGGCGCGCCCGACTGCGGCAAGAAGCCATGGGCCTGCAGCCAGGCCTGCACCGCCGGGGTCTGGCCGCTTCGCCATGCCTCGAAGCCCGCACGATCCACCAGCCGCAGCGGCAGCGCGCCCTCGGCCTGGTCAGGACTGGCGAAACAGGACGGCAGGCTCATCGCGGCTCCGGAGCGGCAAGGGGTGGCAGGGGATGGTGCTGGTCGAGCCAGTCGGCCAGGCCCGCCAGCGTATCGAATTCCAGGTCCGGGCGCGGCAGGTCCACCGGCCAGCGCTCGCGCTTGCGGTTGATCCAGCAGCTGGGCATGCCGGCGCGGCGCGCGCCCACCACGTCCAGCAGCGGGTCGTCGCCGATGTGCAGCACCTCGGCCGGGGCCAGGCCCAGGCGTTCGCAGGTGGCGTGGAAGATCGGCGTGTCCGGCTTGGCGTGGCCATGCTCGCGGGCGCTGACGAACACCTGGAAATGCGACTGGATGCCGATGCGCGCCAGGTCGGCATTGCCATTGGTCAGCGCCGCCAGCGGCCGTGCCGACGACAGCCGCGCCAGCGCCGCCATCACGTCGGGATAGAACTCGACCTGGTTGCGGGTGGCGTAGAAGGCCTCGAACGCGGCCTCGGCATGCGTCTCGCCGTCGCCGCACTCGTTGAGCGCATGCAGCAGCGACAGCTTGCGCTGGTGGGTGAAGTCGTGCGCGTACTGCGGATGCTGCAGCGCGATCTGCTCGCGCAGCCGCCGCATGCGGTGCACCGGATAGCGCTGCGCGGTGCGCGGGCAGTGCTCGCGCAGGAAGGCATCCAGCGCCTGCTCGGCGCGCTCGATCGAGGGCCAGATCGGCCACAGGGTGTCGTCGAGGTCGAGGCTGAGGGCACGCGGGGCGAAGTTCACCGGCGGAGCATAACGCGGCGCCGCGCGCCGGCGCTTGGGCGGGCTATTCAAGGATGCGCGCCCAGCGCTGCCAGGCCTCGACCCGGCTGGCCACGATCTTCAGGCACACCAGCATCGGCACCGCCACCAGCAGGCCCACCACGCCCCACAGCCAGCCCCACAGCATCAGCCACAGGATGATGGCCAGCGGGTTGATCTTCATCGTGCGGCCCAGCACCAGCGGCGTCAGTACCTGGCTTTCGATCCCGTGCAGCAGCAGGAAGCCGGCCGAGGGCAGCAGCGCCGCGCCCACCGTGTCGAACTCCGACAGGCCCACGAGGGCCAGCAGCAGCGACATCACCAGCGGGCCGATGAAGGGCGTGAGGTTGAGCACCGCGGCCAGCACGCCCCACAGCAGCGGGTCTTCCACGCCCAGGTACCACAGGAAGGCGGCGGTGGCCGCGCCCAGCACCACGCTGGTGGCCGAGATGGTGAGCATGTAGCGCGACAGGTCGCTCTGGATCTGCTGCACGATGTCGGCGGTGAGCCGCTTCTGCGCACGCGTGCGGCGGAGGCTCATCAGCTTGCTCAGCACGTCGTCGCCGTAGACCAGGAAGCTGAAGGTGAGCAGCAGCACCGCGAACAGCGAGCCCAGCACCCGCGGCGTGCTCGACACCAGGTCGGCGCGCGGCGGCCGCACCACCACGCGCTCGGCCTCGTCCTCGTCCTCGGTGAAGTCGTTGAACGACGCGCTGGCGCGGGTGGCCTCGCGCAGCGGCCGGATCATTTCCTTGAGCTTGGGCGCCGCCTCGCGCATCACGAAGGGCACGTTCATCGCCCACTCCGACGCGGGCTTGGCGATGAACATGCCGACCGCGCCCAGGCTGCCCAGCAGCCCGGCCACCAGCATCAGCGCCGCGACGCCGCGCGGCAGCCAGCGCAGCGGCGCGCGCCGCATCAGCGGGCTGAGCAGCATGGCGAAGAAGGCCGCCATCACCACCGGCAGGATCAGGCTGCTGGCGAAGTAGCAGGTGTACAGCAGCACCGCCAGCACCAGCACGCCCAGCAGCTGCGAATTGCTGCGCAGCGCGGCCAGGCGCGCGGCATGGCCGCTGGCGGCAGGCGCGGCGGCGCGTTCGGGCCCTGCCAATGGCACCTCGACCCGCGGTGCCAGCGGCGGGCTGCCAGCCTCAGGCGGTGTCGACACGGCGTTTCCTCGGCTTGCGCTTGCGGGCGGGGCGGGGCTTGGCGGGCAGGGCGTCGCCGGCCGGATCCACCGCGGTTTCGACGGCCTCGTCCACGGCGTCCTGCACCGCCCCGGGCACGGTTTCCTGCACCGCCTCCTCGGCGGCCGAGGCCGCGGTGATCCCGGCCAGCATGCCGGGCAGCACCGATTCGAGCAGCATCGAAAACAGCGGCCCGGTGACGAAGCGGCCGCCGGCCGCACCCAGCGACTTGGTGCCGGGCAGGCCGATGCCGCTGGCCACGCCGAGGCTGAAGCCGCCGGCGACGATGCGGAAGGGCGTGGCCGAGCGCCGGATCTCGGCCTTCAGATGGGCATAGGCTGCAGCGGCCGCCTGGCGTTCGCGCACGCAGTCCAGTTCGGCGCGCTGCACCGCGGCGATCTTGTCCTCCAGGCTCACAGCGGCACCTCGGGTTCGGCGGCGCTGCCCAGGTCGCGCTTGAGCTGGCGGCGCGTGGCTTCGAAGTCGGTGAACTTGAGCACCGCACGCGCCTTCACGATCGCCACCCAGGCCACCGCGACGCTGATTGCCAGCGGAATGAAGATGGCCAGCGGCCAGGGTGCACCGGCCGCGCGCAGGCCGCTGACCAGCAGGGCGGTGAGCAGCAGGTAGGCCGTGCCCAGCATCACCGTGGCCACCAGCAGGTAGACCAGGGCCAGCACCAGGGCGTCGCGCGCCAGTCCCACTTCGGCGGCGAACAGGCGCCGCAGCGTGGTGAAGCCGGTGGTGTAGGCGCGTACCGTCTGTTTCGCTGCCTCCAGCACCGCCTTCGCGTCGTCGCCGAGCTTGCCGGCCTCGCCCGGTGCGGACTGCGCGCCCGGCGCCGTCGGTCCCTCGCCCGGCGTGCCGGCTTCGGGATCGGGGGTGGGCTCGCTCATCGGCCGGGCTTACTTGCGACGCGTCAGCGCCGCGACCAGGTAGCCGGCGGCAAAGGCCACGCCGAACGAGGCCAGCGGCTTGCTGCGGATCAGGTCTTCGGCCTGGCCCAGCATGGCCTTGCCCTGGTCGAGCAGGCCGTGCAGCTTCTCGTCGATCTCGGCCTTGGCTTCGCGCGCGGCGGCCGCGCTGGCGTCCAGCGCCTCGGACACGCCGGACTTGAGCGCGTCGCGCGCCTCGCCCAGGTTTTCCTTGGCGCTGTCGAGGTGGCTGGCCGGGGCCATGTCGGTGTCGTCGATCTTGGAACGGTTCATGGGCGTACTCCGCGAATCCTCAGGTCACAACCTTACACCGTCACCGCGGTCGCGGCGCCGTCTTCATTCCATCACCAGGTAACCGAAGCGGCCACCGCGCGCCACGCTCAGCACCAGTTCGCGCGGCGGGCTGGCCAGCGCGCTGCGGAAGGAGGGCAGGTCGGCCACGTTGCGTCGGTTGATTTGCCCGATGCGGTCGCCGGCACGCAGGCCGCTGGCCGCGGCGCGGCTGCCGGGCGCGACCTTGCTGGCCACCACGCCGAACAGGCCCTGCTGGCGGAACCGTTCGGGCAGCTCGGTCAGGGTGGCGCCCTGCAGGCGCGGGTCGATCTGGCCGCCGTCGATTTCCTTGGCCTGGGCCTTGAGCACCGCGCGCAGCGTCAGGCGCTGGTCGCCGCGCAGCAGGTCCAGGCTGACCTGCTGGTCCACCGGCAGCAGGCCTTCGAGGTTGCGCAGGGCCTGGGCGCTGTCGATTCGCTGGCCGTTGGCGGCCACGATCACATCGCCGGGCCGCACGCCCGCGGCCTCGGCCGGCGAGCCGCGGTACACGCGGGCCACGAGGGCGCCGCGCTGGTTCTCGGCCAGCCCCACCTGGCGCGCCAGGAAAGGCGTGATGTCCTCGCCGTCCAGGCCCAGCGAGCCGCGCCGCACCTCGCCGTAGGCCATCAGCTGGCGCATCACCTCGCGCGCCAGGTTGGCGGGGATGGCGAAGCCCAGGCCGATGTTGCCGGCGGCGCTGCCGCGCGGATTGAAGCTGGCGGTGTTGATGCCCACCAGCTCGCCGCGCAGGTTGACCAGCGCGCCGCCGGAATTGCCCGGGTTGATCGAGGCGTCGGTCTGGATGAAGTTCTGGTAGCCCAGGCCCTGCAGGCCGCTGCGGCCCACGGCCGAGACGATGCCGCTGGTGACGGTCTGGCCCAGGCCGAAGGGATTGCCCACCGCCACCACGAAGTCGCCCACGCGCAGGTCGGCCGAATCGGCCAGGTTCAGCGCGGTCAGGTTTTCGGCCGGGATGCGGATCACGGCCACGTCGGTGTCGGGATCGGCGCCCACCAGCTCGGCCTCCAGCGTGCGGCCGTCGGCCAGGGTCACCGAGACGCCGTCGGCGTTCTCGATGACGTGGTTGTTGGTCAGCACCAGGCCGCGCTCGGCGTCCACGATCACGCCCGAGCCCAGCGACTGCTGCACCTGCTGCTGGGGCATGCCCGGCATGCCGAACAGTTCCTGCAGCGGATTGCGCTGGCGCACGGTCTGGCGCGCGAACACGTTCACCACCGCCGGGGTCACGCTTTCGAGCATCGGCGCCAGCGACGGCACCGGCGAGCCTTCCATGCGCGCCGGCAGCGCGGCCCGGGCGGCGCGGGGCAGGGCCAGCTCGGCCGCGCCTTCCAGGGCCACCGCGGCGCGGGTCGGCGCCGGGCCGTCCGGGGCCCGGGCCGGCTGGGCCAGCCAATGGCTGGCGCCGGCGCCCGCGGCGGCGGCGAGCAGGAGGCAGGTGGCGGCGGTGAGCAGGCGCATGCAGCGGTCTCCGGGGCAAGGTGGCGGGAGGCGGAATCGATCTGATAGCAGATGGGAGCCGAACCGGGGCTGGACAAGGTGAGGCCCCGGATCGACGAAGGCGGTGGCCGGAGCTGGACCGATCTTTCCGCGGGTCGGGCCGCCGGCGGCGCCCGGCGGGTCGGGTCGGGGCTGGTTCCACGCCCCCGCCGGTGGCCGTGAAGTCCTTTGCAGCGGCGGCCGGGGCGTTGAGGCGAAGTCTGGGAGAGCCGTGGAACATCTTGAAGTGGCTAGTTTTTCGCCAGGTTTCAGCGGGTTGACAGCCCCCCTTCCGAGGGGTAGTTTTGCCTTCCGCTGCCACAACATCTTGTGTTGGGTGGCAGGGGGCGGCCCCAAGGCTTGGGGTCGGTAGCTTGCACGACGCGATGGCGAGACGGCATGCGGGAAGCGGACAGGACAGCACGTACGGCCCGGGTTTCCAGCCCGCGGGCGGGCGTCGCTACCCCCGCCTTTCCGGTCGGCACGACCTCAGAAGAATTCACAAGGCGGCCCCACCGAAGGGTCGCCCCGGGAGGAAACAAGGACTTATGAGCACGGTTCGCCTGGAGGCGGTCAAGAACAATGCGGCGCAGGTCATCGACATGCAGCCGGCGTCCCAGGACATCTGGGACAAGAAGTACCGCCTGAAGACCAAGAAGGGCGAGCCGGTGGACGCCACCATCGACCACACCTACCAGCGTGTGGCCAAGGCCCTGGCCGAAGCCGAGCCCACCGCCGAGAAGCAGAAGTACTGGTACGAGCGTTTCGTCTGGGCGCTGCGCCGCGGGGCCATCCCCGCCGGCCGCATCACGTCCAACGCCGGCGCGCTGGAGCACAAGCCCGCCACCAGCACCATCAACTGCACCGTGTCGGGAATCATCACCGACTCGATGGACGACATCCTGGGCAAGGTGCACGAGGCGGGCCTGACCCTGAAGGCCGGCTGCGGCATCGGCTATGAGTTCTCGACGCTGCGCCCGCGCGGCGCCTACGTCTCGGGCGCCGGCGCCTACACCAGCGGCCCGCTGTCGTTCATGGATATCTACGACAAGATGTGCTTCACGGTCAGCTCGGCCGGCGGCCGCCGCGGCGCCCAGATGGGCACCTTCGACGTGAGCCACCCGGACGTGAAGGAATTCATCGGCGCCAAGCGCGAGGACGGGCGCCTGCGCCAGTTCAACCTCTCGCTGCTGGTCACCGACGAGTTCATGCAGGCGGTCGAGAAGGACACCGACTGGCCGCTGGTGTTCCCGGTGAACATCAAGGAAAAGAACGAGATCGACGTCGACGACCCGAAGCAGGTCGTCTGGCGCGACTGGCCGCACAGCAACAACTACGTGACCCGCGACGACGGCATGGTGGCCTGCAAGATCTACGGCCACATCCGCGCCCAGCAGCTGTGGAACCGCATCATGGCGTCCACCTACGACTTCGCCGAGCCGGGCTTCATCCTGATCGACCGCGTCAACGAGATGAACAACAACTGGTGGTGCGAGAACATCCGCGCCACCAACCCCTGCGGCGAGCAGCCGCTGCCGCCCTACGGCGCCTGCCTGCTGGGCTCGATCAACCTCACCACCTTCGTGCGCGACCCCTTCACCGACCAGGCGCGTTTCGACTGGGAGGAATACAAGGAAGTGGTGCGGGTGTTCACGCGCATGCTCGACAACGTGGTCGAGGTGAACGGCCTGCCGCTGGAGCAGCAGCGCAACGAGATCATGCGCAAGCGCCGCCACGGCATGGGCTTCCTGGGCCTGGGCAGCACGGTCACCATGCTGCGCATGAAGTACGGCGAGGCCGATTCGGTCGCGTTCACCGAGCAGGTTAGCCGCGAGATGGCCGTGGCCGGCTGGGAAGTGGCGCTGGCCCTGGGCAAGGAAAAGGGCCCGGCCCCGATCATGGACGAGGACTTCACCGTCACCGCCGAGATGCTGCGCAAGCGCCCGGAAATGAAGAAGGACGGCTGGAAGGTCGGCCAGGTGATCAAGGGCCGCGTGCTGCACGCCCGCTACTCGCGCTACATGCAGCGCGTGGCCGAGGTGGCGCCCGAGCTGGTGGCCGACCTGGCCGAGCACGGGGGTCGCTTCACCCACCACAGCTCGATCGCGCCCACCGGCACCATCTCGCTGAGCCTGGCCAACAATGCCTCCAACGGCATCGAGCCCTCGTTCGCGCACCACTACAGCCGCAACGTGATCCGCGAAGGCAAGAAGTCCAAGGAAAAGGTCGAGGTCTTCAGCTACGAGCTGCTGGCCTACCGCACCCTGGTCAATGCCGAGGCCATGCCCTTCAGCACCGACCCGGCCACCCGCCTGCCCGAGTACTTCGTCTCGGCCGACGACATCACGCCCAAGGCGCACGTGGACATCCAGGCCGCCAGCCAGAAGTGGGTGGACAGCTCGATCTCCAAGACCGCGAACGTCCCGACCGACTATCCGTACGAGGACTTCAAGGACATCTACACCTATGCCCACAAGATGGGCCTGAAGGGCTGCACCACCTTCCGCTTCAACCCCGCCGCCTTCCAGGGCGTGCTGGTCAAGGAAGCCGACCTGGAGAACACCACCTACCGCTTCGAGCTCGAGGACGGGACGATGGTGGAGGCCAAGGGCAACGAGGAAATCGAATACGACGGCGAGCTGCACAGCGCCGCCAACCTGTTCGATGCGCTCAAGGAAGGCTACTACGGCAAGTTCTGAAGGCTGAATGCGCGGTCAGGATTGACGCGCATTCGACCCGGGTTCGCGTTAAGTTAGGCCCGCGGCAGTCGCCGCGGAATTGAAACGACGAGGAGAGCGGTAATGAGCAACGGCAACGGTGTCACGGCGGCCATTTCCAATGCCGCTGGAAGCGTCAGCGACAAGGCTTCGGAAATCGGCAGCGCCATCGCCGACCAGGCCAACAAGGTGGTGAAGGCCGCCAAGAAGAAGGCGGCCCCGGCGATCAAGTCGGCCAAGGCCCAGATCAAGAAGGCCGAGCGCTCCGACACCGGCAAGGCGGTCAAGAAGGCCGTGGCCGGCGCCAAGAAGAAGGCGGCGGCGGCGGTGAAGGCCGTGCAGGACACCGTCGGCGGCGCCAAGAAGGCGACCAAGAAGGCCGCCAAGCGTCCGGCCGCCAAGAAGGCGACCAAGAAGGCTGCGAAGAAGACTGCCAAGAAGGCTGCCAAGAAGCCGGCCGCCAAGAAGGCTGCCAAGAAGCCTGCTGCCAAGAAGAAGGCGGCCAAGAAGCCCGCTGCCAAGAAGCCTGCTTCCATGCCGGCCGCCCCGGTTGCTCCGTCGCTGTAAGACGGGCACCACGCTGTAATCTGGGCTCTCTCCCCGTGTTGCCCAGGCGGGGAGGGAGACTTTACAAAGGCAACAAGACAAAACGCCGGCTTGCGCCGGCGTTCGTATTTGCGGGGTCCGCCGGGGGCGGCCTCAGCGGCGGCGGCGGCGCGGTGCCTGCACGGGTTCCGGCGCCAGCCATTCGCGGGCCGGCAGGCCCAGCGCACGGTCCAGCGCGGTCGGCATCAGCCCGGCCGGCATGTTGCTCTCGCTGTTCCAGAGGATGACCAGGCCGATGTCGCGGTCGGGCAGGAAGGCGATCAGGGCGCGATAACCCTGCACCGCGCCCGCGTGGTAGACCAGCGTGTGGCCGGCATAGTCGTAGATGCGCCAGCCCAGCCCGTAGTACGCACTCTGCAGGCGCTCGCGCCGCCAGCTGTTGCCGCGGATCTCGCCGGGCGTGGCCACCTGCGGGGTCTGGATCTCGTTGAGGATCTCGGGCGGCAGCACATCGGGACGGTGTCCCATCTGCGCGATCAGCCACTGCGCCATGTCGTGCACGCTGGCGTTGACGCCGGCCGCGGGCGGGATGCGGTAGTAGGTTTCCTTCGGACGCACCGGCAGCCACTTGCCGCCGCTGCGTACGTGCGGACGTGCCCAGCTGGCGCTGGCTTCCAGGCCGTCGCGGCCGAAGGTGGCGCCATACATGCCCAACGGGTGGAACAGGCGCTTCTCGACTTGGTGGGCATAGAAGTCGCCGGTGGCGGCGAACACCAGGTCGCCGACCAGGCTGAAGGCGATGTTCTGGTAGGCGTAGCAGTCGCCCGGGGTGCAGGCCATCGGCGCCTGCGCCAGGCGTTCGGCCAGCACCGGGTAGGGCTGATCGGCTTCCAGGTCGCGGTCGTAGGTGTTGTAGCCCAGGCCCACGCGATGGCTGAGCACGTCGCGCACGGTCACCTTCTGCGCGCCCTGAAGGTCGCGCAGGGTGAAGGTGACCAGCTGGTTGTTGATTGGCGTATCCCAGGACATCGCGCCTTCGCTGACCAGCATCGCGCTGAGCGTGCCGGCGAAGGACTTGGACAGCGAGGCGACCCGGAACACCGTGTCGTTGCCCACCGGCAGCGGATTGCGGCTGTCCACCACGCCGTAGCCGCGCATGGACACCACCTTGCCGTCCTGGACGATGGCCATGGCCATGCCGGGGATCCGCGACTGGGCGAGCACGTTCTCGGCCAGGCGCTCGATCTCGCGCGCCTGCGGGCTGAAATCGGTGCGCACCGGCGTGGCCGAAGCCGCAGGCAGCGCTTGGGCCGCGGCGCCCATCGGCACCAGTGCGACCAGCGTGAGGAAGAAAAGGGATTTCAGGCGCCCGGACGGGCTGGCTTTCGTGCGTGGCATGACCGACGTATGCTTGCGGAACAGGCCCGATTCTAACTCGCCATTTGCAGACCGGCCTGAACCAAGGGGGACACCTGATGATGACTTTGCTCGTTCTGGCCGTGGTCGTGGCCATCGCCGCGTTCTGGGGCGTGGGCATCTACAACGGCCTGATCACCGCCCGCAACGCCTTCAAGAACGCCTTCGCGCAGATCGACGTGCAGCTGACCCGGCGTTACGACCTCATCCCCAACCTGGTCGAGGTGGCCAAGGGCTACCTCAAGCACGAGCGCGAAACCCTGGAGGCCGTCATCCAGGCACGCGCCGCCGCGGTCAGCGGCCTGGCGTCCGCCAAGGCCAACCCGGGCGATCCCGGCGCCATGGCGGCGCTGGGCAATGCCGAGTCCGGCCTGGCCGGCGCGCTGTCGCGGCTGATGGTCGTGGCCGAGGCCTACCCCGACCTCAAGGCCAACCAGAACATGATGCAGCTCACCGAGGAGCTCACCTCCACCGAGAACCGCATCGCCTTCGCACGCCAGGCCTACAACGACAGCGTCATGGCCTACAACAACAAGCGCGAAGTGTTTCCGTCCAACCTCATCGCCGGCATGTTCGGCTTCGTCGCGGCCGCCCTGCTCGAGATCACCGACCCGGCGCAGCGCGAAGCGCCCAAGGTGTCGTTCTGATGGCCAGGCCCTCTCCCGTCGCGGGAGGGGGCTCCCGGGAGGCTGATCGCGCATGAACTTCTTCGAGCGCCAGGACCAGGCCCGGCGCCAGTCCAAGCGGTTGATCCTGCTCTTTGTGCTGGCGGTGGTGGCGATCGTCATCGCCGTCGACTTCGTTGCCCTGCTGGCCTTCGGCCTGCTCAGCGAGGATGCCTCGCCGGCGAAGCTCACGGCCGGCGTCATCGCCTCCACCCTGGTCACGCTGGGCATCATCGGTGTCGCCTCGGTGTACCGCACGTCCAGCCTGCGCGCCGGCGGCGCCGCGGTGGCGCTGCAGATGGGCGGCACCCCGGTGCCCGAGGACACCCACGACTTCCACTACCGGCGCCTGCGCAACGTGGTCGAGGAGATCGCCATCGCCTCGGGCGTACCGGTGCCGCAGATCTTCGTGATGGAAGAGGAAACCGCCATCAACGCGTTCGCGGCCGGCTACGCGCCGGCCGACGCCGCCGTGGCGGTCACCCGCGGCGCCCTGGACAAGCTCAACCGCGACGAATTGCAGGGCGTGATCGCCCACGAGTTCAGCCACGTGCTCAATGGCGACATGCGGCTCAACATCCGGCTGATGGGCGTGCTGTTCGGCATCCTGGTGCTGGGCATCATTGGCCGGCAGGTGCTGGTGCACGGCCGCGGCGGCCGCAGTTCCAAGGGCGAGGCGCCGGTGCTGCTGGTCGCGCTGGGCCTGCTGGTGGTGGGCTACGTGGGCCTGTTCTTCGGGCGCCTGATCAAGGCCGGCGTGAGCCGCCAGCGCGAGTTCCTGGCCGATTCCTCGGCGGTGCAGTTCACGCGCCAGACCAAGGGCCTGGCCGGCGCGCTGAAGAAGATCGGCGGGCTGCAGGAAGGTTCAAAGCTGGCGAGCGGCAAGACCGAGGAAGTGGCGCACATGCTGTTCGGCGACGGCGTGGGCTATTCGCGCCTGTTCGCCACCCATCCGCCGCTGCTGGAGCGCATCCAGGCGCTGGAGCCCGCGTTCAAGCCGCAGGCGATGGTGGACCTGACCGCGCGCTGGCAGATGAAGCCACCCTCGGGCCTGGACGAGGACGCCGCGCTGGGCCTGGACAGCCGCCAGCCGCCACCGCTGCCGGGCGATCGCGCCGAGCTGTCGGTGACGCCGCCGTCGGTGGTCGCGCAGGTGGGTGCGCCGCAGGCCGACGACTACGCCCGCGCCGGCGCCCTGGTCAGCGCCATCCCGGAAACGCTGCAGCGCTCGGCCCGCGAGCGCGATGAAGCCGTGCCGCTGCTGTACGGCCTGCTGCTGGCGCCGCCCGGCAAGGTGCGCGACCGCCAGCAGCACGACCTGGCCGCGCGCCAGGACGAGCGCCAATTCCGCCAGGCGCTGGACTATGCCGACCGCATCGCCGACCTGCCGCGCATCCTGTGCCTGCCGCTGGCCGCGATGGCGATGCCGGCGCTGCGCAAGCGGCCGCGCGCCGAGCTCGAGAAGTTCATGGACGGCTGCTACGCGCTGACCCATGCCGACGGCAAGGTCAGCCTGTTCGAGTACTGCCTGGGCCGGCTGCTGCGGGTGCAGGTGCACGATGCGCTGGATCCGGCCGGCAACTGGGTGGCCGGCAACAAGCGCCTGGCTGACTGCGCGCCGCAGGCTATCAGCCTGATGGCAATCCTGGCCCAGGCCGGCCACGACGATGGCGCCGGCGCGATGCGCGCCTACCTGGCCGGCATGAACCTGCTGTTCCCGCGCGCCGACGCGCCCTACCAGCCGCCCAAGGATGCGCTCAAGACCCTGGACGAGCTGTGGCCGGTGCTGGACCGCGTCGAGCCGCGCGGCAAGGAGCTGCTGGTCGAAGGCCTGGTGGCCGCCGTGAGCCACGACGGCCGCATCTGCGTGGCCGAAGCCGAGCTGCTGCGCGTGGTCTGCGCCTCGCTGCACTGCCCGCTGCCGCCGATGCTGGAGCGGGCGGCCTAGAGGCTCGCGTCGTCGCCAGCGCGGACTTGGTCGCGTCGTGACCCAGGCTCAGGCCGCGCGGCCCAGGATCAGGTCGGCGGCGCGCTCGGCGATCATCATGGTCGGGGCATTGGTGTTGCCGCCGATCAGCTTGGGCATCACCGACGCGTCCACCACGCGCAGGGCCTGGATGCCGCGCACGCGCAGCTGCGGATCCACCACGGCCTGCGGGTCGTCGGCCGCGCCCATGCGGCAGGTGCCGACCGGGTGGTAGATGGATTCGGCCTTGCGGCGGATGAAGTCCACCAGCGAGGCCTCGTCCTGCAGCGCATCGCCCGGAAACAGTTCCTCGCCGCGATAGGGCGCGAACGCCGGCTGGGCCAGGATCTCGCGCGAGAGGCGCAATGCTTCCAGCATCACCTTCAGGTCGTAGCCCTCGGGGTCGCTGAGGTAGCCGGCTTCGATGCGCGGCTTGTCGGCGGCGTTCGTGCTGGCCAGCGACACCCGGCCGCGGCTGCGCGGATGCAGGCCGCAGGCGTGCAGGGTGTAGCCGTTGCCCGGCAGGCGGTTGCGGCCGTGGTCGTCCAGCTGCGCCGGCACGAAGTGGAACTGGATGTCCGGCCGCTCGTCGTCGGCCAGCGCGCTGCGCAGGAAGCCGCCCGCCTCGGCGATGTTGCTGGTGCCCGGGCCGGTCTTGAACAGGTAGTACTGCAGCGCCACCAGGGTGTCGCTGGACTGGTCGTAGCTGACGCCGTCGGTGGTGCAGCGCTGCATGGTGCACACGTCCAGGTGGTCCTGCAGGTTGCCGCCGACGCCCGGCAGGTCGCTGCGGACCACGATGCCGTGCTGGCGCAGGTGCTCGGCCGGGCCGATGCCCGACAGCATCAGCAGCTGGGGCGAATTGATCGCGCCGCCGCTGAGGATCACCTCGCGCCGCGCGATGGCCATGTGCGCACCCTTTCCACCGATGGCGTAGACCACGCCGGTGGCGCGGCCGTCCTCGATGGTGATGCGGCTGGCGGTGGCGCTGGTGATGACCTTCAGGTTGGGACGCTGCCGCACCGGCGTGAGGTAGGCGCGCGCGCTGGAGCTGCGCATGCCGCCCCGCGTGGTGGTCTGGTACCAGCCAAAGCCTTCCTGCGTGGCGCCATTGAAGTCGTCGGTGGCGGCGTGGCCGGCTTGGCGGGCCGCCGCCACGAACACTTCCGACAGCGGATTCTTGTGGCGCGGGTCGGACACCCCCAGCGGGCCGTCGGCATTGTGGTACTCGCTGTCGCCGCGCTCGTTGCCCTCGCTGCGCTTGAAGTAGGGCAGCACGTTGTCCCAGTGCCAGCCGTCGGCGCCCAGCGCCGCCCACTCGTCGTAGTCGCGCTGGTGGCCGCGGATGTAGCACATGGCATTGATCGAGCTCGAGCCGCCCAGCACCTTGCCGCGCGGCCACCACAGGTGGCGGCCGGCCAGCTGCGGTTCGGCGGCGGTGCTGTAGTCCCAGTTCACGCCCTTCTGGCCCACCAGCTTGGCCAGGCCGGCCGGCATGTGGATGAAGGGATGCCAGTCGCTGGGACCGGCTTCGAGCAGCAGCACCTGGGTGCCGGGGTCTTCGCTCAGCCGGTTGGCCAGGACGCAGCCGGCGGAGCCGGCACCTACGATGATGTAGTCGTACACAGGGACTTCTTGGTTCGATGACGGCCCGAGGCTAGGCCCCCGGTCTAGAGCAAACACTCGGGGCCGGGCAGCGCCGCTCACCGGGCGTGATGCCGCTCACAATCCGGGCCCGGGCTGGCGGCTGGCGACCGGGTTGGCTATGGTGCGCCGACTCCGCAGGCATTGCCCATGACCCCAGGCACGGAAACGGCTGGCCGCTTCGACCACCTGCGCGGTGCGCTGCAGGAATTCCCGCCGCTGCTGTGGTCGTTCCTTTATTTTTTCTTCCTGCTGACCGGTTATTACGTGCTGCGGCCCGTGCGCGACGCCATGGGCGCCTCGGCGGACGTCGAGGCCGTATTCCCGCTGGCGCTGGTGGAATGGGCCACGGCGCGCGGCTGGGCGTTGGGCGACCTCACGCTGCAGCTGCTGTTCACCGGCACCTTCCTGGCGATGCTGCTGCTGCAGCCGGCCTACGGCGCCCTGGTCAGCCGCTATCCGCGCCGGGTGTTCCTGCCGGTGCTGTACGGGCTCTTCATCGCCTGCCTGGTCGGCTTCTACTTCGTGTTCGGGCGCGAGGTGCCGGGGCGCGGCGCGATCTTCTTCATCTGGGTGGCGGTGTTCAACCTGTTCGCGGTGTCGGTGTTCTGGAGCTTCATGGCCGACATCTACAGCGACATCGAGGCGCGCCGGCTCTATGGCTTCATCGCCGCGGGCGGCACCGCCGGCGGCTTCCTTGGGCCGGTGATCACCCGCGCCCTGGTGCACCAGATCGGCGTGCCCAACCTGCTGCTGGTGTCGGCCTGCCTGCTGGCGGCCTGCGTGTTCTGCATCCTGCGCCTGGGCCGCTGGGCGCGGATGCGCGAGCAGTCGCGGGGCCTGGCCTCGGCCGAGCAGGCCATGGGCGGCAGCGTGTGGGCCGGCCTGCGCCTGGTGGCGCAGCAGCCGCTGCTGCGGGCGATGGCGGTGGTGATGTTCTTCGGCATCGGGGTGGGCACGCTGCTGTACAACGAGCAGGCCGCGATCGCGCGCGCGATGGCCAGCGCCGAGGAGCGCACCGCCTTCTTCGCCAACCTGGACCTGGCGATCAATGCGCTGACCATCCTGGTGCAGGTGTTCCTGACCCGGCCGCTGCTGGTGCGCTGGGGCGTGGCGCCGGTGCTGATGATCCCGGCGGTGGCCATCCTGATCGGGTTCTCGGTGCTGGCGGCGTCGCCGCTGCCGATGCTGATCGCGGTGGTGCAGGTGATCACGCGCGCCAGCGAATTCTCGCTGGCCAAGCCCGGCCGCGAGACGGTGTACACACGCGTGGACCGCGAGGTGCGCTACAAGGCCAAGGCGGTGATCGACACCGCGGTGTACCGCGCCGCCGACCTCACCTTCGTGTGGGTGCACAAGCTGATCGCGGGCTTCGGTTCGTCGGTGGTTTTCATGGTGGGCATCGGCATCGCGGCCGGCATGACCTTTGGCGCATGGCGCCTGATCAAGGAGCAGGCGAAGCTGCCGTCGGACCCGCGCTGACGCCCCGGAGGGCACATGCCGAACCGTCGTGACTTCCTCGCCGCCGGCGTCGCCGGCGCCGTGCTGATGGGCCTGCCGGTACGCGGCCTCGCCGCCGGCAAGGCGACCCGGCCGCTGAAGATCCTGGTGCTGGGCGGCACCGGCTTCCTGGGTCCGCATTTCGTCGAGGCGGCCCGCGCCCGCGGCCACCAGCTGACGCTGTTCAACCGCGGCAAGACCGCGCCCGACAAGTTCAGCGCCGCCGCCTACGCCGACATCGAGCAGCTCAAGGGCGACCGCAAGACCGACCTGGCGGTGCTGGCCGGGCGCGAGTGGGACGCCGTGCTCGACACCTCGGCCTACCTGCCCGGCGACGTCACGGCCTCGGCCGAGGCGCTGCGCGAGCACGTGGCGCACTACCTGATCATCTCCACCATCTCGGTGTACGCCAAGATGGACCAGCCGGGCATGGACGAGGACGCGCCACTGGCGCAGCTGGCCGATCCCGCCGTGCAGCAGGTCACCGGCGAAACCTACGGCGGGCTCAAGGCGCTGTGCGAGCAGGCCGCCGAAAAGGCGATGCCGGGCCGTGTCACCGTCGTTCGTCCCGGCCTGATCGTCGGGCCGGGCGATCCCACCGACCGCTTCACCTACTGGCCGGCGCGCTTCGATCGCGGCGGCGAGGTGCTGGCGCCGGCGCCGCCGGAAGCCCCGACGCAGTTCATCGACGTGCGCGACCTGGCCGACTTCCTGCTGCTGTGCCTGGAGCGCAAGACGCTGGGCACCTTCAACGCCGATGCCCAGGCCGGCGCCATCAGCTTCGGGGGCTTCATGGCCGCCTGCCAGTCGGCGGCCAAGGCCGCCAACACCGTGCGCTGCGTGCGCGCACCCTGTCCGCAGCCGCCCGGCCACGACAGCCGCATCACCTGGGTGCCGGCCGATTTCCTGGCCGCGCAGAACGTGGGCGCCTGGATGGACCTGCCGTGCTGGATCCCCGCCGAGGGCGACTACGCCGGCTTCGGTCGCGCCAGCGCGGCGCGCGCGGCCGCCGCGGGCCTCACGTACCGGTCGCTTGATACCACGGTGGCCGACACCCTGGCCTGGTGGCGCGGCCTGCCGGAAGACCGCCGCGCCAAGCCGCGCGCCGGCCTGAGCCCGGAGCGCGAAGCCGCCGCACTGGCGGCCTGGCACGCGCGGGAAAAAGCGCCGGCCTGAGACGCGTCTTCGCGCCGGCGCAACACATGTCGCCGGCGCTGGCGTTACCCTGTGGGTCTTGCCCCAGGGAGTTCGCCGAATGAAGGTCAAAGCCGCCGTCGCGCTGAAAGCAGGCGCCCCGTTGAGCATCGAAACCGTGGACCTGGAAGGTCCGCGCTTCGGCGAGGTGCTGGTCGAACTCAAGGCTACCGGCGTCTGCCACACCGACCAGTTCACGCTGTCGGGCGATGACCCCGAGGGTCTGTTCCCGGCGATCCTGGGCCACGAGGGCGCCGGCATCGTGGTGGACGTGGGGCCGGGCGTGACCACGCTGAAGAAGGGCGACCACGTCATCCCGCTGTACACGCCCGAGTGCCGGCAGTGCGAGTACTGCCTCAATCCCAAGACCAACCTGTGCCAGTCCATCCGCAGCACGCAGGGGCAGGGCCTGATGCCCGACGGCAGCAGCCGCTTCAGCCTCGACGGCAAGCCGGTGCTGCACTACATGGGCACGTCCACCTTCGCGCAGTACACCGTGGTGCCGGAGATCGCACTGGCGAAGATCCGCGAGGACGCGCCGTTCGACAAGGTCTGCTACATCGGCTGCGGTGTCACCACCGGCATCGGCGCGGTGATCTTCACCGCCAAGGTGGAGGTGGGCTCGAAGGTGATCGTGTTCGGCCTGGGCGGCATCGGCCTGAACGTGGTGCAGGGCGCGCGCCTGGCCGGGGCCGACATGATCGTCGGCGTGGACCTGAACCCGGGC
The DNA here is from genome assembly GCF_049195245.1 of Arenimonas sp. MALMAid1274. Classification (NCBI taxonomy): domain Bacteria; kingdom Pseudomonadati; phylum Pseudomonadota; class Gammaproteobacteria; order Lysobacterales; family Lysobacteraceae; genus Arenimonas; species Arenimonas sp. MALMAid1274. Next base: position 52,844 of record NZ_JBMIRR010000022.1, read on the forward strand.
CGCGAGGCCATGGCGCGCAAGTTCGGCATGACGCATTTCGTGAACCCGGCGGAGGTGGAGGGCGACCTGGTGCCCTACCTGGTGTCCCTGACCAAGGGCGGCGCCGACTACACCTTCGAATGCATCGGCAACACCAGGGTGATGCGCCAGGCGCTGGAATCGGCGCACAAGGGCTGGGGCACCAGCGTCATCATCGGCGTGGCGCCGGCGGGCGCGGAAATCAGCACGCGGCCGTTCCAGCTGGTGACCGGGCGCAACTGGCGCGGCAGCGCCTTCGGCGGCGCGCGCGGGCGCACCGACGTGCCCAAGATCGTGGACTGGTACATGGATGGCAAGATCGACATCGATTCGCTGATCACGCACACGATGCCGCTGGAGCGGATCAACGAGGCCTTCGACCTGATGCACCGGGGCGAGTCCATCCGCAGCGTGGTGGTCTACTGATGGCGGTGGAGCTGGTGAGCGAGCACGGCTGCTTCGGCGGCGTGCAGGGCTTCTACCGGATGGCGTCGGACGCCTGCGGCGGGCCGATGCGCTTCGCCGTGTTCCAGCCGCCGCAGGCGCGCGAAGGCCGCGTGCCGGTCCTGTATTTCCTGGCCGGCCTGACCTGCAGCGAAGAGACGGCCACCATCAAGGCCGGCGCCCAGCGCGTGGCGGCCGAGCTGGGGCTGATGCTGGTGATGCCCGACACCAGCCCGCGCGATACCGGCCTGGAAGGCGCCACCGGCGACTGGGAGTTCGGCGAGGGCGCGGGCTTCTACCTCGATGCCACCCAGGCGCCGTGGTCCTCGCGCTTCCGGATGGAGACGCACGTGGTGCACGAGCTGGCCGCCGTGGTGGCCAGCCACTTCCCGGCGCATCCGGGGCGCGCGGGCATCTTCGGGCATTCGATGGGCGGGCACGGCGCCCTGGTGCTGGCACTGCGCCATCCCGACCGCTACGGCAGCGTGTCGGCGTTCGCGCCGATCGTCGCGCCCAGCCAGGTGCCGTGGGGCGAGAAGGCCTTCGGCCGCTACCTGGGCGACCACCGCCGCGCGTGGGCCGAACACGACGCCTGTGAGCTGGTGCGGCGCCGCGCCTTCGGCGGCACGATCCTGGTGGACCAGGGCCTGGACGACAAATTTCTTGCCCCGCAGCTGCAGCCCGAGCGCTTCGAGGCCGCCTGCGCCGAGGCCGGGCAGGCGCTAAGCCTGCGCCGCCACGCCGGCTACGATCACGGCTACTATTTCATCGCCAGCTTCATCGAGGACCACCTGCGGCACCACGCCGCGCAGCTGGCCGACTGACCGGAGTGCCGCCATGTCCCTGATCGCGATCATCCTCACCGCCTTCGTCGCGCTGCTGCACGTGGGATTCATGGTGCTGGAGATGTTTTTCTGGACCAGGCCGCTGGGGCGCAAGGTCTTCCGGCTCGATCCGAAGCTTGCGCAGGACTCGGCCAAGCTGGCGATGAACCAGGGCCTGTACAACGGTTTCCTGGCCGCGGGCCTGGTCTGGGGCCTGCTGATCGGCGACCGCGCGATCTGCCTGTTCTTCCTGGGCTGCGTGGTGATCGCCGGGCTGTTCGGCGCCGCGACGGTGAAGCGCTCGATCCTGTACGTGCAGGCGTTGCCGGCGATCTTGGCGGCGGTGGCGGTGCATTACTTCTGAGGGCGTTACTGGTTCCTGCCTCCCCGCTACTTCCTCGCACTCAACCACATCCTGATCTCGGCATTGAACACCCGCTCGCCCGCGGGATCGAACACGTCCACGTTGACCGGCAGGTCGTAGCCAGTCGCGGCGCTGACAATCGGGATCATCGGCGTGGCGACGCCACGCATCGTGCCCTTGGCCTTCTTCAGGTAGCTCACCGTCATGCCCTTGGGGATCCAGCGCATGTCGCCGGGCAGCGAGGCATCGGTCATCACGCCGGCGCAGAGCTCGGCCAGGTTGCACAGCGCGATCGCGTGCACGGTGCCGATGTGGTTGTGCACGGCGCGGCGGTCGGGAATGGTGGCTTCGCAGCGTCCGTTCTCGAGCACGCGGAAGGTCGGCCGGATGCTGCCGAAGTAGGGCGCCTTCATGCACACCGCGCGGCTGAACAGCCAGTGCCCGGCGGGATAGCGGATCAGCTTGCGGTAGGTCTTGAGCAGCGGCGCGTCGGACATGGAGTTTGCCTGGTCAGGTGAGGAGGGGCGCCGCGAACAGGCCCGCGCCGGCCACGAAGGCGGCCGTGAGCCTATGCACCAGCGGCGTGTTGTAGGGCAGGAAGACCCACTGTTCGATCGTGCGGCCCACCCAGAACAGCGCCATGCCGGCCAGCAGCGCACGGCCCAGCGCGGAGCCGGCCAGTTCGTCGGGAAATGCAAGGCACAGGGCGGCGATGCCCAGGAACACGTAGATCAGCCGCAGGTTCAGGATCTGCACCACCGCGCGGGTGGCGACCGAGTTGGCGCGCAGGTCGCGCGGCCAGTCGAACAGCTTCCAGAAGCCGGCGTGGAAGGCCGCGAACGCCAGGCTGTGCACGCCGGCCAGGAGGATGAAGTGCGTGTCCTGCACGACGTCATCCTCCTGGTGCGGATGGCTCAGGCGGCCCGGTGCTGCACGGGCGCCGCGTTGCGGTGAAGCGATGCCGCCACCAGGTCGGCCGGATCGAAATCGTCCACCGTGATCGCCTCCCAGGTCAGCGTGCGCAGCTCTTCCAGCTGCAGCTTCTCCTCGGCGGTGATCCAGCCCTCGGCGACGCCCTCGGCCAGCTGCGCCGGGAAGTCCAGCGCCTCGATGTCGCTGTTCTTCAGGGCCTTGAGGAACTTGCGCTCCACCGGCTCGGCCAGGATCACCTTGGGCAGGAAGCTGTTGATGCGGCCGGCCGGGTTGTTCTCGCAGGGCGTCAGGAACACGCCCTCGGCCAGGCGGTCGCGGGCATCCGACGGCGACATCAGCAGCGCGGCGGCGCGGCGGCCCAGGCGGTCCGACGGCGCCTGCGCGCGACGGCCCCACGGGAACACCAGCATCCACAGCAGCCAGCCCACCGGGCGGATCGGGAAGTTGCGCAGCGCGCCCGACAGGGCCAGCTCGATCTTGTGCGAGGAATCGAGGATGGCGTAGGCCAGCAGCGGCTGTTCGGCGGCCGGACGGCCCTCGTCCTCGTAGCGCTTTAGCATGGCGCTGGAGATGTAGAGCTGGCTGAGCACGTCGCCCAGGCGGCCCGACAGCTTTTCCTTGAACTTGAGCTTGCCGCCCAGCATCAGCATCGAGGTGTCGGCCACCAGCGCCAGGTTGGCGGAGTAGCGGTTGAGCTTGCGGTAATAGCGCCGCGTGTACGCATCACCCGGCGCCTTGCCGATGCGCGCGGCGAACAGGCCGAACACCCAGCTGCGCACCGCGTTGGAGATCGCGAAGCCGATGTGGCCGAACAGGTTGGTGTCGAATTCGCGCAGGCGCACGGCCGGATCCGGATGCTGGGCGGCCTGCATTTCCTTCAGGACCCAGGGATGGCAGCGGATCGCGCCCTGGCCGAAGATCATCAGGCTGCGGGTCATGATGTTGGCGCCCTCGACCGTGATCGAGATCGGCGCCGCCTGCCAGCCGCGGCCCAGGTAGTTCATCGGGCCCAGGATCACGCCCTTGCCGCCGTGGATGTCCATGGCGTCCTTGGCCACTTCGCGCGCCATCTCGGTGGCGTGGTACTTGGCGATGGCCGAGGGCACGGCGGGCTTCTCACCGCGATCCACCGCGGCGGCGGTGGACTGCGACAGCGCGGCGGCGGCATAAGCATTGCCGGCGATGCGTGCCAGCGCTTCTTCCACCCCTTCGAAGCGGCCGATGGACAGGCCGAACTGCTTGCGGATGCGCGCGTACGCACCGGTGACCACGGCCGCCAGCTTCGACGCGCCGCTGGAGGTGGACGGCAGGGTGATGGCGCGGCCCACCGACAGGCACTCGACCAGCATGCGCCAGCCCTGGCCCACGTAGTCTTCGCCGCCGATCAGCTGGCTCAGCGGCAGGAAGATTTCCTTGCCGCGCACCGGGCCGTTCTGGAAGGCGCAGTTGAGCGGGAAGTGGCGGCGGCCGATTTCCAGGCCGGCGGTGTCGCGCGGGATCAGCGCCAGCGTGATGCCGCGGTCGGCCACTTCACCCAGCAGCTTGTTCGGGTCGTACAGGCGGAAGGCCAGGCCGATCACCGTGGCCACGGGGGCCAGCGTGATGTAGCGCTTGTCGAAGGTGAGCTTGACGCCGAGCACGCGGGCGCCGTTCCAGTCGCCTTCGGTGACGATGCCGTAGTCGGGGATCGAGGTGGCGTCGGAACCGGCCGTGGGGCCGGTGAGCGCGAAACAGGGCACGTCACGGCCATCGGCCAGGCGCGGCAGATAGTGCTGCTTCTGCTCGTCGGTGCCGTAGTGCAGCAGCAGCTCGGCCGGGCCCAGCGAATTGGGCACGCCGACGGTGGAGCTGAGCGTGGCCGAGATCGAGGCCAGCTTCTGGATCACCTTGTGGTGGGCCAGCGCCGAGAAGCCCAGGCCGCCGTATTCCTTGGGAATGATCATGCCGAAGAACTTGTTCTTCTTCAGGTAGTCCCACAGCTCGGGCGGCAGGTCGTTGCGGACGTGGGTGATGTCCCAGTCGTTGGTCATGCGACAGGCCTGCTCCACCGGGCCGTCGAGAAAGGCCTGTTCTTCCGCGGTCAGCAGCGGCTTGGGCTGCGACAGCAGCGCGTCCCACTTGGGCATGCCCGAGAACAGCTCGCCCTCGAAGCCGACGGTGCCGGCTTCCAGCGCGGTCTTCTCGGTGTCCGACAGCGGCGGCAGGATCTTGGTATAGAACTTGAGCAGCGGGGCGGTGATCAGCGCCTGCCGCAGCGGGGTGATCAGCAGCGGCAGCGTCACCAGGCCCAGCAGCACCGCGGCGACCACGGTGGCGGTGAGGTTGGCGCCGGCCAGGCCCACGGCCACCAGCAGCGTGGCCGAGAGCGCGGTGAAGACCACCAGGCTCAGGCGGTGGTAGGCCACCAGCAGGGTCGCCAGCAGCAGGGCGAGGAAGGGCGCGAGGATGCTCATCGTGGATCTCCGTGGGCGGCCGCGGGGGGTGCGGCCAGGTCGGACAGGAAGTGGGCTTGCAGGAAGTGGAGCAGGGTGTCGGTAAAGGCGTCGTTGTCGTCGCCCGCCACCATGTGGGTGGCCTGTGGCAGTTGTACGTGCTGCGCGTGGGGCGCCAGCTCTAGAAAATGCTGCACCGTGCCGGCGGTGACCAGGTCGCTGCGGCCGCCGCTGACCAGCAGCACCGGCACGTCCAGGGCCCGGCAGGCCTGTTCCAGCGTGTCCTGCAGGCCTTCGGTGTCGGGGATGAACTCCGCCAGCAGGCGCGGATCCCAGTGCCAGGCCAGGCGGCCGTCGTCGCGGCGGGTCAGCAGATGGGCCAGCTGGGCCGGCGTCTTCTTCTCGCGGCGATGGGGCAGGTAAGCGGAAATCTGGTCGGCCGCGTGCTCGTAGGACTCGAAGCCGTCGGGATGCGCGGTCATGAAGCCGAGGATGCGCTCGACGCCGGCGGCTTCCCAGCGCGGGGTGATGTCCACGAGCACCAGTGCGGAGAACAGCCGGTCGCGCGCCTGGGCCATCAGGCCGGTCAGGCCGCCCATGGATGCGCCGACCAGCACGGGGCGCGGGCCGAGCGCCTGGGCGGCAGTGGCGATGTCATCCACGAACTGCGCGCCGGCATAACGATGGCCCGCGGGATTGCGCTGCGAACCGCCGTGGCCCCGCACGTCCCAGGCCAGGCTGGCATGGCCCTCGCGCGCCAGCCGCTGCTGCGTGGCCGACCACGCCTGGCGGGTCTGGCCAAAGCCATGGGCCAACAGCACGCCGGTCTTTTCGCCCGGATAATGCTGCGCCGACAGACGCAGGCCGTCGCCGGCGAGCAGCCAGTGCGGCTGCGCCACGGGCACGGCGACGTCAGGGGCGGAAATGACCATACGGGCGAGTATGGGATGCTCGGCTGGGCCTGTCAATACCAGTCCGTATGGTGCATGATGCCAGGGCCGGCTACTGCGGCCGGAGGGCTGTCCCGTGATACCACCCCGATCGACGCACCCAGTAGACTTGTCCACCGTATGGTAGCCCCCGCCCCCAAGATTGAACGCCCCTCGCGCCTGAGTGCCGAAGACTGGGCGCTTGCCGCGCTAGACGTGATCGCCGAACAGGGCCTGGCCGCGGTCGCGGTGGAGCCGCTGGCGCGCCGGCTGGGCGTGACCAAGGGCAGCTTCTACTGGCACTTCCCGTCGCGCGAGGCGCTGCTGGTGGCGGCCCTGGAGCGCTGGGAGGTAATGGAACAGGAGACCGTTTTCGGCCAGCTCGAGGCGATTTCCGATCCGCGGGCCCGACTCAAGGCGTTGTTCCAGCTGGTGGCGCACGAACTCAAGCCGCACATCATCTATTCCGAGCTGCTCAAGGCGCTGGACCATCCGGTGGTGCAGCCGGTGCTGCACCGCGTGTCCCAGCGGCGCATGGATTACCTGACCGCGAGCTTCCGCCAGGCCGGGCTGCCACGACTGGACGCGCAGAACCGCGCGCGCCTCACCTACGCGGCGTACGTGGGCTTCCTGCAGCTGTCGCTGCAGCTGGGGCAGCCGCGGCTTCATCATGATGAATTCGAGGCCTACGTTGGCCACGTCATGGGCACGCTGATCCCGGTCTGAGCCCGGCGTCTTGTCCCGGGACAGCGGGGCCCGCAGCCGATAGAATACGTATGCATAGGCTGGCGCCGGGTCCGCGCGCCGCCTCCCAGTTTCCCCTTAGTGGCCCCGCCCGGAGCCTTTCCGCCATGTCCAGCAAGCTTGCCGCCCTCAACGACTGGGTCGCCTCGGTCGCCAAACTCACCCAGCCCGCCCGCATCCACTGGTGCGACGGCTCCGACGCCGAGAACGACAGCCTGGTCGCGCTGATGCTGTCCACCGGCGACCTGGTCAAGCTCAACGAGCAGACCCATCCCAACTGCTACCTGCACCGCTCCAGCCCGTCCGACGTGGCGCGCGTCGAGCACCTCACGTTCGTGTGCACCAGCCGCCAGGAAGACGCCGGCCCGAACAACCACTGGATGTCGCCGGCGGACGCGCATGCCAAGATCGATGCGCTGTACGAGGGCTGCATGCGCGGCCGCACGATGTACGTGGTGCCGTATTGCATGGGTCCGATCGACTCGCCGCTGGCGCGTTGCGGCGTCGAGATCACCGACTCGCCCTACGTGGTGGCCAACATGCGCATCATGACCCGCATGGGCGCCCAGGCGCAGGCGCGCATCGAGCGCGAGGGCAGCTTCGTCAAGGGCCTGCACTCGATCGGCGAGCTCGACCCCGAGCGCCGCTTCATCATGCATTTCCCGGAAGAGCTGACCATCAAGTCCTATGGCTCGGGCTACGGCGGCAACGCGCTGCTGGGCAAGAAGTGCCACGCCCTGCGCATCGCCAGCTACCAGGCGCGCACCGAGGGCTGGCTGGCCGAGCACATGCTGATCGTGGGCATCGAGAATCCGCGGGGTGAAACCCATTACGTCGCCGCGGCCTTCCCCTCGGCCTGCGGCAAGACCAACCTGGCCATGCTGATCCCGCCCGAGGGCTACCAGCGCGCCGGCTGGAAGGTGTGGACCGTGGGCGACGACATCTGCTGGATGCGCCCCGGCGCCGACGGCCGCATGTACGCCATCAATCCGGAGGCCGGTTATTTCGGCGTCGCGCCCGGCACCAGCGCCAAGACCAACCCCAATGCGCTGGCGATGCTGGGCAAGGACGCCATTTTCACCAACGTCGGCGTCACCGCCGACAACCAGCCCTGGTGGGAAGGCCTGCCCGAGGGCACGCCCGCGAAGGACTGGCAGGGCCGTCCGTACGACAAGGCGGTCAGCCCCGCGGCGCATCCGAATTCGCGCTTCACCGTCAGCGCGAAGAACTGCCCCAGCTACACCGACAAGGCCGAGGATCCCCAAGGCGTGCCGCTGAGCGCGATCGTGTTCGGTGGTCGCCGCGAATCGCTGGTGCCGCTGGTGTTCGAAGCGCGCGACTGGACCCATGGCGTGCTGGTCGGCGCCTCGATGGCGTCCGAGACCACCGCCGCCGCCACCGGTGCGGTGGGCGTGGTGCGCCGTGACTCGATGGCGATGAAGCCCTTCGCCGGCTACAATTTCGCCGACTACTTCGCGCACTGGCTGTCGTTCGACAAGCCGGGCGCGCAGCTGCCGAAGATCTTCCACGTCAACTGGTTCCGCAAGAACGAGCAGGGCAAGTTCATGTGGCCCGGCTTCGGCGACAACCTGCGCGTGCTGGAGTGGATGCTCAAGCGCGTCACCGGCCAGGCGCAGGCGCTGGAAACGCCGGTGGGCAACCTGCCCAAGCCCTCCGACCTCAATACCGAAGGCCTGGACCTCGACGCCGCCACGCTCGAGCAGCTGCTGGCGGTGGACCGCGCCGGCTGGAAGGCGGAAATGGAAAGCATCGGCGAGTACCTGGACAGCTATGGCGAGCGCACCCCGCACGCCCTGAAGGCCGAACGCGCCAAGATCGCCGCCCAACTCGCCTGATTCCCCCCTGCGAAGCGAACGTACCAGGTACATTTTCATGTGGCTTCCGGTGTTCGCCAGACGCCACATGAAAATGTACCTGGTACGTAATCCTTCGCAGTACCGGGCATGAAGGCGTTCTACTGCCACCACTTCGTCCTCCCGCTCCCGGAAGGCCACGCCTTCCCGATGGCGAAGTACGCCCGCCTGCACGCCCGCATCGCCGCCGCGGCCCCCGCGCTGGACATCAAACTGGTCGAGCCGCCCCCCGCTTCCGACGAGGACCTGCTGCGCGTACATGCGCCCGAGTACGTGCAGGCGATGTCGGAAGGCAGCGCCGAGCCGGCGATGATGCGACGCATCGGCTTCCCCTGGTCCGCCGCGATGGTGCACCGCTCGCGACGCTCGTCCGGCGGCACCATGCACGCCCTGCGCGGCGCCCTGGAAGGCGAGGGCATCGCGGTCAACCTGGCCGGCGGCACCCACCATGCCGGCTACGCCCGCGGCGGCGGCTATTGCGTGTTCAACGATGCCGTGGTGGCTGCGCGCTACGTGCAATCGAAGGGCCTGGCCCGGCGCGTGCTGATCGTCGACCTCGACGTGCACCAGGGCAACGGCACCGCCGAGCTGTGTACGGGCGACGACAGCCTGTTCGCGTTCTCCATGCACTCGGCGCGCAACTACCCGGCGGTGAAGCCGGCCTCCGATCTCGACGTGGCCTTGCCCGACGGCACCGGTGATGCCGACTACCTTGATGCGCTGGCGCGCCACCTGCCCGAAGCGATCGCACGTGCGCGCGCCGATGCGGTGGTTTACCTGGCCGGTGCGGATCCCTACGCGGGCGATCGCCTCGGCCATCTGGCCCTGAGCAAGGCCGGACTGGCCGAACGCGACCGGCAGGTACTGGCCGCGTGTGGCCGGCACCGTCTGCCGGTAGCCGTTTGCATGGCCGGCGGCTACGCGCCGCAGGTGGACGACATCGTGGACATCCATGAAGCGACGGTAAGGCTCGCGGCCGCCCACGCGCGAAGCCTGGCGCGGCCTGCCGCGTCCGACTAAACCTTCCCGCGGCTCGCGGCATCCCAGTGGGTATGCTGACGCTTGCCGTGACCCTGGATGCCGCCCACCCCAGCCCCGCCACCCCGCGCGAGGAGGACCATGCCCTGGTCCGCGCCGCCGCGGGCGGCGACATGCGCGCCTTCGAAAGCCTTTATCGCAAGCATTCGCGGCGGGTCTACGCGGTGCTGTGGCGCCTGTGTGGCCACGAGGGCCGGGCCGAGGACCTGGCCCAGGAGTCCTTCGTGCGCGCCTGGCAGGCGTTGCCCGCGTTCCGGTTCGAAAGCGCGTTCTCGACCTGGCTGCACCGCCTGGCGGTCAACACTGCGCTGATGGAGCTGCGCTCGCGCAGTGGCGGCGAGGCCCTGGAAACCGACGATGCCGCGCTGGAATACCACGCCACGCCCGACAGCGCCGGCCAGCGTACCGCCCTGCGCCTGGACCTGGAGCGCGCCATCGCCACCCTGCCGCCGCGGGCCCGCGCGGTGCTGGTGCTGCACGACATCGAAGGCTGGAAACACGAGGAGATCGCCACCGAACTGGGCATGGCGGTCGGAAGTTCCAAGGCGCAGCTGCACCGCGCCCGCAACCTGCTGCGCACGCGGCTGGGAGAAGACCATGAGTGACAACGAACTGCGCTGGCAGCTGCGCCAGCTGCCGCGCGAAATCGATCCACCGCGCGACCTGTGGCCCGGCATCGAAAGCCGGCTGACGCGGGGGGTGCCGGCCCGCCCGTCTCGTCCCTGGCGGGGGTGGGCGGTCGCAGCCTCCCTCTGCCTGGCCGCCGGCCTGGCCTGGCAGCTGCGTGGCCCGGACGCGCCGCGCGCCGATCCGCAGGCCAGCGTGGTGCAACGCGAGGCCGAGGCGATGACCCGCGAGTACGAGGCCGCGCTGGGACAATTCGACGGCCTGCCGCTGCCGGCCCCGATCGAGCCGGCGCTGGCCACCCTGGACCGCAGTGCGGTCGAAATCCGCGCCGCGCTGGCGACCGATCCGCAGGCCACCTTCCTGCTCGACCAGCTGCGGCGCACCTATGCGCGCCGGCTGGACCTCACCCAGCGCGCGCTGACCGGCTGATACGCCGCCCGCCTTCCTACATATATATGGTGTCCTGGAGAATCCGATGACCATCCGCCCCCTGTTCATTGCCGCCCTGCTGGCCACTGCGCCCGCCCTCGCGGCCACGCCGATCGACCAGACCCGCCCGCTCGCACCGACCGGCCAGGTCAGCGTCGACAACCTCAAGGGCCGTATCGTCGTGCGCGGCTGGGACCGCCCCGAGGTCAAGCTGACCGGCAGCCTGGGCGAGGGCGTCGAGAAGCTGGAGATCACCGGGGACGCCAATGACCTGCGCATCGTGGTTCGCTACCCCAAGCGCGGCGGGGGCTGGTTTGGATGGGGCGGCAATGATGGCGGCGCCGAGCCGACCCAGCTGGAGCTGCGGGTGCCGCGGGGCGCTTCGCTCAGCGTGGATTCGGTCAGCGCCGACGTCGAGGTCAGTGAGGTCGCCGGGCGCAAGCTGTCGGTCGATTCGGTCAGCGGCGATGTGCGTGCCAGGGCGGTCAAGCCCGGGGAAGCCAGTTTCGACAGCGTCAGCGGCGACCTGGACCTGGAGGTGGACAGCCGCAACGTGCGGGTGGATTCGATCAGCGGCGACATCGTGCTCAAGGGTCGCCTGACCGGACAGATCAGCCTGGAAACCGTGTCCGGCGATGCGCTGGTGGTGGCCGGCATGGTCGACCGGCTGGCGCTGAGCACCGTGTCCGGCGACGGCCAGCTGACGGCGGGCATGACCGCCTCGGCCAGCATCTTGGCCGACTCGGTCAGCGGCGACCTGACCCTGGACCTGCCCGCCGACACCTCGGCCCGGCTTCGGGTAGAGACCTTCAGCGGCGGCATCAGCAGCCCGGTGGGCAAGGTCCGCACCGAGGAATACGGGCCGGGCAAACATCTCGATGCCCGCCTGGGCGAGGGGGGTGGGGACATCCGGCTGGAGTCCTTCTCCGGGGATGTGCGCATCCGATTGAATTAAATTATTGATTTTAAAGGATTTGCTGCGCCCGGCCCGGCATCCCCGGCCGGGCGTCTCCTTTGCGGGCCGTCACAAAACCATGTTTACGGGGTTTTAACCCCATTTGCGGAGCGTAAAGATTGCGTTATGCTCCGGCAGGCCAAGGTGGCTGTCATCCTGACTTCCGCCCTTAGGCTTTGTCCCGAACTCTAGAGTCACCATCACTCTGACGTTGGAGAGAGAGTAAATGTCTAATTTCAACCAGCTGTCCGGCGCGATCCGTTTCGCGCTCCTCGCCGGCGCCGCTTCCGCCTTCGTGACGCTTCCCGCGTTCGCGCAGGAAACCACGGAAGATGACGCCGCCACCCTCGACGTCGTCGAGGTCACCGGTTCCCGCCTGAAGCGTGCCGAGATCGAGGGCGCCGTTCCGGTCGTCGTGATCGACCGCGCCCAGATCGATGCCAGCGGCGACGTGTCTGTCGCTGACGTCCTGCGTGACTCGACCTTCGCGTCCTTCGGCAACTTCAAGCCGCAGTCCGGCAGCTCGGCCCAGTCCCTGGCCAGCATCGACCTGCGTGGTGTCGGTTCGGGTCGTACCCTGGTGCTGATCGACGGCCGCCGCGCCCCGACCAACCCGATGTCCGCCTCGTCCGGTTCGGACCTCAATGCCATCCCGCTCGCCGCGGTTGAGCGCATCGAGATCCTGTCCGACGGCGCCTCGGCCGTGTACGGCTCCGACGCGATCGGCGGCGTGGTCAACATCATCACCCGCAAGGACTTCAACGGCGCCGAGCTGCGTTACGGCATCGGCTCGACCGCCATCACCGGCGGCGACACCGAAGAAATGTCCGTCGTGTTCGGCTCGTCCAGCGACCGCACCCGCCTGATCGGCGGCGCGTCCACCAACAAGCGCGGCATGGTCTTCACCCGCGACCAGATCGGTGGCGGCACCCGCGGCGTTTCGACCTTCGGCAACAACTACTACAACTGGAACACCCGTACCATCCAGGGCGTCCCGGGCTTCTCCTGCGACGAGGGTGCGTTCTACCGCCTCGCCAACGGCCTGTGCTCGTTCGACTTCAACTCCGTTGCCGCCAACGAAGCCAAGGTCACCAACCGTTCCGTGTTCCTGCGCGGTGATCACCAGATCAACGACAACTGGAGCGTCTACGCCGCCGCCAACACCACCAAGGTCGAGACCTTCGGTCGTTACGCGCCGGGCCCGGGCGTCCTGGTCGTCGCTGACGGCACCCCGAGCGACATCAACAACGGCGTCGTCTGCGGCGCGGCTTGCGTCGGCGACGGTCTGCCGACGTACTTCTTCCACCGCTTCGCCGCCGCCGGCAACCGCGACAACTTCACCGATGCCACCAACAGCGACTTCCTGGTCGGTTTCCAGGGCCAGCTGACGGACACCATCGGCGTTGATTTCGGCGCCCGCCGCACCGACTACAAGTACATCGAACTGGGCCGCGGCTACGTCGTGACCGCGCTGGCCGCTGCCGCTGCCAACAACGGTTCCTACAGCCTGCTCGATCCGTTCGGTGCCGATCCGTCGGTGCTGGCCGGCATCCAGGCCACCATCAACCGCGAGTCGAGCTGGGTGACCGATGAGGTCTACGGCCTGTTCAACTTCGACGTGTTCGAGATGGGCGGTGGTACCTCCAACGCCGTCGTCGGCGCCGAGTACCGCGAAGACACCCTGATCGACCAGTACGACTCCCTGTCGGAAGCCACCGACGAGTTCGGCAACCCGGCCGTCATCGGCTCGGCTGGCAACTCCTCGGGCGGTTCGCGCGATGCGAAGGCCGTGTACTTCGAGTGGCTGCTGCCGTTCACCAGCACCTTCGACATCACCCTGGCCGGCCGTTGGGACAGCTACAGCGACTACGGCAGCGACATCTCGCCGAAGGTCGCCCTGCGCTGGCAGCCGATCGACACGCTGACCTTCCGTGGTTCGTACGGCCAGGGCTTCCGTGCCCCGGGCCTGGACATCCTCACCCAGAAGACCACCTTCTCGGCCGAGCCTGTCAACGACCCGCAGTCCTGCGTGGCCCTCGGCCAGCCGTCGACCTGCCAGCTGCAGGTGGATACGTTCTTCGCCGCCAACCCGGACCTGGACTCGGAAAACTCGACCCAGTACAGCGTTGGCGTGGTCTGGGATCCGCTTGAGTGGCTCGACATCTCGGTCGACTACTACAACATCGAAGTCGAGAACTCGATCTCGCAGATCGGTGCCCAGGACGTCATCAACTCCGACCTGGATCCGGCCACCTTCGGTCCGATTCCTCCGGGCCTGAGCATCACCCGTCGCGCCAACGGCGCCATCGACGAAATCGTCGGCGGCTTCGCCAACCAGGGCACGGTCACCACGCGCGGTATCGACACCCGCATCAACACCAACTTCGACTTCGGCAACATGGGCGAGCTCAACAGCCAGCTCAGCGTTTCCTACGTGCTCGAGTATGAAGTGGATGACGAGCGTGGTTCGGTGATCGACTTCGCTGGCCGCGTTGGCCAGCCGGACCTGCGTGCGACCTTCCTCAACAGCTGGACCTACGGTGACTTCACCGTGGGCTGGAACGTCAACTACATCGACGGCCAGCAGCAGCCGAACGGCGGCACGTCGGTCGGCGGCTACGCCACCAACGACCTGCAGCTGTCCTGGAAGGCGCCGTGGAACGGCACCATCGCCATCGGCGCCACCAACGTGGGTGATCGTTACCCGGAGCTCGTCGCGTTTGACGGCCGTCCGTGGAACTTCTACCTGTACGACGCCTACGGCCGCACCACCTACCTCCGTTACACCCAGACCTTCTAAGATCTGGCGTCAACGGTTGGTTTCGGAGGGCCCCCGCAAGGGGGCCCTTCTTTTTTTGCGGCATGGCCGGGACAATGCCCGGCATGAGCCCCCCTGACGACTCCGCCCGCCGGACCGCCTGGTCCGAGTACTGGGCCACCGGTGGCCTGCATTCCTGCGTCGGCAGCTTCGACAGCGACTACTCCGGCGCCATCGGCCAGTTCTGGCAGCGCGTTTTCGGCGAACTGCCCGCCGGCGCGCGGCAGATACTGGACCTGGCCACGGGCAACGGCGCCCTGCCGCGATTGGCCTGGCAACGGCTGGGTGGCGAGCCTGGGCTGTCGGTGGATGCCGTGGACCTGGCGACGGTGGCCCCCACCTGGGTGCCCGAAGCCGCGAGGAAGCTGCTGCGCTTCCACTCCGGCGTGTCCATGGAGCGGCTGCCCTTCGCCGACGCCAGCTTCGACCTGGTGACCAGCCAATACGGCTTCGAATACGCACAACGCGGGCCCGCCGGCGCCGAAGCCCTGCGCGTGCTCAAACCCACGGGCCGGCTGGCGCTGGTGATGCACCATGCCGAGTCTGTGCTGGTGCGTGTGGGTCGCAGCGAGCTTTCGCACCAGCAGGCGCTGCTGGCCCCGGATGGCCTGCTGTCGGCGCTGGGCGCGGTGGCGCCGTGGTTCTCGCGCGCACGCGCGGGCGAGGACCTGTCTGGCAACGCGGACGCCTCGGCAGCGCGTGCGGCCTACAACGCCGCCGCCCGCCGCGTGCAGCAGCGGGCCGCCACGCAGTCCGCGCCTGACCTGCTGCTGGAAGCGCTGGCGTGGGCGCAGGGCGTGCTGGCCCGCATCGGCACCGACCCGGCGCCCGCAGGGGCGGCAATTGACGCGTATCGGGCCACCCTGGCCGCCGCGGGCTTGCGCACGGCCGAGCTGATCGGACATGCGCTTGACGCCCACGAGGCCGAAGCCCTGGTCCTGGCGCTGAAGACCCAGCGGCCCGGGTCCGACATCCACTGCCAGCCCTTGCAGCAGGCCGAGGGCGTGCTGGGTTGGGCGCTGGAGTTGCGGCCTAGGGCGTAAGCGCGGCGCCCGCGGGTCCTAGCGCGGACAGCAGCGGGTCCAGCGCGAACTGATAGTTGCGCCACCGGCCCACCGATCGGGTGTGCACCGGCTGGCGTACCTGCCAGCGACTGGGGGTCTGCACACCGCGCTGGCTGCGGTGGAAGTCCAGGCACGCCGGGTCCCAGTCAAGGCCGCAGAAGTCGAGCAGGCGGCGTGCCTGCGGCTCCAGGTCGGTCACCAGCGATTCGTAGGACAGCTGCAGGATCGGCAGCGGCAGCACCTGCTGCCAGTGGCGCATGGTCTTTTCCTGCAGGCGGATCCAGTGGCCGATGCCGTCCAGGCGGGTGGCGAAGCGTTCGCCCATCGCGAAGTTCTCGCCGTAGATCGAAATGGCGATGTCGCGCGGATCGCGGCGGCACCAGACCACGCGCGCGCGCGGGAAGAGCAGGGCGACCAGGCCGAGCTGGTGGTAATTGAGCGGCGACTTGTCCACCAGGCGAAGCACCTGGCCGCCGGCGTCGCGCGAGGCCGCCTGCAGGTAACGCTCGGCCGCACCGCTCAGGTCCTGCGGAAAGCTTTCCGGGATGTGCGGCCATGCGGCCGCGCGTGCGCTACGGCCCGGAAGGTGCCGTGACACCAGGGCCATGTCCGGCAGCTCGCCGGCCCCGTGTGCCCGGGGATGGGCGGCGATGATCTGTTCGGTGAGGGTGGTGCCGCTGCGGGGCATGCCGACCACGAACACCAGGCGATCATCGGCATGCGATGCGCCTGGAGGCGGATTCACGAAGGCCTGAGCGTTGAAAGCCGCCAGGCTGTTGTCGACCCGGCTCTCCAGGTCGGCAAGATCGTAGTCGCCGGCCTCGCGGCGACGAGCGGCATTGGCGGCATCCCAGCAGACCATGGCCTGGCGATGCTCACCGCGGCCGTCAAACACCTTGCCCAGCTCGTAGCCAAGCAGCGCCTGGTCGGCCGGCGGCAGCGAGCCCGAGAACAGCGCGGCCTGCGCTTCACCCACGCGCGCCGGCGCCGCCTGCGCGCGACGAAGGCCCAGAACGCCGGCCAGCGGGAAGGCCCAGCCGGGCCGGTGCGCCAAGGCGCGTTCGTAGGCCGCCTCGGCGGCATCGCGCTGGCCCAGGTCTTCTTCCGCCTGCCCCAAGGCCATCGCCAGCTCGGCGGAGGTGGGGTCTCGTGCGAGGGCGTCGAGGAAGCATTGGCGCGCCTCCGCGTGCCGCCCCAGTCGGCTCAGGGTTTCGCCCAGCTTGAGTACGATTTCCTGCTGCCCGGGCCGTGCCTGCGCCAGTGCCTGCCACAACGGCAGCGCATCGGCCGGGTAGCCGACGAGGAACTCCAGCCGAGCCAGCGCGTCCAGCGTGCCGGGATGGTCGGGTCGCAGGGCGTAGGCGCGGCGGAGGGCGGGCAACGCTTCCTCGTTGCGGCCCAGTCGCGCCAGGCTGATGCCCAGGAAGTGCCAGGCCGGGGCATACGTGGGATCAAGCTGCAGGCTGGCCTGCAGTTCCGCCACGGCCTCGCCCAGCTGTCCGAAATGCGCGTACAGGCAGCCCAGCTCGCAGCGCAGCGCGGCCGACTGCGGTTCGGCTTCGCAGGCGGCGCGCATGTGCTGCAGGGCCTGCGCAGCCTGGCCCTGCTGCACGGCCTGCAGCGCAAGCTGCTTGGAGTGTTGGGCGGACGCCATCTGCAAAACCTGCGGCGGGAATGCCGGCATTGTACCGGGCGCTCTGCCGAGGCCGACATCGCGCGCCGCCGGCGAGGCTAGAATGTGGCCCACTGCCCGCCGCGCGCCGCCCATGATCAGCAACGAACTCGACATCGCGCCCTACCGCCAGCGCCTGGCCGAGACGGGCCGGGTGCAGATCCCCGGATTCCTGCAGGAAGACGCGGCTGAACGCCTGGCCGACTGCCTGCGCCGCGAAGTGCCGTGGGTCACCGCCGAACGCACCTTGCCCGACAGCCCGCCCTGGACGCCGGAGGTGGCGCGCCAGCGCATGCCCGCAGCCTATCGCCGCGCCGCGGCCGGCTTCCACTTCGTCTACGACCGCTACCTGCTGCTGGAGGCCGCGCAGGCCGGCCGCGATCCGCACCTGGTGCTGCACGCCGCGCTGCGCTTCTTCAACAGCCCCGAGTACCTCGACTTCATCCGCGACCTGACCGGCGACACCAGCCTGGCCATGGTCGGCGCGCAGGCCACCCGCTATCTGCCGGGCCAGTTCCTTTGCCTGCACGACGACCGCCACGAACAGGAGCAGCGCCGCTATGCCTATGTGCTCAATCTCTCGCGCCGCTGGCAGGCCGACTGGGGCGGGCTGCTGCACTTCGTGGACGAGGATGGCACGCCGCGCGACAGCTTCCTGCCGCGCTGGAATTCACTGAGTCTGTTCAAGGTGCCGGCAGGCCATCACGTTGGCGTGGTGGCGCCCTGGGCGCAGGAGCCGCGGCTGGCGATCACCGGCTGGTGGCACGCGCCGCCGCAGGCTGGCTAGAGCTCGCCCAGGGGCGCGTCGCGGCCGTAGTAGGCCATGATGCCTTCCAGCGATTCGCGCACCAGCTGGCGTTCGGTGTCGCTCAGCATCGGGTGCCAGACATCGAAGATCATCACCACGCGCAGCTGGTCGCTGTCGTTCCAGGCGGCGTGTTCCATGGTGTCGTCGAAGGCCAGCAGTTCGCCGGGCACCCAGCGGCGGGTGTGGTTGCCCACGCGGATGGCGCAATTGGGCGGAATCACCAGCGGCAGGTGCACGGTGAGCCGGCAGTTGGTGGCGCCATTGTGCGGCGGGATGCGCGTGCGCGGCTTGAGCGCGGAAAAGAAGGCCGCGGGCGCCCGGTGGGTCACCTCGACCTGCGGCACTTCCTCCAGCATCGCCATCGCCTGCGGGCAGCGCGCGATGTGTGACTCGATGCGGCGGCCGTGCTTCCAGAGGAAGTAGGCGCTCCAGTCCGGATTGCGGTCCAGGTCGGCGAACTGGCCCACGGGTTCGTCGGCGCGGGTCTGCACGTAGGGAATGAAGCCGGCTTCGTCTTGCGCCAGCACCGCGGCCAGCTCGGCGCGGATCGCGGGCGTATACGCTTCGGCCGCGGCCGACCAGGGCAGGTCCTCGCGCTCGAAGAAGGCGATCGCGGGCATGCCGGTGACATGGAACATCGCCGGGCGCTGCAGCTGCAGCGGCTTGCGGCCCAGCGTCACGTCCAGGCATTCGTCGAAGCGCGCCAGCTTGCGGCTGGACACGCCGCTGCGCAGGTCGGCCAGGCGCGCATCGAGGAAGGCGCCGAGTTCGGCCTGGTTGGCGGCCACCAGGCGCTGGGCCTGATCGAAGGTGTCGCGCAGCTCGGGCATCTGCAGCACCTGCAGCGGCGCCAGCTGCAGCGCGCTCTGGTAGGCCAGGGCCTGGTCGCGCACGCGGCCGAGCTGGCCGTACAGCCGCGCCTTTTCCAGGTGCGCGGCGTAGGCGCCGGGTTCGATTTTCAGCGCGCGGTCGAGCGCGGCCAGCGCGGCCTCCGGTTCGCCGGCCTGGGCCAGCACCCGCGCCAGGTTGGCGTGCGCGATGGCCATCGGCGGCTGGGCGCGCGTGGCCGCCTCCAGCCATTGCCGAGCCTGCACGAGGTCGCCGCTGGCCAGGGCCCGCGTGCCCAGGAAGTTGAGGGCGCCCGGATGGCCTGGCGATTTCGCCAGCACCTGTTCCCACAGCCGGCCGCTGGTGGCGGACTGGCCCTGGCGGCCGAGCCTTTCGGCTTCGGCGGCGAGGGCCTGGATCGCGGGGTCCGGGGCGTTCATCCGGTCAGCAGCAGCCGTGGTCGCCGAAGTGTGCCTTGCCCTCGTGCACGCCGACGCCGCGCGTTTCACCCTTTTCGCTGGCGGCATAGTGGTCGGCGATCACGCGCGCCACGGCGGCGGTGACGCGCTTGCCGGTGGGGATGTGCAGGAACTCGTTGGGGCCATGCGCATTGGAATGCGGGCCCAGCACGCCGGTGATCATGAACTGCGCACCCGGGAACTTCTCGCCCAGCATGCCCATGAAGGGAATCGTGCCGCCTTCGCCCATGTACATGGCCGGGGCCCCGAAGAATTCCTGGCTGGCGGTGTCGATGGCGTGTTCCAGCCACGGCGCCAGCGCGGGCGCGTTCCAGCCGGTGGACGCTTTCTCCAGTTCCACTTCGACCTTGCAGCCATTGGGCGGATTGGCCTCCAGCACGCGCTTGATGATCTCGCCGGCCTTCTTCGGCTCCAGCGTCGGCGGCAGGCGGAGGCTGAGCTTCACCGCGGTGTGCGGGCGCAGCACGTTGCCGGCGTTCTGCAGCGAGGGCATGCCGTCCACGCCCGTGATCGACAGCGCCGGGCGCCAGGTGCGGTTGAGCACCAGCTCGGTCAGGTCGGCGTTCATCGGCGTCATGCCGGGCAGGAACGGGAACTTGTCGTACACCTCGTCGCCCAGCACTTCGGTGGCGCGGCGGGCCTGGCTGATGCGCTGTTCGGGGATGTCGACGTAAAGATCCTCGACCAGGATCTTGCCGGTGACTTCATCCTCGAGCCGCGACAGCAGCTGGCGCAGGATGCGGAAGCTGGAGGGCACGACGCCGGACGCATCGCCGCTGTGCACGCCTTCGCTCAGCACGCTGACCTTGAGGTTGCCGCCGGCCAGGCCGCGCAGCGAGGTGGTGCACCAGAGCTGGTCGTAGTTGGCGCAGCCCGAGTCCAGGCAGACCACGAGCGAGGGCTTGCCGATGCGGTCGGCCAGGTGGTCGACGTAGAAGGGCAGGTCGTAGCTGCCCGACTCTTCGCAGGCTTCGATCAGGATCACGCAGCGGCTGTGCGGCTTGCCCTGTTCCTTGAGCGCGCGGATGGCGGTGAGCGAGCCGAACAGCGCATAGCCGTCGTCGGCGCCGCCACGGCCGTAAAGCTTGTCGCCCTTGATCACCGGCTTCCAGGGGCCCAGGTCGTCGGCCCAGCCGGTCATCTCGGGCTGCTTGTCCAGGTGGCCGTAGAGCAGCACGCAGTCGTCGCCCTCGCCGGGCACTTCGATGTAGATCAGCGGGGTGCGGCCCTGCAGCTCGACCACTTCCACGGTCATGCCGGTGATGGGCTGCGCCTTCGCCCAGCCGGCGAGCTGCTTCACGGCGTCGTCCATGTAGCCGTTTTCCTTCCACTTCGCGTCGAACATGGGCGACTTGTTCGGGATGCGGATGTACTCGACCAGCTGCGGGACGATGTCGCCATCCCAGGCGTCGGCGATGAAGCGGTCGGTCTTGGCGGTGTCCATGGGTTTCCTTCCTGTTGCTGGACCGTGATTTTACTCCGATCCGGCACCGGGCCGCGGTCCGGGTAGGAAAGCGCCGACAGGCGGGCGTCGCGGCTTCCCAGGCCGGGTCGCGCGGAATGGCGATGGGCCGCGGCCCGGGCGGCGCGGAGACTTTGCCTGCCGCGGCGGTGACCCCTGCGCCGCGGCCCAACCACCTCTCCACGCCCGTCACCTTCCAAGGACCTTCCATGAACAAGACCTTCCGCTTCCTGCCCGCCCTGTTCCTCACGGCCCTGCTGGCCGGCACCGCGTTCGCCGCCGACAAGGTGGACATCAACAGCGCCGACGCCGCCACGCTCGACCGCGTGCTCAATGGCGTCGGGCCCAGCAAGGCCGAGGCCATCGTCGCTCACCGCAAGCAGCACGGCGCCTTCCGCAGCGCCGACGAGCTGTCCGAGGTCAAGGGCATCGGCCTGTCGATCATCGAGCAGAACCGCGACCGCATCACGGTGGGTGGCGGCGCGGCGCGTCCGGCGGCCGCCAAGCCCAAGCCGAAGGCGCCGGCGCCCGCGGCACGTTGAGTTCCCGTCCTGTGCTCCTGGCCCGGCTTCGGCCGGGTCCTTTCCGCTCCGGGTAATTCGCCATGGCCGTCACCGCCCCTGCCGTCGACCGCGCCCTGCGCCGCCTGCGCGCGGAGCGCCTGGCGCACCGCTCGGTGCCCGGGCAGACCTATTTCCTCACCGTCGCCACGTTGTACCGGCGCCCGGTGTTCCGCGACGACGAGGCCGCCCGTGCGGTGTGCCGGGTGCATACCGCGCGCTGGCCCTGGCGCGACGCCACGTTGCTGGCCTGGGTGCTGATGCCCGACCACTGGCATGGCCTGGTGTGCCTGGGCGAACGCGACACGCTGTCGACCCTGGTGGGCCGGTTCAAGGCGGTCACCTCGCGCGCGGTGGAGGACCGGCACCGGGTCAACGGCTGGTTGTGGGGAAGGGGCTTCACTGACCGGGTTCTGGGGCCTTCGGAGGATCCCGTGGCGGCGGCGCGCTATCTGGTCGGCAATCCGCTGCGCGCCGGGTTGGTGCCGCGCCTGGGCGACTACGCCTACTGGGATTCGGCCTGGATGCCGCGGGAGCCGGAGGCCGCGGACTGATCCGGGACCGCGCGGGCCTGCGCTAGACTTGCCCGCACATGCGCATCCAGCACCTGCCCGCCAACGAATATCAGCGCGACCGCTGGCGCAACGGCCGCGGCTGGACACGCGAGATCCTGCGCCATCCCGAGGGCGCGGCCGAGTGGCAATGGCGGGTGTCGATCGCCGAGATCGACCAGGACGCGCCGTTCTCGGCCTTCCCGGGCTGCGACCGCGAGCTGGTGCTGCTGTCGGGCGAGGGCATGCACCTGAAGTTCGAGGATGGCGAACAGGTGACGCTGCTGCCGCCGCACGACCGGATCCGCTTCGCCGGTGAGCGCGCGCTGTCGGCCGAGCTGATCCAGGGCCCTACGCACGACTTCAACCTGATGTGGCGGCGCGATGCGGTGGAGGCCACGCTGCTGCACCGGCCCCTGGTAGGGGCGATGGTGTTCTTCGCCGAGCCCGGCGTCACCTGGCTGGTGCACCTGATGCAGGGCCAGGCCCACATCAAGGACCTGGCGCGTCCGCTGCACCTGGCGCAGGGCGACAGCGTGCTGCTGGTCCACGATCCGGACGGCCCTTCGCGGCGCATCCTGGACGGCGGCGGCGAGCTGCTGCTGGTGAAGATCGCGCCGCGCGGCTGATCAGCGGTCGTCGCGGGTCCAGACCGCGCCGTCTTCCACCTTCACCGGAAAGCGCGGCACCGGCGCGTAGGCGGGGGCGCACAGCGCCTGGCCGGTGCGCAGGTCGAAGCGGGCGCCGTGCAGGGTGCATTCGATCTGGTCGCCGTCGATGGGCCCGGCGCTGAGTTCGAAGTCCTCGTGCGAGCACTTGTCCTCCAGCGCGTAGTGCTCGCCGTCCAGGTTCACGACCAGGATGGGCGTGTCGCCATCCCACACCACGCGCGATTCGCCGGGCAGCAGCTCGGCGGTGGCGCAGACGCGCACCCAGGCGGTCACAGCGGCTTCTCCAGCACTTCGAAGCGCAGGTCGTCGCGGCGGGGCAGGCCGAAGCGTTCATCGCCGTAGGGGAAGGGCTTCTTGATGCCGGTGCGGCGGTAGCCGCGGCGTTCGTAGTAGGCGATCAGTTCGTCGCGCACATCGATCACCGTCATGCGCATCCGAGCCTGGCCGAAATCATCGCGCGCCACGCGTTCGGCCTCGGCCAGCAGCGCGCTGCCGATGCCGCCGCCCTGCTGCCCCGGGTCCACCGAGAACATGCCGAAGTAACCGGCGCCGTCCTCCACCGCCACGTGCGCGCAGGCCAGCAGCCGGCCCTCGCGCTCGGCGAGCAGGATGCGGCTCTGTGGGCGATCAATCTGCGCCTGCACGTCGTCCTCGCCGGTCCGGCGGCCATCGAGCAGGTCGGCCTCGGTGGTCCAGCCCACGCGGCTGGCCGGCCCGCGATACGCCGACTCCACCAGCGCCACCACCGCCGCCACGTCCCGCCCGTCCGCCACCCGAAATTCCATCACCGACCCCCGCCATGAACCCAAACCATACCCGAACCATCCTCAGGAAAAGAAAACATACCTGGTATGTTTTCCGGGGTCAGGCGAGGAGGGTGCGGGCCTTGGTGATGGCTTCGGCCAGGCGCTCGATCTCGACGTGGGTGTTGTAGAAGGCCAGCGAGGCGCGGCAGGTGGCCGCGACGCCGAAGTGGGCCATCAGCGGATGGGCGCAGTGATGGCCCGAGCGCACCGCGATGCCCTCCAGGTCGAGCAGCGTGGCCAGGTCGTGGGCGTGGGCGCCGTCGACGAGGAAGCTGATCACCGCGGCCTTGCCCGGGGCCTGGCCGAAGATGCGCAGCCCGGGAATTTCCGCGAGTCTTTCCTCGGCGATGCGGAGCAGGGCCTGCTCGCGGGCGTGGATGTGGTCCATGCCCAGGGTTTCCAGGTAGTCCACCGCCGCGCCCAGGCCGATGACGCCGGCGATGTTGGGCGTGCCGGCCTCGAACTTGTGCGGCGGGTCGTTGTAGACGGTCTTCTCGAAGCGCACTTCGCGGATCATCTCGCCGCCGCCCAGGAAGGGCGGCATCTCGCGCAGGTGCTGGCGCCGGGCCCACAGCCCGCCGGTGCCGGTGGGTCCCAGCATCTTGTGGCCGGTGAAGGCGTAGAAATCGCAGCCCAGCGACGGAATGTCGACCGCCAGGTGCGGCAGCGCCTGCGACCCGTCCACCACCGTCACCACGCCGCGCTTGCGCGCCTCGCGGCAGATCACCGCCACCGGATTCACCGTGCCCAGCACGTTCGACACATGCGTGAACGCCAGCAGCTTCACGTCGCCGGTCAGCTTCGCGCGCAGGTCGTCCAGGTCCAGCTCGCCGGCCGGCGTGATGTCCACCACCTTGATGCTGGCGCCGGTGCGCTCGGCGACGATCTGCCAGGGCACGATGTTGGCGTGGTGCTCCATGCGCGTCAGCAGGATCGTGTCGCCTGCGGAAAGCCGCGGCAGCGCCCAGCTGTAGGCCACCAGGTTGATGCCGAAGGTGGTGCCGGAGGTCAGCACCAGTTCGTCGGCCGGCACGTTGATGAAGCGCGCCAGCCGGGCCCGCGCACCCTCGTAGGCTTCGGTGGCCTCGCTGCCCAGCGCATGCACCGCGCGCGAGACGTTGGCGTTGTGCTCGCGGTAGAAATCATCCACCGCGCGAATCACCGCCTGCGGCTTCTGCGAGGTGTTGGCCGAGTCCAGGTACACCAGCGGCTTGCCGTGCACCTGGCGCGTCAGCACCGGGAAATCGGCGCGCACGCGCAGCCAGTCGGGTCGCGCGCTCATGGGGTTTCCTTGCGGTCAAGTCGGTCGGCGATGCGCTCGCCCAGGGCTTCGCGCAGCCTCGCGTCGGCCAGGATGGACAGCGGCTCGCGCAGGAAGGCCTGCACCAGCATGGCGCGGGCCTGCGCCGCGCCGATGCCCCGGCTGCGCAGGTAGAACAGCGCGGTCTCGTCCAGCCGGCCGACGGTGGCGCCGTGCGCCGCCTTCACCTCGTCGGCATGAATCACCAGCACCGGCTGGGTATCGATCTCGGCGCTGTCGGACAGCAGCAGGTTCTTGTTCGACAGCGCGGCGTCGCTGCCGTCGGCGCCGGCATGGATGGTGATACCGCCGTGGAAGACCGCGCGCCCGCGCTGGTCGGCCAGGCCGCGCCAGGGCAGCTCGCAGCGGGTGTCGCGCGCCAGGTGTTCGATGCCCAGCCGCGTGTCGAGGTGGCGCCGGCCGTCGGCCAGCAGCAGGCCGCCGGCGATGACCGACGCGCCTTCGCCCTGCAGCTTCACGTTGAGCTCGTGGCGAGAAAGCGCGGCGCCGAGTTCAAGATCCACGCGGCGATAGGTGCTGTGCTCGTGCTGCGTCACGTCGGTGCGGGCGAACACACTGGCGCCGGCGTCCTCGGACTGCAGCCGCACATGCGTGGCCTGCGCACCGGGGCCCAGGTCGAACCGCAGCAGGTGATTGCACAGGTGTCGGTGTGTGCCGGCCCCGAGGTGGTGCTCGACCAGGGCCAGCCGCGCGCCTTCACCGACGGACACCACGTGGCGCAGGTGCACCGCCAGCTCGGTATCGGCGGGCGCGCCGATGAACACCAGGTGCAGGGCGTCGCCGGCATCCACGCCGGCTTCCACCGCCACCCGCGTGCCCTCGACGGCCAGGGCGGCATTGAGCCGCGCGAAGACCTCGTCGCCGCGGCCGAACGGCGCCTGCATCGCCGCCACGGCCCCCGCATCGCCCCCGGCCAGGGCCTGCGAAAGCGGCGTGATCGCCACGCCCTCGGGCAGGTCAGCCAGCGCCGAATGTTGGGACACGTAGCGGCCATTGACGAACACCAGCCGCGGCGAGGGGATGTCGGCCAGCACCTGCAGGTCGAACACCGGCGTGGCCGCCTCGACCGCGAAGGCGCGTGCCGACAGCGCGCGCAAGGAGGTGTATTTCCAGGCTTCCACGCGCGCGCCGGGCAGGCCGTCGGCGACCGCCGCGGCCATCGCCGCGCGGCGCGCCGGGCCCAGTCCGTGCGCGTCCACGCCGGCCGCAGGCCGGGCATCGAAGCCGGACTTGAGGGAGTCGAGCAGGGTACTCATGCGCCGGCCGTCGCCCCCGGCGCGATGCGGTCCTTCACCCAGGCGTAGCCATGCGCCTCAAGCTCCAGCGCAAGTTCGGGACCGCCGGTCTCGACGATGCGGCCGTCGGCCAGCACGTGCACCACGTCGGGCTTGATGTAGTCCAGCAGGCGCTGGTAATGGGTGATCACCAGGAACGCACGCTCGGGCGAGCGCATCAGGTTGACGCCGTCGGCCACGGCCTTGAGGGCATCGATGTCCAGGCCCGAATCGGTTTCGTCCAGGATCGCCAGCTTCGGCTCCAGCAGCGCCAGCTGGAAGATTTCATTGCGCTTCTTCTCGCCGCCGCTGAAGCCCTCGTTCACGGCGCGGTGCAGCAGTTCGTCCTTGAGGTGCAGTACCGCCAGCTTCTCGCGCACGCGTTTGAGGAACTGCATCGAGTCCAGCTCCTCCTCGCCGCGCGCCCGGCGCTGGGCATTGAGGGCGGTGCGCAGGAAATAGGTGTTGTTCACGCCGGGGATTTCCACCGGGTACTGGAAGGCCAGGAACACGCCGGCTGCCGCGCGCTGCTCGGGCTCCAGCGCCAGCAGGTCCACGCCCTGCAGCTGCACGCTGCCTTCCATCACCTCGTAGCCCTCGCGGCCGGCGATGATGTTGCCCAGCGTGGACTTGCCCGCGCCGTTGGGACCCATGATGGCGTGCACCTGGCCGGCGGCGATTTCCAGCGACAGGCCCTTGAGGATGTCCTTGCCGGCGACGCGGACGTGGAGGTTTTCGATCTTCAGCATGTCGTTTCCAGTGTTGTTGGCGCAGCGGTCAGCCGACGGCGCCTTCCAGCGAGACTTCCAGCAGCTTCTTGGCTTCCACCGCGAACTCCATCGGCAGTTCCTTGAACACCTGCTTGCAGAAGCCGTCCACGATCATCGACACCGCGTCCTCCTCGCCGATGCCGCGGCTGCGGCAATAGAACAGCTGGTCGTCGCTGATCTTGGACGTGGTGGCCTCGTGCTCGACGGTGGCGCTGGGGTGCTTGACCTCGATGTAGGGGAAGGTGTGCGCGCCGCATTTCTTGCCGATCAGCAGGCTGTCGCACTGGGTGTAGTTGCGGGCGCCGGCGGCGGTCTTCTCCATCTTCACCAGGCCGCGGTAGGTGTTCTGGCCGTGGCCGGCGCTGATGCCCTTGCTGATGATCTTGGACTTGGTGCGCGCGCCGATGTGGACCATCTTGGTGCCGGTGTCGGCCTGCTGGCGGTGGTGGGTGAGCGCCACCGAATAGAACTCGCCGACCGAGTCGTCGCCGATCAGCACGCAGCTGGGGTACTTCCAGGTGATCGCCGACCCGGTCTCGACCTGGGTCCAGGAGATCTTCGCGCGCGCGCCGCGGCACTCGCCGCGCTTGGTGACGAAGTTGTAGATGCCGCCCACGCCGTTCTCGTCGCCCGGGTACCAGTTCTGCACGGTGGAGTACTTGATCTCCGCGTCGTCCAGCGCCACCAGCTCGACGACCGCCGCGTGCAGCTGGTTCTCGTCGCGCATCGGCGCGGTGCAGCCTTCCAGGTAGGACACGTGGCTGCGCTCTTCGGCGATGATCAGCGTGCGCTCGAACTGGCCGGTGTCGCGGGCATTGATGCGGAAGTAGGTGCTCAGCTCCATCGGGCAGCGCACGCCCTTGGGGATGAAGACGAAGCTGCCGTCGGAGAACACCGCGGAGTTGAGCGCCGCGAAGTAGTTGTCGCCCGCCGGCACCACGCTGCCCAGGTACTGGCGCACCAGGTCGGGATGCTCGTGCACGGCTTCGGAGAGCGAGCAGAAGATGACGCCCTTCTCGGCCAGCTCCTTCTTGAAGGTGGTGCCCACCGACACCGAGTCGAACACGGCATCGACGGCCACGCCGGCCAGGCGCGCGCGCTCGTGCAGGGGCACGCCCAGCTTCTCGTAGGTGTCCAGCAGCTCCTGCGGCACTTCGTCGAGCGAGGCGTACTTGGCCTTGGGCGCGGCGTAGTAACTCACCGCCTGGAAGTCGATCGGCGCGATTTCCAGCTTGGCCCATTCCGGCGGCGTCATGGTCAGCCAGTGGCGGTAGGCTTTCAGGCGCCACTGCGTCAGCCAGTCCGGCTCGCCCTTCTTGGCCGAGATGAAGCGCACCACGTCCTCGCTCAGGCCGGGCGCCAGGGTGTCGGATTCGATGTCGGTGACGAAGCCGGCCGCGTATCGGCGGCCCAGCTGTTCGACGATTTCCGCGTTCTGGGTGGACATGTCAGCTCCGTGCCGCGGCCAGGCGCAGCGGGATGGTCTTGCGGGCCGCGGGCGGCGGCATGAGTTCGGCCAGGCTGATGTTGCCCAGCGCCTCGGCGATGACGTCGTTGACCCGGCGCCAGTGGGTCTGCACGCCGCAGTGGGATTCGTGCTCGCAGCTGGAGTGCTCGCCCGAGCACTCGGTCATGCCCAGCGGCCCCTCGATCGCTTCGACTATCGCGATCAGCGAGATTTCCGCCGCCGGGCGCGACAGCCGATAGCCGCCGTTGGCGCCGCGGAAACTCTCGACCAGGCCGGCATGGGCCAGCGGCTTGAGCAGCTTGGCCACGGTCGGCAGCTCCAGCCGCGCCCGTTCGGCCAGCTCGGCCGCCGACCAGACGCGGTCGGCCTGGCCGGCCAGGACCGTCAGCACGACGGTGGCGTAGTCGGTGAGTTTGGTGACCCGGAGCATGGCGCAGGCCTGCGGAGGTGAATCAGGACCGAAATTGTACTGTTTAAGCCCGGCCCATCTCAATGCCGCGCCTACCCCTGTTCAGGCAACCTCCACGCCGATCAGCGCGCCGATGCCGAACACCGTGGCGCCGGCGGCTGCGCCGATGGCCAGCATGCGCAGGCCGCCCAGCCAGGGGTTGCGTCCGGTGAACAGGCTCATGGCCGCGCCGGTGCCGTAAAGGCCCGCGGCGGCGAGGCCGGTGCCCAGATAGGCCGCGTGGGGCAGGGTGCCGCCGAAGAAAAAGGGCAGCAGCGGCACCAGGGCGCCCACGGTGAAGGCGCAGAACGAAAAGAAGGCCGCGCCCACCGGCGAACCCAGGTCATCGGGATTCAGGCCCAGCTCCTCGCGGGCCAGCACGTCCAGGGCCTGCGCCGGGTTGGAGACCAGCTGCCGGGCGAACTCGCGTGCCTGGTCGGGCGCCATGCCCCGGGCGATGTAGATCAGGGCCAGCTCTTCGGCCTCGGCCTCGGGGTATTTTTTCAGCTCGTCCGACTCCAGGCCGATCTGGTACTCGAACAGCTCGCGCTGCGAGCGCACCGACACGTATTCACCCGCCGCCATCGACAGCGCCCCGGCAAGCAGGCCGGCGATGCCGGTGGCCAGCACGGTGGACGTGGACGCATTCGCGCCCACCACGCCCAGGATCAGGCTGGCGTTGGACACCAGGCCATCGTTGACGCCGAAGATGGCTGCGCGCAGGTTGCCGCCGCCAACGCTGCGATGGCCCACGCCGACCTGGGCCAGGTCGGTGGGCATCAAATGTCCCGACAGCACGGCGGTGTAGGCCGAAAGGCCGCGCACCTTCATTGCCGACAGCGCCGGCCGCATGCGCCGGGGACCGATGCGGCGCGCCAGCCTGGCCACCAGCCGCGCCCGCACCGAAGGCTCGAACGCCCGTGGCGCCGCCATGCCCGCGTGGGCGGCGGTGCTGGCCCAGATCTGCGACTGCGCTTCGGCAGCCTCGGCTAGCTGGCCGAACAGCGCAGCGATGCGCGCGTCGGGTTCGGCCTGGGCCAGGGCCCGATACAGCCAGGCCGACTGCTTTTCCTCGCGCCAGCTGTTGATCGGGTCCATGGCTTTGCTCCGGTTCCCGCCAGCATACGCCTGGTGCGCGCTCCGGCTGCGCCGGCGCCGCCAATGCGCGACAATGGCCGCCCCCGCCTCCGGACGTCCCGCGCATGCCCAAGAAAATCGAAGCCCGCCGCTCCGCCATCCACGGCAACGGCGTCTTCGCCACCGCTCCGATCGCCAAGGGGGAGCGCGTGGTCCGCTACAAGGGCCTGCTGCGCACCCACGCCGAGGTGGACCGGGTGTATGCCGACGAGCTCGACACCGGCCACACCTTCCTGTTCACGCTCAACGACAAGTACGTGATCGATGCCAACGTGGACGGCAACGACGCGCGCTGGATCAACCACAGCTGCGATCCCAACTGCGAGGCCACCTGGCTCGAGTCCGACACCGGCAAGAAGCGCAAGGACCGCATCTACATCGAGGCCATGCGCGACATTGCCGAAGGCGAGGAGCTGACCTACAACTACGGCATCGTGCTCGCCGAGGCGCACACCGCGCGGCTCAAGAAGCTCTGGGCCTGCCGCTGCGGCTCGCCGCACTGCACCGGCACCATGTTGCAGCCCAAGCCGCCGAAGAAGAAGTCCAAGGGCTGAACTCGCCCGTCGAAGGCGGCTGATGCCGCAGGGCGCCTGAGCGTTGCCATGACTTACGACCCTCGGCGTCGGGGTGTCGGGCGTCCAGACTGCGCCGGCTCCCACCGCCAAGGACCTGGCATGACCCCGAATCCCCTTGCCCTGATCCTGCTGCTGGCGGCCCCGGCCGCGGGCGCCGTGGACATCGACGGGCGGATCAGCGCCGACGAATGGGCCGGTGCGCGAGAAGTCAACGAGTTCGTGATGGTGCAGCCGGACAACGGCCAGCCCGCCACCCACCGCACCCAGGCCTGGATCCTGGCCACGCCCGAAGGCCTGGCGGTCGCCTTCCGCAACACGCAGCCCGCCGACGTGCCGCGCAGCACCCAGCGCACGCGCCGCGACCAGGGCGGCCAGCTCGACCGCGTCAACCTGATGGTGGACTTCGACGGCGACGGCCGCACCGGCTACGACTTCATGGTCACCGTCACCGACGGCATCAGCGACGAGGTGATCACCAGCGAGCGCAACTTCAACACCGACTGGGACGGCCTCTGGAGCCACGCGGTGTCTCAGGACGCCGACAGCTGGAGCGTGGAGATGCTGATCCCCTGGCACGTGGCGCCGATGGCGCGCCCGGCCGACGGCAAGCGCACCCTGGGCATCTACCTGGACCGCGTGGTGGGCAGCACCGGCGAGCGTTTCGGCTGGCCGGCCATCAGCTTCCAGCGCCCGCGCTTCCTGTCCGAATTCGCGCGCATCGAAGTGCCGCTGTACGAACAGTCGCTGCTGGCCGTGACGCCCTACGTCGTGGCCGTGAACGACCGGATCAGCGGCGACACCGACTTCGATGCCGGCGCCGACCTGTTCTGGAAGCCCAACGGGCAGTTCCAGCTTTCGGCCACGATCAATCCCGACTTCGGCCAGGTCGAGAGCGACGACCTGGTGGTGAACTTCGGCGCGGTCGAAACCTTCTTCGGCGACAAGCGCCCGTTCTTCACCGAGAACCAGGGCCTGTTCGACGTGCCCTTCGGCGCCGGCAACAGCCGCCTTCTTTACACGCGCCGCATCGGCGGCGAGGCCGACGACGGCAGTGGCGCCGGGGATGTCGAGGCCGCGGTGAAGCTCAACGGCAGCCTGGGCCAGGTGCGCTACGGCCTGCTGGCGGCAACCGAGGGCGATGACGTCGGCCGCGATTTTTTCGCCCTGCGCGCGACCCGCGATTTCGGGCCGCAGGACCTGGGCGGCATGCTGACCTACGTGGACAGTCCCTTCCTGGACCGCACGGCTGCGGTGTACTCGGTGGACCACCTGTGGACGCCGACGCCGGCCTGGAGCATCCGCTCACAAGCTGTGGCCTCGCGCATCGAACAGGCCGGCGAGCAGCGCAACGACAGCGGCTTCCAGCTGCGGGCCGACCAGGAGCTGGGCAACGGCTGGCGCCAACAGCTGTATTTCCTGCACCTGGGCGACGACCTGCAGCTCAACGACATCGGCTACCTGGACCGCAACGACTTCAACTACCTGCGCTACGAGCTGGCGCAGCGGCAGACCAACCTGCCCGAGTCCTCGCCCTATGCCTCGCACGAGTGGCGCTGGGCGGCCTCGCAGCGGCGCAACGACCACGGCCTGCGCATCGCCGATGCGGTGGCGGTGAACCGTTACAGCGAGCGCCGCGACGGCGGCAGCCAGTTCCTGGAGTTCGCGGGCTGGACCGCAGGCCACGATGACCTGATCACCCGCGGCAATGGTGTGGTGCAGGTGCCGGAAAAAATCTTCCTTTACGGCGAGCGCTTTCGGCCCCAGCGTGGCCGCTGGTCGTGGTTCGGCTATGCGCGCGCGGCCGCCGAAGGACTCGATGGCACCGACGGCATGGGCCTGGAGCTGGGCATCGAGCCGACCCTGCACCTGAGCGACAGCCTCAGCATCGAGCTGGAGGCGTCACTGCTGCGCAACCCGGACTGGCTGCTGTGGCGCGGCGGCGACCGGCTGGGCAGCTTCGACATGGCGCAGGCGCGGCTGTCGAGCAGCCTGCAATGGCAGATCGGTACGCGGCAGGAGCTGCGCGTAAAGTTCGAGACCATCGCGCTCGACGCGCGGGTGGAGCAGGCCTGGCGGGTTGGCCCGGGCGGCCGGCCGCTGCCGATCGTGGACTCGTCGATCTCCGACTTCAGCCTCAACAACCTCGGTTTCCAGGTGCGTTACCGCTATGAACTGGCGCCGCTGTCGGACCTGTACGTGGTCTACGGGCGGGGCGGGCTGGGGTTCGAGGACACCAGCCGGTCGCTGTCGGAACTGCTGGGCGATGCCACCTCGCTGCGCGACGCCGAGCAGATCCTGGTCAAGCTGAGCTACCGCTTCGCCAACTGACCCGGCCAGATGATCTACAACTCGTTGATTCTTAAAGGTGGTTGCAAATCGTTTCAGGCAGGAGCCTAATGTTTCAGAAATTTCTGAAACCACGGGTATCCAGATGGACCTGCCGCCGCTGAGCCAATCCTTCGTCCTGCACTTCGGCGAGATGGGCAGCCGCTGGGGCATCAACCGCACGGTCGGCCAGATCTATGCCGTGCTGTTCATTTCCCCCCAGCCGCTGACCGCCGACGAGATCACCGAGCGCTTGGGCGTGAGCCGGTCCAATGTCAGCATGGGCCTGAAGGAGCTGTCGTCCTGGCGTCTGGTGCGCCTGAGCCACCAGCCCGGCGATCGCCGTGATTTCTATTCCGCGCCCGAGGACGTCTGGGCGATCTTCAAGACCCTGGCCGAAGAGCGCCAGCGCCGCGAGGTGGATCCCACCCTGTCCATGCTGCGCGACGCGCTGCTCGAGACCCCGGCCTCGGCCGAGGAAAAACACGCCCAGGAGCGCATGCGGCAGATGCACACCCTGATCGAGCAGCTCACCGACTGGTTCGGCGAAGTGCGCAAGCTGCAGCCGGCGACCCTGGAGCGGCTGATGTCGCTGGGTGCCACCGCCACCAAGCTGCTGGAAATGAAAGACCGCCTGCTGGGAAATTCGTCTCCGCCGCCGCGCGACACCGTCACCCAGGGCGCCGTGGTCGTGCCACTGCGTGAAGAGGGGAGGGATCAGTCGTGAGCCTCGAGTCCGCCGTCGATCCGGTGATGCTGGCCCGGATCCAGTTTGCCGCCAACATCAGCTTCCACATCCTGTTTCCCAGCATCACCATCGCGCTGGGCTGGATCCTGCTGTTCTTCAAGCTGCGCTTCCTCAAGACCGGCGACGACAAGTGGCTGTCGGCCTATTTCTTCTGGGTGAAGGTGTTCGCGCTCAGCTTCGGCATGGGCGTGGTCAGTGGCGTCACCATGAGCTTCCAGTTCGGCACCAACTGGCCCGGCTACATGAACACCGTGGGCAACATCGCCGGCCCGCTGCTGGCCTATGAAGTGCTGACCGCGTTTTTCCTGGAGGCCAGCTTCCTGGGCATCATGCTGTTCGGGCGCAAGAAGGTCGGCGAGCGCATGCACACGCTGGCCACCGTGCTGGTGGCCTTCGGCACCACGGCCTCGGCCTTCTGGATCCTGGCGCTCAACTCCTGGATGCAGACGCCGGCCGGCTTCGAGATGATCAACGGCGTCGCCCACCCCACCGACTGGTGGGCGGTGATCTTCAATCCGTCCTTCCCCTACCGGCTGGTGCACGTGCTGCTGGCTTCCGGACTCACCGCCGCCTTCCTCGTGGCGGGCCTGTCCGCCTTCCGCTGGCTGCGCGGCGAGCGCAGCCCGGACGTCATGGCCGCGCTGCGCACCGGCGTGGTGATGGGCGCGATGCTGATCCCGGTGCAGATCTTCGTCGGCGACCTGCACGGCCTGAACACGTTCGAACACCAGCCGGCCAAGGTGGCCGCGATGGAAGGCGTCTGGCAGGACGAGCGCGGCGCGCCGCTGCTGCTGTTCTCCGTGCCCAACGAGGCCGAGCGCCGCAACGACTACGCCATCGGCATCCCCAAACTGTCCAGCCTGATCCTGACCCACGAGCTGGACGGCGAGATCAAGGGGCTGGACAGCTTCCCTGGGGAGCACCCGCCGGTCGGCCCGGTGTTCTGGAGCTTCCGCGTGATGGTGGGCATGGGCGTGCTGATGTTGGGCGTGTCCTGGCTGGCCGCGTGGCAGCTGCGCCGCCGTGGCGAGCCCGCAACCTGGCTGCTGCGCGTGCTGGTGGCGATGACGTTCGCGGGCTGGGTGGCCACGCTGGCCGGCTGGTACGTCACCGAGATCGGGCGCCAGCCCTGGCTGGTGACCGGCGTGCTGCGCACGGCGCAGGCCGCGTCCGAAACGCCGGCCCCGATCATCGGCATCAGCCTCAGCGCCTACCTGGCGATCTACCTGGTGCTGCTGCTGGCCTATGTGTCGGTGCTGTTCCACCTGGCGCGCAAGGGCGGCGCCACGGTGGCCGCACCGATCACCGCGCCGCGCGGCGAACCCGACGAAGTCTGACCGGACCGGAGAACCTCCATGGATGCCTACCTGCCGCTGATCTTCATGGGCCTGATGGCGCTGGCGATGCTGGTGTACGTGGTGCTGGACGGCTACGACCTGGGCGTCGGCCTGCTGGTGCCCTTCGCCGACGACGACGCCAAGAACCGCATGGTCGCCTCGATCGGTCCGTTCTGGGATGCGAACGAAACCTGGCTGGTGCTGGGCGTGGGCTTGCTGCTGGTGGCCTTCCCGGTCGCGCACGGCGTGATCCTGGGCGCGCTGTACCTGCCGGTGATGGTGATGCTGATCGGCCTGATCCTGCGCGGCGTGGCCTTCGATTTCCGGGCCAAGGCGCACGACGACCATCGCATGCTCTGGAACACGGCCTTCGCGCTGGGCTCGCTGGTGGCGTCACTGGCGCAGGGCTACATGGTCGGTCGCTACATCCTGGGCTTCGAGACGGGCGCGACCGCCGTGGTGTTCGCCTGCTTCATCGCGCTGTGCCTGGCCGCGGGCTACACCCTGCTGGGCGCCACCTGGTTGCTGATGAAGATGGAAGGACCGCTGGT
Organism: Arenimonas sp. MALMAid1274; assembly: GCF_049195245.1. Taxonomy (NCBI): domain Bacteria; kingdom Pseudomonadati; phylum Pseudomonadota; class Gammaproteobacteria; order Lysobacterales; family Lysobacteraceae; genus Arenimonas; species Arenimonas sp. MALMAid1274. The sequence continues at coordinate 88,128 of NZ_JBMIRR010000022.1, forward strand.
GCAGAAGGCGGCGGCCTGGGGCTGGCGCGCGCTGTGGCTGACGGGCCTGGGCATCGTGGCTGTGTCCATCGCCACGCCCTACGTCAGCCCGCGCATCTTCGGGAAGTGGTTCAGCCTGCCCAACCTGTTCCTGCTGATGCCCGTGCCGCTGCTCACGGCGGTGCTGTTCGCGCTGTGCGAGAACCACCTGCGCCGCATCCGCCGCGGCGTCGGCGGCAAGGACTGGATTCCGTTCGCGGCCGCCATCGGCATGTTCGTGCTGGCCTTCGGGGGCCTGGCCTACAGCCTGTACCCCTACCTGGTGATCGACCGCATCGAATTCTGGGACGCGGCCGCGGCGCCGGGCTCGCTCAAGATCATCCTGGTCGGCGCCTGCGTCACGCTGCCGGTGATCATCGGCTACACGATCTTCTCGTACAAAGTGTTCTGGGGCCGCAGCACCGAACTGAGCTACGAGTGATCAGCGCTTGCAGCTGCTGATGCGTTCCGCGGCCGGGTAATCGGAAACGCGGCAGGTCCAGTCGATCATGCCGCTGGGGTTGGCCTTGGGCACCAGGCGCAGCTTGCCGCCCGGCGCCACGTCGGACTGCATCGAGATCAGGATCACGCCCTGGGGCTCGAGCCGGATCGATTCGACCGGACCGCTGCGGAAGTCGGCGGGCTGGCCCATGCCGATCTCGGCGAGGTCGCGCGGCCACTCCAGCGTGTTCATGTAGTGCTCCACCACGCCCACCTTGACCATGTTGGCGCGCGCAAGGGCCTCGGCGGCCAGCGCCGAAAGACGCATCTCCTTCGCTTGGCGTTCGAGCTCGATGCGCCGCGCTTCTTCGTCGCTGGCCTGCTGGTCGAGCGCGGCGCGCGCGCCGGCGACGCTGCGCTCGACGCTGGCGTCGAGCTCCCGGGCGATGCCCTGGGCCTCCTCGCGGGCTTGGTCGAGGCTGACGCGCGCGGCTTCGCCGGCTTTCTCCAGGCGGGGCGCCAGCACGAAGCGGTCGTAGACGAACAGCGCCAGGCCGGCCGCCAGCAGCACGGCCAGGAAGGTGGGCAGGATGTTTTTCATGCGGGTTCCGGCATCACCGTCAGGCTGAACTCGCAGACCACGGGCGGGTGCGCCCGCACCACGGGCAGGTCCGAGGCGAACGCCGCGTCGCCGATCGGATAGCCGGGGGGCTCGGCGCCCTCGGCGAACTCCGGCGCGCAAAGCGTTACCGAGCCTGCCGAGTCGCCGTCGGGCGCGACGGTGCCGCCGCCCCATTCCACCACGGCGCCGCCGTAGTCCCAGCCGAACCCATGGAAGCCGAAGGTGGTGCCGTTGAGCGTTTCCAGCGCATTGCTGTCCATGCCGATGCGCACGCCGTCGGCGCGCTGCCAGGCGGTGGCCTGCGCATCGGCGACCAACTGGGAAGGATGTTCGCCCTGGTCGTCCAGATACACGCGCAGCCGCCGAGTGGGGTCGTCGGGAAACAGGATCCAGCCGTCGTGGGTTTCCCCTTCCGCGCCCGGCAGTACCTCGGCGACGACGTTGCCGGCGCCGAGCCGGGCTTGCAGCGTGGCGAAGGTGTCCTGCGTGTGCACCAACCGTTCCATCGCGGGCGGTTCGGCCGGCGCAGCCTCGCTCGCGGCTGCCGCCGGAGCCTCGGTCGCCGGTGTTGCCGCCGGGGCTGCGTCAGCCGCGTCGGTCGCGTCGGACGGCGGTGCTCCGGCGGCCGATGCCGGCGCTTCGGGTTCGGCGGGTGAACAGGCCGCCAGGGCCAGTGCGATCAACAGCGCGAGGGCGGGGCGGTCGACGGTCATGCGAAGTCCTGGGGTGGGGCCGGGGTAGGCGCAGTCTAGTCTTCCTCGTGCCGCGGTTTGTAGGCCTCCACCAGCTGCTTCTGCACGTTGCCCGGCACCGGCTCGTAATGGCTGAACTCCAGGTCGTAGCGGCCGCGTCCGGCGGTGGCGCCCTTGAGTTCGGTGGCGTAGTCGGTCAGCTCCGACAGCGGCACCTGGGCCTTGACCACGATCTCGCCGCCGCGGCCGGCATCGGTGCCGTGGATGCGCGCGCGCTTGCCGGCCAGTTGCCCGGTGATGTCGCCCATGTGCGCTTCGGGCGCCGCCACGGTCAGGTCCACGATCGGCTCGAGCACCTGCGGCCGGGCCTTGGCGATGGCATCGAGGAAGGCCCGCTTGCCGGCGGCCACGAAGGCCACTTCCTTCGAATCCACGGTGTGGTACTTGCCGTCGTAAACCGTCACGCGCACATCCTGAATCGGATAGCCCGCCAGCGCGCCCCCGTGCAGCACCTGGCGCACCCCTTTCTCGACCGCCGGGATGTACTGGCCCGGGATGGTGCCGCCCTTCACCGCATCCACGAACTCGAAGCCCGTGCCGCGCGCCAGCGGCTCGACCTTCAGGAAGACTTCGCCAAACTGACCCGCGCCGCCGGTCTGCTTCTTGTGCCGATGGTGGCCCTCGGCCGGGGCGGCGATGGTTTCGCGGTAGGCGATGCGCGGCGGGCGCGAGCGCACGTCCACCCCGTAGCGTTCCCGGATGCGTTCCAGCAGCACCCGCAGGTGCAGTTCGCCCAGGCCGCGGACCACGGTCTCGTTCAATTCGACGTGGTGTTCAATCTGGTAACCAGGGTCCTCTTCCGCCAGCTTGTGCAGCGCGGTGGCGAGCTTCTGCTCCTGGCCGCGCGTGGCCGCCTCGATCGCCAGCCCGAACATCGGCCGGGGGAAATCCAGCGGCTTCAGGCGCAGCTGGTCCTCGTCGTGGCTGTCGTGCAGCACGGCATCGAAGTGGATGTCGTCGATCTTGGCCACGGCGGCGATGTCGCCGGCGACCGCGCGGTCGATCTCGACGTGCTCGCGCCCCTTGAGCCGGAACAGGTGCCCGGCTTTGAAGGACTTGCGACCGTCGTCAACAAACAACTGGCTGTCGCGCCGCACCGTGCCCTGGAATACGCGGAACACGCTCAGCTTGCCGACGAAGGGATCGTTGACGATCTTGAACACGTCGGCCACCACGTGTGCGTCCGGATCGGCGGTGGTGGCCAGGGGCGCGCCGTTCTTCTCGAACGGCGGCGGGTTGCCCTCCCGCGGATTGGGCAGCAGCTTTTCCGCCAGCGCCAGCAATTCGGCCACGCCCGCGCCGGTGCGCGCCGACACGAAGCACACCGGCACCAGGTGGCCTTCGCGCAGGCACTGTTCGAAGGCATCGTGCAGGGCGGCACCCGACAGCCCGGTCTCGCCGTCTTCCAGGTAGCGCTCCATCACCTGCTCGTTGATCTCCACCACCTGGTCGATGATGCGCTGGTGGGCGTCGGCCACCGGACCCAGATCGGAGTCGCCGGCCGGGTTGAAGAAGCAGTCCACCACGCGCCGTCCGCCGTCGGCCGGCAGGTTGATCGGCAGGCACTCGGGACCGAAGGCCTCGCGCAGTTCGTCCACCAGTGCGCCCAGCCGGCCGGGCTCGGCGTCGATGCGGTTCACCACGATCAGGCGGCACAGGTTGCGCTCGCGCGCGTGGTCCATCATGCGGCGCGTTCCGTACTCGATGCCGGCGCCGGCGTTGACGACGATCGCCACGGTTTCCACGGCCGAGAAGGCCGACAGCGTGGGCCCGCGGAAATCGGGGTAACCCGGCGTATCGATCAGGTTGACGTGGATGCCGCCATGGTCGATCGCCGCGATGGCGGTGTTGAGCGAATGCCCGCGCGCCTTTTCCATCGGATCGAAGTCGGACACGGTGGTGCCGCGTTCGAGGCTGCCTGCCGTGGGAATTGCGCCGCCGGCATGCAGCAGGGCTTCGAACAGGGTGGTCTTGCCGGCGCCGGGGTGGCCTGCCAGGGCCAGGTTGCGGATGTCCTGCGTGCGGTACGACATGAGGCCGTCTCTCCCAGGGTGATGGGCGGATAGGCCGTCATGGTCGGCGGCGCAGTGGCGCTGCCAGGTCGTTTATCGCGCGACCGCGCGTCGGTCATGGCGGAACCCCGGCGGGGCCGGGAGGGCTAGCCTTCCACTGCGCGCCGGCCGGGTCAACCCGGGCGGAGGTCAGGCTGCGGCGGCCGACTTGGCGCGGTCGACGAGCGACTTGAGGCGGGCCAGCGCGGGCTCGATGTCGGCGGCGTGACGCTGCCACTTTCCCGGGTCCGGCGGGGTGAGCGTGTAGCGCGACAGCGGCAGCCCGTTCGCCAGGCTGCGGTCCCAGCGCCAGTCGGCCCAGCCGCACAGGCGCTGCACCTGCGCCTGCGGGTCGGCGACCAGATCCGCGTAGTCCAGGCCGATGCGATCGGACGCCGGTACGGCGGCCAGGTCGTCGAGCAGGATGCGCATGCAGGCTTCCCACTGGCGGGCGACCAGGTCCGGCAAGGGCAGGCCGTCCCATGCCGGCCAGCCCGGGGGCAGCAGGAAGGACCAGGCAGGGCCGTTCCAGCCGGGCAGGCGCGGATAGGTGACGAAATCGCCCGAGCGCCAGCCCTCGATCATGCTGGCCAGCACCTGGCGCGGATCACGGTGCAGGTAGATGAAGCGCGCGCCGGGAAAGACTTCGCGCAGGAAAGGAATGCGCAGGGTGTTCTTTGGCGTTTTTTCCAGCATGCGCACCGCGCCCTCGGACGGCGGACGGCCGTCGCGGTCGTGCAGGGCCGCCATGAAGCGATCGCGCAGCGCCTGCACCACGTCCGGGTCGGCGTCCTTGGCCAGCAGGCGGTTGGAGCCGTGTTCCTTGGCCGAGGGCGCCAGCGCCGCGATGCCTTCGATCAGCTGGTGGCTTTCGTCACCGATGGTGTACACGCCGGGCGCGGCGACCAGGGTCTCGAACAGCAGCGTGGAGCCCGAGCGCGGCGGTGAAACGATGAACACCGGCCGGTCGAAATGGCGCGCGGGCGCCGCGGGGCGCGGCTTCGCCGCGGCGGCTTCGCTGCCGCCGTGCACGTCCCGGTTGGCCCCGGCGTCCGCGCGGTCGGCCAGCGCCACGCCGAACACGTAGTTGTCGAGCATGAACTGCAGTCCGACTTCATTGCGCAGGCCGATCTCGCCGGCGCCGCGCGCGCTGGCCTCGGCACGGCCACGATCCAGCAGCGCGCGGTACCGTGGCCAGCCCTCGCGACGCTCGCCGTAGGCCGACCACAGCGCCTGCCAGCGCCGCGCCAGGTCCAGCAGGCCCTGCTGTACCGCCGGCAGCCGCGGGTGCGGCACGGCCTCGGCCAGCAGGAATACGAAGTGGTCGCGCATTTCCCACGGGCTCATCACCACCGGCTGGTTCACCGCTTCGAAATCCAGCGCGGGCGCCGGCAGGTCGGCGCGGAAGGCGTGCGGCGTCTCGCGCCAGCCGGGCAGGTCGCGGCCGGGCGGCCGTCCGCCGGCGATCAGGCTCCACAGGCGGTCGCCGCCCACGGTGTCGGCCACCAGGTGGATGCGTTCGCTGTCGTTGCCGTTGAGCACGCGGTGGCGCGACCAGGTGTCGAAGATCCAGCATTCGCCGGCGCGCATGTTCACCTCCGACTGCGCGACCTGGAAGCGCACGTCGGGCGTGGTGGTGATCGGCACGTGCACGCGCATGCGTTCGCGCCAGTAGTAGTTGGTGTCCACGTGCGGCGTCACTTCGGCCTGGCCCGACAGGCGCATCAGGCGCGAGCGGCCCCAGGTGGCGCCCAGCGCATCGAGCACCTGGGCCACGCGCGGCAGCCGGGCCAGCAGTGGCGTTGGCCGCATTTCGCCGGTGAGGTCGTCGTTGGCGGGGTCGCCGCCGGCGGTGACCAGGGTCAGCGCGCTGTTGCCGGCCAGGCCGGCCACGTGCGGCCGCCAGTGGTGCTCCTCGATGCCGGCGATCTCGTCGGCGAGCGCCTGGCTGTCGAAATGGATGGGCAGCTGGAGGAAGGGGACCTGGAGTTTCATGGGCGTCCACGCCGGGGCAGGCGGTCATGGTACCGGCCCCGGCCGGGCCGAGGCGAGGCCACGCCCGGCATACACTGGGTCCTGCACGATAGTGCGGCGAAGGAGCGATGGAGTGCATCAGCAGGCAGGCACGGCGATTTGCGTGCATGGGGCGGGAGGCGGCGGCTGGGAATGGGGCGTGTGGGTCCGCGTGCTCCGCGCCGCGGGCTGGCAGGCGCTTGCACCCGACCTGCAGCCGGCGCCGCACGGCCTGGCCGCCACCGCGCTTGAGGATTATTCGCAGCAGGTCGGCGCCTGGCTCGGCGCGACGACGCGACCGCGCGTGCTGGTGGGCGCCAGCCTCGGCGGCCGCCTGGCGATGCTGCACGCGGCGGCCGCCGAGGCGCTGGTGCTGGTGAATCCGATGCCGCCGGGCGGCATGGACGTTCCGCGCGCCGAGGGCATCAAGCCCTGGGGCCGCGGGGCCAGCCTGCACGGCACGCGCCGCGCGCTGCCGGATGCCGACGACCTGGCGGCCCAATACGCCTTCCGCCGCTGGCGCGACGAATCGGCGCGCGTGCTGCACGAGGCCAGCCAGCCCCTGGCCGCAGCCCGTCCGGCCTGCCCGGTGCTGGTGTTCGCCTCCGGGCAGGATGCCGACGTTCCCGCAGAGTCCTCGGCCGCCCTGGCGAATGCCTGGCAGGCCAGCCTGGTGCGCCTGCCGGGCAGCCACGTCGGACCGCTGCTGGGGCGGCAGGCGGCGCGCGCTGCCGCGCAGGCTGTCGAGTGGCTGAACGCCCTGGACCTGCCACGCTGAGTTCAGCCGCAGTTGGGCGCTCCGGCCCGACGATGCGCCTGCGCCAATCCGGCGACAGGAGCACCCCATGAAGCGTATCGCTGTGCGTTCCCTCGTCCTGGCCCTCGGCCTCACCGCCGGCGCCGCCAGCGCGCAGGACTACTACGAGCAGGGAAGCTACGGTTACGGCGATGACTACGCCGCGCAGGATGCGGGCTATTACGAGTCCGAAGGCCAGGGCTACTACGCCGGCCAGGACGATTATTACGACGACACGCGCGCTTACGCAGCGCAGGATTACGGCGTGGCCGGTCCGGCCTACGCCTCGCGCGGCGATGGCTACAACGACGCGGCGTATGACCTGGCGCGCGTGACCAGCGTCGACCCGATCGTCGACCCGGGCCGCCCGGTGAGCCGCCAGGTCTGCGAATCGGCGCCCGCGCCGGTGTACGCCCGCCAAGGCTACGCGCCGCGTCGCACCAGCGGCGGCGGTGCGGTGCTGGGCGCCATCGTCGGCGGTGCGCTGGGCAACACGGTGGGCAGCGGCGATGGCCGCCAGGCCGCCACGGTGCTGGGCGCGGTGATCGGCGGCGCGATCGGCAACGACATCGAGCGCAATGGCGGTCGCGGCGACCCGCGTTATGGCGACGACCGCTACGGCTATCGCGGCCAGCCTTCGGGCTACTACGCCGCGCAGGACGTGCAGCGCTGCCGCGTGGTCACCGACTATCGTCGCGACGAGCGCGTGCTCGGCTATCGCGTCGGTTACGAGTACGCCGGCCGTCACTACCAGACCACCACCGACTACCACCCGGGCAGCGAGATCCGCGTGCGGGTGATGGTGACGCCCGAGGGCTGATCCCGCGGGACTTCGGATCGGAAGGGGCCTTCGGGCCCCTTCTCCGTTTCGGGACCACGCGATTGCCGGTAGGGTAGGGCGCACTTCCGGGAGCCCACCATGCCGACCCTGCGCCTTGCCGTCCTTGTTTCCGCCGCGCTGTGTGCGCCCGCCGTGAGTGCGGGATCACCCGGCCTGCTGGTGGACGCGCGCATCCACACCGGCGATGCCTCGCGGCCGGTGGCCGAAGCGGTGGCGTGGGATGCGCAGGGGCGCGTGCTGGCGGTGGGCAGCTCGGCGGAACTGCAGCGGCGTTACCCGCAGGTGCCGGTCACGCGGGCCGGGGGTCGCACCGTCGTGCCCGGCCTGATCGATGCCCACGGCCACCTGATGAACCTGGGTTTCGCGCTGATGCGCGCCGACCTGGTCGGTGCCGACAGCAAGCAGGACGTGATCCGTCGCCTGCAGGCGTTCGAGCGCAGCCTGCCGCCGGGCGCGTGGCTGCTCGGCAGAGGCTGGGACCAGAACGACTGGCCGGACAGGGCCTTCCCGACCGCGGCGGATCTCGATGCGGCCTTCCCCGACCGGCCGGTCTGGCTCGAGCGCGTGGATGGCCACGCGGGCTGGGCCAACAGCGCGGCGATGCGCAGCGTCGAGCATGACCTGTCGGGCGACTGGCAGCCCGAAGGCGGGCGCATCCTGCGCGTCCAGGCCCAGGCCACCGGCGTGTTCGTGGATGCCGCCGCCGCCCTCGTGGATGCCGCGGTGCCCGTGCCCGACGAGGCCACGCGCGCCGAGGCGCTGACGCGCGCGCTGGCGCATGCCGTGTCGCAGGGCCTGACCGGTGTGCACGACATGGGCGTGTCGCTGGACGACCTGGCCCTGATGCGCCGCTTCGCCGATGAAGCCCGCCTGCCGCTGCGCATCCGCGCCTATGCCGATGGCGACCGGCCGGCGCTGGCCGCGCTTTGCGCGATGGGTCCCTACGAACACCCGCAGGGTCGCCTGGCGATGCGCGGCGTGAAGCTGTACGTGGACGGCGCGCTCGGCAGCCGCGGCGCGGCGCTGCTGGAGGACTACAGCGATGAGCCGGGGCACCGCGGCCTGCTGGTGACCGAACCGGCGGCCTACGCGGCGGCGGTGGCCAAGGCGGCGCGCTGCGGACTGCAGCCGGCCAGCCATGCCATCGGCGATCGCGGCAACCGCATCGTGCTCGATACCTACGCCGCGCAGCAGGCGGGCCGTGATCCGGCCGCCTTGCGCTGGCGCGTGGAGCATGCGCAGGTGGTGGCGCCCGCGGATTTCGCGCGCTTTGCCACGCTTGGGCTGATCGCTTCGATGCAGCCCACGCACGCCATCTCCGACATGCCCTGGGCCGAAGACCGCGTCGGCCCGGTGAGGCTGGACGGCGCCTACGCCTGGCAGACCTTCCGCAAGCAGGGCGTGCCGCTGGCCCTGGGCTCGGATTTTCCGGTCGAATCGGCCGATCCGCGCCTGGGCCTGTACGCGGCGGTGACGCGTCAGGACCGCGCCGGGAAGCCCGAGGGCGGCTGGCTCGCGGGCCAGTCGCTGACCGCGGCGCAGGCGCTGGAAGGCTTCACGAGGGGTGCGGCCCATGCCGCGTTCGACGACGACGAGCTCGGGCGCCTGGCGCCGGGCCTGCGCGCCGATTTCGTGATCCTGGATGCGGATCCGCTGGCGGTGGAGCCCGCCGCCTTGCTGGACCTGGGCGTGGTCTCGACCTGGGTGGACGGCGAAGTGGTTTACACGCGCCCGGCGAGCGCGGACTAGGAGGCCGGCCAGTCGAGGGTGCCGCGCACCACGGTCTGCACCATGCCGCCGGACCAGACTTCGCCCTGGTCATCCACGTGCAGTTCCAGGCGCGCGTCGTGGCCGACTTCGCGGCCCTGGCTGACGACGTAGGCGCCCTCGCGGCCGGGCAGGGCCTGGCTCAAGTGCAGCCAGGCCGCGAGGGTGGCGTTGGCGGCGCCCGAGGCGGCGTCTTCCACCTGCGCCGGCTGCCCCACCAGGGCACGCACCACCAGGTCGTAGTCGCGGTCGCGGCAGCGCGCGAACACGCACAGGCCCATCGCTTCGTGGTCGCGGGCCAGTGCCGACACCGCGTCCCAGCGCGGCACCAGGCCGCGAACGGCGGACTCGTCCTCGAGTTCGGCCAGCCACCAGCGGCGGCCGCCGTCCATCAGCACGGGTGGCAAGGCGCCGGCGGTGATGCCGGCCAGCGCAGCGCCAAGCCGCGGATCGTCGGGCTGGCCGATCTCCAGCACCCGGGCGCGCGGCGCACGCACCGAGAGGCGGCGGGTGGCGCCGTCGCCGCGCACGGCGATCGGCAGCAGGCCCACGGCGCATTCCTGCACCAGGCGGCCGTCGCGCGGCACGGCCAGTCCGGCCTCGAGCACCGCATGGGCGCTGCCGATGCTCGGGTGGCCGGCGAAGGGGACTTCGCGCCGCGGGCTGAAGATGCGCAGCCGGTAGCTCGCTTCGGGCGTGGACGGCGGCAGCAGGAAAGTGGTTTCCGGCAGCCGCGTCCAGCGTGCGATCGCCTGCATGGCCTCGTCGTCCAGGCCGGCCGCGTCCAGCACGACGGCCAGGGGGTTGCCATCGCCGGGTTTGGCGGCGAACACATCGAGCTGTACGAAGGCGCGGGTCATCAGGGGCGTCCTGCCCGGTGGGCGCAGCAGGTTATCAGGGCGGCGCCACGCATTCCCAGCGCCGCGCGCTTCCAAGCTCATGGCCGATGGTTCCAAGCGCGCCGAGCCGGCCGCGGGCGGCTTCGTTTACACTGGGCGAAGCCGCGCACCGGCGCGGCCTTCCCTTCTTTCCTGCCCTGACCATGAGCCCAGCCGCGCCTGCCGCCGGTGCCGACGCACCGGATTGGATCGTCCTGAAGTTCGGAGGCACCAGCGTGTCCCGACGCCACCGCTGGGACACGATCGGCAAATTGATGAAACAGCGGGCCGACGAAACCGGCGCCCGCGTGCTGGTGGTGGTGTCGGCCCTCTCGGGCGTGACCAACGAACTGCAGGCGGTTTGCGATGGCCATGCCGATGACGCAGGCACGCGCCAGCGCATCGAAAGCCTGGTGCGGCGCCACCTGGCCTTCTGCGCCGACCTGGCGCTCGATACCGCCGTACTTGCGCCGCGCCTGGACGCCCTGGGTGCCCTGGGCGACGACGGCCGGCGCGATCGCGCCGACATGGGCTGGCAGGCCGACGTGCTGGCACAGGGCGAACTGCTGTCGTCCACGCTGGGCGTCGCCTACCTGCGTACGCAGGGACTGGACGTGGGCTGGGTGGACTCGCGCGACTGGCTGCAGGCGCGCTCGCTGCCCAACCAGAGCGAGTGGAGCAAGCGGCTGTCCGCCTCCTGCGACTACCAGGGCGACGCCGGGCTGCGGGCCCGCTTCGCCGGCGCCGGCCCGGCACTGAGGATCGCCCAGGGCTTCATCGCGCGTGCGCCCGACGGCGGCACCGCCATCCTGGGCCGCGGCGGCTCCGACACCTCGGCGGCCTATTTCGGTGCACTGCTGGGCGCGCGCCGGGTCGAGATCTGGACCGACGTGCCCGGCATGTTCAGCGCCAATCCGCGCGCCGTGCCCGATGCGCGCCTGCTGTCGCGGCTGGACTACGAAGAGGCGCAGGAAATCGCCACCACCGGTGCCAAGGTGCTGCACCCGCGCTGCATCCATCCCTGCCGCGAGGCGCGCGTACCGATCTGGATCCGCGACACCGAGCGGCCGGACATGCCGGGCACCGTCATCGATTCCTCGGCCACCACGATCCCCGGCGTCAAGGCGATTTCCTCGCGCCGCGGCATCGTGCTGGTGTCGATGGAAACCATCGGCATGTGGCAGCAGGTGGGCTTCCTGTCGGACGTGTTCGAGCGCTTCAAGTCGCATGGCCTGTCCATCGACCTGATCGGCTCGTCCGAGGCCAACGTCACCGTCTCGCTCGATCCCAGCGACAACCTGGTCAACACCAACGTGCTCGACGCGCTGTGCGCCGACCTGGCGCAGGTCTGCCGGGTCAAGGTCATCGCGCCCTGCGCGGCCATCACCCTGGTCGGCCGGGGCATGCGCTCGCTGCTTCACAAGCTGTCCGACGTCTGGGCCGAGTTCGGCCGCGAGCGCGTGCACCTGATCTCGCAGTCGTCCAACGACCTCAACCTCACCTTCGTGGTGGACGAGGGCCTGGCCGAGGGCATGCTGCCGCGCCTGCATGCGCTGCTGGCGCAGTCGGGCGCGATGCCGGTGACCGAAGGTGCCGTGTTTGGTCCCAGCTGGCGCCGCATCGACCGGCCCGGCGTGGCGCGGCCGACGCCATGGTGGCATGCCGCGCACGAGCGCCTGCGGCATTCGGCGCGCGCCGGCACGCCGCGCTACGTCTACCACTTGCCCACGGTGCGCGACCGCGCGCGCGAGCTGGACGCCATCGCAGCGGTGGACCGGCGCTTCTTCGCGCTCAAGGCCAACCCGCATCCGCTGGTGCTGCGCGTGCTGGAGGCCGAGGGCTTTGGTTTTGAATGCGTGTCGCAGGGCGAGCTGGAGCACCTGCATCGTTCCCTGCCGAAGCTTGCGCCCGACCGGGTGCTGTTCACCCCCAGCTTCGCGCCAAAGGCCGAGTACGCCCACGCCATGGCGCTGGGCGTGCACGTCACCCTGGACAGCACGACGCCGCTGCGGCAGTGGCCGGACCTGTTCAAGGGCCGCGACATCGTGCTGCGCGTGGACCCGGGCTTCGGCAGCGGCCACCATGAAAAGGTGCGCACCGGCGGCAAGGCCGCCAAGTTCGGGCTGGCCGCCGAGGCGCTGCCGGACTTCATGGCCGCGGCGCGCGATGCCGGGGCCCGTATCGTCGGCCTGCACGCGCACATCGGCAGCGGCATCCTCGACGCGCAGCACTGGCACACCGTCTACGCCCAGCTTGCGGCGCTGGCCGAAGGCATCGGCACGGTGGGCTTCATTGATGTCGGCGGCGGCCTGGGCGTGGCCTACGACCCCGACTCCGAACCCTTCGACGTGGCGGCCTACGCGGCTGCCCTGGCCGAGGTGAAGGCGGCCTATCCCCAGTTCGCGCTGTGGATCGAGCCTGGGCGCTACCTGGTGGCCGAGGCCGGCGCGCTGCTGCTCTCGGTCACCCAGGTGACGTACAAGCAGGGCATCCGCCGCGTCGGCGCCGACGGCGGCATGAACGCGCTGCTGCGTCCGGCGCTGTACAACGCCTGGCACGAGATCGTGAACCTCACGCGCCTGTCCGACGCCCCGGGCGAGCCCTGCGAAGTGGTCGGCCCGATCTGCGAAACCAGCGACGTGATCGGCCGCCAGCGGCCGCTGCCGGAAACCACCGCCGAGGGCGACCTGCTGCTGGTCGGGCACGCCGGCGCCTACGGCGCCGTGATGGCCAACCGCTACAACCTGCGCGAGCTGCCGCAGGAGGACGTGCTGGATGACTGACTTCGACCGCGCGGCGATCCGCGCCTTCCGTTTCCTGGACTGCCGCTTCGATCCGGCCACCGGCGAGGCGCAGCTCGAATACGCCTTCGATGCCGGCCCGGTGCTGGTGGAGACCGTGCGCTTCCCGGTCGCGCCGTTCATGCTGTCGCCGGCACGCGCTGCCGCCGTGCAGCGCGCGCTGCGCCTGCTGCACCTGGTGGCCGGCGTGAGCTACTACAAGGCGGCGGTGCCGCCGGAGATCCGCATCGAAGGCTATGACATCGATGCGGAGACCGCCGCACTGCTGACATCCGTCTACGAGAACGGCCTGGGCGAGTTCGCCTACCGCAATGGCCTCGCCCTGCGCGGGAAGATCCATTTCCCCGGCACGACCCCGGGTGATGCCGCGAGAGAGCCCGATGCAGTGCTGTCGGATCGCGCGCTGGTGGCCATTGGCGGCGGCAAGGATTCCCTGGTCTCGATCGAAGCGCTGCGCAGCCTCGGCGTCGCGCAGACCGTAGCCTGGGTCGGCAGCTCGCCCCTGATCCGCGCCTGCGCCGACCGCACCGGCCTGCCGACGCTCAATGCCACCCGCAGTCTTTCGCCGCTGCTGTTCGAATACAACAAGCAGGGCGCGCTCAACGGCCACATCCCGGTCACCGCGGTGAACTCGGCCATCCTGGTGCTGGCGGCGCTGCTCACCGACCATGGCCAGGTGGTGTTTTCCAACGAGCGCTCTGCCAGCTACGGCAGCCTGATTCCGGGCACTGGCGAAGTGAACCACCAGTGGTCCAAGGGCTGGGACTTCGAGCGGCAGTTCGCCGCGCACGTGCGCCGCGCGATCCACCCGGACCTGCACTACTACTCCCTGCTGCGGCCGTACTCGGAGCTGGCGGTGGCGCGGCAGTTCGCGCGCCTGCACCACTACGACCAACACTTCTCCAGCTGCAACCGCAACTTCCACCTGCTGGGCGAGCGCCCGGCGCAGCGCTGGTGCGGCATCTGCCCAAAGTGCCATTTCGTATTCCTGGCGCTGGCACCGTTCATGCCCAAGCCGCGGCTGATGGGCATCTTCGGCCGCAACCTGCTGGATGAGCCCGAACAGGCGCCCGGTTTCGACGCGCTGCTGGAATACCGCGACCACAAGCCGTTCGAATGCGTGGGCGAAGGTCGCGAATCGCGCGCGGCCATGGACGCCCTGGCCGACAGCCCGGCCTGGCGCGAGGACGCGCTGGTCAAGCGCTACGCGCGCGAGATCCGGCCCCAGCTCGACGCCAGCGAACGGGGACTGGCGCCGTTGCTCGAACCCTCGGATGATCACGGCATTCCGGACGGGCTGTGGGAGCGGCTGCGTGCGCATTTCGGAGCTTGAGGGCAAGCGGGTTGCGATCTGGGGCTACGGCCGCGAGGGCCGCGCCGCGCTGGCTGCCCTGCGCTGGAACCTGCCCAGCCAGCCGGTGACGGTGTTCTGTTCACCCGACGAGGCGACGGCGCTGGAGGAAATGCAGGACCCGGCCCTGCGCATCGAGATCGCGGTGGACGCCGAGGCCCTGGCGCGCCACGACGTGGTGATCAAGTCGCCCGGCATCAGCCCCTATGCCTCGCCTGCGGCCGATGCCGCGCTAGAGGGCGTGCGCTTCGTCAGCGCCAGCGGCCTGTGGTTCGCCGAGCCGGCCGTGGGCCGCCGCATCTGCGTCACCGGCACCAAGGGCAAATCCACCACCACGGCGCTGCTGGCCCACCTGCTGCGCGCGGCCGGAAAACGCACCGCGCTGGCGGGCAACATCGGCATGCCGATGCTCGAGCTGATGGACGTGCAGCCGCCGCCGGAGGTCTGGGCGATCGAGCTGTCGAGCTACCAGACCGGCGAGGTCAGCGACATCGACGTGGCCGTGGTGCTGAACCTGTTTCCCGAACACCTGGACTGGCACGGCAGCGAGGCCCGCTACTACGCCGACAAGCTGGCCCTGGTGAGGCGCGCCGCACCGCGCGTGGCCGTGCTCAACGCCGCCGACCCGCGCCTGGTGGAACTGGACGTGCCGGCCGCCACCCGCGTGCTGTGGTTCAACCACGCCGATGGCTGGCACCTGCGCGAAGGCAGCGTGTACCGCGGCGAGCGCCGGGTGCTGGATGCCCGCGGGCTGCCGCTGCCCGGCCGCCACAATCGGCTCAACCTCTGCGCGGCGCTGGCCGCGGCCGAGGCCATCGGCCTGGATGCCGCGGCGCTGGCGCCCGCTGCGCTGTCGTTCCGGCCGCTGCCGCACCGACTGCAATCCCTGGGCCTGCGCAATGGCGTACAGGCGGTGAACGATTCCATCAGCACCACGCCGCAGTCGGCCATCGCCGCGCTGGACTGCTTCCGCGGCCGGCGCATCGCCATCCTGGTCGGCGGCTACGACCGGGGCCTGGACTGGGGCGTGTTCGCCGAGCGGCTGGCCGCCGAGCCGGTCACGGCGGTGGTGACGATGGGGCAGAACGGCGCGCGCGTGTACGAGAAGCTCAAGCCTCTGTCGCTGGGCGACCGTTTCGCGCTGATCGAGGGCGGCGAGATGGACGAGGCGGTGAAGCGCGCCCTGCAGATACTGGGCAACGACGGCGTGCTGCTGCTGTCGCCGGGCGCCCCCAGCTTCCCGCGCTACCGCGACTACGTCGAGCGCGGACGCCACTTCGCCAAGGCCGCCGGTTACGACCCTGAGCAGATCAGCGCCATTCCCGGCCTGGGCATCGCCTGAGGCTCACGCGGCGACTACGCCGCGGCGCCGGGCGAGGACTAGAATCAGCCGTCCCTCCAACCAAGGCCTCCGTCATGCGCACTCTGCTTGCCCTTGCCCTGTTCGGCCTGAGCGCCGCCGCCTCCGCCAAGCCCGTCGTCGAACTCACCAGCTGGCAGTACGGCGGCGTCGAGTTCGACGGCTACCTGGTCTACGACGACGTGTCCCCCGACCGCCGTCCGGGCCTGCTGATGGTGCCCAACTGGATGGGTGTGAACGATGCCGCGATCGAGAAGGCCAAGCAAATCGCCGGCGACGACTACGTGGTGCTGCTGGTGGACATGTACGGCCGCGGCGCGCGTCCGGCCAACACCGACGAGGCCGGCAAGATGGCGGGCGCGGTGTACGCCGACCGCGACGCCCTGCGCGGCCGCATCAACACCGCCCTGGACGCGTTCAAGTCGCTGCAGCCGCGCACGCCGCTGGACGACCAGCGCATCGGCGCGATCGGCTTCTGCTTCGGCGGCGCGGTGGCGCTGGACCTGGCGCGCAGCGGCGCCGACATCGACGGCGTGGTCAGCTTCCACGGCAACCTGGCAACCTCGATCCCCGCCAGGGCGGGCGAGGTCAAGGCCAGCCTGCTGGTGCTCAACGGTGCCGACGACAGCTACGTGCCGGCCGAGCAGATCGCCACCTTCCAGACCGAGATGACCCAGGCCAAGGCCGACTGGCAGTTCGTCAACTACAGCGGCGCGGTGCACTGCTTCGCCGAAGCCGACGCCAACAGCCCGGGCTGCCTGTATGAGCCGCGCGCGGCCAAGCGCGCCTACGCGGCCATGGAAAGCTTCTTCGACGAGCGCTTCGGCGACTGAGCCGCGCTTGTCGTAAGCTGGTGGCTGACCTCCACGGACGTCGCGGGGAAGCATGTCCAAGGACCCAGCCGCACCCGATCCGGCCGCGCCACGCTCGGTCTTCCTGAGCTACAGCCGCGCCGACCAGGCGCGCGCGCGCCAGGTGGCCGACGCCCTCGGGCAGGCCGGGTTGACGGTCTGGTGGGACAGCCTGATCGAAGGCGGCGCGTCCTTCGCCAAGTCCATCGAGACCGCGCTGCTGGCCAGCGACGCCGTGGTGGTGCTGTGGTCGGCCACGTCGGTGGCCTCGGACTGGGTGCTGGATGAAGCGGGGCACGGTCGCGACCTGCGCAAGCTGGTGCCGGTCTCGATCGATGGCACCCTGCCGCCGCTGGGGTTCCGGCAATACCAGTCCATCGCCCTGCCGGCCGGCAGCGGCCCGGCCGATCCTGCGGCGGTGGCCGCGGTGGTGCGCGCGGTGCAATCGATCCTGCGCGGCGAGCCGGCGCCCGCCCGCGGCGACGTGCCGGCGCCGCGCGCGGGCGCCCCGTTGCCGGCTCCGGCGCAGGCCGGCCGTCGCCGGGTGCTTATCGGCGGCGCGGCTGCGCTGGCGCTCGCGGCTGGCGGCGGCGTGGTGGCCTGGCGTCGTGGCTGGTTCGCCGGGCAGGCCGCGCCTTCGGGCACCAGCGTCGCGGTGCTGCCCTTCAAGAACATCAGCGGCGATGCCGCGCGTGCGTACTTTTCCGACGGGCTGTCCGAGGAAGTGCGGGCGACGCTGGCGCGCAACCTCAAACTGCAGGTGATGGCGCAGTCGTCCTCGGGCCAGTTCCGCGCGCGCGAAGAGGACGCGGTGGGCATTGCCGGCAAGCTGGGCGTGTCCTACCTGCTCGACGGCAGCGTGCGCTGGGCCGGCGACACCGTGCGGGTGGCGGCCGACCTGGTGGACGGGCGCACCGGCTTCAGCCGCTGGAGTCAGATCTTCGAGCGCCGCATCGACGACGTGTTCGCGGTGCAGAGCGAAATCGCCAATGCCGTGGCCACCGCACTGGCGGCCCAGGTCGGCCCGGAGGGCGGCGCCGCGCCCGATCCCGAGGCCGAGCGTGCGGCCTCCGGCGGCACCCGGTCGGTGGAGGCTTTCGATGCCTACCTGCGCGGCCAGGCCCTGTACGACCTCAGCGCCGACGAAGCCTCCGAGCTCGCCGCGCTGGCGCAGTTCGATGCGGCGATCGCGCTCGACCCGCGCTACGCGGCGGCGCACGCGGCGCGTGCGCGCTCGCTGATTTCGATCGCCAACGTCTACGGCAAGGTGGGCCAGACCGCAGCGATGTATGACCAGGCCATTGTTTCGGCGGAAACCGCCGTGTCGCTGGCACCGCAGTTCGCCGTGGCGCATTCGACGCTGGCCTTTGCGCTGTTCCAGGGCCGGCTGGATGCACGCGCGGCGCGCGTCCCGTTCGAACGCTCCAACACCCTGGGCGCAGGCGAGGCGACGGTGCAGGCGCGCTGGGCGCAGTACTGCGCGCGCACCGGCCGCCACGCCGAAGCCGCGCAGGCGATGCAGCGCGCGCTGGCGCGCGACAGCCTCAATCCGCTGATCCACCGCGCGGCGGGTTCGATCGAGTACGCCGCCCGGCGCTTCGAGGCGTCGCTGGCGCCGGTGCGCAAGGCCCTGGCGATGAATCCCAAGATGTCCCGCGCGCACGGCGCCCTGGGCGACGCGCTGGTCAACCTGGGCTCGCTGGACGCCGCGCGGGCCGAATACGACGCCGAGCCGATCGCCGACTTCCGCCTGGCCGGGCTGGCCATCGTGGCCCAGCGGCTGGGCCGGGCGAAGGACGCCCGCGCGCTGTTCGACCAGATGGTCAGCGAACTGGGCGACCGGGTGCTTTACCAGCAGGGCCAGGTGCTGGCCCAGCGCGGCGAGCGGGAGGCCGCGCTGCAGGCGCTGGCCGCCGCCCGCGCCAAGGGCGACTCGGGCCTGGTGTATTCCCGCAACGACCCCTTCCTGGACCCGCTGCGGGACGATGCCCGGCTGGCCGGCCTGCTCGACAGCCTGGGCTTCGACCCCGCCTGAGCCCCCTGCGGCGTCGCTTGTGGCCACCAGCCCACAGGCACAGAATGTGACGTGCGTCACACATGGGGTGGCGCGACGGCACGCAGGGCACCCATCGGGCGGCAATCAACCGGAGAGCTTGGTCATGCGCAAACCCAAAGCGGTCGTAGTGGCGTCACTGTTGTTCGGAACCCTGTTGCTGGCCGGCTGCAGTTCCTCGCCGGAAAAGGCCGACCCCGAGCCGGACCCGCAGGACCAGGACGTTCCGCCGCCTCCGCCGCCGCCCCCGCCGCCGCCTCCGCCGCCGCCGTCGGGCGGTGACAAGGTCGGCCCGGCGCGGGACGACTGATTCACCGTTTCAGCGGGCGAGCCACTTCTCGATGCCCGCCCGGTCGTGCGCGCGCAGCAGTGACTGCGCGCGCCGGCGCAGGCTGGCCAGGTCGGCTTCGCGGATGGCACGCCGCACCTCGAGCAGGGTGGAAGGGTGCAGGCTGAAATCGCGCAGCCCCAGCGCCAGCAGCAGCGGCACGTTGGCCGCTTCGCCGGCCATTTCGCCGCAGACCGCCACCGGGATGCCGTTGCGCCGCCCGTAGGCGAACAGTTCCGACAGCAGGCGCAGCAGGGCCGGATGCCGCGGCGTGTACAGCGACACCAGCGACTCGTGGCCGCGGTCCACCGCCAGCAGGTACTGCACCAGGTCATTGGTGCCCACCGATACGAAGTCCACCAGGTCGATGAAGTCGGCCAAGCCCAGCGCGGCCGCGGGCACCTCGATCATCGCGCCCAGCTCCACGCGCTCGCCGGCCTGCAGGCCTTCGGCGCGCAGTGAGGCGCGCGCCTTCTCCAGCATCGCCAGCACCGACACCATTTCCTCGCGGCTGCAGACCATCGGCACCAGCACGCGCACGGGACCGTAGGCCGCGGCGCGCAGGATCGCGCGCAGCTGGGTCAGGAACAGCGCCTCGTGCACCAGCGACAGCCGCACGCCGCGCAGGCCCAGGGCCGGGTTGGGTTCGCTGCGCAGGGTCAGCCCGGTGTGGTCAGCCTTGTCGGCGCCCAGGTCGAGCGTGCGGATGGTGACCACGCGCCCGGCCATGCCCAGCACCAGGTCGCGGTAGGCCAGGAACTGCTCGTTCTCGTCGGGCAGCTCGCGCCGCTGCAGGAACAGGAATTCGGTGCGGTACAGGCCGATGCCATCGGCGCCCAGCGCGTGCGCTTCGGCGACGTCCTCGCGGGATTCGGCGTTGGCGTACAGGCGGATGTCCACGCCGTCCTGGGTGCGCGTGGGCTGGCGCCGCAGGCGGGCCAGCTGCGCCTGTTCGCGACCCAGCTCGGCGCGGCGGCGGTGGTAGCGGTGCAGGTCGTCGGTATCGGGTTCCAGCACCAGCTCGCCGGTGCCGCCGTCCACCATCAGCGCGTCGCCGTCGTTGGCCAGGGCCAGCAGTTCGCCGGCGCCGAGCACCAGCGGCAGGTGCAGGCTGCGCGCCAGGATGGCGCTGTGCGAAAGCGGGCTGCCGGTGGCCGCGACGATGGCCACCACGCCCTGGCCCTGCAGCTCGGCCAGCTCGGACGGGGCGACGGCTTCGCAGACCAGGATCTCGCCGGCCAGGCCGTGGGCGGCGTCGTCGCCGCGGTTCTGCAGCGCGGCGTGCACGCGGCCGATGACATGGTCGAGGTCTTCGCGGCGGCTGCGGAAATAGTCGTCGTGCATGCCCTCGAACACCGCCGCCAGCCGGTCGCGCTGCAGCTTCAGCGCGTAGTCGGCGCTGTAGCGTCCGGTGCTGACCAGGTCGTCCAGGCCGTGCAGCAGCTCGGGGTCGTCCAGGATCAGCACGTGCAGGTCGAGGAACTCGCCCACCTCCTGCGCCAGCGCGCCATGCAGGCGGTCGCGCAGCCCATGCAGCTCGGCGCGGGCGGTGTCCAGGGCGCGGTGCAGGCGCAGGATCTCGTCGGGCACCGCCTCGGCGGGGATGCGGGTTTCCGCCACGGCCAGCGCCTGCGGATGCCGCACGCGCACCCGTCCCAGCGCGATGCCGCGCGCGGCCCCCACGGCGGTGAGGGCGCGCCGCATCAGTCGTCCTCGTCGAAACGCCGCTCGAACAGCGCGGCCGCGGCGGCCACGGCCGCGGCCTCGTCATCGCCCTCGGCCCGCAGCACCAGCGTGGCGCCTGGCGCAGCCGCCAGCAGCAGCACGCCCATGATGCTCTTGGCGTTCACCTCGCGGCCGCGGCCGGTCAGCGTCACCTGCGAGCGGAAGCCCGACAGCAGCTGCACCAGTTTGGCGGCGGCCCGCGCATGCAGGCCCAGGCGGTTGCTCACTTGCAGTTCGCGTTCAAGCATCGTCGATCACCACCCCGTTACGCGCGCCGGCGGCGGCCGTTCGCGCGAGTTCGTCCAGATCCTGCTCGGGATAGTTCTGCACCCGCAGCAGCATCGGCAGCGACAGTCCGCTGACGCGGTGGGTGGGCGTCCCGAGCCGGGACAGTTTTTCGGCCACGCGGGCGGGCGTGGCACCGTAAAGATCCACCAGGATCAGCACGCCGGCCTCTCCCTCGACCTTGCGCAGCGCGGCGCTGGCGGCCGGCAGCTGGCCGTCGGCTTCGGCGTCCCAGTCCACCTCGAAGGCCTCGGTGGCCAGGGGCAGGGCGCCCAGCAGCCGGCGCGCCGCGGCCAGCAGCGGGGTTCCGACGCCTTGGTGGCTCAGCAGCAGGATGCCCACGGACATGGCGAAACCTTATCAGACGGCGTCGCGCGCCCGCACTACTCCAGTTCGCGGTGGTAGGTGAAGATGCCTTCCGGCCGGAGCATGCGGAAGTGCGCGGCCAGGTGCTCGGCCAGGTAGACCGAGCGATGCCGTCCGCCGGTGCAGCCGAAGGCGATGGTGAGGTAGCTGCGGGTCTCGGCGTCGAAGCGCGGGATCCAGGTGCCCAGGAAGGCCGTGACCTGGTCGGCGAAGGCCTGCACCACCGGGTCCTGATCCAGGTGTTCGCGCACCGCCGGGTCGCGCCCGGACAGGGGCCGCAGGCGGGCGTTCCAGTGCGGGTTGGGCAGGGCGCGGGCGTCGAACACGAAATCGGCGTCGGCTGGCACGCCCCGCTTGTAGGCGAAGGACTCGAACAGCACCGACATGCCCCGGTGCGCGCCGATGCCGAGCTCGGTGATCACCTGCCGCCGCATCTGGTGCACGTTGAGCTCGGAGGTGTCCATCACCAGGTCGGCGATGGACTGCAGCGGCCGCATGCGTTCCCGCTCGAGCCGGATCGCGTCGGCCAGCGGCAGGCCGTCGTGGCTGAGCGGATGCTTGCGGCGGGTGTCGGAATAGCGCTTGAGCAGCACCTCGTCACGGGTGTCGAAGTACACCAGCTTGTGGTCGAAGCCCAGCTCGCCCACTTCCGACAGCCATTCCGGGATGCGCGCCAGGTCCGGCGTGCGGTTGCGCACGTCGATGCCCACCGCCAGCCGCCGCCGGCCGCGTTCGTCGCTGGCCACGCTGCGCACGAACTGCGGCAGCAGCTCGGCCGGCAGGTTGTCGGTGCAGTAGAAGTCCAGGTCTTCCAGCGTATTGAGCGCCACCGACTTGCCCGAACCGGACATGCCGCTGACCACGATCAGCAGCGGGCGGGCGTCATCGGTCACGGCAGTTCGCCCTGCAGCAGGAATTCGCTGTGCCGGGCCAGGAAGGCGGCGGCCGGGTCCATGCCCTTGCTGCGCAGCAAGTGCAGGCGCACCGCGGCCTCGGTCAGCACGGCCAGGTTGCGGCCGGCGGCCACCGGCAGTTCGACCACCGGCACGTCCAGGTCCAGCACGCGGCGGCTGCCGGACTCGCCGGTGATGCGCGCCATGGCTTCCTGGGACGGTTCCTGCGCGCGCACCAGGTGCACCACCAGGCGCAGGTACTTGTTCTTCTTCACCGCGGTGTCGCCGAACATCTGGCGGATGTTCATCACGCCCAGACCGCGCACTTCCAGCAGGTCCTGCAGCAGGTCGGGGCAGGTGCCGTCGAGCACGTCGGGCGCGATCTGGGTGAACTCCGGCGCATCGTCGGCCACCAGGCGATGGCCGCGGCTGATGAGTTCCAGCGCCAGTTCGCTCTTGCCCAGGCCCGAGTCGCCGGTGACCAGCACGCCGATTGAATAGATCTCCATGAACACGCCGTGCAGCGTGATGCGCGGCGCCAGCGAGCGCGCCACGTGGTACTGCAGCAGGTTGAGCAGCTCGTAGCCGCGGCGCGGCGACACCCACAGGGGCGTGTCGGATTCTTCGGCGGCGTCGCGCAGGTCGGTGGGGCAGGTCTGGTCCTGGGTGATGACCATGGCCAGTGGGCGCGCGTCCATGATCTTCTGCAGCACTTCCCAGCGCTGGCGCGCGTCCAGGCCGTCGAGCCAGGCCAGCTCGGCCGAGCCGACGATCTGCACCTTGTTGGGATGGATGACGTTGAGGTAACCGGCCAGCGAGGGCCGCCGGGAGAGGTGTTCGCCGCGTTCGATCACGCGCTCGCCGCCCTTCTGTCCGGCCAGCCAGCGCAGCTGCAGCCGCTCGCCGAGTTCCTGGAACAGCTCGCGGGCGCGCAGGCGGTCGATCATGTCAGGCCGCCGCCGGATGCCGCGACTGCCACTCCGACAGCAGCGCATACAGCGCCGCCGAGTCCGGGGCCTGTCGCAGCCTTGTGCGGAAATCTTCCTCGCCGAACATCTCGGCCAGGTTGGCCAGCAGCATCAGGTGCTGCTGGGCGTAGGTCTCGGGCACCACCAGCGCAAACACCAGGTCCACCGGCCGTGCGTCGGGCGCATTGAAGTCCACCGGCTCGGACAGCCGAAGGAAGGCGCCGGTGGCCGACACCAGCCGCGGGCTGCGGCCGTGCGGGATGGCCACGCCGTGGCCCAGGCCGGTACTGCCCAGGCGCTCGCGGCTGCAGAGGCTGTCGTAGATGCCACGTTCGCCCTCGCCGTCGGCACCCTCGGCCAGGGCGCCGGCCAGCTGCTCGAGCAGGCGCTTCTTGCCGCTGGTGACGACGTTGGCCCGGACGCGGGCCGGCGAGAGCAGGTCTAGCAGGTGCATGGGGCGTGCCGTTATCAGCCGAAGCTGTCGGAGCGGGCGGCCGATTCGCCGCGGTGGTGGTCGGTCATCTTTTCCTTCTGCTTCACCAGCAGGCGGTCGAGCTTGTCCGAGAGCAGGTCGATGGCGGCGTACATGTCGGGCGCGACGGCGTCGGCGAACAGGGTGCGGCCCGGCGTGGACAGGGTGGCCTCGGCCTTCTGGTCGAGCTTGTCCACGGAAAGGATGACGCGCGCGTCGAGGTGGTGGTCGTAGTGGCGGGCAACGCGGGCGAACTTGTCCTGCACATAGTCGCGCAGGGCCGGGGTGACGTCGATCTGGTGGCCGCTGATGTCGATCCGCATGATCACGATCCTCCTGTTTGGGTCACGCACAGCAAAACACGGTCAAGGGCAACGTGCCGTGACCGCATCGTAAAGAAGGGGTTGAAATGCGCCGAAGGGGCGCGACCGGGCACCGGGCATGGAAGAAGGCCTCAAGCCAGCCGCTGCCGTTCGTTGGACGCGGAGATGTTCATCGCTTCCCGGTATTTTGCCACGGTTCGGCGGGCCACGGGGATGCCCTCGCCCTTGAGGATCTCGGCCAGGCGCTGGTCCGAGAGCGGTGCGCGGGGGTTCTCGGCGTCGATCAGCTTGCGCAGCATGGCCTGGATGGCCGTGGCCGAGGCCGAGCCGCCGTGGTCGGTGGCGATGCCCGAGCTGAAGAAGTGCTTGAACTCGAAGGTGCCGCGCGGGGTGCGCAGGTACTTTCGGGTGGTGGCGCGGGAAATCGTGGACTCGTGCAGGTCCAGCTCTTCGGCGACCTCGCGCAGGGTCAGCGGCCGCATGGCCTCGTGGCCGTGGTCCAGGAAGCCGCTCTGCTGGCGCACGATGGCCCGCGCCACCCGCACCAGGGTGTCGGCGCGGGTTTCCAGGCTCTTGATCAGCCAGCGGGCCTCCTGCAGCTGGCTGCGCAGGTAGCTGTCGTCCTCGCGGCTGGCCTTGCCGATCAGGCTTTCATAGTGGCGGTTGATGCCCAGGCGCGGCTGGCTGCCCGCGGCCAGCTGCACCTTCCAGACGCCGCCCTGGCGGTAAGCGATGGCGTCCGGAGCGATGTATTCGGCCTCGCCGGCGCTGACCTGGGCGCCGGGCTTGGGGTCGAGCGACTTGAGCAGGGCCACGGCCACGTCCATCTCGTCGGCCGGCTGGCCCAGGTGGGCGGCCAGGCGGGCCGGACCCTGCCTGGCCAGCAGGTCCAGGTGCTTGCGGCAGACCTCGCGCGCCAGGGCCAGCCCCGGGGTCTCGGGGCTGAGCAGGCTCAGCTGCACGCACAGGCATTCGGACAGGCTGCGGGCGCCGGCCCCGACCGGGTCGAAGTGCTGGACGATGCGCAGCACGGTCTCGATCTCGGCGGGCTCGGCCAGGATCTCCGGTGCCAGCGCGGCCTGGATGTCCTCGATCGGGCCGAGCAGGTAGCCGTCGTCGTTGATGGCCTCGATCACCGCCTGGCCGATGGCCAGGTCGCGCGGGCCCAAATGGCTGAGCTGCAGCTGCCACAGCAGGTGGTCATGCAGGTTGACGGGGGCGGCGGCGGTGAAGTCCTCGTGCTCGTCGTCGCCGCTGCCGCGGCGCTCCTGGCCGCCGGCGGTGGATTCGTACCACTCCGGGCCTTCGCCCGGGTCGTAGTCGTCGCTGTCGGGGCTGTCGGAGGCGGCTTCCGCGGGGGCGGCCTCGGGCGCCTTGTCGGCGTCGGACGGCGCGATGAAGCTGTCATCGCCCTCGGGACCGGGCTCGGCCTCGTCCTCGCGCTCGAGCAGGGGGTTGGCTTCCAGCGCCTCGTTGAGCTCGGTCTCCAGCTCCACCGACGACAGCTGCAGCAAGCGGATCGCCTGGCGCAGCTGGGGCGTCAGGGACAGTTGCTGGCCAAGCCGGGTCTGGAGGGTGGGCTTCATTTCGCTCTGCGGGGGGCGGCGGCGCCGGCGCGGCTACAGGCGGAAGGCTTCGCCGAGGTAGACACGCCGCACGTCGGGGTTGGCCAGGACGTCCTCGGGCGAACCCTGAGCAAGTACCGTGCCAGCGTTGAGGATATACGCCCGGTCGCAGATTCCCAAGGTCTCGCGCACGTTGTGGTCGGTGATCAGCACGCCGATGCCGCGCTGCTTGAGGTGGCGCACGATCTTCTGGATCTCGCCCACCGAAATGGGGTCGACGCCGGCAAAGGGCTCGTCGAGCAGCATGAAGCGGGGATTGGCCGCCAGCGCCCGGGCGATCTCGACCCGGCGGCGTTCGCCGCCCGACAGGCTCGCGCCCAGCTGGCCGGCGACGTGGCCGACCTGCAGCTCTTCCATCAGCCCGGACAGCTCGCGGGCGCGGCCGTTGGCGTCCAGGTCCGGGCGCAGCTCGAGCACGGCGGCGATGTTGTCGGCCACGGTGAGCTTGCGGAACACCGAGGCTTCCTGGGGCAGGTAGCCCAGGCCGCGGCGCGCGCGCTCGTGCATGGGCAGCGCGGTGATGTCCTTGCCGTCGAGCAGGATCTGGCCGGCATCGGCCGCCACCAGGCCCACGATCATGTAGAAGCAGGTGGTCTTGCCGGCGCCGTTGGGGCCCAGCAGGCCCACCACCTCGCCCGGCCGCAGGCTCAGCCCGAAGTCGCGGACCACATCGCGCGACTTGTAACGCTTGGCCAGCCCCGCCGCGGTGAGCATCAGTTCTTCGGGGTCGTCTTGGGCAGGATCCGCATCGAAACGCGCTTGCCGTCGCCGCCGCCGTCGAGGCGGCCGGTGTTGATGTCGTACTTCACCGTCTCGCCGCGCAGGTTGCCGCGCGGCTGCTCGACGACGACGTTGCCGGTGAGCACCATGATCTCGCTGGACATCGTGTAGACGATCTCGCGCGCGGTGGCGGTCATCGGTTCGCCGGTGTCCGACACCTGGGCCAGGCGCGCCGGGCCGCCGGTGAGCACGATGCGGTCGATCTCGCCGGCCTTGCGGTGGATGTCGGCCTTGTCGGCGTCCACCTCCAGGCTGCCCTGGCGGATGCGTACGTTGCCGGTGAGCGTGGACACGCTGTCGTCGCTCAGCAACGCGTCCATGTTGTCGGCATCGATGTCCATCGGCTGCTCGCGGTCGGAGGACTTGGCCGAAGCCAGCCCGGCGGCGAGGGCGCAGATCAGGAGGCTGAACTTAAGTGCGTGGCGCATGGCGGATTTTCGAATCCTTGAGTTGATAGCGCTTGGCCTTCATGTCCGCACGCAGGCGGCTGCCCTGGAGTATAGAGTCGCCCTGCGTGACGGTCACCCGCTCGTCGCTGCTGGCGGTGTTGGTGTCGGGAAACACGGTCAGGCGTTCCGTGGCGAACGTGGTGCGGCGGCCGCCCTCTCCGGGCGGCCCGACCATGCTGACCGCGTCGATCAGGTGCACCTGGTCGGCCTTGGGGCTGACCCAGGCCTTGTCCGAGCGCGCCGACCAGCGGCCGCCGGTGCTGTCGGGGAAAGAGAAACGCGGCTGCACCAGGCTCAGGCTCTTGCCGCCGATGTCGCGCTGCAGGTAGGGCCCGCGCACGGTGAAGGCTTCGTTGCCCTCCTGGCCCAGCGTGGTCAGCTCGTAGTTGCGCAGGATGTAGTCCGAGCGCTGCGCGGGCTCGACCTCGGGCACCTGGCGCAGGCGCCACTGCCACACGGCAAGGCTGACCAGCACGATGGCCGAGGCCATCAGCACGGCGTTGAGCGCGGTGCGGTTCATGCCGCGCCGAAGCGGCCGAGCACGGCGGCGCGCAGGCCGCGCGCCTCCAGCAGCAGGTCGCACAGTTCACGCACGGCGCCTTCGCCGCCGCGGGCGCGGGTCTGGAAGTGCACGCGCTCGGCGACCCAGGGGTGGGCGTTGGCCGGGGCCGCGGCCAGGCCGGCCAGGGCCAGCGCCGGCAGGTCGGGCAGGTCGTCGCCCATGTGCGCCACGTCCTGCAGGTCGCGGCCGAGGTCCTGGCAGAGCTGGCGCAGGCAGGCGGCCTTGTCCTTCACGCCGGTGTGGACCAGCTGCAGGCGCAGGTCGCGCGCCCGGGCCAGCAGCGCCGGGCTCTGGCGGGCGGTGATCAGGGCCACGCTGATGCCGTGGTCCTCGAGCAGGCGCAGGCCCTGGCCGTCGAGCACGTGGAAGGCCTTGGACTCGCCGCCGTGCGCGTCGTAGATCAGGCGGCCGTCGGTGAGAGTGCCGTCCACGTCGAAGCAGGCCAGGTGCACGCGGCCGGCGCGCGCCAGCAGGTCGGGGGAATGCGGTTCCATGGCCGGGATCAGACCACCCGCGCCCGCAACAGGTCATGAATGTTGAGCGCGCCGACCACGCGGCGCGCGCCATCCACCACCACCAGCGAGCTGATCTTGAACTCTTCCATCAGGTGCGCGGCTTCCACCGCCAGCGCATCGGGCCCGATGGTCTTGGGCGAGCGGCCCATCAGCTTCGACACCGGGGTGGCGTGCAGGTCGGTGACTTCGTCGTCGAGCGCGCGCCGCAGGTCGCCGTCGGTGAACACGCCCTGCAGCACGCCGTCGGCGTCCACCACCGCGGTCATGCCCAGGCGCTTGCGCGTCATCTCGAGCAGGGCGGTGGTGGCGCTGGCGTCGGCGGGCACGCGGGGCACCTCGTCACCGGAATGCATGATGTCGCGGATGTGCAGCAGCAGCCGGCGGCCCAGCGTGCCGGCGGGGTGGGAGCGCGCGAAATCCTCCGCGGTGAAGCCGCGGGCCTCCATCAGCGCCACCGCCAGCGCATCGCCCAGCACCAGCGCGGCGGTGGTGCTGGAGGTCGGGGCCAGGCTGAGCGGGCAGGCCTCGGCCGGCACGCTGGCGTCCAGGTGCAGGTCGGCCAGGCGGGCCAGGCTGGATGCGGGCCGGCCGGTCATGGCCACCATCAGGTTGCCCTGGCGGCGCAGCGCCGGGACGATGGCCAGGATCTCGTCGGTCTCGCCGGAATTGGACAGGGCCAGCACCAGGTCGGCGTCGGTCACCATGCCCAGGTCGCCATGGCTGGCCTCGCCCGGGTGCATGAAGAAGGCCGGGGTGCCGGTGGACGCCAGGGTGGCGGCGATCTTGCGGGCGATGTGCCCGGACTTGCCCATGCCGGTGCAGACCACGCGGCCCCGGCAGGCCAGCATGAGCCGGCAGGCGGCGGCGAAATCCGGTCCCAGCCGCGCCTGCAGGGCGTCCAGGGCCTGGGTCTCGACCGCGACCACGGTCCGGCCGCTGGCGATCAGGGCATCGTCCGAGACCGGCAGGGCGGGGGCGGGAGCATTCATGCGGGGGGCGTTGGGAGTATGATGCGGGGCCTTATTGTAAGGCCTGCGCGGCATCCCGCGCCGCGTCCGAAATGACTCCCGACATCATCCAGAACCTCATCCAGACCGGCCTGCCGGGTGCCCGCGCCCAGGTGCAGGGCGACGACGGCGTGCATTTCGAAGCCACCGTGGTCGCCGAGGCCTTCCGGGGCAAGCTTCCGCTGGCCCGCCACCGCATGGTCTACGCCACCCTGGGTGATCGCATGGGCGGCGAGATCCACGCCCTGGCCCTGCGCACCCTGACCCCTGAAGAAGCAGAAAAATAACAACATGGCGAAGATTGTCATTACCGGCGGCGAGCCGCTCAGCGGCGAAGTGCAGATCTCGGGCGCCAAGAACGCCGTGCTGCCCATCCTGGCCGCCACCTTGCTGGCCGACGGCCCGATCTCCATCGGCAACGTCCCGCACCTGCACGACGTCACCACCACCATGGAGCTGCTGGGCGCGATGGGCGTACAGCTGATGGTGGACGAAAAGCTGACCATCACCGCCGACCCGCGCTTCATCACCAGCACCGTGGCGCCCTACGAGCTGGTGAAGACCATGCGCGCCTCGATCCTGGTGCTGGGCCCGCTGCTGGCGCGCTTCGGCCATGCCGAAGTGTCGCTGCCCGGTGGCTGCGCGATCGGCTCGCGCCCGGTCGAACAGCACATCCGCGGCCTGCAGGCGCTGGGCGCCGAGGTCACGGTCGAGAACGGCTTCATCAAGGCCCGGGCCGAGCGCCTGCGCGGCGGCCGCTACGTGTTCGACATGATCACCGTCACCGGCACCGAGAACGTGCTGATGGCCGCCGCGCTGGCCAAGGGCACCACTGTGCTGGAGAACTGCGCGATGGAGCCCGAGGTGGTGGATCTGGCCAACTGCCTGATCGCCATGGGCGCAAGCATCGAGGGTGCCGGCACCAACCGCATCATCGTGCACGGCGTGGACCGCCTCAACGGCATCCACTACGACGTGCTGCCCGACCGCATCGAGGCCGGCACCTTCCTGGTGGCCGGCGCCATGACCGGCGGCCGCGTGATGGTGAAGAAGGCCCGCGCCGACACCATGGACGCGATCCTGGTGAAGCTTGAGGAGGCCGGCGCGCACATCAACACCACCGCCGACACCATCGAGGTGGACATGCGCGGCAAGCGCGCCAAGGCCATCAACCTGACCACCGCGCCGTACCCGGCGTTCCCGACCGACATGCAGGCGCAGTTCGCGGCGCTCAACACGGTTGCCGAAGGCGTGGGCGTGATCACCGAGACCATCTTCGAAAACCGCTTCATGCACCTCAACGAGCTCTCGCGCCTGGGCGCCGACATCCGGGTGGAGGGCAACACCGCCATCATCCGCGGCGTCGAGCGCATGACCGGCGCGCCGATCATGGCCACCGACCTGCGCGCCTCGGCTTCGCTGGTGCTGGCCGGCCTGGTCGCACACGGCGAAACCGTGGTCGACCGCATCTACCACATCGACCGCGGCTACGAGAACATCGAAGAAAAACTCGGCACGCTGGGCGCCAAGATCCGCCGCCTGCCGACCTGATTGTAGAGAGCTCTTGCCGCGGATCTACGCGGATAAAAGCCGATAAGAGCGGATGAGTCACTGTCGGGTTGGTGGAACGAGGAAAGGGGTTGCGTTCTGAACGCAACCCCTTTTCGTTTCTGCACTATCGGCATTTATCGGCTTTTATCCGCGTAAATCCGCGGCCAATCTTTTCTACCGGATCGCGGTGATCCGCATGTCCAGGGTTTCGCCGTCGGATTCGTACTGCTTGATGCGCAGCGGCAGCCAGCCGCGTTCGCGGGCGAACCAGATCTTGGTGACGCGGCCGTTGCCGTCGTCGCGGATGCGCTCGACCCGCACCGCGCGCTGCACGCCGATCGCGGTCTGCAGGCGCACGTTGTCGGCGACGCGGTAGCGCTGGGTTTCGGCGTCGCGGCGGTCGGCCACGTAGTAGCTCAGCTCCTGGCCCTCGGTCACGCCGGCGGCCAGGTCGGACATGATCGCGGCCGTCAGGCCGTGCTTGTCCAGCAGGCCGGGACGGTAAGGGATCTGGGTGGTTTCGCCCTTGTAGGTGCTGTTGGCGCTGCGCTGCGCGGCGCTCACCACCAGGTCGAGCTTGCGCTCGCTCCAGGCGGCCTTCTGCTGCATGCGGTACTCCACGGTCTCGGGCGCCGGGCCGCTCCACGACAGCACGCTGCGCTCGTCGCGGCGCGCGCCGGCGGCGGCGTAGAGGCCCTGGGTGGCGCCGGTGCGGGTCTGCATCTCCCATCGGCCGCCGCCCAGCGAGCGCAGCACGATGCTTCCGGAGCCCAGCTTCTTGTCGTTCTGGAACACGTCGTAGTCGGCGCTGAAGGCCTGCGGCGGCGCCGCGGCGATGGCGGCGGAAGCGGGCAGCAGCAGCGAGAGGGCGAGGATGAGGGTGCGCATGGTCAGGCTCCGGTGAGGCGGTCGTCGGCGCCCAGCATCAGCGGCGAGGACAGGCGTTGGCCGTCGTGTTCGACATGGCCGGGGAAAAGGCGCAGGCGGCCGGTGGCGATCAGGCCCACGGTGGCGACCAGCAGTGCGTGCTCGCGCGGCAACAGGCGCTGCGCGAGCGAGGCCGCATCGTCGTGCGGACGCACGTCGATCCGCACCTGCGACAGCAGCGGGCCGGCGTCCAGTGCGGGTATCACCGCGTGCACGCTGGCCCCGTGCTCGCGGTCGCCCGCGGCCAGCGCACGCGCATGCGTGTCCAGGCCCGGGTAGCGGGGCAGCAGGGAAGGGTGCACGTTGATCATCCGGGCTTCGAATCGCTCCAGCGCGGCAGCGCCAATGATGCGCATGTATCCCGCACACACGATGAGGTCGGGCTGAACGGCCGCCACCGCGCTGAACAGCGCTTCATCATGGGCCGCCCGCTCCGGGTAGGCGCGGGGCGCCAGCGCCACCGCGGGCAGGCCTTGCGCGCGCGCGAACGCGATCGCACCGCAGGCGGGCTTGTCGGAGAACACACCAACGATGCGGGCCGGCAGGTGTCCGTCCGCGATGGCCGTGGCGAGGGCCTGCAGGTTGCTGCCGCGGCCCGAGGCCAGCACCGCGATGCGCAGCATGGGCTCAGCCGATGTGGACGCGTTCATCGCCCCGCGCGGCGACCACCTGGCCGATCGCGCGGTGCGCCAGGCCCAGGCGGTCCAGGTGCGCGGCCACCGCCGCCACGTCGCCCGGTGCCAGCACCAGCACGAAGCCGACGCCGCAGTTGAAGGTGCGCCACATCTCCGCGTCGGGCACCGCGCCTTCGCGCTGCAGCCAGTCGAACACCGGCGGCAGCACGATCGCCGAGGCGGTGATGTCCAGGCCCAGGCCTTCGGGAATGACGCGGATGATGTTTTCGGTGAGGCCGCCGCCGGTGATGTGCGCCATCGCGTGCAGGTCGTGCGCGCGCAGCAGCTCCAGGATCGGCTTCACGTACAGGGTGGTGGGCGCCATCAGCGCGTCCACCAGGCGGACGCCGCCGACCTCCAGATCGGCGGGACGGCCGGCACGGTCGTAGATGCGCCGCACCAGCGAATAGCCGTTGGAATGCGGGCCGCTGGAGGCGATGCCCAGCAGCACGTCGCCGGCGCGCACCTTGGCGCCGTCGAGCAGCTGCGACTTTTCCACCGCCGCCACGCAGAAACCGGCCAGGTCGTACTCGCCGGGCGGGTACATGTCGGGCATCTCGGCGGTCTCGCCGCCGATCAGCGCGCAGCCCGAAAGCTCGCAACCCTTGGCGATGCCCGACACCACGGCGACGGTGGTCTCCACCTGCAGCTTGCCGGTGGCGAAGTAGTCCAGGAAGAACAGCGGCTCGGCGCCCTGCACCAGCACGTCGTTGACGCACATGGCCACCAGGTCGATGCCGATGGTGTCGTGGCGGTCCAGCTGCTGGGCCAGCTTGAGCTTGGTGCCGACGCCGTCGGTGCCCGAGACCAGCACCGGCTCCCGGTACTTGCCCGAGAGGTCGAACAGGGCGCCGAAGCCGCCCAGGCCGCCCATCACCTCGGGGCGGAAGGTGCGCTTGACCAGGGGCTTGATGCGCTCGACGACTTCGTTGCCGGCATCGATATCAACGCCTGCATCGCGGTAGGTGAGGGGAGTGGGCGTGGTCACGGCGGGTCCGGCGCTGGGGAAGCGCGCATTCTACCAGCCGCCCCGCGCCCGCGGCCCGGGCCCGGCGACCTTGGCTGTCGTGCCCGCGCCGTCCGCGGGTTGGACGGCTGCGGTGCGCTTGCGGCACCATGACCACTGTATCGTCCGGTAGTCCCCCCATGCGCCTGAATCTGCTGCTGCCCTGCCTCGCCCTGCTGCTGGCCCCGGCCTTCGCGCCGGCACAGGCACCGGAGCCTGTCGTCAGTGAGGCCAGCGAGCCGGGCTTGGCCGGGGGCGAGCCGGTGCGGGATCCCAGCCTGTACCAGGCCGAGGTCACCCTGACCTCGCAGGGCGCCGGTGAGCGTCGCACGGCGGCGGCCCGCGCCCTGGGCCAAGTGGTGGTCAAGCTGACCGGCAACCCGCAGGCGGCCGGCCATCCGGTGGTGCGCCGGGCCATGGCCAATGCCGAGTCCTTCATCACCGACACCCGCGCGTCCGAAACCTCGTCCGACCAGGAAGGCAATACCGCCGTCGGTGGCGTCCCGGTCTACAAGACGGTGATGAGTTTCGCCTTCGACCCGGGGAGCGTGGATGCCCTGGTTGCCGGTGCCGGCCTGAACTACTGGGGCGGCAACCGTCCGCGCCCGATCCTGTGGCTGGCCATCGACGACGGCCGCGGCGCGCGCCTGGTCAATGCCCAGCAGCTGGCGGTGGTGAAGCCCCTGGCCACCCGCGGCCTCGAGCGCGGCCTGCGCTTTGGCCTGCCTGCCGGCTCGGCGGTCGAACAGGCCGCGGTGCAGACCATCTGGGCGCAGACGCCGGCGCCGATGCTTCCGCTCACCGCACGCTACGGCAACCAGACCCAGCTGCTGGGTCGGCTCTACCGCGCCGGCCGCGGCTGGACGGCGGACTGGGTGCTGAGCAGTGGCGACAATGAGCTCTCGCGCTGGTCCTTCAGCGATGCCAGCCCGCAGCGCGCGATCGCCTCGGGTGCCGACGGCGCCGCCGATGCGCTGGCCCGACGCGACGCGGTGGCGATGAACGTCGGCACCCCCGGCATGCTCGACGTGGAGATCGTGGGCCTGCGCGACGCCGCCGGCTACACCCGTGCCATGGGCTACCTGCAGACGCTGGCCGTGGTGCGCAGCGTGCGCGTGGTCTCGGCCGAACCCGAACGCCTGCAGGTGCAGCTGGACCTGGCGGTGGGCCCCGAAGGCTTCGCCCGTTTCGTCGCCGCCGGCGACATCCTGCAGGCCGACCCGCTGGCCGGCGACGGCAACGCCCGGTACCGGCTGCAGCCATGACTCTGCGGCACCTGCCGAACACCATCACCGGGCTGCGCCTGGTGATGGCCCCGGTGCTGCCCTGGCTGCTGATGACCGGGCATCCGCGCGCCGCGCTGTGCCTGGCGCTGGCGGCCGGCCTGAGCGACCTGGTGGACGGCCAGCTGGCCAAGCGCTTTGGCTGGCAGAGTCGCCTGGGCAGCCTGCTCGACCCGATCGCCGACAAGCTGATGCTGGGCTGTGCGCTGGGCGGACTCTGGGCGCTGGGCGTGCTGCCGTCCTGGCTGGTGCTGCTGGTGCTGGCGCGTGACGTCGTGATCGTGGCCGGAGCGGCGGCCTGGTGGCGCCTGGCCGGTCCGTTCGATGCGTCGCCCAGTCTGCTCAGCAAGCTGACCACCGCCGTGCAGGTGGGCCTGGTCCTGCTTTGCCTGGTGCAGCTGGCCGGCTGGACCGTGCCGCTGCAGGTACTGAAGGAGGCCGTGGTGGCGGTGGCGCTGCTGACCTTCCTCAGTGGCATGGACTACGTCATCCGCTATGGTGTGCGCGCGTGGCAACACAACAGGACTCCCCCGGCATGAGCACCCTCGTCCGTTCCCATCCGCCGCAGGACCACCGCCGCTGGCAGTGGCTGGCGCTGGCCGTCGCCTTTGGCGTGCTGGTATGGCTGCTGGCACCGATCCTCACGCCTTTCGTGATCGCCGCGCTGCTGGCCTGGCTGGGTGAGCCGCTGGTGCGGCGCATCGAGCGCGGCGGCCGCACCCGCACCACCGGCGTGGTGCTGGTGTTCTGCCTGATGACGTCGGTGATCGTGCTCGCCGTGCTGCTGCTGGTGCCGCTGATCGAAGGCCAGGTGAGCAAGCTGATCGACTGGCTGCCGCGCCTGGGCGCCTGGTTCACCGGTACCGCCTTGCCCTGGGCCGAGCGTCGCTTCGACCTGGACCTGGCCGGCTATTTCGACCCCAGCCAGCTGATCGAACTGCTCAAGCAGCACTGGCAGGAAGCCGGCGGCGTGGCGGCCACGGTGTTCGGCGGTGTGTCGAAGTCCGGCCTGGCGGTCCTGGGCTGGATGGCCAACCTGGCGCTGATCCCGGTGGTGACCTTCTATTTCATGCGCGACGGCGCGGCCATGCTGGCCCGCGTGCGCGAGCTGCTGCCGCGCCCGATCGAACCGGTGGTGGTTCAGCTCACTCAGGAGTCGGACCAGGTGCTGGGCGGCTTCATCCGCGGCCAGTTCAGCGTGATGATCTCGCTGGGCGTGATCTACGCGACCGGCCTGACCCTGGTGGGCCTGGAGCTGGGCATCCTGATCGGCATCGTCGCCGGCCTGGTCAGCTTCGTGCCTTACCTGGGCGCGATGATCGGCGTGGCCGCCGCGGTGATTGCCACCCTGGTGCAGCACGGGGACCTGCTGCACCTGGCCCTGGTGCTGGGCGTGTTCGGCCTGGGCCAGCTGCTGGAGAGCTTCTGGCTGACGCCCTGGCTGGTGGGCGACAAGATCGGCCTGCATCCGGTGGCGGTGATCTTCGCGATCATGGCCGGCGGCCAGCTGTTCGGTTTCCTGGGCGTGCTGCTGGCGCTGCCGGTGGCCGCGGTGCTGGTGGTGGTGCTGCGCTACGTGCACGGCCGCTACACGCACAGCCGGCTGTACGGCGCCGACGAGTCCGGATCCGAGGCGGCCGCCGCGGCGCGACAGATCCCGGTGGGCGCGGAGGGCGATGCGTACCCCAACATCGACGAGCCGATGCCCGAAGGCCCGGGATTCGGCCTGGCCGATGGCCCCGGCCACGTCGCTGATCCGCCGGAAGCCCGCAGGGACCCGCCGGTTTCCCCGTGAGCAGCCCGCAACTTCCGCTGAGCCTGCGCACGCCGCCCGACCAGCGCCTGGACGCCTTCCACGGCGCGCCGGAGCTGCGCGCGCTGGTGGGCGCGGTGGCGCGCGGCGAACGCGCCGACTGGCTCTATCTCGACGGCCCCGCGGGAAGCGGCAAGACCCACCTGCTGCTGGCGGCCTGTGCCGAAGCCACCGCGAACGCGCGCCGTGCGGCCTACCTGCCGCTGGCGGCGTTCGCCGGGCGCCTGGGCGACGCCCTGGCCGCGCAGGAAGGCGCCGACCTGGTGTGCCTGGATGGGCTTGAACACATCGCCGGGCAGGCGACTGACGAAGAGTCGCTGTTCCATTTCCACAATCGCGCGCGCGCCGGCCAGGCGGTCGTGATGTATGCCGCGCGCGCCAACCCGGCATCGCTGGGCCTGGGCCTGCCCGACCTGGCCACGCGCCTGGGCCAGTGCACGCGCGTGGTGCTGGCGCCGCTGGACGAGACGGGCCGGCGCGACGTGCTCCGCCAGCGCGCGGCGCGCCGTGGCCTGGTGCTCGACGATGCGGTGATGGACTACCTGATGCGCCGCACCGACCGCGACCTGGCCAGCCTGGGCGCGCTGCTCGACCGCCTGGACAAGGCCAGCCTGGCGGCCCAGCGGCGCATCACCATTCCGTTCCTGCGCAACCATTTGTAGTGGTTCACGCCAGGCTCCGGAACGCCAATTCAATTCGCGACGACGATCTGGTCGCGGCCGCGGTGCTTGGCTTCGTACAGCGCCGCATCGGCGCGTGCCAGCAGGTCGTTGAGCAGGTCGCCCTGGCCGTAGGTCGCGATGCCGATGCTGAGCGTGGATCCGAAGCGTTCGGCGCGCTGCCGGTACTCGGCGGCCAGCCGCTCGGCGAAACGTTCGGCCTGCGCGGCCGAACAGTCCGGCAGCAGGCAGGCGAACTCCTCGCCGCCCAGGCGTGCGGAGAATTGTCCCGGACCGATGCGGTTGTCGATGATGCCGCCCAGCTCGCGCAGCAGTTCATCGCCGGCCTGGTGGCCATGGGCATCGTTGACGCGCTTGAAGTAGTCCACGTCGATGAACAGCACGGCCGGCTGCTTCCCGGCGTCCAGCGCATCCTGCATCGCCGTGCCGGCCAGGTTCAGCCAGCCGTGGCGGTTGAGCAGGCCGGTGAGCGGGTCGCTGACCGCGCGCTGCCACAGGCTGGCCACCTGGCGATCCATGCGCGCGGCCAAGTTGGCGCGCGCACGGCGCAGCACCAGGCCGGCGGTGGCGCTCATCACGAAATAGAAGCCGAAGGTCAGCTTGTCCTGCAGGGAGACCTGGGTGAGCGAGAGCAGCAGGTAGCCGGTGATCGCGGCGCACAGCGCCAGCCCGGCCAGCGCCACGCGCGGACGCACCATCAGCGGCAGGCCCGCGATCGGCACCAGCAGGAAGCCGGCCAGCGACAGCGCCGACATCTCCCGCCAGTCGCTTCCGGGCTGCACCAGGCTCACCAGCAGCAGGGCCAGAAAGACGAAGCCCAGCGCCAGCCGCTTGCGTAGCGACACCAGGTGCCGGTAGCTGGTGGCCATGGCCATCAGCAGCGCCGCGGCGAAGCCCTGCCAGGCCAGCATCGCCGGCAGGTCCCAGTGCGCCAGCGCGTCGGCGGCCACGCGCGCGATCTGCATCACCGCCACGGCCAGCAGCAGGTTCGACAGCGGCAGGTGCAGCAGCTTGATCTGGCGGCGGTGCTGCTCGCGGCGCTCGTGCGGCGGCATGCCCGCCAGCTCGCCTTCCAGCGTGCGGTACAGCGCTTGCCTGAGGCTGGCGAACATCGGTACGGGCATGGGCTGGGCCGGCGCGCGGGGCGTCGGCGGAATTCCGGTAGGAGGGCTGGCGGCGGCCGGGGCCGGCGTGGCGAGGGCTACATTTAGTGCAAGCGCGCCGTCGGCGCAAGTTTGCGTGCCCACGCTAGGCGCGCGCGGGTGAGCGCAGACTTAATGGCGCGGCGCAATGTGGCGAACTGCGACGGTGCGCACACGCCCGTCGTGCAGGGCGCGCCGCGTTCAGGCCTCGGCGTCGAGCGCGGCCAGGCGTTCGGGCGTGCCCACGTCGGTCCAGATGCCGCGGTGGTGTTCGCCCGTGACCTGACCGGCACGCATTGCTGCACGCAGCAGCGGCGCGAGCTTGAAGCGCGGCGGATCGAGCTCGGCACCGGCGGCGCCGGCGATCACCGTGCGCCAGCCCTGCAGCAGCGCGGGCCGGTACACGCCGATGCCGGAGAAGGTCAGGCGGGATTCGCCGGCAGCCTGCACCTGGCCGTCGGGTCCCAGCGCGAAATCACCGCCGGGGTTGTGGTCGGGGTTGTCCACCAGCACCAGGTGCGCCAGGCCGGCCGGCTCGTTCGGCAACTGCGCGAAATCGTGGTCGCACCAGATGTCGCCGTTGACCGCGAGGAAGGGCGCGTCGCCCAGCAGGGGCAGGGCGTGCAGCATGCCGCCGCCGGTTTCCAAAGGCTCGGCGCCCTCGTGGGCGTAGTGCAGGCGCAGGCCCCAACGGCTGCCGTCGCCCAGCGTTGGCGCAAAACGGTCGGCCAGCCAGGCGGTGTTCACCACCACGTCGTGCACGCCGATCGCCGCCAGGCGCTGCAGGTGCCAGGCGATCAGCGGCTGCCCGCGCACGGGCAGCAGCGGCTTGGGCGTGTGGTCGGTCAGCGGCCGCATGCGTTCGCCCTTGCCGGCCGCGAACACCAGGGCCTTCATGGCCGCGGCACCGTCAGGTCGCGGTCGCCGATCACACGCTCGATCAGGTCCACCAGCGGTGCGATGTCGGGGTAGCGGCGGCCGACGTCGCGGGTGTAGCGCCACACCAGCGGCAGGTCCTGCAGGTAGCCGGCCTTGCCGTCGCGGTACCAGAGCCGGCAGAAGATGCCCAGCACCTTGATGTGCCGCTGCAGTCCCATCAGGTCGAAGGCGCGGCGGAAGGCGGCGCTGTCCGCCGGTGCCAGGCCGGACGCCTGCAGCTGCAGGCGGTAGTCCTCGACCCATGCCGCCACGCGCGACTCGGGCCATTCGATGTAGCAGTCGCGCAGCAGCGATACCAGGTCGTAGGTGACCGGGCCGCGCACCGCGTCCTGGAAGTCGACGATGCCCGGGTTGTCGCGGTCGGTGATCATCAGGTTGCGGGAGTGGAAGTCGCGGTGCACGAACACCTGCGGCTGCGCGCGCGCGCTGGTGACCAGGGCGCGGAAGGCGACCTCGACCACGTCCCAGTCGGTGCATTCGGGGGTGAAGCCCAGGTGCCGGCGCAGCAGCCACTCCGGCATCAGCTCCATCTCGGCCACCAGCCGCGGCTCGTCGTAGTCCGGCAGGCCATCGGTATCGGCGTGGCGCTGCATGGCCAGCAGGGCCTGCAGGGCGTCGCCGTAGTAGCGATCCGCGGTGGACTCGTTCAGCTCCGGCAGCAGCTGGCGGTCGCCCAGGTCTTCCATCAGCACGAAGCCGCGCTCCGGGTCGGCGGCCTGGATCTCGGGCACGTGCAGGCCGGCCCGCGACAGCCGGGCGGCGATGTCGAGCCAGGGACGGATGTCCTCGCGGTCGGGCGGCGCATCCATCACCACCCAGCTGCGGTCGGCCGAGCGCGTGCGCCAGTAGCTGCGGAAGCTGGCGTCGTTGGACGCGCGCTCCAGCGGGGCCTCGGGGTCGCCCAGGGCGCGGCGGGTCCAGTCGAGGCGGAGGGATTCGCGGGTGTGAAGGGTCATCCGGACGGGGCCGCTGTGCGGTCCTTGCTTGGCTTGGCCGTGATTATGACGGAAGGCCGGGAGCGACTGCCGCCCTCTGGCGGCGCGGACAGGCCGGCTGGCGGAGGGGCCAGCCTGAACCACGCCGCGAACTGGTCCGTGCGATTTCAGCGTAAGCTTTGTGGCCGAACGTCCAGATGACCACCCCCCGGGTTCCCGTACGTTCCCCAAGTCGTTCCCCGCAACGACAGGCTAACCACGAACCCGGCATGTACACAGCGCAGACCCCACCATTTTCCGTACCGGAACGCCTCCTCGTCGCCGCTCCCCGCGCGCGGGTGTCGTGCCTTGGGACCAGGCCGAGGGGGACTGAACTCCATGGCCCGTAGCCTGGACCACGCCTCACAGCAGCTCCTGCTGCTCGTTGCCCGGGACCGCCTCTCGGAAACTCAGCGCAGCCGCGCCCGTGAACTCGCCCGGCAGGTTGCGGATTGGGATGCCTTTGTGCGCGTGGCGAACGGGGCGCTGGGCATCTGCCTTGCCCATGCCTGCCTGTCCCGGATCGACGACGCGGGCATCCCCTCGTCGGTGCTTGAAAGGATGCGGCTCGGCGCACGGGCGCAGGCCACCCGCTCGCTGCTCATCGAAGCGACCTACCGTCACTTCATGCAGCAGTGTCTCGCGCCGTCCGGCGCGCGGCACGTGTTCTTCAAGGGACCTGCGCTGGCGGAGCGCTATTACGATACGCCCGCCCACCGACCTTGCCGTGACCTGGATGTGCTGGTGGCCCCGGCCGACGTGCTCGGCCTGGTCCAGCGTGCCATGGCCGAAGGCTACCGTCCGTATGAGCTCGCCGCCGCCAGTTCTCCGCGCGACATCGCCGCCTGGGTGAAATACGGCAGCGTCTTCCCGATGGTCTCGCCCTCGGGCGTGCTGGTCGAGATCCACCAGTCCTTCGATCACGGCGACGGTTTCTTCGACGCCCGGGCTATGCTGGATCGCGCGGAAACGCTGCCCTACCGTGGATCGACGATGCAGGTGCTCAGCACCGCCGACCTGTTCGCCTACGTCTGCATGCACCACACCCGCCATTTCTGGTCGCACCTGCACTGGTTCGCGGACCTGGACGCGATGTCCCGCCACGCCAGCTTCGACCTGGCGCAGGTGCGCGCCACCGCCGAGTCCATGGGCATGCTGGCCACGGTGGATGCCTGTCTGGACCTGCACCGGCTGGCGGCCAGCGGTCACTGGTCACCCGAGCCAGCCCCGGATTCGGCCGAGCAGGCCCTGCTGGCGGGCGCGCTGGCTTGCCTGATGGGCGGGCGGGCGCGCGAGGACGAGCTGCGCGCCACGCGACTCTCCAGCGATCGCGCCTTCGCCTGGCAGATGCCCACGCTTCAGCGCTGGGCCTATCGCGCCCGCAGCCTGCTGCGCAAGGCGCGCCCCACCTTTTCCGACTACCTGGCCTGGCCGCTGCCCGCGCCGCTGCAGCCGCTGTACTACCTGACCCGGCCGGTGCGCGCCCTGGCGGCGCCGGCGCATCGGGGCCATGCGCGGATCCGGCCCGTGGCGGGCCTGGTGCGACCCGACCGCGAAGGCTGACGATGGGGTCGATCTTCGGCGTGTTCGATCCCCACGGCGACGGCGTCGAACCGGGAACCGTCTCGCGACTCTCGGAGGGCCTGACGCACCGTCTCAGCGACGTGAACGGCCACTGGGAGTCCGGCCGGTGCGCACTCGGGACCAGGCTGCGCCATACCACTCCCGAATCCATGCTCGAGACGGCGCCGGCACCCACCGAAGAGGGTCTGGTGATCGCAGGCGATACCCGCATCGACAACCGGGATGAACTCAAGCAATTGCTGGGCCTGGGCGCCTCGCCGTGCGCGGACTCCCGGCTGGTGCTGGCGGCCTATCGTCAGTGGGGTTGGAAGTGCGTGGACCACCTGGTGGGCGACTTCGCGTTTGCCCTGTACGACCCCGCGCGCGGCGAACTGTTTTGTGCCCGGGATCATTTCGGCGCCAAGCCTTTTGTCTATGCCGATGCGCGCGGGAAGTTCTCGTTTGCGTCGCAGGCCCGCGCCCTGGTCGGCAGCGGATTGGTTTCGGACGCCAAGGACGAGCGACGCATCGCGGATTTCCTGCTGCGTCGCCTGGACGACAAGCAGTCCACGTTTTACAGCCAGGTTCGAAGGTTGCCTCCCGCTCACTGCCTGGTTGTCACGCGCGAGGGCCTGAAGACCTGGCGATACTGGCGGCCAGACGCCACAGGGCCGGAACTTGCGCTTGACGACGACCAGGCGGCGCAGCGGTTCCGGGTCCTTTTCACCGAAGCGGTAGCGTGCCGGCTACGTTCGGCGTTCCCTGTCGGCAGTTTCCTCAGCGGCGGACTGGATTCCTCGTCGGTAACCCTGGTGGCCCATCGGCTGTTGGCGCAGCAGGGGATTGCGCTGCCGGTTTTT
Organism: Arenimonas sp. MALMAid1274; assembly: GCF_049195245.1. Lineage (NCBI taxonomy): Bacteria > Pseudomonadati > Pseudomonadota > Gammaproteobacteria > Lysobacterales > Lysobacteraceae > Arenimonas > Arenimonas sp. MALMAid1274. The sequence continues at coordinate 130,433 of NZ_JBMIRR010000022.1, forward strand.
TCGGCCGTGTTCCCGGGCGTGCCGGACTCGGACGAAAGTGGCTGGATCGAGATCGTGGCCAAGGCCGCCGCGGCCGAAGGGCCGCCGTTGGACCAGCACCGTTTCCTGGCCGACCGGACCGGACCGATGGAGGCCATGGACGCCATCATCCCGCACCTGGATGGGCCCAGCACTGCGGCCAATCTCTACCAGCCATGGGGAATGTTGGGCCAGGCCAGGGACGCCGGGGTACGGGTGATGCTGACCGGGCACGATGGCGATACCGTCGTATCCCACGGTTACGCCCTCCTCACCGAACTGGCCCTGGCCGGCAAGTGGTCCGAGCTGCAGCACCAGATCCAGGCAATTGCAGGCGAGCTGGAAAACTACGGCGAGGTGGCCCCAGTCCTTCTTCGCACGTATGTGCGGCAGGTTCCGGCTCTGCTGTGGCGAAGAGGCCGGCCTGCGACCGCGCTGCGTGCGTTCCGGGTGATCCACGGCCAATTCGGACTATCCCGGCGCGCGATGCTGGAAGCGTTCCCCGCTCCCTGGTCAACGCTGGCTCGATCCCTGCGCCCCGCGAAGGCCCGGCGGGCCTCCCTGCCACCTGGCATAAGCCCCAGCTTCGCCGCGCAGCCGGTCTTCAGGGAAAGGCAGGCGGGCCGCAGCCCCATACCTGCCGAGTCGGTGCGGCAAGACCATGCCAGGGCATTGGATTCGGGCCTGATGACGGCCGCCTTCGAGGAGTTCGAGCAGGTTTCCGCCGCGTTTGGCATCGAGAGCCGTCACCCCTTCTTTGACAAGCGCCTGGTCGAGTTTTGCCTTTCCCTGCCGGCGGGGCAGAAGATAAGGGAGGGATGGACCCGGGTGGTGCTGCGAAACGCGATGCGAGGGGTTCTGCCGGAGCCGGTGCGAACCCGGCGGGACAAGTCCAACCTTGGCCACAACTTCACACTTAGCCTTGTGACGGGTGCCGACCGGATCGGAACGGGCCTGGAACCGGCGCCGCCCGGTATGGACGGCTACTGGGACCTGGCCACCCTCCGGTCCGCCTTGGCGCGATACCGGGCGGGTCCCACTTCCCGGGATGCGCTGCTCTTGTACCTGGCGGCCGGTTTCCGCGCCTGGCTTGTCCGAGGCTGAACGGGGGGCTTGAGCGCGTTCCTTACCGCTTGACGGCCCGGCCGGCGATCTCTACAGTCCCACCTACCTACAGGGGGTACCAAATGAACAACGCAACCGAGTCCAAGCAGTCCTACGTCAAGCCCGAACTGGTTTCGCTGGGCACCGCCCAGGAAATGACCCAGTCCATCAACGTCGCTGCTTCCGGCGACCAGCAGTTCTCGATCCTGGACAGCTGAATCTTGATGGCGTCCGTCCGGCGCAGGCCGGGAGGGCATCAGTGGCATCCGAGCCCGTCCCCTCTCGCGAGGTGGCGGGTTTTGTTTTGATGGCCCCAGTGGCCCTACAGTGAAGTCTTGCCAGTGAACAGCACCGCTTTCGACCCGGGGATCCGCTTCGCCCGGGCGCCTGACGCACTTGCCACCGAGGTGGACGGCGAAATCCTTTTGCTCAGCGTCGACAAGGGCCGTTACTTCAGCCTTACCGGCGTTGCCGCCAGCGTCTGGGAGCGACTGGCGCGGCCGGCCACGCTCGATGAGCTCGCCGACGAGGTAGCGCGGCGTTACGAGGTCGGGAGCGATACCTGCCGCCAGGACGTGGACGACTTTGTCCAGCAACTGCTTCAGGCCGGACTGGCCGTGCGTGCGTGAGTACACAACCGCGCCGCGGCTCGTGGCGTCGGTTGTCCTGGCTTAGCGCCGCCTGGCTGCTTCCTGTGTGGTTGCTGCTCGGGCTGGCCCGTGGATTGATCGCGGTCATTCCTTTCCGCCGACTAGCGCAGGCACTTGGGCAGGCGCTAGGACCCGTCGGGTTCGTGCCTACGCTTGATGCTTCTCAGCGGGCCCGTGCAGTTTCGCTCGGCCGGATCATCCGGGCCGTGGCCAGACGCACGCCCTGGACATCGAATTGTTTTCCCCAGGCGGTGGTCGCGCGGTGCCTGCTGGGCCTGTATCGCATTCCCTATGTCCTGCATCTTGGGCTGGCACGGGATGCGTCCGAGCCGACCGGATACCGTGCACACGCCTGGGTGGTGGCAGGGCCGGAGTACATCACCGGCGGAAATGGCTTTCGCCGCTACCACGTGGTGGGCGCTTTTGCGGCGCCATCCCTGGGCCTGGTGATTTCGCCTCAGCCTTCGGCGACGCGCGCCAGCAACGGCGCCAGCGCGTCGTCGAACCCCTCCAGCGACCTGGGCCTGCGGAACCGGTAGACCTCGATGCAGCGTGCCAGCTCGGCGCACTGCAGGAACAGTGCGCCGCGCGGCCTGAGCCAGTCGGCCATCTCCGGACGATAGACCGAGGCCATCACCGCTGCCAGCGCCTCGCGCCCCCGCATTGCTTCGATCTGCGGGCCGTGCTCGGTCGCCTCGATAAGCACCAGCGCGCGGAGCGGCGCTTCCTGGGCCGACGTCAGCGCCGGCTTTCCGAGGTGGAATTTGTCGAAGCGCATCAAGTCACGACTCAGGCCTTCCGGGCCGATGGCCATGGCTTCGAGTGCATCCCGCCAAAGCTTGACCCGCGGCGGCCCCCGTCGGATAAGCGCCTGCCCGCGATCGGCTACCACCACCGAAACGTCGTCGCTGAGCAGTTCCCAGCCCTCGCGCTGCTGAAGCCACGCGGCCAGCGTCGATTTTCCGGCTCCGGAGTGGCCCGTGAAGGCCCAGGCGCCATCGGGTGCCAGCACCGCGCTCGCATGTAACGCCAACAAGCCGCGCTGGTGCAGGACCGCGCCCAGCGCCGTGCCCAGCAGATAGAGCCGGACATCGGCCGGCTTGTCCTTTGCCTCGTCATCGACCTGCACAACGATGCGCCGGCCACCGGTGGCGTGGTAGCGGGCCACGCCTTCCACGTGGAAGAGGAACTCGCCCTGGGCCGCCTGCCATTGCGGGCCACGGCCAGTGACCTGCGTCAGCTCCCGCGGCGTGGCGCCCGCGACAATCTCCACGTCCGGTGGGGCGTCCCGGCCCGCCGCCAGTTCCGGCAGCTCCAGGTCGGACGCGATCTCGAGTCCGTGGACGAGGTAATGGTGGCTTCTTGCGGCCATGATCAGTGCTCCGGGTCCGCAGCGTCAGGTAGCGTCATTCGCTCCCGGTAGAAATGCGCCTGGCTCTCGAACAGCCGGGCATAGGCGCCATCGCGGGCGATCAGCTCATCGTGGCTGCCGGCCTCGAGGATCGCGCCGTGCTCGAGCACGTAGATGTAGTCGGCCTGGCGGATGGTGGACAGGCGGTGGCTGATCACCAGCGCCGAGCGGCGGCCGATGATGCTGCGGAAGTCCTTGAACAGCTCGAACTCGGCGGTGGGGTCGAGCGCGCTGGTGGGTTCGTCCAGCACGATGATGCGCGAGTCGGGCAGGAAGGCGCGCGCCAGCGCCACCTTCTGCCACTGGCCCTGGCTGATTTCCTGGCCGCCGTCGAACATGCGCGTCAGCGGGGTGTCGTAACCGGCCGGCAGGTCGCGGAGGAAGGCGTCGGCCCCGGACTTGATGGCGGCCTCCACGACGCGCGGCGAGTCCTCGGGAACGCGCACGTCGCCAAGCCGGATGTTCTCGCGCGCACTGGCCGCGTAGCGCGCGTAGTCCTGGAAGATCACGCTGAACAGCCGCCGGTAGGGCTCGATGCCGAATTCGCGGACGTCCTGCCCGTCCAGGGTGATGCGGCCGCGGCTGGGATCGTAGAGGCGGGTCAGCAGCTTGATCAGGCTGGTCTTGCCCGACCCGTTCGCACCGACCAGGGCGACGACGCGGCCTTCGGGAATGTGCAGATGGATGTCGCGCAGCACCTCGCGCGTCGTGCCGGGGTAGGTGAACCCCACGCCCTCCACGCGCAGCCCGTCGCCGCGGGCGGGCGGCAGTGGCGCGGCCACCGGCGCATCCACCAGGGCCGGCTGGATGTCCAGGAACTCGAACAGCAGTCCGACGTAGAGCTGGTCTTCGTACAGCTGCGAGGTCTGCTGCACCATTTCCTGGCCCATGGCCTGCGCGCGCTGGAAGATCACCAGGAACAGCGCCAGGTCGCCGACGCTGTTGCGGCCCGCCACGGTTTCGTAGGCCAGGAAGCCCAGCGCGCCGAAGAAGGCGAGCGTGCCGAGCGCGGTGACCAGCAGTTCCAGGCGGGTGCGCCGCGCCCCGATGCGCAGCTGCTCGTCACGGACCTGGCCGCGCAGCGCACGGTAGCGATCGGCCAGGTAGTGGCCGAAGTGGCCCAGCCGTATTTCCTTGGCATGGGTGTCGGACGTCATCAGCCAGTCGAGATAACCCGCCTGGCGCTCCATCTGGGTCCGGCGCTTGCGCCAGTCGTAGAGATGGCGGGTGAAGTAGAGGCGCACCGCCAGCGCCGGCAGTACCACCACCGCCAGGATGGCCAGCAGCAGCCAGTTGATGGACCCCATCAGCACCACCACGCCGCCCAGCAGCAGCACGTTCTTGCCCAGCATCAGCAGGTTGGTGACCACCTGGGCCGGCCGCTGGCTGCCTGCGGCGCGGGCCCGCTGCAGGGTGTCGAAGTAGCGCGGGCTCTCGAAGAAGGCCAGGTCGGCGCGGATCGCGCCGGCATGGATCAGCCCGTTGATGTGTTCGGCCAGGTACAGGCCCTGCGCCTCGCGTGCAAACGCCGAGACGCTGCGGGCTGCCATGAAGGCCAGCGTGCAGGCGCCCGTGAGCACCACATCCCGCAGCAGCCCGTCCATCGCAGGCGCACCGGCGGCGCCCAGCACCGAGGTCACCGAGTCGATCAGGGACTTGATCAGGTAAAGGGCCGCGAGGCCGAAACCGATCTCGGCGGCCATCATCAGCGTTCCCAGCACGGTCCAGCCGGGGGCGCTGGCCCACAGCAGCGGCACCATGCGCCGCAGCGCCCGCAGCGGGGCGGTAAATTTCGAACGTTTGCTCATCGACTGGCTTGCCCCGTCCCTGGCCGACGCCGCCCCGGAAGGGCCGTCGCATCGCGGGCGGCATTGTCACGCCTTTTCACCCGGCTGGCACGCGCACAGGCAGGAAGCACCCGGCTGACACCGATGCACCGCGCCGCGAGGCTGAACCGGAACCTCGGGCGGGCGGTCTGCACTGGGCGCAGACCGGCAGGGCAGGGTACTCTCGCCACATGGCCGAGCTGTCCGCGGCCGGGCCACGGGCCTCCCCCGCGCCTGTCATGGAATGCTAGTAAACTTCCGTGACCCTGTTCGCACATTCGCCGATGACCGCCCCCGGGGTTGTTTCGTGAGCCCGCCGGCGTCCCCCAGGGACTTCCGGCCTTAAAACTTTGGCGCGGTATGGATATTGTTGGGCTCTTCCTACAGTTCGACCTCGAGAGCTGGCTGCGGGCGGCATTCGCCGTGGTCATGTGCGCGGTGGTCATCCCCGCGGTACTGCCCCTGGCGCGCCGGCTGGGCATGGTCGACCACCCCGGCGGCCGCAAGCAGCATGACGCCGCCATCCCGGTCATCGGGGGCCTGGTCATCTTCATCGCCCTGGCCCTGACCCACCTGAGCTTCGAATCCGGGCTGTCCCCGCAGTCGCTCACCTTCATCGCCTGCGCCGGCCTGCTGGTCGTGGTCGGTCAGCTGGACGACCTGTGGGACCTGCACTGGTCCTGGCGCATCGCCGCCCAGGCGACCGCGGCCCTGATGATGATCTACATCGCGGGACTGCAGGCAACCAACCTGGAGGACGTGTTCGGCTTCACGGGCTCCAACATGGGCCTGTTCGCCGTGCCGTTCACCGTATTCATCGTAGTCGGGGTCATCAATGCGCTGAACATGGCCGATGGCGTCGATGGCCTGGCGGGCAGCCTGTCGCTGGTCTCGCTGATGCTGTTCACGGCGTTCGCGCTGTACGGCGGTGACCTGTCGCTGGCCGAGCGGCTGCTGGCGCTGTGCGGCTCGCTGGTAGGTTTCCTGCTGTGGAATGCGCGGCTGCCCTGGCAGCCGCGCGCCCGCGTGTTCCTCGGCAACGGCGGCAGCATGCTGCTGGGCTTCGTGATTGCCTGGACCTCGGTGCGGCTGACCCAGGACCCGGCGCATCCGGTGTCGCCGGTGCTGGGTCCCTGGACGCTGGCGCTGCCGCTGATCGATTGCGTGACGCTGATGATCCGGCGCTGGCGCCAAGGCAAATCGCCATTCGCCGCCGATCGCCATCACATGCACCACATGCTGCTCGACGCCGGGTTCTCGCCCACGTGGGTGGTTCTGATCCTGGCCGGCACGTCGCTGGCGCTGGGCATCGGCGCGGCAGTGGCCCTGAAACTGGGCATCTACCGGCCGCTCCTGGTGCTGGTGTTCCTGGCGCTCCTGGCCGGCTGGTACGTATTCAGCCGCGACTACGACCGCGCGGTCGCGCGACTGCGCCGCTATTCCCGGCACCCGGACGTCCCGGCGCCAGAGACGGCCCGGGAGGCCTGAGCCATGCTCGACCTGCATTGCCACATGCTGCCGGGCATCGACGATGGGCCGACCGACATCGCGGTATCGCTGGCGATGGCCCGCTGCGCCGTGGACGACGGCATCCGGTTCACGGCCTGCACGCCGCACATCTATCCGGGCCTGTACGAAAACGCACGCGCCGGCATCGAGACGGCCGTGAATGATTTCCGTCGCGCGCTGGCGGAGGCGGGCATTCCGCTGCAGCTGGGCGTCGGCGCCGACACGCACCTGGCGCCCGACCTGGTGGAAGGCGTGCGCGACGGCCGGGTGCCGACGATCAACGGAAGCCGTTACCTGCTGCTGGAGCCCCCCCACCATGTGGCGCCACCTCGCTTCGCCGAATCGGTCTTCAACCTGATGGCCGCCGGCATCGTGCCCGTGATCACCCACCCCGAGCGGCTGAGCTGGATCGAAACGCACTACACGCATTTCGCCGACGTGGTGAAGCAGGGCGCCTGGATGCAGCTCACCGCGGGCAGCCTGACCGGCCGCTTCGGCAAGCGCCCGCAGTACTGGGCAGAACGCATGCTGGACGAAGGCCTGGTGCACATCCTGGCCACCGACTCGCACCACATCGACAAGCGGCCGCCGCTGCTGGCGGAGGGCCGCGAAGCCGCAGCCCGCCGCCTGGGCGCCGAAGAAGCCAACCATCTGGTCATCACGCGGCCCCAGGGCATCGTGGATGACGTTTCTCCCGATCAACTGCCGCCCTTACCGGCGCGCCCCGCCAAGGCCAGCGCCCCGCGCGGGCTATGGCAGCGGCTCTTCGGTACTCCATAATCACCGCCCCGGCGGAATCGAGTGAATATGAACAAGAAGATCCTGGCCACCTTCGCGGTCCTGATGATGCTGCTGATCACCGCGTGCGCGGGCAGCAACTCGCAGGCCATCCGCAGCGGCACGGCGCGTGCGGTGACCGCGACCGACGAACTGGGCGAGCCCGATACCCGCGCGGCCTCGGGCGCCTACACCGGTGCGTCCGAATACCGCGTCGGCGCGCAGGACCTGCTGGAAATCAGCGTGTTCCAGGTGGCCGACCTCAACCGGACGGTGCGCGTGAACTCCAACGGCCAGATTTCGCTTCCACTGGTCGGCTCGGTGCAGGCCGGTGGCAAGACCGTCCAGGAGCTTGAAGCGGCGATCGCTGGGCTGCTGACCGAGTCCTACCTGCAGAATCCCCAGGTCACCGTGTTCGTCAAGGAATACACCAGCCAGCGGGTCACGCTGGAGGGCGCGGTCAAGTCGCCGGGTGTGTACTCGATCACCGGCAAGACGTCGCTGCTGCAGGCCATTGCGATGGGCGGCGGTCTTTCGGATCTGGCCAACCTGCAGGGCGTGGTCGTGTTCCGGACGGTGGATGGAAAGAAGATGGCGGCGGTGTTCGACATCCGCGCGATCCGTGCCGGCAATGCTGCCGATCCGCAGATCTACGGCGACGACATCGTGGTGGTGGACCAGTCCGGTGCCAAGACCGGCCTGAGGCGGATACTGGAAACGCTGCCGGTATTCAATTTGTTCGGCGTTTACTAGTTCGCCACGGGATCAAGACTCATGCATGAGAACAACAATGACTCCGGCCAACCGGGGAATGGCGACAACCTGCCGGCGCCGTCCACCGAGCGTGCGCATGCCTTGATGGCCCAGCGCAACCAGGCGATGAGCCTGGATCTGCGACAGCCCGATGCCGCCGAAGCCGATGGCGAGATAGACCTCCTCAGCTATTGGAACGTTCTGCTGAAGCGGCGCTGGACGGTCCTCGGTGCCATGGGCATCGTGCTGGCCACCAGCCTGGTCGCCACCTTGCTCACCACGCCGGAGTACCGCGCCACCGTCAGCCTGCAGATCGATCGGGCAAGCGTCAAAGTGGTCAATGTGGGCGCCACCGAAGGGGAGGCAGCGTACGACTTTGAGTTCTACGCCACCCAGTACGAGCTGCTGCGCAGTCGTGCGCTGGCGCAGCGCGCAGCGGCGGACCTCGGTCTGACCAACCAGGCGCAGCTTGATCGGCTGGCCATCCCCTCGGCGCTGGACCGCGTCATGTCGGTGTTCGGCGGTTCAGGCGGCGGCGCGGAGGCTGAAGCCGGCGAGCGCACGTCCGATGAACAGGTCCAGCGCGCGGCGACTGCGTTGATAGCGCGAGGCCTGAAGGTGTCACCGATTGAAGATACCAAGATCGCCAGGATAAGTTTTGACAGCCCCGACCCGGCATTTGCGGTGCGCGCGGCGAATGCCGTCGCCAACGCGTTTATCGAAAGCTCGCTCGAGCGCAGGACCGATTCGTCCCTCTACGCCAAGAAGTTCCTGGAAGAGCGACTGGCGGAGCTCAAGCTCAAGCTCGAGGATTCGGAGCGTCAGCTGGTTGAGTTCGCGCAGAGCGAACAGCTGGTTTCGTCTGGCGGAGAGACCGGGTCATTGAGCGAGCAGAATCTCAGCGCGCTAAATGCAGCCGTCCAGTCGGCCAGCCAGGAGCGGATCAAGGCCGAAGCCCGCTGGCGCCAGGCGCAGGCGTCGCGTGGCACGGTGCTGCTGGGCGAGCTGGGCGAAAACTCCATCATCCAGTCCCTGCAGGAACGCCGCGCGACCCTGATGGCCGAATACTCCGAGAAGCTGGGGCTCTACAAGCCGGCTTACCCGCTGATGATCCAGCTCAAGACCCAGATCGACGAGGTGGACAAACAGATCGCGGCCGAGATCGAGAACAACAAGGCGGCAATCCAGGCCGAGTTCCTGGCGGTCCAGGAGCAGGAGCGTCTGTTGGCCGAGCAACTTGCCAATTTGAAGGTCGAGAACCTCGATCTGCAGAACCGGTCCATTCAGTACAACATCTTCAAGCGCGAGGTGGACACCAACCGCCAGCTCTATGACGGCCTCCTGCAGCGTTACAAGGAAATCGGCGTCGCCGCGGGCGTCACCACCAACAATATTTCCATCGTGGACCGGGCCGAGAACGCCGCGCGGTTCAAGCCCAACATGTTGCGCAACCTGTTGATGGGCCTTGTTGCGGGTTTGGCACTTGGCGTGCTGCTGGCGCTGGTGTTCGAGTTCCTCGACGACACGCTCAAGAACCCGGAAGACGTCGAAAAGCGCCTCGGGCTGTCGGTGCTGGGCGTGATCCCGCTGCTCAAGGCCCCGATGACGCCGGCCAAGGCGCTCGAGGACCCCCGGTCGGCCTTCGCCGAGTCTTACCGGTCGGTGCGCACCGCGCTGCAGTTCTCCACCGACCACGGCGTGCCGCGCTGCCTGCTGATCACCAGCGCCACGCCGTCCGAGGGCAAGTCCACCACGGCGCTCACGCTGGCCAAGAACTTCGCGCAGCTGGGCAAGCGCGTGCTGATCATCGACTCCGACCTGCGCAACCCCTCGCTCCACCGCTCGCTCAGCAAGGAGAACAGCAAGGGGCTCAGCAACTACCTGGCCGGCGCCACCAAGGCCACCGAAGTGATCCAGCCCACCGAGTTCCCGGGTCTGATGTTCATGCCTGCGGGCCCGCTGCCGCCGAATCCTGCCGAGCTGCTGATGGGCCCGCGAATGCTGTCCCTGCTCAGCACGGCCGGCGAGAAGTTCGACCAGGTGATCATCGACGGTCCGCCGGTGATGGGCCTGGCCGACGCGCCGATCCTGGCCAACATGGCCACCGGCGTGCTGCTGGTCGTGGAGTCCGGCGAGACCCGCATCGCGGTGGCCAAGCATGCGCTCAAGCGCCTGGTGGCGGCCCGCGCCCACGTGATCGGCGCGCTGATGACCAAGTTCAGCAACAAGCACGCGGGCCCGGGTTACGGCTACGGCTCTTACAACTACTATGCGTACGGCGGCAAGGACGAACCCAAGCGGCTGGGCAAGAGATGATCGAAAGCCGGGGCCACGCGCTGGAACAAGCCCTGGCCTACTACCGGGCGCCGGCACTGCTGTCCATGGCGGCCCAGCGCCCCTTGCCCGAAGACGTGCTTGATCTGCTGCGGCTGGCGGCGGGCGACGACGTGCTGGCGGAGCAGCAGGCCGAGGCCAGCGGCGAGACGGCCGGCGTGGTGGTCGATGCGGCGGTGTTCTTCGTTCAGCAGGTCCTTTTCGCGCCGGGCGCCGACAGCCACCGCGTGCTGGGGGTGAATGCGGACGCACCCGAGGCGCGGATCAAGGAGCACTACCGCTGGCTGGTGCGCTGGCTGCACCCGGACCGCAACCAGGATGACTGGGACAACGTCTACGCCGAACGCGTCAACCGCGCGTGGCAGGACCTGCGGCGCCGTGGCGCCGGTTCGGGGGTGTCAGCCGCGGTGCCCGCGGTGGTGCCGCGCACCGCGCCGCCGGCGGGCGTGGTCGCGCCGCCGGCCCGGGTCCGCATAGACCACGCGGATGCCGCCGCGCCGATGATTTCCTCCCGCACCGCCCAGCGGCTGCCTGCCATCGTGCTGGGCGGCTTGGGCATGCTCGCGGGCGCGACACTGATGCTGATGTGGTACGCGCGTCCGACGAGTTCGGACGAAGAATTGATCTTCCCGCGCGTCGCCGACGCCTCCGAAGGACCGCAGGAATCCCCGCTGGATGCGATGGTGTTCGCGCCGGCCCCGCCGCCGCCGGCGCTGGATGCCGGCGCTCAGGCTGCGGCCTCCGCGCCCGGGATCGGCTCCGGCGATGAAGCCGCGGCGGGCGCCACGCCACCCTCGGAGACCGTCGCCCCCGTCATCCCGGTCGCGCCGCATCGCACCGCGCCGGCGCCCCTGGCGGCTGCGAGCGCGGTGGCAACGCCCCGCGCTGCGCCAGAAGTGCCGCCGGCCCCAGCCGGCGCGGCGTCTTTCGAACCGGGGCGGGCTGCCCAAGTAGCCGCCGCGGCGATCCCGCGCACGACCGCGCGGGCGGCCGAGCCGCGGGCTGCGCTCGGCGATGACGTGTCCGTGCGCGCCACCCAGGCACCGGTCGTTGCCACGGCCACCGCCGACACCACGCCCGCGCAGGCCGCCGCCACCAGCGAAGCCGCGGGCCGTGCCGTCGCGCGGCGCTTCACGGACGCGTACGGGCAGGGCGACATCAACGCCCTGATGCGCCTGTTCACCCGCGATGCGCGCAATGACCGCGGCGGCCGCGACGCGATCGTCTACGACTACCAGTCCCTGTTCTCCGGCAGCCACGAGCGATCGTTGGCACTCGATCCCAGCGGCTGGATCGCACGCGACGACGGAGCGACCCTGATCACGCGCTACGAGGCGCGGGTGAAGATGCGCGGCAAGCTGCGCACGACGGTAAGCCGCGGCGGCCTGCGTTTCGACCTGCGCCAGGAAGGCGGCGAACTGCGCATCAGCAAACTGAGCCTGGAAGACGATGCTGACTGAGCGCGGTGCCGGGAACGCTTCCATCGCCCGACGGGTGACAGGGCTGGTCTGCCTGGCGCTCCTGGGGCTGGTGGGCTGGCGCGTCCTGTCGCTGGGCATGGCCGACCGCCTGGCCCTGGAACGGCCGGATTCGGCGCTGGCCTGGCGCGCGGGTCACCCGCAGGCGCTGCTGGCCCGTGCCGAGGCGCTGGCCCGTGATCCGGCCCAGACCGAGGCCGCCGCCGAGTTGGCGCGCCAGGCCCTGCGCGCCGACCCGATCGATGGCCGGGGGTATCGCGTGCTGGGGCAACTGGCCGATCGGGCAGGGGATACCGACAAGGCTGCCGAGCTTTTCGCCCTGGCGGTGTCGCGTACGCCGCGGGACGTGCCCACGCAGACTTGGCTGGCCAGTCATCACCTGCGCCGAGGCGATGCCGCCGCGGCGCTCGTGCATCTCGATTCGCTGTTCCGCACTTCGCCGCGACTGAGCCGTCAGCTCCTGCCGGCCCTGCTGGCCATGGCGGCCGCACCGCAAGCCCAGCCCGCCCTCGAGGAAAGCCTGGCCGCGCGCCCGCCGTGGCGTCGCGAGGTGCTGGTCTCGATCATCCAGCAGTCGCCCGACGTGGACGCGATTTTCCCCCTGATCGCCCGCCTGAGGGCGACGGCTCCCGGGCTGGCCCCGGCCGAGGAAGCCGCCTGGCTGGATCGCCTGATGCGCGAGAAGCGCTGGCCCCAGGCCTACCTGACCTGGGTCGGTTCGCTGCCGCCCGACAGGCTCAAGACGCTGGGCAATGTGTTCAACGGGGGCTTCGAATTCGAGCCCAGCCAGTCCGGGTTCGACTGGCGCTTTGGCAAAGTGGTCGGAGCGCTGGTGAGTCGGGAGCCGGTCGAGGGCGCCACCGGGTCCATGGCCCTTCGCCTCCGGTTCCAGGACCGGCGCGTCAAATTCGACCATGTCCGCCAGCTGCTGGCCCTGGCGCCAGGCCGCTACCGGCTCTCGGGTCGCTTCCGGCCCGAACAGCTGGAAAACGAGCGTGGGTTGGTCTGGTCGGTCCACTGCGCCCCCGCCGGCCCGCCGCTGGGAGAAACCGAAGGACTTCGGGGCGACGGCCCCTGGCGGGATTTCGGCGCCGACTTCGAGGTTCCCGCGCAGGGTTGCGGCGGGCAGCAGCTGGTGCTGAAGCTGCCGGCGCGGGGACCGGCCGAAGAGAGGGTGCGAGGCGAGGTCTGGTTCGACGACCTTCGGATTGTCAGAAGCGCGGCCGGTCCGGGCATCCCAGTGCGTTGAGGAAAAGCTGAACGCAGCATGCAGGGTGCAGGACGTAAGTCACAGAATTTGCTTGCTTTTGGCCCCAATGCTCCTCTAACCTTGTGTCGTCGTGTCACTACTCGTGCTAGCCGAAGCCCCCGCAAGGCAAAGCGTCATTCGCAACAGGCAACAAATCTCGGAGATCACGAAATGATCCGCATCACTTGCCTCATCGCCGCCTCGCTGCTCGCCGGTTCCGCCTTTGCCGCGGACGCCGACGCCAACCAGGTCGCCGCGGCCTCGCTCGCCAACCAGCAGGGCACCGTGCTCGTGAATCAGGGCGAGGAATTCGTCACTGCCGCGGACTCGCATGTGCTCATGGCCGGTGACCGCGTCATGGTCATGGAAGGCGGCACGGCTGAAATCGTGTTCACCGACGGCTGCGTGCTGCCGCTGGCCTCCGGCTCGCTGGTCCAGGTGCCCGCCACCTCCACCTGCGCCGGTTCGGTTGCGTCGGTCGAGTCCATCGGCCCGAGCTACGCCCAGGCCGTGGGCGCCAGCGAGGACGACGATTCCACCCTCAAGACCACGCTGTGGATGGGCACCGCCATCGTCGCGATGATCGCCGCCCTCGGCGGTGATGCCGACCCGAAGGATCCGCCGCTGCCCGTCAGCCCGTAATCGGCTGACGCCATCGCTCAAAGGCCGCCTCCGGGCGGCCTTTTTGTTGGGCTTGCACGGGCCCGGCGTGGCATCATTGCGGCTTGTTTCGCCGAGCCCGGCAGCGACCTTGCAGGGCCGTCGGGATTTGAATTCTTGGGGGTAGGATGCCGGCGTCATTGAATCTCGCCCGGACCCAGTGGCTGCTGGCGGCCGCCACCCTGGTGCTGGCGGTTCTGCTGGGAGGCGGGCAGGGCACCTTGGGCGACACCCTGTGCCAGCTGCTCGCCGTAACCCTGTTGGTGACGGTCGTCGTACGCCAAGCCACGGATACCGACGCCGCGCTGCCGCGCGTGGCCTGGCTGGCCCTGGTTCCGGTGGCCCTGCCGCTGCTGCAGCTGCTTCCGGTGCCCGAGGCGCTCTGGACGATGCCCGCCGCCCGTGCCGATATCGCCGCACAGCTGGCCAGTGTCGGAGTCGAGCCCCCTCACCGCCTGGGCCTGGTGCCCCTGGCCACCGAGCGCGCGCTGTTCTGGCTGCTGCCCGCCGTGAGCCTGTTCCTGGCGACGCTGCAGATGACGCCGCGCGCCCGGCTGCGCCTGGTGCTGGTGTTCCTGGCGTTGGCGGCGGTGAGCATGGTGCTGGGTATCGCCCAGCTCTCCGCGGGCAAGGACAGCGGCCTGCGCTTCTACGACATCACCAATCCCAGCAGCGCCGTCGGTTTCTTCGCCAACCGCAACCATTTCGCGATGCTTCTGGTCGCGGCCATTCCCTTCGTGATGATCGGCACCGCGGCGCAGGTCTTCCGTCGGCTCGAGTCCGGCCAGAGCCTTGCACTGTGGATCTGGGCGGGTGCGGGCGCGATCGTGCTGTTGTTCCTGAGCATCGCCACCGCGGGTTCGCGCGCGGGCCTGCTGCTGGGCGTGATGGCACTGGTGCTCAGCGTGCCTGCGGTGATGGGCTTCCATCGCAGCCGCCGCACCAAGCTGCTGATCGGTTCGCTGATGGGCGCGGGCGCCGCCATCGGCCTGGCTTTCGTCGTGTTCGGCGCGACCCGCAGTTTCAGCAAGGATCCGCTGGAAGAAAGCCGCGTGCAGTTCGCCAACATCACGCTGGAGGCGGCGCGCGCGCATGCGCCGCTGGGCACCGGGCTGGGTGGCTTCCGGCGCGCGTTCGAAGGTTTCGACACGCAGTCGCCGCTCAACGTCTACGTCAATCATGCGCACAGCGATCCGGTGGAGCTTTGGCTGGAGGGCGGCTGGCTGTTCCCGCCGCTGGCCCTGGTGCTGGGCGCTGCGTTCCTGGTCGCGGGCTGGCGCGCCTGGCGCCATGGCGACGGCCGCGGCGGCTCCGACGGCATCTGGGTCAGCCGCGCCGCGTGGATCGCGCTGCTGCTGATCTCCGCCCACTCCTTCGTGGATTACCCGCTGCGCACCACCACGCACCTGGCGCTGGCAGGCCTGCTGGCCGCCTGCCTGGTGCGCGCGGCACGACCTTCAACACACCTCCGGATTGAATGACACCGTTTATGGCCAACACCACCTCCACCAAGATCGCCGTCATCGGCCTGGGTTACGTCGGGCTGCCGCTGGCGGTCGAGTTCGGCAAGCAGTACGACACCATCGGCTACGACATCCGCGCCGAACGCGTCGCCGAGCTGGGGCAGGGCAGGGACAGCACGCTGGAGGTTTCCGCGGAAGAGCTGGCCGCCAGTCCGCGTCTGCGCTACGCCAGCCGGCTGGAGGACATCCGCGACTGCACGGTCTACATCGTCACCGTGCCCACGCCGATCGACGCGGCCAAGCGGCCCGACCTGACGCCCCTGGTCAAGGCCAGCGAGGCGATCGGCAGCGTGCTCAAGGCCGGCGACACGGTCATCTACGAATCCACCGTCTACCCGGGCTGCACCGAGGAAGTGTGCGTGCCGCTGCTGGAGAAGGCCTCGGGCCTGGTGTTCAACCGCGACTTCCACTGCGGCTACAGCCCCGAGCGCATCAACCCGGGCGACAAGCTGCATCGGGTCACCACCATCCTCAAGGTCACCTCGGGGTCAACGCCGGAGGCGGCCGACTTCGTGGACGCGCTGTACGGCAGCATCATCACCGCAGGCACGCACAAGGCCAGCAGCATCAAGGTGGCCGAGGCAGCGAAAGTGATCGAGAACACGCAGCGCGACGTCAACATCGCCCTGATCAACGAGCTGGCGCTGATCTTCAACAAGCTCGACATCGACACGCTGGAAGTGCTGGAGGCCGCCGGAACCAAGTGGAACTTCCTGCCGTTCCGTCCTGGCCTGGTCGGCGGCCACTGCATCAGCGTAGACCCGTATTACCTCACCCATAAGGCCCAGGAGATCGGCTACCACCCGGCGGTGATCCTGGCCGGGCGCCGGATCAACGACGGCATGGGTGCGCACGTGGCTTCCCAGGTGGTGCGGCTGATGGCGCGCAAGGGCATCAATCCGGTGGGCGCGCGCGTGCTGGTGCTGGGCCTGGCGTTCAAGGAAAACTGCCCGGACCTGCGCAATACGCGCGTGGTGGACATCCTGGCGGAACTGGCCGAGTACCAGGCGCAGGTGGATGTCTACGATCCGTGGGTGGACGCCGCCGAAGCCGGGCACGAGTACGGCATCACGCCCGTGTCGGCGCCTGAGGCAGGTGCCTACGATGCGGTGGTGCTGGCCGTGGGCCATGCCGAGTTTGCGAAGCTGGGCGGCGCGGGCGTGCGCGCCTTCGGCAAGCCGCAGAGCGTGGTCTACGACGTGAAATACGTGCTGCCGCGGGATGCGGTGGACGGGAGGCTTTGAGATGAAGGTCCTGGTCACCGGCACCGCCGGATTCATCGGTTCGCATCTCGCGATGCGTTTGCTCGATCGCGGCGATGAAGTCGTCGGCTTCGACAACATGAGCGATTACTACGACGTGAACCTGAAGAAGGCGCGTCTGGCACGCTTCATGGACCATCCCAACTACACGCACGTCGAGGCCGACCTGGCGGACCGCGAAGCGGTGGAGGCAACCTTTGCCGCCCACAAGCCGCAGCGCGTGGTCAACCTGGCTGCCCAGGCGGGCGTACGCTACGCGGCGCAGAACCCGCATGTGTACGTGAGCAGCAATGTCACCGGCTTCCTGCAGATCTTGGAAGGTTGCCGCCACCACGGTGTCGAACACCTGGTGTTTGCATCCACCAGTTCGGTCTACGGCGCGAACACGAAGATGCCCTTCAGCGAGCACCAGAGCACCGAGCATCCGCTGACGCTGTACGCGGCGACCAAGAAGGCCAACGAGATGATGGCGCACAGCTATGCGCACCTCTATGGCATTCCGTGCACCGGGCTGCGCTTCTTCACGGTTTACGGGCCCTGGGGCCGGCCGGACATGGCGCTGTTCCTGTTCACCAAGGCGATCCTGGCCGGTGAGCCGATCAAGGTGTTCAACCATGGCAAGCACAAGCGCAGCTTCACCTACGTGGACGACATCGTGGAGGGCGTGATCCGCACGCTGGACCAGCCGGCCGGTGCGAACGCGCAGTGGAACGGCATGGCCCCGGACCCGGCCACCAGCAACATCCCCTACCGGATCTTCAATATCGGCAACGAGCAGCCGGTAGAGCTGCTGCGCTACATCGAAGTGCTTGAGCAGTGCCTGGGCCGCAAGTCGAAGATGGAGATGTTGCCATTACAGGCGGGGGATGTGCCCGATACCGAGGCGGATGTTTCCGAACTCATCAGTCGCGTCGGCTATAGCCCAGTGGTACAGGTTGAGCAGGGCGTAGCCAGCTTTGTGTCTTGGTACCAGTCCTATTACGAGGCAGTAAAAGAATGACCGCGAAAATTCATCCTTTGGCTGATGTCCAGTCGCCCGTTGTCGGCGAGAGGACTTCAATCTGGCAATTCGTGGTGGTGCTTCCCCAGGCTAGTATCGGCAACGACTGCAACATTTGTTCTCATTGTTTCATTGAGAACGATGTCATTGTCGGGGATCGGGTAACGATCAAGAACGGCGTACAGCTTTGGGACGGAACGAGGCTTGGCGACGACGTTTTTGTAGGTCCGAATGTCACTTTCACGAATGACAAAATGCCACGTAGCAAGCGGCAGCCGGCCAAGTACCTAGAGACGCATGTGGAGTCAGGGGCGTCTATTGGTGGTGGGGCTACCATTCTTCCCGGCTTGCGCATTGGTCGCAACGCCATGGTGGGGTCTGGAGCAGTAGTCACTCGTTCCGTCCCGCCAAATGCGATCGTGGTCGGTAATCCTGCACGAATCGTCGGATACGTCGATGCTTCCAGTACCAGCAAAGCCGCCGTGGCTGCGACAGCCAACAAAGACAACTTGGAGATGGCTGCCGGATTGGCGAAGCTCCACACCTTGCCAAGGGTCACCGATATCAGGGGCAGCCTCGCTGTCGGCGAGTTCGAACGATCGGTGCCTTTCGCTGTGAAGCGTTTCTTTGTTGTCTTCGATGTGCCGAGTGAGGAGACGCGCGGGGAGCATGCGCATCGCGAGTGCCACCAGTTCCTGGTCTGTGTCCGCGGCAGGGTTAGCGTCGTCGCTGATGACGGCAGCATCCGCCGTGAATTCCTCCTCGACCGTCCAGAGATTGGTCTGCACCTTCCGCCGATGGTTTGGGGCATTCAGTACCAGTACTCGCCAGATGCTGTTTTGCTTGTGTTCGCTTCACATTTCTACGACTCCCAGGATTACATCCGGGACTATGACGAGTTCATCGCCCTGACCGGGGAGAGTGCATGATTCCTTTCCTGGATCTGAAGGCGCCTCATGTTGAACTTCACGACGAGGTCATGGAAGCAATCGGCCGGGTTGTCTCTTCTGGCTGGTACGTACTGGGTCCGGAAGTTGATGCGTTCGAGGCTGACTATGCGGCCTACTGCGAGGCCTCGCATTGCGTCGGAATGGCAAACGGCCTGGACGCACTGCATCTTGCGTTGAGGGCAATGGGCGTCGGGCACGGCGACGAGGTCATCGTTCCATCAAATACCTACATCGCTACGTGGCTCGCCGTCAGCCAATGCGGCGCGACACCGGTTGCTGTGGAGCCGGTCGAGGCGACGTACAACATGGATCCGGGCAAGATTGAGGCTGCGATTACTCCCCGGACAAAGGTGATCCTGCCTGTTCACCTGTACGGGCAGCCGGCGGACATAGATCCGATTCTCGATATCGCCCGGAGGCACGGCCTTCGAGTGTTGGAAGACGGCGCGCAATCGCATGGCGCGCGCTACAAGGGGCGTCGAATCGGCTCGCACGGTGACGCCGTTGCATGGAGCTTCTATCCCGGAAAGAACCTCGGTGCGCTGGGCGATGCTGGAGCGGTCACTACCGATGATTCTGTACTGGCAGACCGCATCAGGGTCCTCAGGAACTACGGTTCGCGGGTCAAGTACGTGAATGAAGTCCAAGGTTACAACAGCCGTTTGGATCCGATCCAGGCAGCGGTGCTCCGGGTAAAGTTGAAGCATCTGGATAGCTGGAACTCGCGGCGCGAAACCATTGCTGGAAACTACCTGCATGGACTTAAGGACAGTGGCTTGATCCTGCCAGTGGTGCCGTCCTGGGCTCAGCCGGCATGGCATCTATTCGTCGTTCGTTCGGCACGGCGCGATGAGTTGCAGGCGCAGTTGACCTCGGCCGGCATCGGCACCCTCATTCATTACCCAATTCCGCCGCATCTCCAGAAGGCTTATGAAACGGAAGGTGGCGCGGGTGTTGGGCATCCCATTGCCGAACGAATGGCCAAGGAGGTGATTAGTCTTCCCATTGGCCCCCACTTGAGTTCGGCGCAGACTTGTCGGGTTATCGACGGTGTGCTTCTGCATGCGTAGCGGCCAAGCCGGCTGTTGCCTGGCAAGGGCGCGTACAAAGCGCGCGATGACTGAAGCGCTCAGCTGTCGGTGCGAGGACTAGCGTGGCCAGCACCTATCGGCAGATACTTAAGACATCGTCGATCATCGGCGGCGCATCCTTTCTAAATATCCTGATCGGCCTGTTCCGGATCAAGGTAGTCGCAGTTCTACTTGGGCCAGCTGGTGTAGGCCTGCTCGGAATCTTCAACAATGTTGTTGCATTCGCATCAACCCTCGCCGGACTTGGCGTCGGCAACATTGGAACGCGTCAGGTAGCGGAGGCGGCTGGCGGCGGCGATGCGAGGCAGCTTCAGATCGCCAGGCGAGCATTGCTTCTCGCGACACTATTGTTGGCAGTCCTGGGAGGCATTGGCTTTTGGCTCTTGCGCGCTCAGATAGCGACGCTGGTGCTTCGCGATCCTGCCGCGTCGACCGATATAGGATGGCTCGCGATCGGTGTCGCGCTCACCATAGCTGCGGCGTCGCAGAATGCGCTGCTTAATGGCATGCGCCGTATCGGCGACCTCGCGCGAATTTCGGTCGTTTCCGCAGTGGTCTCGACTGCGGTTGCAGTGGCGGCGGTTTGGTGGCTGGGGCGCGACGCAATTGTCATAGTCGTGATTGCAACGCCTTTGGCCGGCTTTATCCTTGGCCATTGGTATGTGGCCAGACTGCCGAAAAGTGCGGCAAGTGCGCCCGCACTGGGTGAGCTTTCTCACCAGTGGCGAACCCTGCTCAGGTTGGGCGTAATTTTCATGGCTGCAGGCCTGGCGCCCGTCGCAGGCCAGCTGATGGTGCGCGTTCTGGTCCAGAGGGAACTCGGGATGGATGCGCTTGGTCACTTCCAGGCCGCCTGGGTGATATCCATGACCTACATCGGTTTCATCCTGCGCGCCATGGGCACGGACTATTATCCAAGACTGACTGCCGTCATTGGTGACGGCGCGCTTGTGAATCGCATGGCAAACGAGCAGACGGAGGTTGCGCTGCTGCTCGCGTCCCCGGTGCTATTGGCAATGCTGGCTGTGGCGCCTTGGGTCATCCAGTTGCTGTACTCAAGCGCGTTTGTCGAGTCGGTAGATGTCTTACGGTGGCAGATCCTTGGCGATTTCGTGAAGATTGCGAGCTGGCCGCTGGGTTACATACTTCTTGCGTCCGGCGCAGGCAAGACCTACCTGGTCTCTGAGTGGGGCGCTGCCGCTGTCTTCGTGGGCCTTACGGCTGTTCTGCTTCCCGTTATCGGCATCTCAGCAACGGGAGTGTCATTCCTTGGCCTGTACCTCGCGCACTTGGCAATCGTCTATTGGCTTGCCGTCAGAAGGACTGGTTTTAGGTGGTCGGCGAAGGTCGGCCTCCTCTTCCTTTCGGGGACTTTCACAGCGCTTCTTGTTGTCGGGGTTTCCTTCATTTCAGGCTGGGCGTCCATTGCCCTGGGCTTAATCGCGTCCTTGGGATTCGGCATATATGCAATCGTGAGCCTTTCCGAGGCGGCGGAACTCAGCGGCCCGCCCGCCAAATTTGCTGCGCTGGCGAGGCGTCTCGTAAGAAGGGTGTTTTGAACGGCGGGTGTGCGCAGATGTCTGGCAACATGACCTGATTCGAGCAACCGTGCGTGGCGGATCCTGCGGCCAGAGAAAAAGAGCAGCGATCTGCCACTTTGGCAAGAAATGGGTCTGGATCGTTTGCTCAATTGTCAGATCGCTTGAATGGATGTAGTGAATGATTGCTATCTATCTGAACACGATACGTGAGTGGGGCGGGGTGGACGTCCTGGCGGCTCGCTTTGCCACTTTCCTGCGGGAAGCTGGGGAGCCTTTCTTTATCGTCGAGCCTGAGGGCGGGCGGATAAGAAAGGAGCTTCCTTGGGCGACATTTCATGCGCCCGACTCTTTATCGGCGGTGGAAGAGCCGGACCATGTTCTCGTAACGAGCCTGCCTAAGCTGGTCCACGACCAGTTTCCGTGGGGGGTCTTTCGCGGCTCGAAGATTCTGGCGTGGGCAGTGCATCCCCTTGATCCTTTTCGAAAGTTCTTTCCGTACTCCGGAAAGCTCTTGGATCACCTGGGTTTCCCGGCGGTTCGCGCCGTGCAGTGGTGTCTACCGTCCCACAATCGACTGGTGCGCAGATTCTTTTCCTCGTTGATCGGCGGCAACGGACTCTGTGCAATGGATGGGGCGAACCTCCGGGCACTTTGCCACTTCTATCCGGGCATCGCTTCATCGGTGCCAATCATCCCAGTGCCATCTCCGCTGTCGTTCAGCGGCGAGTCGAAGGCGACGAGTGAGGCCCTGTCGGTAAGCTATTTCGGTAGGCTCGACCGCTTCAAGTGGAGTGCGCTCAGTTCGTTCATTGACGGATCGCTTGGGCCAAGGGCAAAGATGCAGCCAGTCTCCTTGCATTGCATTGGTGACGGCCCGTGCATGCCGGATCTTGAAAGTGCTTGCGCGCGTTTTGGAGTCGGCCTGGTGAAGCATGGCTTTATGCCGAACTACGATGCGATAAAATGTGTCGCCACATACTCCGACATTGCCGTCGCCATGGGTACAGCGGCGCTTGACGCTGCGGGTACGGGTCATCCCTGCATAATCATCGATCCTGCGCTTGGTCCTTTCAGGAAGTCTCAGCGCTTGTTTAGATTCGTTGATGAAACTCCTGACTTCACTGTGGGTGAATATCGCGATGCGCCTGGCTATGTGCACGGTCTTCGCTCCTTCGACGAGTGCGTCGAGCCCGCGATGATCGCTCGCCATCGCGAAGCTGCGCGAGACTATGTCGGTAGCCGACATGCGCCTGATGCCTGCTTTGGAGGACTCCTCGCAATGCTAATGAACAGCCAAGTTCGTGGCGAGGACTTGGCTGACAACGCCAGGGGGATAATGGCCTCGTTCCATGCCCCCGATGAGAAGAAGGTGGCACGGCGATGATCGACGTCTCTTGTTCCGAGTGCGCCCAGCGAAATTGAATCTCGCCCGATTCCTGCGTCTTGGATGTATTCACGCGATTCTGGCGTAATGACTGGGGAGTGTCCCGTGGATTTTGAGATTCGCGAAATGCCTCGAACAGAGGCTGAGGTGCTGCAAGTCTTCGATGTATGCCGCAGCGCTTTTCCCAATATTCACCTGGATAGGTTTCGCAGCAACTGGTTGAGCAGCAGCGACCTGTCCACGTTCTTTGGCGCCTATTCGGAAGGGCGACTTGTCGCAGTCAACGGATTCATTGCTCACCGTATCCTTCTGGATGGTTGCCGCCGTCAGGCATTTCAGTCCTGCTGGTCCGCGACAGCCCCGGACTTCCGTGGCAAGGGCTTGTTCACCAAGATAATCAATCACGCCAAGGGTGCGTTGGCCGGGCGTGCTGCATTCATTTTCGGTTTTCCGAATCACTTGTCAGGCCCAATCTTCACAGGGAAACTGGGTTTCCAGGAAGTTGCCATGGCGCGCGCCGTATTCGCGACGCGGGGGCCTAGGGCTATGCTGCAGCAACAGTTGGCGTGTGGACGCTATCAGGACGCGCTTTCATCCTCCAGCCTTGTCAAGTTCGACCAGTATGAGAACGCTGCGTGGAAACGGCAGGAGTACGGCCCTGCGCTAATTGAGTTCGAGCACAACACCAACTACATGTGGGGCACAGTGGCTACCAGGAATGTTGGTGGCGCCGAAGTGAAGGTGCTGCTGGTGGGAGGCTGCGAGATCAACAAGCCACGTCTTTTCGGCGAGCTGATGCGCGCTGTCGGCCGGAAGGGAGGCATCTCTCTGGCGCGCATCGTCTGCAGCAGGAAAAGCCTGCTTGCTACCTCCGCCAGATTCGTTCTTTCCGGCAGCCGAACCGAGCCATTCATTCATTTCCCGGTGGACGTCGCTACGGATCGGCTCCAGTTTGATGCGTACACCGGGTTGAAGGACGTCTACTGATGACTTCCCGCCTTGCAGATTCCTTGCTGCAACTTCTGCCGCGGGCAGGGGTTTGTGTCTTGTCGCGCACCAGGTTCATTCCCGTGTTGCACGTCGAGCGACTTCAGGACGATTCGAGCTTCGCGCGCACGCTCGCGTTTGCCGAGGGATACCTTGGCGCTACCGGTGAGAGAGCACTGCTTACCGTGATAACCCCGATGGCGCCCATGCTTGCCATGGAGCTAAAGGCGGCTGGGCTTTCAGAGGATTTCTACCGGGAGCGGATAGGGTCGCTTGCGCGCTTCGCCGACATCGGCCTGCATGGCCACTACCTGCGCGAACCTTCGTCGCCAATTCGTCCTGTCCACAATTACTGGAACGAGGCGTCCATAATCGCTGCCCAGATCGAACTGGAGCGGGACTGGCTTGAGCGCCGCGGGTTGATGACGCATCGGGCGTACTCGGCGGGGTGGTGGCATTTGGATGCTGGTCTCGTGAAGACGCTGGCCGCCCTCGGTTTCAGGATGGATTTCAGCTCGTCGACAGCGCGGTTCAACGACAGCCCCGGCGCGGTGCGCAGTGAGCGCTTCCGCCGTAGCCCCGTCATTTTTGCCCATCCTGACGCCCCGGGTATTCTTGCCGTCTGGGCAGTTTCCAGTCTTGGAGACTCGGCGGCCCGGTCGTTCGTGGTCCGTCGGGCGCTGACAGCGTTTCCGAAGTTGCTCTTTCGCAAGGAGGAGAGCTTTCTTTCGCTCTACAGCCATGACTGGGATCTGAACGTGGAAGGGGCATTGAAGACTGTCGAGACGCTCAAAGCGCATGGCGCAGGCTTCGTCTCGCTTCAGGGGCTTCTGGATAGAGGTTTGGCAGGTTCCAGTGCGAATCAGGCAGTTCCGTCATGAGTCTGATTGCGGACTCAATCCCGTTGCCTGAATCGAAAATTTCTGGCGCTCGTCCCGAGGCCCCCATTGCTCACGCTACCGACCCAGGTCGCTGGAAGAGCGCGACCCCGTGATTGCCGGATCAGGAGCCATGGGTAAGATCGCGATCCTTCTGCCGGACCTTCGTCCTGGCGGCGCCGAGCGGTTGCATGTCAACCTTGCCCGCGCCTGGATTGCCCGCGGCTTCGAGGTGGAGTTCGTCTTGCGGCAGAGACGAGGTGAACTGCTGGGGGAGCTACCGCGAGGGGCCACGGTTGTCAGCCTGGAGGCGTCGCGCGTCCGCGGCTCGGTCCTGCCACTCTCGCGATACTTGCGCAGTACCCCGCCGCAGGCCCTGCTTGCCGCGATGTGGCCGCTGACCGCCGTGGCTGCGCTGGCTGCAAGACTGGCTGGATTCGAGGGGCGCGTGCTTGGCAGTGAACACTCTCCTCTGTCTCTCGCCTATGCAGATCGAGGGCGTTTGCACCGTTGGATCCTGTCGACCAGTCAGCGATGGGCGTATCCCCGGCTGGATGCGGCAATTGGCGTTTCGGCAGGCGTGGCAGATGACCTTGCTCGAATGTCGGGTCTGCCGAGGGACTTGTTCAAGGTTATTCACAACCCTGCAGCTTTGGGGATGGCTGGTGTGCGGACGGACGTTCCACTGGAACTTGCTTCGGTGCCACGCCCGGTTTTCTTGACGGTGGGCACCCTGAAACGGGTAAAGCGGCAGGACATCCTCATTGACGCTTTCGGCAGATTGGCGGCGCACGGCCGAGGGACGCTGTGCATCCTCGGAGATGGTCCCGAGCGGGATGCATTGGCGGCCAAGGTTCAGGCTCTCGATCTGGGGGATGCGGTGCTGATGCCCGGTTTCGTTGCGGACCCCGGCCCTTGGTACGCTGCCGCGGATGTGTTCGTCCTCTCGTCGGAGTACGAGGGGTTTGGTAACGTGATCGTCGAAGCGATGGAGCATGGGCTTCCGATTGTCAGCACAGACTGCGTCGCGGGTCCCGCCGAGATACTTGAGGGCGGCAAGTACGGAACGCTGGTGCCCGTGGGTGATGCGCAGGCGTTGTCCGAAGCAATGCGGGATGCGTTGCCGGCCCCTCTCGCCAAGGCCGCGCTGCAAGCCCGTGCCAGAGAGTTTGGCCTGGATGTTGTCGCAGAGCGCTATCTGGACCTCCTGATCCCCGGCTGGCGTTCCGGGGCCGTGGCATGACCGCCGGCGTTCTTTACATCTCCTACAGCGGCATGCTCGAGCCGCTGGGCCAGTCCCAGGTGCTCGCTTACCAGGAGCGCCTGGCCGCCGACCATCCGGTCCACATCCTGAGTTTCGAACGTGCGTCCGACTGGGCCGATGACGCGCAGCGCACCGCCGTCGCCAAGCGCATGGCCGACGCCGGCATCCAATGGCATCCGCTGCGCTACCACAAGCGGTTTTCGTTGCTGGCCACCTTCTGGGACGTCCTCTGCGGCTCGTTCGTGGGCTGGCGCCTTGTCCGAAAGCATGGCTTGGATATCGTGCATGCACGCAGCTACGTACCTTCGGTGATGGCCCTGGTGATCAAGCGGCTGACCGGCGTGCGCTATGTGTTCGACATGCGCGGGTTCTGGGTGGACGAGCGCGTGGACGGCGGTCTGTGGCCGCGCGGCGGCCGGGTGTATCGCGGCGCCAAGTGGTTCGAGCGTCGCTTCCTGCTGGCCGCCGACCACGTCGTCTCGCTGACCCGGGCGGGGTTGGTGGAGCTCGCGAAGTTCGACTACCTGCGTGGCCGCATGCCGCCTGCCAGCGTGATCCCCACCTGCGCCAACCTGTCGCGGTTCAAGCCGCAGGGTGACCCGGAGCCCGGCCTGGTGCTGGGCTACGTCGGCTCGGTGGGCACGTGGTACCTGTTTGATGAAGTGGTGACCGCATTCCGCCAGCTGCGCGAGCTTCGGCCCGACGCCCGCCTGCTGGTGATCAACCGGAACGACCACGCCTACGTGCGCGACCGGCTGCAGGTTGGCGGTGTGCCGATGGAGGCTGTCGAGATTCGCGCCGCCAGCCACGCCGAAGTGCCGGCGCAGATGGCGCGCATGCACGCAGGCGTCTTCTTCATCAAGCCCGTGTTCTCCAAGCAGGCCTCGGCCCCCACTAAGCTGGGCGAGTTCCTTGGTTGCGGCATTCCCTGCCTGGCCAACGCCGGAGTGGGTGATATGGCCGAGATCTTGGAGAGCGATCGCGTTGGGGTGGCCATAGCCGACTTTGACCCCGCTACCATCCACGCCGGCATGGCACGGCTTATGGCGTTGGTGACCGACCCCGCGGCCTCGTCACGCTGCGTGGCCTCGGCCCAGGCGCACTTTTCACTCGACGAGGGCGTGCGCCGCTACCAGTCGGTCTATCGCAGCCTGGAGCCCCGTTCGTGAGCAGCCCCGCCGTTGAATCGCTGCGCCCGCTGAAGGTGCTATTCCTCACCCGCTACCCGGTGGACGGCGCGTCCAGCCGCTACCGCGTGTACCAGTACCTGCCGCACTTCGAGGCGCTCGGCGTGCAGTGCCGCGTGCAGAGCTTCATGTCGCAGGCCATGTACCAGCTGAGCTTTTCGAAGGGTCGATCGCTGCGCAAGATGTGGGAAACTGGCAAGGCGGTGCTTCGGCGGCTGGTTGTGCTGGCCGGATATGGGCGCTACGACATCATCTACATGCAGCGGGAGCTGCTCCCCTTCGGTCCACCGGTGATCGAGCGCTTCCTGCGCTGGCGCGGTGCTACCTTGGTATTCGACTACGATGACGCGCTGTTCATCCACAAGCCCAGCCGCTACAACCCATTGGCCAGCCTTTTGCGCTCGCCCGATAAGGTGCGCCAGCTGTTTGGCATCGTGCACTGCGTGATCGCCGGCAACGACTGGCTGCGGGATGAAGCGCGCAAGTCCGGCGCGCAGGCGGAAACCGTGGAGGTGGCCGAGGATACCGTGCGCATCCAGCCGCATGGCCCCCACACCAACGATGTCCCGGTCACCCTCGGCTGGCTGGGTTCAAGCTCGACCGTGAAGTACCTGCGCCTGATCGAACCGGTGCTGGTGGAACTGGCGGCGCGGAATCCGCAGCTCCGATTCGAGATCATGGGTGGGGGGGAATTCTCGATGCCGGGCGTGCCGTGGACCCTGACGCCGTGGTCGCTGGACGGTGAATTGGAAGCTTTGCGCCGATTCGACATCGGCATCATGCCGCTGCCCGACGAGCAATGGGCCAACGGCAAGTCGGGCGGCAAGGCGCGTACCTACATGGCGGCGGGCGTCGTGCCGGTCTGCGCCGCGGTTGGCTACAATCTGGAGCTGATCGACCACGGCCGCACGGGATTCCTCTGTGCCAGCCATGACGACTGGCTGCAGACCCTCCATCGATTGGTGGGTGACGCGTCGCTGCGGGATCGCGTGGGCAGGGCCGCCCGCGAGGAAGTCACCCGCAGGTTCTCCCCCCTGGTCCAGGCGGCCCGCCTGCGTGCCATCTTCGATACGCTAGTGGCACGAGCCAGGCCCTGAGACCGCATGTACCCGTACTTCATCCTGTTCACGCTCTCCTCCCTGTTCGCGATCTTCGCGCGCGCGAAGTCGACGCATCGTGCCTTGGCGGTGGTTTTCGCGGTGGTGCTGGTCATCTTCGTAGGCACGCGGTACCGGGTCGGTTGCGATTACCTGGGCTACTCCCGGCGTTTCTCCCGGCTCCCGGAGTACGAGAGCATCAGCGAGATGTTTTCGGCCGGCGAGACGGGTTTCTATCTGCTCAGCTCGATGATCCGTTCGGCGGGCATGGATTATTCAATCCTGCTGCTGGCCAGTGGCGCGATCTATGTCGCCTGCCTCTGGCGGTTCTCGAAGGTGATGGATCGCCCGCTGGGATTCCTGGCGGTCTGTTTCCCCGTGCTTATCGTGCAGCTGGGAATGTCCGGCATCCGGCAGGCCCTCGCGCTGGGTTTCCTGATGCTGGCCATGGCCTGCTTCGTCGAGAAAAAGCGGCTGGGCATGGCCATCTGGATCCTGGTGGCCTCACAGTTCCACACCTCGGCCATCATTTTCCTGCCGCTGGTCTACCTGGTGGGAAGGCAGGTGTCGATCACGCGCATGATCGCTGCCCTTGTGCTGTTGGGGCCCGCGGTCGCATGGCTGATCGGAGATCGGCTGGATGTCTACAGCGAACGCTATGTCGAGCAGATCTATGGCGAAAATTCGTCGTCCGGCGCCTGGGTCCGCTATTCGATGATCCTGCTGCCATTTCTGCTGTTCGAATGGCGGCGCCGGCAGGTCCAGGAAGCTTTCCCCACCATCTACCCGCTGATGCGGGTGTTCTCGCTGATCACGTTTGCGATGGTGCTGGCCGGCGTGGTCTCGAGCGTGGCACTGCACCGCCTGGTCTACTACGCGATGCCGATAAGCATCCTGGCCTTCATCTGCGTTGCCAGGGTGATGGCCAGCCGGAATGGTTCCAGGGTCATCGTGGCCTTGCCATTCCTGATGTACGGCGTCTACTTCGTGGCCTGGACGCAGATGTCGCGCCACGCTCGCCTCTGTTACGACCCCTACCAGACGTGGCTGTTCTGACGCCGATGGACCCGCGTTTCCACGCCATCGTGCTCGGTCTGTCTCCTACGGGCCTTTACGTTGCCCGTGAACTCGGTCGCGCCGGCGGCCGCCTGCTGGGCGTGGACCTCGGGCCCGCCCCGGCGACGGCGTCGCGGTACTTTTCGGGTGGGCAGACCTGGCAGGCCGCCGCGGATGGCGCACTGGTCGATCGCCTGCTGGCTTATGCCTCGGGTACCGGAACCCGCCCGCTGCTGGTCCCCACCAGCGACGTATTCATCGAACTGGTGATGCGGCACGCGGCACGCCTCCGCCAGGCCTTCGAATTCGCGCCGTGCTACGACGGCCTGGCCGAAGACCTGCTCGACAAGCAGCGCTTCCATGCGCTCTGCGCCCGGCATGGAGTGGAAACCCCCGGCATCTGGCAGGCCCCCGACAAGGCCGCGCTCGCCGCGCTGGCGCCGTCGATTCCGTATCCCTGCATCCTCAAGCCCGTGCTGATCCACCGCGCCAAGGACTTCCTCAAGGGCCACAAGGTGCTGGTCGCCCGCACCCGCGAGGAATACGCCGCCTACGTGGATTCGATCCCGGCCGAGTCCGGCGCCTGGTTCGTGCAGGAAATCATCCCCGGCCCGGAATCGGCGATCACCCTGTTCGCCACCTACGTGGACCGCGGGGGCGACGTCCGCCAGGGCTTCACCGCCCGCAAGCTGCGGCAGTACCCGTCGGGCTTCGGTTCGGCTTCGCTGGTGATCAGCCACGACTGTGAGGAGACGCGCGAGATATCCACGCGCTTCCTGCAGGCCATCGGCTTCCGCGGTGTCTGCGGCGTGGAGTTCAAGCGCGACCCGCGTGACGGCCGGCTCAAGATCATCGAGATCAATCCGCGGCCGACGCTGTGGTTCCAGCTCAGCCATGCGGCCGGCAAGCGTGTGGTGGAATCGGCCGCGCGCGACCTGCTGGGCCTGCCGTCGCTTCCCGACCTGCCGCAGCGGCAGGGCGTGCAGTGGCGCTACCTGCTCAAGGACTGGGCCTCCGCCGCGTTCTACCGGCGCCAGGGCGCGGCGTTCCTGTTTCCTGCGCCCGACCTTTCCGCGGGCGGGCCGGTCACGGCGCGCTGCTGGCCGGTGTTCGACGCGGCCGATCCGATGCCGGCCCTGGTCGAGCCCTTCCATTTCCTGCGCAAGGCGCTGCGGAGGCTGGCATGAGGACGCTGGTGGTCAATGCCGACGACTTCGGGCTGGCGCCCGCCGTCAACCAGGGCATCGTGGACGCGCTGCTGGCCGGTTCGGTCACCAGCACCACGCTGATGGTCAACATGCCGGCCGCGGAAGAAGCTGCGGCGCTGGCGCGGGCGCATCCCGCGCTGGGCGTGGGCCTGCATTTCAACCTCACTCTGGGCCAGCCCACCGCCGACGTCGCCAGCGTGGGCAGCCTGGTCGGCGCAGACGGCAAGTTCCATCCGCGCGGCCAGCTGGCGCGTCGCCTGCTGCTGGGGCGCGTCGATCGCGCCCACATCACGCGCGAGCTCGAAGCGCAGTACGCGCGCTGCGTGGCGCTGGGCATCGTGCCCACACACGTGGACAGCCACCAGCATGCGCATGCGTTCCCGCCGGTGTTCGATGCGGTGGCCACGCTGTGCGCGCGCCAGGGCATTCCGGTGCGCATGCCCTGGCTGCTGGAATTGCCGGGCAGCCAGCCCAGCCTGGGGCGATCCCTGCGGCAGGGGGTGCTGCGCCGCATGCTTCGCCGCAACCAGCGCACCTGGCAGGGCCGTGTGGCCTGGAACCAGGGCCTGGGCAGCCTGTTCGACCTGGGCGTGATCCCCGCGCAGCCCACGCTGGCCGACTACCGGCGCGTGCTGGCGGCGGCGGGCGAGGGCACCTTCGAACTGATGGTGCACCCGGTGCGCGACGCCAGCGCCGTGCAGGGCCTCACCGCCATCGGCCACATCAGTGAGGCCGAGTGGCGCCTGCTCACGCAGCCCGGCCTGCCGGAGCTGGCGCGCGACATGGGCTTCGCGCTGGGCCACTACCGGTCGGCGTTTGCAGGCGGAGCCAACGGTGCAGCCTGATCCTTCGCGCGTGACCGGCGCGGCACCCGGCCGCATCGTGCTGTTCGCCAACACCGACTGGTACCTCTACAACTTCCGCCGGTCGCTGGCGCTGGCGCTGCGCGACGCCGGCCACGACGTGCTGCTGCTGTCGCCGCCCGGTCCCTACGGCGACAAGCTCACGGCGCTCGGCCTGCGCTGGCAGCCGGTGCCGATGGATCGCCGCAGCCTGAATCCGCTGCGCGAGCTGGCCCTGGTCTGGCACCTGGTGCGCCTGCTGCGGCGCGAGCGCCCCGCGCTGGTGCACGGCTTCACCATCAAGTGCGCGGTGTACGGCTCGATCGCGGCGCGCCTGGCCGGCGTGCCCGCGCGCGTGAACGCGGTGGCGGGCATGGGCTATGTGTTCACCAGCAACGACGCCAAGGCGCGATTGCTGCGCCCGATCGTGCGCGGCCTGATGCGCCTGGCGCTGGACGGCGACAACGCCCGCCTGGTGCTGCAGAATCCCGACGACGTGGCGCTGTTTGAACGCGCCGGCCTGGTGGCGCGCGAACGCATCCGCCTGATCCCCGGCTCGGGCGTGGACTGCTCGCGCTTCGCCGCCAGCGCGCGCGTGCGCGATCCGGCGCAGCCGATGGTGGTGCTGCTGGCCGCGCGCCTGCTGTGGGACAAGGGCCTGGCCGAATACGTGGCCGCCGCGCGCCAGCTGCGCGCGCAGGGCCGCGCGCTGCGCTTCCTGCTGGCCGGCGACCCGGACCCGGGCAACCCCGCCGCCGTGCCCGACGCCAGCCTGCGCGAGTGGGTGGCCGACGGCACCCTGGAATGGCTGGGCCATGTGGACGACATGCCCGCACTGCTGGCCTCGGTGGACGTGGTGGTGCTGCCCAGCTACCGCGAAGGCCTGCCCAAGGGCCTGATCGAAGCCGCCGCCTGTGCGCTGCCGCTGGTGACCACCGACGTGCCGGGCTGCCGCGAGGTGGTGACCGACGGCGTGGACGGGCTGCGCGTGCCGGTGCGTGATGCCGCTGCGCTGGCGGCGGCAATTGCGCGGCTGCAGGATGATCCGGCGCTGGCGTGCAGGCTGGGCGAGGCGGCGCGCCAAAAGGCGATCCGGGAATTCGACGAGATCTCGGTGATCCGCCGCACGCGCGCGGTGTATGCGGAGCTGATGCCTTCCGTGGCCACCTGACATGTCGCGCGCCAGGTCCTTTCCGAGCTCGCGCGTGCGGCCATGAAGCGATTGCGCCATCTGCCGCTGGCGCTGTGCGTGCTGCTGGTCACCGCGGCGGCGCTGTTGCCGGCATCGATGCTCAAGTCCCTGCGTGGCGAGCATCCCTGGTTCAGCCAGCTGATCAGTCGCACGGAACGCCTCTGGCCCTCGCTGGACAGCGTGCACGTGCTGATGTTCGTGTTCGTGGGCATGGCGCTGGCGCTGTTCGCCTGGCGGCGGCGCGGCCTTTCGCGCGTGGCGTGGCCGATCGCGGGCGTGGCGCTGCTGGCCGCCGTCGGCGAGCTGGTGCAGTTCTGGGTGCCAGGGCGTACGCCGCTCTGGTCGGACTTCCGCGACGACCTGATCGGCGGATCGGTGGGCATCGCGATCGTGCTTGCGGCCCGCAGTATCTGGGACAGATGGGTGCTGCCGGGCGCGATGTCCGGCTGGCAACGTGCGGCGCTGGCTTTCGCGGTCTTGGGCGTGGTGCTGCTGCCGATGGAAGGGCTGCGCGTTCTGGAAATCCAGGGGCGCGGGCTGCACGTCGCCGACCTGGCATTCATTGCGGGGATGATGGTCATCACGATCCGTGGGATCGTCGCGCCGGAGTTCCCACGGTGGTCGGCTTCGCACGCTTGGGTCGCGGCCTGCGTCCTGCTGCTCGCCGTATCCTGCCTTGTCTTCGCGGAAGCCACGGCCGGTGGCGGCAGGTGGTGGGGCGTGGCCTACCTGGCCTCACTGGCGGTCTTCTTCAGCCTGCTGGCCAGGGACTATGCAGCGCTGCGCGCGATCGCGATGGCATGGCTCATCGGGGCCGCGCTGGCCGCCGTGGTGTGGCTGTGGGCTCTCGTCTCGTTCCACCTTGCAACCGGCGAGCCCGCGACGGCAAGTCACTCTTTCCAGGGTGGGTGGGTGCCACCCGGGCCGTATCTCAGCGTGCAGTCCTTGCTCGGCGGCGCGAAGGGCTATTGCAACTATCTGTTGGTATCGGCGGGCCTGCTGCTGGTAGCCGTCGATCAGCGCTGGATCCGCTGGCGTCTGGCCGGCCCGGGACTGGCCGCACTGGCGATCGCGATGGCGGCACTGTCTACTTTGTTTGCGGTGCTCGGTCCGCTGGGGGTGTTCGTCGCGACCTACGCGTGGATTCGGCTGCGCGGGCAGCGCCCCCGCACTGCGGCAGGTGCGTTTGGCTTGGGCTTACTGGTAATGCTGGCCTGGATCATGGGAGTGGTGATGAAACCGGTGCAGGCGGTCCCGCAAGACACGCCGTACTACGACGATTTGCTCAGTACATGGTTCAGCGTGGCGGTCCAAGCAGGGGTATCGGTTGCCCTGGCCCTTACCGTATTGTGCCGGACCCGGGTAAAAGGTCCGATCGCTGCATCGGACGAGGCCGCGCGTCAAACGCTGGCACTATGGCTGGTGATGGCATTCGTACTCGGCGGACTTTCGGAGTCATTCGACACCGAGCGCCACCTCTGGCTGTTGTCGGGAATGCTGTTGAGCCGCCTGCTTGTCAAAGTCGACTCCGTGCAGCTCGGCTCGCCGCGCACCGGTGGCAATTGAATTGCATCGGGCAGGCCGTGGCAGAATTCTGCATCACAACCGGCCCGGGAGGGCGACGATGAGACTGCCGCCGATGATGCTGCTGGCCTGTGCGCTCTCCGCGTGCGCGCCCACGGCCGAGGTGCCGACCGAAGCCGATGCACGCGCCGCGATGACCGCACGCATGCAGGCCTCGAAGTCGGCCAAGGTGGTGGTGACCGAGCTGCGCGAGCTGTCGTTGTCGGGCTGCACGCCGGCGCCTTCGCTGCCCGGCGTGGTCTGCGATGTCCGCATGGACGTGGTCTACACGCTCGACGGCGCCCCGCAGCGCAGCGATGACCGCGCGCGGATGCGTTTCGTCAGGGAGCCCGAAGGCTGGAGGGCCTACCCGCTGTGAGCGCCGTCGGCGCTTACAGATCCTGCTCGTAGCGGATGTAGGGCACGCGCGAAGACTCGTCGTCTTCGGCATCGGTGCTGGGCGCGAACGGGTTCTTGCCGCGGCTCACCAGGTTCTCCGCGCCCACGCTCAGGCGCGCGCGCCACGGTGCGCGCCAGGTGACGCCCAGGCCGAGGTTGCTGTAGCGCTGGGTGCTGCCGGGGATTTCGATCACGCGGCCGATGATTTCGCCGCCGAAGTTGCCGACGCCGCCACCCACGGTGAGGGTGCCGCTGTTCCATTCGGGACGGACGCTGCCCGGCAGCTGGCTGGCCGGCACGATGCGGGCGCGCGCCAGGTTGCCGCCAATGCTGACCCAGCCCGACTCACCCAGCTTGAGCTCGCCGACCAGGCCGATGTCTTCCTGGTCCACTTCGGCGCCGTTGAGCGAAAGCAGCAGGTCGGAGCTGCTGGCCGGACGCACCGAACCCGGCAGGGCCAGCGGCGTTTCGACGTCGAAGCGGTTAAGGCCCAGGCTGGCGGTCAGCGAGGCGCGCTCGCCCTCGATCCGGGTCTCGGCGCGAAGGCCGGGACGCGACAGCGCCAGGGGCAGGGCGGGATTGGGCGCGAGGCTGGCGACCATGCAGTGCTGGGCCAGCGAGCCGAAGCTGCGCGACACCGTGCTGCCGTTGCACAGCAGGCCGATGGTGGGATTGCTTTCGAGCGTGAGGCTGGTGCCGACGCGGCGGCCATCGGCCAACGGCAGGCTGATGCCCGCGCCCACGGCCGGCGAACTGGTGCGGCCCAGGATGCGGTCCAGCGACGAGCGCGCAGCCGCGCTGCCGGCCCCCGATTCGATCAGCAGGAAGCCTTCGACCTGGTTGTTGCGGATGATGGGCAGCGCCGTGGTGGTCCCGTCGTCATCCTGGCCCTGGCCGGGGATGACCAGCGGCGACGGCGCCTGCGCATGCGCCGCCGTCGCCGCGAGGGCGATCAGCAGGACAGCGATGTGGCGCAGCGACGACGGCATGGCGGGATCCTCGGTGGCTCCTTGGAGCCTGCCCCGTCCGGGAAGTTCCCGGGCGCAGGACAGGGCTGGACTTTACAATAAATTAACCCTTCGGCGCCAGCTGTCAACGGTCCGGAACGGGTGCCCCGCCGCCTACTGCAGCCGCTCGGAGCCGGGCGCTTCGGGCGCCAGGCTGAACAGGGCCTCCATCTGTTCAGCATCGAAGCGATAGGCCTGGCCGCAGAAATCGCAGTGGACCTCGGCCTGGCCATCCACCAGGGCCTGGCGGGCCTCCTCGGCACCCAGGCTGCGGAACATGTCCTCGACCCGGCCGCGCGAGCACGAGCAGGCAAAGGATAGCGGCCGCCGGTCTAGCAGCTT
Organism: Arenimonas sp. MALMAid1274; assembly: GCF_049195245.1. NCBI lineage: Bacteria > Pseudomonadati > Pseudomonadota > Gammaproteobacteria > Lysobacterales > Lysobacteraceae > Arenimonas > Arenimonas sp. MALMAid1274. Next base: position 165,975 of record NZ_JBMIRR010000022.1, read on the forward strand.
CACCCGCTCCTCGTGGAAGAGGCGGTGCAGCAGGGTGGTCACGGGCTGGTCGGCCAGTTCCTCGCCGCCCAGGGTCTCGAACAGGGCATTGCAGCGGTTCCAGTCCTCGGGGTCGGGGCTGGCGCCGGGCAGCTTCTGCAGCATGATCCCGGCCGCGCGGTCGCCCTGGGTGGCCAGCAGCACGCGGGTGGGCAGCTGCTCGGACTGCTCGAAGTAGCTCTCGAAGGCCTCGGCCAGGTTGTCGGCGTCCAGCGACACCAGGCCCTGGTAGCGGGTGGACTCGGTGGCGCCGGGCGGGGTGGATTCGATGGTGATGGCCATCAGCGAGCCAGGGCCGAAGGCGCGTGGCGTCAGCGGGCTGGGCACCGGCTCCTGGAACTGCGCGATGCCGCGCAGGGTGCCGGCGGCGGTGCATTCGGCGAACAGCGTGCGCAGGGCGCCGGTGCCGCGCAGCTGCACGCTCAGGCGGCCGTCGATCTTGGCGTGGCCGGTGAACAGGGCGGCCGCGGCGCAGGTCTCGCCCAGGCGGGCGGCCACGGCCAGCGGGTACTCGGTGCGGCCGGCGATCTCGCGCCAGGTCTGGTCCAGGTGCACGACCACGCCGCGCACGCCGGAGCGCTCGAGCAGGAAGCGGGTGAGGGTGTCGCGATCGGGATGGGTTTTCATGGGGAGATTTTACCCCAGTCACCAGGCCGTCCCCCGCATGGCCGGTCCGCGCTCCGGGTCGCGCGTTATCCTTGCCGCATGGACGAATTCCCGAACGATCGCAGGGCGCCCCGGAAAGGACGTTGGCTGCGGAGGCTGTTGCTGCTGCCCGTGCTGGTGCTGGCCGTCACCGTGCTGCAGGTGCTGGTGCCGCGGTTCGTGGATCCCGGCACCAGCGCCTTCATGGTGTGGCGGCAGGTCGATGGCCTGGGTGAAAAGGACTTCACGCTGCGCTACCAGTGGCGCGACTACGACCGGATCTCGCCGCAGCTGCCGATCGCGCTGGTGGCGGCCGAGGACCAGAAATTCCCGCTGCACCACGGCTTCGACATGGAGGCCATCGACAAGGCGCTGGAAGGCAATGCGCGCGGCGGGCGGGTGCGTGGCGCCAGCACCATCACCCAGCAGGTGGCCAAGAACCTTTATCTCTGGGGCGGCGGCGGTTTCCTGCGCAAGGGCATGGAGGCCTGGTACACGCTGCTGATCGAGCTGACCTGGCCCAAGCAGCGCATCCTGGAGGTTTACGCCAACATCGCCGAGTTCGGCGACGGGGTGTATGGCGCCGAAGCGGCGGCGCAGGCCTTCTTCGGCAAGCCCGCCAGCGAGCTGACCGCGGCCGAGGCCGCGCGCCTCGCCGCGGTGTTGCCGCATCCGAAGAAGTACAGCGCCCGCAACCCGGGTCCTTACGTGCAGCGGCGCGCCGCATGGATTCAGCGCAACGCCCGCAACCTCGGCGGCCCCGCCTACCTCGAGCGCAAGCCGGGCGGTTAGCGGTTTGCGGGGGTGGCGGCTAAGATTGCCGCATGCCCGACACCCGCAGCCTCACCCTCGTCGTCGCCGCCTTCAACGAAGAGGCGGCCCTGCCCGCGCTGCATGCGCGGCTGGTGGCGGTAATGGCGGCGCTGGACGCCGACTGCAGCGTGCTGTACGTGGACGATGGCAGCCGCGACCGCACCTGGGATGTGCTGCTGGACCTTGCCGCGCACGATTCGCGCGTGGGCCTGCTGCGGCTGGCCCGGAATTTCGGCAAGGAACTGGCGCTCACCGCCGGCCTGGACCACGTGCACGCCGATGCCGCCCTGGTGCTGGACGCCGATGGGCAGGACCCGCCGGAACTCATCCCCGCCTTCGTCGCCAAGTGGCGCGAGGGTTACGACGTGGTCTACGGCACCCGCACCCGCCGCGACGGTGAGACCTGGTTCAAGCGCTTCACCGCCGCCGGGTTCTACCGGGTGATGCAGTGGCTCTCGCCCACCGACATCCCCCGGGACACCGGCGATTTCCGCCTGATGTCGCGCCGCGTGCTGGACGCGCTGCGCCAGCTGCGTGAGCGCCAGCGCTTCATGAAAGGCCTGTTCACCTGGGTGGGCTTCCGCCAGGTGTCGCTGCCCTACGACCGCGCGCCGCGGCTGGCCGGCAGCAGCAAGTTCAACTACTGGCGGCTGTGGAACCTGGCCATCGAGGGCATCACCAGCTTTTCCACGGTGCCGCTGCGCCTGGCCACCTACGTGGGCGTGTTTGCCGCCATCCTCGCCTTCGGCTGGGGACTGTGGATCATTGCCCGCACCGTGCTGTGGGGTGATCCCGTGCAGGGCTGGCCGTCGCTGATGACGGTGGTGCTTTTCCTCGGCGGCGTGCAGCTGGTGGCGCTGGGCATCATCGGGGAATACCTGGGTCGGCTGTACGTGGAATCCAAGCAGCGGCCGCTGTACCTGCTCAGCGACCTGCGCCCGGCCCAGGCCGCGCCGGCGCCCGTGGTGCAGGGGCATCCGGCCCACTGAGCGCCCCGGCTGGCGCGGCCAGCGGGCCTGCCTACAAAGCCGGGCGGCACGGGGCTATCATCGGACCAGTTCGACGGAGGGCCGTGCCGATGCGCAACGTGAACCAGATCCTCGAGAACAAGTCCGGCCACGTCGTGGCCGTACCGCGCGAAGCGCCGGTGCTGGAAGTGATACGGCTGATGGCCGAGCACCACATCGGCTCGGTGCTGGTGATGCAGGGCGACCAGCTGATCGGCATCGCCACCGAACGCGACTACGCCCGCAAGGTGATCCTGCAGGGGCGCTCATCTTCAGACACGCCGGTGGGCCAGATCATGTCGGCGCCGGTGGTCAGCGTGTCGCCGCTGGATACGGCCCAGACCTGCATGCAGCTGATGACCGACCGCAAGATCCGCCACCTGCCGGTGGTGGACGGCGGCCAGGTGCTGGGCATGATCTCGATCGGCGACCTGGTGAAGGCGGTGATCGAGGACCAGCAGCACGAGATCGCCCAGCTGCAGCAGTACATCGCCAGCTGACGGCGGCTACAGGTCGGCCGTCACCTGTTGGGTGACGGCGACGAAGTGGCAGATGCTGCCCACCAGCACGAAGCCGTGCCAGATGGCGTGCGCGAAAGGGATGCGCCGGCTCATGTAGAAGATCGTGCCCAGGCTGTAGGACAGCCCGCCGGCCAGCAGCCACAGCAGGGTGTCCATCGGGATCTGGCGCAGGAAGGGCTTGATCGCCAGCACCGCCATCCAGCCCATGCCCAGGTAGATCACGGTCGAGACGCCCTTGAATCGGCCGGTGAAGAACAGCTTGAACACCACGCCCGCCACCGCGAAGGTCCAGATGGCCGCGAACAGCCACCAGCCGCCGTCCGCGCGCAGGCCGACCAGGGTAAAGGGCGTGTAGGTGCCGGCAATCAGCACGAAGATGGCGCAATGGTCGAACACCTTCATGCGCCCGCGCACCGTGCGGTCCTTGCTGGCGTGATAGAGCGTGGAGGCTACATACAACAGCACCAGCGCCAGGCTGAAGACGATCGCCCCCGCCAGCTGCCAGCCGTTGCCGTAGGCCGCCGCCATCACCACCAGTACCGCGCCGCCAATGGCCGCTGCCACCGCGCCCAGCCCGTGCGTGACCGCGTTGGCCAGCTCTTCCCGCGGTGACTCGTGGTCGTGCTCGAACTCCGTCATCGCCCGCCGCCAAAAATCAAATCCGGGGTCAGAGTACGTTCAGCCCCGTGAGCATTCGTTCTAATCCGCGCGACACCGCGGTGCCGAATGCACTCCGAGCCCGGATTACCTTCGTTCCCTGATCGGCGCGACGCGTCGGGGCTGAACGTACTCTGACCCCGGAGTTCATTCCATCGCCAGGGTTTGGGCGTGTTCGCGGGTGGCGGCGAATTCGAGCTCGGGCCAGCGTTCCTGGGTCAGCTGCAGGTTCACGCGGGTCGGGGCCAGATAGACCAGCTGGCCGGCGCCGTCCAGGGCGAGGTTCATCGCCGCCTTTTCGCGGAATTCCTCCAGCTTCTTCGGCGTGCCGCCCTTGATCCAGCGCGCCGTCGACACCGTGATCGGCTCGAAGCTGGCATCCACCCCGTACTCGTCCTTGAGCCGGTAGGCCACCACGTCGAACTGCAGCGTGCCCACCGCGCCCAGGATCAGGTCGTTGCTCATCAGCGGCCGGAAGAACTGGGTGGCGCCTTCCTCGCTCAGCTGGGCCAGGCCCTTCTGCAGCTGCTTGAGCTTGAGCGGGTCGCGCAGGCGCGCGCGCCGGAACAGCTCGGGCGCGAAATTGGGGATGCCGGTGAAGCTGAGCGATTCACCGACGCTGAAGGTGTCGCCGATCGAGATGGTGCCGTGGTTGTGCAGGCCGATCACGTCGCCCGGGTACGCCGTCTCGACGATTTCGCGGTCGCTGGCCATGAAGGTCAGCGCATTGGCCAGCTTCACTTCCTTGCCCAGGCGCACGTGGAAGGCCTTCATGCCGCCCTCGTACTTGCCCGAGCACACGCGCAGGAAGGCGACGCGGTCGCGGTGCTGCGGGTCCATGTTGGCCTGGATCTTGAACACGAAGCCGCTGAAGGTCTCCTCCTCGGGCGCGATCTCGCGGCTGGTGGTGGCGCGCGGCTGCGGGCCGGGCGCGTGCTGCACGAAGAAGTCCAGCAGCGGCTGCACGCCGAAGTTGTTCACCGCCGAGCCGAAGAACACCGGCGTCTGCCGGCCGGCCAGGTAGGCCGCCTTGTCGAAGGGATGCGAGGCGCCCTGCACCAGGTCCAGTTCGTCGCGCAGGTCGGCCAGCATCTGCTCGCCGATGCGCTCGGCCAGCCCGGGCGCGTCGATGGACGGGAAGATGGTGGAGTCCTGGCGGGTGAAGTTGCGGCCCTGTTCGTAAAGGTGCACCTCGCCGCTGACCAGGTGCACGACGCCCTTGAGCCGCTGGCCCATGCCGATGGGCCAGGTGATCGGCGCGCACTGGATGCCCAGCACGCTCTCGATCTCGTCCAGCAGCTCGATCGGTTCCTTGCCCTCGCGGTCGAGCTTGTTGATGAAGCCCATGATCGGCGTGTCGCGCAGCCGGCACACGTCCATCAGCTTGATCGTGCGCTCCTCGACGCCCTTGGCCACGTCGATCACCATCAGCGCGCTGTCCACCGCGGTGAGCACGCGATAGGTGTCCTCGCCGAAGTCGGCGTGGCCGGGCGTGTCGAGCAGGTTCACGATGAAGCCCTCGTACGGGAACTGCATCACCGAGGACGTGACCGAGATGCCGCGCTCCTTCTCCAGCGCCATCCAGTCGGAGGTGGCGTGGCGCGCGGCCTTGCGGCCCTTCACCGAGCCGGCCATCTGGATCGCGCCGCCGAACAGAAGCAGCTTCTCGGTCAGCGTGGTCTTGCCGGCGTCGGGGTGCGAAATGATCGCGAAGGTCCGCCGGCGGCGGGTCTGGGTCAGGTGCTCGGACATGGGCTCGGCCGCGGCATTGCCCGCGGCCCGGTCGGTTCGGGAAGGCCGCGATTATACCGGGCCAGGCCGCGTGGGCGTCGGCGGAGGGGGGCGGAGAGCGATTTTGCCGCGGATTTGCGCGGATGAACGCGGATAAGAGCGAATAGGGGAAGCGTGCCGACAAGCTGCGCTCAACCGGCAGACGCCCGCAGGCGTCCACTCCAGACAGCTTATTGCCCTATCGGCCTTTATCCGCGTCCATCCGCGCAAATCCGCGGCCAAACGCTCCCGACTAGGGCGCCGCGCAGTCCCGGCGCAGGGACAGGGCCGACGCGATGTCGCGCCAGTCGAAGGCGCCGGCGCCCTGGTCGTCGTGCGCCGCGTACAGCACGCCGTAGGGGAAGCGGCGGGTGGCGACCGAATGCAGCCAGATGCCGTCGGTGAGCGACACCGTATTGCCGGCAAAGCTGCCGCGGAAGGTCAGGTCGGCGCGGTCGAACACGTGGAAGACGGTGCGCTCGGTGGACTGGTCGGCGGTGATCCAGTAGCCGCTGCCGTCGGCGCAGGCCCACAGCGCCACGCCCTCGGCCTGGGCCTGGAAGCGTTCGGGCGGCAGGTTGCGTCCGGTGTAGCTGCCGTCCATGCGGTACTCGCGCAGGGTGGTGCCCACGCGCACGTCTTCCTCGGCGATCAGCAGGCGGTCGTGCGCCGGGTCGCCGGCGATGGATTCGACCATGCGCAGCGCGCCGGCCGGGGTGGTGTCGCCGAACTGGCCCTGCAGCGTGGCGCGCGGCACTTCGCCGCCCATCGCGATGCGGTAGCGCTTCACGCGGCCGTCCAGGTCGTCCAGCGGCGGCACCAGCTCGGTGCGGAAGTCGGCCATGAAGCTGTCGGTGACCAGCAGCTCCAGCGTGTCCGGCGTCAGCTCGCGCAGCCACAGGCCGTAAGGGCTGAGCAGTTCGCCGTTGCCGAAGGTGGTGACGGGCTCGAACGCGGGCAGCCGCAGGATCTGCACGCGCTGGTTGTCGCGTTCGACCACGAACACCAGGTCGCCGTACACCGCGATGCCATTGGGACGCTGGAACTGTCCGGGCTTGTCGCCGGGGCTGCCGACGGTGCGCAGCAGGGCGCCGGTGTCGCCGTCATAGACCACCAGCTGGTTGCTGGCCTTGGCGGTCGCGATCAGCCAGGTTTCGCCGGTGGGCGTGGGCCATGCGGCCACCGAATCCACTTCATGCTCGCGCATCGAGGGCGTCATGAAGGCTTCGGCCACGCGCACCGCCGGGGCGGCATGCAGGTCGGGCAGGTCGTGCGAAGAGCTGTCGGGCCGGGTCGGGGAGCCGCTGCAGGCGGCCAGGGCCAGGGCCAGGGCGAGCGGGGCGAGGCGTGTGCAATGGGATTTCATCGCCAGATTATGCGGATTCAGCCGCCTCGCGTGAATGCCCAGCAGCCCGGTAGGCAATCTATCGCTTCATCCGCATGAAGGGATTGACAGGCGCCCGGCGCCGGGTGCAAGCTTGGTCCCGCAACACCCATCGAGACCGGCTGAGGGGTTAGGCCCGAAGACGCCGGGGCAACCCATGCAGGAGCAATCCCGCATGAAGGTGCCAATTCCTGCGGGGACCATGCGTCCGCCGAGAGATGGGTCGTATCGTTCCCCGACGCACCGGGGGCGTTCGACTTCTGCTTTCACCGCAAGAGGCTCGCTGGGTAACCACCCACCAGGAGTCCTGCGATGAGCCTCACCCCGTCCCCCGCCCACGAAGCGTCCGATGCCGTCTGCCTGGCCGCCGCGCCGTCGGGCGCCGCGATTTCTTTCGACGCCGCCTTCAGCCCCGCGCCGACGACGCGCCGCTTCGTGCTAGACCTGCCGCTGACGCTGCGTCACGCCGGCCCCCGCACGGTGGTGGTGCGCGGCGAATGGACCGGGCCGCAGGACGCGCCCTTGGTGATCGTGGCCGGCGGCATCTCGGCTGATCGCCACGTGGCCAGCAGCGTCGCCAGCGCGACGCCCGGCTGGTGGTCGGACCAGGTGGGGCCGGGCTGCGCGATCGACACCCGCCGCCTGCGCGTGCTGGCGATCGACTGGCTGGGCGCCGACGGCAGCCTGGATGCGCCGATCGACAGCGCCGACCAGGCCGATGCGCTGGCGGCCGTGCTCGACCGCCTGGACGTGGCGCGGGCGGTGGCCTTCGTGGGTGCGTCCTACGGCGCGATGGTCGGGCTGCAGTTCGCGGCGCGCCATGGCCATCGGCTGGGTCGGCTGGTGGCGATCTCCGGCGCGCATCGCGCGCACCCCTATGCCAGCGCGTGGCGCGCGCTGCAGCGCCAGTGCGTGGCCCTGGGCCGCAGCGAGGGCGGCATCACCCAAGGGCTGGCGCTGGCGCGGCAGTGGGCAATGCTGAGCTACCGCACGCCGGAGGAGTTCGCCGAGCGCTTCGATGCGCCGGCCAGCGTGGACGCGGGCGTGGCGCGCTGCGCCTCCGAGGACTATCTGGAAAGCTGCGGTCGCCGCTACGCCGCGCGCTGGACCAGCACCGCCTTCCTGCGCCTGTCCGAATCCATCGACCTGCACCGCGTGGATCCGTCGCAGGTGCGCGTGCCCACCACCGTGGTGGCGGTGGACGAGGACCGCCTGGTGCCGCTGTCTGACTTGCAGACCCTGGTCGAATCCCTCGGCGCGCCGGCGCGGCTGCGCCAGCTGCGTTCGCGCTACGGCCACGACGCCTTCCTGAAGGAAGGGCAGGCCATCGCCTCCATCCTGCGCGATGCCCTCGCCGGCTGCGCGGAGGTGGCGGCATGAGCGCGCGCTGTCCCGCCACCGCCGCCGTGCGTGCCGGCATCGATGCCGACACGGCCTTCGGTGCCGTCACGCCGCCGCTGGTGCTGTCGAGCAACTTCAGCTTCGCCGGCTTCGGCCAGAAGCGGCGCTACGACTACACGCGCAGCGGCAATCCCACGCGCGACCAGCTGGCCGACGCGCTCGCCGAGCTCGAAGGCGGCGCCGGCGCCGTGGTGACGGCGACCGGCATGGCCGCGATCACGCTGGTGCTGGAAGCCCTGCTGCAGCCCGGCGACCGCCTGGTGGTGACGCACGACTGCTACGGCGGCAGCTGGCGGCTGTTCGACGCGCTGGCGCGCAAGGGCCGCTTCGAGCTGGTGCTGGCCAACCTGGCCGACCCGCGCGCGCTGGCCGAGGCCCTGTCGCTGCCCACACGGCTGGTGTGGATCGAGACCCCCTCCAATCCGCTGCTGCGCATCACCGACCTGCGCCACGTGATCGACGCTGCGCACCGCGCGGGTGCCCTGGCCCTGGTGGACAACACCTTCCTCTCGCCGGCGTTGCAGACCCCGATCGAGTTCGGCGCCGACTTCGTGCTGCATTCCACCACCAAGTACATCAATGGCCACAGCGACGTGGTCGGCGGCGCGGTGGTCTCGCGCGAGGCCGCGCACAACGAGCAGCTGGCCTGGTGGGCCAATGCGCTGGGCCTGACCGGCTCGCCCTTCGACAGTTTCCTGACCCTGCGTGGCCTGCGCACGCTGGATGCGCGCCTGCGCGTGCACCAGGAGAACGCCAGCGCGCTGGCCGAGCGCCTGCAGCGGCACCCGGCGCTGTCGGCGGTGCATTTTCCGGGTCTGGCCACGCACCCGGGCCACGCGCTGGCGGCGCGGCAGCAGCGTGGCTTCGGCGCGATGATTTCCTTTGACCTCGCGGGCGGGCTGCCGGCGGTACAGGCCTTCCTCGACGGCCTGCAGCACTTCACCCTGGCCGAGTCGCTGGGCGGCGTGGAGAGCCTGGTCGCACATCCGGCCAGCATGACCCACGCGTCCATGTCGGCCGAGGCGCGGCGCGTGGCGGGGATCGGCGAAGGCCTGCTGCGTCTGTCGGTGGGCATCGAGGCGCTGGAGGACCTGGAGGCGGACCTGCAGGCGGCGCTGGATCGTGCGCTGGCCGTCACCGTGGCGACCGTGCGCGAGGTGGCGCCGTGAGCTCGCTGCCGCGGGTGGCGGTCGCGGGCCAGGCGGCCACGCGCCGCATCGCGCTGCTCGGCGTAGGCACCGTGGGGCGTGCGCTGCTGGATCGGTTCGAGTCGCTGGCCGATCCGCGCCTGGCGCTGTGCCTGGCGGCGAACTCGCGCCGCCGCGTGTATTCCGAATCCGGGCTGCGCGCCTCGCGCGTGCCTGCTTCGCTGGCCTCGGGCGAGGCGCATGGCGGCTCCGGCGTGCTGCCGGCCGGTTTCGCGCCCGGCGATATCGTGGTGGATGCCACCGCCAGCGCCGAACTGGCGGCCTGGCATCCGCGCTGGCTGCGCCAGGGCCTGGCCGTGGTCAGCGCAAACAAGCTGGGATTGGGCGGGCCGCTGCTGCGCCAGCACGAGATCCGCGCGCTGGCCGGCGATGGCGCCCGCTACGGTGACGCGGCCACGGTCGGGGCCGGTTTGCCGCTCCTGCGCACGCTGCGCGAACTGCGTGCGGGAGGTGATCGCATCGGCGCCGTGGTGGGCGTGCTGTCGGGAACGCTGGCCTGGCTGTTCGACGGCTACGACGGCCGCGAGTCCTTCGCCGCCCGGGTGCGGGCCGCCGTGGCGCAGGGCTATGCCGAGCCCGATCCGCGCGTTGACCTGTCGGGTGAGGATGTGCGCCGCAAGCTGCTGATCCTCGCGCGGGCGGCGGGCTACGCGCTGGAGGAGGTGGAAGTGCGGGTGGATACGCTGCTTACGCCGGAACTGGCGGCACTGCCAACGGACCAGGTCGACGGCGCGCTGGAGCAACTCGACGCCAGCCTGGCCGAGCGCGCCTCGCGCGCCGCGGCCGACGGCAAGGTGCTGCGCTACGTCGCGCGCTTCGATGCTGCCGGTGCGCGCATCGGGCTGGAGGCGCTGGCCGCCGATGATCCGCTGGCGGTGGGGCGGGGCTGCGACAACCGGGTCGCGATCTGGAGCACGCGCTACCGCGAGCGGCCGCTGCAGATCCAGGGCCCGGGGGCGGGCGCGGAGGTGACGGCGGCGGCGCTGGTGGACGACCTGCTGCGCGTGGTGGCGTGACGATACCAGGTTTGTAGCGTGCCCTTGCGTCAGTGGCATGACGCTCCAGCGCGTCATAATTCCGCCATCGCCGAGGTTTAAAACTTCCGGATTACCTTCCGGAGACACCGCGGCGATGAAGAGGTCCCTGCTTGCCATCCACCTTTCCCGGGCCCTCGCGGGTGCGTTGGTCATCGCTGGCGGCCATGCAATGGCGCAGGCGCCGACGCCCGCGCCGGAGGCGCCCGACGGTGCCGCCAGGCAGCTCGACACCATCGTGGTGCAGGGCCAAATCACGTATCGCGACCGCGCTGATGAAATCCCGCCGACGCTGTCCTACGACCTGGAGTACTTCCAGCGCTTCGAGCCGCTGACGGTCGGCGACATGCTCAAGCGCGTCCCCAGCGTTGCCTTCGTCTCGGACGTGCTCGAGTACGACGGCGCCCAGCTGCGCGGCCTGGACCCGGGCTATACCCAGATCCTGATCAACGGCAAGAAGGTGCCCGGCGCCGGCACCGACCGCAGCTTCTTCGTCGACCGCATCCCGGCCGAGCTGGTGGAGCGCATCGAGATCGTGCGCTCGCCCAGCGCCAACCGCTCCGGTGACGCCGTGGCCGGCGCGCTCAACATCGTGCTGCGCGATGCCTACGAGTTCGACGGCGGCTATGCGCGCGTGGGTGCGCTGCGTTTCGACGACGGCGAGGTCAAGCCGACCTACGGTGCAGTGGGTAGTGGCGAAGTGGGCGGTGGCCGCCTGCTGGGCGGGTTCAACGTGCAGGGACGCTACAACCCGAAGAAAAAGTTCAGCACGCGCTTCGAGGAGCCGGGCGGCGACTTCGTGGACCGCGAGGACCAGACCGACGTGCGCGATGGCGACGACTACTCCGGCAACGTCTCCTATACCCGCGACATCGGCACGGGCCGCCTCAAGCTCTCCGGCCTGTACGTGCTGACCGACCGGACGCAGACCGAGAACTCGATCGAGTACAACGACCCCGAAAGCAGTTCGCGCGAAAACCTGCTTTCGGTGAACGAGCAGATCGTGGACATCGACCAGACCAACCTGTCGCTGGGCGCCGCCTACGAATTCGACATGGCGGGCGGTCGCACCGACATCGACCTGGGCTATGCGCGTTTCGAGGACGAGACCTTCGACACCGAGGAGGAGACCAGTTTCGACGACGACGACAGCCCGCCGTCCTTCGACGAGACCGAAGGCGCACGCGTGCTGACCGATACCGACGACACCGAGCTGAGCCTGAAGCTGGCGCACGAGCGCGCGGTCGGCGCACTGGACATGGAGTTTGGCGTCGATGTGCTGTCCAAGCAGCGCGACACCGACCTGCGCGTGAGCGAGGTGGACATCGACGACGAAGACCTGCCGTTGCCGCCTTATTCGGACTTTGATCGCAACACCAGCGCCATTGACGAGCGTCGGGTGGATCCCTACCTGATGTTCACCGGTGCCGGCGGCAGCGTCGAGTGGCAGGCCGGCCTGCGCTACGAGATGACCCGCGTGGACGTGGACGCCGATGGCGACAAGCAGGACAACGACTATTCGGTACTGCTGCCCTCGGCCAGCCTGCGCTGGAACCTGAGCGACGACGACCGTATAAGCGTCGGCGTGGGTCGCACGGTGCGGCGCCCGAACTTCGACTTCATCCTGCCGCTGCTGCTGGAGGAGGAGTACGGCGACAACGACTTCGCCGGCAATCCGCAGCTGGATCCCGAGACATCCTGGGGCCTGGACCTGGGCTTCGAGCGCCGGCTGGGGCGGCAGGGCATCGTCGGCGTGAACCTGTTCTACCGCGACATCACCGACCTGATCGAGGTGGTGAACACGGGCGCGCCCAGCGCGACGGCGCTGGGTGATTACGAGGACGAGGTGGAAGAGTTCCTGGACGACAATCCGGGCGCCGACGAGAACACGCCGGGTTACCCCGTGTTCGATCCGCAGAGCTTCGTTTACACCGCGGCCAACGTCGGCGATGGCTATGTGTACGGCATCGAGTTCGACGCCTCCACGCCGCTGACGGCGCTGGGCCTGCCCAATACCGGCGTGTTCGTGAACTACTCCTGGCTGGACAGTTCGGTGGACGACGAGTTCGGCGAGCGGCGCTTCAACAACCAGGCGCGCTACGTCTACAACCTGGGCTTCATCCAGGACCTGCCGGAGTGGAACGCGTCCTTCGGCGCCAGCTACCGCAAGCAGGGCGACGCCGAGCTGCGCGTGCTGGCCGAAGAGGTGCGCACGAGTTACGGCGCGGACCTGGAGGTCTTCATCGAGAAGCGCTTCGGCGAGAACCTGTCGGTGCGCCTGACCGGGTCCAACCTGCTCGACGCCAGCAAGGACGAGCTGTTCGACAAGTTCGACAACGGCATCGACCAGCTCGACCGCGACTACGACGAGTTCGAGATGGAAACCGAATCCGCCGGCCCCGTCTACCAACTAATCGCCCGCTACTCCTTCTGACCCACGGTGAAAACATACCAGGTATGTTTTCACCGACGATGAGATTCGCCGCTGCTGTCTCACGGCCGATGAAAACATACCTGGTATGTTTTCACGTCAGGGGGTGAGGGGGAGGTAGCCGGTGGGGCCGATCATGCGGAAGGGGATGGAGACCAGGCGCAGGCCGGCGTTTAGCTGGATGGCGAAGTGCAGGTGGGGGCCGCTGGAGTAGCCGGTGCTGCCGGTGCGGCCGATCACCTGGCCCAGGTTGACGCGGTCGCCGTTGCGCACCAGCACGCCGCCTTCCTGCAGGTGCGCGTACAGCGCCATGCTGCCGTCGTCGTGCAGCACGCGGATCAGGTTGGCCCGGCCCGCCAGGCGGGGGTCGGTGCCGCCTTCGCGATACGCGCCCTGCGCTTCCATCACGACGCCGGCGCGGGCCGCCAGCACCGGCGTGCCTTCGGCCACGATCAGGTCAATGGCATAGCGGTTGGCTTCGTCGCCGTGGCTGAAACCGCCGTGGAATCCCTGGCCCAGTTCGAAGCGCGACTCCTCCACGGGCAGCGAATACACCACGTCCCGCGCAACCGGACCGGGCGGGCCCGGCGTCGCCACCAGCCGCAGCGACTGCCGCGGTTCCGGCCCCCAGGCCTGCAGCCGGGCCAGCTCCACCCGCGAATGCGCCGGCACCACCGCCCGCAGCGGCAGCGGTGGATTGCTGTCCATGCCGATCATCTCGATCGCGGCCAGCTCGACTTCAACCGGCCCCGCGAGCCGGTTCTGTGCGTAAGCGATGACATCCTGCCCCTGCCGGACCACGACCAACTCGGCCGGTCCTTCCGAGGCGCCGTCCTGCGCGAGCACCGCGCCGGCCAGCGCCGCCCCCAGCACCCATGCCAGCGCGCGCGCCCGGGTCACGAAGGCCACTGCGGCATCGGCCGCGCGAAATACTCGGCGATCGGAGCCGGCCGGTCGATCGCGTAGCCCTGCGCAAAGTCCACGCCCAGCGCCAGCAGCGCCTGCCGCTCGCGCTCGGTCTCGGTGTGCTCGGCGACGCTGCGCTTGTCCAGCACGTGCGCGATCTCGTTGATCGAGCGCACCACCGCCTCGGCCAGCGGCGAGGTTTCCATGTCGCGCACGAAGCTGCCGTCGATCTTGAAATAATCCACGTCCAGCGCGCGCAGGTAATTGAACGAGCAGAAGCCGGTGCCGAAATCATCCAGCGCGAACCGGCAGCCCAGGCCGCGCATCTGCGTGATGAAGCGCTGAGCACGCGCCAGGTCGCGCACCGCGCTGGTCTCGGTGATTTCGAAGCAAAGCCGGTCGCCGGGAAAGGCGCCGCGCCGCAGCCGCTCGGCGACGAAACCGATGAAGCCCTCGTCGATCAGCGCATCACCCGACAGGTTGATGCAGCAGGTGGACACCGACGCTGCCGCCTGTGGATGGGATTCCAGCCAGCCCAGCGTCTGGCTGATCACTTCCCGGTCGATGCGCGTGCCCAGGTGGAAACGTTCGGCCGCCGGCATGAACTGCTCGGGCATCATCACCTCGCCGGTGCGCGGATCACGCAGGCGCAGCAGCACCTCGAAGTGCCGCCCGCGGTCCTCGCCGGCGCGCAGCGGCGCGATGCTCTGGCAGTACAGCTCCAGCGCATGGTGGTCCAGCGCATCCCGGATGCGCACCACCCAGCGCATCGCCGCCGTGCGGTCCAGCAGCTCGCCGCCGTCCAGGCTGGCCAGGCAGACCCGGTTGCCGCCCTGTTCCTTGGCGGTGAAGCAGGCGGCGTCGGCCTGAGACAGCAGCTGCGCGTATTCGCCCTGGCCCGGGAGGAAGCCGACCAGGCCCACGCTGGCGGTGCTGGCCAGCATCTGGCCGTCCCAGCCGCAGCGGTAGCCCTCGATGGCCCGCAGCAGCCCGCGGGCGCGGTCCTCGGCCACCATCGGCGTGCAGTTGCGAAGCAGCATCGCGAACTCGTCGCCGCCCGTGCGCGCCAGCAGGTCGTCGCGGTGCCGGTGCGCCTCGATCACGCCGGCGATGCCGCGGATCACCGCGTCGCCCGCCACATGGCTGGCGGTGTCGTTGATCAGCTTGAAGTGATCCAGGTCCAGGTAGGCCAGAGCCATCGGCGGCGCCGACGGATCGGCCAGGGCCTTGCGCACCTGGTCCTCGAAGGCGTTGCGGTTGGCCAGGCCGGTCAGCGGATCGGTGTTGGCCCGGTGCTGCAGGGTGCCGGCCGTCACCCGTTGCTGGTGCATGGCGAAGGCCAGGATCATCGGCAGCGAGGCCACCACGATCAGGAAGGCCAGCAGGTTCAGGCCATCGCGCGTCTGCACCGGCGCCGGATACCCGGCCAGGCCCAGCCCCGCCAGCCCGGCGATCAGCAGCATGGTCACCGCGATGGCCAGCGCCGTGTGCAGCGGCGGGAACCGGATCGCACTCCACACCAGCACGCCCAGCGGCAGCGCCACCAGGCCCAGCGCGTACGGCCCGCCCAGGCTGCCGGCCCAGGCCATCAGCAGGAAGCTGGCGAAGATGGCGACGTTCCAGAGCAGGCGCTCGCCCTCGGGGGCGTAGGCGTCGCCCTCGGTGCGCGGCTGGCGCAGCGCCGGGCCCGAAAGGGCCAGCATCATCGCCGGTGCCACGCTGGTCACGCCCAGCAGGTCGCCCAGCAGCCAGCGCGTGGCGGCGGCCGGCAACTCGGCCGGCGCGATCAGGTCGTTCTGCAGCATGCCGATCACGCCGATGGACGCACTGATGATCGCCATTACCGTACCGCCGGCCAGTGCCCGGAGACCGAAGCGCACCGTCAGCGGATCCTGCACCGGCGTGCGCAGCACCAGCCAGGCGCCCACCACCACGCCGAAGAAATTGCTCGCCAGCGAATACGCCAGGAAGCCCGGCGGCACCGGGTCGAACAGCAGGTGAACTCCCAGCGCGCCCAGCGGCACGAACAGCGACCAGCGAAGGCCGAATCGCACCACACCCGCCAGCGCCACGCCCGAAGACGGCCAGAACAGCGCCACCTGCCCGGGCCCGTCGATCAGCAGGCTCGAGTAGCCACCGCCCGCGGCATACAGCGCCACCAGCATGCAGAAAAGGGCCACCCGGCGGCTTGGCTCGCGCATGGCCAGAGCATAGGCCGCGCCCCTCGCCGACACTAGGGGGCGTCGCCGGTGCCCTTGCCCGGCGGCGAGAGACCGGACGAGGCCACCAGCTCAAGTCGGCCCGCCTTGAGCAGGTCCACGGCATTGCCATCCAGCGCCTGCAGCAGGGCCTGCAGATGGCTGTCGGCGGGCGCCCGGAACAGGGCCCAGCCATCGCGGCCGTGCGCCTTGACGTAATACAGGGCGCGATCGGCCAGCTCCACGATCTGCTCCCAGCCCAGGTTGCCGCGCGCATCGCGGAACAGGGGGCACTCGACGAAACCGACCGAGCAGGTCAGCCGCAGCGGCTCGCCGGTGCCGATCTCGAAGCGATGGTTGCCGATCGCCCCGCGGATGCGTTCGCCCAGCAGCGGCAGGTGCCGGCCCGTCATCGGCCGGAACACGACCAGGAACTCCTCGCCGCCCCAGCGCGCGACGTAGTCGCCGGTGCGCACCAGGCGGCCCAGCACCTGCGCCACCTGCTGCAGCACCCGATCTCCGGCCGCATGTCCGTGGCGGTCGTTCACGAGCTTGAAGTGGTCGATGTCCACCAGGGCGAACACCATCACCTCGCCCTGGGCGCCGCGCCGCAGGGTGTCGCGGTCGTAGAAGGCCAGGTCGGCGGGAATCTGGTTGGCCAGGTAGCGGCGATTGCGCAGGCCGGTGAGCGGATCGGTCTGGCTCGCTTCCTCGAGCCGGTGGTTCGCCACTTCCAGGGCTTCGGTGCGCTGGCCCACCAGCTGTTCCAGGGCACGGCGCTGGCGCCGGTGCGCGCCCCGCTGCAGGCGGTAGCCGGCATACACCACGCTGCCCAGCAGCAGCGCCATCAGCACCAGGAACAGCGTGGTCTCGTGGAAGCGCGGCTTGATCAGGAAGCCGATCTGCGCCGGCGACTTGCTCCACACGCCGGCGTTGTTGGATCCCACGGCTTCGAACACGTAGGGTCCCGGCGGAAGGTTGGTGTAGTTCACGACGCGCCGCTCGATGTCATCCAGCGTTCGCCAGTCGGCGTCATAGCCCACCAGGCGGTAGCGCAGGTCCACGCTGCGCGGATCCTGGAAGCTGAGCACGGTGAACTCGAAGCTCAGGTCGCGGTCATCCTGGCCCAGCTGCCAGTCGGCGCTGGGGTCGGCTTCGCGCCAGGCCTCGCCCACGCGCACGCGTTCGATCAGGGTGCGCGGCGCAACGCTGTTCTTGACGATGCCGCCAGTCGCCATCGCGAGCAGGCCGTCACGGGTGGGCAGCCACAGTTCGCCGTCGTAGAGGAACCCCTTGGCGTTGCCGGCACCGTTGCAGCAATAGCCCTTCTGGCCGCCGCGGCGGTCGCCGCGTTCGTTGAGCAGCATTTCCCCGCGCACCTGGCTTCGTTCGCCTGCGGCCACCGCCAGCAGGTCGGCCACCGGCACGCGGTGCACACCGCGGATGCCTGCCACCCACAGGTAGCCCTGGCCGTCCTCGGTGAGGAAGAAGGGCGAGTTCACCGGCATGCCCTGCTCGCGGGTGAAAGCGACCCAGCGCTGGCCGTCGAACAGGAAGATTTCCTCCGACAGCGTCCCGATCACCAGCTTGCCGTCGGCGAGTTCGTGGATGGCGGTGACGTCGAGGTTGTCGCGCAGGCCATTGTCCAGGCCCAGCGGCTGCAGGCGTTCGCCGACCACTTCGTAAAGCCCCGTCTGTGTGCCGACGAGCAGCCGGCCGTCACGGGTCTCATGGAACAGGCGCGTGCGCGGATCGCGCAGCCCGTCGGCAACGCCAAAGCCGCGCAGCTCGCCTCGCGCATGCCGGAACAGCCCCTGGGTCGTGGCGAACCACAGCGCGCCGCGGCGATCGCGCACGATGCCGTTGATCTGCGCGCTGCGCATCGGCGCCACCCAGTCCGGCGTGTCCAGCGACTCGCCGCGCAGCCGCACCACGCCGCGGCGCGTGCCGATCCACACCACGCCATCTTCCGGCAGCAGCGTGTAGGCATTGGGATGGGGCAGGTCGGCGCCCGCGACCACCTGCCGGAAGCGGCCGCCGGACAGCACGCTCAGGCCGCGATTGGTGCCGGCCCACAGCCGGCCGTCCGGTCCGCGCGCCACCGACCACAGCACGCTGTCATCCAGGCCCTCGCGCATGCCGTAGCGGCGCGTCCATCCGTTCCACATCCGGGTCAGGCCTTCCCACTGGCTGCCCAGCCAGAGGTTGCCTTCGCTGTCCTCGAACACCACGCGCACCGCCGCACCCGCCCGGTCGCCGGAGACGAGTTCCGCCACCCGGCCTTTGCGAAGGCGGACCAGGTCTTCGACCATGCCGATCCACAGGTTGCCGTCGCGGTCCTCGTGCATGGCTTCGATCGGGGCGCGCGACAGCGGCTCGCCGCCCTCGTGGCGCAGCCAGGCGTCGCCCTGGCGATAGAACAGGCCTGCGCTCGTGCCCGCCCACAGCCGGCCCTGCGCCTCGACCAGGTGGGTCACCACGGTGTCGTCGTCGCCTTCGGGCAGCGGCAGCAGCTGCACCAGGCCATCGGCGATGCGGTACACGCGCCCCCGGCTGCCGACCCACAGCTCCTGGCCGCGCGCCAGCAGGGCGGCTGCCGGGCGCGGCAGCGGGTACTGCAGGTTCAGCCCGGCGGGCGTGGCGCGGTACACGCCCTCGGGCGCCGCCACCCACAGCGCGCCATCGTCGGTGGGCTCGATGTCGCGGGTGTCGAGCGGACTCTCCGGATCCGAGCCCGGCACGGCGATGATGCGGAAGACATCGTCCTCGTACAGGGACAGTCCGCGATAGGTCGCCACCCACACGCGGTTGCGGCCGTCGACGTGCAGGTCGTTGATCCAGATGCCGGCCAGGCCGGGCGTGGACTCGGGATTGAAGGTGGTGAAGCGCACGCCGTCGAAGCGCGCCAGTCCCGCCTGGGTACCGACCCAGAGATAACCCTCGCGGTCCTGGGCGATGGCCAGCGCGCTGATCTGCGGCAGGCCTTCCTCGATGCTCCAGGTGTTGCGGACGTAGTGGTGGAAGGCCTTGTCGGGATCCAGGGCCGCCGCCGGCAGGGTCCAGGCCAGTGCCAACGCCAGCAGGGCGATCAGCGTGGGCGCGCGGCGCGGGGTCGTCACGGGGCGGTCCTGCCTGGGACGGGAGTCACCCGAATATCAACCCGGCGGCAGGACAAGGCAAGCACCGGCGTCACGGTTCGACGCGGCCTGGCCGCGCGGGCGTCGCTCAGCACTCGATGACGTTCACCGCCAGGCCGCCGCGGCTGGTTTCCTTGTACTTGTCCTGCATGTCGCGGCCGGTGTCGCGCATGGTCCTGATCACCTTGTCCAGGCTGACCTTGTGCTTGCCGTCGCCGCGCAGGGCCATTCGCGAGGCGTTGATGGCCTTCACGGCACCCATCGCATTGCGCTCGATGCAGGGAATCTGCACCAGGCCGCCGATCGGGTCGCAGGTAAGCCCGAGGTTGTGCTCCATGCCGATCTCGGCGGCGTTCTCGACCTGGCCCGGCGTGCCGCCGAGCGCGGCGGTGAGGCCGGCCGCGGCCATCGAGCAGGCCACGCCCACCTCGCCCTGGCAGCCGACCTCGGCACCGGAGATCGAGGCGTTCTCCTTGTAGAGGATGCCCACGGCGGCCGCGGTGAGCAGGAACTCGAACACGCCGGCCTCGTTCGCGCCAGGGCAGAAGCGGTCGTAGTAATGCAGCACGGCCGGGATGATGCCGGCGGCGCCGTTCGTGGGCGCGGTGACCACGCGGCCACCGGCGGCATTTTCCTCGTTCACCGCCAGCGCGTAGAGGTTCACCCAGTCGAGCACGGTCAGCGGGTCGCGCATGCCGGCCTCGGGCTTGGACGCCAGCTCGGCGTGCAGCGAGGGCGCGCGCCGCTGCACGTGCAGGCCGCCGGGCAGGGTGCCCTTCTCGCGGATGCCGCGCGCGGTGCAGTCCTGCATGGCCTGCCAGATCTCGCGCAGGCCGGCATGGATTTCCGCTTCGCTGCGCCAGGCCCGTTCGTTGGCCATCAGCACGCCGGCGAAGCCCAGGCCGGTTTCGCGGCAGCGCTGCAGCAGTTCGTCGCCGGAGTGGAAGGGATAGGGCTGCTCGGTGGTGTCGGCGACGATGCGGTCTTCGGCCGCCTCGTCCTGGTTGACCACGAAGCCACCGCCCACCGAGTAGTAGTCGCGCGTTGCAATCTGCACGCCCGCCGCATCGAAGGCCGTGAAGCGCATGCCGTTGGTGTGGAAGGGCAGCTTCTGGCGCTTGTTCA
This sequence comes from Arenimonas sp. MALMAid1274, assembly GCF_049195245.1. Lineage (NCBI taxonomy): Bacteria > Pseudomonadati > Pseudomonadota > Gammaproteobacteria > Lysobacterales > Lysobacteraceae > Arenimonas > Arenimonas sp. MALMAid1274. The sequence continues at coordinate 186,251 of NZ_JBMIRR010000022.1, forward strand.
TCACCAGGTCGTGCTTTTCGTCGAAACCGATCTCGTGCTTGCCCAGCAGCAGCAGCTTCTTGTCGCGACGGATGCGTTCAAGCGCCGGCGGAATGATGTCGGGATCGATCTGGTTGGGCCAATGGCCCTCCAGGCCCATCAGCACGGCCTTGTCGGTGCCGTGGCCGCGGCCGGTGAGCGCCAGCGAGCCGAACACCTCGGCGCGCACGCGCGCCGTGCGCGCCAGGTCGCCGTTTTCCTCCAGCCAGTGGCTGGCGAAGCGCGCCGCCGCGCGCATCGGCCCGACCGTATGCGAGGACGAGGGCCCGATGCCGATCTTGAACAGGTCGAATACGCTGACGGCCATGGACGGAGTTCCGGTGAAGTGGCCGTATTCTATGCGCCTTGGCGCCAACCAGACTGTACGCCGGCGAACGGCCCACCGATGAAGCTCACCCTGATCCAGCGCGATGATTGCCACCTGTGCGACCAGGCCTGGGACCAACTGGCCCAGGCCGGCGTGCCGGATTTTGATCCGCTGTGGATAGACGACGACCTCGGGCTGCAGGCGCGCTACGGCGAACGTATCCCGGTGCTGCGGCGCGAAGACAGCGGGGCCGAACTCGACTGGCCGTTCGACGCCGAGGGATTGCGCCGCTTCCTGGGCGGCTGAGCGGCGCTCAGCCGGCCTTGGCCGGTGCCGCCGGCGCGGGTGCCAGCACCAGTCGCGTGCTGACCTTGATCGCGTCGGGGATCAGTTCCACGTCCGCCCATTCGCCGGTGCCCACCTTGAACTGCAGCCGCCGCACGGTGGCTTCGCCGGCCAGCACCGGCGATGCGCCGGGTGTCCAGGTGAAGGTCAGCGGCACCGGATGGCTGGCCCCGCGAAGCGTGAGGCTGCCCTCGGCCACGTAGCGGTTGCCGCCGAGCGCGCGGAAGCGGGTGGCGATGTAGCGCGCCTCGGGCGTGCGCCCGGTGTCGAAGAAGCTGGCGCCCGCCAGCTCGGGATCGTAGTCGGCATTGCTGGTGCGGGCGCTGGCCAGATCGATGCGCACGTCGAAGCGGCTGCCGGCCAGGTCGGCCGGATCGAAGCGGATGCTCGGCGTGAACTTCTCGAACCTGCCGGTGAAGGCTTCGCCTTGATAGGCCCCGCTGAAGCCCAGCGTTGAACCTTCGCGCGCGGTGTAGTCGGCGGCGGACACGCTGGCGCTGGCCAGCAGTAGGGCAAGGGTGGCGGCGAATCGCATGGTCAGGCTCCGGGCGGGGGATCTTGCGGCGATGGATCGGTACGCGGCTTGAGGATCGGCAGCATGCGCACCAAGGTGCGGTCGCGGTCGAAGTAGTGATGCTTGAACGCCGCCAGTGCATGCACGGTGACGATGGCCGCCAGCACCAGGAACAGCGTCTCGTGGGCGTCGTGGGCGAATTCGCGGATCTCGGTGCTGCGCGCCGACAGGCTGGGCAGGTTGAACAGCTTGAACCACTGCAGCGGATAGCCGGCGGCCGAGTTGTACAGCCAGCCGCTGATGGGCATGGCCAGCAGCACGAAGTAGAGCGCGACGTGGGTGGCGCTGGCGGCCCAGGCCTGCCAGCGCGGCGTGCCCGGCACGGGCGCGGGCGCACCGGCCACCAGCCGCCAGAGCAGCCGCAGCACTGTCAGCGCCAGCACCGTCAGGCCGAAGCTCTTGTGCAGGGCGTACACCGCCACCTTCTGGGCGTTGGGCAGCTCCTGCATCAGGAAGCCCACCAGCACCAGGCCCAGCACCATCGCCACCGTGATCCAGTGCAGCGCGAGGCTGACGGCGCCCCACTGGTTGGCGTCATTCCTGATCGGCATCGGGGGTCTCCTGGGTCGGGGGTGGCTCGGTGGCGGACGTGCGAAGGGCTTCGACCTCGATCATCAGCCTGACCTCGTCGCCGATCACGTTGGGCCAGGCATCGATGCCGAAGTCGCGACGGCTGAGCCGGCCGGTGGCGGAAAAGCCGACCGTGCGCCGTTTGGTGATCGGATGGCGCTTTATCGCGTTGAGCGTGACCTGCAGCGTCACTGGGCGCGATTGTCCGCGCAGGTGCAGCTGGCCGTGCACCTCGGCCTGGCCTTCGCTGGTGGGCTGCACGCGCGTCGAGGTGAACCGTGCTTCGGGCTGGCCGGTGGCATCGAGGAAGCCACGGCCGAGCACCTTGGCGTTCCAGCCCGCCTCGCCCAGGTCGAGGCTGGCCAGCGGGATACGGACGTCCAGCCGGGCGCTGGACCAGTCGTCGGGGTCGAACCACAGCTGGCCGTGCGTGCCGGAGAACGTGCCGATGGCACGGGAAAATCCCGCGTGGTCGATGTGGAAGGCAACGCGCGTATGCACCGGGTCCAGGCGCCAGGCCGCAGGCTCGGCCGCGTGAGCGGCCAGCGATGCGAGGCAGGCGAGGGCGATCAGGCAGGTGGATCGCATCGGCAACGGCGTTCTCCTACATTCCCGGGGCCCGGGTCTGGCTAGTCTAGGCCGGCAGAGTGGACGAGGCGTGCATGGCGGCGAAACCCAATGTTGCAGGGTCGCGGGCGGACGCGGGGGGCGAGGCGCGGCCACGCATCGTGTCCGCGGCTCCCTGTGCCGGCCTGCGCGGGCGGGCCTGGCGCTGCTGCGGGGCGCTGGCCGCGGCACTGGTCATCGCCCCTGGCCTCGCGGCGGGAACGGCAGTACAGCCGCAGCCAGCAGGCCTTCCATTGGCATCGGGTGGGGTAGCGGAGGCGCCGCAGGTCAGCGTCCAGCCGCCCCGGGTGGAAATCGTCAGCCTGGTGCGCGACCAGCGCACGCTGGTGTATCCCGCCAACGTCCGGGTCCTGCGCATCGCGCACGATGACCGCGACCTGCGCATCCGCCTCGCGCCGGGCGGTCCCTCGCCGGTGCGGCGGGTGGCCTTCCGACTCGAGGGGCACGACGCGGGCTGGATCACCCGTGATCCGCCCGGCGAGCAGGCCTACGACCGGCTCGCCCCGGGCAGCTACCGGCTGCTCGTGGCGGCGCAGGCGGTCGATGGCCATTGGTCGCGGGCACGGGCCCTGGGCCTGGTGGTGGATCCTCCGTGGTGGCGCAGCCAGCGCGTGCTGGCGCTGGGCGGCCTTGCCGTGCTCGCCGCCTCGGCCTGGGCGGCGTTGTCGCATCGGGCGCGCCGGCGTCGGCGCGAGGCCTGGCAGCTCGAACAGGCCAGCCGCCGCCTGGCCGAGCAGCAGTCTGCGGCCAAGAGCCGCTTCCTGGCCACGCTGGGCCACGAGATCCGCACCCCGATGACCGGCGTGCTGGGCATGGCCGAACTGTTGCAGGGCGGATCGCTCGATCCGGTGCAGTCGGCCCAGGTCGATGCGATCCAGCGCGCGGGCCGGCACCTGCTTCGGCTGGTCAATGACGCGCTGGACCTGGCGCGCATCGAGGCGGGAAAGCTGGTGCTCGACGATGCGCCGTTCGAACTGCGGCCCTTGCTGGACGAGGTGTCGGGCCTGCTGCGGCCGCTCGCCAGCGCCAAGGGCCTGGGATTTTCGCTGGCCTGCGACGGCGACGTACCGCGCGCCTTCCGCGGCGACGCCACGCGAGTGCGGCAGATCCTGTTCAACCTGGGCCACAACGCCATCAAGTTCTGCGATCGGGGCGAGGTCAGCGCGCGGGTGTCGGCACCGCCGCCGCTGGGCCTGCGGCTGGTGGTGCACGACAGCGGCCCGGGGCTGAGCAGCGAGCAGCAGGCGCGGCTGTTCCGCCGCTTCGAACCAGGCATGGCGCGTGAGCCCGGTGGCTATGGCGGCAGCGGCCTGGGCCTGGCGATCTGCCAGGAACTGGCGGCCGCGATGGGCGGGGCCATCAGCGTGCGCAGCGAGCCGGGGCAGGGCGCCGAGTTCTGCGTCGAGTTGCCGCTGCCGGCCGCCGAACTGCCGCCCGCACCCGCGCCGGCCAGCCTGCCGCAAGGCGCCGCGCTGCGGCTGCTGCTGGTCGAGGACGACGACGTGGTGGCCGAGGTGGTCTCGGGATTGCTGCGTCGTCAGGGCCACGCCGTGGCGCACGTGCCGCACGGGCTGGCGGCGATCTCGGAGCTGGCCTGCCGCGAATTCGACCTGGCCCTGCTCGACCTTGATCTGCCGGGCATCGACGGCACCGCGCTGGCGCGCCTGATCCGGGCGGGCGGTTCCCGGATGCCGCTGCTGGCATTGACCGCACGCGCCGACGCCGAGGCCGAGCCCAGCGCCATGGCCTCGGGCATGAATGGCTTCCTGCGCAAACCGGTCACCGGCGACATGCTGGCCGCAGCGCTGGCGGCCGCGGCGGGACCACGCTGACTCAGGCGGCGTCGCGGCTGAAGGCGTGCACGGCGTCCACCAGCACGGCCACGTGCGCCGGATCCATGTCCGGCGACATGCCGTGGCCCAGGTTGAAGACGTGGCCCGCGCGCGAACCGCCGTTGGCCGCGGCGTAATCGTCCAGCGCCCGGCGCACTTCGCGCTCGATGCCGGCCGGCGACGCGTACAGCGTCGCCGGGTCGAGATTGCCCTGCAGCCCCACCGAGCCGCCGGTGCGGCGGCGCGCCTCGCCCAGGCCCACGGTCCAGTCCACGCCCAGGCCCTCGGTGCCGGTGGCCGCCAGGTCTTCGAGATAGGGCGCATTGCCCTTGCCGAACAGGATCAGCGGCGTGCGCGCGGCACCTTCGCCGCGCGGCAGTTCGGCTGCGATGCGCTGCAGGTAGCGCAGCGAGAATTCACGGTACACGTGTGGCGCCAGGACGCCGCCCCAGGTGTCGAACACCTGCAGCGCCTGCGCCCCGGCCGCGCGCTGCGCGGCCAGGTAGGCGATCACCGCATCGGTGGTCACTTCAAGCAGGCGGTGCAGTGCCGCCGGCTCGTTCAGCGCCATGGACTTGATGCGGGCGAAATCCTTGCTGCCGCCGCCTTCGACCATGTAGCAGGCCAGGGTCCAGGGACTGCCGGAGAAACCGATCAGCGGCACGCGGCCATCGAGCTCGCGCCGGATCAGGCTCACGGCATCCATCACATAGCGCAGCTCGGTGCCCATGTCGGGCACGGCCAGCCGGGCGATGTCGGCCGGCGTGCGCACGGGACGTTCGAACTTCGGGCCTTCGCCATCGGCGAAATACAGGCCCAGGCCCATCGCATCGGGCACGGTGAGGATGTCGGAGAACAGGATCGCCGCGTCCAGGTCGTAGCGTCGCAGCGGCTGCAGCGTCACTTCGCAGGCCAGTTCGGGGTTGGTGGCCAGGCCCATGAAGCTGCCGGCCTGGGCGCGGGTGGCGCGGTATTCGGGCAGGTAGCGCCCGGCCTGGCGCATCAGCCAGACCGGCGTGCAGTCCACGGGCTCGCGCCGCAGCGCACGCAGGAAACGGTCATTCTTCAAGGTCACGGGGTGCATCCGGGCAGGGGCGCGGGGGAGGGCTCAGCGCGGCGCATCGGAGCCCTGGGCGAACATCACCAGGAATCCCTTGCGCACCTGCGCGTCGCGGGCTTTTTCAAAGGCCGCCAGGGCGGCGTCGCGCTCGAGGTACTGCTCGCGCTTGAGCTGGGCCTTGCCGCCGATCTGGCCGGCTTCGCGCAGCAGGGTCCAGCCGCCCAGCAGGTCCTGCTGGAGCATCAGCTGGACATAGCGGGGCGCCTCGCCGGCGCTGGGTTTTTGCTGCAGCAGCAATCGCATAGGCCGCCATTGTAGCCATTGGGCGCGCCTGGCGTGCGCTGGCGATGCGCCCGGCTCAGGCGTCCAGTACGGCCCTCAGGTCGGCTTCGGGCACGTCGGTGGCCACGGCGGCCGCGCCCAGCCCATTCCACAGGATCAGCCGGAGCTGGCCGGACAGGGCCTTCTTGTCCAGGCGCATGCGCTCGAGCAGGGCATCGCCCGACAGCCCGGGCGGCAGCGCCACCGGCAGGCCGAAACGTTCCAGCAGGGCGGCCAGGCGCGCGGTATCGGACCAGGGCGCGCGGCCGAGGTCGGCCGACAGCCGCGCCGCCAGCACCATGCCCACTGCCACCGCCTCGCCGTGCAGCAGGCCGCCATAGCCCTGCTGGGTCTCGATGGCGTGGCCGAAAGTATGGCCGAAATTGAGCAGCATGCGCTCGCCCTGTTCGGTCTCGTCGCGCGCCACGATGCCGGCCTTGTGCCGGCAGCTGACGGCGATCGCTTCGGCCAGCGCGTCGGCGTCGCGCGCCAGCAGCGCTTCGGCGTTCTCTTCGAGCCAGGTGAAGAAGGCCGCATCGGCGATCGCGCCGTACTTCACCACTTCGGCCAGGCCGGCACGCAATTCGCGGTCCGGCAGGGTGTCGAGCGTGGCGGTGTCGGCCAATACGGCCGACGGCTGGTGGAAGGCACCGACCAGGTTCTTGCCCTGCGGCAGATCCACCGCGGTCTTGCCGCCGACCGAGGAGTCCACCATCGCCAGCAGGGTGGTGGGCAACTGCACGAAGCGGATGCCGCGCATCCAGCAGGCCGCCGCGAACCCGGCCAGGTCACCGATCACGCCGCCGCCCAGCGCGACGAGCGTGGCATCGCGGCTGGCGCCTAGCGCGGCCAGCGCCGACAGCACCTCGCCGAAGCGCGCCAGCGTTTTCTCCTGCTCGCCGGCCGGCAGCACGCGGGTGCCGACCTGCTTGCCGGCCAGCGCCGTCTCAACCCGCGCCAGGTAGTGCGGCGCGACATTCGCGTCGGTGACCACCAGCACGTGCCGGCCCGGCACCAGCGCGCGCAGGGCGTCGCCCTGGTCGAGCAGGCCGCGGCCGATGCGGATGGGATAGCGGCGCGCGCCCAGCGCGACCTCGACGTCATGCACCTTGTTCACGCGGTCTCCGTGCGCTGCCAGCGCTGTTCAAGCAGGGCGCCCAGGCGCTCGGCGGCGACGGGCACGCTGAGGCCATCGGCGTCGAAGGCCAGGTCGGCGATGTCGCGGTAGATCGGCCCGCGTTCCACCGCGAGGGACTCGAGCCGCGCGCGCTTGTCGCCGAAGGCCAGCAGCGGCCGGCTGCGGTCGCGGCCCAGGCGTTCGATCTGCTGGGCCACGCTGACCTGCAGATGCACCACGAAGCCGCGGGCCCGCAGGTGGTCGCGGTTGGGCCCGGCCAGCACGGCGCCGCCGCCAGTCGCCACCAGTTGCCCTTCGCCGCGCATCAGTTCGGCAATCAGGGCCGACTCGCGGGCGCGGAAACCCGCCTCGCCCTCGTGCTCGAAGATCAGCGGCACCGGCGCGCCGGTTATTTCTTCGAGCCGGTGGTCGCAGTCCACGAAGGCCAGGCCCAGCCGCACCGCCAGGCGCTTGCCGATCGAGGTCTTGCCCGCGCCCATGGGGCCGACGAGCACGAGGTTTGGCGCGGGATTCATGGGATCGGATGCTAGCATCCCGACCCCGCGGAGCTGCAGGCTCGCGATTGCGAAGGAAGGCAGGATGAGCGCGGGATTACTGGTGGTGGCAGGGCTGGGCGATGTCGGCATGCGGCTGGCGCGGCGCTGGCAGCAGGGCGGTGGCGAGGTCGTTGGTGTGCGTCGCCGCGCCGGCGAGGACGAAGGCCGCCTGCGCCAGGTCCGCGCCGACCTGGCCAGCGGCGAGCGCCTGCAGCTGCTGCCGCGGCGTGCCGATGCGCTGGTGTTCTGCGCGGCGCCCGACCAGCGCGACGAGGTGTCCTACCGCGCGCTCTACCTGGACGGACTGCGGCGGATGATGGACGCCTGCCAGGCACCGCGGCTGATCTTCGCTTCGTCCACCGCCGTTTATGGTCAGGACCAGGGCGAGTGGGTGGACGAATCCACGCCCGCCGAAGCCGCCAGCTTCAATGGCCAGGTGCTGCGCGAGGCCGAACGCGCGCTGTCGGATCATGCCGCCGGCATCGCATTGCGCCTGTCCGGCCTTTATGGCCCCGGCCGCGAGGCGATGCTGCGCAAGGCGCGCACCGGCGAGCCGCCGGCCGCGCGCTGGACCAACCGCCTGCACGTCGAGGATGCGGCCGCCGCGCTGGCGCACCTGATCGACCTGCCCGCCCCTCAATCGCTATACCTGGGTTCGGACGACGCGCCCGCACTGGAATCGGACGTGGTTGCCTGGATCCGCGCGCAGGAAGGCTTGCCGGCCCTGGCGCCAGCAACCGGTCCGGCCACCGGGCGCCGGGTGGCCAACACACGGCTGCGGGCGACCGGCTGGCGGCCCGAGCATCCGGATTACCGCGAAGGTTACGTGCCGCTGCTGCGACCGGCCGCCTCCTGACCCGCCGTGCGGGCGGCCCGGGCGTATAGTCCAAGCGCCCATCCCGGGCCCCTCGGAGAACGCCATGGCAACGTCCACTGTCACCAAGGTCATCGAAGTTTCCGCCTCGTCCAAGAAAGGCATCGAAGATGCCGTGCAGACCGGCCTGAAGAAGGTCGCCAAGAGCGTGAAGAACATCAAGGGCGCCTGGGTCAACGACGTCAAGGTGGTCTGCAACGACGACGGAAGCGTGTCGGAATGGCGCGTCAACATGCGCGTGAGCTTCGTCGTCAGCTGAAGCGCGCAGCGGCAGCCCCGCCGGCCGTCGCCGGTGGGGTGCAGCCGCCGCCCATCGGAGCGACAATGCGGGAAACCTGGAGTTCCGCATGAGCGACCTGTACGCCGAAGCCCTGCAAACCTTCGCCCGCCTGCTGGCGGAGGCCACGGCAGCGGGTGATCCCGAACCTACTGCCATGACCGTGGCCACCGCCGATGCGCAGGGCCGGCCGTCGGCACGCACCGTGCTGCTCAAGGCCTTCGACGAACGCGGCTTCGTGTTCTACACCAACTTCGACAGCCGCAAGGGCCGCCAGCTGGCCGCAAATCCGCAGGCCGCGCTGCTGTTCCTGTGGAAGACCCTGCGCGACCAGGTGCAGGTGAAGGTCGAGGGCACGGTGGAGCCGGTGACCGTGGCCGAGGCCGACGACTACTTCGCCTCGCGCCCGCGTCCCAGCCAGATCGGCGCCTGGGCCTCGCTGCAGTCGCAGACCCTGGAGGCGCGCGAGACCTTCGAGGCGCGCATCGATGCCTTCGAGAAGAAGTTCGAAGGTGGTCCGGTGCCGCGGCCGCCGCACTGGTCCGGTTTCCGGGTGGTGCCCGAGCGCATCGAGTTCTGGTACGGCGCGCGCTACCGCCTGCACGAGCGCCAGTCCTACGAACGCGTGGACGGCCAGTGGCGCCAGCGGATGCTGTATCCGTGAGCCACGGCCCGCGGCGCATTGTCTGCCTGACCGAAGAGCCCACCGAAGTCCTGTACGCGCTGGGCGAGCAGGACCGCATCGTCGGCATTTCCGGCTTCACCGTGCGTCCGCCGCGCGCGCGCAAGGAGAAACCCAAGGTCAGCGCGTTCACCAGCGCCCGCATCGGCGAGATCCTCAAGCTCGAGCCCGATTTCGTGGTCGGCTTCTCCGACATCCAGGCCGACATCGCCGCCGAGCTGATCCGGCACGGCATCGAGGTGTGGATCAGCAACCACCGCAGCGTCGCCGACACCCTGGACTACGTGCGCCGGCTGGGCGCGCTGGTGGGCGCGGCGGCGAAGGCCGCGGACTATGCCGATGCGCTGCAGCGTGGCCTGGACGAAGTGGCGGCCGCCTCGGCGACGCTGGCGCGCCGCCCCAGGGTGTATTTCGAAGAGTGGGACGAGCCGCGCATCAGCGGCATCCGCTGGGTGGCGGAACTGGTGCGCATCGCCGGCGGCGACGACATCTTTCCGGAGCTGGCCGCGCAGTCGCTGGCGAAGCACCGCATTCTGGCCGACGACCGCGAGATCATCGCCCGTGCCCCCGACATCGTGTTCGGGTCCTGGTGCGGCAAGAAGTTCCAGCCCGGCAAGGTGGCCGCGCGTCCCGGCTGGGAAAGCGTACCGGCGGTGCGCGACGGACAGCTGCACGAGATCAAGTCGCCGATCATCCTGCAGCCCGGGCCGGCGGCGCTGACCGACGGCGTGCGGGAGATGGCGGCGCACATCCGCCGCTGGGCCGAGCGCCCGCACGGCTGACGCCGCTCCGCCGGATCAGTCCTGCAGCACCTGCACCCCGAGTTCGGCCAGCATGCCGGTCATGCGGCCGGTGCGGGCCGCGCTTTCACTGGACGCATTGCCCTGCTGCGCGCGCTTGGCCACACCCTCGGCAATCGCCGCCAGGCGGAAGAAGCTGAAGGCCAGCACGAAGGGCCAGTCGGCCGGGATCGGCCGCCCGGTCAGCGCGGAATATCGCGCCAGCAGCGCGGCCTCGTCCGGAATGCCCAGGGCCGCGCGGTCCAGCCCGGCCAGGCCGGGCAGGGCGGGGTTGCGCGGCAGGCGCAGCGCCATGCAGAAATAGCCCAGGTCCGCCAGCGGGTGGCCCAGGGTCGACAGCTCCCAGTCCACGATAGCGATCACGCGTGGCTGGGTGGGGTGGAACATCAGGTTGTCGATGCGGAAATCGCCGTGCGCCAGCGCCACCACGCCATCGTCGGGCGGGCAGCGGCGCGGCAGTTCGGCGATCAGGGTTTCCATCGCCGGCGTCGGCTGCGTTTCGCTGGCGCGGTACTGCTCGGTCCAGCGGCGCAGCTGGCGTTCGAAATAATTGCCGGGCTTGCCGTAGTCGGCCAGGCCCACCGCCGACGGATCCACCGTGTGCAGGGCCGCCATCGCGTCGATGATGCCGTCGTAGATCGCGCCGCGGCCGGCGGCATCGACGTCGGGCAAGGACGGATCCCAGAGGATGCGGCCTTCGACGAACTGCATCAGATAGAACATCGAGCCGATCACGGTGTCATCGGTGCAAAGGTGCAGCGGCTCGGCCACCGGCACCTGGCTGCCGTGCAGCGCCTGCAGCACGCGGAACTCGCGGTCCACCGCATGCGCCGAGGGCAGCAGCACGCCGGGCGGCTTGCGGCGCAGCACGTAGGTGCCGCTGGCGGCGTCGATGCGATAGGTGGGGTTGGACTGGCCACCCTTGAACTTCGTGGCCACCAGGGGCCCGCGGAAACCGGGCACGTGCGCCTGCAGGTAATCGGCGAGCGCCGCTTCGGGCAAGGCCAGGGGATCGGTCATGGGCGGGTGCCTGGGGTCATCAGTAATAAGTCCACAGCTCGCGTTCGCCGTGCAGGTGCGGCAGCGCGTTCCAGCTGCCCAGTCGCAGGCGGCGGCCAGCGGGATGGAATTCCGAGAGCGCGCTGTTGCGCAGCGAAAGATTGAGCTCGACCGCGCGCGTGTCCGGAACGTCCAGCGCCATCTGCGCCAGGCGCGAGATCACGCCACCCGAGCTGAGCACCAGCACTTCGCCGTCGCCGGCCAGGGCTTCAAGCCGTTCGCCGGCCGACTGCACGCGCTGGCCGAAGGCGGCCCAGGATTCGGGCAGGTCCGGCAGCTCGTCGCGGGCCCAGGCCAGCAGCGCCGCCTGCAGCATCGCGCCGACGTCACGCGGGTGGCCGCTGCGGCTGGCCACCGCGATCGGATGCTCGGGGTCGCGCGCAAGGTAAGCACTGAAGACGGCCTGGTGGTCGAACTCGGCGAAGCCTTCATCGGCCACTGGCTCGGGCAGGGGCAGCCCCGCCGCCGCGAAGGCTGCGGCCACGCCTTCGGCGGTCTGCCGGTGCCGGCGCATGCCGCCCACCACCACCGCCTGGAACCGGTGACCGCCGCGCGCCAGCCACTCGCCCAGCCGCCGCGACTGCAGCTGGCCGCGCTCGGAAAGATTGTCGTAGTCGGCGGCCCCGTAGCTGGCCTGGCCATGTCGTACCAGCAGCAGGCTCACTCGACGAAGAACTCCTGCCGGAAGCTGGCCTTGATCGGGGCGGCGCCGGCCACCGTCACTTCCAGTTCGAAGGTGAGGGTGTCCTGGCCGGCGATGCGGGCTTCGGCCAGGTAGTAGATCGCGTCGCCCTCGCGCACCTCGCGGGCGCGCAATCCAACGCGCTGGCCGCTGAGGTTGGTCACCGCCAGCTTCACCTGCGCCGGCACCGCGCGGTCGGCGCCGGGGCCGCCCTGGCGCACCGCGATGTTGACCAGGGCGCGGTTGGCCGAGCGCGTGATGCCGCTGCGGCGCGCCACCTCGGGGGTGATGCGCGTGCTGGGCAGCGCGTTGTAGTGCACGACGTACTCGCCGGCGCGCGTGGAGTTCTGCGCCAGGGCCGGCCAGGCCAGCAGCAGCGCCAGCATCACCAGCATCATCGGAACCAGGATCGGGCGACGCATGGCCGTCACTCCTGCAGGCGGGCACCCATCATCGCGCCGCGGCGCAAGGCTGTCATCCACGGCGCGTGAATGCACTCAGGAGGTTCCTGCCGACAGTTCCCGGCCACGCCGGGTGGCGGCCGATACCGCGGCGTCCACCAGCGCGCGCAGGCCGCCGGCCTCAAAGGTTTCGATGGCCGCCTGCGTGGTGCCGCCCGGCGACGTGACGCGCTGGCGCAGCACTGCGGCGGGTTCGCCGGTTTCGTCGAGCATGCGCGCTGCGCCGAGCACGGTCTGCACCACCAGGGCGCGCGCGGTGTCGGCCGACAGGCCCTGGGCTTCGCCGGCCGCCTGCATGGCCTCGGCCAGCAGGAACACGTAGGCCGGGCCGCTGCCCGAGACCGCGGTGACGGCGTCCATCAGGCGCTCATCCGGGATCCAGGCCGTGATGCCTGCGGCCTGCATCAGCGCCTCGGCCGCCTCGCGCTGTGCGGGCTGGACCCGGGCATTGGCGTACAGGCCGGTGGCCCCGGCCCCGAGCAGGGCGGGCGTGTTGGGCATGGTTCGGACCACGGCCTGGTCGCCACCCAGCCAGCTGTCGATCTGTCCGGTGGTGATGCCCGCGGCGATCGAGATGACCAAGGGACGGCGCGCCGCCGCCAGCGGTGCCAGCGATTCGCAGACCGCGCGCATCACCTGCGGCTTCACCGCCAGCACCCAGGTGCCGGCGGGTCCGGCCGCGTCCAGCCCGTGCTCCCCGGCCCACAGGCCGTAGTCGGCCACCAGGGCCTGGCGCAGGGCCGCCACGGGTTCGGCCACCCGCAGCTGGCCGGGCGCGTGGCCACGCGCCACCAGGCCGCCGATCAGGCTGCGGGCCATGTTGCCGCCGCCGATGAAGGCGATGGCGGCGGAGGAGTCGGGAGTGTCGGGGGTCATGGGTTCACGGCGGGTGGGGGAGTGGGGGAGGCGCTGCGGGCCCCGAACAGGGCCGTACCGAGGCGCACGAGCGTGGCGCCCTCGGCGATGGCCAGGTCGAAATCCTCGCTCATGCCCATGGACAGGGTATCGATTCCGGCGTGGTGCGCGGCCAGGTCGTCGAACAACCGGCGCAGGGCGTGGAAACTGGCCCGGCGCCGGGCCGGGTCCGGATGCGGCTCGGGAATGGCCATCAGCCCGCGAAGACGCAGGTTCGGCGCGGCCAGCACCTGATCGGCCAGGGCGGCGACCTGGTCCGGAGCGCAGCCGGATTTTCCGGCCTCGCCATCCACGTTCACCTGCAGCAGCACGTTCAGCGGCGGGCGGCCGGGACCGCGGGCCTGGTCCAGTGCGGCCACCAGTTTGGGCCGGTCCACCGACTGCACCCAGTCGAAGTGGGCCGCGGCCTCGCGGCACTTGTTGGACTGCAGGTGGCCGATCAGGTGCCACTCCAGCGACAGGTCCGACAGCGCCCGCACCTTCTCAATGCCTTCCTGCACGTAGTTCTCGCCGAAGACCGACTGACCCGCGGCGGCCAGCGCACGCACCTCGTCGGCGGTCCGGGTCTTGGACACCGCCAGCAGCGTCACGGACCGTGGCCTCCCCGCCAGCGTGGCCGCGTTTTCAATGGTTTGCAGGACGCCGTGAAGGGTCTGGTGTAGCGATGGCATGGGGGGTATTCACCTTCGTGGTTAGGGCTATACTGCCCCGGGGACACGCGGTCGCCTATCCGTTGACGCGCTGAGGGGACAATACAAAATGGACATCGCCGAACTTCTGGCATTCTCGGTCAAGAACAAGGCCTCCGACCTGCACCTGTCGGCCGGCCTGCCTCCCATGATCCGAGTGGACGGCGACGTTCGCCGCATCAACATCCCCGCCCTGGACCACAAGCAGGTGCACGCGCTGGTCTACGACATCATGTCCGACAAGCAGCGGCGCGACTACGAGGAATTCCTCGAGGTCGACTTCTCCTTCGAAATCCCGGGCCTGGCCCGCTTCCGCGTCAACGCCTTCAACCAGAACCGCGGCGCCGGCGCCGTGTTCCGCACCATTCCCAGCCAGATCCTGACGCTGGAAGAGCTGGCCGCGCCCAAGATCTTCGCCGAGATGGTGCAGCAGCCCCAGGGCCTGGTCCTGGTCACCGGTCCCACCGGCTCGGGCAAGTCCACCACCCTGGCGGCCATGGTGGACAGCGTGAACAAGAACGAATTCGGCCACATCCTCACCGTCGAGGACCCGATCGAGTTCGTGCACACCTCGCAGAAATGCCTGGTGAACCAGCGCGAGGTGCACCGCGACACGCACGGCTTCAACGAGGCCCTGCGCTCGGCCCTGCGCGAAGACCCCGACTACATCCTGGTCGGCGAAATGCGCGACCTGGAAACGATCCGGCTGGCGCTCACCGCCGCTGAAACCGGCCACCTGGTGTTCGCCACCCTGCACACCTCGTCGGCGGCCAAGACCATCGACCGAATCATCGACGTGTTCCCGGCGGGCGAAAAGCCGATGGTGCGCTCCATGCTTTCGGAGTCCCTGCGCGCGGTGATCTCGCAGTCGCTGCTCAAGAAAGTCGGCGGCGGCCGCGTGGCGGCCCATGAAATCATGATCGCCACCCCGGCCATCCGCAACCTGATCCGCGAGGACAAGGTGGCCCAGATGTACTCGTCCATCCAGACGGGCCAGCAGTACGGCATGCAGACGCTGGACCAGTGCCTGCAGGACATGGTCAAGCGTGGCCTGGTGACCAAGCTGCAGGCCAAGGAATACGCCAAGGAAAAGAAGCTTTTCGACTGAAGCCCGGCCGGTCGGGGGGCTGGCACGACGTCAATGAACACCGCGCCCGGGCCAAGGCCCCGGGGGCCGAACAGGAGCACGCATGAGCAGCATCGACTTCACCTCCTTCCTGAAGCTGATGGCGCACAAGAAGGCCTCGGACCTGTTCATCACCGCGGGCGTGCCGCCGTCGATGAAGGTCAACGGCAAGCTCTCGCCCATCACCCAGAACCCGCTCACGCCGCAGCAGTCGCGCGACCTGGTGCTGAACGTGATGAACCCCTCGCAGCGCGAGGAGTTCGAAAAGACCCACGAGTGCAACTTCGCCATCGGCGTGTCCGGCGTCGGCCGCTTCCGCGTGTCCTGCTTCTACCAGCGCAACCAGGTCGGCATGGTGCTGCGCCGCATCGAGACGCGCATCCCGACGGTCGAGGAACTCAACCTGCCGGCGGTCATCAAAACCCTGGCGATGACCAAGCGCGGCATCATCCTGTTCGTCGGCGCCACCGGCACCGGCAAGTCCACCTCGCTGGCGGCCATGATCGGCTACCGAAACATGAACTCCTCGGGCCACATCATCACCATCGAGGACCCGATCGAGTTCGTGCACAAGCACGAGGGCTGCATCATCACCCAGCGTGAAGTCGGCATCGACACCGACAGCTGGGAAGCCGCGCTGAAGAACACCCTGCGCCAGGCCCCGGACGTGATCATGATCGGCGAGGTGCGCACCCGCGAGGGCATGGACCACGCCATCGCCTTTGCCGAAACCGGCCACCTGGTGCTGTGCACCCTGCACGCCAACAACGCCAACCAGGCCATGGACCGCATCATCAACTTCTTCCCGGAAGACCGCCGCAGCCAGCTGCTGATGGACCTGTCGATGAACCTCAAGGGCGTGGTGGCGCAGCAGCTCATCCCCACCCCGGACGGCAAGTCGCGCCGCGTGGCGATGGAGATCCTGCTCGGCACGCCGCTGGTGCAGGACTACATCCGCGACGGCGAGATCCACAAGATCAAGGACGTGATGAAGGAGTCGACCAACCTGGGCATGAAGACCTTCGACCAGGCCCTGTTCGAGCTCTACCAGGCCGGCGAGATCAGCTACGAGGACGCGCTGCGGTTCGCCGACTCGGCCAACGAGGTGCGCCTGAAGATCAAGCTCGCCCAGGGTGGCGACGCGCGCACGCTGTCGCAGGGCCTGGACGGCGTGGAGCTGTCCGAGGTCAAGTAAGCCCTCGCGCGGCAGGGTTCAAAACGCCGGGCAATGCCCGGCGTTCTTTTTCGGACGGAACCCGGGTTCAGCGGACATCGTGGCGCGGCGGGCTAGGGTGGTGCGCCCGGATCCGTGGAGTGAATGCGATGGCGTTGTCCCTGCTGCTGCTGGCCGTGCTGGCGGCGGAGTCCGCCCCGGCGGCCGACGAGCCCCGCGCGCTGGACCGCGTCAGCGTGTGGCTGGGTGGCTTCCAGGCCGACAGCAACACCACGGTGTCGGCACGCGCAGGCGATGGCGACTACACGGCGGCGGGAACGGTCAACCTCGAGCGCGACCTGGGCCTGGACCAGCGTGAGCCCGTGACCCACGCGCGCCTGGACTTCCTGGTCGGCGAATCGCAGGGCCTGTCACTGGAATATTTCGGCTACCGGCGCAGCAACGAGACCCGGCTGAGCCGGCAGATCGAGTTCGATGGCCAGGTCTACCAGGCCGATGCCCGCCTGCGCGGCGATTTCGACTACGACTTCGCCAGCGCGGCCTACCGCTGGTGGTTCGGCGAAGGGGCCACCGTGTACGGCCTGGGCTTGGGCCTGGCCGGCTACTGGGTGCAGACCCTGCTCGATGGCGAAGCCAGCCTGGACGAGGACAGCGTGCGCGCCACGGTCCGCAGCTCCGACCAGGCGGTGGCGCCGCTGCTGGCACTGGGCTGGCGCCACGCCTTCTCCGACCAGGTGCGGGTCTACGCCGACCTGTCGGGCGTGGCCAAGGGCGGCCAGCGCCTGAGCGGCCACATCGTGGACGCGGCGGTGGGCCTGGAATGGTTCCCGTTCGAACGCGCCGGCCTGGCCCTGGAGTACGGCGCCACCCGCATCCGCCTGGACCGCAGGCGCGACCTGCTGGACGCGCGCCTGGACCTGGCGCTGAGCGGCCCGTCCGTCTTCCTGCGCATCCGCTGACCGGCGGCGCGTTAGACTAGCGCCATGGCCGACAGCCCCTTCCTCACCGATCATTTCCTGATCGCGATGCCCGCGCTGGACGACCCCAATTTCCAGCGCGCGGTCACGCTGGTGTGCCAGCACGACGCCAATGGCGCCATGGGCATCGTCATCAACCGCGAGGCCGACTACACCGTCGGCGAACTGCTGGACCAGATGAACCTGCCGACAGACGACGCCGAACTGGCCGGCCGTTCGATCGTGGCCGGCGGCCCCGTGCAGCCCGACCGCGGCTTCGTGCTGCACGACGACCCGCGCGAATGGAATTCCACCCTGCGCTTCGGGCGCGGCCTGGCCGTCACCACGTCCCGCGACATCCTGGCCGCGATGGCCAAGGGCGACGGTCCGGCCAACGTGCTCGTCGCCCTGGGTTATGCCGGCTGGACCGCCGGCCAGCTGGAGGCCGAGCTGGCCCAGAACAGCTGGCTCACGGTGCCCGCCGACCAGGCCATCCTGTTCGGCACGCCGCTGGGCGAACGCTGGCATGCCGCCGCGCGCGGCCTGGGCGTGGACCTGTCGCGGATGACCGACTACGCCGGCCACGCGTGAGCAGCCCGACCACCCTGCTGGGCTTCGACGTCGGCGCCAAGCGCATCGGCGTGGCACTGGGCAACACGGTGACGATGAGCGCCCGCGAGTTGGGTGTGCTGGACGTGCATGCCGCCGGACCGGACTGGGCGCGCCTGGACAAGTGGGTGCAGGACTGGCGCCCGGAGGCCCTGGTGGTCGGCGACCCGGCCGCGCCGGACGGCGGCGACCAGCCCGCGCGCCAGCGTGCCCGCGGTTTTGCCCGCACCCTGGCCCGCCGCTACGCGCTGCCGGTGCAGCAGGTGGACGAATCCCGCAGCTCCATCGAAGCCGCCCAGCGTTTCGCCGCAGCCCGCGCCGCCGGCGCCCGCAAGCGTTCGCAGGCCGACCAGCTCGACGCCCTGGCCGCCGTCGTGATCCTGGAACGCTGGCTGGCCGAACCCCATTCCCGCCTTCCCCTCGACCCGCCGCCGCCCCGCCATGAGCCCTGACCCCACCACCGACGCCCGCCTGCAGCACCTGCTGACCCTCGAGGGCCTGTCGGCCGAAACCCTGACCGACCTGCTCGACCGCGCCCAGGCCATGCTGCCCGACGCGCACGCCGGCACCGCCCTGCGCCACCGGCACGCCGGCCGCACCCTGTGCACGCTGTTCTTCGAGACCTCCACCCGCACCCGCAGCAGCTTCCAGCTGGCGGCCACGCGCCTGGGCATGGACGTGCTCAACTTCGACATCGCCACCTCGTCCACCCGCAAGGGCGAAAGCGCGCTCGACACCCTCAAGACGCTCGAAGCGATGGGCGTGGACGTGTTCGTGGTGCGGCATGCCGACAATGGCGCGGTGGCGGCACTGGCCGCCGGTGCCGCGCCGGGAACCCACCTGATCAACGCCGGCGACGGCCGCTCGGCGCATCCCACCCAGGGCCTGCTGGACATGCTGACGCTGCGCCAGCGCAAGGGCGCGGATTTCTCGCGCCTGTGCGTGCTGATCGCCGGCGACCTCAGGCACTCCCGGGTCGCGCGCTCGGACCTGCACGCGCTGCGCACGCTGGGCTGCGGCGAGATCCGCGTCTGCGGCCCCGCCAACCTGCTGCCCGGCGAAGACGTGCTGCAGGGCTGCCGGGTCTTCCACGATTTCGACGAGGCCGTGGCCGGCGTGGACGCCGCGATCATGCTGCGGCTGCAGCGCGAGCGCATGGAGGAAGGCCTGGTGCCTTCGCTCGAAGGCTACTTCCGCGACTACGGCCTGACGCCGGCGCGGCTGGCGAACGCGGCTCCCGACGCCCTGGTCATGCATCCGGGCCCGATGAACCGCGGCGTGGAAATCGACGGTGGCGTGGCCGACGGCCCGCAGTCGGTGGTGCTGGCCCAGGTGGCCAATGGGCTGCCGGTGCGCATGGCCGTAATCGATGCCCTGTTGGTGGGCGCCTGACTATTCGGTGGCGACCACGCCGTTGAGGTAGTCGAAGGTGCGCGTGATGTGCAGCACGTCGATGTTCTCGCTGGTCTGGGGCAGGGGCGGGAAGGGTTCGGCCAGGCGCACGCTGCGGATCGCCGCCTGGTCCAGCACGCCCAGGCCGCTGGTCCGGTTGAGCAGGATTTCCTCGATGCTGCCGTCGCGGCGCACCGCCACCGTCACCACCAGGCGTCCGCCCAGGCCGCGCCGGCGGGCCTCGTCGGGGTAGTTGAGGTTGCCCACGCGCTCGACCTTGCTGACCCAGGCCCGCAGGTAGCTGGCGTATTCGTACTCGCGGGTGCTGGCCGAAACGAACTTGCGCTTGGGCCGCTTGGCCATCAGCGCCTGGCGGCGCTCGATCTCGGCGGCCAGCCGGGCCATTTCCATGTTCTGTTCCACCAGCTCCTTGCCCGGCGACAGCGGCGAGGGTTCGGTCTCGCGCTGGTCCTTGGGCACCGGAAGGGTCATCTCGCTCTGCGCCGTGGTGCTGAGCAGACGGGGCACGGGCTCGGGCTCGGGCGGTGGGGCCTGCGTCACCATGGGTTCCGGGGCCAGCCCCGGTTCGGGCTTGGGGACCGGGGCCAGCTGCTCCTCGCGGGGACGTTCGGCCCGGTCGCTCTCGCCGCCGCCCTGGTTGTTGGCCTGGGCGATGAAGTCGGCGTCCTTCGGGGCCTCGTCGCTGCGGGTCTCGGTCAGGATCACGTCCAGGGTCGGGGTGACCGGGGCCGCGTCGTCGCGGGCGAAGCCCACGCCCAGGATCAGCACGCCGAACACCACCAGGGACAGGGCCGAGGTGGCGCTGAGCCGTTCCCGAGAGCCGATGACAGGTGCGGCCGGCATCTCAGTCCCGGCGGGCCCGACGGGCTTCCAGCGCATCGAACAGCTGCCCCGCGATGTTGAGGCCGAACTGGGCGTCGAGCTCGCGCACGCAGGTGGGGCTGGTGACGTTGACCTCGGTCAGCCAGTCGCCGATCACGTCCAGGCCGACGAACAGCATGCCCCGGCGCTTGAGTTCCGGCCCGACCTGGCGGGCGATCCACAGGTCGCGCTCGGACAGGGGTCGGCCCTCGCCGCGGCCGCCCGCGGCCAGGTTGCCGCGGAACTCGTCGCCCTGCGGGATGCGGGCCAGGCAGTAGGGCACCGGCTCGCCGTCCACCAGCAGGATGCGCTTGTCGCCATCCTTGATCTCGGGCAGGAAACGCTGGGCCAGGGCCAGGTGGCGGCCGCTGTCGGTCAGGGTTTCCAGGATCACGTTCAGGTTGGGCTCGCCGGCGCGGACCCGGAAGATCGAGCGCCCGCCCATGCCGTCCAGCGGCTTGAGCACGGCCTCGCCATGCTCGGCCACGAACGCCCGCAGCTCGGCCGCGTCGCGCGACACCCGGGTCGGCGGGCAGCACTGCGGGAAGAGCAGGGCGCCCAGCTTCTCGTTCAGGTCGCGCAGGCCGCGCGGGTCGTTGAGCACCAGCACGCCCTCGGCCTGGGCCACCGACAGGATGTGGGTGTCGTGCAGGTAGTCGGCGTCCACCGGCGGGTCGGTGCGCATCAGCAACACGTCCACCCCGGACAGGGGCCGGGTGGCGGCCTCGCCGAGCTGGTACCAGTCGGCCGGGTCGTCGCGCACGGTCACGGCGGCCATGCGGGCCATGGACCGGGAGCCGTCCAGCGACAGACCCCCGGGCAGCACGTAGTGCAGCCGGTGCCCGCGACGCTGGGCCTCGAGCAGCATGGCAAAACTAGTATCCTTCCCGATCTTGATCTTGCCGATCGGGTCCATCACCACGGCCACGTCCAGTGCCATCGGCGCCTGTTACTCCGTCTTGCAGGGGCCCTAGCCTAGCAGGGCCTCCGAGGAACGTGCGGGCGGTCACGCTGGAACCGGGACGTGCTTGACACATTCGGGCTCGGCTGGGATATAAGCTAATAAGGTGCGGGCGCCGGTGATGGGGCCGGCACTGCCAGGGACAGCACTGCAATGGGGAGTGAGATGGACGAAAACCACCTGGCCGGCTTGCGGGTCATGGTCATTGACGACTCGAAGACGATCCGCCGTACCGCCGAAACCCTCCTCAAGAAGGAAGGCTGCGACGTGGTGACGGCGACCGACGGCTTCGAGGCCCTCGCGAAGATCGCCGACCACCAGCCGCAGATCGTCTTCGTCGACATCATGATGCCGCGCCTGGACGGCTATCAGACCTGCGCGCTGATCAAGAACAACCAGATGTTCAAGAACACGCCGGTCATCATGCTGTCCTCCAAGGACGGCCTGTTCGACAAGGCGCGGGGTCGCATCGTCGGCTCCGAGCAGTACCTCACCAAGCCCTTCACCCGCGATGAGCTGCTTTCGGCCATCCGCAAGTACGTGCCGGCGGGCTGAGGCGCACCATGGCCAAGCCCAACCACAGCCACAACAAGCGCACCGGTCCGTTCGAAACCCTGCTCGATTACGAGCAGCGGTCGCTGGCCCACGTGCCGGGCCGTCCCGAGATGGTGGAAGCGCCGGGCCACTGGCGCGGCGTGGGCTTCCGGCTCGGCCAGCGGCGGCTGGTGTCGTCGTTCGACGAGGTGGTTGAAATCCTGCCCTTGCCTCCGGTGACACCGGTGCCCGGTGCCCACAACTGGATGCTGGGCGTGGCCAACGTGCGCGGCAGCCTGCTGCCGGTGGTCGACCTCAAGCAGTTCCTCGAGGGCGAGCGCACCGTCGTGCACGAGGGCCAGCGCTGCCTCGTCGTGCGCCAGGCCGGTGGCAACGTCGCGGTGATCATCGACGAGCTGTTCGGCCAGCGCACCTTCAACGATTCGCACCGGGCGGAACTTTCCGGCGCCGACACCGATGGCCGCTACGGCCATTTCGTCGGCCAGGCCTACCAGTTGTCCGACACCACCTGGGGCGTGTTCAACATGTCCCTGCTCACGCGTACGCCCGAATTCCGCCAGGCCACCGCATAAGTGGTCCACGTATTCCATCTTCTTTCAGTTGTTGATCTTCAAACAGGGGTTGAGGTCCAGTCATGAGCACTAATCCGCGCTCGTTCACCGACAAGCTTACGAATTTCGGCCTGGGCTTCTGGGCATTGATCCTGGTGATCTCGCTCGCCGTCCTGGGTGCGAACTTCGCCGCCAGCGGCTACTACAGCGGCCAGGAAGCGAAGGCTCAGGCGCTCACCGCCGACCTGCAGGTGCTTTCGCAGCAGCTGGCGAAATACACCCAGGAAGCCGTCGACGGCAACGCCGACGCCTTCACGGAGTTCAAGGCGACCAAGACCCGAATCGATTCGATCGTCAACGCACTGCGCAGCGGCAGCGATGCCGAGGGCGTTCCGGCGTACGAGGGCAATCCGAACGCACTGGGCGTGAGCAGCGCGCTGTCCAAGGTCACCGAGACCTGGACGCCGATGGCGGCCGCTGCCGAGCGCATCACCGAAAGCGAGGAAGAGGTGCTCAACCTCGCCGACACCGCCGCGCAGTTCACCGCCCGCGTGCCGCGCCTGGCCTTCCAGCTCGACGAGGTGGGCCGCTCGCTCACCGACGCCAATGCCCCGGCCTCTCAGATCTCCATCGCCAACCGCCAGCTCGTGCTGGCTGACCGCATGTCGCGCCGCGTGACGGAAATCGTGGCCGGCGGTGAAAACGCCGTGTCGGCGGCCGACGCGCTGTCCCGCGACGCCGGCGTGTTCGCCGCGGTGCTGCAGGGCTTCCGCGACGGCAACGCCGAAGCGGGTTACAACAAGATCACCACGCCGGGCGGCATCGCCAACCTGCAGGCGGCCGAAGCGCTGTATGCAGAAGCCCAGGCCGACCTGGACGTGATCCTGGAAGCCGCGGCCGACCTGGCCGAGGTGCAGAGCGCCGCGACCCAGATCTCCGAGGAGTCCAACGTCCTGCTCGAGAACTCGCAGGCGCTGTTCACCAGCTTCGACAACATCAACTACGCCCGTGTGTTCCCGAACAACTACTGGGCTATCGGCGGCGGCATCGGCGCCGTGGTCGGCCTGGTCGGACTGCTGTTCACCATCTTCCGCGACCAGCGTCGCCGCCTCGGCACCACGCAGGAGCTCAACCAGCGCAACCAGGAGGCCATTCTGCGCCTGCTGGACGAAATGGGTTCGCTCGCCGAAGGCGACCTGACGGTCAAGGCCACGGTCACCGAGGACATCACCGGCGCGATCGCCGACTCCATCAACTTCGCGGTGGAAGCGCTGCGATCCCTGGTGTCCACCATTAACGAAACGGCCGTGCAGGTCGCCGCCGCCGCCCAGGAAACGCAGGCCACCGCCATGCACCTGGCCGAGGCCGCCGAACACCAGGCCCAGCAGATCACCAGCGCGTCGGCGCAGATCAACGAAATCGCATCGTCCATCGACGAGGTGTCGAAGAACTCCGCCGAATCGGCCGACGTGGCGCAGCGCTCCGTGCAGATCGCCGCCAAGGGCGCCGAAGTGGTGCGCCAGACGATCCAGGGCATGGACAACATCCGTGACCAGATCCAGGAGACCTCGAAGCGAATCAAGCGACTGGGTGAAAGCTCCCAGGAAATCGGCTCGATCGTGGAGCTGATCAACGACATCTCCGAACAGACGAACATCCTGGCGCTCAACGCCGCCATTCAGGCCGCGTCCGCCGGTGAGGCGGGCCGCGGCTTCGCGGTGGTGGCCGACGAAGTGCAGCGACTCGCGGAACGCGCCTCGAACGCGACCAAGCGAATCGAGGCCCTGGTGCAGACCATTCAGTCCGACACCAACGAAGCCGTCAGCTCGATGGAACAGACCACCGCGGAAGTGGTGGCCGGTGCCCGACTGGCCGAGGACGCGGGCCTGGCCCTGGGCGAAATTGAAAAGGTGTCCAACGACCTCGCGGACCTGATTCAGAACATCTCCCAGGCAGCCCGCCAGCAGTCCACTGCGGCGACCAACATCACGGCCACCATGAGCGTGATTCAGGAGATCACCACGCAGACGTCGCAGGGTGCGAACCAGACCGCGGAGTCGATCGGAAACCTCGCCCAGTTGGCCGCCGACCTGCGCCGATCGGTCGCGGACTTCAAGCTGCCGGGCTGATGCCCGGAACCGGTTTGTCAACGGCACAACCATGT
Source organism: Arenimonas sp. MALMAid1274 (assembly GCF_049195245.1). NCBI lineage: Bacteria > Pseudomonadati > Pseudomonadota > Gammaproteobacteria > Lysobacterales > Lysobacteraceae > Arenimonas > Arenimonas sp. MALMAid1274. The sequence continues at coordinate 210,409 of NZ_JBMIRR010000022.1, forward strand.
CGCGTGCGCCCAACCGGGCGTCCGTGCACTGACAGGACCTCGGCATGAGGCTGCACGAAAACATCGATTTCACCACGCTCACTTGGGTCAAGCCCGAGCTCGACGAGACCTTGCGCCAGGCACGCCAGGCGCTGGAGGCCTACGTCGAGGAAGGCGAGGACCCCGGCCAGCTCAAGGCCTGCGCGACCTACCTGCACCAGGTGCAGGGCACACTGCGCATGGTCGAACTCTACGGCGCCGCCATGGTGGCCGAGGAGATGGAGCACCTGGCCAGCGCCCTGGTCGAGGGCAAGGTCGCCGAGCGGGAAACCGGCTACGCGGCGCTGATGCGCGGCATCGTGCAGCTGCCCGACTACCTCGAGCGCCTGCAGAGCGGCCATCGCGACATCCCGATCGTGCTGCTGCCGCTGCTCAACGAGCTGCGTGAGCCGCGCGGCGAGAAGGGCCTGTCCGAGTCGGTGCTGTTTTCGCCCGACCTGTCGCGTCCGCTGCCCGTCACCGCCGCCGGCCCGGCCGCGCCGCTGCCGCCGGAAGAGCTCAAGCGCCGCGCCGACACCCTGCGCAACCTGTTCCAGGGCGCGCTGCTGCGCTGGCTCAAGGATGACAACAGCGCCGCGACCATCCGCGACCTCACCGACGTCTGCGAACAGCTGGTGCCGATCACCGACGCCGAGCATGCGCGCCGCCTGTTCTGGGTCGCCGCCGGCACGCTGGACGCGCTGGCCAAGAATGCCTTCGAGGCCTCCAAGCCGCTCAAGCAGGCGCTGGCCAAGGTCGAGCGCGAAATCAAGCGCCTCGCCGAGGGCGGCGATGCCGCGTTCCGTACCGATCCGCCGCTGGAGCTGACGCGCCAGCTGCTTTATTTCGTGGCCCACGCGCCCACCGACCACGGCCGCATCGGCGAGATCCGCCAGGTGTTCGGCCTGGGCGAATACATCCCCAGCGAGTCCGAGCTGGCGCATGCCCGCGGCAGCCTCAGTGGCCGCAACCGCGCGCTGCTGTCCACGGTGGCCCTGGCGATCAAGGAAGACCTGCTGCGGGTGAAGGACGCGCTCGACCTGCACCTGCGCACGCCCGATGCCGCCGCGGTCGGCCTCAACGACCAGGTCGAGGCGCTCGACCGCGTCGCCGACACCCTGGGCATGCTGGGCCTCGGCGTGCCGCGCCGCGTGGTCCAGGACCAGCGCACCGCCATCCATGCCATTGTCAGCGGCCAGCGTGCCGCCGACGAATCGGCCCTGCTCGACATCGCCGGCGCGCTGCTCTACGTCGAAGCTTCTCTCGACGACCAGGTCGCCCGCCTGGGCGAAGCCGACGCGGCTACCGATGCCCCGGCGGACGAGTCGGCCCTGCCCAGCTCCGAGGCCCGCAAGGTGCTCGAAGTGGTGGTCAAGGAAGCCATCGGCAATTTCGCGCAGGCCCGCCAGTGCTTCGTGGCTTTCGTGGAAACCCATTGGGACCACGCCCAGCTGGCCGACGTTCCGCGCCTGCTGGACGAAGTGTCCGGCGCGCTGCGCATCCTTGAACTCGTCGAGGCGCCGCAGTACCTCACCGCCGTGCGCCGCTTCACCGAGAGTGAACTGCTGCGTCGCCATCGCGTGCCCAACGGCCAGCAGATGGATCGCCTGGCCGATGCGCTGGCCAGCCTGGAGTACTACCTCGAGGCCCTGCGCGACCGTCGCCCCAAGCGCGAGCAGATACTGGAAGTCGCCAAGCAAAACCTTGAGTCGCTGGGCTACTGGCCGCTGCCGGCCGAGGACCTGATGCCGGCGCCGGCGCCCCGTGCGGCGGCGATCGCGGCGGCCGTCGTTGCACCGGCGGTGGCCAAGCCGCCGGCCGCGGAACCCGCGGCCGAAGCGGCTCCCGCGCCCGTTTCCACGGCGCCGGCGGTGGTCGCTCCGGAGCCGGAGCCCGAGCCCGTGTCCGCACCCGAACCGGTGCTGGCGTTCGCGCCGCCGGCCGATGGCGCCGAGACTGCGCCCGTGGCCGAGGCACCGGTCGCCGCCGCATCCGCGCCGTCCGCGCCCGTCGGCGGCGCTTACCCGCAGATCCCGGGCTTCGATGGCTCCAGCGACGAGATCGACGACGAAATCCGCGAGGTCTTCCTGGAGGAGTTCCAGGAGGAAATCGGCAACCTCGAGCAGCTGCTGCCGACCTGGCGCAGCCGTCCCGACAATACCGAACAGCTGCGGCCCATCCGCCGCGTCTTCCACACCCTCAAGGGCAGCGGGCGCCTGGTCGGCGCCAAGGCCTTGGGCGAGTTCAGCTGGAAGATCGAGAGCATGCTCAACCGCGTGCTCGACGGCACCCGCACCGCCAGCCCGGCGGTGGTGTCGCTGATCGAGAACGCGTTCAACACGCTGCCCCTGCTGCGCGCCGCGCTGCAGGGCGAGGCCGTGCACGCCGACCTGGAAGGCATCCAGGCCCTGGCCGACCGCGTCGCCGCCGGCGAGGAAGTGATCTACCAGCCGCAGCCGGTTGCGCCTGCGATCAGCAGCGCGCCTGCGGCCGCGGCGGTCGAGGCCGCGCCGGAGCCCGCGCTGGTCGCGGAGCCGGAGCCCGTGCACGAGCCCGCGGTTGAAGCGGCCTCCGTTGCCGACGAGGGTGGAGAAGAGCAGGGCGGCTTCGCGATCGATCCGGTCCTGTTCGAGATCCTCAAGCCCGAAGTGGCCGGACATCTCGAGACCGTGGACGCCTGGCTGGCGCAGTGCGCCGCACGCGGCCCGCAGCCGGTCACCGACCAGCTGCTGCGCGCCGTCCACACGATGAACGGTGCCTTCGCGATGACCGAGGTCACCGCGTTGACCGAAGTGACCGCGCCGCTGGAAGGCTTCATGAAACGCTCGCTGGCCAGCCAGCGTACCCCCGGTGCCGACGGCGTTGCCGCCGTGGCCGATGCGGCGTCCGCGATCCGCGAGGCCATCCTCGCGCTGGAACGTCCGCGTCCGGTGCTGCCGCATTTCAGCGCGCTGGCCGCGCGCGCCGCCGCGCTGCGCGATGGCCTGCCGGAATCCTCGGTGCCGATCCCGCTGCATCCGGAGGAAGTGGAGAGCGTGCTGCCGACGCCGGTGCCGATGGAAGCGCCCGATGTCTCCGGCCTGCCGCAGTTCGCCGACGACACCGACGCCGAACCGGAGTTCGAGCAGGAGCGGGTCTCGCTCGATGCCTTCCTGGAAGCGCCGGTCGCCGCCGATGAGCAGGCCCCGTCGCTGTCCATCACCGAAACCGATGCGGGCGATTTCGGCCCGACGCTCAGCCTGGACGACATCCTCGCCGCCGAAGCTGCGGTGGCCCGCGCCGCCGAAGCCGAGGCTGCTGAAGCGGCTGCAGCTGAAGCGGCTGCTGCCGAAGCTGCCGCTGCCGAAGCCGCCGCTGCCGAAGCCGCCGCTGCCGAAGCCGCCGCTGCCGAAGCTGCTGCTGCCGAAGCCGCTGCTGCTGAAGCCGCTGCCGCTGAAGCCGCCGCTGCCGAAGCTGCTGCTGCCGAAGCCGCTGCTGCTGAAGCCGCCGCCGCCGAAGCCGCTGCTGCCGAAGCGGCTGCTGCTGAAGCCGCGGCTGCCGAAGCCGCTGCCGCCGAGGCCGCTGCTGCCGAAGCCGCTGCTGCTGAAGCCGCCGCTGCCGAAGCCGCTGCTGCTGAAGCCGCCGCTGCCGAAGCCGCCGCTGCCGAAGCCGCCGCTGCCGAAGCCGCTGCCGCCGAAGCCGCTGCTGCCGAAGCCGCCGCTGCCGAAGCCGCCGCCGCCGAAGCCGCCGCCGCCGAAGCCGCTGCTGCCGAAGCCGCTGCCGCCGAGGCCGCTGCCGCCGAGGCCGCTGCTGAGGCCGCTGCCGCCGAGGCCGCTGCCGCCGAGGCCGCCGCCGCCGGGGCCGCCGCGGGGGGGGCGGCGGGGG
>NZ_JBMIRR010000023.1:0-310947 GCF_049195245.1 Arenimonas sp. MALMAid1274
CGCCGCGGCGGCCGCGGCCCGGTCGCCGGCGGGCGCGTCGCGCCCCACTGCGGCGTCGGCCCGTGCCAGCAGGCTGCGCCCCGTGACCGGCCACAGCAGCGCGCCGGCCACCACCGCCGCCAGCGGCAGCAGCCACCAGGCCCGCTTCACAGGTTCAGGCTCCGGCCGCCGTCCACGCGGATCACCTGGCCGGTGGTATAGCGCGCGTCCTGCAGCAGCCAGCGCACCGCTTCGGCCACGTCATCGGGATCGCCGACCCGCTGCAGCGCGGTGCGCGCCAGCATCGCGGCCTTCTCGGCCTCGGCCTTGCCCGATTCGGGCCACATCACCGCGCCCGGCGCGACCGCGTTCACGCGCACCTGCGGACCGAGCTCGCGCGCCAGCGACTGCGTCATCATGATCAGCGCGGCCTTGGCCATGCAGTAGATCGTGTGCCCGGCCAGCGGCCGTTCGCCGTAGATGTCGGCCAGGTTGACGATGGCGCCGCCGCTGGCGCGCAGCGCAGGCGCCGCCGCCTGGCACAGGAAGAACGGCCCGCGCGCGTTGGCGGCGAACAGGTCGTCCCACTGCGCCTGGGTGGCTTCGCCGATCGGCGTCGGGGTGAAGGCGCTGGCGTTGTTCACCAGCGCGTCGAGGCGGCCGAACCTGCGCAGCGTGCCGTCCACCAGGCCGGCTGGCGCCTCGGGATCGGCGAGGTCGAACGACAGCGGCAGCACGCTGCCGGTGCGCTCGGCGTCGAGGGCGTCCACCAGCGCGACGAGGTCGTCGTCGCTGCGCCGGTGGTGCAGCACCAGGTCGTAGCCCGCGGCGTGCAGGCGGCGGGCGATGCGCGCGCCGATGCGGCGGCTGGCGCCGGTGACCAGGGCGACGGGGCGGGCAGGGGGCATTCGGGGCTCCGTGGATTTGCCGGTATCCTGCGCGTTGGCACCTGAAGATTCCATCATGATCCCGCCCGTCCCGGTCCCCGACGCCACCGCCCAGGCCCACAGCGAACGCCTGCTGGAACTGATCCGCAGCCAGATCCGCGCCCACGGCGGCGTGATCCCGTTCTCGCGCTACATGGAGCTGGCGCTGTACGCGCCGGGCCTGGGCTACTACAGCGCCGGTGCGCGCAAGTTCGGCGCCGACGGCGACTTCGTCACCTCGCCCGAGCTGGGGCCGACCTTCGCCGAATGCATCGCGATGTTCTCGCAGCAGGTGCTGCTGCAGCTGGGCGGCGAGGCCGACTTCTTCGAGATCGGCGGCGGCAGCGGCGCATTCGCGGAAGCGGCGCTGCGGCACTTCGACGCGATCGGCACCGTGCCCGCGCGCTACCTGATCCTGGAGCCCAGCGCCGACCTGCGCCAGCGCCAGCAGCAGCGGCTGCAGCAGGCGCTGGCGCCGGCGCTGTTCGAACGCGTGCGCTGGCTGGACGGCCCGCCCGAGGCCCGCTGGCGCGGCGTGCTGTTCGCCAACGAGGTGCTGGACGCGCTGCCCACGCCGCGTTTCCTGGTGCAGGGCGGCGAGGTGTACGAGCAGCATGTGGCACTGTCGCCCGAAGGCGGCCTGATCTCGGTGGACCAGCCGGCCGACGCGCTGCTGCGCGCCGCGGTGCGCCACATCGAGCGCGACATCGGCACGCCCTTCGCGGACGGCTACCGTTCCGAAGTGCTGCCGCAGTTGCCGTACTGGATCCAGGCCGTCGGCGGCCTGCTGCACGACGGCGCGATGCTGTTCGTGGACTACGGCTACCCGCGCAGCGAGTACTACCTGCCCGAGCGCGACGACGGCACCCTGGTCTGCCACCACCGCCACCGCGCGCACGGCGATGCCTTCCACTGGCCCGGCCTGCAGGACATCACCGCGTTCGTGGACTTCACCGCGCTGGCCGAGGCCGGCGTCAACGCCGGCTTCGACCTGGCCGGCTACTGCGCGCAGGCCAGCTTCCTGCTCAACAACGGCCTGCCCGAGCGGCTGGCCGCGATCGGGCAGGGCCAGGATCCGGTCGAGCAGCACCGTCGCCACAACGAGGTGAAGCGGCTCACCCTGCCCGGCGAAATGGGCGAGCGCTTCCAGGTGATGGGCTTCCAGCGCGGCGTCGAAACCCGCCCCGCGTTCGCGCGCGGCGACCTGACGCGCCGGCTGTGAGCCTGCGCGGGTTTTCGCGGCCGCGGCTTTGGCTGGGCGTGTGGCTGCTGGGCTGGGCGATCTGCATCGCGCTGTCCCTGCTGCCGCCGATCCCGCTGGGCGGGCCGGAGGACTCCGACAAGATCGGCCACTTCCTGGCCTACTTCACGCTGTCGGCGTGGGCGGTGTGTCTGTTCCGCGGTTGGCGCGCGCAGGCCGTGGCCGCGGTTTCGCTGGTGCTGCTGGGCCTGGCCATCGAGTTCGCGCAGGCCGAACTGACGGTGACGCGGCATGGCGACTACCGCGATGCGCTGGCGAACACGCTGGGCATCCTGGCCGGCATGGTGCTGGCACGCACGCCGCTGGCGAACGCACTCGTGGCGCTGGACCGCCGCCTGTTCAGGCCCGCAAGCAGGCCTTGATCGCTTCGATGCGCGCCTTGCGCAGCCACTCGCCGATCGCGGGGCCTTCCAGTCCGGCGCCCACCGCCTGCCCGGCCGACACCGCCATGGCGGCCGCATGCAGCTCGCGCAGGCGCGGTCCTGGCGGGTACTCCGATTCGGTCAGGCCCAGCCGGCCGCGCTTGTCGCACTCGCAGGCCAGGGCCAGCTGGCCGATGCGCTCGGGCTTGCGGAAGCCATCGCAGCGCGCGATCAGGTCGTGCACCGTTTCGGGCCTCAGTTCGGCCAGGCGGTGGATGTTGAGGTGTTCGCGGCAGACGATCTCGGCCACCGCCGCGTACTCGGCCGGCACCTTGTAGCGCGCGCACAGCGCGCGCAGCGGACGCACGCCGCTGTGTTCGTGGCCGATGTGCTTTGGCAGTTCGTGCGCCGGCGTCAGCGCCTTGCCCAGGTCGTGGGTCAGCGCGCAGAAACCCATCAGCGCGTCGCCCGGCGCCAGCCGCGCCGCCATGTCCATCACCATCTGCGTGTGCAGGCCGGTGTCCACCTCGGGGTGGTACTCGGGGCGCTGCGGCACGCCGAACAATGCGTCCACTTCCGGCAGCAGCTTCGCGAGCGCGCCGCAGTCGTGCAGCAGGCCGATCGCGGCCGAGGGCTGCGGCATTTCCAGCGCTTTCTTCAGTTCCTGCCACACGCGCTCGGGCACCAGGTGGTCCACTTCGCCGGCGGCCACCATCTCGCGCATCAGAGCCAGGGTTTCCGGCGCCACGGTGAAGCCCAGCGGCGCGAACCGCGCCAGGAAGCGCGCCGCGCGCAGGATGCGCACGGGGTCCTCGGAGAACGCTGGCGACACGTGGCGCAGCACCCGCGCCTCGATATCGCGCACGCCGCCGAAGGGATCGACCAGGGCGCCGTCGGCATCCTCGGCGATCGCGTTGATGGTGAAGTCGCGCCGCGCCAGGTCCTCTTCCAGCGTCACCGAGGCATCGGCATGGAACACGAAGCCGCGATAGCCGGGCGCGGTCTTGCGCTCGGTGCGCGCCAGCGCGTGTTCTTCCTTGGTCTGTGGATGCAGGAAGACCGGGAAGTCCTTGCCCACCGGCAGGTAGCCGGCGCGCACCATGGCCTCGGGCGTGGCGCCCACCACCACCCAGTCGCGGTCGCCCGGCGGCCGGCCAAGCAGCCGGTCGCGCACGGCGCCGCCGACCAGGTAGGCCTTCATCGCTCAGCGCGCCGCGCGGTAGCGGTCGTACCGCGTCTGGCGGTCGTCCACGTGGCCAAGGATTTCCGGCAGCTTGGCCGACACCCGCGTGGGCACGATGTCCAGCCGGTGCAGGCCGTCGATGCCCCCCACCGAATCATTCAGCAGCGACCGGTAGTTGTCGGACGAGAAGGGTTTGCCCGGCACGAAATCGAAGGCGAAGGCCTGCAGGCGGCCCAGCGCATCGGGCAGCGGCAGCACCAGCCGGCGCATCCCGGCCTGCGCCGCCGTCATCCGCACGATCTGCTTGAGCGTGAACACGTCCGGCCCGTACAGCTCGTAGACCTCGCCGAAGGTGCGGCGGTTGCCCAGCGCGCGCACGAAGGCCTCGATCACGTCGCCCACGTACACCGGCGCGAACCGGCAGTTCGCGCGTGCCAGCGGCAGCACCGGCGCCAGCTTGAGCAGGGCGGCGAAGCGGCAGAAGAAACCATCCTCCTGGCCGAAGATCACCGACGGCTCGAAGATCGTCCAGTCCAGGCCCGAGGCCTTCACCGCGGCTTCGGCTTCGCCGCGCGACTTGAGGTAGTGGCTCTGGCCGCGGCCGGCGTTGAGCGAGCTCATCTGCAGCAGGCGGCGCACGCCGGCCAGCTGCATCGCCGCGATCACCAGCTTGGTGAGTTCGACGTGGGCGCGCCGGAAGCCGCGGCCATTGTCGCCGCGCTCGTTGAGGATGCCCACCAGGTTGATCACCACGTCCATGCCGGTGAAGGCCTGGCGCAGCGCGGTGGGGTCGTATACGTCCACCTCGCGCAGCACCACGCCCGGCGACAGCATGCGGTCGGGATGCTGGGCCAGGTTGCGGCTGAGCAGCGTGAGGGTGTGGCCTTCGGCGGAAAGCCGGGCCAGCAGGTTCCGGCCGACAAAGCCGGTGCCGCCGAGGACGACGATCTTGAGCGGGGTCATGGCGGGTTGGTGCCTTGGGAGGGAAGGGGGCAGGCGAACGGCCGGCGCGCGGCCTTGGCGACGGTGCGGCCCAGCAGGCGCTCGCTCACCGGCACCGCGTCGCCGTCCAGCCGCCAGTCGTAGATGACGCTGAAGGCCAGCACGCGCGCCACGTAGTCGCGGGTTTCCTTGTAGGTCACGGTCTCGATCCAGAAGTCGGGATCGAAGCCGGGACGGTCGCGGTTCCAGCGCATCACCGGCGCGGGGCCGGCGTTGTAGGCGGCGATGGCCTGGTAGGCGATGCCGCCGTGCTGGTCGAGTTCATGGCGCAGGTGCGCGATGCCCAGCACCAGGTTGGTGTCGGGATCGTAAAGGCTGGACGCGCCGCCGTAGGGAATGCCCAGGCGCTTGGCCGTCATCGCCGCGGTGGACGGCAGCAGCTGCATCAGGCCCAGCGCGTTGGCCGGCGAGCGCGCGCGCGGCATGAAGGCGCTTTCGGCGCGCGTCTGGGCCGCGACCCAGGCCGGATCGATGGCGTTCTTGCGCGACTCGCGCCGCAGCGTGGTCTCGTGGTGCAGCGGGAAGCGCAGGCTGTAGTGGCGCAGGTCGTCGGGCGCGGTGCCGATGGTGAACACCGCGCGGTCGTGCCAGCCCGAGGCCTGCGCAAACTCGATGGCGACGTAGCGCTCCGCCGCGTCCAGCGACTTCAGCAGCGCGGCCCATTCGCGGATGGCCTGCGAGGGCCGGTCGATCGCATACAGCTCCAGCGCGCGCGACAGGCCCGGGTTGGACGCGACGCGACGGCGCAGTGCGGCGTCCTGCGAGGGTTCCAGCGGGCACAGCGTGTAGGGCTGGCCCAGGCGGTCAGCCGCGAGGAAACCGTGGAAGGTGGCCGTGCCCGCGGACTGCCGGTACAGCGCGCGGGCCTGGTCGGCCTGGCCCAGGCGCTCGCGCAGGCGGGCCTCGTAGTACTGCCAGCGCGGATCGTTGCGCTGCGCGGAGGGCATCGCTTCCAGCGCACGCACGGCGCTGGCGTCGTCGCGGCGGTTCATTGCTTCGCGCACGCGCCATTCGTGCAGGCGCTCGTCGTAGGACGCGGCCGGCACGGCTTCCAGCCGCGTGGACGAGCCCGGCAGGTAGGAGGCCACGGTCCACAGCGCGATCTGGTACAGCACCTTGCCGCGCTGCGCCTCGTCCATGCCCAGCGCCTTCGACAGCGTGTCCAGCTGCGCCTGCGCCGCATCCGGCGAGCGACGCGCCAGCCGGGCCAGGCCTTCGGCGGCGACGTTGCGGCTGCGGTTGTCCCTGGGCCAGTTCACCGCACGCGCATGCGGGGCATCGATGAAGTCGGCGTAGTCGCGGGCGCGCGCGGCCTCCGCGGCCGGCAGGCCCGGCGCCAGGAAGCGGATGAGGCCGGTCTGGCCTTCGGTGGCCGCCAGCTCGATGCGCTGCCAGCGCAGCGCGGCGTCGAGCTTGCCCTGCGCGGCCAGCGACTTGAAGGGCAGGTCGCAGCTGGCGGGCAGTGTGGTGCCGGTGAGCCACAAGGCCTGCGCGTCGCTGACCCAGGCTGCGTCGGTTTCGCCCAGGGCCACGCGCGCCGAGAGTTCGGCGCAGCGCAGTTCCAGCGAGGTCGAGGGCCGGTAGTCGGCGCGGAATCCGCGCCAGTCGCCGCGCTTGGCCAGGTGCAGCAGCCAGGCCTCGCGCAGCCAGTCGGCAGCGGGCTGGCCGTCGAAGCGGCGCAGGGCCGAACGCACGTCGGCGGCCGACGCCGCGCCCAGCGTGCGCCGCAGCGCCGTGGCCTCGACCCAGCCGCGCAGCGGGTGGTCGGCGATCCGGGCCGTGTCCTGTACGCTGAGCTTGCCCTGGTCGGCGAGGCGGAAGGCCTCGAGCACGGCGGGCTGCTGGCGCGACAGGTCCGGTGGCGCGACCTGCGCGCGGGCCGACAGCGGCAACATCATCAACAGCAGGACAGGGGCGAGGTATCGATTGCGCATGCGTGCGAGTTTAGCCCATGGCGACTGAGCGACCCCGGCCCGCATGAGCCTGGCCTGGGCGATCTACCTGGCGCTGGGCGCGGTGGCCGGCGTGCTGGCCGGCCTGCTGGGCATCGGCGGCGGCCTGGTGCTGGTGGCGGCCCTGGTGTGGCTGCTGCCCAGCCAGGGCGTGCCCGTGGACCAGGCCGTGCACGTTGCCCTGGCCACGGCCCTGGCCAGCATCATCCTCACCGGCCTGTCCTCGGCGCGGGCCCATCACCGGCGCGGCAGCGTGCTTTGGCCGACCGTGGCCTGGCTGGTGCCCGGCGTGCTGATTGGCGGCTGGCTGGGCAGCCTCGTGGCCACCCGGCTCGACGGCGGCCTGTTGCGGGCCTTCATCGCCGGCTACTGCTACCTGGCGGCGCTGCAGCTGGCCCTGGACTGGCCGCGGGCGCGCGCGGAGCGCGCCGATCCGCCCACCGGCCCCGGCTATTCGGCCGCGGGCTCCCTGATCGGTGCGATTTCCGCCCTGGTCGGCATCGGCGGCGGCAGCATGACCGTGCCCCTGCTGGTCTGGCGCGGCGTGCGGCCGGTGCGCGCGGTCGGCACCTCCAGCGCCTGCGGCGTTGCGATCGCGCTGGCCAGTGCCGCGGGCTATGCCGCCCATGGCCCGGCACCGGGCCTGCTGCCGGCCGGCAGCTGGGGCTATGTGTTCGTTCCGGCGGCCGTGGGCATCGCGCTGGCGTCGGTGCTCACCGCGCCGCTGGGCACCCGCATCGCGCACCGCATCAGCGGCCTGGCCCTGCGACGCGTGTTCGCGATCTTCCTGCTGCTGGTGGGCACCAGCCTATGGTGGGGGCCCTAGCCTCGCTGCGCCGTGCGCTATCGGTGTTAGTGTTTGTGATGCTTGTCGCAATTTGACGAATTCTTTACAACAGGTCCCAGCCGGTGCATTGGGGGCAAGGCCCCGGCTCCAACCACTCCTGGGGCCAACGTCATGAAAACCATCCGTACCTCCCGCCTAAGCCAGGCGGTCCGCGGCGCATTGCTGCTTGCCGCCCTCCCGCTGGCCGTCGCGCCGCTCGCCGCCTCGGCCCAGGACAGCGCCGAAGAGATCCAGACCCTGGATCGGATCGAAGTCACCGGCACCCGCATCAAGACCGCCGAGGCCGAGGGCCTGGTGCCCGTGCAGCGCATCGAGCGCGCCGACATCGAGCGCAGCGGCCTGACGTCGATCGGCGACGTGATCCAGTCGCTCACCGGCTCTGGCTCGGCGCTCAACACCAAGTTCAACTCCAGCGGCAACTTCGGCTTCCCGCCGGACGGCAGCGGCGTCGGCGCCGGCTCCTCGCAGGCCGACCTGCGCCACCTGGGCTCCAAGCGCGTGCTGGTGCTGGTGGACGGCATCCGCTGGGTCAACGAAGCCTCGGCCTCGGGCGTGGGTTCGTCCACCGACCTCAACACCATCCCGCTGGCCATCGTCGAGCGCATCGAAGTGCTGGAGGACGGCGCCTCGTCGCTGTACGGCTCCGACGCCATCGCCGGCGTGATCAACATCATCACCCGCAAGAACTTCGACGGCCTGTCGGTGAACGCGCAGTACGGCGAATACAGCGAAGGCGACGGCGAGACCGGCACCATCGACGTGGCCTGGGGCCACAACACCGAGCGCGCCAATTTCTTCCTGGGCGTGAGCTACAGCGACCAGCAGGAAATCTTCGCGCGCGACCGCGCCCAGTCCAGCTTCCCGGTGCCGGGCACCGGCGTGGCCTTCGGCAGCTCGGGCACGCCCACCGGCCGCTTCATCTTCACCGATCCCAACACCGGCGTGACGTATGACATCACGCCCAACACCGGCAACAGCAACCCGGTGTTCGACCCGACCCAGACCGGCTGCGTGCGCACCGACGGCTACCACTGCTTCGCCACTGCCGACCGCTTCAACTTCTCGCAGTTCAACCTGCTGCTGACGCCGTCGGAACGCACCGGCGCCTTCGGCCAGGGCCGCTTCCAGTTCACCGACAGCACCAGCGGCTACGTGAAGGTGCTCTACAACCGCCGCGAGTCCACCAACCAGGCCGCGCCCGAGCCCATCTTCCTGGGCCCCGAGGCCGGCACCGGCAATCCGATCGCCGACGGCATGTTCATCTCGCGCCTGAATCCGTTCAATCCGTTCGGCTTCGACCTCGACGGCCGCCTGACCACGCCCGCCGCCAACCGCAACCTGATCCTGATCGGCCGCCGGCCGGTCGAGGGCGGGCCGCGCATCTTCGAGCAGGACGTGGACACCTGGTACGTCGGCGCCGGCCTGGAAGGCGTGTTCGATGCCGCCGACCGCACCCTGTACTGGGACGTGAACCTGGCCATCAGCGAAAACAAGGCCGAGCAGACCAACTACGGCAGCTACGACATCCGCAACATCGCCCTGGCCCTGGGTGACCCGGCGGCCTGCGCCGCGGTGGCGGGCTGCACGCCGCTGAACATCTTCGACGGCCCGGGCTCGATCACCCAGGCGATGCTGGACTGGATCTCGCCGGTGGTGCGCGACCGCAGCAAGAACGAACTGGCGCTGTTCACCGCCAATCTTTCCGGCAGCCTGTTCGACCTGCCCGCGGGCTCGGTGGACTTCGCCACCGGCCTGGAGCACCGTCGCCTCAAGGGCTCGTACAACCCCGACCAGCTGACCGTGGACGGCTTCTACAACGGCGTGCCGTCGCTGCCGACCTCGGGCGACTATGACGTCAGCGAGCTGTTCTTCGAGCTCAACTTCCCGCTGCTGGCCGATTCGGACTGGGGCAAGAAGCTCGACTTCACCCTGGCCGGCCGCTACTCCGACTACAGCACCGGCATTTCCGAGTTCACGCCCAAGTACGGCCTGCGCTGGCAAGTGGTGGACGAACTGGTGCTGCGCGCCAGCTTCGCCGAGGGCTTCCGCGCCCCGTCCATCGGCGAGCTGTTCGGCTCCGCCAGCCGCTTCGACGCGCAGCTCAACGATCCCTGCTCGTCGCCGCTGCTCAACCCGGGGCTGGCCGGCAACTGCGCCGCGCTCGGCGTGCCCGCCAACTACCAGCAGCCCAACCCGCAGATCTCGGTCACCACCGGCGGCAACGACCAGCTCGATCCGGAGTTCTCCGACAGCTTCTCGGCCGGTTTCATCTGGAGCCCCTCGGGCTTGGAGAATTCGGCCATCGCCGACCGCTTCGACATCGAGGTCACCTACTACCGGCACGAGATCGAAGGCGCCATCCAGGCCATCGACGCCCAGACCCAGCTCGACCTGTGCGTGAACACGCTCGATGCCCTGTACTGCGACGGCATCACGCGCGCGGCCACCGGCGGAATCAACGGCTTCAACAACCGCCTGACCAACCTGGGCCAGATCGAGACCGACGGCTGGGACATCGACTTCTTCTGGACTCTTCCGGAGACCTCGATCGGCCAGTTCAAGGTGTCCTGGCGCAATACGCTGGTCGGCGAGTACCGCGCCGTGGGTGCGGCGGGCCAGCTGCAGCCGCAGGGCCCGGGCATCGAGGTGGTGGACAGCGCGATCCCGGAGTGGACGTCCAACGTCAGCACCGAATGGACCCACGGCGGCTGGAACGCGGCCTGGACCGTGCGCCACATCAGCGAGCTGCGCGAGGACTGCGGCAACGCGGTCAGCTTCCCGGTCTGCAGCAATCCGGCCACCAGCACCAATGTGCTCGAGGCCACGACCTACAACGACCTGCAGCTGGGCTACCGCTTCGAGTCCATGGCCAACCTGCGCATCACGCTCGGCGTCAACAATGTCTTCGACGAGGATCCGCCGATCTGCCTGTCCTGCTCGCTCAACGGCTACGACGCGTCCACCTACGACATCCCGGGCGGCCGCTTCTGGTACCTGCGCGCAGACATCAAGCTCTGATCTCTCGCGCTATCGTTGCATCGGAAGGCCGGCGCAAGCCGGCCTTTCTCTTTGTTGCGACCGTGGGGGGTTATGGTGCCGGCGTCGGCGCGGAAGCGAAGGTCACTTTCTGCTCAGAGAAGCCTCATGTCGCAGAAAGTGACCTTCGCTTCCACGCCGCCGCCGGACCATCCGTTCACGGCTCTCGAAGGAAGGCCCGCCGCCGCGCGCTCCGATGCTTGCGCGTGTGCGATCAGGACCAAGTCGGGCCATCTCTCCTGCTGATCGCGCGGTTAAACAATTCCGTACATCTCCCACCAGCGCGTCAGCGGGTGCGTGTCCACCTGGACACGCAGCGGACCTGGTCGCGCACCGGATGGACGTCGAGACCGAAACTCCTGTCCGCCCGGCGGCGGGTGTGGGTTCTGCGCGACCCCGAGAAGCGTATCCGGATGGGAAAGCGAAAAGCGCGCGCTTCCGTGCGTACAGCAAGTTGCCTGATTTGTTCTCGTCTCCGCGGCGAGCATGGGATGGTAAGTATCCGACGGGGTCCAAACACAGTCTTTCCCGATTGCGGCAACGCCGTGAAGCACAGGAATCGCTTCTCGGCGTCGCGCAGAACTCACACCCGCCGCCGGGCGGACAGGAGTTTCGGTCTCGACGTCCATCCAGTGCTCGACCAAGGGGGTCGGGTGTCCAGGTGGACACGCACGCGTTGACGCGCTGGCGCCAAGTCGACCGCACTATTTCACCGCGTGATCAGCAGGAGAGATGGCCCGCCTTGGTCCTGATCGCACACGCGCAAGCATCAGCGCGCGTAGTCACGGGCCTTCCTGACAGCAAACCATGTGATCCGGACCGGGCGTGCCGTGGAGGTGCAGGTCACTTTCTGCGAAATAAAAGGCTTCACTGAGCAGAAAGTGACCTGCACCTCCGCGGTACGACCGGCGCCAGATCCCCGAATCAGCGAGGAGCAGACACGGTGACCGCGACAGCCAGGTGGTCGGAGCCGGCAGCGGGCAACACCGCGTAGTCGAGGATCTTGAGGCCGCCGACCAGCACGTGGTCGAGGCAGCGGATCGGCGCCCAGCTGGGGAACGTGCAGATGCGCTGCGTGGGGGGCGTCAGCGAGGTCTTTCGGTAGAGCGACTGCATCTCGGGCGAATCGTAGTCGCAGTTGAAATCGCCCATCAGCACCAGCCGCGGCGAATCCGCCAGCAGCTCGGCCAGGAAACCGATCTGCAGGTGCCGCGACTTCGCGCCCAGCGACAGGTGCGTCACCGCCAGGTCCCAGGCCTGCTTGCCCTCGCCGAAGCGCGCCATCAGCACGCCGCGCCCCGCGATGCGGCCGGGCAGGGCGTAGTCGAGCAGCTCGTTGGGCTGCAGCCGGCTCAGCACCGCGTTGCCGCTGCCGGCCACGCGCGAGATGCGGCGGTTGGGCTGGTGGCTCCAGTAAGGGAAGTTGCCGCGTTCGGCCAGGTAGTCGGCCTGGTTGATGAAGCCCGAGCGCAGGCTGCCCGGATCGCTTTCCTGCAGGCCGACCACGTCGAAGGGTTCGGCCAGCGCGGCCAGCGCGTCCAGGTTCAGACGCTTGCCGTTGGGCAGCACATGCGACCAGCTGCGCGTCACGTATTCGCGATAGGCGCGCGTGCTGGAGCCGGCCTGGATGTTCGCGCTGAGCAGGCGCAGGTTCGAAGGAGGATTCACGGGCATGCGCGCATGGTGCGTCGGCAGCGCGTCGCGGGCAAGGCTGCAAAAAGAAACGGGGCCGCATTGCGGCCACGTTCGGACATCCTGCTTACCGCAGGTTCAGTTGCCGGCAGCCTGCGCGCGCTCGCGCGCCACCAGCCATTCGATCGTGCGGAACAGGCCGTCCGGCCCGCGCTCGTTCTGCTGTGCGCTGTATTTGCCCGCGATGATGAGGGTCGGCGTGCTCTCGATATTCGTGCGCATTGCAAACTGCCGGGCCTTGTTGAGCTTGGCGGTGACGGCGAAGCTCTTCATGGTGGACAGGAACGCATCGCGATTGGCGCCCTGGGTGGCATACCAGTCGGCGATTTCTTCCTCGGACGCGTTGGTGAACGCCTTTTCGACGAACACCGCGTTGAACATCTTGCTGTGCGTCTTCTCCAGCAGGCCCATGGTCTCGGCCGCGTAGTAGGCGCGCGCGAAGTTGTCGCCGATGCCGCCGAAGGCGCCCGGCACGTAGACGAAACGCACGTCGGACGGCAGGCGCGGCTTCCAGGTGTCGATGGCCGGCTGCAGGTTGGCGCAGTGGATGCAGGTGTAGGCGAACACTTCGGCCACTTCGATGCCACCCTGGCCGAAGGTCGGCTGCGGTTCGGGCAGCACCTTGTAGTCGATGCCTTCGCGCGGGGCATTGGCCGGGTCCGGCATGGCCGGCGCGGGTTCGGGTGCTGCGGCGACGGCGCCGGGTTCGCCCGGGGCCGGCGTGCCGGAAGCGGCGGAGGTGTCGGCGGGCGCGGTCTCGGCGGCCGGATCGATCGCGCCGGGTTCACCGGGAGCGGGCGCGGCGGTGGCCGCCGTGCTGGCCGGGTCGGCCGGCGTCACGTCCGCGCCGGGCTCGGCGGCCGGCGCTGCGGCGGCTTCGGTCGGGGCGGCCGCAGGCGCGGCGGCTTCGTCGGCCGGCTTGTCGCCGCAGGCGGCCAGCGACAACACCATCAACAGGGGAAGAAGGCGCTTCATGGGGGACGTGCTCCTGGGTCGGGTGTGCCGACTGGACCGCGGCCGGCGCAGAAGGTTCAACGCGGCGGCGCGGCGCGCCGCCGAAAAAGCATCAGCCCTGCGGCGGGGTGGCGCCGTCTTCGGCGGCCGGGGCCGGCGTGGCCTCGGCATCCGCGGGCGCGGCATCGGTCGCCGCGGCATCGGCCGGGGCGGCCGCAGGCGCCGCGGCAGGGGCGGGCGCCGCCGCAGCGGCCGCCAGGGCCTCGGCGGTGGGCGCATCGGCGACGTTGTGCAGGCCTTCGATGTAGGTGGCCAGGCCCTGGATCTCTTCGTCGCTCAGGTTCGCGGCTACCGCGGCCATGATGGCGTTGGCATTCGCGTCCTTGCCCCAGACCTTGCCGTCGCGGAAGGCGGTGAGGGCGGTGGCCGTGTAGCTGGCGTGCTGGCCACCCAGCGCCGGCCAGGCCGGGCCCGGATTGCCGGTGCCGGTGGGACCGTGGCAGGCCTGGCAGGCCGGCACGCTGTGGTCGGCCTTGCCGGCGCGGAACAGGCGCTCGCCCACTTCGAAGAACTTGCGGCCCTGGTTCGGACCCTCGGCCACGAGGCTCTCGTCGGCCACTCCCGCGACCACCTTCTGGGTGGCGAAATAGGCGCCGATGTCGCGCATGTCCTGCGCGCTGAGCGGGGCGGCGAAGCCCATCATGATCGCGTTCTCGCGCTCGCCGCTCTTGAACAGCGCCAGCTGGCGCGCGATGTAGCGCTCGTGCTGGCCGGCCAGCTTGGGGTACTGCGGGTCGGCGGCATTGCCGTCGGCACCGTGGCAGGCGGCGCAGGCCGCGGCCTTGGTGGCGCCGGCCTTGGCATCGCCCCACGTGGCCGGGGTGTTGTCCGCTTCCAGGGTGGTGACCGGGGCCGGCGCGGTTTCAGGCGCGGGCGTCACGGTGGCGGCTTCCTGGGCCACGACCGAGGCGGCGGCCAGTGCGGCGGCGACACCGAGGATGCGCGTGAACTTCATGGAGGGCTCCGGAACGCTGGTATTCGGGGAAAGAGGCGGCGCGGTGGACGCGCGGGAAGGCGCGGATTATCCCAGCCAGCGGCCGGAACGGTCAATTCAAGTCGGTGCGGCCCGGTCCCGGTGCTGGTCAGGCCGGCCCCGGCAGGCCAAGCTAGGCGCCTTTCCCGCCCTGGCCGACCCGATGGCAAACCCCCTGGCCCGCGCCAAATACACCTTTTCCGCGCACGCCCTGAAGCAGCTGCCGCCCGACGAATGCCGCGAAGTGGCCTTCGCCGGCCGCTCCAACGCGGGCAAATCCAGCTCGCTCAACGCCCTGACCAACCAGCACGGCCTGGCCCGGGTGTCCAAGACCCCGGGCCGCACCCAGGCCCTGAACTACTTCGAGGTCGCGCCGAACAAGCACCTGGTGGACCTGCCCGGCTACGGCTACGCCAAGGTGCCCGAGGAGATGCGCGAGCGCTGGAAGGAGTTCATCAACGTCTACTTCCACACCCGCCAGTCCCTGGCCGGCCTGGTGGTGGTGATGGACATCCGCCATCCGCTGCGCGAATACGACCTGCAGATGCTCGACTACGCCTTCAGCCGCGACCTGCCGGCACATTGCCTGCTCACCAAGGCCGACAAGCTCGGCCGCGGCGAACAGGGCAACACGGTGCTCAAGGTCCGCAAGGAACTGGGCGCGCGCGCGACCGCCCAGGTCTTCTCGGCCGAATCCAAACTCGGCGTGGACGAGGCCCGCGCGGTCGTTGCGCGCTGGCTTGAACTCTAGGGCGGGTTTTGCCGCGGATTTACGCGGATTGGCGCGGATAAGAGCGGATTTTTAGATGCGGATTAACGCCGAGCAACGCGGATAGAAGCCTTGGATTTGTTGGGGGCGGGATGCGTGGGATGCGTGAGGGATCGAGCTCGCCGGACACGCCAGGACCCCCTCCATAACCGCTCTATCCGCGTCCCTCCGCGTTAATCCGCGTCAAAAATCCGCTCCCAATCCGCTCTTATCCGCGCCAATCCGCGTAAATCCGCGGCAAAAAAACTCACCCATCCCGAAGCCGAGGATCCAGCCGCACGCGCGCAGCATCCACGAGGGCGTTGATCAGCACGATGGCCACGCCCACGACCAGCACCACGCCCAGGACCAGGGTGTAGTCGCGGTTGAGGGCGCCCTGCACGAAGTAGCGGCCGATGCCCGGGATGCCGAAGACCTGTTCGACCACGGCCGAGCCGCTGACGACGTTGATCAGGGCGGGGCTGAGCCAGGCGACGACCGGCAGCAGGCCGGGCCGCAGCGCGTGGGCGAACAGCAGGCGGGCCTCGGACAGGCCGCGGCCGCGGGCGGCGCGCAGGTAGTCGGCGCCCAGCACCTCCAGCAGCGAGGCGCGGGTCAGGCGCGCGCAGTAGGCCAGGTTGGGCAGGGCCAGCGCGATCACCGGCAGCACCGTGCTGCGCCAGCCGCCGTCCCAGCCGCCCGCGGGCAGCCACTGCAGCATCACCGCGAACACCAGGATCAGCAGCGGCGCCGCCACGAACTTCGGCACCGCCAGGCCCAGGCCGGCGCCGAACATCAGCAGCCGGTCGGTCCATCGCCCGGCCCGCAGCGCGGCCCACACGCCCAGCGGTACGCCCAGGCCCAGGGCCAGCATCAGCGCCAGGCCACCGTTGACCAGGGTAATGGGCAGGCTGGCGGCCAGCAGTTCGTTGACGGTGTAGTCGGGATACTGGAAGGACGGACCCAGGTCGCCGCGCAGCACGTCGGCCAGCCAGTGGCCGTACTGCGCGGGCAGGGACTGGTCGAGCCGGTACTGGGCCGCCAGCGCCGCCTCGACCTCGGGCGGCGCGGCCTTCTCGGCGTCGAAGGGACCGCCCGGGGCGGCGCGCAGCAGCAGGAAGCACAGCGTGGCCAGCAGCCACAGCGTGAGCAGAGTTTCCAGCAGGCGGGCGGTCCAGCGGCGGGCGGCGACGAGCATGGGCCGGACTGTGCCGGTTCCCGGCCCGCACTGTCACGCGCGGGCGGGCGGCGGCTCCGGTGGCTGGCCGGGCCCCCGGCCCAAGCTGGTACATTTCCCGGATGCCTTCTCCTGCACCTGCACCGCTGGTCCTGATCCGCAACGCCGAGGTCCATGCACCCGAAGCCCTGGGGCAGCGACAGCTGCTGCTCGGCGGCGGCCGCATCCTGTGGATCGGCGGCCCGACCGAGCCGGCCCCGACCGGACTGCCGCTGGAGGTCGTGGACCTGGGCGGCAAGCGCCTGATCCCGGGCCTGATCGACGGCCACGTGCACATCACCGGCGGCGGCGGCGAGGGCGGCTTCGCCTCGCGCGTGCCGGCGCTGCCGCTGTCGCGCTACACCCTGGGCGGCGTCACCACCGTGATCGGGCTGCTGGGCACCGACGACGTCGCGCGATCCACCCGCGAACTGGTGGCCGGCGTGATGTCGCTGCGCGAGCAGGGCCTGAGCGTCTGGGCCCACTGCGGGGGCTACCACCTGCCACCGGCCACGATCACCGGCAGCGTGGCCAGCGACCTGGCCTTCATCGATTGCCTGATCGGCGTGGGCGAAGTGGCCCTCAGCGACCACCGCTCCAGCCAGCCCACGCTGGACGAACTGCTGCGCCTGGCCTCGCAGGCGCACGTGGCCGGGCTGATGACCGGCAAGGCCGGCATCGTGCACCTGCACCTGGGCGACGGCGCGCGCGGGCTGGACCTGGTGCGTCGCGCGCTGGAGCTGTCCGAGCTGCCGGCGCGCGTGTTCAATCCCACCCACGTCAACCGGCGCAAGGCGCTGTTCGAGGAAGCGCTGGCGCTGGCGCGCGCGGGCTGCAGCATCGACATCACCGCCTTCCCGGTGGCCGAGGGCGAGGATGCCTGGGACGCGGCCACCGCGCTGCAACGCTACCTTGAAAGCGGTGCGCCCGCGGACAAGGTCACCATCAGCTCCGATGCCGGCGGCTGCCTGGCCTGCTTCGACCATGCCGGCCAGCTGTGCGGCATGGACGTGGGCGCGCCGGCCGCGCTCAGCGCGACCCTGGCTCAGCTGCTGGCGCGCGGCCTGACGCTGGAAGCCGTGCTGCCCGCATTCACCACCAACCCGGCAGCGCTGCTGCGCCTGCCGCGCAAGGGCCGCATCGAAGTTGGCGCCGACGCCGACCTGGTGGTGCTGGACGCGCAGGCGCGAATCCATGACGTGATGGCGCTTGGCACATGGCACGTGCGCGACGGCCGGGCGGTGCGCCGCGGCCTCTTCGAAACCGCCACTGCCGGCGGCGATCCCACTTTCGACCAAGGACGGTAAAGTAATGCCCAGCAAGATTCCCGACGGCGGCCAGCGCGGCTGGATCATCCCGATCGGAGGCGCCGAGGAAAAGGAGAACAGCCCCGACATCCTGCGCCGCTTCGTCAAGCTCTGCGGTGGCCTGGACGCCGACATCGTCATCATCCCCACCGCCAGCAAGCTGCGCGATACCGGGCCGCGTTACGAGACGCTGTTCCGCGAGCTGGGCGCCGGCCGCGCCGAGTCCATGGATTTCGACACCCGCCGCGACGCCGACGAACCCGGCCGGCTGGCGCGGCTGGAGCAGGCCACCGGCATCTTCTTCACCGGCGGCAACCAGCTTCGGCTGACCACGCTGCTGGGCGGCACCGGCGTGGCCCGCGTCATCCGCAGCCAGAACGCGCGCGGCGTACACGTGGCCGGCACCAGCGCCGGCGCCGCGGTGCTCAGCGAACACATGATCGCCTTCGGCGAAGAGGGCGGCTCGCCGCGCGCCGGCAGCGTGCGCCTGGCGCCGGGCCTGGGCCTGACCAACCGCTTCATCATCGACCAGCATTTCCGCCAGCGCGACCGTTTCGGGCGCCTCACCACCGCGCTGGCCTTCAATCCGTTCGCCATCGGCATCGGCCTGGACGAGGACACCGCGGCCTTCATCGGCCCGGACAACGAGCTGGAAGTGGTCGGCAGCGGCGGCGTCACCGTCGTGGATGCGCACGGCCTGCAGTTCTCGTCCATGGACCAGGCCGAGGAAGGCGACCCGGTCTGCGTGCTCGGCCTGGCCGTGCACGTGCTGATCGCCGGTGCCACGTTCAACCTGCACACCCGCCGCCCGTCGGCGGGACACCTGTCGCCCCGCAAGGAATAGGAGCCACGCATGCGCATCCTCGACCGATCGATCTTCGTTGGCCCGTCGCTGTATGCGCATTTCCCGGTGATCCGGCTGGAGCTGGATCTCGGGCAGCTGGAGGCCTGGCCGACCTCGCGCCTGGGTCCCGCCTTCGTGGACGGGCTGGTGGAGGCGCTGCCGGGCCTGGCCGGCCACGGTTGTTCCTATCGCGAGCCGGGCGGCTTCATCCGCCGCATGAAGGAAGACGAAGGCACGTGGCTGGGCCACGTGCTCGAGCACGTCGCGATCGAGCTGCAGAACGTCGCCGGCGAGGACGTCACCTTCGGCAAGACCCGCAGCACCGACCGCCCCGGCGTCTATTCGGTGGTGTACGAATACACGCAGAAGGAAGAGGGCGTGGCCGCGGGCGAGCTGGCCATGACCCTGCTGTGCTCGCTGCTGCCGGCCGAGCTGCAGCCCACCGGCAGCGTGCCCGCCGACTGGAACTGGCAGGTCGCGCGCGACGAGTTCATCCGCTACGCGCAGCGGCGCGCGCTGGGCCCGTCCACCGCCTCGCTGGTGAAGGCGGCCGAAGACCGCGGCATTCCCTGGTTGCGGCTCAACGACCAGTCGCTGGTGCAGCTGGGCCACGGCAAGTACCAGCAGCGCATCCAGGCCACCGTCACCGGCCGCACGCCGCACATCGCGGTGGAGCTGGCCAGCGACAAGGAAGAAACCAACCGCATCCTGGGTTCGCTGGGCCTGCCGGTGCCGCGCCAGGAGCTGGTGCAGAACGAAGGTGCCGCCCTGCGCGCCGCACGCCGGCTGGGCTACCCGGTGGTCACCAAGCCCTACAACGGCAACCACGGCCGCGGCATCTCCATCTGCCTGCGCACCGACGAGGAGGTATCGGCCGGCTTCGAGGCGGCCAAGGCCATCTCGCGTTCGGTCATCGTGGAGACCTACCTGGAAGGCGACGACCACCGCCTGCTGGTCGTCAATGGTGAACTGGTCGCGGCCACGCGCCGCACGCCCGGCCACGTGGTCGGCGATGGCCACAAGACCATTGCCGAGCTGGTCGAGATCGTGAACCAGGACGCGCGCCGCGGTGTCGGCCACGAGAAGGTGCTGACCCGCATCGAGCTGGACGCCCAGGCGCAGATGATGATGGAGCGCGTGGGCATGACCGCCGAATCGGTGCCGGCGGCCGGCCAGGTGGTCTACCTGCGCTCCACCGCCAACCTGTCCACCGGCGGCACCGCCACCGACGTCACCGACATCATCCATCCCGACAACCGCGACATGGCGGTGCGCGCCATCCGCGCCATCGGCCTGGACGTGGGCGGCGTGGACTTCCTCACCACCAACATCGCCGAGAGTTACCGACGCATCGGCGGCGGCATCTGCGAGGTCAACGCGGCGCCCGGCTTCCGCATGCACGTGGCGCCAAGCGAAGGCACGCCGCGCGACGCCGCCGGCCCGGTGATCGACATGCTGTTCCCGCCGGGCGCGCCGTCGGCCGTGCCGATCGCGGCCATCACCGGCACCAACGGCAAGACCACCACCGCGCGCATGCTGGCCCACATCACCAAGATGGCCGGCTACACGCCGGGCCTGACCACCACCGACGGCGTCTACATCGACGGCCAGCGCACGGTGGAGGGCGACATGACCGGCCCGGTGTCGGCGCGCATGGTGCTGGCCGATCCGCAGATCGACATCGCCGTGCTGGAAACCGCGCGCGGCGGCCTGCTGCGCGCCGGCATGGGCGTGCGCCACGTCAACGTCGGCGCCGTGCTGAACGTGCAGTCCGACCACCTGGGCCTGAAGGGCATCAACACGCTGGAGCAGCTGGCCGAAGTCAAGCGCATCGTGGCCGAGGTGGCCACCGACTGCGCGGTGCTCAATGCCGACGACCCGCAGGTGCTGCGCATGTCCGGCTACACCGAGGCCAAGGTGATCTGCTACGTCACCATGAACCCGCAGCACGGCCTGGTGCGCGAACACATCCGCGCCGGTGGCCGCGCCTGCGCACTGGAGGCCGGCGTCAACGGCCAGATGATCACGCTGTACGACAAGGGCAGCCACATCCCGCTGCTGTGGACCCACCTGATCCCGGCCACCATGGAGGGCCGCGCGCTGCACAACGTGCAGAACGCGATGGTGGCGGCGTCCATGGCGTTCTCGCTGGGCATCAAGCTCGACGCGATCCGGCAGGGACTGCGCACCTTCGACACCACGTTCTACCAGGCGCCGGGCCGCATGAACGTGTTCAACGAACATCCGTTCAAGGTGCTGTTCGACTACGGCCACAACGCGCACGCGGTGGGCGTGATGGCCGACCTGGCCCAGCGCCTGGACGTGACCGGCCGGCGCATCGTGGTGCTGGCGGGTCCGGGCGACCGCCGCGACGAAGACCTGGTGGCCATCGCCGACGCGGTGGCGGGTCGCTTCGATCACTACATCTGCCGGCGCGACGACGGCCTGCGCGGGCGCGACGGCGACGAGGTGCCGCGCATCCAGGCCAAGGCCCTGCAGGCCAGGGGCGTGCCGGCCTCGGCCATCTCGATCATCCCCGACGAGCAGCTGGCGATCGACGCCGCCCTGCGCATGGGCGAGCCCGGCGACCTGCTGCTGATCTTCGCCGATGCGCTGGTGCGCTCGTGGAAGCAGGTGACCAAGTTCAAGCCCGAAGGCTCCGCGCCGGCGGTGGAGGCGGTGCCGAAGGCCGCGCCCGCGGTGGCCGCGGCCGTTCCCGACGAACCGGCCTTCAGTGATTTCGAGGGCGTGGTGCGCGACGAGCGCGGCGTGCACCTGCAGCGCGAGGACGCCGACTGAGCATCGAGGCGCCGCTGCCGTTCGAGGATTCGCGCCGGCTCACCGGACCCAACCTGTACTTCGCCGAACCCGGCGCGGTGCTGGAGACCATCGGTGCCGGGGCGGACGATGCGCGCGCCTTCGAGGCGTGGCGCGAGCGCGTGCGCGCCATGTGCGCGCAGCTGGGCTGGCTGCCGGGCACGATGGTGGTGCGTCCGCATCCCGGTGGCGCGGCGCTGGCCTTCACCGCGCCGGTGGACCAGCTGTACACCGCCACCGAGGTCAACGAATGGGCCTGGGGTTCGCTGCACGGGGCGCAGGCGCTGCAGGCGCCGGGCCATCCTGCCGCCTGGGACGAGGATTCGGCGGCGCACACGCTGCGCGCGATGGCGCGCGGCGAAGCGAATGCGCGGCTGCTGGCGCTGGTGGATCGCGCCGAGGCGCGCGCGTTGCCGGTGTTGCCCGACGACGAGGCGCTGACCCTGGGCCTGGGCGAGGGCGGCATGACCTGGCCCATGGACGCGCTGCCGCCGGTGGACGCCGTGCCCTGGGAGCGGCTGCATGCGGTGCCGACGGCGCTGGTCACCGGTTCCAACGGCAAGACCACCACGGTGCGCCTGCTGGCCGCGATGCTGCGCGCGCACGGCTGGCGCAGCGGCCACAGCTGCACCGACGGCGTGTTCGTGGACGGTGAGCAGTTGGCCAGCGGCGATTTCTCCGGCCCGGGCGGCGCGCGCGCCGTGCTGCGCGACCCGCGCGTGCAGGCGGCGGTACTCGAGACCGCGCGCGGCGGCCTGCTGCGCCGCGGGCTGGCGCTGTCGCGGGCGGATGTCGCGGCCGTCACCAATGTCAGCGACGACCATTTCGGCGAGTACGGCATCCACGACCTGGATGCGCTGGCCGACGCGAAGCTTACGGTGGGCCGCGCGCTGGGCCCCGACGGTGTGCTGGTGCTCAATGCCGATGATGACCGGCTGTCCACGCGGGCTTCGCACCTGCAGTGCCGGTTCGCCTGGTTCGCGCTGGACCAGGCGCATCCGCGGCTGCAGGCGCATCGCGCCGCCGGCGGTGCCACCTGCGGCGTCGCGGACGGCGTGCTGCGGCTCGACGTCGCCGGCGCATCCTTCGATCTCGCCGAGGTGGCCACGATGCCGCTCACCGCCGGCGGCGCGGCCGACTACAACATCGGCAATGCGGCCGCGGCCGCGCTGGTGGCGCAGGCGATGGGCGTGCCCGCGGCGACCATCGCGCAGGTGCTGTCCCGCTTCGGCAGCGACCCGGGCGACAACCCCGGCCGCCTGCAGCGCTGGGAATTCGGGGGCCTGCGCATCCTGCTCGACTACGCGCACAACCCCGCCGGTCTGAAAGGCCTGCTGAAGGTGGCGCGGGCGCGCTGGCCGGGCCGGCTGGGCCTGGTGCTGGGCCAGGCCGGCAACCGCGGCAACGACGACATCCGCGCGCTGGCCGGCGTCGCCGCGCAGGCGAAGCCGTCGATGGTCGTGCTCAAGGACATCGACGGTTTCATCCGCGGCCGCGAGCGGGGCGAAGTGGCCGCGCTGATCGGCGACGAGCTGCGCCGCCTGGGCCTGCACGACGACCAGCTTCGCACCGTCCTGCCCGAACTGGGCGCCGCCCGCGAACTGCTGGCCTGGGCGCAGCCCGGCGACGTGCTGGTGCTGCCGATCCACGCGCTGGAGGCCAAGGCCGAGGTCACCGCCCTGCTAGACCATCTGGCCGCCACCGGCTGGCAGCCCGGCGACCCCCTCTGAGAGAAAGCTTAGAGAGAGGAGGAGAAAACATACCAGGTATGTTTTTTCGGGAGCGGTGGGCGAAGACCGGAGGCCGCATAAAAACATACCTGGTATGTTTTCTCCTCCTCTCTCTGCTTCGCGTCACTGCGGGTGGCGGAAGGAGAGGAAGCGGGACGGATGCCGGTCCAGCGCATTGGCCTCGAAGCCGATCACCTCGGGACGCACGAGGTGCTTGGAGGTGTAGTAGTACAGCGGCAGGATCGCGTGGTCGGCCAGCAGGCGCGCCTCGGCCTGCGCCAGCAGGCGTGAACGCTGGTCCAGCGTCGGCGCCTGGTCGGCCTGGTCGAGCAGCGTTTCGAAGCCCGCATCGTCGTAGCCGGTCCAGTTCGACGCACTGTCGCCGCGGAAGTTGTCGAGGAAATTGCGCGCATCGTCCACGTCGGCGATCCAGCCGCCGCGGAACACCTGGGTGATCACCCGCTGCCGCCGGCTGCCGACGAACACCTTCCACTCTTCGTTGCGCAGCCGCACCTTCGCACCCAGCACCTCGCGCCACATCGCGGCCACCGCCAGCGACAGGCGACGGTGCGGCGTGGACGTGTTGTAGCGCAGCTCCACCTCCAGCGGCCGCGCCGCCGAGTAGCCCGCCTGCGCGTAAAGCGCACGCGCCCGCGCCTCGCGCTGGGCCTGCGTCAGGCGCGAGGCCGGCGGCGCCAGCGGGGCATGGTCGGCCGTGCCCGGCGGCACCAGGCCGAAGGCCGGCAGCTCGCCCAGCCCGGTCACGTGCCGCGTCAGGATGTCGCGGTCCACCGCCAGCGACAGCGCCTCTCGCAGCGCCGGCGCGTCCTTGAACGGCGGCTGCGTCAGGTTGAAGCCCAGCCAGAAACTGCCCAGGTAGGGGCTGATCCGCAGCTGCGATCCGAACCGCGCGCGCAGCGAAGCCAGCGGCTGCGGCGGCACGGTTTCAGTGATGTGCAGCCCGCCGGCCTCGAACCGCCGCAGCTCGCTGCTGGCATCCTCGGTGACATGGAAGCGCACGGTCGCGATCGGCGCCGGCGTGCGAAAGCGCGCATTGCGCTCCAGCGTGATCATCGCCTGTGGCTGCCACGCCTGCAGCCGGTAGGCGCCATTGCTGACCAGCTTGCCCGGCCGCGTGTGCTGCGCCCCGTGCTCGCGAACGCCGGGAAGGTAGACCGGATACGCCGTCGGCAGCGTCAGCAATCGCGGCAGGTCGGCGCTGCGCGTCAGCGTGAACACCACCGTGCGCGCATCCGGCGCGGCCACGCCCAGGCGGTCCTCCGGCAGCTCGCCGCGCTGCACCGCCGCGGCATTGCGCAGCGCATCGAAATGCCCCGCGAACGGCGCCGTCGTGACCGGCGCGAACGCACGCCGGAAGCTCGCCACCACCTGCGGCGCATCCAGCACCTCACCGTTGGACCAGGCCAGGTCCGCGCGCAGGTGGAAGGTCCAGGTGCGCCCATCGTCCGACACCGTCCAGCGCTCGGCCATGCCGGGAATCAGCCGGCCGCGGGCGTCTTCCGCCACCAGGCCCTCGTACAGGTCGCGCAGCACGTTGGCGCAGGCCACCTCCGGGCAGCGGTGCGCGTCCAGGGTCGACGGCTCGGGCCCGTTGCCCCGGTCCAGCCCCTGCGCGCCCCCCAGACCCGGCGCGCAACACAGCAGCAGCATGGGCAGGACGCCAACCTTCACGGGGCGCGGGATAAGATCGTCATCCTTGCGATTGTAGGCCAGTGCCCGCACATCGCTGATACCCCTTCGAAGGCGCACCCCGTGTCCGGACCGAGCAACGTCAAGGAAAGCCCCCTCACCGACCACCGCCAGCTGGTCGAGTACCTGGCCTCCGGCGCGCGTCCCGAGTCCGAATGGACCATTGGCACCGAGCACGAGAAGTTCGGCTTCCGGCTCGACGACCTGCGCCCGCCCACCTGGGACGGCCCGCAGGGCATCGAGGCGATGCTGCGCGGCCTCACGCGCTTCGGCTGGCAGCCCTACGAGGAGAAGGGCAAGCTGATCGCCCTGCTCAAGGACGGCGCCTCGGTGACGCTGGAACCCGCCGGACAGCTCGAACTCTCCGGCGCCATGCTGCAGGACATCCACCAGACCTGTCGCGAGACCAACCAGCACCTGCGCGAGGTCAAGACCGTCAGCGAAGAGCTGGGCCTGGGTTTCCTGGGCATGGGCTTCCAGCCCAAGTGGCGCCGCGAGGACATGCCCTGGATGCCCAAGGGCCGCTACAAGATCATGCGCGAGTACATGCCCAAGCGCGGCAAGCTGGGCCTGGACATGATGACCCGCACCTGCACGGTGCAGGTGAACCTGGACTTCGCCAGCGAAGCCGACATGGTGAAGAAGTTCCGCGTCTCGCTGGCCCTGCAGCCGATCGCCACCGCGCTGTTCGCCGACTCGCCCTTCACCGAGGGCAAGCCCAACGGCTACCTGTCGTATCGCTCGCACATCTGGACCGACACCGATCCCGACCGCACCGGCATGCTCGACTTCGTGTTCGAGGACGGCTTCTCGTTCGAGCGCTACGTGGACTACCTGCTCGACGTGCCGATGTACTTCAGCTACCGCGACGGCGAATACATCGACCTCAGCGGCCAGAGCTTCCGCAAGTTCCTGCGCGGCGAGCTCGAGGCGCTGCCCGGCCAGCTGCCGACCATGAAGGACTGGGCCGACCACATGACCACCGCCTTCCCCGAAGTGCGGCTGAAGAAATACCTGGAAATGCGCGGCGCCGATGGCGGCCCCTGGAACCGCCTGTGCGCGCTGCCCGCGTTCTGGGTCGGCCTGCTGTACGACGGCGAGGCGCTGGACGCCGCCTGGGACCTGGTCAAGGACTTCACGATGGAAGAGCGCCACGCCCTGCGCGACGGCGTGCCCAAGCATGCACTGAAGCTGCCGTTCCGCGGCGCCACCGTGCGCGAGCTGGCGCTGGAAGCGCTGAAGATCGCCGGGCAGGGCCTGGCGCGCCGCAACCGCGTCAACAAGAGCGGCACCACCGAAGCGGTGTTCCTGGAGCCGCTGGTGGAATTCGCGCTGGCCAACGAAACGCCGGCCGAGCGCAAGCTGGCCCTGTACCACGGCGCCTGGAACGGCAGCGTGGATCCGGTGTTCCGGGAATTCGCGTACTGACATGGGCCTGATCAAAGCCGACTGGTTCCGCGCCAACGACGAGCGCATCGACGCGCTCGACCGCCTGCTCGAGCAGCGCGCCGTGCCGCACGGCGGCTACGGCCTGGAGCAGCTGGATGGTTTCCTCAGCGCGCTGGTGGTCAGCCCCGGCGAAACCATCCCGCCCGAGGAGTGGCTGCCCAGGATCTGGGGCAAGACCCCGCCACGCTGGGAAGGCCCCGCCGACGAAGCCGCGACCAACGAACTGCTGATGCTGGCCTGGCAGACCGCCGCGCGCCGCGTGCGTTTCAACGGCGACGAAATCACCGTGGACGGCGCCCTGTTCTGGTGGCTGCCCGACGATCCCAACGCCGAACACGGCGACGACGTGGACATCGGCGCCGCCTGGGCCGCAGGCTTCCTCGACGGCATGGAGCTGCGCAGCGACGCCTGGGACGAATGGATTGCCAAGGACGACTGGATCGGTGAAGTCGAGGCCTACGTCGAGGCGTTGGCGGTCGGCAGCTATCCGGCCGAGGAAGAGGGCGGGGCGCCCACGCCGCTTCCCTACACCGAGCGCCTGGAAATCCACGCCGGCCTCACCGACATGCTGCACGACCTGCACTGCCACCGGCTGGAATCGCTGACGCCGCGCGATCCCATCCGTCGCGCCGCCACGCCCGAGCGCAACGACCCGTGTCCGTGCGGTTCGGGCCGCAAATTCAAGAAGTGCTGCGGCGCCTGACTTCGGTACGCGCGTCCATGGGATGATGGTGCGACCCGGCCTTCAGGCCGCGTGTCGCGCACCCGCCGACAGCGACGCCATCTCCCGCACGCGATGCCCCACCCACGACAGGGCCGCGCAGCCCAGTCCCAGCAGCACCCAGGCCACCGTGTCATCGCCGCCGCCCAGCCGGATCAGCTGCCAGCCTGCGTCGGCGTTCACCACGCACAGGATCACGGACACCCCCACGAATCCCGCCAGCAGGCCGCGCGATAGCAGGCGCTCGCGGGCCGATTCACGCTGGGCGATGCGCTGCATGACGGCCGCCGCAAAATCCGCGGGCGGCTCGCTGCGGGGCATCGTGGCCAGTGCATCGGCGATGACGCGGTAGCTGGCCTCGGCGCCGGACAGGCTGTCCGCCCCGTGCCCGGCTGCGGCGCGCAGGGCGCGCTCCTGCGCCGCCCATTCCGTTTCGTCGATCGGCGGGGGGGTGGTCTTTTTCACGGGGAGTCTCCCAGGCGTGATTCGAGGAGGTCGCGCAGGCGTTTCCGGCTGCGGAAAAGATGGCTCTTGATGGTGCCTTCGGCAAGTCCCGTCACCCGGGCGATGTCGCCGATCGGCAGTTCTTCCAGATGGTAGAGCGTCAGCACGGTGCGCTGCAGCGGCGGCAGCGTGGCCACCGCCGCGTGCAGCATCGCGTGGCGTTGCCCGTCCGCCACACTGGCTTCCAGGTCGAAGTCGGCGCCGACGCGTTCGGCCAGGCCGGCGCCCGCCTCGTCCTGCGCGTCGTCCACCAGCGGGATGCGCCTGCGCTCCAGGTGCCGCTTCGCCACCGAATACGCCACCTGCGCCACCCACGATTTCAGCGCGCTCTCGCCGCGGTATTGGTGCAGGGTCTGGTGGATGCGCAGGAAGGCTTCCTGGCACAGCTCCCGGGTGTCGTCCGGATGCCGCACCATGCGGTCCACCACGTGCCAGCACAGCTTCTGGTAGTCGCGCACCAGGCGTTCGAAGGCGCCGGGCCTTCCGGCCAGCACCGCCGCCACCAGGGCCCGGTCGGCATCGATGACGTCTTGGTGCGGTGCAGGGCTGGCCATCCGGTACAGGGATACGCCGGACGCGGCATCGGTTGCAAACGGCAGGCTGCAACCGTCGGCACACTGCCTGTATCCCTGTCCGGACCTCACTGCACGGACACCGCCCCGATGATCCCCGCGTTTTTCTCCCCGCGTTCCGCACCCGCCTGGATGGCTTGTCTGCTGGTGTTCCTGTTCGCCCTGCCGCTGGCTTCCCCGGCCCGCGCCGACGGCACGGGGCTGGAAGCGCAGGCCACCCGGTTCTGGCAAACGGTTTCGGCCAAGCCGGCGGACCGGCCGGCCCTGCTGGCGCTCCATTTCAGCGCCGGGGTCCGGGAACGCAACGGCGATGCGGATCTGCTCGAAACCTTCGCCATGCTCGCCGAGGCCCTGGGTCCGGAGCTGGCCTCGCTGTCGCCCTCGGCGGTGATCAAGGGCGCCGAGGGCGACGAGCTGCACTACACCCTGGCCAACGGGCAGCGCGTGTCGCTGATGCTGGTGCTGTCCGCCGACGATCCGCCGAAGATCGAACGCTTCGGCGTCCGCCCCCTGCCGCCTGAAGTCGCTGCGGTGGCACCCGCCGCCCTGCCGGCGGCGATCGCCAGCCATCTCGAGGCGGAATTCAAGGCGGGCCGGTTCACCGGCACCGTGCTGGTGGGGCGAGGCGACGACACGCTGTACGCCGGCGCCTTCGGCCTGGCCGACCGCCGCTCCGGCCGCCCCAACACGCTCGACACGCCCTTCAACCTGGGCTCGATCAACAAGATGTTCACCGGCATCGCCATCGCCCAGCTGCAGGCAGCGGGCAAGCTGGACTGGACCGACACCGTCGGCCGCCACCTGCCCGACTTCCCCAACGCGCAGATCCGCGACCGCGTGACCCTGCACCAGCTGCTCACCCACACGTCCGGCGTGGGCTCGTACTGGAACCAGGCTCACACCGACCGCCGCCACGAACTCGACAGCCAGCAGGAATTCCTGGAGACCTTCGTCGACCAGCCGCTGCTGTTCGAGCCGGGGCAGGGGATGGAATACAGCAATGGCGGGCCGGTCATCCTGGGCCTGGTCATCGAGGCCATCAGTGGCAAGAACTACTACGACTACGTGCGCGACGCGATCTACCGCCCGGCCGGCATGACGCACGCCGACCACTACCGCCGCGATGACGCCGCGGCAGGCTTCGCCCTGGGCTATCTCATGGGCGAAGACGGCGCGTGGCGGGACAACACCGACGAGCTCAGCGCGCGCGGCTCCGCCGCCGGCGGTGGCTACGCGTCGGCGCGCGACCTGCAGGCCTTCGCCCGCGCCATGGCCGACGGCCGCCTGCTGTCGCAGGCTCAATGGGAAGTGCTGTGGAAGGCGCATGCCCCGCAAGGCCGAGGCATGGACTACGGCTACCTCTTCAGCAGCGGCACGGTGGCCGGGCAGCGCTGGGTCGGACACAACGGCGGCGCGCCCGGCATCTCGGCCGAATTCCGCTACTACCCGGCCGACGACCTGGTGATCGTGGTTCTGGCCAACCAGGACAATGCCTCGATGGCGGTCGGGGAATGGCTCAATGCCCTGGTGCTCACGTCGCTGGCCGGCACGCCGCCGCCGCCGTCGAAGGATTGACCGCAACCGAGGCCGCACCGGGCGTATCCCTTATCCTGACCCCACCCCACGGACCCCATGCCATGTACCCCATCCTGATTCCGATCACCCTGTTCGTCTGCATCGCCTATTCCATCAAGACCGTGGTGGACGCCTACACGCGTCGCCGCATCATCGAATCGCGGGGTTCGGAAGAACTGGTGC
The DNA here is from genome assembly GCF_049195245.1 of Arenimonas sp. MALMAid1274. Taxonomy (NCBI): domain Bacteria; kingdom Pseudomonadati; phylum Pseudomonadota; class Gammaproteobacteria; order Lysobacterales; family Lysobacteraceae; genus Arenimonas; species Arenimonas sp. MALMAid1274. The sequence continues at coordinate 29,604 of NZ_JBMIRR010000023.1, forward strand.
GCTCGCTGCTCGACGGCGAGGCCAACCGCCGGCGCCTGGCCTCGCTGCACTGGGGCTGCGTGCTGGTGGCGTTGGCGGTCGGTTTCGGCCTGGTGGAATGGATCGGCACGGAGCGCGTCACGCCGGGCGTCGTCGCCGTGCTGCTGGGCGCCACCGGCCTGGGCAACCTGGCCTTCTACCTGCTCGAGCGCAAGCAGAAGTAGGCCGCACCAGCGCGTGTCCGGCGACAGGCGCCGATTAGAGTCGCCGCACGAATCCGGTCGCGCTAGGCTGGGCGCATGACCAGCCCCGTCCGCGACAATCCCGCCCTAGAGTCGCTGCGCGACATCGACCTGCCGCCCACCGACGTGCTGCTGCGTGAGGACGTCAAACGCCTCGGCGCCCTGGTTGGCGAGATCCTGGCCGAACAGGTCTCGCCAGCCTTCCTGGCCGAGGTGGAGGCGCTGCGCATCGCCGCCATCCGTCGCCGCGAGGCCGGGGCGCCGATCGGGGAACTGTCGCGGCGGCTGGACGGCCTGAGCCTGGACCAGGCCGAGCTGCTGGTCCGTGCCTTCGGCAGTTATTTCCAGGCGGTGAACCTGGCCGAGCGCGTGCACCGTATCCGCCGCCGCCGCGACTACCAGCGGCTGGGCGACGCGCCGCAGCCCGGCGGCCTGGAGGATTCGCTGCAGCAGCTCCGGGAAGCCGGCGTGGATGCCAGCACCGTGGCCGCGATGCTGCAGCGGCTGCGGATCGAACCGGTGTTCACCGCGCACCCCACCGAAGCCGTGCGCCGCGCGCTGCTGGAAAAGGAAAGCGAAGTGGTGCGCTGCCTGGTCGAGGACATCGACCGCGGCTTGACCCCGCAGGAACGACGCGCCGACGTCGAGCGCATGCGCCTGGCGCTCACCGCCAGCTGGCAGACCGACGAGACGCCGCCGGAAAAGCCCAGCGTGGCCGACGAGTTCGAGCACGTGGCCTTCTACCTTTCCGACGTGCTCTACCGCGTGCTGCCGGTCTTCCACGAAGTGTTCGAGGACGCGCTGGAGAAAGTGTACGGCCGCGAGGTGCCGGCGCTGCCGCCCGTGCTGGGCTTTGGCTCCTGGGTCGGCGGCGACATGGACGGCAATCCCAACGTGGGCGCGGCCACCATCGAGGCCACGCTGTCGGGCCAGCGCGCGCTGGTGCTGGCCAACTACCGCCGCGACCTGGCGCGCCTCGGCGAGCTGCTCAGCCAGTCGCGCGGCCGGGTGGGCGTGTCGCCCGAGCTGCTGCGCCGCAGCGACGAGTACGCGCGCCGCCTGCCGCGTGCCGCCGAGAAGTTGAAGGCGCGCCATGCCGACATGCCCTACCGCCGCTTCGCCAGCCTGGTGTCGGCGCGGCTGGCCGCCACCGCGCAGGACAAGCGCGAGGGTTACGAGGACGCGGGCCAGTTCATCGCCGACCTGCGCCTGGTCGAGGACAGCCTGGCCGCCAACCGCGGCGAACACGCCGGCGGCTTCGCCGCGCGCCGCCTGCGCCGCCGCGCCGAGGCCTTCGGTTTCCACCTAGCCACGCTCGATCTGCGCCAGGAGTCCACGCGCCATGACGCGGCGCTGGCCGCGCTGCTGGACGATGCGGATTTTCCGAACCGTGCCTGGCAGGACCGCGCCCAGCGCCTGCGCGACCTGATCGCCGGCACCGACCCGGCGTCCACGCCCTCGGCGGTGGATGCGCTGTCGGTGATGGACGTGTTCCGCAGCGTGTCCGATGGCCTGGCGCGTTACGGCAGCCGCGCCTTCGGTCCCTACATCATCAGCATGAGCCGCAGTGCCGCCGACGCGCTGGCCGTGCTGGCCCTGGCGCGCACCGCCGGCTGCCTGGACGGGCGCGGCGCGGTGCCGCTGGACGTGGCGCCGCTGTTCGAGACCGTGGACGACCTGCAGGCCGCGGCCGACACGCTGCGATCGCTGTTCGCCGACCCGGTGTACCGCGAGCACCTGCGCGAGCGCGGCGACCGCCAGGTGGTGATGCTGGGCTATTCCGACAGCGCCAAGGACGGCGGCCTGGTTGCCTCGCGCTGGGCGCTGCAGCAGACCCAGGTGCAGCTGACCGCGCTGGCCGCCGAGGCCGGCGTGCGCATCGCGTTCTTCCATGGCCGCGGCGGCTCGCTCTCGCGCGGTGGCGGCAAGACCGAGCGTGCGGTGATCGCCGCGCCGCGCGGTTCGGTGGACGGCAACCTGCGCCTGACCGAGCAGGGCGAAGTGATCCACCGCAAGTACGGCATCCGCGCGCTGGCGCTGCGCAACCTGGAGCAGATGACCGGCGCCGTGCTGCGCGCCAGCCTGCGCCCGCGCCCGCCCGAACCGCGCGAGGCGAAGTGGCGCGAAATGGCCGCCGACATCGCCGCTGCCGCACGCGCGCACTACCGCGGCCTGGTGTACGACACGCCGGGTTTCGTGGACTACTTCCGCGCCGCCACGCCGATCGACGTGATCGAGCGCCTGCGCATCGGCTCACGGCCCAGCAAGCGCGGCAATGCCGGCGGTGTGTCCTCGCTGCGGGCCATTCCGTGGGTGTTCGCCTGGTCGCAGAACCGCTGCGGCCTGACCGCGTGGCTGGGCGTCGGCACCGGGCTGGCGCACGGCATCGCCACCTACGGCCACGAGGCGGTGGCCGACATGGCGCGCGACTGGCCCTTCTTCGGCACCCTGGTGGACGACGTGGAGATGGTGCTGGCGAAATCCGACCTGGGCATCTTCGAGCGCTACTCGCGGCTGGCCGGCGATGCGCATGCGGTCTTCTACCCGGGCATCGCCGCCGAGTTCGAGCGCACGCAGCAGGCCATCCTGGCGCTGAAGGGCAACGACAGCCTGCTGGCCGGCGACTTCCGGCTGCGGCAGTCGATCCGCCTGCGCAATCCCTACGTGGACCCGATCAGCCTGCTGCAGGTGGACCTGCTGGCGCGCTGGCGCGCCGCCGACCGGCCCGAGGACGCGCTGTTCCATGCACTGGTGACCACGGTGAACGGCATCTCCGCCGGCGTGCAGAACACCGGCTGAGCGGCGCCGGCCTCAGGCCGAGCGGTCCACCTTCTGCAGCATCGCGATCCACTCGCGGTCCTGGGTGCGCGAATGCGCGGGCAGGCGCTGGGCGATGCGCAGCGATTCGGCGGCCAGCTTCTGCGCGGCCTCGGTGTCGCCCCACTCGCGCAGCAGCGCCGCGTAACGGGCGCGAGCTTCCATGCCCGGGAAGTAGCCCACCAGTACGCCGAACTCTTCGTGCGCGCGCTCGCGGTCGCCGAGTTCAGCCACGGCGCGGGCGTACACCAGGTGCGCGGGCGCGGAGCGGAAGTCGGGCTTGTCGGCGATCAGGCCGTCGAGCTGCTCGCGCGCCTGCGCGGGCTTGCCGCTTTCCAGCAGGGCGCGGGCCAGGCGGGCGCGGATATCGGGGTCGCCGGCGTACAGGCCCTTGAGCGCCTGTTCGTAGTGCACCACCGCTTCGGCGGGCCGGCCGGCTTCGAGCAGGGCATCGGCCACGCGCAGCTGGTTGCCCACCGACGGGGCGTGGTCGTGCGCTTCGAGCGCGGCGCGCAGTTCGCGGCCGGGGTCGAGCAGCTGCTGCACCTTGCGGCCGGCCTTGCGCATGCCGCGGCTCTGGCGCAGTTCCGGCAGGAAGATGGCAATGCCGTACACCAGGCTGCCCAGCAGCGGAAACATGAAGAGGATGAACAGCCAGTACAGCGGCTGCTGGGTGCGGATGGCGTGCACGGCGAAGAAGATCGCCGCGATGACGTGCAGGCCGATGCCTAGGATGGACATGGGGTTCTCCGGGGACTGGGCGGATTATCGTTGAAGCCCGCGTCCCCGGGCGAGCGGGCTCAGGCGCCCTTGATGTCCTGCATCTGCCACTGGCTGCCGGCCAGCCAGCGCATGCGCTGTTTGAACACGGTGCCGGGAATCGAGGTGGTGGCCACCAGCAGCACGTCCAGGTCGCTCTGCTCGCCGGTCACCACCGCGCCGGGGTCGGTGGCGCCCAGGCCCGGGTCGACCGCGTCGGGATCGTCCTGCTTGGCCTTCCAGGTTTCGAACAGGGCCGGGGTGCGCAGGGCCGCCTGCAGCTCTTCGGCGAAACCGCCGGCGCTGTCGGAGCGGAAGGACAGGGCAGGGTCGCTGCCGCGGGCCTGCTTGGGCTCGGGAAGGCGCAGGTAGTAGCGGGTGGCCATGGGATTCTCCTGGGGGGCGGGCTATCGGCGCCCCGTGCAAGCTACCATCGGGACACCCTGGACCGAGGATAGGCGCATGAAGATGAAGCGGGCATGGCTGGCGGCAGTGATCTTGATGGCGCTTTCACACGGCGTGGCCGCGGCCACCGTGGCCCTGGTCGGCGGCACGCTGGTGGACGGCACGCTGCGCGAGCCGATCCGCAACTCGGTGATCCTGGTCGAGGGCGAGCGCATCGTCGCCGTCGGCACCGTGGACAGCCTGCCGGTGCCGGCCGGCGCCGAGGTCATTTCCACCGAGGGCATGACCGTCATGCCGGGCCTGTGGGACATGCACGTGCACCTGATGATCAACGGGCACGCCGACTACGACCATTGGGACAAGACCTACCCGCCGCAGTTCGGCAGCGTGATCATGCCGTCCTCGGCCGAACAGCTGCTGATGGCCGGCATCACCAGCGCGCGCGACCTGGGCGGACCGCTGGAGGAAAGCCTGGCGGTGCGTGACGCGATCAACGCCGGAAAGATCCCTGGGCCGACGATGTACATGTCGGGACCCTTCATCCAGAAGAAGCCCTACCCGGGCACCGAGCAGTTCCGCTGGGGCGTGGATTCACCGGCCGACGCGCGCGCCAAGATCCGGCGGCTGGCCGAAGCCGGCGTGGACGTGATCAAGCTGATCGACCAGGACCAGATGAGCGAGGCCGAGGTGGCCGCGATCGTGGACGAGGCGCACCGGCACAAGCTGCCGGTGATCGCGCATGCGCACCGGCCCGAGGAAGTGCGGCGCGGGCTGCGGCATGGCGTGGACGGCTTCGAGCACACCGGCTTCGGCGCAGCGCCGGAGTTCCCGGCCGACGTGATGGAGGCCCTGGCGGCGCGCACCTCGCGCATGGCCGACGGTCCGCTGTTCTGGACGCCGACGATCGAGGGGCTCTACAACTTCCCGTACACGGTGCGCAACCACGAGTTCATCGACAGCGATTCCTGGCACCGCGGCCTGACGCCGGCGATCATCGCCGACATCCGCAAGTCGCTGGAGCATCCCGAACGCATCGCCTACTTCCAGCAGACGCCGCAGCGGCAGCCGACCCTGCGCCGCAAGTTCGAGCAGCTGCGCAGCTCGGGCGTGGTGCTGCTGGTGGGCACCGACTCGGGCATCCCGATGAAGTTCCACAGCCAGAGCACCTGGAACGAGCTGGACGTGTGGGTGAACCAGTTCGGCGTGCCGCCGGTGGATGCCATCCGCGCGGCCACCTACTGGCCGGCGGTGGCGATGAAGGTGGACGGCGACTACGGCACCGTCACCGAAGGCAAGTACGCCGACATCGTCGCCGTGCGCGGCGACGCCCTGCGCCAGATCGCCCTGATCCAGAACATCGACCTCGTCATCAAACACGGCAAACGCATCAAGTAAACCCCACGTGAAAACATACCAGGTATGTTTTCCGGTCAGTGGGTGTGGGGGGTAGATTTGGGGCAGTGGCAGGGGGCGGTGGGGCCGTAGTCCAGGCCGACCTGGACGCCGTTGCCGTGGCGCTGCCAGAAGAAGACCGGGGCGGGGCGCTGCAGGCCGCCCACTTCGGCCAGGCCGTTGGTCTCGAACAGGCGGCCGTTGACCATCACCATCGCGGTTTCGGCGGTCTGCTGGATCTTCTCCAGCGGATTGCCGTCCACCACCACCAGGTCGGCGCGCTTGCCGGCCTCCAGCGAGCCAAGCTGGCGCGACAGGCCCAGGTAGTCGGCGCCGTCGATGGTGGCCGCGCGCAGTGCTTCCCAGTTCGAGAAACCACCCTGCGCCAGCGACCAGATCTCCCAGTGCGGCGACATGCCCTGCATCTGCCCGTGTCCGCCCACCTGGATGCGCACGCCGGCATCGCGCAGCTTCTTGGCCGCGCGGGCCACTTCCACGTGGTAGTAGTCCCACTCGGGCGCGGTCTCGCGGCGGATGGTGCGCGCGTCCAGCGTCTGCTGCGGGAAGAAGTGCTGCAGCCGCTTGTTCTCGTACAGGTCCTGGCGCGCGTACCAGTAGCGCTCGCTGTTGAGGCCGCCGTAGTTCACCACCAGGGTCGGCGTGTTGCGCACCTGGGTGTTGCGCCACAGTTCGGTCACGTCGCGGTACAGGGGCGCCACCGGGATGTTGTGCTCGATGCCGGTCACGCCGTCCACGATCATGGTCATGTTGTGCTGGAAGGTGCTTCCGCCTTCCTCCACCACCAGCATGCCCAGCTCGCGCGCGGCCTGGTTGATCTGCTGGCGCTGGTCGCGCCGCGGCTGGTTGTAGCTCTTGACCGAAAACGCGCCGTTGGCCTGCATGCGGCGCAGGTGGCCGCGGGCGTCGTCCAGCGAGTTCACCACCGCCTTGAAGTCGCCATCGGCGCCGTACAGGATGGTGCCGGTGGAGAACATGCGCGGCCCCACCATGCGCCCGGCCTTCACCAGTTCGCTCTGCGAGAACACGAACTCGGTGGTGGCCGACGGGTCGTGCATCGTGGTGATGCCGAAGGCCAGGTTGGCCGCGTAGGCCCAGTTCGCCTGCGGCACCACGCCCTGGCCGAAGTTGGCCGCATGTGCATGCACGTCCACGATGCCCGGCATCACCGTCTTGCCGGTTACGTCCACCTCGCCCGCGCCGGCGGGAATCGCCACCTCGCCCCGCTTGCCCACCGCCACGATGTCGCGGCCGCGCACCACCACCACGCCGTCCTCGATCACTTCCTGCGTGCGCTCGGCATCGCGCATGGTGACCACGCGCCCGCCCACCAGGGCGAAGGTGTCGGCCGGCCGGTCGGTCGGCAGGCTCAGGCCCACCGCGATGCCGGCATCGGCCTTGCCCGCCGACAGCGCGCGCGTGTGGTAGCGGTCGCCCACCATCCAGTGCAGCGCGCGCGAATCGGCCGACCAGTGCAGGTAGCTGCCCATGTCGGTGCCCAGCGCCGTCACCGGGATGGCCTTGGTGTCCTTGCCCAGTTCGATCGCGCCGCCGGTCTGCGGCAGCGGCGCCACGTAGCCGTTGAACAGTTCGGTGAAGGCCACCGACTTGCCGTCCGGGCTCAGCGCCACGAAGTCCACGTATTTCAGGTTGAACACCTCGCGCGGCAGCTCGCCGTTGACGCCCACGCTCATCAGCTTCTTTTCCAGCCCGCCGCCGGTGAGGAAGAACACCCGGCGCCCGTCGGGCGAGAACTGCGGATCCGCGCCGTTCTTCGCCACCTGCACCGCCTCGCCGCCCGCGGCCGGCATCACGAACACGCCGCGCACGCCGCTCCACAGGCTGCCGGTCAGGCCACCGCCGCCCTGGCGCGCGAACACCACGCGGCTGCCGTCGGGCGAATAGCGCGGCCCGTAGTAGAAGCCAGGCTGCGTGGTCAGCGCTCGCGACGCACCGCTGGCCAGGTCCAGTTCGCGGATCGTGCCCAGCCCTTCATCCGACCAGGTGGTGTACAGCAGCTTGCGGCCATCGGCGCTGAAGGACGGCTGGTACTCGAAGGCCGAGGCCTCCGCGGTCAGCCGCCGCGGCGCGCCGTCGGGCAGGGAGCGCGTCCACAGCTGGCCCACCGCATGGAACACCAGGGTCTTGCCATCGGGGCTGGTGGCCACGTCGCGGATCATCTTCGGCGCGAACGCATCGCCTTCCAGCGCCTGCTCGAAGCGCAGCGCCGGCAGCACCGTCTGCGACACCTCGGCCGTGAACGGAATGTTGCTGGCCGCACCGGCCGCCACGTCCACCTTCCACAGCTTGCCCTGCGCCCAGATCACCACCGCTTTGGAATCCGGCGTCCAGTCGAAGTTGGGGTAGGGCCCGAACACCGACCACGCTTCCTGCTGGTCGTGCGACAGCCCGTCCCACACCGCGCGCACTTCGCCCGAACCCAGGTCCAGCGTGTGCAGCACGGTCTTGTCGCGGATGCGCTTGACGAAGGCCAGCGACTTGCCGTCCGGCGACGGCTGCGGCCGCACCGCGCCGCCGGCGCTGCCCACCACGGTGTCGAACTCGCCGGTCTCGCGGTCCAGGCGACGGATCGCGTAGATCAGCCCGTGCACGTTGCGGTTGTAGTCGAAGGCGCCGCCGGGGCTGACGTCCTCGGAGAAATACACGTAGCGGCCATCGGGCGAGATCGCCGGCTCGCCCAGGTCCTGCTGGTCGTTCTTGCGCTTGGTCAGCTGCAGGCCGGCGCCGCCGTCGCGGTGGTACATCCACAGCTCGCCCGCGCCCAGCGAGCGGGTCGAGGTGAAGTGCTTGCGGCCGACCAGGTACTGGCCGTCCGGCGTCCACACCGGGTTGTTGAGCAGCCGGAAATCCTCCTTGCTCACCTGCGCCAGGCCGCTGCCGTCGGCCTTCATGCGCCACAGGTTGTTGCCGCCGCCGCGGTCGGAGGTGAACGCGATCTCCTTGCCGTCGGGCGAGAAGCGCGGCTGCACTTCCCAGGCCGCGCCGCCCGCCAGCCGCCGCGCCTGGCCGCCTTCGATCGGCAGCGTGTACAGGTCGCCCAGCATCGAGAACACCAGCGTGCGGCCATCCGGGCTCACGTCCAGGTCCAGCCACGTGCCCTCGTCGGTGCTGAAGCGCACCGACTTGGCCTTGGCATGCGCGCCATTGACGTCCCACTTCGGAGGCTCGGGGCTCTTGGCGGACGTGGCACCGATGCCAAGGACCAGGCACACGGCCAGCGCGAGCGGGCGACGGGAAGGGGACATGCGCGACTCCAGATGAGGGACCCGGCGATGCTAGGCGATGCCGCCGGTCCACCCCAAGCCCGAAGGTCACGGGCCGCGGAAAGCGTGAGCCGGTTGGCGGTAATCAAATGCCAAGCCGGTCAAGGGCTTGTGCTGGGCGTAGGGGTGCCGGACAGTAGGGCCATGTCGCGATCCCCCCAGCGCCGACGCCCCTTTTGCCTGGCCGCCCTTGGCGGCAGCCTGCTGCTGTGTGGCCCGGCGTTGGCACAGGTGAGCACGCCGGCGTATCCGGCCACGGCGATGCTGGCCTGGTTCTCGTTGGGCATGGGCGTGGCCTTGGCCACCACCATGGCCGTGTGCTGGCGCGTGCTGCGCGAGCGCGTGGCGCCGCGTTCGGCCTGGATCCCGTTTGCGCTGTCGGCTCTGGCCGCGGCGCTGATCGGTGCCTGGCTGGTGCCGCGCCTGCCGCTGGTGTCGCTGGCGCTGGGCCTGGCCGCCAGCGCCTGGGGCCTTTGGCTTGTGGACCGGCTGGCGCGGCGCATGCACGCCCTGCTCGAGGAACGCGACCACGCCCGCGCCGCCGCCAAGCAGGCCAAGCGCGATTCCGAACGTGACGCCCTCACCGGCGCGCTCAACCGCGGTGCCTGGCGCGCGCGCCTGGACCAGATCGTGGCCGATGCCACCGAGGCGCAGCCGTCGCGCCCGGTGTCGGTGCTGTTCTTCGACATCGACCTGTTCAAGCTGATCAACGACAGCCTGGGCCACGGCGTCGGCGACGACTGCCTGCGCGCCGTGGCGAGCACCGTGGCCGCCGAACTGCGCGGTGGCGACGTGCTGGGCCGCATGGGCGGCGAGGAATTCGCGGTGGCCCTGCCGGGCGCCAAGCGCGTGCACGCCATTGCCGTGGCCGAGCGCATCCGCATGGCCGTGCAGGACCACTGCCGGCAGATCGGCGAGGAAGTGGTGGAGCTGACCGTCAGCATCGGCGCCGCCGAATACCTCGGCGAGGCCGAGGCGCTGGACGCGCTGGTGGACCGCGCCGACCGCGCCATGTACATGGCCAAGGACTCCGGACGTAACATGGTGGTGGCCGACGCTGCCGTTCCGGCGAGCGCGTAACCCCCCGCGGAGAGTCCCCAATGCATCTTTTCGAGCTGGCCATGCCCTGGTGGGAGTTCATCCTGCGCGCCGTTGCCGTGTACCTGGCGCTGCTGGTGATGGTGCGCCTGTCGGGCAGGCGGTCGGTGGGGCAGTTCACGCCCTTCGACATGATCCTGCTGATCCTGCTGGGCACCGCGGTGCAGAACTCGCTGATCGGCGAGGACGTGTCGCTGCTGGGCGGATTGCTGCTGGCCGCCACCCTGATCCTGCTCAACCACGCCGTGGGCTGGATCACCGCGCGCAGCCGGTGGATGCACCGCATGGTCGAAGGCAAGGTGGTGCAGATCATTGAGGACGGCCAGCTCGACAAGGCCCGCCTGCTGGGCGAGGGCGTGAGCGAACTGGACCTGGACGAGGCCCTGCGCCGGGCCGGCATGGAAGACCTGTCGGAGGTGCGCCGCGGCTGGATCGAAACCGACGGCCACATCACCCTGATCCGCAGGCGCGACTAGTCCCGGCCCGGTTTCCGGGCGCGCCGGCGGGGGCTGGACGGCGGCCCGCCGGCTGGAGGTAGACTGGACCCGAGGGCGCGCGTCTCCCGGGGAATCCATGCGCAGTTCGATCCAGATCGGCGAAACCATCGGTCCGTTCGTCATCGTCGCCAAGCTGGGGCGGGGCGGCATGTCCACGGTCTACAACGCCTACGAGACCGGCCTGGACCGCGAGGTGGCGCTGAAGGTGCTGCCGATCGACCTGCTCGAGGAGCCCGGCTTCACCGAGCGCTTCGAACGCGAGGCGCGCCTGATCGCCAAGCTCGAACACCCGCACATCGTGCCGCTGTACAGCTATGGCATCGACGACGGCGTGCCGTGGATGGCGCTGCGGCTGGTGCGCGGCGGCCACCTGGGCGAACGCATGGAGCGCGAGCCGCTGGGCCGCGACGTCGGCCTGGCCTATTTCACGATGATCGCCGACGCGCTCGACCACGCGCACAGCCTGGGCGTGGTGCACCGCGACCTGAAGCCGCAGAACGTGCTGCTGGGCGAGCGTGGCGAACTTTACCTGGCCGACTTCGGCATCTCGCGCCTGCTGCAGGGCCGCACCACCATCACCAGCACCGGCGCGGTGCTGGGCACGCCGCAGTACATGTCGCCCGAGCAGGCACAGGGCGACCAGATCGGGCCGGGCACCGACGTCTACTCGGTCGGCATCATGGTTTACCAGTGGCTCACCGGCTCGCTGCCGTTCGACGCCGATACCCCGTACGCGGTGATGTACAAGCACGTGAATGCGCCGCTGGCGCTGGACCGGCTGTCGGCGCTGCCCGAACGCGCGGTGCAGGTGATCGCGCGCGCGCTGTCCAAGAAGCCCGAAGAGCGCTGGGCCACCGCCGGCCAGTTCATCGAGAAGCTGGTGGTCGCGCTCGACGGCGAAGCCGCCGAGGGCGGACGCGCGGCGCCGCGGTTCGCATCGCCCGTGGCCGCGGCCATTTCCGCGCGACGGCTGGAAAAGGTTCCGTCGCCGCCGACCAGCCTCCAGGGGCCGGCCAGGCTGGATGGCTCCGAGCCCGCGCCCGCGGAAGGCGCCGCCAAGACCCCGGTGCCGCCCACGTCCATCCGCCTGCGGGCGCTGGCGGCCAATGCCGCCTACAATGCCGCCAAGGCCGCCAGCGCGGCCAATCCGCCCGCCCCGGCCGCACCGGGTGACGACGCTCCGCCGCCGCCGCGTGCCGCCACGCCGGCCAAAGGCTCGACGCCGCCGCCGCGTGCGCGCACGCCCATGGTCGCCATCGAAGACCCTGGCGTCGATCCGGCTGCGGCCACCCAGGTCGGGCCCTCGCTGCAGTTCCGGCCGCGCTCGGCACCGCCGGCGCCGGCGAATCGACGGCCGATGATGTTCGCCGCCGGTGCCGCGGTGCTGGTCGTGCTGGCCCTGGCCTGGTTCCTGCTGGGACGGTCGCCCGAGGGCGCGCAGGACGCGGGCACCGCGGCCGCGGTCGATCCGGTGGCCGCGCCGGTCGCGCCCGCGACGCCGCCGCCGCTGCCGGTGGGCGATGCCCGCCTGCTGATCGAATCCGACGCCGACTGCAGCCTCGCCCTGGACGGCATCGATCGCGGCGTGCTCAAGCCGATGGCCACCCAGCGGCTGGAGCTCGCGCCGGGCACCTACGCCGTCAGCTGCACCAGCCTGGCGCGTCCCGACGTGAAGCTCGAGCAGGCGGTCACGGTCACGCTGGACGAACCTTCCGTGGTGCTGTTCGAGGTCAAGGCCAAGATCGACATGCTCGACCAGCTGCGCACCGCCGAGCAGGAGCGCCTGGCCGAAGAGGCGCGCCGCAAGGCCGAGTCCGTGCGCATGGAGGAAGAGCGCGAAGCGGCCGATGCGCAGGCGCGCGCCGACGAAGCCCGCAAGCGCGAGGCCGATCGCCTTGCCGCCGAGACCCGCAAGCTGGAAGAGGCCCGCGCCGCCGCGCTGGCCCGCCGAGAGCAGGAAATCCGCAAGCTCGAGGAAGCGCGCGCCGCCGCCGCCGCGCGTGCAGCGCCGGCCCGACCGGTCGCCACCGCGCCTGCCGCCACGCCCGCCGATCCGCGCGCGGCCGAACAGGCGCGCATCGCCGAGACCCGCCGCCGCGAGGCCCTGGAAGCGGCCCGCCAGCAGCGCGAGGCCCGGCTGGCCGAACGCAAGGCCGCCGCCGACGTCGAGGCCGCGCGCCTGGCCGCCGAGCAGGCCAATGCGCAGGCCGCGGCCCAGGCCCTGGCCGCGCAGGCGGCCGCAGCACCGCCGCGCCGGCTCACGCCGATCGCGGTCAGCACGCCGCAGCCCAACTACCCGGTCGGGGCGCTGCGCGGCGGCATCACCGGCACGGTGGAAGTGCAGATCACCATTGCCCGCGACGGCAGCGTCAGCAACGTACGCATCCTCAGCGCCCGGCCGCGCGGCACCTTCGAGCGTTCGGTGCAGTCCACCGTGCGCAACTGGCGCTTCGAGCCGCTGGACGAAACCGTCACCATCACCCGCACCATCAACTTCCGCTGAGTCCAGCGCGGGCTCAGCGCGCGGGGTAGGCGCGCGGCAGGGCGCCGGTCGGCGCCAGGTAACGATCGCGCAGTTCGGTCTGGCGCGATCGCATGCTGGCGGGTTTGCCGGCCTGCCACACCTGTTCGGCCACCACGGTCACTTCCAGCGGGTCCGCGCCGCTCCACAGCACCAGGTCGGCGACCTGGCCCACGGCGATGCGGCCACGCTGCGCCGACAGCCCGAAGATTTCCGCCGGCACGGAGGTGATGCCCGCCAGCGCCGCGTCCCAGGGCAGGCCGTTGGCCACGGCATTGCCGGCCAGCTGGCGCAGCTTGCGCGCGTTGTGCGTGGAGTCGCCGGACTGCGAGAACGCGACGCGCACGCCGGCGCGATGCAGGCGTGCGGCGTTTTCCAGGGTCGAGCCCAGCGAGTCGAAGTTCGACGGCAGGTTGGCCAGCGCGTCCACCAGCACCGGCACGTCGGCCGCTTTCAGCTGCGGCGCCACGCGCCAGGCCTCGGCGCCGCCCGCAATCACCGGCTTGAGGCCGTGCTTCTTCGCAAACGCCAGCACCTGCAGGATGTCGGCGGCACGATCCACGTGGAAGACCACGCGGCCACCGGCGAGATAGCGCGCCATCACGCCGCGGCCCGACTTGGTCAACAGGCCTTCGGAGGCGCCGGTGCGGGCTTCGGCCACGGCCTGTTCCAGCAGCATCCACTGGCCGGCACGGCTGCCGCCGGAAAAGGGCGACGCACCGCCGCCCAGGTTCACGAACAGGCTGCGGCTGCCGGGCACCGCGGCCTCGTAGCGGCCGTCGAGCAGCACCGCGCTGCCCTGGCCCGCGACGAAGCTGCCGCCGGGCTGGCTGCCGGGCGACAGCACGGTCCAGGTGACGCCTTCGACGCGGTTCACGCCGATCGCGACCGAGGCCGGGTTGAAGGCCAGGTCCACGTCGAACTCGGGCCGCCACGCCGACTCCGGCGCGGGCACGCTGGTGCCCAGGCTCAGGTTGGCGTCCACGGTGGCCACTTCGCCCGACACTTCCTTGATGCCCAGGCCGGTCAGGCCGCCGAACAGGCCGGGCGTGAGCGAGCGGCCCTTGGCGTCCACCTCGGCCACGCCCGCGGGCGCGGCCAGGTCCACGCCGATCGCGCGGACCACGCCGCCCTGCACCAGCACGTCGTGGTCCTTGAGCACGCCGGGCGCGGCGCCCGGATGCACGGTGGCGTTGCGGATCAGCAGGTCCTGCGCGGACGCGGGCAGGGCGACCGCGAGGGCCAGGGCCAGCAGCAGGCGGCTCATGGCGCCACCTCCTGGCCGAGCATGAAGTCGGTGACCGGCTGCCTCGCGCGGTCCTTGCGGTCGTACACCAGGGCGCCGTCCAGGTACACGCGTTCGGCCTGGGCATAGACGCTGAAGGGGTTGCCGTTCCACACCACCACGTCGGCGCGCTTGCCCTTGTCCAGGCTGCCGGTGCTGTCGGCGATGCCGATCGCGCGGGCCGCGTTGGACGTGAGCCAGCGGATCGCGCGCTCGGGCGGCAGCGACAGGCCGACGCGCTCGCCGCGCGCCATCACCTTGGCCGCTTCCTGGTTCAGGCGCTGGATGCCTTCGGAGGAATCCGAGTGCACGATTGCGCAGCCGTTCTCGGGACGATCCACCAGGGCGATGTTTTCCTGGATGCCGTCGTAGGCCTCCATCTTGAAGCCCCACCAGTCGGCCCACAGCGCGCCGCAGACGTTTTCCTCGGCGAGGCGGTCGGCCAGCTTGTAGGCCTCGACTCCGTGGTGGAAGGCGGCGATCTTGAAGCCGAATTCCTTGGCCAGGTCCAGCATCAGCGCCATCTCGTCGGCGCGGTAGCAGTGGATCTGCACCGTGATCTCGCCGCGCAGCACGTCGGCCAGGGTGTCCATGCGCAGGTCGCGCGCCGGCGGCTCGGCGGCGGGTTCGCCCTTCTTCGCGCGGCCGCCCGAGGATGATTGCGACGCGTCGTATGCGTCCCATTTGCGGCGGTAGGCCTGCGCCTCGGCGAACGCGGCGCGGTAGCCGGCCAGGTTGCCCATGCGGGTCATCGGCGACTGGCCGCGGCCGCCGTACACGCGCTTGGGGTTTTCACCGCAGGCCATCTTCACGCTGTGCGGGGCGCCGGGGTACTTCATTTCCTGCATCGTGGTGGCGGCGACGTTGCGCAGCACCACGCCGCGGCCGCCGATCAGGTTGGCCGAGCCGGGCAGCACCATCATCGTGGTGACGCCGCCGGCCAGGGCCGCGCCGAAGCCCGGGTCCTGCGGCCACACGCCGTGTTCGGCCCAGACCTGGGCGGTCACGGGCGAGGTGATCTCGTTGCCGTCGCTGTGCGCGGTGGCGCCCGGGCTGGGGTACACGCCCAGGTGCGAATGCACGTCGATGATGCCGGGCGTGACCCACTTGCCCTGGCCGTCCACCACGCTGGCATCACCGGCCTGCAGGCCCGCGCCCACGGCCACGATGCGGCCCTCGCGCATCAGCACGTCGGCGCCGTCCAGGCGCTGTCCGTTGCCGTCGAGCACGGTGGCATTGCGGATCAGCACCGGGCCCGAGGCCGGCGCACGGTAGGTGCTGGCATAGGCCGGGTCGGCGGCCGGCGCCAGCGCCGGCAAGGCAAACAGGATGGCGGCCACCAGCGTGGCCTTGAGGCGTGCGGTCATCGGTCTCTCCCCTGGGACCGGGCCACCCTAGCGCCCCGGGCGTGCGCCGGACAAGCCCATCCGGTCACGGTTCAAGGCCTGCGTGGCAGAATGGCGGGGCAAGGCGTAGAAAAACAACAACAAGGAAAACAAGACCATGAAAGACAAACAGGCCATCGTCAGCAATTGGCTTCCGCGTTACACCGGCGTGCCCCTGGGCGAGTTTGGCGAGCACATCCTGCTGACCAATTTCGGCGGCTACCTCAACACGTTCTCGCGGCTCACGGGCGCGCCCATCGTCGGCCTGGACCGGCCGATGCCCAGCGCCACCGCCGACGGCATCACCATGATCAACTTCGGCATGGGCAGCGCCAATGCCGCCACCGTGATGGACCTGCTGTCGGCCATCCTGCCCAAGGCGGTGCTGTTCCTGGGCAAGTGCGGCGGGCTCAAGCGCAAGAACCAGCTGGGCGACCTGATCCTGCCGATCGCCGCCATCCGCGGCGAGGGCACCAGCAACGACTACCTGCTGCCCGAGGTGCCGGCGCTGCCGGCGTTTGCGCTGCAGCGCGCGGTGTCCACCATGATCCGCGACCTCGAGCACGACTACTGGACCGGCACGGTGTTCACCACCAACCGCCGCGTCTGGGAGCACGACGAGGCCTTCAAGGAATACCTGCGCAAGCTGCGCTGCATGGCCATCGACATGGAGACGGCCACGGTGTTCTCGGCCGGCTTCGCCAACTCGATTCCTTCCGGCGCGCTGCTGCTGGTGTCCGACCAGCCGATGGTGCCCGAAGGCGTGAAGACCGAGGCGTCCGACCGCGTCGTCACCGAGCATTTCGTCGAGCGTCACATCCAGATCGGCATCGAGGCGCTGCGCCTGATCCGTCGCCACGGCAAGTCAGTCAAGCACCTTCGCTTCGATGAATAAGCGGCATGGCGCACATGCGTGTTGCCATGCCCGTCTTGCGTAACGCAGCGAGCTTGCGGCCTTCGTTTTGCAAGGAACGTTAAGACCAGAATTGATGATGCTGAACGTGCCGCGCGCCGGTGCAGCGCAAAGCGCGCTGCGCCGCGCTTTCGCAGGATGCACGGTGCCCCTGCGCGATTAACTTCAGTTCGCCGCCGAGCATTGGCACGCGCCTTGCAACTGTTCCTGGGCAGCCGGAAAAAAGCTGCGATCTTTTCCCCCCGCCTAGGAGAACCATCGTGAGCAACAACAACGACACCAAGAACACCCAGACCCAGAAGCCGACCGATCCGCAGAAGCAGCAGGGCCAGTCGCAGACCGACAAGCCGCTGCAGCCGGGCCAGACCAAGCCGGAGCCGGGCCAGCAGGGCCAGTCGCAGACCGACAAGACCCGCCAGCCGGGCCAGTCCGATGTCGAGAAGACCCCGGAGCCGGGCAAGACCGGTTCGCAGCAGCACGGCAACAAGTAAGCGGTAGCCGCGAGGCCCCCGACTCGCGGATTTGCCTGCGTGATGCGGCCCTGCCGGATCCTGCGGCGCAAAATCAAACGCCCCGGCTTGCCGGGGCGTTTTTTTATGGCGACGGCGCTTTCGTGAGGTCGGCGCCCGGGGCTTACCAGTTGAAGACGAAGCCCACCACGTCCGGCGTTTCCTTGCCCTCGTCGAAGCGCACCGTGCACTCCACGATCTGTTTCACTTCCGAGGTCAGGCCGGGCTCGATGACGATCGGCGCGGTCAGGAATTTTTCGCCGTTGGGCGCATCCTTCATGCTGGCGGCCAGCGCGGGCTGGTCGAGCGTGTAGAGCTTGCCGTTGAGTCGGGATTCGGCGGCCAGCTTGCAGGCTTCGGCCGCGGCCTCGTTGGCATTGCCGCTCCCGCCCGCACCGCCGCCGCCACAGGCCGTCAGCGCCACGGTCACGCAGACCACGAACAAGGTACGCATCCCACCCCTCCTGAGTCATGGCCGTGCCCGTGCGGGTGGGGGACTCCGGCCGGGCGAGCCTAAAGTGTGACCAAATTAGCGTATTAACTCTAGCCCCGCCAATAGCGCTTACGTGAAGAGCGGGGCTGTCGTTCAGTAACGGGGCACGCGGGGGTCGATTTCGAGCGACCAGGCGTCGATGCCGCCCTCGACGTTGTAGAGGTCGTGGAAGCCCAGGCCGCGGAAGTGCTCGGCCGCCTGGCGGCTGGAGATGCCGTGGTGGCAGAGGAAGGCCAGGGGCAGGTCCTTGGGCAGGGCGCCCAGGCGCTCGGCGCTGTCCTCGTCCAGCACCTCGTGGGCGTGGGGGAAGGGGGCCAGGGCCCGGGCGTGGGCGGGGCGCACGTCCACCACGTCAATGATGCCGGCGATGATGCGGTCGTGAAGTTCCTGCACGCCCAGCGGCTTCACCGGCGGCGGCGCGTTCGGGTTGTGGATGGCCAGGCCGGCGCCGCGCGGGTCCTGGGCCCAGTCGATCCGGATGCCGTTGGCGCGCGGGGCGCTGGCCAGGTCGAAGTGCAGGCGGATGCCGGCGGACTCGGCGACGATCTCGTGGCCATTGGCGGGCTTGAGCTCGAAGCGGGCGTTGAAGCGCGGGTCCACGTTGAGGTGCAGCACGGCGCCGGGTTCGGCGCCGTCCATCGCGCGGCCGATGGCCTCGGCGGCCTCCGGGCTGATCTCGATGCGGGGCGGGGTGCGGTCCGGGGCGGGCAGGCCCAGGGCTTCGTGCAGTTCGCCGCTGTTGAGCATCTGCTCGATGATGTCGCTGCCGCCCAGCAGCTCGCCGCCGACATAAAGCTGCGGGATGGTCGGCCACTGGCCGTAGACCTTGATGCCCTCGCGGATTTCCGGGTCGGCCAGCACGTCCACATGCCCGAAGCCCGGTACCAGCCCGCCCAGGATGCCCACCGCCTTGGCGGAGAAGCCGCACTGCGGCGCCTGCGGGCTGCCCTTCATGAACAACACGACGCGGTGCGCGCCCAGGATCGATTCAATGCGGCTGCGGACTTCAGGCGAAAGGGACATGGCGTACTCCGTGGGTTCCCCCATTTTACGCCACCCCCTCACCGAAAAAGAAAACATACCAGGTATGTTTTCCGTCACCCCCGCCGGTGCTGTCTCATCGGGAAAGAAAACATACCTGGTATGTTTTCTCGAGGGTGAGGTGGGTCCAGGTGGTGTATTGGGGGGCGGAGGGGTGCAGGCCGTCTTCGGCGATGCCGGCGGTGGGGGCGCGGCTGGCGGGGGTGATGTCGACGAAGGGGACGCCGTGGGCTTCGCAGATTGAGGCGGCGGCGGCGTTGTAGGCGTCGAGTTCGGCGGCGATGCGGGCGGGGTCGCGGCCGCTGGCCTGGCCGAAGGGGGTGACGCCCCAGTCGGGGATGGACAGCACCAGCACGTGGTCGGCGCGGCCGCCGGCCAGGGTGATCGCCCGCTGCAGCAGGGCCGTGAACTCGCCGCGGTAGTCGGCCACGTCGCGGCCGCGGTACTGGTTGTTGACCCCGATCAGCAGCGACACGACATCCCAGCGGCCCAGCGGCTCGGCCGCATCCATCGCGGCCGCAAGTTCGTCGGTGGTCCAGCCGGTGGTGGCGATAATGCGCGGCTCGTCGATTGCCACGCCGCGCTCGCGCAACGCCGCCACCAGCTGCACCGGCCAGCGGCCCGCTTCCGGCACCGATTCGCCGATGGTGTAGGAATCGCCCAGCGCCAGGTACTTCAGCGGCGCCCCGGCACCTGCGGCCCGCGCCATCGGCCGCCGCCCCTCAGGCCACGTGCCGCGAACGCGCGCGCGCCGCGTGCCGCCCCAGCGCCCGCTCGATGCGCGCGAACACCTCGCGGATCAGCGCCGCATCCGGCAGCAGCGTGATGCGGAAATGCAGCGAGTCGGGCACGTTGAAGCCACTGCCCGGCACCACCAGCACGTCCTCGTCCTCCAGCAGCTCCAGCGCGAAGGCCTGGTCGTCGAAGCCCACGGCCGCATCGCCGATCACGCGCGGGAAGGCGTACAGCGCACCGGCCGGCGCCACCAGGTCCAGGTGCTCGCTGGCCGCACAGCATTCGATCACCGCGCGCCGCGATTCGTGCAGCCGCCCGCCCGCGCCGGTGAGGTCGCGGATGGTCTCCGGCCCCGTCAGCGCCGCCGGCACCGCGAACTGCGCCGGCACGTTGGCACACAGCCGCAGCGCACTGAGCAGGTCCATCGCATGGTGGTAGTCGCCCACCCGCACCGGATCGCCCGACAGCACCGCCCAGCCCACGCGCCAGCCGCAGGCGCGCCACACCTTCGACAGCCCGCCGAAGCTCAGGCACGGCACCTCGCCGGCCAGCGGCGCCAGCGGCGTGAAGCTGGCCTCGTCGTACAGGATGCCGTCGTAGATCTCGTCGGCCATCAGCAGCAGCCTGTGCCGCGCCGCAATCTCCACCAGCTGCTGCAGCAGCTCGCGCGGATAGTTCGCGCCGGTGGGATTGTTCGGATTGATCACCACCAGCACCCGCGTGCGCGGCGTGATCAGCTTCTCGATCTCGGCCGCGTCGGGCAGGAAGCCATTCTCGGGTCGGCACGGGTAATACACCGGCCGGCCCTGGTTGAGGATGGTGGCCGCGCTCCACAGCGGGTAGTCGGGCGAGGGCAGCAGCACTTCCTCGCCCGGATTGAGCAGCGCGCGCAGCGAAATGTCGATCAGCTCGCTGACGCCATTGCCGATGAACACCCGCTCGGCGGTGGCATTGGGCGTGCCGCGCGCGCGATGGAAGGCGGCCACGGCCTCGCGCGCCAGCGGCAGGCCCTGCTGGTGCGTGTAGGGATCGGACTCGTGCACGTTGCCGGCGATGGCCGACTGCAGGTGCTCGGGCGCGCGGAAACCGAAGGCGCCGGGATTGCCGATGTTGAGCCGGATCAGCTGCCGCCCCTGGCCTTCCAGCTCACGGGCGCGGCGGGACAGTTCACCGCGGATGTCGTAACGGACCTCGCGCAGGCTTTCGCGGGTCGGCAGGGGCGTGTGGGGCATTGCAGGGAGACTCGGACCAGGATGCTGGCCCGAGATTAACGGAATCTTGACGTGCTTTCAGCCGGAATCCGCTCGCGTCAGCGCGATTTGGCCCGCAGCGCCAGCACGGCGGCCAGGGTGAAGCCCAGCTCCCAGACCAGGGCCCCGGCGAAGAACCCGGTGAATTCGCCGCTGGTCGCGATCCCCAGCAGCCGGGCGGCCGCGATGCCACCGTTGGACAGCGCCACCAGCCACAGCCCCGCCCGGAACCATTCCCGCCGCCAGGCGCAGGCCAGCAGGAAGGCCCCGAAGCCCAGCTCCAGCCCGCCGTAGAAGGCCCGCAGTTCGACCAGGCCGGCCGGCGTGCCGCTGATGCCGACGGCCCCAAGAACCACGGCCGGGTCGATCACGATCGCCACGCCGAAGCCCAGGAAACCCAGGCCCGCCAGCACCAAAACCCATTTGCCGAACGTGTTCATGGCCCCAGCCTGTGCCCGCCGCAGTGAGCGCAGCGTGCAGGCAGGGGTATCATCGGCGGCAATGCAGCCCACTCCTGAAGCCCTCGACCGACTGCGCGCCATCGGCTGGCCCGACGACGACGCCAGCCGCGAGGCCCTCGCCGCGGCCGACGGCGCCACCCTGGCCCGCGTCGTCGGCCAGCACCGCAGCGCCTACGACGTGGCCACCCAGGCCGACGAAATCCTGAAGGTGCAGCCGCCGCTGCCCTGGACCCGGCCGCGCTTCCCGCCCGAGCAGCGCGCCGCCGTCGGCGACTGGGTGGCGCTGGACGAAAGCGGCAAGAACATCCTGGCCCTGCTGCCCCGGCGCTCCATCCTCAAGCGCGGCGCCGCCGGCGAACACCACCGCCAGCAGCTGATCGCCGCCAACGTGGACCACGTGCTGGTGGTCGTGGGCCTGGACCAGGACTACAACCCGCGCCGCATCGAACGCTACCTGGTGCTGATCCGCGCCAGCGGCGCCGAGCCGGTGCTGGTGCTGACCAAGGCCGACGAGTGCGAGATCGTGCAGGACTGCATTGACCTGCTGTACGACGTCGAGCAGTCGGGCGTGCCGATCCACGCCGTCAACGCAAAGGACCGCCAGAGCTGCGAAGTGCTGCATCCCTACCTCGCCGCCGGCCACACGGTGGTGCTGGTGGGCAGCTCCGGCGCCGGCAAGTCCACGCTGACCAACACGCTGCTGGGCCGCGAGAAGATGAAGACCAACACCGTGCGCGGCAACGACTCGCGCGGACGGCACACCACCACCTCGCGCGTGCTGACGCCGCTGCCGCAGGGCGGCTGCCTGATCGACACCCCCGGCATGCGCGAGGTGAAGTTCAGCGGCGACGAGGACATTGTCGACGCCTTCGAGGACATCCAGGCCCTGGCCGCGCACTGCCGCTTCCGCGACTGCGTGCACGGCAACGAGCCGGGCTGCGCGGTGCGCGCCGCGATCGAGGACGACACCCTGGACGAGGCCCGCTACCGCCACTACATCAAGCTGCGCGACGAAGTGGACGCCGCCGCGGTGACGCAGGCCCAGCGCCGCGCCGAGGAGGCGCTGGCGCAGAAGGCCGCGCACAAGCGCAACAAGGACAAGCTCGGACGCCGCTGATGCCCGACCTCAGCCCCGCCATGCAGCACCACGCCGCGCTCGACGCGCGCCTGGTGTCGGCGGTGCGCGGCCTGCGCCTGCTGCAGTCGGTAAGCTGGCCGCAGGACGTGCAGCAGCGTTTCTTCAGCCAGTGGCATGCGCGCCGGATCGCCCTGCCCGTGGTGGCCTACCCGCGCGAGGACCATTCCACGGTGCGCGCCGAGCTCGAAGCGATCTACGCCGCCGCCGACAACGAACACCCGATCGGCGTTTACCTGCGCCGCACCGCCGAAAGCTGGATCATCGCCACCCGGCTGCTGGAAGCGCTGGGCACGCCGGAAGTCACCGAGCATTCGATCCGCCTGTTCGGCCGCCCCGGCGACGCGCTGCCGGGCGAGGGCCCGAGCAACCTGGAGGCGGCGCGCCACTTCATCGACCTGGCCGACGAGCTGGACCAGGAACTGGGCGCCAGCGAGGCCGACTACGTGCTGTCGGCGCAGACCGTGCAGGAAGAGCTGCAGTTGGCGCTGGACAAGTTCTTCACCCGGCACAAGGTCAGCGTTGAACTCGACCCCGACCTGATCGCCAAGGCCGCCGCCGGCCCGACCCGCATCCGCCTGCGCAGCGCCACCGGCTTCTCCGAGTACGACCGCCACCAGCTGCTGGAGCACGAGGCCTTCGTGCATTCGCTCAGCGCACTCAACGGCCGCGAGCAGCCGCACTTCAAGTCCTTCGCGCGCACCTCGCCGCGGGTCACCGGCACGCAGGAAGGCCTGGCCACCTTCGCCGAACTCATCACCGGCGCGATCGACATCGAGCGCATGAAGCGCATCAGCCTGCGCATCGTCGCCATCGACCACGCGCTGCGCGGCGCCGATTTCATCGAGATCTTCCGATTCTTCCTGGATGCCGGCCAGACCGAGGCCGACAGCTTCGCGTCCACCCAGCGCGTGTTCCGCGGCGTGCCGGTCACCGGCGGCGCGGCCTTCACCAAGGACACCGTGTACCTGCACGGGCTGCTGAGCGTGCACACCTTCTTCCGCTGGTGCCTGCGCCATCGCCGCCTGCGGCTGACGCGGCTGCTGTTCGCCGGCAAGATGAGCCTGCAGGACGTGTTCGCGCTGGAGCCGCTGTTCGACGAAGGCGTGCTGGCCGAGCCGCTCTACCTGCCGCCATGGATCCAGCGCGCAAACGGACTGGCCGGCATGCTGGCGTTTTCGCTGTTCGCCAACCGCATCCGGCTGGATCGGGTGGATGCGGACGACCTCGTGCTGGGGCTTTGACCGGAGGCCGCGTGATGCGACGACTCGTGGTGCTGTGCCTGGCGCTGCAGGAAGGGTATTTCCTGCTGGTGGATGATGCGGAGATTTCCGTAACGGGCGGTTAGGGCTGCGCGGATTGCAGGCTGCCGTCGTCGCTTACGATGAAGTGCGCCTTCTCTCGGTCCACCCACTGCAGGCGACCGGCCACCGGAATGCCATGCCACGACGGAACCTCATGCGTGAGCCGACCGTAGATCCAGCGATCGGACTCCGGTACGTACAGCTTCAGCGGTTCCCGGGACATGGGCAGCAGGTCCGCCAGCGAACCGTGGAAGTTCATCTGCCGCTCGCCGATGTGGGCCATTTCCTTGCTGATGTTCTGGCCGTGCCACAGCGACACGGCCATCACCACCAGAACCAGCGCGCGCGACGGTCGTCGCATGCGGTCTGCGGCCAGCGCGACACATCCCACTACCCAAGCAGACGCGCCGTAGGCGTACTGGTTCGACATCATCTCCAGCGGCAGCACCGGGGCAAGTGCGAGCGGTGCACCTGCAAGCAGCAGCAGCCCCAGGCGTGGCGATACCCGAAGCACGAACCAGGCCAGCCCCAGCCACAGCAGCGAAGATACGACCAGTTGCGCGATTCCGATCGGCAGGAAGCCCTGGATTTCGAACGACGAGGGGCGCAGCGGGAACAGCACGTAGGCCATGAGGTTGCGGGGCACGAATCCGATGGAGGTCGCGTAGGCCGCCTCGCTCGGGTTCAGCAGCACGTCCAGGCGCAACGCGAGGTAGCCGATGGCCGCCAAGGCGCTGCCGCCGGTCGCCCAGGCCACGGTAGTGCTGCGACCGGCTGCGAACCAGGTCAGGGCCAACAAGGCGGGCATCACCACGGCGGCTTCCTTGGCCATCAGTGCCAGTGAGGTCAGGGCGAAACCGATCAGGGCTACGCCGATGCCGTGGCTTCCGCGCCGATGGAGGCTCAGCACCAGGTGCGCGAGGCAAAGGGCGAGCCCCACCCAGATCAGATCCGCCAACGTTCCAACCCAGCCGTGCACGTACACGGCATACGGGTTCAAGGCGAAGGCCCAGCCTGCAACGATCGTCATGAACGTCGTCAGCCCGAGTCGCAGCAGCAGCCCTGCCAGGGCCGTGGCCATCGCGCTGCCGATCAACACCCACAGCGTGTGGAACAGCCGGGGTGAGTCGAAAAGCAGGTGCGAGATGGGAAGCCAGAGGTTGAACGTCAGGGGCCGCCACTGGAACGTGTCCACATCCAGCCAGCCTACCCAGGGAAGCTCCGAAAACCCGGCCGCCTGAGACAGGACGCCCCACTGCAGCTCGTCATGGCTGAAGTACCCGGGGTTGAGGGCCAACCTCAACTGAACCATGGCGGCGAAAACCATCACGCAAGCCAGGACAAGCCACGGCGGCATGGGCGTGCTGCGTTGGGTTGGCTCGGACATGGCGGTTCCTTGGCGGTCCGGCATTCTGGCGGGCTGTGGCGCCAATGACCACAGGGTCCATACCGGGGCGTCGGCAGCCGCCAGTCTGGCCCGCTACAATCAAGGCCCCCGTCACGCGCCGCACCGGCGCTGTGCCCCATGGCCGCGCTGCCGGCGCCGCCTCGAGACCGCAGACCCCATGTCCGAACAAGAAGATTTCAAGCAGGCCGCCCTCGACTACCACCGCCAGGCGCCGGCCGGAAAGATCCGCGTCACCGCCACCAAGGCCATGGTGACGCAGCGCGACCTGGCGCTGGCCTACTCGCCGGGCGTCGCTGCCGCGTGCGAAGCCATCGTCGCCGATCCCAGCCAGGTCAGCTCGCTCACCGCGCGCGGCAACCTGGTGGGCGTGATCACCAACGGCACCGCGGTGCTGGGCCTGGGCAACATCGGGCCGCTGGCGGGCAAGCCGGTGATGGAGGGCAAGGGCGTGCTGTTCCAGAAGTTCGCCGGCATCGACGTGTTCGACATCGAGATCAACGAGAACGATCCCGACAAGCTGGTGGACATCATCGCCTCGCTCGAGCCCACGTTCGGCGGCATCAATCTCGAGGACATCAAGGCGCCCGAATGCTTCGTGGTGGAGAAGAAGCTGCGCGAGCGGCTGAAGATTCCCGTCTTCCACGACGACCAGCACGGCACCGCCATCATCGTCGGCGCGGCGCTGGTGAATGCGCTGCATGTGGTGGGCAAGGACATCGCGCAGGTGAGGCTGGCGGTCAGCGGCGCCGGCGCGGCCGGCATCGCCTGCCTGGACATGCTGGTGGCGCTGGGCGTGCGGCCGGAGAACATCCTGGTCAGCGACAAGGACGGTGTGCTGCACCTGGGCCGGCCCGACCTGATGGAAGGCGGCTGGAACCACGGCATCGTGCGCTACGCGCGCGACAGCGCGGCGCGCAGCCTGGCCGAGATCGTGCATGGCGCGGACGTGTTCATCGGTGTGTCGGCCGGCGGCGTCCTGAAGCCCGAGATGCTGGCGACGATGGCGGCGCGGCCGATCATCTTCGCGCTGGCCAATCCCACGCCCGAGATCGATCCGGCACTGGCCAAGGCCGCGCGGCCCGATGCCATCATCGCCACCGGCCGCAGCGATTATCCGAACCAGGTCAACAACGCGCTGTGCTTCCCCTACATCTTCCGCGGCGCGCTGGACGTGGGCGCCACGATGATCAACGAGGACATGAAGCTGGCCTGCGTGCACGCCATCGCCGAGCTGGCGCGGCGCGAGGCCACCGACCTTGGCGCGGCGTATGCGGGCGAGACGCCGCGCTTCGGCGAGGACTACCTGATCCCGCGGCCGTTCGACCCGCGCCTGCTGGTGTCGCTGGCGCCGGCGGTGGCCAAGGCGGCCATGGATTCGGGCGTGGCGACGCGGCCGATGGCCGACATCGCGGCCTATCGCGACCGGCTCAACAGCTGGGTGTTCCGCACGGGCCTGCTGATGAAGCCGGTGTTCGACCGCGCGCGTGCCGACCGCAAGCGCGTGGTGTACGCCGAGGGCGAGGAAGAGACCGTGCTGCGCGCCGTGCAGACGGTGGTGGACGAGGGCCTGGCGCGGCCGATCCTGGTCGGGCGGCCGGCGGTGATCGAGCGCCGCATCGCGCGCCTGAACCTGCGCCTGCGCATCGGCGTGGACGTGGACGTGACCAACATCAACGACGACCCGCGCTTCAACGACTACTGGCAGCTCTACCACGAGATCATGCA
This sequence comes from Arenimonas sp. MALMAid1274, assembly GCF_049195245.1. Lineage (NCBI taxonomy): Bacteria > Pseudomonadati > Pseudomonadota > Gammaproteobacteria > Lysobacterales > Lysobacteraceae > Arenimonas > Arenimonas sp. MALMAid1274. The sequence continues at coordinate 56,260 of NZ_JBMIRR010000023.1, forward strand.
GCGCAAGGGCATCACGCCGGCGGCGGCGAAGGCGCTGGTGCGCTCGCGCGACGTGGTGATCGCGGCGCTGATGGTGCGGCGGGGCGAGGCGGACGCGATGCTGTGCGGGCTGGTGGGCAGGTTCGTGCGCAACCTGCGCTACGTGCGCGAGATCCTGGGGCTGGAGAGCGAGTGCAAGCGGGTGTCGGCGCTGAGCGCGGTGCTCAACGACAGCGGCGTGCTGTTCTTCACCGATACCCACGTGAACGTGGAGCCGACGGCGGCGGAAGTGGCCGAGTCGGTGGTGCAGGCGGCGTTCCGGCTCAAGCTGTTCGGCATCGTGCCGAAGGCGGCCCTGGTGAGTCATTCCAACTTCGGTTCAAGTGAGTCGCTGAGCTCGCGCAAGATGCGCGATGCGCTGCAGCTGCTGCGCGAGCGGGCGCCGAAGCTGGAGGTCGAGGGCGAGATGCACGCCGATATCGCGCTGAACGAGGTGGCGCGCCGGCACATCTTCCCCAATTCAACGCTTAGCGGCCGCGCCAACCTGCTGGTGTTCGCCAACCTCGACGCGGCCAACGCCGGCTACAACCTGGTGCGCACGGTGTCCGACGGCGTCGGCATCGGCCCGATCCTGATGGGCCTGGCCAGCGCGGCCCACGTGCTGACCCCCTCGGCCACCGTCCGCCGCGTCGTCAACATGACCGCCATCGCCGCCGTAGACGCCCAAATCCGCGCCGCCCGCACCTGACCCATGAAAACATACCAGGCATGAAAACATACCAGGTATGTTTTCTTTCTCCCTGAGACAGTCTCAGCGACGAAGAAAACATACCAGGTATGTTTTCCGTGGGGGGGGGGGCGGAGATGAAGCTCAAGTCTGGGGTGACGATCAACGGGAAGGCGTTCAAGCCCGGCGACCGGGCGCCGATGGTCTTCATCTATCCGTTTTTCCTGGTGCACATGGCCATGTTCGGGCTGTCGGGCTTCCTGATGGCCTACAGCGGCGAGGTGCCGCTGCTCTTCCTTTACCTGCATGGCGGGATCGCGATCTTCGTTTACCTGATCTTCTACCTGGCCATCTTCGGCCGGGACGAGGTGAAGTGGATGCTGATCAATGCAGGCCTGGGCTTGCTCGGCATCTGGATGGAGATCGACACCATCCTGGGCTGGTTCGGCAAGTCGCTGGACGAGTTCTCGCCGTGGGTGAATGTCACCCCGTTCCTGTACTACATCCTCTACACCTTCCTGCTGCGCCAGCTGCTGCTGGACCTGACCGGCTCACGTGACAAGCCGGCCCGCAAGCGCATGGTCGAGGCCATCTATGTAGTCGGCTCGCTGGTGGTGTACGGCGGACTCTACCTGCTTCGCTAACCGGCAGAAACTCGTGGCGCTTCGTCTCAGATACGACATCCGGTACGGAAAAGACTTTTATCGCGCTGGCACCGAGTTGTCGCCGCTGATTGTCTACCCGACGATTTTCCTGCAGATATGCCTGTTCGGCGCCTTCAGCTTCGGGTTCGCCTACGCGGGGAAGTGGCCGAACATGGGTGGGCTGGTGATCATAGGCGGCTTCGGGATCATCTTCTTCGCCCTGTTTTACGCCGCTCTGTTCAGCCTGGCCGAAATCGGCTGGATGTTCTTGAACGGCGCTATTGGCGTACTGGGCATCCTCTCGCAGATCGACGTGCTCCTGTCGTGGTTCGGGAAATCTGCGAGTGACTACGGTTTCGACGCACATCTATTCCCGGTGATCTACTGGATCATGGCCTCGTTCATGCTGTGGCAGCTGGTGCTGGACATCACCCGTTCCCGCGAGGATCCCGTGCGCCGGTGGTGGGAAAATCTCGCCTTCAGCCTGTCATCGCTCGCCACGTACGGCGCCCTCTGGCTGGCAAAACCATGACGATCTGACTGCGTGGTCGTCTCTCTGGTGGTCTACGCCACCCTCCACCTGCTCAGATGACGAAAACATACCAGGTATGTTTTCATCCTGGCTGAGACAGTCTCAGAGACAAAGAAAACATACCTGGTATGTTTTCAGTCGTCGTCGTCGCCGCGGAGGACTTTTTTCTGCATGGCGTCGAGGTAGGCGTCGGCTTCGGCTACCGACGAGAAGATCTCGTCCAGCGGGACGGCCTTCACCACGTCGAACACCTTCTGGATCTGCGGCTGCGGGTTCACCACCACCACCTTGCCGCCGCGCGCGTGCAGCGCCTTGCGCGCCTTGAAGATCGAGCGCACGCCCGCCGAGCTGATGTATTCCAGCCCCGCCAGGTCCAGCACCAGCGACCGGATCGGCGACTCCAGCACCGGCCCCAGCCGCGCATCCAGGTCGCCGTAGGTGTGCGTGTCCAGCCGCCCCGCCAGCGACACCCGCTGGTTGTCGTTGGCGACCGGGAATATCTCGATGCTCAGGCTCATGCAGTGGGCTCCGGATAGGGGATGTGCAGCACGACGCGCAGCACGTTGTAATCCTTGTCGCGACTGTACGCCACCTGCTCGGCCAGTTCCCGCACCAGGTGCACGCCCAGCCCGCCGATCGGCCGGTCCACGATGTCCGCGTCCAGATCGGGCGAGGGCTGGCTCAGCGGATCGAACGGCATGCCGGTATCGCGGAATTCCATCGCCAGCTCGCTGCCCTGCACCGTGGCCACGAACTCCAGCGCCGGCCCCGGCCCGTCCAGCGCACTGCCGTGGCTGAGGATGTTGCAGGCCACTTCCTCGATCACCAGGTGCATGTCGTGCATCACCGTGGCCGGCAGCCCGTGCCCCGCCAGCCCCGCGTCCACTTCGGCCAGCAGGGCGCGCACCGGGTCCGCCGGCAGCGGCTGGTCCAGCCGCGCCTTCACCGTATAGCTCCGGTCGGCGACCGAATCGCGCTTGTAGCGCAGCGCGAACACCGTGATGTCGTCCGACTGCGGCGCATCGCCGGCAAAGCTGTTCGTCGCATCCACCACCCGCTGGCACTGCGCCCGCGCGTCGAGCGAAGGATCCAGTGCATCGAGCAGCCGCTGCGTACCGAACGCCTCGTTGCCACGATCAAATGCCTCGGTAATGCCATCGGTATAGGTGAACAACGTGTCCCCCGGCAGCAGCCGGCCACGCCACACCGGATAGGTGTCGGCCACCGACACGCCCAGCGGCGCCTCCGACGGCACCGGCAGGAATTCGCGCGCGCCATTGGCCCGCAGCAGCACCGGCGGCTCGTGCCCCGCGCTGGCCAGCGACAGCGCCCCCGTGCGCAGCTCGATCACCCCGCACAGCACCGTGGCGAACATGCAGGTCTCGTTGTTCTCCACCAGGTGCTTGGCCGCCTCGTGCAGCGCCCGCCCCGGCGAACCGCCCAGCTGCGCCGCCACCTCCAGCACCGTCATCGTGCGCGTCATGAACAGCGCCGCCGGCACGCCCTTGTCCGACACATCGCCGATCACGAACCACACCGAATCCCCGTCCCGCTCGAACAGGTTGTAGAAGTCGCCGCCCACCGCCTTCGCCGCCACCAGCATGCCGTGGAATTCCACATGCACATCGCCCGCATCGAACTCGTGCGGCTGCGGCAGCATCGCCAGCTGGATTTCGCGGGCGATGTTGAGCTCGCTCTCCAGCCGCTGCCGCGCCGCGCCCATGTCGGCGATCTCGTCCATCTGCTGGCGGATGGACGAGCGCGCGCCGTCGAAGGCGCGCGCCATGACGCCCACCTCGTCCTCGCGCTGCTGGTGCCCGAAGGCCTGGTCGAACTCGCCCAGCCCGAACTGCCGCGCCGATTCGGTCAGGTCCTCGATCGGCTTGGCGATCAGCCCCGACGTGCGCCGCACCAGCGCCATGCTCAGCAGCACGCCGCACAGCCCTACCAGCACCACCCACAGCGTGATCCGGTTCAGCTCGGCCAGCACGTAGTCGTTCGACGCCGACAGCGCGAAGGCCCAGCCGGTATTGCCGATCGGAAAGCCCAGGCTGTAGCGGTCCTGTCCCTCGCGCACGCCGTCGCTGCCGGCCATGGCCACGTGCTCGATCGCGATCGGCTGGCCCTCGCGCAGCGCCTGCAGCATCGGCGCCAGGTCGGTGCGGCCGCCGGCCACCACCTGGTCCAGGGTCATCGAACGCATCGCCGGATCCGGGTGCAGCACCAGCCGCCGCTCGGGCGATATCAGCGTGGGCCGCAGCTCGCGGTGGTCCGGCACCTCGCCCAGCAGCGCATTCAGGCGCGCCAGCGGCACGTCCACGCTGACCATGCCGATGGCCGCGCCCGGCAGCCCGCCTTCGCCCGGCCGCCGCAGGGGCAGGTTGTAGGTGATGTAGGTGGTGCCGCCGGTCGCGGCGCTGGCGTAGGGCTCGGACCACCAGGGCCCGGCCGCGGTGGTGGTGCGGATGTACCAGTCCATCACCCGGTAGTCGTAGCCCAGGTCGGGCACTGTGGACTCGGTGTAGCCGCTGACCGAACGCCGCACGTACCAGCTGAAGCCGGGATCGTCCGGCGACAGCCGGCCCGGCTCGATGATCAGCATGGCGCCAAAGATGTCGGGGTCGGAGCCTACCGTGGCCATCAGCAGCGTGCGCAGGTCCAGCGGGTCGCGGCCGATGCCGGCGGCGCTGGCGGCCAGGTTCTGGCCGCTCACCTGTACCGAGCCCAGGGTGGCGGCCAGGCCGCGGGTGGTCTGCTCGGCCAGGCTGCGCACTTCGCCGCGGGCGTTGTCCACCAGCAGGCTGCGCATGGCGGCGTAGAAGATCACCGCCACCACCACCATCAGCAGCGCGCTGCTGATGGACGACAGCAGCACCAGCCGCGTGCGCAGGCTGCGCCGCCACCCCACGCGTCGGCGCGCCGTACCGCCAGAACCCGTACTGGTGCGAATTGAACCCATCTGTCCTCGGGACATCCTCGCCGTAAATCCGGGGTCAGAGTGCATTTATCTTCTGGTGGCCGCAGGCCTCTGCCCCGGTCCCGGAAGATAAATGCACTCTGACCCCGGATTAGCCACCCTGCGCTAAACTCGGGGTTCAAACAATACGCACAGGCCGTGCCAGGCGCCGGCCACAGGGAAGGGACATGAACTGGCTGACCGACGTACTGGAAAACGACCTCGACCCCACCGAAACCCGCGAGTGGATGGAATCGCTCAAGGCGGTGCTGGACACCGACGGCCCCGAGCGCGCCCATCACCTGCTCGAGCGCATGGTCGAACTCACGCGCCGCGCCGGTGGCCAGCTGCCGTTCAATCCCACCACCCAGTACATCAACACCATCCCCGCGCACCTGGAAGCCAAGAGCGACGGCGACGCCACCCTGGAATGGCGCATCCGCAGCATCATCCGCTGGAACGCGATGGCGATGGTGGTGAAGGCCAACCGCAAGCCCGGCGACCTCGGCGGCCACATCGCCTCCTTCGCCTCCAGCGCCACCCTGTACGACGTCGGCTTCAACCACTTCTGGCGCGCGCCCAGCGAAAACCACCCCGGCGACATCCTCTACATCCAGGGCCACAGCAGCCCCGGCATCTACGCCCGCAGCTTCCTGGAAGGCCGCATCAGCGAAGACCAGCTCAACCACTTCCGCATGGAAGTGGACGGCAAGGGCATCAGCAGCTACCCGCACCCCTGGCTGATGCCCGACTACTGGCAGACCCCCACGGTCAGCATGGGCCTGGGCCCGATCAGCGCCATCTACCAGGCGCGCTTCCTGAAGTATTTGGAACACCGCGGCCTGGTCGAACCCAGCGACCGCAAGGTCTGGTGCTTCCTGGGCGACGGCGAAACCGACGAGCCCGAGAGCCTGGGCGCGATCGGCGTGGCCGGCCGCGAAGGCCTGGACAACCTGGTCTTCGTCATCAACTGCAACCTGCAGCGCCTGGACGGCCCGGTGCGCGGCAACGGCAAGATCATCCAGGAGCTGGAAGGCAGCTTCCGCGGCGCCGGCTGGAACGTGCTGAAGCTGGTGTGGGGCAGCTACTGGGACCCGCTGCTGGCGCGCGATACCGACGGCAGCCTGAAGAAGCTGATGATGGAAACCGTGGACGGCGAGTACCAGAACTGCAAGGCCTTCGGCGGCGCCTACACGCGCGAGAACTTCTTCGGCAAGTACGCCCAGACCAAGCAGATGGTCAGCAACCTCAGCGACCAGGACATCAGCCGCCTCAACCGCGGCGGCCACGACCCGCACAAGGTGTACGCGGCCTACCACAGCGCCAGCAACCACACCGGCCAGCCCACCGTCATCCTGGCCAAGACCGTCAAGGGCTACGGCATGGGCAGCTGGGGCGAAAGCCTCAACCCCACCCACCAGACCAAGAAGCTGGACGACAGCGCGGTGAAGGCCTTCCGCGACCGCTTCCAGATTCCGCTCACCGACGACAAGCTGGCCGACGTGCCCTTCTTCCACCCCGGCGAGAAGAGCCCCGAAGTGGAATACCTCAAGTCGCGCCGCGAGAAGCTGGGCGGCTACCTGCCCCAGCGCCGCCGCAAGACCAGCAAGCAGCTCACCGCGCCCAAGCTGGAAGTGTTCGACCGGTTGCTGAAGAGCACCGGCGAACGCGAGAACAGCACCACCATGAGCTTCGTTCAGGCCCTGAACATCGTGCTGCGCGACAAGCAGGTGGGCCCGCTGTGCGTGCCCATCGTGGCCGACGAAGCGCGCACCTTCGGCATGGAAGGCCTGTTCCGCCAGATCGGCATCTACGCCCGCGACGGCCAGAAGTACAAGCCGGTGGACGCCGACCAGCTGATGTACTACCGCGAAGACAAGACCGGCCAGGTGCTGGAAGAGGGCATCACCGAAGCCGGCGCCTTCAGCAGCTGGATGGCCGCGGCCACCAGCTACTCGTCGTCCGACCAGCCGATGCTGCCGTTCTACATCTACTACAGCATGTTCGGATTCCAGCGCATCGGCGACAGCGCCTGGCAGGCGGCCGACATGCGCGCGCGGGGCTTCCTGCTGGGCGCCACCGCCGGCCGCACGACCTTGAACGGCGAAGGCCTGCAGCACGAGGACGGCCACAGCCACCTGCTGGCGGGCGCGATCCCGAACTGCAAGGCGTATGACCCGACCTTCGGCTTCGAAGTGGCGGTGATCCTGCAGCACGGCATGCAGCGGATGCTGGAGGACCAGGTGGATGAGTACTACTACCTGACGCTGATGAACGAGAACTACCCGCACCCGGATATGCCGGAAGGGGCGGCCGAGGGCATTCTCAAGGGCATGTATCTGCTGAAGGATGCCGGGAAGCCAAAGAAGGGCGAGCTGCGGGTGCAGCTGTTGGGCAGCGGCACGATCCTGCGCGAGGCGATTGCCGCGGCGGAGTTGCTGGACAAGGACTTCGGAGTTTCAGCGGATATCTGGAGCTGCCCGAGCTTTACCGAGCTGCGGCGCGACGGGTTCGAGGTGGAACGCTACAACCGATTCCATCCGGAGGGTGAGCAGAAGAAGGCCTACGTCACTTCCTGCCTGGAGGGCCGCCAAGGCCCTGCGATCGCCGCGACGGACTATGTGCGGGCGTTCGCGGATCAGATTCGGGCGTTTGTGCCGATGAAGTACACGGTGTTGGGTACGGATGGATTCGGGCGTTCAGACACACGCGCCAACCTGCGTCGTTTCTTCGAGGTCGACCGGTACTACATCGCGCATGCCGCGATTGCGGCGCTGGCAGCAGACGGCAAGATGAATGCCAAGGATGTGGCGAGGGCGATAAAGAGCTACAAGATTGACACGGATAAACTGAATCCCGTTGCGTTCTAGTGACTGTACCTTACGTAATGCTTTCGAGGGCCAGTACAGACAGGCTTGGCATAAGACTCCTTCGCGAAGTTGTGGAGGAGCAGGACATTATTGACCTAAACGAATACCGTCATACCTTCTTCTGTTCGTATGAAAAAATTGTATCGTCGCTCCGCCTTGCTGGATTTCAAGTAGCCGGCAGGCCTGCCAAGTCAACCAAATCAATCGTCGCAAAATTGAAGCGGGAAAGCATCCGGCTTTCACAAATGCAAGATATGGCGGGCTGTAGAATTGTGGTTGATGATGAGGTTTCTCAAGAATCAGCAATTAATTTCATTATCAGCTCGTTTGGCGAAGCCCGCGTTGTAGATCGAAGAGAGCGCGCAAGCAACGGATATAGAGCTGTCCATGCGGTTGTACAACTTGCCTCCAGGCACGTGGAAATCCAGGTGCGTACGGAGCTTCAGCATCTTTGGGCGGAATACTCCGAGAAGCTTGCGGACATGTTGGGCCCCGAGATCAAGTATGGACACGGAAATCCTGAAGCAATCGAGCTTCTCAGCCAGCTGTCACAGTTTGTTCGGAACTACGATCACATGCAGTCGCGCCTTTCCAAACTCGAGAATGACGCTAGGGAAAATACTTGTACTCGCATGAAGCTCGAGCCGTTCTTGACGAAGAAGCAGCGCCGAGAGCTGAATTTCGTTGACAAGAAAGCGCTTGCCGCAAACAAGATGGCAAAATCATCACTGGCAGATCTCCGGCATAAGATTGTTTCTTTCTTTCAGGGCGACCAGAACGCTAATCTTGCAGAGAAGAAGAAATGATTTTTCTTCTGGAATACAATCAGGCTCTAGGCAAGCTAGAGAAGATCGAAACGTTCGATGATGCCAATCGGGAGCAAGCGAATTGCCGGCGCACACTCCTAGAGCTGGAGTTGCTAAGGGCCGGTATTAACAACGAGATCGTTATCCTGGACGCGCAAGTCCTCGCGGATTTGCAACGATCCCACGGCCGCTACTTCAGGGCAATTGAGAATCTTCCTGACGGGTGGCTCGAATCAATTGGTTTCGCGAAAGCGTAGCGACCATCAATCCCCATGCAAGCTCGCCCATCCAAGTGATCAGTGTCACTCAATCTGTTGAATCTATCTCTTCAGCACTTCGCTCGCCAAGTACATTAAATGCCAACCCCAGCCGATGCAAGAATCTAGCTTCGGCATTCAGAAGTGAACGCTCTCTTTCGTCTATAAAATCGTCAACTTCATCATTTCTTAAATGCTGAATTGCCTTCTCAGAAATAAAGTGCGACCTGAGTATGCTCTGGCTTAGATTGGAGTCGTCGAGCTGAGTGAAGAAAGCACGACTGTTTCTCGGATACCCAGTAGGAAGAATCACTCTGTTTGCCGGGTTAGACACTCTTGGCTTTCTCTCGTTCGGGAAGAAGTAAGGTATGTCGCCCAACGACCCGTCCGAGTTGATTGCTTCGGGTGAGATTTCGGTGCCAGTCCGAGGATCCTTCGGCGACCCTTCGGTAAGTTGGACAAGAAGAGATGCGCGAATACGGGCTGACCTGCGATCGAAAGACTCCGGGAACGGGCGAATGTCTCTGCCGAAGAAGAAGTTGTCGAACGTGTCGGGTGAGTGTGCGTTGTCGGCGAAACTGCGCATAACCTTCCCTGCCTGTCGCAGGTCAGTAGTGTTGGCGCCAGCAAACCAACCGTTGAAAGATGTTGCCCAAAACCATTTGATCAGCAAAAGGCGCTGTGACGCGCTAAATTCACCACTAGAGCGAGAAATTTGGCCGAAGAAGATTGACAGCAATACTGCAATGGATGAATAAGGCAAAAGCCTACTGGACGGGAGCCCAATGTCGTCCCTTAGAAATTTTGCGGTGCAAAGAAGAGCTGCTTTGGAGTCAATGACTGACTGCCGCATTTTCTCGTAGGAGTTGCGGTTAACAATGCGTTCGTAACTTGGTCGAGTGAAATCAAGATCAGCCAAGGCAAGTATGCTCTGAAGAATTACGCGGCGATGCAGGTCGCCCAATCCAAATACCCTAAGCTCACCCAAAATCTCGTCAATAGACGCTGCAAGATCAAAATTGCCATCCTGCTCATCGCGGAAAGTCAACGCAGAGATCATCTGGTCCGGGGTCATGTCGCGCCCCCGTTGGTTGACGCGCGCAAAAATGGTCACTGCGTCATCTAGCGAGCCAGACTTCAAGACAGTCATTGGAACACGGTAGTCGCGAATGGCTCTTTGCAGCGTATCTGCGCGATCAAGATAAGTATTGGCCTCGTCAGGAGTGAACTCTTGAGAGTTGAGAATCTCCCGGGTACGTCGCGCAAAATCAACCGTCCGAAGTACGCTTCTCAACGGTAGATGAAGAAGGGATATTTTGTCTTTGGGCTCGCGAAGGTGTACGAACTGCTCGTTCCTGAGGTCATACGCAACCCACCACCGCCAGTCCTCAAGTTTTGACCTAGGGTGGCTTTCCGGCAGGCGCAGGACCCCAAGTAGCGTTGCGAGTCGTTGGTGTCCGTCGACGACATAAGACTTGACGATCGGTCCGCTTGACTCAATTTGAATTGGGCCGACATTGTCTAGGCTGGAAATGTCTCGACGTTCTGTCTGCCACACAAGAAGTGACCCAATCGGATAGCCCTTAAGAACACTGTCGAACAATTGCAGCATGTCATCTGGCGACCATACATACGGGCGCTGAAAACGAGGAATTCGATACTCGCCTGTCAGGACGCCGTCCATGAGATCGGTGACAACTACAATCTCCGGTTTCGCTGTCGCGGAAGGAAGGATTGACACGATCAAAAGCACCCGTAAATGTGATTCAGCAAGGTCCGAATTTCGGCCGCGTGTTCTGGGTTCGATACAACCTTTTTGGAAGGATCTGGCCTGCGCGCTTCATCAGTATAGACCGAGCTTAGTCCTTTTCCGAAACCATTAGCCAACTTGGTCCAGTCGGCATCTGGCAGGCTTGAGTACAGCGCGCGCTGTTGGGCTGGATGATGGGGGGATGCAAGGAAGTTAGCTTTACTTGCGGGTGACTCACTGCCGATCTTGAATCCGCTCTTCATATGGTAGTGACGCTTCTGTACTTCAGTAAGACGATCAAGCGCTTTCACCCGATCCAAGTCAGCTGCCGAACTGAGCGAGCTTCTAATTACATCAATCGGTATGTAGCTTTCTATTGATCGACTCCTTAACTGATGAACGGAGAGGCAGTATTCGGCCGCCTCTAGGACCAAGCTCGCATTGGGATTGTCTCCGGGGTAGCTTGAGTCGCTGTCCAGGACCGCCAATGTCCAACACTTGAGCGCGCGGGAGTACTTCTCATCTCGGCGCGCCCAAACTCCGTGAGACATTATTCTTGCGGCAGATGGTATTAATCCCTTTCCGCCAGCATGTCTGAAGGAAATCCAGCCAGCGCGATAAGCATCAATGAAACTGGCTAATCCCAATGCTCTTGCCATCCAGAGTAAAAAGGCGCCGTCATTGGCTTCATTTTCGACCACAATGTTCAGCGGCATTGACAGAAACGCGATCGCATCGCGTGGATGCAATCTAGTTGTGCGGGAAGTTGTTACGACGGTGCCGCCGCGTCGAGACTCAGCGTCCAGAATCACCGTCGACTTATCTATATGTGCATCGAACGATCGATTTTTTGACGAAAGGCGGACTAGCTCCGCGGTATTTGTTGGCCTGGAGCTAATCCAAGGGCTTGTCAAAAGGCCATCTGGCTCAAAGCAGTGTCTCTTCTCCTCAACAAATAGGGTGATCACGTCGAGCACCGGATACCATAGTGGATCGGAATGTACTGTTTGCTCGACTTGAATTCTCATGAGTTCTTATCGCGCGTTGCTTTCCGAAGTTCCGTTAAGTCGGAGAAAGCCTCCTCGAAGACACCCGTTGGCCAACTTGATGGGTTTCCCGAGGTGTCAAATGTGATGACCCGGATCGGGTCGATAACAGTCTCCCCATCAAGCACCTCGACATGACCAACCGATAAGACAATTACTTTGTCCGCAGGAATTACCCCCTCCGCGATTCGACGTCTGACCCGCATCACTAGTTGTTCAGAGTGGGTTTCAATGATGCAGATGGCGGGCGAGGGATTGGTCGATGTCGCCGATGCAACCGCAAGGTCAGCGAGTGCGCCATGAGCGGCTGGGTGAAGATGTAGCTCTGGCTGCTCTACGATCAGTACAGGAGCGGAAAGCCGGCCGTGCTGGAAGCCAATGTGTTGCACCACTATCGGAAGGCTTTGTGAGAAGCCCGCCCCCGTGTCGGAAAGTGCGACCGGCGTTCGCATGGATATATCCGAGATGCTTATGCGAGGTTGCTCTCCGGAAACATCGACATCGATAGCGTGGCCCATCGCCGTGGTGAACCATTCACTCACACTTGCGGAAAGTTTGCCCCCTCGGCGTAGCCGATCGTCGGCCAAGAACTCCAGAGTTTTCTCACCGCGAGCACCAAGTTCTCTCATGTTTTGGTTTGGCACGCGCATTGCCCTGGTACCTTCTGATCGGAATGGCCCCAGGTAGGATGGTGAGGAAAGTGCGTCCCGGAACTGCATAAATAGGCGTTCGAGTCGATGGCCAAGTTCCGCACCCACAGTGGTCGGTTCAGGGAGGAGTCCGCTGAATCGAACTGCTGATACGGTCGTGGTGCCATCGGAAGTCACGCGGTACATCGGTCTTTGGGATGTGAGCTGGGATGGGTCCTCAAGCTCAATCTGCAGTACCGTCTCGCCCTGCTCCTTAAGTTCGAATTTCTCAATTACTAGAATTTTCAGCTCGCTTATGTGCACAAGTGTTGTTTCGAACTCACTTCTTGTATGCCCATCATAAAACTCTGCACCTAGTGCAAATGGCAATGCGCTCCTGGCGTGTATTAGGTCCTCGAAGGTAACCGCGTGTTCGACGCCGCCCGCAAAAAGATCCAGCGGATTATCGGGGTCCGAAGCCAATGCGCGCGAAAGCAATAGGGGTAGTCGCGCCAGCACACTTTTCCCGCTACCGTTTTTTCCAATAATTATCGTGATTGGCGCTATCGGTGTTTTGTATCTCTCTTTGAACGCTCTGTAGCGATGACACGTCATAGACACCAACTTCATACCGATTTCCTTTATTTTTTACACTGGGAGCTCAGGTCTGGCTTTCTGATTGGATGACAAACACCTGTTCTAGATCAAACTCCAGCATCGAAAGTGCGTTTTTCTGCGGGGCGCCTCGGCCGCGGTAAGCGCCGACACCCGTTCGTTTCGACGATGGTCGCATTTCCCCACACCCAAGAGCTATTGCGAACCTTTGGTTTCGGAAAGTCTGAGGACGAAGAATCGCGTCACTGTCAATGTGGATCTAACGCGATTCGACTGCTTTCTCCAGCCGTGTCCTTCGTCGGGGAACAATATGTACTCAATGGGCAGACCGCGTTTATTCAAATCCCGCACCACCTGCTCCGCCTCCACCACCGGCACATTCGTATCATTAGCCCCATGCATCACCAGCAGCGGCGTCTTCACTCGGTCCAGCTTGTGGATCGGCGACAGATCCCGCAGCAGCTGCCGCTGCGTCTTCGGATCCCCGTACTCGCCCGTGCTGATCGCCCCCATCCACGGCGTGCTCTGCGCGAAAAAGGTCTCGAAGTTCACCATGCCGAACAGGTTGGCGCCGGCCGCGAACAGATCGGGGTGCTCGGTCACGGCCACCATCACCACGTAGCCGCCGTAGCTTCCGCCCATGATGCCCAGGCGGCCCTTGGCGCCGATGCCTGCTTCCAGCAGGAAATCCGCCGCTGCCTTGATGTCCTTGTTGGCGTCGAAGCGGCCGGCGTGGTTGTCCAGGCTCATGAACTTCTTGCCGAAGCCCGAGCTGCCGCGGATGTTGGGCGCGAACACGGCGATGCCGCTGGCCAGCAGGGCCTGGTAGTCGGCGCGGAACGCGGGGCGCTCCTGGCCTTCGGGGCCGCCGTGGAAGCTCAGCACCACGGGGCCGGGCTGCTTGAAGCCGGGCGGCAGGTACAGCCAGCCCGACAGTTCCAGGCCGTCGTGCGCCTTGAACGTACGCAGCTCCGGCTTCACCAGCTGGCTCAGGTCCACGCCGGCGGCGGGGCTGAAGGTGAGGCGCGTGTACTCCTGCGTGGCCAGGTCCAGCTGCCAGAGTTCGGCGGGGGCGGTGGAGCCGCTGATGGTCATCAGCACCGTGCGGCCGTTGGGCGCGAAGTCGGGGCTGGACACCAGTTCGGCCGGGGGCGCGGGCAGTTCCTGCTTGTCGCCGTGGGCCAGGTCCACCAGCTCCAGTTCGCTGCGGCCACCCACGTTCCACAGCAGCAGGGCCTGCTGCTTGTCGCGGCTCAGCACGAAGTCTTCCAGCTCGGCGTCGTCGCGTTCGGACAGGGTCTGCAGGGGCGAGGCGCCGGCTTCCGCATCCACCGTCACCTTGGCGAACACCATGCGGTCGCGCTGCACGTTGTGGGCCAGGTACACCGTGCTGGTGTCGGCGCCGAACTTGCCGAAGCTGCGGGCCGTGCCTTCGTGCGGGGTGAGCAGGGTTTTCCTGCCGGTGGGGTCGGCCAGTTCGTCCACCCACAGGTTGTTGTCGCCGCGGGTCACCAGGCGGTTCACCAAGCCGCGGTTCAACACCAGGTCGTCCAGGCTGCCCAGGCCCTGCATCGGGATCATCACCATCGCTTCGGCGTTGCCGATGTTGTAGACCCAGATATCCGTGGCGGCGGGGTCGCGGGCATTGCTGCGGAAGTGGTAGCGCAGGCCGTCGCCGAAGTCGCCCGGGAAGGTGTTGGCCTTGCCGTCGTTCATCGGCACCACGTCCTTGCCATCCGCGCTGCTGAGGAACAGCTGCGCGTTGTAACCGCCGCCCGGCGATACCGCATAGGCCAGCTTGCCCTCCGGCGACCAGCGCAGGCCCGAGACCGGGTCGCTGCCTTTCGTCAGCTGCGTGGGCGTGCCGCCAGCCGCGGGCATCAGCCAGGCCTGGGGCGAGCCGCTGACGTTGCTGATGTAGGCAATCTGCGTGCCGTCGGGCGAGTACTGCCCCGGGCCCGCGCTGCTCACCTGGCCCATGGCGGTGATGCGGGCTTCCAGCGTGGGGTCGGTGGGGGTGTCGGCCGCAAGTGCGGGCGCGGCGGCGAGCAGCAGGGCGAGGGGAAGGCTGACGCGCAGGCGGGTCTTCATCGGGCGGTTTCCTCGGGGTTCCTCCGGCCAACGTATCAGGTGCATGGTTCCGGCCCGAAGCGGCCATCCAGGTATTCAACTGCTTGCATAATATCTACGTAATCATATAATCCGAATGAAGGCTCTCCACTGGGTTGGCACTTCCAAATCCGATCTCCTCGGGCTTCCGGCCACAGTGCGATCGGAGGCGGGCATGGATCTTCGACTGGTCCAATCGGGACTTGAACCCCGGAGCTGGAAGCCGATGCCAGGCATTGGCGCAGGTGTGAGGGAAATCAGGAACCGCACGGCGGATGGAGCTTTCCGGACCTTCTATGTGGTCGCGAGTGCCGGCCACATCTACGTCCTGCACGTGTTCCAGAAAAAGTCCCAGCGCACATCGCCGAAGGACATCGAAATGGGCCGAGCCCGCTACCGCTTGATTCCCTGACCAGAGGACGCCCATGCCGCGCAGCAAGCAGGAAAACGCCGTTACTCCGTCCAGCGGGAATGTGTTTGTCGACCTTGGCTTCAGCCACGCCGAGGCGCTGGTTCTCACGCTCCGCGCCGACGTGATGATCCAGCTTCAACTCAGGATCAAGTCCCGGCAGATGACCCAGTGCGAAGCGGCTGGCTTGCTCGGCGTCAGCCAAAGCCGCGTTTCCGACCTGATGCGGGGCAAGAGCGACAAGTTCAGCCTGGACATGCTGATGCTTTTTGCAGCGAAGCTGGGCGTTCCGGTGAGGATCGAGCTGGCGGCTTGATCCAGGGTTTGCCCGGCCCTGGACAGGCACCTGCGCGCAGGTAAACTCCGGGGATGCGGCATTGGTGGGTAAACCAGAACCAGACCTACCGGCACGAGATCGCTGGCGGTTACCTTTGGTCCCCCAAGCGCAATGCCAACAATGCCCGAAACCAGTTCTACGATTTCATGCGGGACGTCGCGCCCGGCGATGTCGTTTTTTCTTTTGCGGGCACCTACCTCCGCGGCATTGGCATCGTGGCATCGAATGCCTACGAGGCCCCCAAACCGCTCGAGTTTGGCCAAGCCGGCGCCTACTGGAACCAGATTGGTTGGCGCGTTGACGTCAGCTTCTTCGAACTCAAGGGTCCGATTCGTCCGGCTGAGCACATGGGGCGACTTGCCCCCTTGCTGCCCAAGCGATATTCGCCGCTCCAGGCTAATGGCGGAGGCCTCCAAGGTGTGTACCTGACATACCTGCCTGACCCGCTAGCCGCCGCCCTGGTCGACCTGATCGGCCGCGAGGCGAGGAATATCATCGAGAGCTCCCGGGTTGCCGACCACGCGTCGGCGCAGGTGGCCATTGGCCTGCTGCAGTGGGAGGAACACGAGCTGGACAAGGTCGCAGCAGACCGGACGCTGGTCGAGACGGACCGGAAAGCCGTGGTCATGGCCCGGCGCGGGCAGGGGATTTTCAAGGACAACGTGCTGAAGCGCGAATCCAGCTGTCGCCTGACGAAGGTGGACAGGGTGGAGCACTTGCGGGCAAGCCACTGCAAGCCATGGCGCGACGCGAACAACAGCGAACGCCTGGATGGCGACAACGGCCTACTGCTCACGCCGGATGCAGATCACCTGTTCGACCGCGGCTTCGTCAGCTTTGAGGACCATGGCGGAGTGTTGTGGTCCCCGGTCGCCCACATCCCGTCACTGCTAATGATGGGATTGGATCCCAGCGCATTGAAAAACGTCGGCGGGTTCAGTGAGGGGCAGAAGTCCTACCTGGCTTTCCATCGGGAAAGCGTCTTCCTGCAAAGCCGCTACAGATACTAGAGCGTGCCGGCAGGGCCGCTGCCAAACGACAGGGCGGTCAAGGCTTTGCTGCACGTTATCAGGAAGGATCCGGCGCACGCGCTGGCCTGACCAGCTAAAGTTGAGGCCTCGCCCCGCCTGCCCACGCTTACATGCCCGACATCCCCACCCAGCCCTCGCCCAGCGCGATGGCTTTCCTCAACGAGCTGCTGGGTCGTCCGCGCCACGAAGTGCCCTACCTGCTGCTGGTGGTCGGCCACCCCGCGCCCGGCTGCCGCGTGCGGGCGATTACGCGCAAGCCGCTGTCCGGCGTCACCACGTTCATCACTTCGTGACTACGACTGCGGCCAACCCGGCCTTCCCGCCCCACGCGACCGAACGCGCCTGGCTCGAAATCCCCGCCCTCGCGGCCCGGCTGCTCCTGCGCCACTGGCCCGCCTTGCTCGCGTGTTTCTTCGCGCAGTGGGTGGCGTACGACGCGCTGATGCTGGTGGCCATCGTCGCCGGCGAGCAGGGCGTGCTGCTGTCCTACGCGGCCATCGCGGTGCTGATCGTGTCCCAGCTGGTGGGCATGATCGCGATGTTCCTGGTGCTGCGGCCGTCGCTGCCGACGATGCAGCCGGTGGCGGGCTTGCCGTCGGTGCCGGCGGGCCGCAGGTGGCTGCAGGTGCTGGCGGTGGCGCTGCTGCCGTTCTTTGCCTACTACGCGGCGTGGGGGCTGCTGGACGGCACCAAGCGCGACTTCCTGCTGACCTACCAGAGCTGGATCTCGTTCGAGCGGCGCGAACCGCTGCAGGACATCCTGGGGCTGCGCGGCTTGTGGGTGGCGCTGGCGGTGTCGTGGGCGCTGCGGGCGCTGGCCAAGCGCCGCTTCGCCGCCGCGCAGCACGGCGGCTGGTCGATCCTGGTCGCGGCCTGCGAGGCGTACTGGCTGTTCGTCGGTGCGGCCGTCATCGCGCGCGGCTACGCGGCGGCCAGCGACTGGTGGCAATCGCGCGTCGTCTACCAGGCGGTCGTGCAATGGTGGGAAAACCCGTTCATCGGCCTGGTCTCGCTGGCGCCGCTCAAACGCCTGCTCGAGCCGGCCTGGGACGTGCTGACCACGGCCGGCGGCGCCGTCGCGATGCCGCTGGTGTGGCTGGCGATCGCCGCCATCGTCTACGGCATGGACCTGCGCCGGCGCGGCCGCCTGGACCGCTACGACGCGCGCGCCCGCCTGATCGGCCGCCGCTACCGCCGGCTCAATCCGATCTGGCAGGCGGTGGTCGACAGGATCAGTGCCGGCTGGAATGCCAAGGCCATTCCGCTGGTCAACGCGGTCCGCCTGGTGCTGCGCGCCGGGCTGCCAGCCCTGCTGGTGCTGTGCGTGGGCTGGGCGCTGCTCGACTACGTGGATGCGCAGGCCTGGGGCTGGGCCACGGCCGCCATCGGCCCGCGCGACTGGGACGAGTGGCGCTTGCTGGGCCAGCCGCTGTCCATGCTGTTCAACGGGCCGCTATCGCTGCGGCCGGCGTTGTTCACGCAGCTGCTGCGGATCGTGCTGCTGGCGGCGGTGTTCGATCGCGCGGTGGCGGGGCTGCGCGCGGCACGTCGCTGAGTCGCTCAGCTCGCGGGGTTGGGCAGGGCGAAGCGCAGGTAGGTGCCGCGCTTGGGCGTCGTGGTGAAGGGCGGGAACACGATGTCGGCGTGCAGGTCGGCGGGGCGCACGTCGGCCGGCACCAGGTAGACGTGGGTGAAGGCGAAGGGCTGGCCGGCCACCGCCTGGGCCTCGCCGCCGACCACGCGTGAGCCGCAGGTGCTGCCCAGTCCGCGCTCGGCCATCCAGCCGGAGACGCGGGCCGGGGCGTTCGCTTCCCACGCGCGGTTGTCTCCGTCCACCAGCCGCCCTTTGCACAAGTCCAGTCGCGCGACATCAATGGCGGCACCGGGAATCACTTCGTAATCAACCAGGATCAGCGCTGCCTCGGGGTGCGCGTAGTCGGCGGCGGTGCCGGCCGCGGCGGTTTCGCGACGTACGCCGACCAGGCGCCAGCGCGCGCCCTCGTAGTCATTCCACTTCGCGGTCGCGGTGATCTGGGTGCGCGGGTACTTGGTGTCGAGGTCGCGCTGCACGACCACCCAGGACAGCAGGAAGGCCAACGGGCAAAGCACGGCGGCGGCCGCCAGCCAGCCGCGGTTGTGGCGCCACCAGGTGATGGTGTCCGGGCGCGGGCTCATTCGGTGGGCTCCGGCGTGCGCAGGTCCAGCAGCGGCGTCGCTTCGGCCCGCAGGGCCTTCACCTTCGCCGCATCCAGGCCCAGCGTGATGTCCACCAGGTGGTCCAACTGGGCCGGTGCCGAATTGCCCGCGTAGAGCTGCAGAGACGCGCCTTCCAGCGCGTTCGCGGGCACGTCGAAGAAATACGCGCCGTTCGCGGGCAGGCCGGCGACCAGGTAGGTGTCGGTGAGGTTGAAGCCCTTCAGGTCGGGGCGCTCGTTCGGGGCCGCGCGATAGGTTCGCCCGTCGCGGGTGCGCAGCTGCGCGGCCACGTAGCCGTTCGTGTGCGAGCGCTCCACTTCAACCAGCGCTGACAGCCAGACACCGTCCGCGCGGACCTCGCGTCCGGGATCGCCGCGCTGCTGTCCGTCGATCAGGTAGGCGTGCGCCAGCTTGACCTTGCCGACCCGCACCGAAAAACCGCGCGCCGCAACCCGTTCGCCGGCAGACGCGTGCAGCAGCATCGGCGCGGTCTTCTCGTCGAACGACGGCTGCTCGCGGCGCAGCGTCACGATCAGCGCCAGGGCCAGCACGGTCGCCAGCACCAGGCCCCAGCGCACCGCAAGGCGCCGGCTCATGGCAAGGCTCCATCGCAGGCCGTGCCCACGGGCAGCACGAACTTGCCGCCCGGTCCGTCCTGCACCCACATTTCCTCGCCGCTGGCGTAACTGCGCGCCACGTGCCGGCGTGCGAACAGGCCCCAGGTCGCCTGCGTCGGCGGCACCATGCCGGCAGGCAACTCCCAGATGAAATCCACGCGCACCGGCAGGCCCGGCCCCAGCGTGAGCCTTACGGTCGCGTCGTCGGCGCGCTGCGTGCGTTCGGAATTCACGGGCTCGCCCGACCCGGTCGGCAGCCAGATCACGTCGCGGTCCAGGTAGGCCTGCATGGCCAGCCAATCGGATGCTTTGTTGACCACGGTCGCGCGAAGGATCAGATAGCGCTGCGGACCCGAGGCCGCCTGGCCAGGCCGCACCTCACTCGTCCAGGCACAGGTCGGCGTGATCGAAAACGCATCGGACGCAATGGCCTGGTTCGCGCCGGAAACCGCCAGCGTTGCGCGGGCCACGTCGGCACGCCCGAACCCGCCAAGCACCGCGATCACCGCCGCCGCCACGGCCACCCCCAGCAGCGCAATCCGCCCACGCCGCTGCCGCCACAGGAATTTCAATACCTTCGACAGAGCGATCGTTCCCGCAAGAAGAAGCCGGAGGATAACCCACCGAACCTCCGGGGTCAGAGTACGTTTATCTCCGGACACGCCCTTGCAGCCTGCCCGGCACAGGTCGCACCCGGACACAAAAAGCGCCGATAATCCCAGCCAGCCAACGGACCAGGATGCCGCGATGACCGACCCGACCCCGCTGCGTATCGATTTCGTCTCGGACGTCGTCTGCCCCTGGTGCGCCATCGGCCTGGCGTCGCTCGAACAGGCCCTGCATCGCCTCCAGCGCGAAGTGGACGTCGAGCTGCACGTGCAGCCCTTCGAGCTGAACCCGAAGATGGCTCCGGAGGGCGAAGACATTGCCGCGCACCTCCAGGCCAAGTACGGCCTGGACGAAGCGCAGCTGGCCGCGAACCAGGAACGCATCCGCGCGCGCGGCGCCGAACTCGGCGTGGTCTTCGACACGTCGCGGCGCCGGCGCATCCACAACACCTTCGATGCGCACCGCCTGCTGCACTGGGCCGGCGAGGAAGGCCGCCAGCTGGAGCTGAAGCGCGCGCTGCTGCAGGCCTACTTCACCGAGGGCCGCGACGTGTCCGACCACGCCACGCTGGTGCAGATCGCGACCGGCGCCGGCCTGCCGGCGGAACGCGCCCGCGCCATCCTCGCCAGCGACGAATTCGCCGCCGAAGTGCGCACCGTCGAACAGTTCTTCCAGCAGGCCGGCATCACCGGCGTGCCGGCCATCATCATCGAGCGCAAGCACCTGATTTCCGGCGGGCAGCCGCCGGAGGTGTTCGAGCAGGCGCTGCGGCAGATCGCGGCCGAAAAATCGGCGCAGTCCGGAACCGGCTGATCGCTGGGGAGGTTCGGTATGGCCCGCAAACGATCCCGCAGTGCCGGCGTGCGTCATCCCGCCCGCAACGCGCTGCTGTTCGCCGCCGCGTCGCTGATCGCGTGGGGCCTGGTGGCGTTTGGCATCGCCGACGCGCGCGAGGCAGGCGGCTCGGGATCGCCGTGGCTGATGATCGGCGGCTTGCCGGCGCTGTTTTGCCCGATGCTGGCCGTGTACTACGCCAGCCGCATCCGCGTGTTCCGCGACTTGCGCAGCGGCCGCACCGCCATCGCCCGCTGGACCGTGCCGCCTGACGAGTTCGCCGACTTCCGCGCGCACGAAGCGGGCATCGGCAAAGGCAGCGTCGACGTCAACTTCTACCGCCTGCCGGCGAAGATTCCGGACCCGGGCCTCGAGGTCATCTTCTCCGACCGCGGCGTGCTGATCGACGGCGGCTGGTTCCCGCTGTCGTTCACCGGCGGCCGCCGCGTGCTGGCGATTGACTACCAGGCCGACCCGCCGGCCATCGCCTTCACCACGCGCCTGACGACCGCGGTGCAGACCTCGAGCACGACCTACGCCACCCGCCACCACGTCTCGATGCTGCGGGTGCCGGTGGCCCGCGCCGCGCGCGGCCAGGTCGACGCGCTGCTTGAGCGTTTCCGGGCCCAGTTGGCCGCCGGCTGAGCCCTGCGATGTCACATCCCTGGCCGCCACTCGTTCTATCGGTAGCTTCCCACCGAGAACGGCCATGACCCCCGACCTCCTGAACACCCTGATCGCCCGCGACCTGCCCGCCGCCCAGCGCGGCGACACGGTGGCCTACGGCCGCCTGGTCTCGGCCACGCAGCGCATGGTCGCCAGCGTGGCCCTGGCCGTCACCCGCGACGTGCAGACCAGCGAGGACATCGCCCAGGAAACCTACCTCACCGCCTGGCAGCGGCTGTCCCAGCTGGGCAACCCGGGCGGCTTCCTGCCGTGGCTGCGGCAGGTGGCGCGCAACCGGGCCATCGACCACGTGCGGGCGCAGCGCTACCGCGAGACGCCGGTGGACCCGCTGGATCCGCTGGCCACCGTTGCCGCGGACACGGGCGCCGGACCGGCCGAGACCTTCGAGCGCAACGACCAGGCGCGGCTGCTGGCCGAGGCGCTGGACGAGATCCCGGAAACCAGCCGCGACGTGCTGTTGCTCTTCTACCGCGAAGGCGAACGCACGCAGGTGGTGGCGGCGCTGCTGGGCATCAGCGACGCGGCGGTGCGCAAGCGCCTGCAGCGCGGGCGCGAGAGCCTGCGCGAGGAGCTGCTGAAACGCGTGGCCGATGCCGCGCGTGCCAGTGCGCCCGCGCTGGCGTTCACGGTGTCGGTGGGCACGGCGGTGGCGCTGTCCGCGCCGGCCACGGCCGCCGCGACGGGCGCGGGCATGGCCAAGACCGGAGCCCTGGGCGCGATGGCCAAGCTGTCCACCGGCGCGGTGGCCGCCATGCTCGCCTCGGTCGGCATCGTGGTCGCCGCCGTCGTGTTCGAAACCCGCATCCACCTGGCCAAGGCCCGCAGCCCGGGCGAGCACCGTTCGCTGCTGCACAACGGCATCGTCTACGGGGCGCTGATGGGCAGCTACATGGTGGTGCTGAGCTGGTCGGTATATGCCGGCTGGCCCACCTGGCAAATCATGGGCACGGCGGTGGGGTTCAGCGCGGCGCTGATGCTGCTGACCTACGAGCGGCGGCGCATGCAGCGCAGGCATCGGCGCGACGCGCCCGATGGAAGTCCTGGCGCGATCTCCGCCGCTTGCCAGCCCCCTCCGGGGCGGGAGTAGAGTGGGCACGCAGCCCCCCCCCCTGCGGGCCGTGCACGTGTCAGGCGCGGCTCCCCTGTCCCGTTTTTTTCGGAGAATCATCATGCGTGCACCCCTCATGCTGTTGATGCTGTCGTTGGCGATGTGTTCCAGCAGTGCGTTGGCATCGGAAGAAGTGGTCTGTGAGTCCAAGGGCAAGGAACGCAGCGAGTGCGACATGGATACCCGCGGCACCGTCGTGGTGGTGCGGCAGCTCAGCCACGCGGCCTGCGTGGAGGGCAGCACCTGGGGCCTGAACAAGCACTCGATCTGGGTCGAGGGCGGTTGCCGTGCGGTGTTCTCCAACACCAGCCACGATGCGGCCGATTCGGCGCACCATTCCTCCGCCGGCCGCGCCGCGGCGGCACCCTCCGGCAAGCTGCCCAGCTTCAACGCGGTCTGTGCCGGCATGGAAGTGCATGCCGACGAAGGCGGGCCGGTTTATTTCGACGGCGAGGAAGTCAAGCTCAAGAAGGTCAACGACAACTACTACGAGGCCAGCGCCGGGGCGTCCACGGTCAGCATCAGCCGCAACCCCGATGGGTCGGTGGACGCGTCGTTCACCATCCGCGGCGGCGCCAACGGCATGTGCCAGATGAACTGATCGCACGAACCCGTGCGGCACGGAAAGCGGCGCTACGGCGCCGCTTTCTGCTGGTGGCGATCGGCTGACGATCCGGCAAAGGCCTTCAGCCATTCATTGCCCTGCGACGGCCAGATGTGGCCAGCCCCGTACAGCCCGAACACGAAGGGCGCGCCGCCCGGCGCCGGCGACTGCCGATGGCAGCAGCCCATCACCTTCGTCAGCGGACCCTGCGTGAGGTTGTGGCGGGCAAGGGCCTCGACGGTGGACGCCCAGTCTTCCTTGTGCCGCCGGTCCTCGCCGCGGCCAAACAGGTAGAGCACGGGCCTTGGCGGTGAATCACTTCGGAACCCCGGCATCACCGAGCCGATGACGGTAAACGTCGCAAACGCCTCGGATCGTTCGGCCAGCAGCAGCAGCGTGAAGTGGCCCCCGTTAGAGAAACCGGCCACATGCGTTGACTCCGGGCGCGTGCCGTAGCGGCGGGCCATTTCCTCCAGCAGCCGGTCGGTCAGCGCCAGGTCGCGATCGCCCTGGTCGCCGACGCGGTACTGCCAGCCGCGCTGGGAGGAGCCCTCGCGCAGCTCGCCGCGCGGATAGGCCACGATGGCCTCGGGCCAATCCTTGTGCAGGCGCACGGCGTTGGCAAAGGCGCGGTCGTCATCGCCGCGCCCGTGGAAGACCACGACCAGCGTGCGCGGTCCGGCGCTGGGGCCATCCGGCACGAAAACAAGCACGCGGCGCGGCTGGCCCGCGATGTCGAACTCGAGCATCTGCTCGGCGGCATGTACGACCGACCACGGGCACAGCAACAGGACCGCCAGCATCGCCCGGATCATCGGTATCCACGCCGCGTTCGCTGCCATGGCCCGTCCTTGAATCCCGCTCAGTCCCGCACGCCCCACAGCACCGCCGGCGCCGTCGGACAGCGATCCATGGGCTCCGGCTCGTCGGTGTCGCTGTCGAGCAGCCAGCAGTCGTCCAGCACCGAGCAGTAGCACGCCCGGAAACGAATCTTCGACAGGCTGGCCTCGAGTTCGCGCCAGAGCGGTTCAGGCACGCCCTCGCGCGTCACGCGCACCAGCTGGATCCACTCATCGGCGCCGAGCACGCGGCGCTGGACGCCGCTGGAATAACTCTCGATCGACACGGGATCGGTGCAGCAGCGCGCCCGAAGATCGTCGAGATTGCGCAAGGGCGCGCCGTCGTACGCCACCTCGGCCCAGCGGGTCCGCGCCGGCCCGACGCCACGGTTGAGCAGGTCCAGCGCGATCTGGGGCTTGCCATCGTCCGAAACATTGCTGGTGCCGAACATCAACGAAGGCCAGACGCTGGCCGCGAGCATGCGGTCCTGCGTGCGGTTGGCATTCACCGCGATCACCAGCGAGGCCACCGAGATCAGCAGCACGCCCAGGCCCATCAGCAGGTCGAAGGCGCGGCTGCCCAGGAATCCAGGCTCGCGGGGTGGCGAGGCCGGGTTCGTTTCGATGGGGCGGGGCGGGGCAGGGTCCATGGCGAAAGCCTAACCCGGGGCGGGCGACCCGTCATCTGCGGAGCCGGGACGGGCAACGGAGATCCTGCCAACTTCATCGTGCTGTCATGTCCCGCACCAATGCTGTCTTCCCAGCATGAACGCCCCGCTGCTGCCGCCGCGTACTTCGCTGGTCGTTCCCCTGCCTGACGGCGAGGGCGCCGACGAACCTTCGTCGCATCGCCACCGCACCATCTGGATTTCCGACGTGCACCTGGGCACGCCGGGCTGCAAGGCGGCCTTCCTGCTCGATTTCCTGAAGTGGAACGACGCCGACACCCTCTACCTGGTCGGCGACATCGTGGATGGCTGGCGCCTGCGCAAGGGCTGGCACTGGCCGCAGGCGCACAACGACGTGGTGCAGAAGCTGCTGCGCAAGGCGCGCAAGGGCACGCGGGTGGTGTACGTGCCCGGCAACCACGACGAGTTCGCGCGCGACTTCTTCGGGCACGCCTTCGGCGGCATCGAGCTGGTGTCCGAGGCCGTGCACCGCACGGCGGACGGCCGCCGCCTGCTGGTGACGCACGGCGACCTGTACGACGCGGTGGTGCAGCGCGCGCGCTGGCTGGCCGTGCTGGGCGACACCATGTACACGCTGATCCTGGCGCTGAACCACAGCTTCAACCGCGTGCGGGCGCGCCTGGGCTTCGGCTATTGGTCTTTGTCGCAGTACCTCAAGCACCGCGCCAAGGCCGCGGTGTCCTTCATCACCGACTTCGAAGTGGCGCTGGCGCGCGCCGCGCGCGAGCGTGGCCTCGACGGGGTCGTCTGCGGGCACATCCACAAGGCGGAGATACGCATGATCGACGGCATCCTGTACTGCAACGACGGCGACTGGGTGGAAAGCCTGACCGCCCTGGTGGAAGACGAGCACGGCCAGCTGCGGCTGATGCAATGGAGCCAGATCCGCGCCGACGAAACGCCGCTGATCGCGCTGCCGGCCTCGCCCGGCAAGCCGGCCGCGCCGGCCCTGGCCGCGCCCGTCGAGGTCGCGCGATGAAGATCCTGATCGTCACCGACGCCTGGGAGCCGCAGGTCAACGGCGTCGTCCGCACGCTCAAGTCCACGCGCCGAGAACTCGAGCGCCTGGGCCACACGGTCGAGTTCCTGACGCCGCTCGAGTTCCGCACCGTGCCGTGCCCGACCTATCCCGACATCCGGCTGTCGCTGCTGCCCGGCCGCAAGGTGCGCGCACGCATTGATGCCTTCGCGCCGCAGGCCATCCACATCGCCACCGAGGGCCCGCTGGGCCTGGCTGCGCGTTCGTACGCGCTGCGCCACAAGCTGCCTTACACCACCGCCTACCACACGCGTTTCCCGGAATACGTGCGCGCCCGCACTGCGCTGCCGCTGTCGGTGACCTACCGCTTCCTGCGCTGGTTCCATGGCCGCGCCGAGGCGGTGATGGTGCCCACCGAAGTGGTGCGCCGCGACCTGGTGGACGCCGGCTTCGCGCCTGACAAGGTGGTGCTGTGGTCGCGCGGCGTGGACCTGGACGTGTTCAAGCCGGGCCCGCCGATGCCGCATGACCTGAGCAAGCCCATCTTCCTGTGCGTGGGCCGGGTGGCGGTGGAGAAGAACATCGAAGCTTTCCTGCGACTGGACCTGCCCGGCACCAAATGGGTGGCCGGCGACGGGCCGGCGCTGCCGAGGCTGAAGGCGCAGTTCCCCGAAGTGCATTTCACCGGCGTGCTGGGCCAGGCCGAGCTGGCCACGCTGTACAACGCCGCCGATGTCTTCGTGTTCCCCAGCCGCACCGACACCTTCGGCCTGGTGCTGCTGGAGGCCATGGCCTGCGGCTGCCCGGTGGCGGCCTATCCTGTCACCGGACCCGTGGACGTGATCGGTGATTCGCCCGCGGGGGCACTGGATGAAGACCTGCGCGCGGCTGCGCTGCGAGCGCTGACCATCCCGCGCGAGTTGGCCCGTGCCCACGCCGAGCGCTATTCCTGGGAAGCCTGCACGCGCCAGTTCCTGTCCTACCTGCACCCGATCGGCGTGGGCAGTGCCGACGACGACGTGGCCCTGCGTTCGGCCAACCCGATGGCGCCGCGCCGGGGCACGCCGTGACCGAAGGCGCGTCGCGGCCCTCGCCGCCGGCGGAAAGCCCGTACAAGAGCGTCGGTGGCCTGGGCCGCATCGCCAACGCACTGCGCTATTCGCTGCGCGGGCTGGTGCAGGCCGTGCGGGTGGAAAGCGCGTTCCGCCAGGAACTGATCCTGGCCGCGGTGCTGGTGCCGGCCGCGGTGCTGTTGCCGCTGCCCGCGCTGGAAACCGTCGCGCTGATCGCGGCCGTGATGCTGGTGCTGATCGTCGAGCTCATCAACTCCAGCATCGAGGCCGCCATTGACCGCATCTCCTTCGACCACCACCGGCTCTCGGGCCGCGCCAAGGACCTGGGCAGCGCCGCGGTATTCCTGGCGCTGGTGCTGTGCGCCGTGACCTGGGTGCTGGTGGCCGGGCCGGCGCTGCAGGCGCTGTTGGCCTGAGTTCGCGACGGTGTAGCCGGCGGCCTTTGCCAGCGATTCCCGTCGTGCCCGGGCTGTGCGACCCTTGGCAGCCAGATCGCGGTCCGCGGCCTGGGACCTTTCCAGAGCCGGGGATCACATGGCGCTTTTCCTCTTGCGGTCCGCGAGCACATGACCCAGCCCGGTTCCGCCGGCTGGCCGCGCGGCACCGGCCCCATGGCCGCCCACATCCGCGCCTTCGACTGGTCGACCACCTCGCTGGGCCCGATCGCGCAGTGGTCGCCCGCGCTGCGCAACACCGTCGAGATCCTGCTGGCCTCGGGTTTCCCGATGGCCCTGCGGCACGGTCCCGACCACGCCCTGGTCTGCAACGATGCGTACGCGCGCCTGGTCGGCGTCGGCCCGGGCACGTCGCTGGCGCTCAGCGCCGAGGCAGGCTTCGGGCAGGTGGGCGGCGGCTGCGGCAGTGCCTACCAGCGCGCGCTGGCCGGCGAGACCGTGGCGCTGCAGGCCGTGCAGTTCCGGCTGGTCCGCGATGGCGAGCCGCGGGATGCGTGGTTCGACGCCAGCGTGATGCCCTGGCGCGACGAGCACGGCCGCGTGGCCGGCTGCCTCACCCTGGCCCACGAAAGCACCGACCGCGTGCTGGCCCAGCAGGGCGCCGACCGCTCGGCGCTGCAGCTGCGCGAAGGCGAATCGCGCTTCCGCATGCTGTTCGACGCGATCGACGAAGGCTTCTGCCTGATCGACATGATTTATGACGAGGAGGGCCGGCACTGCGACTACCGCTTCGCGCTGACCAACGTGGCCTTCGAACGCCAGACCGGATTTTCTGATCCGGTGGGCCGCACCGTTCGCGAGTTCCTGCCCGACCACGAACCCGTCTGGTATGAACGCTACGGCCAGATCGCCGAGGACGGCGTGCCGCAGCGCTTCGAGCTGCGCGCCGAATCCCTGGGTCGCTGGTACGACGTGTATGCCTTCCGCATCGGCGATCCCGCCGACCGCCAGCTGGGTGTGTTGTTCAACGACGTCAGCGAGCGCCGCGCCGCCGATGCCGCGCTGCGCGCCAGCGAGGCCCAGCTTTCGTCGCTGGTGGCGCAGCTGGCCGAGGGCGACCGCCGCAAGAACGAATTCATCGCCACGCTGGCGCACGAGCTGCGTAATCCACTCGCCCCGCTCACCACCGCCACCTACCTGCTGGGCATGGAGGGCGGCGACCCCGACGGCTCGGTGCGCGCGATGATCACGCGACAGGTGCAGCAGATGGCGCGCCTGGTGGACGACCTGCTGGACGTGAGCCGCATCACCCGCGGCCAGGTGAACCTGCAGCGCGCGCGCCTTGACTTGGTCGGCGTGGTGCGCAGCGCCGTGGAAACCAGCGCGCCCACGGTGAAGGCGCACTCGCACCAGCTTGAGCTGCAGCTCCCGGCCACCCCGGTCTACGTGGACGGCGACGAGACCCGCCTGGCCCAGGTGGTGCAGAACCTGATCAACAACGCCGCCAAGTACACGCCGCGCGGCGGCCGCATCGACCTGTCGCTGGACCTCGACGCCGGTGGCGTGCGCGTGATCGTGCAGGACAATGGCGCGGGCCTGCCCGCCGATGCGCTGGAATCGATCTTCGGCATGTTCACCCAGCTGCCCGATGCGCGCGGGCGCGCGCAGGGCGGCCTGGGCATCGGCCTGGCGCTGGCCCGGCGCATGGCCGAGCTGCATGGCGGCACGCTGCACGCGGAGAGCGAGGGGCCGGGGCAGGGCAGCCGCTTCGTACTGCGGCTGCCGCTGATGTCGAATCCCGACGCCAGCCCAATCGCCGAGGACGGTTCCGCGGCGGTGCCCGCAGCGCGGCGACACCGCGTGCTGGTGGTGGACGACAACCGCGACGCCGCCAACAGCCTGGCGCGCCTGCTGCAGGTGCTGGGGCACGAGGTGCGCGTGGGCTACGACGGGCCCACCGGCCTGGCGCTGGCCGAGGAATTCCATCCGCAGCTGGGCCTGTTCGACATCGGCATGCCCGACATGGACGGCCACGCCCTGGCCCGTGCAGTGCGCGCACAGCCTTGGGGCCGGACGATCCGTCTGGCCGCGGTGAGCGGCTGGGGCCAGGCTGCCGACCGCGAGCTGTCGCAGGCCGCGGGCTTCTACGCGCACCTGGCCAAGCCGGTGACGCTGGCGGCGCTGCAGCGCCTGCTCGACGACCTGCCCGACGGGGCCTGAGCAAACGCCCGCAGGAGATTTGCGGGGGACGTGAACCTCGCTGCCCCCTGGCCCGACTACCTCGATAACGGACCCCGCCTGCCCGGCGGCCGGTCCGGTCTTCCCATCGAGGAGTCGCCCATGAATCCGCTTCGCCTGCGCCTGATCGCGCCGCTGTTCGTCCTTGCCCTCACGCTGGCATCGCCCACCCGCGCGTCGTCGCCCGCGCTGGCAGCCACCGACACCGAACTGACCGCGCAGGATGGCTCGGCGCTGATCATCACCCGCGGCACCCTGGACGTGCCCGCGCGCCGGGGCGTGGCCGGTGGCCCGACGCTGCGCATCGCCTTCGTTCGCGTGCGCTCCGGCGACGCGCGCGGCGACACCGCCCACCTCGTGCTGGCCGGTGGCCCCGGCGCATCCGGCATCGACGGCGTGATGTCGCTGGCGCGCCACGGCCGCGCCGCGCTCGCCCTGTTCGGTGGCGACGTGATCGGCATGGACCAGCGCGGCACCGGCCAGTCCCTGCCCAAGCTCGACCTGCCCGACACCGTTGCGCTGCCCCTGGACGCGCCAGGTTCGGCGGAAAGCTGGCTGCCGCTGATCCGCGCCGGCAGCGCCCGGGCGGCCGCCAGGCTGCGCGCAGGCGGCGTCGATCCGCTGGCGTTCAATACGGTGGAAAGCGCCGAAGATGCGGATGCCCTGCGCGAGGCGCTCGGTTACCGGTCGCTGGTGCTGTGGGGCCGCAGCTACGGCAGCCATCTGGCGATCGCCATCGCGCGGCGACATGGCGCCCACGTGCAGCGGCTGGTGCTGGTGTCACCCGAAGGTCCGGACCACACCTGGAAACTGCCGGCGCAGGTGGATGCGGTGATCGCACGCGTGGCCGAGCGCGCGCAGCGCCCCGGCCTGCCGGGCGACATCGCCAGCGTGATGCAGCGTCTGCGCGGCAACCCCGTGACGGTGCGGCTGCGCGATGGCAGCGGGCACCTGCGCCGCATTCCGATCGGCGTGCTCGACCTGCAGCTGCTGACGCTGCGCGCGCTGGGCGATCCGCGCACGCTGGCCACGCTGCCGGCGGCCTATGCGCGCATGGCCCGCGGCGATTTCGACGCGGTCGCGCCGCTGGTGCTGGAGCAGCGCCGCCACTGGCGACTGGGCTCGGCGATGAAGCACTTCACCGACCTCAGCGCGGCGCCAGGCGCGGCGCGGGCGGCCCGGATCGCGCGCGAAGAGGGCGATTCGCTGCTCGGCGCCGCGGTGAATTTCCCGGGCCCGGCGATGTCGGACGCCTGGGGGGTGCAGGACCTGGGCGATGCGTTCCGCGCGCCCTGGGCCAGCGACCTGCCCACGCTGATCCTGGTCGGTGACCTGGACCCGCGCACGCCGCTGGAAAATGCGCACGAGATCGCACAATGCCTGCCGAACGCGAAGGTGGTGGTGCTGCGCAACGGCACGCACCAGTTCGACCTGTTCGGCTCGGCGCCGCTGCGGGCGGTGATTTCGGCCTTCCTCGCCGACGCGCCGGTGCCGGACACGGTGGCCCTGCCGCCGATCCGGTTCCAGCCCGTGCGCTGACCGCGATGGACCTGACATCCTTGGCCCAGCCCCGCGGACCCGCCATGCGCCCCGATCCCGCCACCGCCACTGCCACTGCCCGTGCCGACGAACTGCTGGTGCTGCGCTGCCAGCTTGGCGAACGCGCGGCGTTCGAGCCGCTGGTGATGCGCTGGGCCGGCCCGCTGCGCCGGCACGTGCTGCGCGTCACCGGCGATCCGGAGGCGGCCGATGAGCTCACGCAGGACATCTGGCTGCGCGTGGTACAGGGCATCGGCCGGCTGCGGCAGCCGGAGCAGTTCCGTTCGTGGCTGTTCGGCATCGCGCACCGCGTGCTGATGGACCGCTTCCGCCAGCACTACGCCTCGCGCCACGACGCGGCCGACGTGTTCGACCAGATGGCCGAGCCCGGCGATGGCGCCGGGCGGCTCGAGGCCACGCTGGACGTCGAGCGGCACCTGCACCGGCTGCCCATGGTCGAGCGCGAAGTGATCACCCTGTTCCACCTCGATGAACTGCCGCTGGCCGACGTGGCGCAGGCGCTGGGCGTGCCGGTGGGCACGGTCAAGTCGCGGCTGTTCCGTGCCCGCCAGCTGCTGAGGCAATCCCTTACCCAGGAGGAAACCCTGCCATGACCCCGCACGACCCGCTTACCCAGGCCCTGGCCCGGATCACCGACCAACACCTTTCCACCCCGGCCCGCGTGGCCCATGTGGCCCTGCTGCTGGTATCGCTGGGCATGGCCATCGTGCTCGGCTCGCTGCTGGCCACCGAACCGGGCTTGCCCCTGCGCACGCAGGGTGCCTTCGGCGTGATGCTGTGCATGGCCCTGGCCTGGGCCGGCTACGCCACCTGGACGCTGCGTCATCGCCAGGGGCTGCTCGCCAACCATCGCGTGATGGCGGGCACGATGGCGGTGGCGTTTTCGCTGGCATTCACCGCGGGTGCCGCCGGGCTGGGCTTTGCCGGGGGCCAGCCGGCGCTTCGCTGGGCGGCGCTGCTGGGGGCGGCGATGAGCCTCGTGTCCGTCGTCGTGCTGGTGCGCGCGCGTCGCCACCGGATGCAGCTGCGCGATCGTCGCGACCAGCTCGAGCGCGAGCTTCGGGCGGCGTCCGGCACCTAGCCGCGCGGCCACTGGCGCCGTGCCCCCGCTGCGCTAGCATGGTCGGCGCCCGCCACAGCCCGGAGCCCGCCATGAACCTCGGTGCGTTTTCCATCAGCCTCGCCGTCAAGGACATCCACGCGTCGCGCGCCTTCTACGAAGCCCTCGGCTTCACTCCGCTGGGCGGCGACATCGACCAGCACTGGCTGATCCTGAAGAACGGCGAGCACGTGATCGGCCTGTTCCAGGGCATGTTCGACCGCAACCTGCTGACCTTCAATCCCGGCTGGGACAGCAACGCGCAGAACGTGGATCCGTTCACCGACGTGCGCGAGCTGCAGCGGCAGCTGAGGGCCCGGGGCATCACGCCGACCACCCCGGCCGACGAGAGCGGAAGCGGCCCGGCGCACTTCGTGCTCACCGATCCGGATGGCAATCCGGTGCTGGTGGACCAGCACCGCTAGCGGTCCGGCGCCCGCATGCTGCCAAGGATCGGCCGCAATCCCGGACGCTGATCGGCGTTATATTCAAAGCGGTCCCGGGCCCCCGACCGGGGCCGCACCCTGTACCCCAGAGACGTGGCACCGGAAACACGATCATGAAATGTGTCTTCATTCTTTCGAAGCACAGTTTCACCATCCAGTACCTGTCGCCGGCCGTGGTGGCCCTGGGCCGCGATGGCATGGCCATCGCCGGCGCCGACTCGCGCGAACTCTATTCGGTCTGCAAACAGCATCCTGTCGAATTCAAGGCGGGACAGACGGCGGTGCTGCTGCCCAAGGCCATGAGTCCGGCGGAGCGCGCCGAGCTCTACCAGGAATTCTGCGCCGCCAATCCGCGGATTTGTGGTCCCTCCCGTAACGAGGCCTGACTCAAGCGTCGTGCGCTCACGCTGGCTTTCGGTGCCAGGCGTTAGCGTGGTCTCCAACAAAAACGACGACGTGGAGCATGCCATGGGCCTTCTGGTGGACGGACGCTGGACCGACAAGGGTTACGACACGGAGAGCACGGGCGGTCGGTTCAAGCGCTCCGAATCGCAGTTCCGCCACTGGGTGACGCGCGATGGTGCCCCCGGTCCCACCGGCGAAGGCGGCTTCAAGGCCGAATCCGGCCGCTACCACCTGTACGTGGCGCTGGCCTGTCCCTGGGCGCACCGCACGCTGATCTTCCGCAAGCTCAAGGGACTCGAGCCGCACATCGGCCTGTCGGTGGTGCACTGGTACATGGGCGAGGAAGGCTGGACCTTCGCGCCGGGTCCCGGCGTGGTGCCGGATCCGATCCATGGCGCCGAGCGCTTCTACGAGATTTACCTGGCGGCGGATCCGCAGTACAGCGGCCGCGTGACCGTGCCGGTGCTGTGGGACCGGCAGCGCGCCACCATCGTCAGCAACGAGTCGGCCGACATCATCCGCATGTTCAACAGCGCCTTCGATGAGGTCGGCGTCACGGCGGGCGACTACTACCCCGAAGCACCGCGCGCCACCATCGACGAGGTGAACAAGCGCGTCTACCGAGACGTCAACAACGGCGTGTACAAGGCCGGCTTCGCCACCACCCAGGACGCCTACGAAGAGGCCGTGGTGCCGCTGTTCGACACCCTGGACTGGCTGGAACAGCGCCTCGGCGCGCAGCGCTACCTCTGCGGTGACCAGGTGACCGAAGCCGACTGGCGCCTGTTCACCACCCTGCTGCGCTTCGACCCGGTGTACGTGGGCCACTTCAAGTGCAATCTTCGCCGCATCGCCGACTACCCCAATCTATCGCGCCTGCTCCATGAGCTTTATCGCGTGCCGGGCGTGTCCGATACCGTGGACCTGCACCACATCAAGCACCACTATTTCGAAAGCCACGCCCAGCTCAACCCCGCCGGCGTGGTGCCGCTGGGTCCGGTGCAGGACTGGCTGCGGAAGTCCTAACCGGCAGGCCGGCGTTTCCGGCCTCCGGCAAGGGCGCTGCCGGCGGGATCGGCCGCGCCGAACATCGCCTGCATCCGTGAAAGCGCGGCCTGGATGGGTGCGCCGAACTCGCCGCCGTCCACCAGCGTCACCGGTTCGCCGATCATCAGCACCTGCGCCAACAGGTTTTCGACGCTGTCGGCGCCGACACGCAGCAGGCAGTGTGTGTCGGTTTCGGCTTCCAGGATGCCGCACCACAGCGGGATCTTGGTTGACAGCGATTCGAGGCTGCCTTCCACGCGCAGCGTGACGCGGCAGGCGAACGGCGTGTACGCGATGCCGCGCTCCAGGCGCTGCGCCACGTCGTGCGGCACCTCGCGCGGCGCGCAGGCCTCGCCGGGCACGGGCCGGCCTTCGATGCGGTCCACGCGGAAGCTGCGCCAGTCGGCGCGGTCGCTGTCCCAAGCCACCAGGTACCAGCGGCGCCCGTAATTGGCCAGGCGCAGCGGTTCGACCTGGCGTGTGCCCGTGTCGCCGGCATGCTTGCGGTAGCGGAAGCGCAGGTGGCGGCCATCGCGGCAGGCGGTGGCCAGCGCGTTGAGCAGGTCTGCATGCACCAGCGGCGGGCCCGTGCGCAGCGACAGCGTAACCGCGTGCAGCGCGCTGGCGCGCCGGCGCAGGCGCGTGGGCAGCAGCTGGTCCAGCTTGGCCAGCAGGTGCAGGGTGGTGGCCTCGATGCCGCCGACGTGGTCGCCGGCGGTGCGCAGCGCGATCGCCAGCGCCACCGCTTCCTCGTCGTCCAGCACCAGCGGCGGCAGCGCGGCGCCGCGGCCCAGGGCATAGCCACCGCCCAGGCCCGACGAGGCTTCGACCGGATAGCCCAGTTCGCGCAGCCGGTCCACGTCGCGGCGCACCGTGCGCGCATCCACGCCCAGCGCTTCGGCCAGGGCGCCGCCGGGCCAGTGCCGCCGCGATTGCAGCAGGCTGGCCAGGCGTAGCAGGCGGGCCGACGTGGACAACATGGCCGCAGCCTGTCGAGGACAGTAATTGTCCGCAATGCGCGCTAGCCTGTCTGCACGTCCTGCCACCGAGGCCTGCCATGACCGCATCCACCCTGACCCTGTACCACAACCCCAAGTCGCGCTCCGCCGGCACCCGCGTGCTGCTCGAAGCCCTCGGCGCGCCCTACCAAGTGCAACTGCGCGACTTCAGTGCGGGCGAGACCCGCCGACCCGACTTCCTGGCCATCAACCCGCTGGGCAAGCTGCCGACCGTGGTGCACGACGGCGCCGTTATCACCGAACAGGTGGCCATCACGATCTACCTTGCCGACCGCTTTCCCGAGGCCGGGCTGGCGCCGGCCTTCGACGATCCGCAGCGCGGCCCCTACCTGCGCTGGCTGGCCTTCTACGGCTCGAGCTTCGAGCCGGCCGTCGTGGACCATGCGTTCAAGCGCGCACCGCTGGACCCGTCCACCTCGCCCTACGGCGACTACGACACGGTCATCGCCACGCTGGTCGCGCAGCTCGAACGTGGCCCCTACCTGCTGGGCGACCGCCTGAGCGCTGCGGATTTCCTCTGGGCCACAGCGCTGCGCTGGACGACGACGTTCGGCATCGTGCCCAAGCTGCCGGTGATCCAGGCGTACATCGACCGGATGGCGGCGCATCCGGCCATGCAGCGCGCCGGGGAGCTCGACGCGGCGATGTAGCTCACGCCGGCGCCGCGTTGGCCTCGAGAACGGTCCGGGCCTGCGCGCTGTAGGCCACGAGGTCGCGGAAGAACGGCTGGAAGCCCGAGGCCACTTCCGCTTCGTGCGCGCGCAGGATCGGCAGGCAGGCCACCAGCTTGTCGCCGTTGCGCGACAGCCGCGTGGCGATCCGGG
The DNA here is from genome assembly GCF_049195245.1 of Arenimonas sp. MALMAid1274. Lineage (NCBI taxonomy): Bacteria > Pseudomonadati > Pseudomonadota > Gammaproteobacteria > Lysobacterales > Lysobacteraceae > Arenimonas > Arenimonas sp. MALMAid1274. The sequence goes on from NZ_JBMIRR010000023.1 coordinate 92,225, forward strand.
TCACCGCGGCGTCCACGTTTTCGCGCCGACGGTACATGCCAAACCAGTCGTGCTCGACGATGCGCGGCGCGATCGCCTGCAGCCGCGCCGGCAGCACCGGCAGGTGCGCCATCAGCACGTCGTAGAAATGGCGGCTGAAGACGTCCAGCGGCACGTCGCTGTACTGCGCCCAGTCGCGCGCCAGCAGGTGGTCGAAATACACGTCCAGCAGGATGCCGGCGTAGCGCCGGCGGCCGTCGGGAAACAGCGCGCGCATTGCCTGCACGGCCGGATGCTGGTCGGTGTAGCTGTCGATCTTCCGGTGCAGCAGGATTTCGCGCTGAACCTCGGGCTTGAAGAGGTCGATGCCGGCCGTGCCCACGAAGTCGCCCAGCAACGCGCCCAGCATGGCGTCGTCGCTGTGCCGGGCCAGGTAGACGTGGGCGAGGAAGTTCATCGGGCGCGCCAGGCGGGGTGGGCACAGCATACCTTCGGCGATCCCGGCGTCGGCCTGCTGCAAATTGCACGGACCTGCGGCAGCATGGTCGAAGGTCCGGCCCTCCCGGCCGGCACGCCGGGACCCGCATGAAGTACGACGACGCCGAGTTCGCCTTCCTCAACTTCGAGACCGATCTGGACAACGAGGCCGCGGGCACGCACGCCGGCATGTACCTGGCCTGGGCGGCGTCGCGCGGCCTGCTCGGGCACGACGCGGCGACGCTGGCGCCGCTGCTGGCGCGCCAGGTCACCGGCAGCCAGTTCTACTTCGACCAGTGCGACGGCAAGCTGATGGACGAGGACTTCAACGACGAGGGCAACGCCTTCACCGCGTCCTACTACGAACGCCAGTTCATCGCCGACTACGAGCAGGTCTTCGGCGCCGACCTGCCCGACACCGGTCATCCCAACGACGACCTGTGCAGCCTTCCCGACACCTGGGAAAACTTCGACCGGCTGGCGCCCTTGCTGGACCAGCGCCTGGCCGAGTGGAAGCAGGGCGGCGCCAGGCCGGGCTCGTCACCAACGGCTACCGCGACGCCGGCCGTCGCGCCGGTGGCGCTGGCGCTGGAACCCACGCCCGGCGAAACCCTGGACGCCCTGCGCAAGCGTGCGCAGGACGGCGACCACGAGGCCTGGTTCGACCTGGGTGTGGAATACATCACCGGCCAGAAGGTGCCGCAGGACATGGCCGAGGCCGCGCGCTGCTTCGAGCGCGGCGCCGAGCGCGGATCGCAGGGCTGCCAGTTCAATCTCGGCGTCTGCTACCAGCACGGCGACGGCCGGCCCAAGGACCTGGCGCAGGCCGCGCGCTGGTTCGCGCAGGCGGCGGATGCCGGACATGCCGAGGCCACCTTCCATCTCGGGCTGGCCGTACGCCATGGTCATGGCGTTCCGCAGGACACCACGCTGTCCAATGCGCTGATGCTGGTGGCGCGCGCACGCGGCTCGGCCAACGCCGCGCGCGAAGGCGTCATGGCGGGCACGATGCTCGAGTCCGGCCTGATGGCCGAACGGATACAGAAACGCGGCCAGCTGCTGGAGGCGATGGCGATGAGCCGGGCCGCCGCTGCACGCCGGCCCGCTGCGCCCGCGGCGCCGCGGACGGGCACTCCGTCGCGGGCGCCCGTTCCCGCCACGCGCGCGCCGACCGTGGCGGCGGGCACGCCTGCCGGTGCGCCCTCGGGCTGGCACGCGGGCCGTTACGCGCTGGGCCTCGGCGCGGGGGCCTTCATCCTGCTGCTGTTGCTGGCCCCGGTGATGCCCGGCCGGCCGTTGCAGGTTGCCGCCCTTGTCCTCGCCGTGGTCGGCGCCTGGGGCGTTCACCGCTGCTGCGCGGAGCTCGGCGCGTCGCCGCTGCGCACCTGGGTGTTCACGCTGCTGGCGCTGGTACCGGTGGCCGGTTCGTTCGCCTGCATCGCGGTGCTGCTCAACCTGGTGCGCCGCGCGCGCGAGTGAGCCTGCCACACGGTGCGCACCAGCCCGTAGGCCACCAGCAGCACCACCGCCAGCACCGGCAGCGCCAGCAGCCAGGGCTTGCGGATCGGGTCGGGAAAAACCTGCGCCTGCCCCAGGAACAACGAGGCCGTCGCCAGGAACATCGCCGTCCCCATGCGCCACAGGTGCCGCACCAGGCGCGAGGTTCCGGCAAGGGACCCCTTGCATAGCAGCCGCAGATCCAGCGCCGCGGCACCCAGGCCCAGCAGGGCGAACACCAGCAGCGGCGCCGCGGGCAGGCCCTCCACGCGGCCATCTGCGCTGCGCAGGCCTTCGATGCCCAGCTGCAGCGCGCGCAGCCCGGTACCCAGGGCCAGCATCAGCAGGGCCACCAGCCAGCCGCGTTGGCAGGCGACCGTCCCTTTCAGTGCCAGCCAGCCGGTGGCCACCAGGTAGAAGGTGAGCAGCGCCGCCATCAGGTTCACGCGGTCGGGGCGCACCAGTCCGGCGAGCAGTGCCGCGCTGCCGCACAACAGCGTCATCGCGGCCACGAAGGCCAGGCCGGCGCGACGGTGCAGCGGCGAGCCCTTGCGTGCCAGCAGCGCGGCCGCGCCCGCGACCAGGGCGACCAGGCCGGCGAGGATGTGGATCCCTGTCATGGCGCACTCCGTACGTGGCTCGCCTGCACCGTGGCCACCGGCGCTGTTGCCGGCAACGGGGATGCGACGAACGACCGGCACCGCAGGACGAATGACGGCGCACCGGCAGCGCCGCGCTGACGTGGCTGGAGCCCGGGAATCCGTCGTCCGTCGCATGCCGGATGTTTCCCGGCCGGGACCCGCCCACAGTGCGGCCCAGACGACGGGAGGCCGCACGATGAAAGCAAGCTTCGAGGAGGAGGTGATCGCACTGCGGGACGCGGGCGCCGGCAGGCCTGCCGCGACGGACACGGGCTCGCGTCCGCTCGCGGCCGCCGCGGCACTGTGGTTCGGCGTGGCGGCGCTGGGGCAGTGGCTGTTCGTGGCCTACATCGTCGGCTTCTACGGCCGCGCCACCTGGGCAGGACGGCTGCAGGACTTCAACCAGGTGCTGCCCGAGGGCCACGTGCCGGGCGATACCGTAGGCAATGCCGCGGTGCTGGTGCACGTGCTGCTGGCGGCGGTGGTGATGGGTGGCGGCGCGCTGCAGCTGGTGGCCGCGATCCGGCGCCGCTGGCCCGCCTTCCATCGCTGGAATGGTCGGATCTATCTGCCGGTGGTGGTGCTGGTGGCGCTGGCGGGCGCCTACATGATCCTGGTGCGGGGCGAGGGTCCCGACCTGCGCGATGCCGGCATCCTGCTCAACGCCGCCTGGGTGCTGGCCTGCGCGGCAATGACCTTGCGGCAGGCGCTGGCGCGGCGGCTCGACGCGCACCGGCGCTGGGCGCTGCGGCTGTTCCTGGCGGCCTCGGCGGTGTGGTTCTTCCGGGTCGGCCTGATGTTCTGGATCCTGGTCAACCAGGGGCCGGTGGGTTTCGACCCGGAAACCTTCACCGGACCCTTCCTGGTGTTCCTGAGTTTCGCGCAGACGCTGCTGCCGCTGGCGGTGCTCGAGCTGTACCTGCGTGCCCGCGACCGCGGCAGCCGCGCGGCGCGGATCACGATGGCCGGCGTGCTGGGGCTGTGCGCCCTCGCCACCGCCACCGGCATCTTCGCGGCGACGATGATGCTGTGGTTGCCGCACCTCTGACGCCGGTCGCGGGCGCTTGCCGCGGCCCGCATCGCTGCTATCTTCCCGGCATGGCCACCGACCTCCCGCCCGCCGAACCGCAGGGCCTCCGGCGCATCTTCGCCTGGCGCCGCATGCGCATCGTGCTGGCGATCGGGTTCGGGCTGAGCCTGCTGCTGGTGCTGGGCTGGCGCGCCTCGTACGCGGTGCTGCTGGCACGGCTGCTGCTGACGGGCTTCGGCCTGCTGCTGGTGTTTGGCCTGTTCGAACGCTGGCCGCGCCGGCTGCCGCGCTGGCTGGCGCGCTGGACGCTGCAGGTGGTCGCGGTGGCGGTGTTCTCGCCGCCCCTGGTGATGGGGGTGTACACGCTGACCACGCTGGACTACCCCGAACCCTGGTACCTGGATACCGAAGGCCGCGTGCAGGGCTTCATCATGATCACGTTCCTGTCGCTGCTGATCGCGCCCTGGGTGGCAATCACCGCGCTGATGGGGCAGATCCGCGGCCAGGCCGAACGCCAGGCCCTGGCCTTCGAACTCGAACGCAGCCAGTTCGCGCGGCGCGAGGCCGATGCGCGGCTGCAGCGGCTGCAGGCGCAGGTCGAGCCGCACTTCCTGTTCAACACGCTGGCCAACGTGCGCGAACTGGTGGATTCGGGCTCGCCACAGGCCTCGCAGGTGCTGGGCAGCCTGATCGCCTACCTGCGCGCCGCGGTGCCGCGCCTGCACCAGCACACCTCCACCCTGGGCCAGGAGCTGGACCTGGTGCGCGCGTACCTGGAGGTGATGCACATGCGCATGCCCGATCGCCTGCAGTACGCGCTGCACGTGGACGCGGCGCTGCTGGCGCGGCCCTGCCCGCCGATGGCGCTGCTGACCCTGGTGGAAAATGCGGTGCGGCACGGCATCGACCCGGGCGAGGAGGGCGGCCGCATCGATGTACATGTGCGCGAGCGCGCCGGTGTCGTGCAGGTCCAGGTCAGCGACACCGGCGTGGGGCTGCAGGCCTCGCACGGCGGTCTCGGCACCGGCCTGGCCAATCTTCGCGAACGCCTGCAGCTGGCCTACGGCGACCGGGCCCGGCTGGCCGTGTCGCCGGCACGCCCGCGCGGCGTCGATGCCACGCTGGAATACCCCGTCGAGGACCCGCCGGCATGAGCCACACGCACCCCACCGCCCTGGTCGCCGACGACGAACCGCTGCTGCGCAAGGCCCTGCTGCGCCAGCTGGCCGAGGCCTGGCCGCAGCTGCAGGTGGTGGCGCAGGCCCGCAACGGCCGCGAGGCACTGGCGATGTTCGAAGCCCACCGCCCCGACGTCTGCTTCCTGGACGTGCAGATGCCCGGCATCAGCGGCGTGGATGCCGCGCGCGTGATCGGCGCGCGCGCGCAGCTGGTGTTCGTCACGGCCTTCGACCAGTACGCGCTGCAGGCCTTCGAACACGGCGCCCTGGATTATCTGGTCAAGCCGGTGGAGCCCGCACGCCTGGCCGCCACCGTGGCGCGCCTGCAGGCGCGACTGCGCGAGGCCACGCCGCGGCCCGATACCGAGGCCCTGCTGGACCAGCTCGAGGCCCGGCTGCGTGGCGATGCCGCGCCCGCCCCGCTGCGCTGGATCCGTGCCTCGGTCGGCAGCACGCTGCACCTGGTGCCGGTCGAGGACATCGACTACCTGCGCTCGGACGAGAAGTACACGCGCATTGCCTGGCGCGGCGACGAAGGCCGTGCCAGCGAAACCCTGGTGCGAACGCCGCTGCGCGAGCTGGCCGCCCAGCTCGATCCGACGCAGTTCGTGCAGGTGCACCGCTCGGTGGTGGTGAACCTGCGCTCGATCAGCCGCGTGCAGCGGGGCGACAACGAGACCGCCAGCATCCACCTCAAGGGCCGGCCGGAAGTGCTGCCGGTCAGCCGCAGCTACCTGCATCATTTCCGGCAGATGTAGGCCGAAGGCAACTTGTCAGGCCCGGCCCCATCGCGCACAGTGCCGCTTGGTCCGGACCAGGGGTGGGAAGATGCACAAGACGGCATTCCTCGCGGTACTGATGCTGGCGGCGGCACCCGCGCTGGCCCAGACCGAAAGCTATTCGGTAGTCACCGGCGGCAACACCGTCGGCCGCGTGATCGCCGACAACCAGGGCGGCCAGGTCACGCTCGAGTACGACGTCAAGAACAATGGCCGCGGCCCGACCATGGCCGAGCGCCTCACGCTCGATGCCCAGGGCCTGCCCAGCGCCTGGACGCTGACCGGCACCACCACCTTCGGCAGCAAGGTGGACGAGAGCTTCGCGCTTGCCGGGGGCCAGGCGCGCTGGAAGGATTCGGCGGGCGAAGGCCAGGCGGCCGCGCCGCAGCCGGTGCTGTACGTGGGCCAGAACGCCAGCCCCTGGGCGCTGGGCATCTATGCCCGCGCCCTGCTGGCCGACAGCGACCAGCGCGTGCCGGTGCTGCCGGCCGGAGAGCTGACGCTCGACACCGGCGACACGATCGACGTCGGCGAGGGCGCGAAGAAGCTGACGGTGCGCCAGTACGCCATCAACGGCCTGGACATCGACCCGGCCTACGTGCTGATGGATGCGCAGCAGCGCTTGTTCGCGGTCATCTCGCCCAGTGCCGTGACGGTGCGCCAGGGTTACGAGTCCGAGGAAGTGCGCCTGCGCGGCATCGCCGCCGACCTGGGCAAGCAGCGCCTGAAGGACATCCAGGCCCGCACCGCGCACCGCTACGACGCGCCGGTGCGCATCCGCAACGTGCGCGTGTTCGATCCGCGCACGCTGGCCCTGGGCGAGCCCGCCAGCGTGCTGGTGCACGGCCGCCACATCGCCAGCGTGCAGCCGCTGGACGCGCCGGCCTCGCCCGGCGAGGTGCTGATCGACGGCGAAGGCGGCACCCTGGTCGCCGGCCTGCACGAGATGCACGCCCACACCGGCGACGACGATGCGCTGTTGAACCTGGCCGCCGGCGTCACCTCGATGCGCGACATGGGCAATGACAACGCGGTGCTGGCCGAAGTGATCGCCTCCATCGACAACGGCACCCTGGCTGGTCCGCGCATCACCCGCAGCGGCTTCATCGAAGGCAAGAGCCCCTACAACTCCAACAACGGCATCCTGGTGGACAGCGAGGCCGAGGCCCTGGCCGCCGTGCGCTGGTACGCGGCGCGCGGCTACGAGCAGGTGAAGCTGTACAACAGCATGAACCCGGCCTGGTCGGCGGCCGCGGCGAAAGAGGCGCACCGGCTGGGCCTGCGGGTAGCCGGCCACGTGCCCGCGTTTTCCAACGCCGATGCGATGATCGACGCCGGCTACGACGAGCTGACCCACATCAACCAGATCATGCTGGGCTGGGTGCTGACGCCGGAGGAAGACACGCGCACCCTGCTGCGGCTCACCGCGCTCAAGCGGCTGGCCACGCTGGACCTGGCCTCGCCGAGGGTGCAGCGCACCCTGGACCACATCGTCGCGCGCAAGGTGGCGGTCGAGCCCACCATCGCCATCCACGAATCGCTGCTGCTGACCCGCAACGGCGAAACCCCGCGTGGCCAGGTGGACTACCTCGACCACCTGCCGGTGGGCGCGCAGCGCGACGCCAAGCAGGCCTGGGCCGACATGTCCGCGCCCGGCGATGCCGAAGCCTATGCCGGCGCCTACGCGAAGATCCTGGAAGCGCTGCGCGAGCTGCGTCGTCGCGGCGTGCTGCTCATCCCGGGCACCGACCTGGGCGGCTCCTTCACCTTCCATCGCGAGCTGCAGCTGTTCGAGCAGATCGGCTACACGCCGGCGCAGGTACTGAAGCTGGCCACGCTGGACATGGCGGCCTACCTGCGCCAGGACCAGCAGTTGGGCTCGATCGAGCGCGGCAAGCTGGCCGACTTCTTCCTGGTGGCCGGCGATCCCACCGCCGACCTGCGTGCGATCAAGGCCATCCGCATGGTGGTCAAGGACGGCGTGGTGTATTTCCCCGCGGAAATCTACCCGCACTTCGGCATCCGTCCCTTCGCCGACGCACCGACGGTGCGCCTGCCGGCGGCCGACGCGGCTTCCGATGGCCGGTGAACGCGGCACGCAGCTGAGGGATGCCGCGCCTGCGGATTTTCCGGCCATCCTTGCATTGAACGACGCCGAGGTGGCCCACACCAGCGCCATGGACATGGCGCGATTGCGGCAGCTGCACGGCTACGCGGGGTGGCACCGGGTAGCGGTGGTGGACGGTGCGGTCGCCGCGTTCCTGCTGGCGATGCGCGACGGCTGCGGCTACGTCAATCCCAACTTCGACTGGTTCGCGGCGCGGTATCCGCGTTTCCTGTACGTGGACCGCGTGGTGGTTGGCGCCGGCTTCCAGGGCCTGGGCCTGGGCTCGCAGCTCTACCGTGAGCTGTTCGAACAGGCCCGCAGGCAGCAGGTGCCGGTGATCGCGTGCGAGTACAACCTGCAGCCGCCCAATGCGGCCTCGCAGGCCTTCCATGACCGGTTCGGCTTTCGCGAAGTCGGCAGCCAGTGGCTCGACGGCGGCGCCAAGCGCGTGTCGCTGCAGGTGGCCGAACTCACCTCGTCCGCGCCGGACGCGTGAAGCCCGCGTGCAGGACGAAGCCGCGCGCTGGCGGCGCGGGACGGCCGGTGTAGGATTGAAGCCATCGGGGTCCGCGCACCCCGTCCCCAGGAGATGCCCACGATGCTGCAGCCCGGCCTGATGATGGACCGCCCGCTCCTGATCTCCGCGATCATCGAACATGCCGCCGCGCAGTACGCGCACGTGGACGTGGTCTCGCGCGAAACCCACGGCCCGCTGTTCCGCTACACCTGGTCCGAATGTGCGGTGCGCTCGCGCCGCTTCGCCAACGCGCTGGCCGGCCTGGGCCTGGGCCCGGGCAGCGCCGTCGGTTCGATCGCCTGGAACAACCACCGCCACCTGGAAGCCTACTTCGCCGTGTCCGGCAGCGGCATGGTGATGCACACCTGCAACCCGCGCCTGCAGCCGCAGCAGCTGATCTACATCATCAACCACGCCGAGGACCAGGTGGTGCTGTTCGACGCCACCTTCGCGCCGCTGGTGAAGGGCATCGCCGCACACTGCCCGCAGGTGAAGCACTGGGTTTGCCTGGCGGATGCGGAGAACACGCCCGCGATTGAAGGCGTGGCCAACGTGGTGGCCTACGAGGACCTGATCGCGCCGCACGGCGACGCGTTCGAATGGCCGGAGTTCGACGAGCGCACCGGCGCCGCGCTGTGCTACACGTCCGGCACCACGGGCAATCCCAAGGGCGTGCTGTATTCGCACCGATCGATGGTGCTCAACGCGCTCTCGGGCGCGGTGCCCGGCGTGATGGGCCTGTCGCCGTCGGAGACCGTGCTGCCGGTGGTGCCGATGTTCCATATCAACGCCTGGTGCATTCCCTACGGCGCGCCGATGGTGGGCGCGCGGCTGGTCCTGCCCGGGCCGAAGCTGGACGGCGCCAGCCTGCATGCCCTGTTCGAGTCCGAGAAGGTGACGGTGGGTGCCGGCGTGCCGACGATCTGGCTGGGCCTGGCCCAGTACGTCGAGCAGAACGGCCTGCGCTTCTCCACCCTCAAGCGCCTGCTCACCGGCGGCACCGCGATGCCGCTGGCGCTGATCGCCAAGTTCGCCGACGACTTCGGCGTCGAGGTCGGGCACGGCTGGGGCATGACCGAGACCACGGCGGTGGCCACCTTCGGCGCCCTTACCCCCGCCGACCGCGAAAAGCCCGCAGCGGAGCAGCACGCGGTGATCGCGCGCCAGGGCAAGTCGCTGCACGGCGTGGACATCAAGATCGTGGACGAGGCCGGCGCCACCCTGCCGCGCGACGGCGTCGCGCAGGGCGAGCTGATGGTGCGCGGCCACTGGATCGTGGACCGCTACTACAAGGCCACCGAATCGGCGCTGCGCGACGGCTGGTTCCCCACCGGCGACATCGCCACCATCGACCCCGACGGCCGCATGCAGATCCGCGACCGCACCAAGGACGTGATCAAGTCCGGCGGCGAGTGGATCAGCTCCATCGACCTGGAGAACACCGCGATTGCGCACCCGGCCGTGGCGATGGCCGCGGTGATCGGCGTGCGCCACCCCAAGTGGGACGAGCGCCCGCTGCTGTTCATCGTGCGCAAGCCCGGCCAGGCGCTGGAGAAGGACGAGATCCTGGCCTACCTGCGCGAACGCGTGGCCAGCTGGTGGGTGCCCGACGACGTCGTGTTCCTCGAGTCCCTGCCGGTGGGCGGCACCGGCAAGGTGCAGAAGACGCACCTGCGCGAGACCTACGGCGGCCTGTTCACCTGAGGCCGGCACCGCCTGCGCTTGAGTCGTCGTCTCCTTCAACCAGGGCGTAGCCCGGCGGCACTTCGCTGTCGAGCACGCCGGGCGCGATCGGGTCGTCGAACGTCAGCCGGTAATCGATCCGGATGCCACCGGGCGCGCCCAGCTGCATCTGCAGTGGCCAGCCATCCGCGTCGGCCCAGATTTCCATGCGCTGGCCCTTGATCTCCAGGGCCCAGCCGCGCGCGGGCCGGCCGTCGATCATGCGCGAGCCGGGCAGGGGCGTGGCCTGGCCCTGGAACTCGCGCAGTTCCTGCAGCCAGTCCGTGGACTCGCGCGCCGAGCCAGAGGCTTGCACCGGCGACACGATCGCCTGGCGGCTGTCGTGCAGCAGGGTCAGCACGCGACCGCGTACCGGGTCCACCACCACGCTCAGCTGCGCACCCACGTCGGTACGCAGGCGGCCGCGCGCGTCCATGCGGGTACGCGAGGTCGAGATCAGGTCGTCCTGATGCCACTGGCGGATGTCCAGGCTCAGCGTCTGGAAGTTGCGCAGACGCGCCTGCACGGCCGCGAACGCGTCACTTCCGCCCGACATCAGCGGCAGGCCCAGCACCAGCACCAGGGCCACGGCGGCGCTGGCCGTGGCGGCCCACCAGCCGCGTGCGCGCGCCGGCCGCCGCACGGGTTGCCGCAGCGCCTGCTGCAGCCGCAGCTGCGCGCGGTCGGTGGCGTCCTGGGGCACGTCGGCGGCGGCCTGCACGTGGCGGGCGAGGGCAGGCGAGAGTTCGGCGTCGTGGCGGCTCATGGCGTGGTCTCCGTGGTTTCGCCCAGCTGCGCTTCCATCCGGCGACGGGCGCGGTGCAGGCTGACGTTGACGTTGTTGGTGCTCAGGCCCAGGGCGAGGGCGATCTCGCCGATCTCCTGGTCCTGCAGGTAGCGCAGGGTGAAGCACTGCGCCTCGCGGGCCGACAGCGTGGCCAGGGCCGCGCGCAGCCGCCGGGCGCGCTGGTGTTCGATGCCGGCCTGTTCGGCCGAGGGCGCCGCGGACGGGGCCTGCGCGCGCCATTGCGGCAGCAGCTGCCACCAGCGGCGCACCTGCCGCAGCTGGTCGATGGCGCGACGGTTGGCGGCCGCGGTGAGGTAGGCGGGCCAGGACTGCACGTCCTGCGGCGGCGCTTCGATCAGGCGCAGGAAGACGTCCTGCTGCACGTCCTCGGCCTGGGCGCGGTCGCCCAGCACGCGATAGGCCACGCGGAAAACCAGTGCGCCGTGCAGGCGCACCAGGGCGTCGGGCGAATCGTCCGGGAAGGCGTCGGTCACGGAGTTGCTCCTTACGGGCCAGGACAAGGATGACATCGCGGGTCCCTGGGTGGGTGTCTGTCCGGATGACGCGCGGGAGCGCCGGAACTTACATCCCGTTTTCCGGCTGTAAGTTGCCGCCCTTCCGTGCGTCATCCGGGCAGACATCCGAGGAGACCGCCATGCAACGTACGACCGAACGTTTTTGCCGCGTGCTGATCGCGTCCACCGTCACCCTGGTCCTGGCGATGCAGGCGGGGGCCGCGACCGGGCTTCCCGTGCCGGCGGCGGCCCGCATCGAGCCCGCGCCACTGCCTGCGCCCGCGGACGTGGACGCCGCGATGCTCCGGGCGATGTCGGCCACCGGCGCCCGCGGCCTGGCCCTGGCCGTGGTGGACGGTGGCCGCGTGGTGAGCGTGCACGCGCACGGCGAACGCAATGCCGCCGGCGAGCCGCTGCAGGCAAGTACCGTGATGTACGGCGCGTCGCTCACCAAGACCGTGTTCGCCTACACCGTGATGCAGCTGGTGGACGAGGGCAGGCTGGACCTGGACCGGCCCATCGCCGAGTACCTGGACCGGCCGCTGCCCGACTATCCGGCCGAAGACCGCTACGGGCCGTGGCCCGACCTGGCGTCGGATCCGCGCTGGCGCCGGCTGACGGCGCGCATGCTGCTGACGCACTCGGCGGGCTTCGCCAACTTCGCCTTCGTCGAGCCCGACGGCAAGCTGCGTTTCCACTTCGAGCCAGGTCAGCGCTACGCCTACTCGGGCGAAGGCCTGATCCTGCTGCAGTTCGTGCTCGAGCGGGGACTGGGCCTGGACCTGGGCGAAGAAATGCAGCGCCGCGTCTTCGCGCCGCTGGGCATGAAGGACACCGGCATGATGTGGCGGCCGGCCTTCGCCGCCAACCTGGCGGACGGGTGGCGCGCCGATGGCAGCGTCGAGCCGCATGACGAGCGCAGCGTGCCGCGGGCGGCGGGCTCGATGGACACCAGCATCGCCGACATCGCTCGGTTCGCGGCGGCCCTGGTTCGCGGCGACTCACTGTCGCAGGAAGCGCACACCGAGCTTTGGCGCGCGCAGCGGCCCATCACCACGGCCACCCAGTTCCCCTCGCTGCAGCCCGAGCTGCCGCAGGATCAGCGCATCCAGGACCTGCACGCCAGCCTTGGGGCCATCCGTTTCACCGGGCCGCAGGGGCCGGGCCTGTACAAGGGCGGGCACAACGATTCCACCGGCAACACCATGGTGTGCCTGCAGCGCGGCCAGCGCTGTGTGGTGATCCTGTCCAACGATGTGCGCGCCGAGCCCGCGTTTCCCTGCCTGGTGCGCGCCATCCTTGGCGACACCGCTGTGCCGTGGCGCTGGGAGTACGGCGCGATGGTGTTCACGCCGGCCCCGCAGACCTGCGGCCGGCCCTGAACTCAGTCGTCCTTGCGCACCGCGTTGCGGACGGCGTCGCTGGCCTTGCCGATATTGTTCTGCACCTTGCCGACGTTCTTCTCGACCTTGCCTTCGAGCTCGGTGGACTTGTCGCCGGTGATCTTGCCGACCACTTCCTTGACGGTGCCCTTGACCTGGTGCGCGGTACCTTCCTTGCGGTTCTTGTCCATGACGGGTCTCCTCGCTGCGGAATGCAGCAAGGCCAGTATCGATGCGGACGATGTACCGGCCCGAAACGCCCCGCGCGGCCTTTACGGCACCTTCACCACCTGGGTCGTGCCGGCCACCACCGGATAGCCCAGGCTGATCCAGCCCTGGATGCCTTCGTACAGCACGGCGGTGTTGGCATAGCCGATCTCGCGCAGCTGCTTCACCACGCTGTCGGCGGCGGCGCGCGGGCACTCGCAGTAGGCCACGATCCAGGTGCCGTCGGTAGGCAGGTTGGCGATCACCTCGTCCGGGCCGCTGTAGTAGGGCAGCGGCACCGCACCGGCGATATGCGCGCGCTGCCACATCGAGGTCACGCGGGTGTCGAGCAGCACCATGCGCTTGCCGGCCTTGAGCTCGCGGTCGAGCACCTTGGCGCTGACGTAGCGGCCGTCGCTGAGCTCCAGCTCGGGCGCCGCGCCGTCGGGATGGAGCACGTACTCGCTGCCCTGCGGCGGCGCGCGCAGCACCGGCGTCTCCACCGTCCAGCCGCCGCTGCGGCTGCGCAGGAAGGCGGTCAGCGCGTCGATCTCGGTGTCCGACAGCGTGTCCTTGAAACCGACCATGGCCGTCCCCTCGCGGCCGTTGACGATGGCGTGGCGCAGGAAGCCGTCGGGTGTGAGCGCCAGCATGGTGGCATTGCCCAGCGCGGTGCCGGTGACGCCTTCGCCCTTGGCCCCGTGGCAGCTGGCGCAGTTCTCGGCATAGAGCTTGCCGCCCAGCGCGGCGTCGCCGGTGATCGCCGTTTCATGCACGTGCAGCGGCGCCACGTTCTCGACCACCGACAGCCAGGTGGTGAGCTGCCGGATGTCGTCGCGGCTCAGCGGGCCGCCGACTTCCTGGTAGTAGGCGCCCATCGGAGTGCCGGGGCGGCCATAGGCGATGGCCTCGGCGATGATCATGGGGAATCCGGATTCGAGCAGCGACTTCGAGCGCAGCGACGGCGCGTGGTCGTTGGCGTGGCCCGAACGGTCGGGCGCGTGGCACAGCGCGCAGTAGCGCTGGTACATCGCGTCGGCGGCGGCCATCTCCTGCGGCGTCATCGCCGGCAGGGCGGGGGCGGCGTGGCCGTCGTGCGGCGCCTGCGCGAACGCGGCGGGGCTGGCGGCCGCCAGCAACAGGCTGGTCCAGAAGGCGCGTGCAATCGTCATCGGGGCTCTCGGGCGGGGAGGACCGGGGCACTATCCCACGGGTCCGCGCGGCTTGCATGCCACGCGCTGCCGGCACCCGGCCGGCCACGCGGCGCGGGCGCGACTTGCCCCGGGCGCGGATCGGCACCATCTTGGGCCCATGAGCCAGCCCACGACCGCAGCCCCCGCACTGCCTTTCGAGCACACCTACGCGGGGCTTCCCGCGCGCTTCCACCAGCGCGTGGCGCCGACGCCGGTGTCGGCGCCGCGGTGGCTGGCCTTCAACGATGCGCTGGCCGGCGAGCTGGGCCTGGGCTCGCTGCGGGAATCGCCGGGTGCGCTTGCGATGCTGGCGGGCAATGCGCTGCCCGACAATGCCCAGCCGATCGCGATGGCCTATGCCGGCCACCAGTTCGGCCATTTCGTGCCCCAGCTCGGCGATGGCCGCGCGATCCTGCTGGGGGAACTCATCGACACGCACGGCCAGCGCCGCGACCTGCAGCTCAAGGGCGCCGGCCCTACGCGCTTCTCGCGCGGCGGCGACGGGCGCGCCGCGATCGGGCCCGTGCTGCGCGAGTTCCTCGTCAGCGAGGCGATGCATGCCATGGGTGTACCCACCACCCGCGCCCTGGCCGCCGTGGCCACCGGCGACCCCGTGATGCGCGAACGCCCCGTGCCCGGCGCCGTGCTGGCGCGCGTGGCGGCCAGTCACTTGCGCGTGGGCAGCTTCCAGTACTTCGCGGCGCAGGAGGACGCCGACGGCGTGCGCGTGTTGACCGACTACGCGATCGCGCGCCACTTCCCGGCGCTGGCCGGCGAAGCCAAGCCCGCACTGGCCCTGCTGCAGGCGGTGGCGGAACGGCAGGCGGCGCTGGTGGCGCAGTGGATGCACGTGGGCTTCGTGCATGGCGTGATGAACACCGACAACTGCGCCATCTCGGGCGAGACCATCGACTACGGCCCCTGCGCCTTCCTGGACGAGTACGACCCGGGCAAGGTGTTCAGCTCCATCGACCGCGGCGGCCGCTACGCCTTCGGCAACCAGGCCGCGGCCGCGCGCTGGAATCTGGCGCGCCTGGCCGAATGCCTGCTGCCGCTGATCGACAGCGAGCCTGAAGCGGCGCTTGCGCAGGCCAGCGCCGTGATCAACGCCTTCCCCGATCGTTTCCGCGCGCACTGGCTGGCGGGCATGCGCCGCAAGTTGGGACTGTCGGGCGAGGAGGACGGCGACGAGGCCCTTGCGCAGGCGCTGCTGGAGGCCATGCACGCGGTGGCCGCGGACTACACGCTGGTGTTCCGCGGCCTGTGCCTGGCCGCGGAGGACCGCGAGGCCGCGACGGGCGACCTGCTGGCGCTGCCGAAGTCGCCTGGCTTCGACGCCTGGCGGCAGCGCTGGCGCGATCGGCTGGCGCGCGAGGCGCAATCACCGCGTGCGCGCGCGGACGCCATGCGCCAGGCGAATCCAGCGGTGATCCCGCGCAACCACCAGGTGGAGGCGGCGCTGGTCGCCGCGGAATCGGGGGACCTCGCGCCCTTCGAGTCGCTGCTGGCGGCCGTGCGCCAGCCCTGGCACGAGCACCCGGACTACATGCAGGCCCCGCGCCCCGATCAGCGCGTGGCCCGGACCTTCTGCGGAACCTGAGCCATCAGGCCCGCAGGCGCCACCCGGTGCGGAAGATCCACCACACCGCCACCAGGCAGGCGACCAGGAAGCCCAGGATGGCCGCGAAGCTGATGAGCACGTTCACGTCGGCCATGCCGTAGAAGCTCCAGCGGAAGCCGCTGATCAGGTACACGACCGGATTGAACAGCGCGATCTTCTGCCACACCGGCGGCAGCATCGTGATCGAGTAGAAGGCGCCGCCCAGGAAGGTCAGTGGCGTCACGATCATCAGCGGGATGACCTGAAGTTTCTGGAAGTCGTCCGCCCACAGGCCGATGATGAAGCCGAACAGGCTGAAGGTGACCGCGGTGAGCAGCAGGAAGCACAGCATCCACAGCGGATGCGCGATCTCGTAGGGCACGAAGATCCGCGCCGTCAGCAGGATCAGCAGCCCCAGCATCACCGACTTGCTGGCCGCCGCGCCCACGTAACCCAGCACCACCTCGAACCAGCCCACCGGCGCCGACTTGAGCTCGTAGATGGTGCCCGACCACTTGGGCATGTAGATGCCGAACGAGGCGTTGGACAGGCTCTCGTTGAGGATGGACAGCATGATCAGGCCGGGGATGATGAAGGCCCCGTAGCTGACGCCGTCCACCTCGCCCATTCGCGAGCCGATGGCCGCGCCGAACACCACGAAGTACAGCGACGTGGACAGCACCGGCGAGGCGATGGACTGGGTGATGGTGCGGAAGGTGCGCGCCATCTCGAAGCGGTAGATCGCGCGGATCGCGTGCCAGTTCATGCGGCCACCCCGGTCTTGCCGTGCACCAGGCTGACGAAGATGTCCTCGAGCGAACTTTCGCTCGAATGCAGGTCCTTGATGTCGATGCCCAGCTCGTTGAGCTGCCGCAGCAGCGCCGCGATGCCGCCCTGTTCGCGCTGCGCGTCGAAGGTGTAAACCAGCGCATGGCCGCCGTCAGCCAGCTCCAGCGGCAGGCCGGCCAGCGCCGGCGGCAGCGCGTCCAGCGGCGCCTGCAGCTGCAGGGTCAGCTGTTTCTTGCCCAGCTTGCGCATCAGCACATGCTTGTCCTCCACCAGCACCAGTTCACCGCGGTTGATCACGCCGATGCGGTCGGCCATCTCCTCGGCCTCCTCGATGTAGTGGGTGGTGAGGATGATGGTGACGCCGCTGTCGCGAAGCTTGCGCACCATCTGCCACATGTCGCGGCGCAGCTCGACGTCCACACCGGCCGAAGGCTCGTCCAGGAACAGGATGCTGGGCTCGTGCGACAGCGCCTTGGCGATCATCACCCGGCGCTTCATGCCGCCCGAGAGCGTCATGATCTTGCTGTTGCGCTTGTCCCACAGCGACAGGTCGCGCAGCAGCTTCTCGACCAGGGCCGGATTGGCGGCGCGGCCGAACAGCCCGCGGCTGAACTTGACCGTGGCCAGCACGGTCTCGAAGGCATCGGTGGAGATTTCCTGCGGCACCAGCCCGATCTTGGTTCGAGCGGGGCGAAAGTCGGCGCGGATGTCGTGGCCGTCGGCGGTGATGGTGCCGGTGCTGGCGTTGACGATGCCGCAGATGATGCTGATCAGGGTGGTCTTGCCGGCGCCGTTGGGGCCGAGCAGGGCGAAGATCTCGCCGCGGCGGATGTCCAGGTCCACGGCCTTGAGGGCCTGGAACCCGCCGGCGTAGGTCTTGCTGACGTTGCGTACCGAAAGGATGGGGTCCATGCGTGCTGGGGCTCGGGGTCGGGGAGGCCATGGTAGCGGCCCGGTGCCGGTCCTGCCGGGCTGCGCCGGAACGCAGCGTTGGCGGGGCAGCCCGGGCCGGCGGCAGACCCCCGGTGACGGTCGGGTGTCGGCAAGGTTACGGAACTGTCATCTGTCGGCACTAGGCTGGTCGGGTGGGCGGCACCGGGTCGCCCGATTCCGGAGGCAGGCATGGTGCGTATTCTCGTGGTGGCGATGATGTGGCTGGCCGTGCAGGGCCCGGTGGCCGCAGCCGAGGGCGACTACGTCCCGCTGGAACAGCGCCTGAGCCCGGAGCAGCAGCGCGCGACCGGCCTGGACACCCTGAGCCCGGCGCAGCTGGCCCTGCTCAACCGCCTGCTGCGCGAGGACGCGGCCCAGGTCGTCGAGGCCGTTCGCGCCCAGGCACAGGCCGAAGCGGCCCCTAAGTCCGATCCCTCGCGCTACATCGGCCTCGGCGATGAACCGATCCGCAGCCAGGTGCAGGGCCGCGTCACCGGCTGGAAGCCCGGCGACGAGTTCCGCCTGGCCAATGGCCAGGTCTGGAAAGTGCTCAAGGGCAAGCTGACGCTGGACGCGCCGCGCGAGTCGCCGGAGATCGTGGTGGTGCCCGGCATCGCCGGGCGCTGGTTCCTGCAGGTGGACGAAGACCTGCCGAAGGCGCGCGTGTACCGGATCGACTGAGCGCCACGCGCGCTCAGTCGTCGCGCCGTTCCTCCAAGCCCAGCGCGCGTGCGATCGCCGACCAGGGCACGATCTTGTAGTTCTGGTTCTCCACCGGCAGCACGTTGCGGCCGTCCTGCGCGACCATTGCGCCGGTCTCGAAGCCCGGGCCCAGGTTGGCGCTGCTCACGTCCAGGCCATCGGTCTCGCTGATGCCGTCGATACCGGCCACGCCGTCGGCCACCACCACGAACGAGCCCAGGTACTCCTGCCGCCCTTCGCGCCGGTACACGGCGTAGCTGTCGTTGCCTTGGCTGGATACCACCAGGTAGCCGCGGCCGCCGCCCAGGTCGTACAGGCCCACGCCTTCCAGGTCGTCCTTGATCGCCGGGTTGGCGTCCACGCGGTCCACCGCGGTGCGCGCGTCGCCGCCGTCGGGCTCGGCGTCGAGCCGCCAGAGCGCCAAGTCCTCCTCGCCGATGAACAGCGTGCCGGCGGCATCGTCGGCCACGCAGCCTTCGGTCTGCGATTCGAAGCGCATCTCGCGCACCAGCCGGGCGCGCACCTTGCCGTTGCCCGCGTCCACCAGCTCCCACTGGTTGAGCGGGCCGTCGCCGCTGTTGATGAAGACGTAGGTCTTGCCGCTCTTCGGGCTGCGATACAGGCACAGGCCGTAGGGATCCTCCAGGCCGGTGGGCTGCACGCCGTCGGCGATGTCCACCAGTTCGCTCCGTTCCGCATCCAGCGCGTACAGCGCGATCGCCTTGCGCGTGCGGTCGCTGGCGGCCACCAGGGTGATCTCGCGGCCGCCCAGCGGGAAGCCGTCGCGCAGGTCCACGTTGTTCATCTTGCCGTCGGCGACGAAGTGCACTTCACGGCCCTGCAGGTCGTACAGGTACAGGCCGGCCTTCTTGTCGGTGGCCACCACGAGACTTTGCGCGGGATCGGTGGGATGCGGCCAGATCGCCGGATCATCGGCGGTATCGCCGTAGCTGCGCACCGGCGCGGTTTCGTGGCGCGGCCGGACCACCGGCATCGCGGCCGAAGCGTCCGTCGCCGTGGCCGTGGTCGCGGGCAGCGACAGCGCCGCGGTGATGTCGGCGATGGACAGCGCCAGGTAGCGGCTGTTGTCCTCGTCACCCACCAGCAGCATGCCGCGCGGGAAATCCTTGCCCAGCGGCATGGCGCTGGCATGCAGCGGACCCGGCTCTTCCAGCGGATCCGCGCCTTGCTGCGGCCGCACGGTAAACGAGCCGAGGTAAGCCTCGTCCTTCGCCCGGTCGTACACGTTGATGCGCCCGGCGGAGGCGTCGGAGGCGAACAGGTAGCGCTCGCCCGCCGTACCGTCGTACACGGCCAGGCCGCCCACCTCTTCGCGGATGCCGCCCAGACGCGGCGAATCCACCACGGTGGCGGCCACGTCCGCTTCCGGGTCGGCAGTAAAGCGCCAGATGCCCACCGCTTCCTCGGAGGCATAGGCCTGGCCATCGCTGGCGACCACGCATTGCTTGAGCGTGGACGGCACGGCGATCCGTCGCACCTGGCGCGCGTCGAGTTTGCCGGCCGCGTTGGCGTAGATCAGCTGCTGGTCCACTTCGCCACCGTCGCCGACGATGAAGGCCTGCAGGCTGTTGTCCAGCCGGTGACGGAAAAGGCACACACCCTCGCCACGGAAACCCAGCGGCAGCGGGCGCGCGCCCGCTTCGGCCAGGGTGTCGCCGCGCAGCGTGTACAGCCGCAGCAGGTTGGTGGTGGTGTCCACGGCCGCCAGGACAGTGGTGGCCGTACCGGCGATGTCCAGGTCGTAGGCCACGTCGACGGCGACCGCTTCGCCCGCGGGCACCGTGCTGCGACGGCGGCCATCCAGGCCATAAAGTTCCAGGCCGCCCAGGCCCGCCGTGCCGACGATGCGGCTGTCGCCCGCCTGGCCCTTCGCGCGCACCAGCACGCTGGCATTGGCCTCGCCCGCGGTCGCTTCGGTCTGCAGCCGCGCCGTCACCGAGGGCAGGGCGGCGGGCGGCGTTGCGCCGGCGACGCCGGTGGCAAGTACGGAAAGCAGCAGCGCGGTGGTGGTCTTCATGCGATGGTTTTTCCTGCGCCCGGGCAAGGCCAAAACCCCAAGCATAGCCCTGCGATCTTTACAGTCCCGCGAAACCGGGCTGATCGGGGCCATTGTCTTGCCAGCCAGCGGCGCCGCAGCGTTCGCGGGCCACGGCTGCACTCTGCAGGAAGCGGGCGTAATGCAGCGGGACGGCTGCACGTTCCGGACCCGCCACCCGTGACGCCCTGCAGGAAGAAAACGCGACGTGGCGCGGAATTCGCCGTTTGGCACAGGCCTTGCTATGCCTTTGGAAGCCGCGCTTGTTGGCGCGGTCCCCCCAACGCTTAGGAGTTCCCTCATGGCCAACACCGCCAAGCATGACAACCCCAACGCCGCCCGCACCGGCCTGGACTTTGCCGCCGAGGACAAGTACTGGCGCGAGAACCACGGCAAGTCCAGCTATGCGTCCAACGACGACGTGTACGACGACTACGCCCCGGCCTACCGCACCGGCTATGAAGGCCGCGGCCGCTACACCGGCAAGCGCTTCGAAGACGTGGAAAGCGATCTGAAGACCAACTTCGAGTCCATCAAAGGCAAGTCGCGCCTCGGCTGGGAGAAGGCCAAGTCCGCGGCGCGTGCCGCCTGGGACCGCGTCGAGCGCGCGCTGCCCGGCGATGCCGACAACGACGGCAAGTAATGGATCCGCGTCACCCCGCGGCCTTTCCGGCCGCGGTATCCCCCCACTGGAGATTGCAATGAAGAGCGAATTCGAAAAGAAGCAGGACGACGACCTCAACCGTGACCCGATCACGGGCACGCCGGGTGCGCATCCGGTTGGCACGGGCTTGGGCGCGGCTTCCGGCGGCGCGGCGGGTGCGGCGCTGGGCGCGATGGCCGGTCCGGTCGGCGCGCTGGCCGGCGCGGCGATCGGTGCCGTCGTCGGTGGCCTGGCCGGCAAGGGCGTGGGCGAGGCGGTCAACCCGACCGTGGAAGACGGCTACTGGCGCGACCAGTACGCGCGCGAAGAGTATTACGTCGCCGGTCACAGCTACGACGACTACGCGCCGGCCTACCGCACCGGCTACGAGGGTCGTGTACGCTATGACGGCAAGACGTTCGACGAAGTCGAGGCCGACCTGCAGCGCGACTACGGCACCGCCCGCGGCAACTCGAAGCTGGAATGGCAGCATGCCCGTCCGGCGACGCGTGCCGCCTGGGACCGCCTGGAGCGCGCCATCCCGGGCGACTCCGACCGCGACGGCAAGTAAGCCAACTGCCGGCAGTCACCAAGGGGCGGCGCAAGCCGCCCCTTTTTGCTGCGCGGCCGTCGGCACGCATCCTGCAGCTTGCAGGATGGTCCCCCACCCATCGGTGACTTTGCATCACGCGGTGGGCCCCATCTTCACGCAGAAGCCGCAACGGCGCGGCTCAGGGGCTTGGCACGCTTGGTGCAACGCCTAGTGCGCCCAACCAAGGAGTGGCCCATGTCCCTGTCCATGATTCTTCTGATCGTCCTCATCCTGCTGCTCGTCGGCGCGCTGCCCACCTGGGGCCACAGCCGGAACTGGGGTTATGGCCCCAGCGGCGGCCTGGGCCTGGTGGTGGTGATCATCATCATCCTGCTGTTGATGGGCAGGATCTGATCCCGCAACACGGACGCGAGCGCGTCTAGCGGGTCGCCAAGGCGGCCCGTTTCCCCGGCGTCGATGGGTCATCGGCGCCGGGGCTTTTTTTGTGCGGGGCGCCAGCCTATTTTTTGTTGGCGCTGAAGCGACCCGGGCCGATGAAGGCCAGGCCGATCGCGGTGAACAGGAACATGCCCTGCAGTTCCAGCGCCCAGCCGCCCTGGCCGTTGAAGGCCGCGAGGTCGCCGCGGTGGGCGAGGAAGATCGCGAACAGCATGTTCAGCGCGATCAGCGCGGCGCCGATGCGGGCGTGGAAGCCGGCGATCAGCATCAGCGGCGCCAGCACTTCACCCACGTACACGCCGTAGGCGAGCACCGGCGGCAGGCCGGCGCCCTGCAGCATCTGGCCGATCCCGCCGATGCCGCCGGTGATCTTGGCCACGCCATGCAGCAGCACCAGCAGGCCCAGCGCAACGCGCATCACCAGCTTGCCGACATCCTGCGAGTCCTGGCTCACGGCGCCTTGCCGTCGTCGAGGAACCAGACTTCCACTTCGCCCTTGGTCTGCATGGTCATGGCATTGCCGTGGCGGTCGAGCGACTTGCCCACCGGCAGCCGCACCCAGCCTTCGCTGATGCAGTATTCCTCGACGTTGTTGCGCTCGATGCCCTTGAAGCGCACGCCGATGCCGCGCTCGAGCACGGCCTCGTCGTAGTAGGGGCTGCGCGGATTGACGGAGAGGCGATCGGGAGGCGTGGTGCTCATGGCGGGGTCCTGTTGAAAGTCAGGGCAATGATACCGGCCTCAGGGCGCGTGGATATCGTGGCTGAGGATGCGGCCGACCCGGCGCACCGCCGCCTGGACATCCTCGCGGGCTTCCAGGGTGCGCCAGTTCTCGTTGCTCAGGCGATCACCCGGAAGTTCCGTGCCTCCGCGGAAATCCTGCAGGCTCGCCAGGGTGTTGGCGCGCGTACGCGGTGATTCCAGCTGTGCGATCAGCGTGGCGGCGGCGCCCTCCAGCTGGCCGGCCATGACCAGCGCTTCCAGGTAGATCGCCTCCGAATCGGACCGGTGGCTGCGGATGTAGTCCAGCGCCTGGGCGGCCGCGCGCGCGTCCCCCGATTGCGTCGCCGCGCACAGTCGCGCCGATGCCTGGACCATCTTTCCATAGGGGCTGGCGCCCGCGGACAGCGCCGCCAGCGTGGCCAGGGTATCGTCGGGCCGGTCCAGGCTACAGTAGAAGTGCGCCAGGTTGAGGATCTGGCTGACGTTGCCGTTGCCCTGTTCATCGAGCTGGCTGGCGGCCTTCATCTCGGCGAGCGCTTCGTCGGTCCGCTCGAGCCGGCGCAGGGCGTTGGACCGGAGGTCGAGCATCCAGACCAGTTGGTCCATGTCCCGGTAGGGCGGGTTGTCGCTGTCGGCCGCTGCGATTTCGCTGCGGACCTGGTCCGACAGCGCCACCACGTCCTCGAACTCGCCGATCACCATCATGGCGTTGCCCATCGCCGTCAGGATGCCCAGGCGCTGGGGGTCGAGGATCGCCTGCAGCCTCAGGTCGGTCACCGCGTCCGCGGCCGCGCGTTCCACGTCGAACTGCGGCGCGGCCGGATCCACGATCGCATCAAAACGCTTGTCGGCCAGCAGCTTCACCAGTTCAGCGGGCTGGGTGATGCGCGCGATCGCTGCCCGTGCACCGGCCTCGTCACCCGAATTGATGCGCACCAGGGCCAGTTCGAACCAGAAATAGCTGGCTCCGCCCAGGGCCGTGCGCTTCCAGTCGGCGTCGAACAGCGCCTGCAGCAGCCCGGTGCGGGAGCGGGCGTGGCGGTCCAGATCAAGCGAATTCATGACGTACCAGAAGTGGTTGTCGTCGAGGTTGTCCAGCAGCTGCGGCCACTTGCGCGCGAAGCTGGCCAGATCGTCCGCGGCGGCGTCGGGCTGCCCCCGCACCAGGGCCACGCGCGATCGCCAGTAGCGGACATCCGGATCAGTGTCGCCGATTGCCAGCGATAGCGAGAATTGCTCGCTGGCCTGGGCGTAGTCGCCCAGCTGCATCGCCAGCCAGCCGGCATCGCGATGAGCGATGTGGCGTTGCCCGGCATCCAGGCCGGCGAAACCGGGGTGGTCCAGTACGCGATGCACGGCGCGCAGGCTCTGGCGATGGTTGTCCTGGCCTGCAGTGGCGCGCCATTGCGCGACGAGGCCGTCGAGCGAGTCGGACGGCTGACCTTTCACGGTGGGCGAAAAGTGGGACCGCGCCTTGGTTCCGAGGGCTGGCGTCGATGCCGTGGACGCCTGCAGCGCCATAAAAATAACCAGTGCGGCGGCGACCAGCACGGGCCGCGCGCGCAACGGATTAGACATGGAACGCTCCTGCCGGAAGGGGTCGCGGATAGTAGTACGTGGTCCTGCCGATTTTGGCCACTGCAAAAGGCCGCCCCTTGCGGGGCGGCCGTCACGTTTCAGCCCTTGATGCACACCACCTGCCGCAGCGTGTGCACCACCTCCACCAGGTCCGCCTGCGCGGCCATCACCGCATCGATGGACTTGTAGGCGGCCGGCGACTCGTCCACCACGCCGGCATCCTTCCGGCACTCGACATGGGCGGTGGCGTCCCGGTGCTGCTTGAGCGTGATCTGCTGCCGGGCCTGGGTCCGGCTCATCACCCGGCCCGCGCCGTGGCTGCAGCTGTGGAAGCTGTCGGCATTGCCCTTGCCCCGCACGATGTAGCTGCACGTGCCCATGCTGCCCGGGATGATGCCCAGCTCGCCCTGCCGCGCGCTGACCGCGCCCTTCCGGGTCACCAGCAGCTCCTGCCCGAAGTGCGATTCCTTCTGCACGTAGTTGTGGTGGCAGTTCACGGCCATCGCGTCGAGCTGGAACTTCGGCAGCGTCTGCCGCAGGTCGTGCAGCACCCGCGCCATCATCGCCTCCCGGTTGTGCCGGGCGTAGTCCTGCGCCCAGGACACGGCCTGCACGTAGTCGTCGAACAGCGGCTCGCCTTCCAGGAAGAAGGCCAGGTCCAGGTCGGGCACGTGGAAGCCCAGTACCCGCCGCTCCAGCGCCCGCCGCGCCTGCTCGATGAAGTAGGTGCCGATCAGGTTGCCGGTGCCCCGCGAGCCCGAGTGCAGCATCACCCACACCTGCCCGGCCTCGTCGAGGCAGAGTTCGATGAAGTGGTTGCCGCCGCCCAGCGTGCCCAGCTGCCGGTCCAGCTTGTCGGGCCGGATCTTCGGGTGCTTCTGCCGGATGTCGGCCAGCCGCGCCTCCAGGCCCGAGCCCACCAGCCGCGTGCCGACGCTGTCGGGAATCTTGTGGTGTTCGCCGCCCCGGCCGTTGCCGACCGGGATGCACCGCTCGATCGAGGACCGGATCCGGGCCAGGTCGTCGGGCAGTTGATCGGCCCGCAGCGTGGTCCGCACCGCGGCCATGCCGCAGCCGATGTCCACGCCCACCGCGGCCGGGATGATGGCGCCCCGGGTCGGGATCACCGAGCCCACGGTGGCGCCCTTGCCCAGGTGCACGTCGGGCATCACGGCCACCCACGGGCCCACGTAGGGGATCGCGGTGATGTTCTGCAGCTGCCGGTGGGCCTGTTCCTCCAGCGGCACGCCCCGCACCCAGCCCTTGATCGGCGTGGTGCTGCCCTCGGCGTGCAGGAGTTCAAATCCTTGCGTACTCATGGGTCCATTCCTTGGGTAGAAAATCCGGATGCCGGCGTCCCTGCCGGCACCCGGAGCTTACTGCTTGATCTTCACCAGCTGGTTCAGCAGGCCATCCAGGCCGCCGAACACGGTGAGCTTGTCGATCTTCTCGGTCACCTTCTCCAGCGCTTCGAGTTCCTTCAGGCGCATGAGCGTGGGGCTCTCCTCCACCAGGCGCGCGGTGTTGAGCAGGGAACGCGTGGCGTTCGCCTCCTCGCGACGACGGATCACGTTGGCCTGGGCCGACTTCTCCGCCTGCACCACCCCGTTGAGGATGTCCTTCATCTCACCGGGCAGGATCACGTCCTTGACGCCGACGCCGAGCAGCTCGATGCCGATGCCGCCCAGCTGGCCACGCACGTACGCGAAGATGTCCGCGTCCAGCGAGGCCTTGTCGCCCAGCAGTTCGTCCAGCGTCTTGGCGGAAACCGCCTTGCGCAGGCCGTACTGCAGTTCGCGGTAGACGAAGTCGGCGTACTTGGCCACCCGGGTACGCGCCGCGACCGGATCGGTGACGCGCAGGCTGGCGGCCAGGTTGACGCGCAGCGAGACCTTGTCGCGGGTCAGCAGTTCCTGGCCCGAGACCTCCATCGACTGCACGCGCAGGTCGATCACTTCCGCGGTGACGTTCTTGCGGAAGTTCCAGTACGCGACCGCGCCGGGACCGAGCACCTGCACCAGCTTGCCGTCCACGAACACCAGGCCCGCCGATTCCGCCGGCACCGTCACCGCGACCGCCAGCTTGTCGATCAGGTTGAGCTGGCGCAGGCGGTGCACGATCTCGGGCGCAAGCTCGAGCGGGCCCGACAGCGCGACGCGCTGCACGACCACCTCGGCCAGGCCCTTCCAGTACAGCTTGCGCGCACCGGGCTGCAGCACGTCCACCAGCTTGCCGTGCTTGTAGACCAGGCCCGCTTCCTGCATGTCCAGGTTCACCAGCTGGAAGTGTTCGTCCAGCGATGCGCCCAGCGACTGCACCAGCGAATCGGTGTCGGAACCGGTGTACTCGGCGGTGGTGATGTCGTGCATCA
Source organism: Arenimonas sp. MALMAid1274 (assembly GCF_049195245.1). Classification (NCBI taxonomy): domain Bacteria; kingdom Pseudomonadati; phylum Pseudomonadota; class Gammaproteobacteria; order Lysobacterales; family Lysobacteraceae; genus Arenimonas; species Arenimonas sp. MALMAid1274. The sequence continues at coordinate 118,622 of NZ_JBMIRR010000023.1, forward strand.
CCACCTTGCGGCTCCAGCCGCGCAGGCGGTGCACGCCCGGCGACAGCACGCGCTCGAGACGACGGTCCTTGTAGACCAGGGCGCGCTCGGCGTCACCGACCACGACCTTGTGGAACATCAACATGGCTTTCTCCTTTGTCTGTTGACGGGTGACCCGGAGGCGTGGCGCCTCACGCCGGCGGGTCGTCCGGGCGTGCTGCGTGGGGCCGGCTGGCCCGCGAAAAGGTGGGAACGCCCCTGGCGTTGGCACGCGCGGGGCGGCGGCGGGCGCGTGGGTGCGAAGGCGTACCGGCGACGTCCGCGCAATCCATGCAGGCAAGGCGCGGTCGGCACGGCGACGACTCCGGTCCCTGGCGGCGACCGCCACCCGGCGCGGGTGGCGCTGCCTGTCCGCAGCCACGGCGTCGATGCACTGACGGTCGCGGCGCGGGAAGGCGCGGGGCGTTCCCGGGTGGGGACTTTCGTCCCGGGTGGTGCACTGCGTTACAGGCAGTTATTGGAGCGGGATTCGAACCCGCTACTCCCAGTATCTGGACTGGTGCTCTACCCGATGAGCTATCCAATGGCGTGCCGGAGTTGAACCGGCGACCGGGCGACGTGAATCGCCTGCTCTCCCTGGCTGAGCTAACGCCTCGTGAAGCATCCCGTCGCCATCCCCGGCATACGCCACGGCAGCGCCGCGCGCACCGGACGGGCCTGTGAACCCGTACCGCTGTGGATGGTTCCGGAAGACGCTTCGTATTGCCGCCGGTCTCCCGGCGGCAATGGGGGTGGCCTTGCGGCCGGATCCTTTGGCGAACGCACGAAAGAAAACGCCCCCGGGGTTTGGACCCGAGGGCGTTCGCGTGGCCTCGGGAGATCGGGGTGACCGATCTCCCTGGAGTGGGGATCAGCCTGGAAGGAACAGGTCCTGTGCCGCCGGCAGTCGTTCCGCGCGGACGCACGCATCCACACCGCGATAGCGCGGCGGAATGAAGGTGGCGATGTGCGAGTTGCGCGGGTTCATGGGGTCGGTTCCTGTTCGCCGGTCGTGGCGAAGGTTGCGCACGATACGCTTCCTGGTTTTCCTGTCAAGCACTTTCAGCAATTATTTTTTCGCGGCGCCATCCACCGCGATCGCCTTGCCTTCGCGCAGGGCCTGGTCAATCAGTGCGTAGGTGCGACGCGAAGCCTGTTCGCTGAGCTTCTCCATCTGCGCGCCCAGCACGTCCATGCGTGCACCCAGCGGCTTCATCGGTTCACCCGCGCGCTCCATCTCGGCGCCCAGGGCATTGAGCGGTGCATGTAGCCGCTCCAGTTCTGCGGACTGCGCCTGCATCCGGTCCGACAGCCGCGACATCTGCGACGAGAGTTCGTCCATCTGCGACTGCAGTTGTTCGCGCTGCGTGTCGTTGTCGGCCGTGGCCATCTGCTCGGCCAGGGGTTCGATGCGTTCGCCCAGCTGCTCCATCTGCTTGCCCAGCCGATCCATCTCCGCCTCGATCGGCGCACTGCCGGCCGTCGCGTCTTCCATGCGCTTGCCGATGCCTTCCATGCGCTCGCCATGCACTTCCATCTGCGCACCCAGGGCTTCCATTTCCTTGCCTACCGGCTCGGTCGGCGCCCAGGCCTCGCGCGCCTGGGCCACGAGCGCGGCGTCGCGCACGACATAGGCGCGTCCGTCCCGGCGGAACCACAGGAACTGATCGCCATAACGGGCCCGCAGCGCAGGCACGTTCTTCACTTGGTCGTAGTCGGCGGAAAGGAAGCTGGGCCCGCTGTTGTCGGGACCCACGAGCATGAACTCGCTGCCGTCGCGGCGCGTGTCTTCGACGCTGGCCGTTGCGACGGCCTGCGTGCGCGCCTCGGCCGGCGGCGTGCCCTGCGCAAACACCGACACGCAGGCGACGCTGAGGCCCAGGATGGGAAGCGCCAGGCGCCAGTCGAGGGCGTGGCGACGGGGACGGACGAGGCGCTGGATGCGTGACATGAGGTTTCCTCCGTGGGCCGCGGGGGCCAGGTGTGGGGCGGGGGCGTTGAATTCCGACAGGTGGTCCAGAGCCCGCGCCAGGCGACGCGGATCACCCAGGGCGCGCGCGGCCAGGTCGTCGGCCACCAGCTCGCGCTCGATCCGGATCCGGCGCGACAGCCACCAGACCACGGGGTGGTAGAACAGCAGCGCTTCGATCGCACTCTGCGCCAGGTTCACCAGGTAGTCGTGCCGCTTGATGTGCGCCAGCTCGTGCGCGAGCAGTGCTTCCAGCAGGTCCGGCGGCATGCGCGCCAGCAGCGCGGCCGGCACCAGCACCACGGGGCGGAACACGCGCGCGGCCATCGGGCCGTCGATGCCGTCCACCACCCGCAGTGCCACCTGCCGCGGCAGCGCGAAACGGGCGGCCAGCGCATCCAGCCGCGCCTGCCACGCGGGATCGCGCCGCCCGTTGCCGGGCCGGTCGGCGCGGGCGATCCAGGCCAGGCCCAGCGCCATGCGCAGCGCCAGCAGGGCGGCACCCAGCGACCACAGCGCCACGATCAGGGGCAGCTGCGCCTGCACGGGCTGGCGCCACTGCGACGGCAGGGCGGGCAGGGCGACGGCACCCGCCTTCGGGGAGCTCACGGTATCGGCACGCGACATCGCATCCGCGACGTCCGTGGGCGCAGCGCGGTCGCCGACAGCCACCATCGTCGCCACCGGCAGCACCAGGCACAGGCCAAGCGCGGTGCAGGCAATCGCATAGCGAAGCTGAGGCGCGGCATTGCGCAGCAACATCAGCGCCAGCGCGGCCAGCGCGCCGACCAGCAGTCCCTGCCAGAGAAAATGCAGCAGCGCCCAACCGAGGGCGGATACGAGAGCGCTCATGGCGCGTCTCCATCAAGCAGGCGGCGGATCTCGTCGCGTTCCTCCCGGCTGACATGGCCACGCAGCGCCGCCATCACCAGGTCCTTGCCCGAACCCGAGTAGGCCTTGTGGATCAGGTCGCGCAGCAGCCCGGTGCGCAGCGAGTCCTGCGGCTGCGCGGGTGCATACACGTGCGAGCGCTGACTCTCGTCGCGGACCAGCAGGCCCTTGGCGTGCATGATCTGCATCAGCCTCAGCACGGTGGCCTGGGCCAGGTCCGGGCGGTCCTTCTGCGCGGCTTCGTGCACCTGCTTCACGGTCGCGGAGCCCAGGGGCCAGATCAGGCGAAGCAGATCGAGTTCGGCGGCGGTGGGTTTGGGCAGGGGCGGCGACTTGGCCATCGGCAGTTCCACGGGAGAGGGCTGGGGCTAGCCTGCACCTTCCAGAACATTCTGTCTAGAACATTTTTTCTGGACATTGCCGCAGGGGGAGGAAGGGCTGCCCGCTAATTGCAATTTGCATGACCGGGCAGGATGCGCATAATGCATTTTGCAATTAACCCGCCGCTAGATTCGGGCAATGGCCGCGGCCCGAAAGCCTGCCCGGCCTTGGCACACCCCTTGCAAACCTTCTCCCAACTTTTACGGAGAAACCCGTGCCCGACACCTCCCATGCCCCCGTCGGCCGCATCCTGGCCATCGACGACGACAAGCGACTGCTGGAGAACTTCGGCCTGTGCCTGGAAGGCGCGGGCTATCGGGTGTCGGCCGTGCCGACGCTGCAGGAGGGCTTCAAGCTCGCTGCCGCCCAGCCTTTCCACGTCTGTCTGCTGGACCGGAACATCGGCTACGACTCGGGCATGGACGCCCTGCCCAAGCTGCGTGAACTCGCGCCGCAGATGCGCATCATCATGGTCACCGCGCACTCGCGCGTGGACGATGCGGTGAAGGCGCTGTCCGAAGGCGCCAGCGACTACCTGGTGAAGCCGTGTTCGCCCGAGCAGCTGCGCATCGCCGTGGCCCGCCAGATGGACACCATGCGCCTGCTGGACAAGCTCGAGCGCCTGGAGCGCGAGACCAGCACCGGCGCGCAACTGTCGCTGACCAGCAAGAACCCGGCGATGAGCCAGGTGCTGGCCATGGCGCGCCAGGTCGCGCGCACCGATGCCAACCTGCTGCTGCTGGGCGAGAGCGGCACCGGCAAGGGCATGCTGGCCAACGCGATCCACGGCTGGAGCGCCCGCGCCGAGGCGCCGTTCGCCACCATCAACTGCCCGTCGCTGTCGGCCGAGCTGATGGAGAGCGAACTCTTCGGCCACGCCAAGGGCTCGTTCACCGGCGCCACCCAGAGCACCCAAGGCCGCGTCAGCAATGCCGACGGCGGCACCCTGTTCCTGGACGAAGTGGGCGATTTCCCGCTGGCGCTGCAGCCCAAGCTGCTGCGCTTCATCCAGGACAAGGAATACGAGCGCATCGGCGACCCAGGCACCCGCCGCGCCGACGTGCGCATCGTCTCGGCGACCAACCGAGACCTGGAAGCGATGGTGGCCGACAACAGCTTCCGCCTCGACCTGCTGTACCGGCTCAACGTGATCAGCCTGACCTTGCCGGCGCTGCGCGACCGCCTGGAGGACCTGGAAGACCTGGCCCTGGGCTTCATCCGCAAGTACGCCACCAGCTACCACCTGCCCGCCAACCGCATCGCGCCCGAGGCGCTGGCGCGCATGCGTGCCTACCGCTGGCCGGGCAACGTGCGCGAGCTCCAGAACGTGATCGAGCGCGCCGTGATCCTGTGCACCGACGAAGTGATCACCTCGGCGCACCTGGCGCTGGGCGCACCCGGTGCCACCGGCGCCGTGGGCACCGCCGACGCCGGCCCGCCGGCCGTGGCGGGTGCACCGATCACGCTGGACGTGCTCGAGCGCCGCCACATCGAGGCGATCCTGGCCAGCAGCGACACGCTGGACGCCGCCGCGCGCACGCTCGGCATCGACGGCTCCACACTTTATCGCAAGCGAAAGTCCTACGGACTGCAATGAACGGCCCGGTCAACCACCGCGGCGGAATGAAAGGAGTGCGTCCCGTGCCCGGCTTCAATGCATCGCTGGACCCGCAGCAGACCGCGCGTGCGGGGACGGACCGGTCCCCGCGGCGATCGAGGCTGCATTCGGGCGTGATGCTGGCGGTCTTCGTGATCGCGGTGTGCGCCGCGGGCATGGCGGCGGGGCTGCTGTTCCCCCCGGGCGAGTGGCACGAGCAGTTGGCCAAGCCGACCTGGAATCCGCCGGACTGGGTGTTCTCGCCGGTGTGGGCCACGCTGTACGTGCTGCTGGCCACCAGCGCCTGGCTGGTGTGGCGCGAGCCCGGCGTGAGCTGGGCCGAGCGCCGCGGTGCGTGGACCGCGTTCGCCGCGCATGCGCTGCTCAACCTGGCGTGGACGCCGCTTTACTTCGGCGCGCGCCAGCCGGGCTGGGCCTTCCTCGACATTTCCTTGCTGTGGCTGGCGGTAATCTGGCTCACGCTTCGCTTTGGCCGGATCAAGCCGCTGGCGGGCTACCTGCTCATCCCGCTGGTGCTGTGGGAAAGTTTCGCACTCGTCCTCAATGGCACGATCTGGCTGATGAACACCTGACCCGTCGGTCACCCGCCCCGTTTCCGCACGCGGTTCCAGGAACCCATGCCCCACCGTCCGTCCACCTTCCGCTACCGGGTCTACAATGGCCTGATGCTGTTCTCCGTGCTGGTGATCATGGGCACGTCGGTGCTGTCCCTGCGCGCCACCTCCGAGCTGGAGCAGTCGGTGGCCAAGGCCAGCCACAGCCAGGACGTGCTGGAACAGGCCAACCGCATCTGGGGCCTGCTGGGCAACGGTGAATCCAACGGCCTGCGCTACATCATCACCGGTGAGGAACACTTCCTGCTGGCCTACCGGGTCAACCTGGACGAGATGAACAAGGCGATGACCGAGCTTTCGCTGCTCGTCGCCGACAACCCGGGCCAGCAGGCCAACGTCGCGAGGCTATCGGCCACGCAGCTGGAGCGGGTGAAGTACGGCAGCACCAGCATGGCGCTCAAGGCCGATGCCAACCGCGGCCAGGCCGGCGCGCAGCGGGCCGCGATCGACCGGGTCCGCAGCGGCCGCGGACTGGACCTGCTGACCGACATGCGGCAGACGATCCGAAAGATCGTGGTGGAGGAAAAGACGCTGCTGGAACGCCGCAACGAACAGCGCAACCAGATGATCCAGCAGAACTGGGCGACCGTGCTGATGGCCAACGGCCTGGCCATGGTCGCGGGCCTGGTGGGTTATTCGGCCACCCGACGCATGCAGCGCAAGGCGCAGCAGGCCTTCCGCTCCGAGCTGCAGGCCGAGCAGGCGCGGCGCTCGAGCCAGGACAAGTCGGTCTTCCTGGCCAGCATGAGCCACGAGATCCGCACGCCGATGAACGCCATCTTCGGCTTCACCAACCTGCTGGCCGAAACCGTCACCGACCCGACCCAGGTCGAGTACGTCAGTTCGATCAAGAAGAGCGGCCAGGCCCTGCTGTCGCTGATCAACGACGTGCTGGACCTGTCGAAGATGGAGGCCGGCAAGCTCGACCTGCGCGAAGAGCCGACCAACCTCCACGAGATCGTGGACCAGACCCTGACCATGTTCCGTCAGGCGGCCGAGGCCAAGGGCATCTACCTGCGCGCCGAGTACGAGGGCCGCGCCGAGCTGCCGCTGCTGGTGGACCCGGTGCGCCTGCGCCAGGTGCTGATCAACCTGGTGGGCAACGCCATCAAGTACACCGAGCGCGGCGGCGTGGTGGTGCGCATCTGCTGCGTGCCCAGCGAGATCGACGGCCACTGCGACCTGAAGGTGGAAGTGATCGACAGCGGCACCGGCATCGCGCCGCACCAGCTGTCGCTGATCTTCGATCCCTTCGAGCAGGGCGACAATCCCGACGGCAAGAGCCGCGAGGGCACCGGCCTGGGGCTGAGCATCGCGCGCCGCCTGGCCACGCTGATGGGCGGCAGCCTGCAGGCCGAAAGCACGCCGGGCGAAGGATCGCGGTTCTACATGCACGTGCCGCAGCGGGCGATCCACCTGGCCTCGATCAGCCAGCAGCCCACGGTGGACCAGCGCGTGGACTTCAACCGCCTGCCGGCGCTGGACGTGCTGGTGGTGGACGACGTGGCCTGGAACCGTGACCTGGCCCAGGCCTACCTGCGCGGCAGCCACCACAAGCTGCGCGAGGCCCAGGACGGCGTCGAGGCGCTCGAGGAAATCAGCCGTGGCCTGCCGGACGTTGTGCTGATGGACCTGCGCATGCCGCGCATGTCGGGCGAGCAGGCCATGCTGCGCATCAAGACCGATGCCGACAGCGCGCGCGTTCCCGTGATCGCCGTCACCGCCTCCAGCATGAGCCATGACGAAGGCACGGTGCGCAGCCGCTTCGATGGGTTCGTGCGCAAGCCCTATTCCAAGGCGGATCTGTTCGAGGCCCTGGCGGCCCATTTCCCGGTCGCCCCTGCCACGCCCGGCGACGCGCCGGCCCCGGCCGCCCCCGCCGCAGGGTCCGCCGACAGTGGCCCGGGCCGCCGTGATCCGGCCGCCACGGCCCAGCTGCGCAGCCTGCACGGCGAACGCCTGCCCAAGCTGCGCGCCAACCTGCGCATGCGCGAGGCCGGCGCCCTGGCCACCGAGCTCTCGGCGATCGCCGAGGCGCTGGCCTGGCCGGCGCTGACCGCGCATGCGGCGGCGCTGGACCAGGCGGTGGCGGCCTTCGATGTTCCTGCCGTCAAGCGACTGATCGATACTTGCCCTGTTCCCGAGGAATCCGCATGAGCCAGCCCACTCCCACCGCCTGTCCTGCCCTGGTCATGGTGGTGGACGACCAGGAAGCCAACGTCCGCACCGTGGGCGGGCTGCTCACCCGGGCCGGCTTCGACGTGGTGCCCTGCTTCAGCGGCATCGAAGCCATCGACCACATCGCCACCGGCAAGCCGGACCTGGTGCTGCTGGACATGCGCATGCCGATCATGGACGGCTTCCAGGTGCTGGAAAAACTGCGCTCGGACGCCGCAACGCGCGACCTGCCGGTGATCTTCCTCACCGCCGACCACGAACGCGAGTCGCTGGTGCGCGCCTTTTCCAGCGGCGCCGTGGACTACGTCACCAAGCCCTTCGTGCCCGAGGAACTGCTGGCGCGCGTGCGCACCCACGCCGAACTCAAGCGGGTGCGCGACCGCCTGCAGCGGCTGGCACAGGAGCGCCAGGACAGCCTGGAGCTGATCGCCCACGACCTGCGCAACCATTTCACCAACGTGCTGTTTGCCTGCGACCTGCTGGCCGCGGGCGGCCTGGCGCAGGAGAAGCGTGACCGGCTGGGCGCGTCCATCCGCAGTTCGGCCGATGCCGGTCTGCTGTTCCTGCAGGCGGTGCTGGACCAGGCCGCAGGCGAGGTGCAGGGCGAGCGCATGGAGCCGCTGCCTGCGGCGCAGGTGCTGCAGGACGCGGTGGATGCCTTCGTCGAACAGGCCGAAGCCAAGGCCATGCGCTTCGACCTGCGCCTGGACCGGCAGCTGCTGGTGCGCGGCCAGCGTGCGGCGGTCGGCCACGTGCTGCAGAACCTGGTGTCGAACGCGATCAAGTATTCGCCGCATGGCAGCGTCGTCACCATCGCCGCGGTTCGCCATGAGCACAACGGGCGGCTGCAGGTGATGGACCAGGGCCCGGGCATCTCCGACGAGGACCAGGCCTCGCTGTTCCAGCGCTTCGTCACCCTGTCCAGCCAGCCCACGGGCGGCGAGACCGCCACGGGCCTGGGGCTGGCATTGGCCAAGCAGAAGGCGCGCGCCCTGGGCGGCGACCTCTGGTACGAGGATCGCGTGGGCGGGGGCGCCTGCTTCACGCTGGAGCTGCCCCGCATCGAGTAGCGGATCCGGATCGACGGCAAAGAAAAAGGCGCGCCTCGCGGCGCGCCTTTCCACATCACGACTCCGCAGGGAGGTCGATCAGTTCTTGGCGTCGTCGGCCGCTTCTTCGATTTCTTCGCCGGCGCCCTTGATGTCCTGGCCAGCGCCTTCGATCGTGTTGCAGGCGGTCAGGGAACCGAGGGCGAAGCCGAGCAGGGCGATGCCGGACAGGGTGCGCAGGATGCTCTTCATGGTGTAGGCCTTTTTGGGTTGGGTCGATGGGAACAGCAAACCGGGTGGCGCGGGGGAGGGAGCGCGGGTGGTCAGACCCGCTTGCGGCCGGTGAACAGCGAGATCACGAACAGCACGAGGAACACGAAGAACAGGATCTTGGCGAAACCTGCAGCGGCGCCGGCGATGCCGCCGAAGCCAAGGACGGCGGCGATGATGGCCACCACCAGGAAGACGATCGTGTAATGCAGCATGGTCAGCTCCAATAATCTGTGGGGGATGGAGACGGCTCTGACGCCGCCCCTGGAGTGACACCATCAAGAAGCATGCCAACTGCAGGCATGGCGCGATGACCGCGCAAAAGGCGGTTTCCGGCCTCCGCATGCGGGCGCGATGCACGGTGACGTTCCGGGGCGCCATGCATCCTGCAGGACCGACAGGGCCGCGTTGCCATGCAAATGCCCGCGCAGCAGCGAAACGAGGGCTGGCACGGTCCTTGCGTCATCCCTTTCCGACGTCGCACAGCGACTCCGGAGCGACCGCACCTCGCGGCGCTGCGAAAACCCACCCTTAGAAGCGGAGTTGCCACCATGAACAAATTCACCCTGTCCGCGCTTTCGTTCGCCATCGTCCTGGGCCTGGCCGCGTGCCAGCCGGAGACCCCGTCGGAAGTGCAGGAAGACGTCGCCGAAGCCCGCGCCGATGCCAACGAAGACATCCGTGACGAGCAGCGCGACGCCAACGAAGTCGCGGCCGACGCCAACGCCGACGTGGCCGATGCGATGGCCGACGGCGACATGGGCGACGTGAACGACGCCCAGGCCAACGCCGTGGAAGACACCGCGGAAGCGCGTTACGACGTCGCCATGGCCAAGGCCGAGGGCGACATGAAGATCGCCAAGGAGCGTTGCGACGGCCTGGCCGGCGCCGACAAGGATGCCTGCAACGCCCAGGCCGATGCCGACTACGAGGCCGCCAAGGCTGCCGCCAAGTCGGACCTGGACGCTGCCGAAGCCAACGCCGACGCGATCGACGGCTAAGCCGCCCTCCCCGCAGCCCGACGGGCTGCCTCCGATCCCGGACCACTGGTCCGGGATCCCCCCCATCGGAGAATTCAAACCATGAGCAACAAGACCGCCAACACCCTCAACGACCTGGTCGAAGCCCTCAACGACGGCATCGCTTTCTACGACCACGCCGCCAAGGAGACGCAGGACGCGTCCCACCAGGACCTGTTCCGCAACATGAGCCGCCTCAAGAGCATCATCGCGGCCGACCTCAAGACCGAAGTCGCGCGCCAGGGCGAAACCCCGGCCAACGACAGCAGCTGGCTGGGCGAATTCCGCCAGGGCTATGCCGACCTCAAGGCCAAGCTGGCCAAGGATCCGGACGCGACCTACGTGGCCGCGCTGGAAGCCCAGGAAGACCGCGTGCTGCACGCCTTCCGCGACGCCGTGGACGGTGACCAGCCGGCGCGCGTGCGCGAGCTGGCCTCCACCTACCTGCCGCAGGTGCGTGACATGCATGACCGCATGCGCGCCCTGAAGCAGGCCAAGCAGGCCTGAGCCTGCCGCGGCGACCCGGCGTGCTGGCCGGGTCGCCGCTTTCCAGGTCCGTGCCGGTGCAGCCCACCGGTACGAACCCGGGCAAAAACACCGGCCATCGCGCCGGTTTTTTTGTGCGCGGGTAAAAAAGCCCGGTTTTTTCCGCTTCCGGGCTTGGCGCGGGCGCCGACTTGCCCTACATTCGCACTGCCGGAGGGTTTTCCAGGCACCCCAACAACCCATCAAGCAACAACGGGATCAAAAAAACATGGCTACCAAGAAAGTTGCAAAGAAGAAGGCTGCCCCGAAGGCCGCCGCCAAGCCGGCCGCTCCGAAGCCGATCAAGGAAGCGCTGAGCAAGTCGGGCCTGGTTGCGCACATCGCCGAGTCCACCGGCGTTGCCGCCAAGGACGTCCGCGCCGTGATGGGCGCGCTGGAAGGCGCCGTGCACGGTTCGGTCAGCAAGAAGGGCGCGGGTTCCTTCACCCTGCCGGGCCTGCTGAAGATCACCGTCGTCAACGTGCCGGCCAAGGCCAAGCGCAAGGGCATCAACCCGTTCACGAAGGAAGAGCAGTGGTTCGCCGCCAAGCCGGCCAGCGTCAAGGTCAAGGTGCGTCCGCTCAAGAAGCTCAAGGACGCCGCGGCCTGATTGCCGCCGTTTCCGCGGCGCCCTTCCGGGCTGCCGCAGCATGAAGACGGGGAGGCCTTGGCCTCCCCGTTTTTTTGCCTGTTTTCAGGCCTCCGGCGCGGCCGCGCAGGCCCGCAGCCGGTGCGCGAACCAGCGCTGCATCAGCGTCGTGTGCAGGTTGCTCAGCGACAGCTGCACCTCGAAGGGCGTGCGCGGATTGATGTCGAGCATGCGCACCAGGTGGTAGCGCACCGGCCGCGCATCGCGGTCGTGCACGTAGATGCGGAAGCCGTGGTAGTAGGGGTCGTCGAGCAGGTGCCTGATCTCGCGCACGATCGCCACGTCGTCGTCATTGAGCTGGCGCCACGCCCGGGCGTCGTCGTCCAGCAGCAGGCGCTGGAAGGGTTTGTTGATGTGGTCGCGGCTGACCTGGCGCGACAGCTCCCACACGCGTTCGTTGCGACGGTTGAAATAGTCGAAGCCGCCGCGCCGGCGCAGCGATTCCGCCGCCGCCGCGTCCACGTCGTACACCACGAAGTTCTGGGCCTGGTTGTTGATGTCGTCCAGCCGGTCGCGCGGGTGGCTGTGGGTGACGAAGCCGGGCTGGCCCATGAAGGCCTGTCGTCCCGCCGCCGAGGCCTTGCGCGCCAGGCCATCGGGCGCGAACCGACCGGCGTTGCGGCCCAGCAGGATGCTGCCCGACTGCTGCAGCTGCACGAAGGTGCCGATCACGATTTCTTCGGGCGCGAACTCGGCGTCGAAGCCGGCCATGCCGTAAAGCTCGGCCTGGGTGGCGTACTGCGCGATCTGCCGGCCCACGCCGCATTCGCTGCGCACGCTGCCGGTGTAGAAGGCCTGCACCGCGCGCGAGGGGGCGTCCACCGGCTCCAGGCGGCGGCCGAACGAGACACGGGGCTGCCAGCCGTCGCGCGCCGGGCCACCGGCACCGAAGCCGATCCAGCCCGACTGCAGGCCGGTGAACCGGTAACCGGGGTTGTCCACCAGCCGGTCCACCGCGCGCCGCGTCGCGTCGCCCAGGTCGAAGGCATACGCGCAGGTGGTGGCCGGGTGGTCCAGCAGGGCCTGCAGCTGGGCCCTGCGCTGGTCCGCATCGACGCCGGCGCTCAGCACCGCGCGCAGGTCGCCGGCGGCCTGCGCCTCGGCGCGCGTGGCGCGGTCGCAGGGGCGACCCGCCTCGACCTGCAGCTGCGGCACCGCGGCCTCCGAGAGCTGCCAGCCCAGCGAGCGCAGCAGCGATTCCAGGCAGGCCGGCGCGGCGGCCTGACCTGCGGCAGGCAGCATCGACAGCGCCAGAATCCAGGGCAAGAGGCGGGGAGGGCGGGCGGGACCGGTCATGGCCACAGTGCAACCGATAACGGGCGGCAGGTAAACCCCGGGCGCGCCACGGCGGACACGCGGCTCAGCGGGCGCTGGCCGACATCACCAGCAGCGTCTTGTCGCCGACCGGCTGCACGCCCTGCGAGGCGAAGCCCAGTTTTTCCAGCACCCGGATCGAGCCGGCGTTGTCGGGATTGACGATGGCCAGCACCGTGTCCAGGCCCCGCGTGCCGAAGGCGAAGTCCAGCACGTGCGCGCCCGCCTCGGTGGCGTAGCCCCGGCCTTCGAACGCGGGAAGGAAGGCATAGCCCAGGTCGGCATGCGGCAGGGTGTCGCGCCTGAGCAGGCCGCACAGGCCCACCGCCACGCCGTCCTCCCGTCGCGACACCTTCCACAGCCCGAACCCGTGCGCCGCGTAGCTGGCACGGGGCCCCTCGGCCAGGTAACGACGCGCATCCGCCTCCGTGCGCACGCCGCGGTCGCCGATGTTCTGCAGGAAGCCGTCGGTGTTGAGCAGGGCCACCACGAACGGCGCATCGCCGTCCTCGAGTTCTTCCAGGCGCAGCCGCGCGGTTTCGAGCAGCACCTTCGCCACCTTGCGCCCCGGTCAGACCAGCGGCAGCGGCACGCCGCTGCCCAGCGGGCCGGCATGGATGCTGACGCGGTCCCGGCCCTCGCGCTTGCTGCGGTACAGCGCGTCGTCGGCGCGCGCCAGCAGCGCGTCCAGGTCGTGGCCACAGTCGCGGGTGCCGGCCACGCCGAAGCTGGCCGTGATGCGGAACACGTGCCCGGTGGACGCGGTGTCGATCGCGGCGATCTGCTTGCGTGCCTCCTGCGCCAGCGCTGCGGCGCGGGCCAGCTCGCAGTCCACCAGCAGGAACGCGAATTCTTCGCCGCCCAGCCGCCCGGCCAGGTCCGGCTTGCCCTTGCGGCACAGCGTGCCGCAGACCAGCGCCACCTGCTTGAGGGCCCAGTCGCCCACCGCGTGGCCATACTGGTCGTTGATGGCCTTGAAGTTGTCCAGGTCCAGCATCACCAGGCCGATGTCCTGGCCCGACTTGCGTCCGGCCGCCAGCGCCTCGGCGGCGCGGTCGGTGAAATGGCGCCGGTTGCTGATGCCGGTGAGCGCATCGGTCTGGGCCAGGTGCCGCAGCGACACCTGCATGCGCTTGATCTTGTAGGCCCAGTAGGCGATGGAGGCCAGCAGCACCGCCAGCAGTGCGATCAGCAGCCGGGTGGCCTGGCGCGACTTCTGGTTGACCTGCTGCTCGAGCTGCAGCACGCGGTTCTGGTTGTTGAGCAGCTCGATGGTCTGGGTCTTCTGCTGGGTTTCGTTGCGCACCATCTGGTAGGCCAGCTCGCGCGCCTTGACGCTGTCCAGGTAGGCCTTGTCGGCGGCGGCATAGTTGATGTGGTGCTCAAGGGCGGCGGCGGTGTCGCCATCGGCCACCGCACTCTCGTACAGCACCCGGTAGGCGTCCACCAGCGGTGCGGAATAGGACATCCCGGCACTGCGTTCGACCGCCAGGCGCGCATGCCGCTTGGCCATCGCCGAATCGCCCGCTTGCAGGTAGAGCACGCCCAGCAGGGAATGGATCTCGCCGATCAGGCGCGGATAGCGGGTGGCCTCGACTTCGGGCAGGTGCTCGAGCAGCATCATGATGGCGCGCGGACGCTGGCCGTTCTCCGCCCAACGCCGGGCCAGGTGGCCCCGCACGAAGCTGGCCGCGACGACTTCACCGGCACGCTGGCACTCGTCCGTCATCGCTTCGATGGCGGCGTCCTCGTCCGGCAGGGGCCCCAGGTGGTACAGCGATTCCAGCCGCAGGCTGACGGCGAAGCAGCGGGTCCGCGGGCTGGGCTGGTCGGCAAGCAGCCGCTCGGCGAACGCCAGGCCCTGCTCGTACTGGCCGACCTGGTTGTACAGGATGGCGGCGGCGGACCAGCCATGGTGCCGGGTCTCGGCGTCGCTGATCTGGTCGGTCAGCGCCAGCGTCTGGTCGAGGTAACGCAGGCCTTCGCCGAATTCACGGGTGATCGCATAGCTGTTCACGATCAGCGAGCCGGCGCGGAACTTCACTTCGGCGTCCTGGCTCTCGTCGAAGAGGGCCTTGGCGGCCTTGATGGCGAGGTCGGTGCGGCCGGTGTAGGCCAGGTGGTAGGCCTTGAGGTAACGCAGCTGTTCGCGCTGGCGCGGGCTGGCGGCGGCGACGCTGGAATTGAGCTGGCCAAGCAGGGCCTGGAACTGCTGGGGGTCGGCGCTGCGTACCTGCTCGGCCTGCCGGAGCATGGCCTCGAAGGCCGGCGAGGGCGCCGCAGCGCCCGCCGACGCCGCCAGGCACAGCCATGCCGCAACCGCGAGGGTGGCGAACCAGGTGCGCATGGCGGGTCGACCGGGGCTTGGCTCAGTGGCGGCCGTGGTGGCGGATGGCTTCCTTCTTTTCGTCATCCTGCACCGGCTGCTCTCCGTCTTCCTGGCCATCCTTCTTCTGGTCGTCACCGTCGGCCGGGAAAAGCAGGCACATCATCTTCAGGCGTCCGCCCATCAGGCCGTTGAGCGCATCGGCATCGCGGTCCAGCAGCGCCTGGCGGGGCGCATCGTCCAGGCCCAGGGCGTCCACGGCGGCGACGTACTCCTCGCCCGACAGCCTCGACTGGGCGGCGTTGTTGCCAAGCGATTCCAGAAAAGCGATCACGTTCGACATCTTGTACTCCTGGGTTGGGGTGGATGGTGCAGGGCTCAGACGGTCGCCAGCCGGGCTTCCAGCGCGGCGATCCGTTCGATCATGCCACCGTTGCGCTGCAAGGGCACGGCGGGGGGAAGCACGAGCGTGGACTGCAGCCGCAGGGGCGTGTCAGGCAGGTCACGCAGGGCGATGACGTCGCGGCGAGGTGCATTGATCGGCAGCGTCGCCGCCTCGTAAACCGTGCAGGGGTGGTCGAGCGGGTAGTCCTCGGCCAGCAGCTCCACCAGCAGCTGCCGGTACGCGGGCTCGGTGGCGAAGCGGCGGAAACTCCGGTCCCCGGCGATGCCGACCTGCCAGAGCACCAGGAAGGCCGACGGGTCCAGCCGCCGCCGGTAGAACATCAGCTGGCTCGCCTCGAAGTGCTGGCAGCCCACCAGGCCCGGGTCGATGCCGAGGTCGGCGTAGAGGCAATCCTCGGCGGAAATGCCGGGCTCCATGTGCGCGGCATGCCCCTCGGCGCGCGCCTGTTCGATCGCCTTGTGCGGTGCCTGCGCAAACACGCCGGGATGGCCGTAGAAGGCGCCGCACACGGTCTTGCCGGCGCGTACCTCCGCCAGCATGGTCTCGACCATTTCCCGGTAGGTGTCGTGGCGGGACTTGCCTTCTGCGTACAGCGGCTGGAGGCTGCGCACGGCCGGGTTCATCTGCTGCAGCCACAGCTCCACCAGCGGGTCGGACACGGCGGCGAACACCACGTCCGCCTGTTCGATGTGGCTGCGCGAACGCGGGCTGATGTGCGCCCCCAGCATCATGCCGAGGCCGACGCAGGCCAAGCTTCCCGGTTTGTCCATGTCCCCAGAGGCCGTCGTGAAGAGGCGTTGCCACGATAGCCGATAACCGGCTGATTGCAATCAGCCCGGGCGCCAGGCGCCGCGGTGCCGGCGCCAGTGTTCGGGCGTCAGCCGCCAGCGCAGGTCGCCGGTCACCGGCTCGGCGGCATCCGGAAGGAAACCCAGCTTGTGCATCAGGCCCTCCGTCCGCCGGTTGGCGGTGGTGTGCCGGGTGCGGATCAGCGCCAGGCCCAGGTCCTGGAACGCATGGTCCGCCACCGCCGCGATGGCATGCGCCGCATAGCTGCGGCCCTGGCAGGCGCTGAGCATGACGATGCCCAGGTCGCAGCCACCGGCCGTGTCGCGCACGATGCCGATCAGGCCGACGCCGGCTTCTTCGCCCGGCTCCACAAGGATCCAGAAATGCCGGCGCGTTCCGGGCAGGGCTACCGCGCGCAGGGTGGATTGGAAATCCCGCCTCGCCGCGTCGGGGTCCTGCGCCGGCGCGATGTTCCGCATCACGTCCGGGTCGGTGTAAAGCGCCAGGTAAAGGGCCTGGTCGCACGCCGCCAGAGGTCGAAGCAGGAAGGCGGGCGTGTGCAAGGTCGGCGTCATGCCGCGGCCTGCGCGAAACGCACCACGCCGGCGCCGTAGGCGCGCCGGTCGAACACGGCATAGCGGCCCGCGAAGAGCGGCAGCCCGAGGATGGACTGCGCCGGCCAGTGCGGCAGCTGCGGCATCAGCAGGCATAGCGTCTGGCCGGCGTGCAGGGCGTTCCGGGGCCAGTAATGCGAGGCGGCGATGCGCAGCGTGGTCTCGCCGCCCTGCGGCGATTCCAGGTGCAGGTGCAAGTCCGGCCAGCGGCGCGTGTCGACCGCATGCACGGGCAGGCCCTGCCCACGCGCCAGCGCCTCCCGGGATTGCGCCACCAGGGCGGGCAGGGCAGGGTCGTGGCGCGCGAGGCCGTCGAGCAGGGCGTCGAACAGCGACTGCTCCAGCACCAGGAAGCTGCTGCCGGTGTCGAGCAGGGCGTTGCTGCCGTGCGCGGAGGTATCGCTCGGTGCCAGGGGCGGCGCCTCGATCCTGGCGCCGTCGCCCACGCGGATCGCCCGCAGGTTGGCGTTGTAGTAGAGGTCGTGCACGACCCGGACGTCCTGGAAAGCGCCCTGGTACAACGACTGCGCCTCCGGTCCGCCTCCCAGCACCAGCTTGCCGCGGTTGAGCGGATCGGCGGCCAGCGCATGTCCGCTGGCGCCGTCGGAAAGCACATGCACCACCGCGCGCGGCACCTGCAGCGCGAACAGGTTTCGCACCACGCCCTCTTCCTCCAGGGCGGTGAACGTCGGCGTCAGCGCGACGCGCGGCTGCTGGAGCAGCATCGTGCGGAAGGTCTCGGCACCGGAGGCATCGCCGGTGTCGAAGGGCCAGGGCCAGCTGAGCGCGGGCGACACGCCGCGGGCGCGCAGCAGCGCCTCGACATCATGGGCCGGATCCAGTTCGCGGTAAGCCAGGCCGAAGATGCCATCGGCCTCCCGGAACAGGCTGCCCGGCGTTTCCACCAGCGCGAACAAGGCGTCGTCGATGCGCCGGGCGTGGTGGCCTTCGCCCAGCGCCAGCGAGCTGCGCAGCACCGGACCCGCCAGCGCACCGCCGCCATAGCGGATGTCCTGCGCCCAGACGGTGGCTGCGAGATGGCGATCACGATCGGGCCGGTAGGCGCTGGCGTTGACCGCCAGCGTACTGCTGCCGCTGTCGAGCAGCAGGTTCACGCGTTGGGGATCGCTGCCCAGCTCAACCGGGACGGTGTAGCCACCCTTGGCCCAGGCCAGGGTCGTGTCGAGCTGTATCGGTCCGTGGGCCATGGACGTTCATTCCGGAGGCAGCCGCCACCCTAGCGGCTTGCCCCTTGGCCCGCCAGCAGCCGGTGATTGCACCGGCCGCGGTTTGGCCTCATTTTGTGCGGGAATCCGCCGCCCGATGCCGCCGTGACCACCGACGCCACCATCCTGAGCCGCCTGGAAGTGCTCAACGCCATCGGCGTCGCACTCTCGCACGAACGCGACCTGCCCACCCTGCTCGAACGCATCCTGGAAGCCGCGCGCGAATTCGCCAACGCCGACGGCGGCACGCTGTACCGGGTGCAGGGCGACACGCTGGTGTTCGAAGTGCTGCGCAACCATTCGCTCGGTTATTTCATGGGCGGCAAGCACGGCCAGCCGATCAACTTCCCGCCGCTGCCGATGTACCTGCCCGACGGCCAGCCCAACCACGGCATGGTGGTGGCGCATGCGGCGCTGACCGGCACGACCGTGAACATTCCCGACGCCTACGCCGCCGAGGGTTACGACTTCTCCGGCACCCGCGCCTTCGACGCCAAGACCGGCTACCGCTCGCAGTCCTTCCTCACCGTGCCGATGAAGGACCACGACGGCCGCGTGATCGGCGTGCTGCAGCTGATCAATTCGCACAATGCGCAGGGCGCGGTGGATGCCTTCAGCCAGGCCGAGCAGCAGCTGGTGGAATCGCTGGCCTCGCAGGCCGCCATCGCGCTCAACAACCGCCAGCTGATCGTGCAGCTCGAGACCCTGTTCGAGGCGCTGATCAAGCTGATCAATACGGCCATCGACGAGAAGTCGCCCTACACCGGCGGCCACTGCGAGCGGGTACCAGCGCTGACGAACCTGCTGGCCGAGGCCGCCTCGCGCACCACCATAGGCCCGCTGGCCGATTTCCGCATGAGCGAGGCCGACCGCTACGAGCTCAAGATCGCCGGCCTGCTGCACGACTGCGGCAAGATCACCACGCCGGTGCACGTGGTGGACAAGGCCACCAAGCTGCAGACGCTGTACGACCGCATCGGCCTGGTGGACACCCGCTTCGAGGTGCTGCTGCGCGACGCCGAGATCGCCCTGCTCAAGGGCGAGATCGATGCCGACGCCCACGCCGCGCGCGTGGCCGAACTGCAGGCCGACCGCGAGTTCGTGCGCCTGTGCAACACCGGCGGCGAATTCATGGCCGATGACAAGGTCGTCGCGATCCAGCGCATCGCCGCCCGGCGCTGGCGCGGCCCCGACGGCAGTGAGCAGGCCTTCCTCACCGACGAGGAAGTGGACAACCTGTGCATCCGCCGCGGCACCCTCACCGCCGCCGAGCGCGACATCATCAACCACCACATCGTGATGACCATCCGGCTGCTGGAAGCGCTGCCCTGGCCCGCGCACCTGACCCAGGTGCCCGAATACGCCGGCGGCCACCACGAGCGCATGGACGGCAAGGGCTATCCGCGCGGCCTCACGCGCGAGCAGATGAGCGTGCCCGCCCGGGTGATGGGCATTGCCGACATCTTCGAGGCGCTCACCGCCAGCGACCGGCCCTACAAGCCGGGCAAGACGCTGTCGGAATCCCTGACCATCCTGGGCCGCATGAAGCTGGACCATCACGTGGACCCGGACCTGTTCGAGGTGTTCCTGCGCGAGCAGGTTTACCTGGACTATGCGCGGCAGTTCCTGCCGCCTGCGCAGATCGACGCCATCGACTGGACGCGTATTCCCGGCGTGTCACCGGAGCTGGCGGCCGAACTGACGGCGCGTGACGCCGCCGGCACGAACTGACCCCCGCGGCGGTCATCGTCCGGCGCGCGAACGCTCCAGCCACCACAGCGCCGCGCTGAGCAACAGCCACGCCAGCGCCCAGGGCCAGCGGCGGCCTTCGACCGGCGGTGCGTCCGAGGCGGTGGCCGCGGCGGTGCTTGCGAGGGCCTCGGTGGCGCGCGTGCGTTCCGCCGCGCGCAGGGCCGGCACGGCCTCCCCGTCGCGCACCGGGAAGGCCCATGCATTGTCCGCGCTGCGCAGTACGTGCCAGCCCGGCTGCGTCGGCCAGACCGCGGCGCAGCCAGCCGCGTCGCGCACCATCGGCACTATCTGGCCATCGGGGGCGGTGAGTGTCGCGTCTGCGGGCAGCGTGCACAAACGCATGCGCTCGCCCTCGCGGCTGTCGACGGGTAGCTGGGGCGCGGTCGCGCCCTGCGCGCGCGCCAGGGTCTGGAACGCCTGGCCCCAGGTTTCGCCGTAGGCCGCGCTGCGTCCGGACAGCGCCAGCCGGAAACTGTCCGACAGCAGCCACACCGCGGTCCGGCCGCGGCCGCGCGCCCGCCACATCGCAAGCACCTCGCCGTCGGCGCTGCGCAGCAGCGGTGCGCCCTCCGGGGCCGACAGCCGCAGCGGGCGACGGGTGAGCAGGGGCGCGGTGTCGGTGGCACGGGCCTCGGCGCTGTCGGCGCCGCCGGATACCGGCGCGATGTCGGCGTTGGCCGTGCCGGCCAGCCGTACGCTGCGCGGCCCCTCGCTGGCCTCGAGCACGAAGCCGGCTTCGCGCAGGCGCGCGCGCTCCTCTGCCGTGAGCTCGCCGCTGATCCGCAGCAGCACGCCCAGTCCCGCCTGCGTCGCTTCGTCGAGCGCAGCCCGGCCACCGGAGCCCAGGCTGCGCCACGCGCGTTCGTCCAGCACTACCAGGTCGAACTCGCGCAGCGTCCCGGCATTCATCGCCAGCGGAGGATCGCCGATCTCCACGCCGCCACCGAGGCTGATCTGCGAATGCAGGCGCAAGCCCGCATCCAGCGCCCAGCGACGCAGGTATTTCAGCTCGGGGCTGGCGCCGCCCGACAGCAGGGCCACCCGAAGCGCCGCGCCGTCGTGCACCTGCATCGGCAGCGTGATGTCCTCGACCACCGCGCCCTGGGCATCGCGACGCTGCAGCCGATAGTCCACGCGACCGGCCGGGCCCGCGAATGCCGCCAGCGAAAAGCCGCCGCTGGCGTCCGATGTCGTGCGATCGATGCGGCGGCCGGCCGGATCCAGCAGGTCCAGCGTGGATCCGTTTTCGCCGTGCACGCGTCCCTGCACGACGAAGCGGCGGCCGCGCGGGACCTGCGTGCTCGCATCCAGCGCCACGATGCCCGTCGGCAGCGGAGCCGGTTCGAATTCGAGTGCGACGCCCGCCGCGGCGTCCCGATCGCGCGGCACCAGGCCACTTCCCAGGATGCGCACGCCGCGCGCGCCCGGATACCGGCGCAGGGCCGTGCCCAGGTCGGGCACGCGCTCGATGTTGGCCGGCTCGCCGGCTTCGGGCAGGGCGACCACGGTTTCGCCGGCGGCCGGCGTGGGCGCGACGGCGCCTTCGGTCAGCACCACCAGCATGCCCTGCTGGCCCGGTACCGCGGGCGGCAGCAGCGCGAAATAAAGCAGCAGTGCGGCGCCGGCCTGGCCCAGCAACAGCGCGGCCAGGCGCCACGCGCGCCAAGGGCCGCGCCGGGACTGCTGCCACAGCCGCAGGCTCGCCACCAGAACCACCCCGGCCAACACGCCGGCGATCACGAGGTTCATCGCGCGGCCTCCTGGTCCAGGGCGTCCAGATAGGCCTGGCCGCGCTCATCGGGGCGCACGCGCGTGGCCGCGGCGCCGGTGGGGCGGGGCAGCAGCGGCCAGAGGCGGGCACGCAGCGCCGCGCGGCACGCATGGCAGTCGCCGTCGTCGCGCACAGCCTGGACGGCAGCCACCAGGCCGAGGGCATCGTCCACGTCCTGTTCGTTCGCTTGCAGCCAGTCGGCGAATGCATGCAGCTCGGCCTCGCCGCCCTCGGTGGAGGCCAGCGCGCGCCACAGCGGCAGCGCTGGGCCGCCTTCGACACTGGCGGCGGCCAGGCCGCTGCGGCGATCGGCGATGCCGGTGCGATCGCCGGTCATGCGCCGAGCCTCATCGATCGGCGGCAGCTCCAGCCCCACGCGCGCCAGGTAGATGCGCGTGGCCTGCTGCACCTGCTTGATGAAGCCCAGCGCCCGGTAGGCGTGCGGCAGCGCGCGCGCGGGCTGGCCCTGGCGCAGTTCGCCTTCGCTCAGCCACATCGCGTCCAGCGCCTGCTTCAGCAGCGCGCGCGTTTCCGGATCCAGCAGGGTGGCGGCCTCGGCATCGTCGTGCGTGTGGCCGTAGTCCTCCAGCACATTGACGCTGCGGCCGAGCGTGGTCGCGGCGGGGCCTGGGGCAGGGCCGTGGTCATGGCCATCGCCGGCGTCGTGGCCTTGCCCGGCGTCCGCCTCGTCGTGCCCGTCCGCGTCGCGGGCCACCGGCGGCGGCTCGGGCTCGCCCTCGGTCTCTTCGCCCAGGAACTGGCCGTAGCGCATGCGCAGGATGCGCTGGTCCACGCCGATGGCGTCCGACCGCGAGACGAACGCGTCGGCGGCCAGCGCGCGGCGCTCGGACACTAGCTGCTCGGCATCGATGATGATCTGGCGCTGGCTGCGGAAGTACGCCGGCAGCGCCTTCTTCACCAGCCCTTCCATGCCGGTGGATTCGGTGCTGGGCGGCAGCGGCCAGCGCAGGATGAAGCTGGCGCTGCGCGCCGACTGCGGCGACGGCGCGCGGTTGTCGGTCACCACCAGGCGCACGATCAGGTCGTCGCCCTCGGCCAGGCCCAGCGAGGGCAGGTCCAGGGTTCGCGCGTAGCGCTTGAGCTTGCCGTCGCCGTTGCCGGTGAGTGCGAGGCTGCGCTCGCTGACGGTCACCTGTTCGCCGCTGCCCTGCGCCAGCGTGATCATCAGCCGGGCGTTGCCCAGGCCATGGTCGTCGCTTGCCTCGAACGACAGCGGCCAGCCGCGCTGGTCCGGAGCGCGCAGGGTCAGGCTGCGTTCGGGCGCCAGCACGCGGATCTGCGGCGGCTGGTCGGGCAGCGCGTCGAGCCGGTGCAGTTTGTCGTCGTGCAGCGGCAGGGCATCGCGCGGCACGATGCGGTACAGGGTCGAGCGGTCCAGCACGTGGCTGGCGGTCCAGTGATCGCCTTCGCGGGTGAGTGCAACGCGGCGGCCGTCGTGCAGCACCAGGTCCACCGCGGCGGGCTGCGGGCTGAACTGCAGGCGCCAGGACAGGCGCGCGCCTTCCGGGGCTTTGCCGCTCAGTTCGCTGGACGTGCGTTCGGGCAATGCCGTGTAGGCGGGCGGCTGCAGGCGCAGTTCGGCCGAGGACAACGTGGTGTGCGTGGCGGGCGCGATGGCCGCTTCCCGCGTCGCGTTGCGAGCGGCCTCCGGCGTCACGCTGATCGACGGCAAGAGCAGCGCGAGCGCGATCAAGGCCAAACCGAGCGTCCAGGCCAGCGCGAGTGCGCGCACCGGCCAGGCGGGCCGCAGGTCGGGCGGCGCGACGGCCAGGCGCTGCAGCAGACGCTCGCGCTGCAGCTGCTGCAGGGCGCCCAGGTCTGTCGTGGGCTTGAACAGCAAGTCAGCGCTGTCCTGCAGGTCGGCGCGTTCGTCCAGGCGTCGGGTGGCCCATCGGGCATGCATCGCACGCGCGGCGCGCCAGGCCATGGCCGCGGCCAGGCCGGCGAACGCCACCACGCCCGCGAGCGCCAGCGGCGATTGTTCACGCCAGGCCAGGGCGCCGGCCGCCAACAGCAGCGGCATCGCCACCAGCGCCACCCGCGCCACCGCGCGGCGGCGCGCGGCCGACAGCGCGCGCGTGAGCACGACCGGCGCGCTCATGGCGGCCCCTCGCGGCGGCCGGTGGCGAACCAGCGTTCCAGCGCGACCAGGGCCAGCAGCAGCCAGAGCAGCGGCGTGATGAAGGGACGCGGCGTTTCCGGGAATCCCGCGCCGCCCTCCAGCGGCGCATGGCTGGCAGCATCGGCGCGTGCGGGGGCGCCGCGTTCGGGCTGCAGCAGGTCGCGCAGCTGCCGGGGGAAACCGGGTTCGAGCAGGACAGGCATGGACGCGGGTGTCAGCGGCGCGACCAGCTGCAGCACCTGGCCATCACCGAACTTCGCGGCATGCGCCAGGGCTCCGGGCTCGCCCCCGCCCGCCGTCCGATCGCCAGGCAGGGGCCAGGTCGCCTCGACGGCGATCAGTGCGCGGCCGCCTTCGCGGATGAAGGCCTGTACCGACGCGGGCAGGTCGCCCGGTGCAAGCCAGACCAGCACGCGGGCTTGTTCCGGCAGCGGCGCATCCACGGGCGCGATGTCGAGCGTGGCCCGGTCACCCCAGGCGGCTTTGGCGGCGCGCAGGTAGCGAAGCGCAGCTTCCTGCGAGGCGGCGTAGCGGACGACCACCGACAGCGGCGCCTCGGAGCGCCGTTCGGGGGCCGCGGCCGCATCGCCAACGACGCGCCAGTCCACGCGACGCGACAGCCGCGGCCGTTCGCCGTCGGCCTGCTCGATCACCGCGGGCACCAGCACGGTGACCGGCGTGCCCGCCGGCAGCTCGGCATCGAGCTGGCGCAGCAGGCTCGTGACCGGCGCCGCGCTCGCGGGCGCGGGCTGGTCCAGGCTCGGGAAACCCGGCGCCAGCCAGCGTCGCTGTGCAGACTCCGGCATCGCCGGCGCGGCACTGACCGGCACGCCGGGCGCAAGCAGCAGCCACGGGGCGTCACCGGCGCCGCCCCACAGCACGGGCCGCGCGATAAGAAGTGCGAGCAGTACGACCATCAGCAGCCGCAGGGCCAGCAGCAGCCATTCCTCGACGCGCAGGCGCTGCCGGGGCCGAAGCCGCGCCGCCAGCCAACGCAGCGCGGCGAAATCGGTGGGCTGCTGTTCCTCGCGCCGCGCCAGGTGCACCAGCAGCGGCAGCAGCAGGCCGGCCAGCGCGAGCAGGCCGAGCGGAAACAGCAGGCCCAGGCTCACGCGCGCTCCCCGGCGGCAGGCGCGAACAGCCGCCGCAGCGGTGCGTCCAGCGCCTCGTCCAGCACGTGGCTGGCATGCCGCACGCCGCCCGCCGCCAACTGCGCGGCCAGCGCCGCGCGCGCCTGCGCGAATGCGGCGAGGAAATCGGTGCGTGCGGAGGCGGCGTCGGTCAGTAGCTCCTGACCGTCTTCGACGTCGCGGAAGCGGTGGCCGCCGCGGAAGGGGAAGTCGCGCTCCTCGGCGGTGAGGATCTGCAGGCTCAGCACCTCGCGGCGGGCGGCCGACAGTTTCAGCGCCAGCGCCACCGCCGCGTCGTCGAAGTGGTCGCTGAGCAGCAGCGCGAGGTGGCCGGCGCCGATGCGCTCCCACAGCGGACGCAGGCGATCCTCCGCGGGCCAGCGTCCGCCGGCCTGCAGGCCCTGCAGTTCGAGCAGGCAGCGGTCACGATGGCGCGGGCCACTGCCGGCCGGTACCAGGCGCAGGCCATCGCCGCCGATCACCGCCAGGCCGAACCGGTCGCCCTGCCGCAGCGCCAGTTCGAACACGCAGGCGGCCAGTGCGCGCGCCGCGTCCAGCCGCGACCAGCCCGGCCGCGCGGCATCGCCCTGGCCCATGGACGCGGTGGCGTCGATCATCACCCACGCGGTGAGCGGGCTGTCGCGCTCGGATTCGCGCACGAAGAAGCGATCCGAGCGCGCATAGAGTTTCCAGTCGATCTGGCGCAATTCGTCGCCGGGCTCGTAGGCGCGGTACTGCGCGAACTCCAGCCCGGCGCCGCGGCTGCGGCTGGCATGCAGCCCGAAACCATGCCCGCCCGCCGCCCGGCGACCGGCCAGGCGCAGGTCCTTGAGCCGGGCGCGCACCGGCGCAGGAATGAAATCGGGCCCGCCCACCGCGGATCAGGCGCCCAGCGGCACGCTGCGCAGCAGCGCGGCCACCACGTCGTCGGCGGTCTTCTGCTCGGCCTCGGCGGCGAAGGACAGCAGCAGGCGATGGCGCAGCACGGGCGCCGCCAGCGCGATGACGTCCTCGCGGGTCGCCGCGTAGCGTCCATGCAGCAGGGCGCGCGCCTTCGACGCCAGCACCAGCGATTGCCCGGCACGCGGGCCGGCGCCCCACTTCACGTACTGCAGGATCTCGGCCGGTGCGCCCGGCGACGGCCGGCTGGCGCGCACGATGCGCGTGATCCAGTCCAGCAGGTCGGCGCCCAGGTGCACTTCGCGCACGCGGGCCTGCAGCGCCAGCACCTCCTCGCCGCCCATCACCTGCGGCACCCTGGCCTGCGTGGTGCCGGTGGTCTGCTCGATGATCGCGCGCTCTTCGGCTTCGCTCGGGTAGTCCACCCGCACGTGCAGCAGGAAGCGGTCCAGCTGCGCCTCGGGCAGCGGGTAGGTGCCGGCCTGCTCGATCGGGTTCTGAGTGGCCAGCACGAAGAACGGCGCCGGCAGCACGTGCGTCACGCCCGCGTAGCTGACCGTCTTCTCCTGCATGGCCTCCAGCAGCGCGGCCTGGGTCTTGGGCGGCGTGCGGTTGAGCTCGTCGGCCAGCAGCAGGTTGGTGAACACCGGGCCGGGCTGGAACTTGAAGCTGCGATGGCCGGTGCCGTGGTCCTCCTCGAGGATCTCGGTGCCCAGGATGTCGCTGGGCATCAGGTCGGGCGTGAACTGCACGCGGCGGAACTGCAGCGCCAGCGCCTGGCCCAGCGTGCGCACCAGCAGCGTCTTGCCCAGGCCCGGCACGCCCTCGAGCAGGCAGTGCCCGCCGGCCAGCAGGCCGATGAGCAGCTGCTCCACCACGTCGTCCTGGCCGACGATGGACTGGGCGATGGCGGCGCGCAGGGGCGGGAGCAGGGAGAGCTGCGCTTCGAGCGATGGCGGGTTGGGTGTGTTGGTCATGGGTTTCCCGGTAAGGCTAGCTTGTAAGCGCGTACATCACGATATTCACCGCAAACTTGGTGTTGTCTTCCGCCAGCCAGCGCTTGTTCCGCCAGTCGTAGTCCCACTCGCAGCCGTAGTCCTTGTTGCTGTACAGCACGCCCAGCCGGCCGTCCACGGTGATGCCCTTGAGGTAGTCGTGCACCAGGTCGTCGCCCCAGCCATTGAGCTCGAAGCCGGTGGCGGGCGGGCCGTCGAAGCGGAAGAAGCTCGTGTACAGCGGGTGGCGGTTGGACAGCTTCTGCAGCGCGCGCGGGCCGAAGATCGAAGCCATCTCGTCCTCGAAGGACTTGGCGAACAGGCCGTCAATGTCGTGGTTGCAGTCATCCACGAACACGAAGCCGCCGCTGCGCACGTAGCGCTCGAAGTTGCGGCGCTCGTCGGGATTGAACTCCACCAGCTTGTGCCCGGCCAGGTAGCAGAAGGGCGCGGTGAGCATGCGCGGGTCCGACAGGGCCAGCACGTGCTCCTTCGGATCCACCCGCAGCGTGGTGTATTCGAGCAGCGAGGTGATCACGTTGGCCGGCATGCGCTGGTCCACGTCCCAGTCGCCGGAGTCGTACATCAGCCGGGTGAACCAGAAGTCGTAGTCGGCGCCGGCGGCACGCACGCCCGGCACGGCGCCGGCGGCGAGGGCGGTGGCGAGCGCGGAGAGGAAGTGGCGGCGGTTCATCGCGGGGCAGGGGGCATCATGTCAGTGCAGGCCCCCTCTCCCGGCCCTCTCCCGTCGCCGGGAGAGGGGGAACAGCGGGCGGTCAAACGGCGTCGGACAGCGAGCTGAAGGTGAAGTCGCGCAGCTTCATCGGCGGGATCATCATCACGAACGGCGACTCGTCGCCGCTCAGGCGCACCGGCTTGCCGAGCTCCTCGATGTTGTTGAGCATGATCACCGGCGACTCGTTGAAGCGGAAGTTCTTCACCGGGTGCTTGATCTCGCCGTTCTCAATGTAGAAGGTGCCGTCGCGGGTCAGGCCGGTCAGCAGCACCGTCTGCGGATCCACCATGCGGATGTACCAGGTGCGGGTGACCAGGATGCCCTTCTGCGTGCCCTTCACCAGTTCGGCGGTGGACTTGCTGCCGCCGGCCATCAGGATGTTGCCGGGCTGGCCCATCGCGCGCTTGCCCTTTTCCTTGGCCCAGTAGCGCGAGTACTGCAGGTACTGCACCTTGCCGTCGCGGATGATGTCGTGCTTCTCGCGCGGCAGGCCCTCGCCGTCCCAGGGCATCACCGGCGCGTCCGCATTCCAGGGGTCGGCGGTGATGTTCACGCGCGGGTCGTAGACCTGCTCGCCCATCTTGGTGCCGCCGCCCTTCTTGGACAGGAAGCTGCGGCCTTCATCGGCCTGGCGGGCGTCGAAGAAGAACATCATGAAGCTGATCAGGCCCGCCGCGGCGGCCGGCTCCAGGATCACGGTGTACTTGCCCGGCTCCAGCGCCTTGGCCTCGGCCGAGTCGCGCGCCTTCTGGATCGCGACCTGGATGGACTCGTCGGCCTTGAACTGGCTGATGTCGGCCACGTTGCGCGCCACCCAGCCCGACCCGCGGCCGTCCTCGGTGCGCACCGTGCAGGTGAAGTCGACATTGGTCGCCTTCTGGTAGCCGAAGTTGCCCTTGGAGTTGGCAAACGCAAAGAAGCTCTGGTCGTCCTGCAGGAAGCCCGCCGCGATCAGCTTGCTGTCCTTGCACGGGCCGATCGAGGCCGCGGCCACCTGGGCGCGCTGCTCGGGCGTGATGTCGGCGGTGGACTGGATGAAGGTGGGGCTGGGGCGGTAGGTCTGCTTGTCGATGATCGGCATGTACTCCGGGTTCTCCGGGGCCAGCCGCGCCAGGTCCTCGGCCCGGCGCACCACGCGCTCCAGCGCGGCGTCGTCGAACTCGTTGATGGTGGCGATGCCTTCCTTCTTGCCGAACGCGGTCTGTACGATCAGCTGGGCATCGGACACGATGCCGCTGGTGGAGACGTTGTTGAGTGCGAAACGGATGTTGCCCTCGATCGATCCGGTCAGGGTTGCGGTGCACTCGTCGGCGACCGAAAGCTTGATGACCTTGTCGAGGATGGCCTTGGCCTGTTCTTCGGTGAAGATGCTCATGTCTGGGGCTCCTGGCCGGTCAGCCGATGTTGCGGGCGGTGTTGATGACGTTCATGCCGTCGAAGCGGGTCGTGCTGGCGCCGTGCGACACCGCCGACACCTGCCCGGGCTGGCCCTTGCCGTCGAAGAAGCTGCCGCCGAGGCGGTAGTCGGACTCGTCGCAGATCGCGCTGCACGCGTTCCAGAATTCCGGCGTGCGGATCTGGTAGGCCACGTCCTCGAGCATGCGGGTGATCTTGCCGTTCTCGATCTCGTAGAACAGCTGGCCGCCGAACTGGGCGTTGTAGCGCTGCTGGTCGATCGAGAACGAACCGTCGCCGACGATGTAGATGCCCTTCTCGACGTCCTTGATCATGGCGTCCACGCTGAGCGGGGTCTTGCCCGGCGCCAGCGACACGTTGGCCATGCGCTGGAACTGCACGCTGGACCAGGAGTCGGCGTAGCAGCAGCCGTGCGATTCGGTCTCGCCCAGGATGTGCGCCTGGTCGCGGATGGCCTGGTAGTTGACCAGGATGCCGTCCTTGACCAGGTCCCACTTCTTGCACTTCACGCCTTCGTCGTCGTAGCCGACCGCGCCCAGGCTGCCTTCCTGCACCTTGTCGGCGAACAGGTTGACGATGCTGCTGCCGTACTGGAACTTGTCGCGGCGCTTGTCGAGCGTGGCGAAGCTGGTGCCGGCGTAGTTGGCCTCGTAGCCCAGCACGCGGTCGAGCTCGAGCGGGTGGCCGACGTTTTCGTGGATGGTCAGGTACAGGTTGGTCGGGTCGAGCACCAGGTCGTACTTGCCGGGCTTCACCGACGGCGCGGTCAGCTTCTCGCGCGCCTGCTTGGCCGCGGCCACGGCATCCTCGAGCATGTCGTAGGTGCTGCCGTAGTTGATGACGCCATTGGGCGACACGAACTTCTTGCCGCCGCCGTCGAGGTATTCATAGCCCATGCCCACCGGCGCCGACAGGCCGTCGCGGGTGCGGAACTTGCCGCTGGCCTTGTCCACCGCGGTGACGGTGAACGGCGCCCAGATGCGGTGCACGTCCTGGTCGATGTAGCTGCCGTCGGTGGAGGCGAAGTACTTCTGCTCGTTGACCATGAACAGCGTGGAGTTGACGAAGTCGGCGCCGGCCTGGGTGGCCGCCGCGTTGACGCTCAGCAGTAGGTCCACCTTGTCCTTGATCGGCACTTCCATCGCATTCTTCTTGATGGGCGCCTTCCAGCTGACCTCGCCGACGCCGGTGACCTTGGCCAGCTGCACCGGGCTGGTCTGCAGCTTCGAATTGGCCTTGGCGATGGCCGTGGCCTGGCGCGCCGCGGCGGCCACGCCGTCGGTGCTCAGGTCGCGGGTGGCCGCGAAGCCCCAGGCGCCGCCGGCGATCACGCGCACGCCCACGCCGGTGGATTCGGTGTTGACCACGTTCTGCACCTTGTCCTCGCGGGTGACGACGAACTGCTGCAGGTAGCGGCCGATGCGCACGTCGCAGTAGCTGGCGCCGGCGCCGGTGGCGGCCTGCAGTGCGGCGTCGGCGATGGCCTTCTTCATCGCGACGTCCAGGCCCGAGACCAGCTCGGCGGCGGCGATGGAGCGGCTGTAGGGGAGCATCAGGCCGGCAAGGCCAATGCCCGACATCGTCAGGAAGTTGCGTCTGTCCATCGTGTCACTCCAGCGGGATGGGCGAAGCCGGACCGGGCGCGCAGGTGCGCGCCGGCGGCGGTGATGTGGCCGCCCGACTCTGGCGACTGCGGTCCGGGGGCGTCAAGTGACGAAAGGCCTAGGCCTGCGCGCGACCGCGGCGGCCCGTGGCTCAGCGCTCTGCGGGGCGTGGCTTGCGGGCGTCCTGCAAGGTCGCGGGCTTGCGGGCGCGTGACGAGGCCGGCTGCGTGTAGCGGTCCGCCAGCGGCACCACGGCGTTGCTGCAGGCCTGCGAATCCCTTGCGCAGACCCGGTAGGGCGGCTGCGGCCCGGTGCCGGGCTTGCCGGTCCACCGTCCGGTGTTGGCCAGGGTGGCGAGCAGGCTGGTGCCGCGGTAGAGGTCCACCTGGCTGCCGCCGCCGCTCCACTGCAGGTACACCAGGGTCTGCCCGCCCGGCGCGCTGCGGCCGATGCGGCCGGTCAGCGCGGCCGGATCGGGATCGATCGCATTGCGCACGCAGTCGTAGGTTTCCACGATGCGCGGGCCGGTCTGCAGTACCACGAAGTCCTGCGCGCGCACCGGCTGCGCCGGCACCGCCTGGTCGAACACGCGCGAGCCGATGCCCAGTTCGGCCCAGGTGTGCTGGGTGTAGCGGTCGCTCTCGGCGGTCAGGGCGATGTTGCCGCCGTCCGACAGCACGATGCCGTAGCGCTGCATCGTGCGCAGGATCACCTGCGCCGCCGGCGGGTACAGGTTCACCGGGAAGTCCGCCCGCAGCCGCAGCCGCGAGCCGTAGGGCACCGCCGTCTCCGGGCCAGACGGACCGCCGGCATGGCTGCCCGGGCGTACGTACACCGGGCGCCGGTTGCCATTCACCAGGGTGGTGGCCATGCGCGAGTTGGGCAGGATGAAGCGGATCGCGTGGCCCAGGTCGCCATCGGCCACCTGCATGGCCGCGTGCACCTCGTCGGCATTGAACAGCAGCGGCGCGATCGGAAAGCCCGCCGCATCGGCACTGGTGCAGTGTTCGCCGCGGTTGCTGGCCGGGTACACACGTTCGAGCTGCCAGACCGCCAGGCATTGCGCCTGCAGCCCGCCGCTGCCGGTGGCGTTGGCGCGATAGGCCTCGTACAGGCGGTCGCCCTGCACCACCAGCAGGTGGCAGTCGCCGCCGGCGTTGTCGCAGCTCAGGCCGGTTTGTCCCTCGATGGCCGCGTTGGCGGGCACCGGCATCGGCGTGCCGATCGGCTCGCAGTCGGGCGCGTAGTACTCGCCGGCCGAGGGATAGCCGACGATCGTGCGCGTCGGCGCATCGGCCGGTGCGCGCACCACGTGGAAGCTGAAGTCGATCTGCATCCGGCCCAGGCCGAAGCCGCCCAGGCCGACCCAGGTGCTGATCATGGTGGGCGAGTCCGGATGTACCGGCGCCGAGCGGATGTCCTGGTGCCAGACGGCCGCGGGCGGAAAACGCGGCGGCGGTTCGGCCGCGACGGGCAGGGTCAGGCCGAGGACGAGGAGGCTGGCCAGCGGCCAGCGGGCAGGAGCGGTCATCGCGGCGCGCCGGGGGGAAGGGCCGGAGCTCAGGATACGCCGCACCCACCGGGTCGGAAACGTGACGCAGGGCACATTCCGGGGAACTTCAGGCCGGGGCGGCCAGTCTGGGTGACAAGCCCCCCGCACAGGACGCCAAGGATGAAGCAGCGATTCCACTACGGGCCTTGGCTCGTTGCCGGCCTGCTGGTCATGGGCGCGGCCCTGGTCTGGCACTACTACCCGCGGACCGTGCCACCGAAGGTCGCCGCAGCGCCACTGGCACCGGCCCCGTTGCCGCCGCCCGTCAGCGCCCCCGCGCCGGTGGATCAGGCGCCGAAGTATCCGATCGAACAAGTCCCCGTGCTGGCCGTGGACGCCGCGCCGCTGCCGGCCCTGAACGCCAGCGATGCCGAGGCCTTTGCCGCGCTGCAGTCGGCCCTGGGCGCCAGCGATGCCGGCCAGTTCGTGGTGCGCGAGTTCCTGGTGCCGCGGCTGGTGGCCACCATCGACAACCTGCCGCGCAAGTCGCTGACGCGCGCGATCTACGCAGGCCGGCCCGCCGCCGGCGAACTGGGTGTCACCGAGGCCGACGGCCGCCTGTGGCTGGACGAGGCCAACGCGGCGCGCTACGACCTGGCCGTGTCGGCGTTCGAGTCCCTCGATGCGCGCCAGCTGGTCACGTCCTACGTGCGCTTCTATCCGCTGCTGCAGCAGGCCTACCGCGACCTGGGCGAGTCCGACCGCCAGTTCAACGACCGCCTGGTGGAAGTGATCGACCACCTGCTGGCCGCGCCCGAGCGCCCGGCCGCGGTGGAGCTGCGGCGCATTCCCGGCCGTCCGCGGCTGGCCTTCGCCGACCCGGCGATGGAGTCGGCGTCGGTGGGCCACAAGGCGATGTGGCGGCTCTCGCCCGAACAGGCGCAGCGGGTGAAGGCACGCCTGCGCGAGCTGCGCACCCTGGTGGCGGGGCAGCGGCCCGCGGGCTGAACCCCGCATCGCGCTTGCGCTAGGCTGTGCGCCGACCCCACGTGCCGGAGGCGGCATGTCGCCGCTGCAGTCCCTCGGTCGCCGGCTGGCCCGCTTCCTGGCCAAGCCGCGCGAACGCAACAGCCACATCCCGACCAGCCCCTACGGCCTGCTGGCGGCGACGCTGCGCAAGGGCGACGTGGTGCTGGTGGAGGGCAGCAGCCGCTTCTCCAGCGCGATCAAGTACCTGACCCAGTCCACCTGGTCCCACGCCGCGCTCTACATCGGCGACACCCTGGGTCCGCCGGAGCCGGGCGAAGAGCCGCGCCTGCTGGTGGACGTGGACGTGGTGGACGGCGTGCGCACCATCCCGCTGAGCACCTTTGCCGGCCTGCACACGCGCATCTGCCGGCCGGTGGGCCTGACCGACGAGGAAATCGCCGCGCTGATCGACTTCATGATCTCGCGCAAGGGCATCACCTACGACCTGAAGAACATCTTCGACCTGGCGCGGTATTTCATCCGCACGCCGCCGCTGCCGGGCTCCATGCGCCGGCGGGCGCTGGCCCTGGGCAGCGGTGAACCCACCAAGGCCATCTGCTCGACCCTGCTGGCCCAGGCCTTCGCCTCGGTGCGCTATCCGATCCTGCCCGAGGTGGAGCTGGTGGATGCCTCCGGCCCCGGGGCCCGGCGCGCGCGGCGCGAGATCCTGCACATCCGCCACCACAGCCTGTACGCGCCGCGCGATTTCGATGTGTCGCCGTTCTTCCGCATCGTCAAGCCGCGTATCGAGCAGGGCTTCGATTTCCGCGAGATGGAGTGGCGAACCACGGCCGATGCGCCGCCTCCTCCGGCCGGCTGAGGCTGTCCGCATGCCACGCCCCGCGACGGAAACCGCGGCGCGTGCGCCGGGACGTCATTGCGTCGACCCGGCTTCCTTCGCCAGTCGCTTCTTCAGCCACTCCCTTCCTGCCGCCGCGTAGTTCCGGCACGACGCCGAATCCAGCAGGGCTGGCCCGGTGCCTTGGCCCTCGCGAACGGCCAGCTTGTTGAACAGGCCGGTGGCGTCCGGATGCGCCGACACCACCAGGTCGCAGGGAAGGGCTTCGACGCGCGTGAACGTGGCCTCGAACTGCGCCAGCAGCGCCGGCGCGTCGCTGAAGCGGAAGCCCGGCGCCGACACTGCCGTGAGGCTGTCGGCATAGACCAGGTTGCGGCAGTCCTCGCCCTCGCAGCTGCGCCAGGACCAGGTGCTGCCGCCGGGCGTGTGGCCCGGGGTGGCGTGCATCGTCAGCGTGGTGCCTCCCACGCGGATCAGGGCGCCGTCCTCGAGTTCCACCACGTCCGTCACCGGCGGGAAGGCGTTGGCCGCACGGCCGAAGCCCACCTGCGGATCGTCCGCCGGCACGTCGCCGGCGCGCAGCGCCGCCGCCGCGTGCGCCGTGGCCGCCACCTTGGCGCCGCTTAGCCGCTGCAGCGCGGCGATGCCACCGGCGTGGTCGTAGTGCGCATGCGAGATCAGGATCCAGCGCAGGTCGGACAGCCTGTAGCCCAGGGAAGCGATGTTGGCCGCGATCACCGGCGCCGATTGCGGCAGGCCGCCATCGATCAGCACCAGGCCCTGGTCGGTGGCGACCAGCACGGCGCTCAGTCCGCGGGTGCCGACGTAGTAGCTGTTGCCGTGCAGGCGGAACGGCGCCTGCGGCGCGTTCCAGCCGGCGCAGGCCTCGCAGTCGATCGGGCGCAGGTCGCTGGGCGCAGTGGCCAGCAGCAGCATCAGCAGGACGGCATTCGAAGGCATCGGGCGTTCCGTGGGCGGGCAGGGAGGCATTGTCGCGCAGCCGGCGTGACTTGACGCCGCTGCCGCCCTGGCCGACTGTGGCGCCGGGGGGCGGCCTGTGGGGACCGCCCCGCGACCGGGCTCCGATGCGCGTGACGCCATTCGACCGCCAAGCCGATGCCGATCCAGCCCGGGGCCCGATGGCCGACTGGCGGCTGGGCCAGATGGTGGCCGACACCTACCAGCTGTCCAAGCTCGGGGGCCTGCTTTATCTGTTCGGATGGGTGGTCATCGCCTGGCTGGGCGGGGTGATGGCATTCGCACCGGTCACGGCGCTGGCCGCGGGCGCCGGCTTCCTGCTGCTGGGCGGCCTGCGATTGCTGATGCGGCCGCCGCGCGCGGCCAACGCGGACCAGAACCGGCGCTGGCTGCTGCGCTATGCCCTGGTGCTGCCGCTGGCTTCGGTGCTGTGGTCGGTGGTGCAGGCCTGGCTCCTGGTCGATGCACGCTTCGACCAGGACACCCGCATGGTCTCGCTGATCGCGACCATCGGCTACGCCACCGTGTTCGCCAACATTTACTCCACCGTGCGGCACCTGGCGGCGGTGGGCGTGTGCGTGCTGTTCGTGCCACTGCTGGCAGTGCTGTGGTCGGACCCTGGCAACCGCGCGCTGGCCGTGGCGATGTCCTTCTATGCGCTGTACCTGGCCGGCGCGGTGGTGCGCAGCCACGCCGAGTACCGCCGCCGCCTGCGCCTGGACCAGGCCCTGCGCGAGCAACGGGACCTGTACGAACACCTCAGCCGCACCGATCCGCTCACCGGAGTGTGCAACCGCCGTCACTTCACCGCGCGCCTGGACCTGGCGGCGCAGCGCGCGCGCGCCGGCGGGCCGGGCTTCACCCTGCTGATCCTGGACATCGACCACTTCAAGCACGTCAACGACCGCCATGGCCACGCGGTGGGCGATGCCTGCCTCAAGGCCCTGGCCGACCGCATGCAGCGCGCGTTCCCGGCGCCCGGTGCGCTGCTGGCCCGGCTGGGCGGGGAAGAGTTCGGGGTGTTGCTGGACGGCGACGCCGCGTCGGCGGCCCAGGCGGCCGAAGCGCTGCGCCACGACCTGGCCGTCAATCCCCTCGATGCCGATGGCGAGCGGCTGCGGGTGACGGTGAGCATCGGCGTCGGTGCCTTCGATGCCCGCAGCCACGGCGATGGCGATGGACTCTACCGGGCGGTGGACATGGCGCTGTACGCCGCGAAGGCCCAGGGTCGCAACCGCGTGCTGCCGGTGCAGGCCGCGCCCGCGTGAGCCGCCGCCCGGGCTAAAATCGCGGCTTCTTTCATGGCGGAGTCCGCCCCGTGGCCGTGGCCGCCGATCTTCCCGCCCTCGACGTGCTGCTGCTGCCCCTGCAGTCCGGTGCGCTGGCCTGGCCCGCACCAGGGGGCACGCTGTTCCTGCGCGCGCGTGCCGGCGCGGCCCTGCACGAAGCGCGCGCGCAGCGCATCGTCTGCGAGCAGGGCTTCCGGCCCTGGGCGGCGGCGCTGGAGCGCGAAGGCGTGGCGGTGTCGGACAGCAACAGCGGCCGCTTCGATCGGGTGCTGCTGCTGGCGCCGCGCCAGCGCGAGGAGTCGCGCGCGCTGCTGGCCCGCGCCATCGCCCAGGCCGCGCCGGGCGGCGTGGTGGTGGCCTGCGCCGCCAACCAGGAAGGTGCGCGCTCGATGCAGGACGACCTGACCCGCCTGGCCGGGCCGGTGCATGCGCTGACCAAAAAACACTGCCGCGTCTGTTGGACGGCGCCGCTGCCGGACGGCGTGGACTGGGACCTGCACACCGAGTGGCTGGCGCTGGACGCACCGCGGCCGATCCTGGACGGCCGCTTCCAGAGCCGGCCCGGCCTGTTCGCGTGGGACCGCATCGATGCCGCCTCGGCCATGCTGGCGCAGAGCCTGCCGTCGGACCTGGCCGGGTCCGGCGCCGACCTGGGCGCGGGCTTCGGCTATCTCAGCGCCGAGGTGCTGGCGCGCTGCCCGGCGGTGACCGCGATGGACCTGTACGAGGCCGAGTCGCGCGCACTGGCGCTGGCGCGCATGAACCTGGCCGGCGCGCGCGTCCCGGTCGGCTTCCACTGGCACGACGTCGCCACCGGGCTGGGCCGTCGCCACGATTTCATCGTCAGCAACCCGCCCTTCCACCAGGGCCGGGCGGATGATCCCGCGCTGGGACGCGCCTTCATCGCCGCCGCAGCGGCGGCGCTTGGGCCAGGTGGTCGCTTCTGGCTGGTCGCCAACCGGCACCTGCCCTACGAGGCCGCGCTGGCGCAGGGCTTCGCGCGGGTGCGCACCGTGCGCGAGGACGCGGGCTTCAAGGTGATCGAGGCGGTGAAGGCATGAAGCTGGTGAAGCTGATCGCGAACCTGGGCTACGGCAGCCGCAAGCAGGTGGCGCTGATGTTCCGCGAAGGCCGCATCACCGATGCCGCCGGCGAGGTGCTGTACGCCGACGACGCGGTGCCGCATGACGCGGTGCGCGTGGACGGCGAGCCGCTGGACCCGCCGCAGGGCCTGCTGATCCTCCTGCACAAGCCGGTCGGCTACACCTGTTCGACCAAGGACCCGGGCCGCGTGGTGTACGACCTGCTGCCGCCGCGCTATCGCCTGCGCGACCCGGTGCTGTCCACCGTCGGCCGTCTGGACCGCGACACCTCGGGGCTGCTGCTGATGACCGACGACGGCGCGTTGCTGCACCGGATCACCTCGCCAAGGGCCCAACTGCCCAAGGTGTACGAAGCCACGCTGGCGGACGACCTGCGCGGCGACGAGGCCGACGTGTTCGGCAGCGGCACGCTGATGCTGGAGTCGGAGAAGACACCGCTGGCGCCCGCCGGGCTGGAGGTGCTGGGGGCACGACGCGCGCGCATCACCCTGGTCGAAGGCCGCTACCACCAGATCCGGCGCATGTTCGCGGCGGTGGGCAACCACGTGCAGACACTGGAGCGGCTCAGCCTGGGCGGGCTGGATCTGGGCGGGCTGGAAGCCGGCCGGTGGCGGCCGCTGGACGAGGCCGACCGCGCGCGCATCTTCGGCGCCGCAGCGGGCTGAGCCGACTCAATCCCTGAAGTTGTCGAACTGCAGCGGCAGTTCGATATCGGCCTTCTTCAGCACCGCCATCGCTTCCTGCAGGTCGTCGCGCTTCTTGCCGCTCACGCGCAGCTTCTCGCCATTGATCTGGGCCTCGACCTTGAGCTTGGCCTCCTTGAGCGAGGCCACCAGCTTCTTGGCGATCTTCTGTTCGATGCCCTGCTTGATGGTGATCTTCTGCCGGGCGCCGGCCAGGTTGACCTCGGGCTCGCCGGCCTCCAGGCAGCGCATGTCGATGCCGCGCGCACTGAGCCGGCCGCGCAGGATGTCGAGCATCTGCTTGAGCTGGAAATCGCTGGGTGCCTTCTGGGTGACCACGAAGCCGTCGAGCTCGAAGCTGGCGTCCTGGCCCTTGAAGTCGAAGCGGGTGCCGAGCTCACGGTTGGCGGTGTCCACCGCATTGGTCAGTTCGTGCTTGTCGACTTCCGAAACGACGTCAAAGGAGGGCATGGCGGCAGGTGGGGGTGGTGGATGTGAAGGCGATTCTAGCCCAGGCGGCCCGGGGCCGCGGCGCGCGCCAGCTGACTGGACGGCAACGGCGAGAGGCAGGGTCTGGAGTGTTCAACACGAATTCAGACGCCCGGGAGCGATGATTCGCGCCGTGGAAGCAAGCCCGGTCCACGAGCCCCGAAACCTGGAGTGCAAAATGAACAAGTTGAAGCTGGCCTCGATCTCTCTGCTGCTGGCGGGCGCGACGGCCATGCCGGCGATGGCGCAGCGCGTGGGCGGCGAAGCGGCCCGTGAAGGCAACCGCGAATCCACCGAAGGCAAGGGTGCCTGGCGCGAGGGTGGGCGCGGTGAGCGTGGCGACGATCGCGCGGACCGTGGCGACCGCGGTGGCCGCGGCCAGCCTGGCGACGTCGGCGGTGGCCGCCAGGAATGGCGTGCCGAGGCGCGCGACGAGCGCCGCGACGACCGCAATGACTTCCGCAACGAGCGTCGCGACGATCGCAACGACTTCCGCAATGAGCGTCGCGACGACCGCCAGGACCGCCGCGAGTGGGTCGCCGAGCGCCGTGACGACCGCCGTGACGACCGTCGCGAGTGGCGCGACGATCGCCGTGACTACCGCAACGACTGGCGCGACGACCGCCGTGACCACGCGCGCTACGTGCGCCACAACGACCGTCGCTGGAACGGTTACAACTGGTACCCGCAGTACCGCTACCGGGCACCGGTGCGCTACGTCTACCCGTCGGGCTACCGTCCGTACCGGTGGAGCGTGGGCCACCGCCTGCCGTCGTCCTACTACCACCGCAACTACTACGTGGACTACCGCGCGTATCGCCTGCCGCCGCCGCCCTATGGCTACCACTGGGTGCGCGTGGACCGTGACGTGGTCCTGGTCTCGATCGCTTCGGGCCTGATCCGCGACATCCTGTACGGGCTGTACTACTGATCCGCGCAAGCGGGTGATGGCATCGGGAGGGGCCGGCACTGCCGGCCCCTTTTTTTTGCCTGGTCTGCGCCAGTTCGTAGGGGCCGTTGCACCTGATGGCGTCGGCCAAGGCATTAACATCGCCATGACGCGACGCTAATGTTTCACTCAGCACCCGTTCGGACCCGTTTTGGCATGGTGGAGTCGAAGCCACTGGCTTCATCCCCCCAAAGCGATAGGAGAACGACATGAACAAGACCAACTCGACTGCCGCGCTGGCTGCCGCGTTCGCCCTTGCCCTGTCCGGCGCGGCGTTTGCCGGCGACAACAAGGACGAGACGGCGGTGGATCCCAACATGGCCCCGCCGACGTCCGCCGAGGTCACCTTCGAGCAGCTCGACACCGATGCCGATGGCTACGTCGCCAAGACCGACATCCCGGCCGAGCACGAGCTTTCCATCCAGTTCGCCGTGGCGGACAGCAACCAGGACGCGCGCCTGAGCCGCGATGAGTTCGACGCCTACCAGGTGGCTCCGGAAGAGGAAGAGGCCGAGGAGTAATCGGCTTCGGCATCACGCTTTCTCTCCCCCCAGCGGGCGGCCTTCGGGCCGCCCGTTTCGTTTGGGCCCTCAGAAGAGTCCGGGCTGCGGCGGCAGTTCGTCGTGGCGGCGGAAGTTGGCCAGGCCCACGCCCACCAGCCGGTAGCGCACGCGCGCGGGCAGTTCCACCCGCGACCTCAGGTCCAGCGCGATCGCCACGACTTCCTGCAGCGACGTCGGTGGCGTGGGCGGCGTGTGGCTGCGGGTGAGGATGCGGAAGTCGGCGGTCTTGAGCTTGAGCACCACGGTGCGGCCGCTGCGGTCGCCCTCGCGCTGTGCGGCGGCCCAGGCTTTTGCGGCCAGTCGTTCGATGGCTTCGGTCGTGTGCTCCAGCGTCACGTCCTGGGCGAAGGTGTCCTCGGCCGAGACCTGGGTGGTGGGGCGTTCGCTTTCCACCGCGTGTTCGTCGATGCCCTGCGAGAGTTCATGCAGGCGGCGGCCCCAGCGCCCGAAACGGCGCTCGAGTCCTTGCAGGCCGTGGGCGCGAAGCTGGCCGACGGTCTGGATGCCCAGGTCCGCCAGCTTGCCCTCCATCACTTTGCCCACGCCTGGCAGCTTGGCTACCGGCAGCGGCGCGAGGAAATCCAGCACCCGGGCCGGCTTGATCACGTACTGGCCGTCGGGCTTGCGCCAGTCGCTGGCGATCTTGGCCAGGAACTTGTTGGGCGCGATGCCGGCCGAGGCGGTGAGCCGGGTTTCCTCGCGGATGGCGTCGCGGATCGCGGTGGCGACGGCGGTGGCGCTGGCCAGGTCCTGCTTGTTGCGGGTGACGTCGAGGTAGGCCTCGTCCAGCGACAGCGGCTCGATCAGGTCGGTGTGGCGGGCGAAAATCTCGCGCACCTGGCGCGATACCGCCTTGTAGCGCACGAAGTCGGGCGGCACGAACACGGCCTGCGGGCAAAGCTTCTCCGCGCGCAGCGCGGGCATGGCCGAGCGGATGCCGAAGGTGCGCGCCTCGTAGCTGGCCGCACACACGACCGAACGCGCCCCACGCCAGGCCACCACCACCGGCCGCCCGCGCAGCGAAGCATCGTCCCGCTGCTCCACGGACGCATAAAAAGCATCCATGTCCACATGCACGATCTTCCGCACCCCCGCCTCCCAGGAAAACATACCAGGTATATTTTCATCGACGATGAAAACATACCTGGTATGTTTTCACGGGGTTGGCGGGGCGGCGC
The DNA here is from genome assembly GCF_049195245.1 of Arenimonas sp. MALMAid1274. Taxonomy (NCBI): domain Bacteria; kingdom Pseudomonadati; phylum Pseudomonadota; class Gammaproteobacteria; order Lysobacterales; family Lysobacteraceae; genus Arenimonas; species Arenimonas sp. MALMAid1274. The sequence continues at coordinate 159,477 of NZ_JBMIRR010000023.1, forward strand.
GGTCGCGTAGGGCGGAGCGGTAGCGGCGGCTGCAGGGCAGGGTGCTGCCGTCGCGCAGGTGCAGGCGGGCGTCGCCGGTGTCCAGCGGCTCGATGCTGGCCACGTGGTCGAGGTTGACGATGTGGCTGCGGTGCACGCGCTGGAATCGCGCCGGGTCCAGCCGGGCCTCGATCGCGGCGATGGTGCTGCGCAGGGGATAGTCGCGCCCCCGCACGCGAAGGTTCACGTAGTTGCCCGCGGCCTGCAGCGACTCGATGTCGTGGGCGGCGACCAGGAACTCACGCCCCAGCTTGCGCACCAGGAAGCGCTCGGGCCGGTCGATCGGTTCCACCGGCGGGGCGTCGTCATCGGGCGCGGCCAGCAGGCTGGCCTCGCCCTGCATGCGTCGCACCAGCAGCCGGTAACCCTCGATCAGGACCACCATGCCCAGGAAGGTCCGCACGTCCTTCACGTATTCATAGAAGAACTGGCGGACCCAGGGCCCGAAGTCGTAATACTCGCCCGCCAGCTGGTAGGCGGCCTTGCGCACCAGCACCATGCCCACCACGTGCACCAGGCAATAGGCCAGGCTGGCCAGGACGTACAGCGGCAGCCAGCGGCGCCAAGTGTCCAGGTGCAGCGGGTAGCGCCGGGTGAACCAGACCACGGCCGGGATCAGCACCAGCATCAGCAGCGCACTGCTCCACTCCCAGAGCGCCGGCTCCAGCGGATGGTGGACGAGGCCCGCCCGGCGCATCTCCATGCCCACGGTGATGGTGTTGCCAGCGGCCGCCAGGCAGGTGCTGATCACCCAGAAGCCGATCTCGATCCAGCGGCGGTGGGGCAGGTAGCGTTCCGCGAACGGCGTGGGGGCTTCGGACATGGCGCTAGTCTAGGTGCCGCGCGGGGCCGTCGCACGACGGTTCGTCCCCCGGGTCCGCGATTCGTCCCCGCGGGCCGGCCGTGCGTCCCCTGCGCATGGCTTGGCAAGGTCGCGGTCCCGACCATGGCGTCTTCCCGACCGGAATCCGCCATGACCCGCCGCCACGACCTCGACGCCCTGCGCGTGCTCGCCATCCTGTCCCTGATCGCCTACCACTGCGGCATGCTCTACGTGGCCGAGTGGGACTGGCACATCAAGAGCAGCTACCTGCAGGAGTGGCTGCAGTGGCCAATGCTGACCATGAACCGGTGGCGGATGGCGCTGCTGTTCCTGATCTCCGGGCTGGCGATCGGTCTCTACCAGCCCGCGCGTGCGCCGGGGCGGTTCGCACTGTCGCGGACCTGGCGGCTGTTCCTGCCGCTGGTGTTCGGCATGCTGGTGATCGTGCCGGTGCAGGCCTACGCGCAGGGGGTGGTCAACGGCGGGGTGGAGCCGGGTTACGGCCGCTTCCTGCTGCGCTACTGGCAGCTGCAGCCCTGGCCGGATGGCCGCTTCGACGGTGCCGAGTACGGCATCACCTGGAACCACCTGTGGTACCTGGCTTACCTGTGGGTCTACAGCCTGCTGCTGGTGGCGCTGCTTCCGCTGCTGGAATCGGGCGCGGGGCGGCGGCTGCAGGCGGCGATGGGCGGACTGCGGGGTGTCTGGCTGGTGGCGGTGCCGGTGTTGCCGCTGGTGCTTTACGTGAACCTGCTGATGCCCCGGTTCGAGGCCAGCAACGATCTGCTCAATGACTGGTTCCAGCACGCGCAGTTTTTCACGGTGTTCCTCTACGGCTACCTGCTGGCGCGGCAGGGGCCGTTCTGGGAGGAGCTGGCGCGCCTGCGGCGGCCGCTGGGTTGGGCCGCCGCGGTCATGATCGCCGTGTACGTGCCGCTGCTGAAATTCGACGTGGCGTTTTCCGACCCCATGCTGGTGGCGGTGCGCAGCCTTCGTGCCCTGCTGGTGTGGACCACGCTGCTGGCCATCCTGGCCTGGGCGCGCCACGCGCTGGATCGCCCCTTCCGCTGGTTGCCCTATGCCAGCGAGGCGGTGTTCCCGTGGTACGTGATCCACCAGTCGGCCACGGTGCTGATCGCCTACTGGCTGGTGCCGATGCGCCTGGGCGGCGCGCTCGAGTCCACGCTGGTAGTGGGCGGCACCCTGGCCGCCTGCGCCCTGGGCCACGAATGCGTGCGCCGCATCCCCCTCCTGCGCCCCCTCTTCGGCCTCAAACCCGCCCGCCAGGAAAACATACCAGGTATGTTTTCATCGTCGTTGAAAACATACCTGGTATGTTTTCATTGGGGGCGGAGGCGGAAGCGGTCGCGGTAGTCGGCGGGGGTGAGGGAGGTGGCGCGCTTGAAGAGCTTGCGGAAGCTGGAGGCGTCGCTGTAGCCGCAGCGCTCGACGATTTCATCGAAGCTCAGGCGCGTGGTCTCCAGCAGTGCCTTGGCGCGCTCCACCCGCAGGTGCTGGATGTGGGCCAGCGGTGAACTGTCGTAGTGCTGGCGGAAGTGGCGCAGCAGGCTGCGCTCGCTGGTGCCGCAGTGCTGGGCCAGTTCGGCGATGCTCAGCTCGCGGTGCAGTTCCTTCTGCAGAAAGCTTTCGGCCTTCTCCGACATCGAATGCCGCGGCCGCTCGGTCAGCGCCAGGCTGATGTACGGCGCCTGGCTCTGCCGGTCGGGATCGATCAGCATCATGCGCGCGGTGTGCTGGGCCAGGGCCGGATCCACCCGCCTGGCCAGCAGCTGCAGCACATAGCCCAGCACCGCCGTGCTGGCGCCGGTGGTGGTGAGGTTGCCGTCCTCGACGATCATGCGTTCCACGTCCAGCCGCACGCGCGGATAACGCTGCCGGAACGCCGCGTCCAGCCACCAGCTCGTGGTGGCTTCGTGCCCGTCCAGCAGCCCGGCCTCGGCGACCAGGAAACTGCCGCAGCAGCTGGCGGTGATCGCCACGCCGCGCAGGTGCAGCGCACGCAGCAGTTCGATCTCCGGCCCGTAACCCGCCAGCCGCTGCACCAGGTCGGCCACGCTGGCATGCATGTAGCCCGGCACCAGCAGCAGGTCCAGCGCGCGATCCGGCGACTGCACCGGCCCGATCTCGAGTCCGCCCGATCCACGGATCGATGCCTGCCCGCGCGCACCAACAAGCACGGTCTCCAGGCGCAGCGCGGTGCCCGGGTCGCGCAGCTCCGCCAGCTTCTGCGCGATGCGCACCACGTCCATCGGCCCGGTCAGGCTGGACAGCAGGCTGCCCTCCATCGCCAGGATGCCGATACGCAGGCTGCCTTCAACGCGCGACATAGATCGACCCCGAGTTCTGCTGCAGCCACTGCACAAGCCCGGCGGGCAGGGCCAGCGTGCCCTGCGGTGCGGGCTGGCCGCAGGCCACGACCCGAATCCGGCCGGAGTGTCCGGCAGGCAGCGCGGTGGCCGAAGGCGCCACCAATTCCGGCCGGCCCTGGGCATCCTGGGTGAGCAGCCATAGTCCGCGCGGCGGCACGCTGCCGGCGTGGCATTCGCCGGAAACCCGCAGGCTCAGGTCGCGACCCCCGGCCGGCAGCAGCCGCCAGGCACGCCCCTGGCTATCGAGTACCGCGCTGTAGCGCGCGCCCTCGACGAACACAGCTTCGTCGGCAGCCGGCCGCGAGGCCTGCGCGGCGAGGGAAAACAGGACCAGCACACTGGCAAGGATCAGGCGCTTCATGGGTGACTCCGTGCAGGACGGGCAGGGCCCGGGATGGACACAGAATCCGCCTTGGCCGCCTCCCGCAGCAGCGGCGAAAACGACACTATTGGGGCCAGATCGGCCAGTCAAGCGGCGAGCCTGGCCCGACGGGGGCCAATTCAGACGCCCGTGCGGCGGATTCCGCCAGCCGCACCCACGCGCACCCAGAAAAGAAACGGGCCGCATTCCTGCGGCCCGTCGTCGTGGTCAGCGGCAACCCGGATCAGTCGTCCAGGTTCTCCGAGATCACCTTGCCGCTGTGCGCGTTGATGCGCAGCTCCACGCGCTGGCCGGCCTTGCTGGTCGCGTCCACTTCCCACACCGCGTCGTCGAGGTCGGTGTCGCGGATGTCGGTGTAGCCGGCCGCCTGCAGGCGGGTCATCAGCTCGGCGGCGGTGATCAGCGGCGTGTTGCCACGGTCATCGAGCACGTCGCCGGTGCTGCCGTCCACGGCCACGTCGTGCCAGCGGCCGTCGGCATGGCGCACTTCGGCTTCCCACAGGCCGTCGTCGAATTCGATGTCGCGCACTTCGGTGTAGCCGGCCGAGGCCAGGCGCTGGGTCACGTCGGCCGCGCTGGACACGGCCTGCGCCGCGGCGGTGCCGGCGGCGGCCAGCGACAGGGACAGGGCGAGAATCAGGGTGGACTTGTTCATGGCGGTGCTCCGTTGCTTGAGGGGGATGACGGGAAGTCCCGACGGGGCCCACTATCCCGGTCGCGCCTAACGCGGCCATGATCGGGGTGTTCATGGAAAAGTTAATCGCCCGGCCCAAGCTGTGCGCATGATTCCGCGCGCGCTTCCCCTGCTGATCGCCGGCCTGCTGATGGCCGCGGGCGCTGCCACCGCCGACGCGGCGGCCGGCGACGAGGCCTCGCGCCGCGCCACCGAAGGCGTGCGCACGGGCCGGCTGGTGAAGCTGGAAGTGCTGCTGGCCGACGCCGAACGCCGCCACCCCGGCGACGTGCTGGAGGTCGAGCTGGAAGACGGCGAATATGAAATCGAAATCCTGCGACCGGATGGCCGCGTGGTCGAGCTGACCTACGACGCCCGCGACGGCCGCCTGCTGGAAACCGAAATCGAAGACCCGGACGAGGACGACTGATGCGCCTGCTGCTGGCCGAAGACGACGCCGCCCTGCGCGCACGCATCGCCGATGCCCTCACCGAAGCCGGCTTCGCCGTGGACGCCGTCGCCGACGGCACCCAGGCCGAATTCCTGGGCCAGACCGAAGACTTCGATGCCGCGGTGCTCGACCTGGGCCTGCCCGGCATGGACGGGCTGTCGGCACTGTCGCGCTGGCGCGATGCGGGCCGCCGCTTTCCGGTGCTGGTGCTGACGGCGCGTGCGCGCTGGCACGACAAACTGGCGGGCTTCAACGCCGGCGCCGACGACTACCTGACCAAACCCTTCCAGCTCGAGGAGCTGATCGTGCGCGTTCGCGCGCTGATCCGCCGCAGCGCCGGCCACGCCCACCCGCGGCTGAGCTGTGGTCCACTGGAGCTGGACGTCAACGCCGGCCGCTTCAGCCTGGGCGGCGACCCGCTGGCGCTGACGGCGCAGGAGTTCCGCATCCTGAGCTATTTCATCCACCACCCCGACAAGGTGATCGGCCGCGGCGTGCTGGGCGAGCACGTCTACGAGGGCGGTTTCGATCCCGATTCCAATGCGCTGGACGTGCTGATCAGCCGCATCCGCCGCAAGCTGGGCCAGCCAGGCCTGCTGCACACGGTGCGCGGCCAGGGCTTCCGGCTCGGCGAATCTCCGTGAAGTCGCTGCGCGGCCGGCTGCTGCTGGCCAGCGTGGCCGGCATCGCGCTGGCCTCGCTGCTGGCGGCATGGCTGCTGGGCGCGGCCTTCCAGCGGGCGGCGCTGGGTTCGTTCGATCGCCGCCTGGCCGATGACCTGGTCACCGTGGCCGGCGTGATCGCCCGCGACGGAGACGGCAGCGTGCGCCTGCGGCGCGAACCCGCAGACGGCCGCTATGCGCGCGTGTTCTCTGGACACTACTGGCAGGTTGGCGACGGCCCGCAGGCCTTCCGTTCGCGATCGCTGTGGGACCACCTGCCGGTGCTGCCGCCGATGCCCGCCACCGGTGCGGTGGAATACGGCGAGCTGTCGGGCCCGCGTGGCCAGCGCCTGCGCAGCGCGCAGCGACGCGTGCAGCTGCCCGGCGCGTCCGCGCCCGTGCGCGTCTGGGTCGCCAGCGACCAGGCCATCCTCGACACCGAAGTGGCGCAGTTCCGCTGGCTGGCGGGCGTCACCTTCGCGGTGCTGGCCGCCGGACTGTCGCTGGCCGCCGCGGCCCAGGTCCATTTCGGACTGCAGCCCCTGCGCGGCATCACGCAGCGGCTGCAGCGCGTGCGCAGCGGTGAGAACGAGCGCCTTGCCGTCGAACCCCTGCCCACCGAAGTGCAGCCGCTGGCCGAACACCTCAACCAGTTGCTCGACCACCACGAACGCATGGTGCAGCGCGCGCGCCAGTCCGGGCAGGACCTGGCGCATGCGCTGAAGACACCGCTTGCGGTGCTGGACGCCGAAGCGCAGCGGCCCGGCGCGGCGCTGGCCGACACCGTGTCCGAGCAGGTGGCGCGGATGCGCGCCGTGGTGGACCGCCAGCTGGCCACCAGCGCACCGGTGGACGCGCGTCAGTCCTGCGAGGTCGCGCCGGTGGTGGCGCGGCTGCGCGACTACCTGGCCGCAGCCCATCGCGACAAGGCGCTGGCGCTTTCGATGTCGGTCCCTGCGGCGCTGAAGTTCCAGGGCGCGGCCGACGATCTGGAGGAGATGCTGGGCAACGTGCTCGACAACGCCTGCAAATGGGCGCGGGAGCGCGTGCAGGTGCAGGGCGGACAGGCCGGTGGCCGGATCTGGATAGAAGTGGGCGACGATGGTCCGGGTCTGGCGCCATCGCTGCGGGCCGCGGCCCTCGAGCGTGGCGTCCGCCTCGACCAGCGCATGCCCGGCACCGGACTGGGCCTGGCGATCGTGCAGGACATCGCCGCCAGCTACGGCGGCGCGCTGGCCCTCGACGTCGCGCCGCTGGGCGGCTTGTCGGTGCGGCTGGAGTTGCCGGCCGCGTAGCCGGCAATCAGCCGCAGCCGGCGGTGTAGTGCAGGTAGCCCACCACGGCATCGCCACCGACCATGACCCGCTGCACCTGGCCACAGTCCAGCACCGGGGGTCCCTGGCGCGCGGGAATGAACACGGGCTGGGCCTCGCCCGGCTGCAGCTCGCCTTCCGGCACGGCCGACACCGCCTCGATCTTGCCGGTGCCCAGGTCCACGCGGCAGTCGAAACGCGCCTGGCCGGTGTCGCGCAGCCGCACCACCGCCTTGCCGCGGTTCATCGGCCACGCCGTGGTGATCACGTCGGTCGCCACGCCGCCATCGCGCGCGCAGTGCCCGATCGAATCGGCCAGGTCGGGCCAATGCCGCGACCAGTCGTCCGGCCCCTGCGCGGCGGCGTCGAAGACGGGCGCATTCGCAAGATCGAGGCCGAACTCTGCGGTGCAGCATCCTGATCCGGCGCGGCCATCGGGCAGCGACACCTGCGCCGAGAACGGCGAAGCCGGGCCGTCGGCCATGGTGTCGAAACACTGCGCCGGCGACACCAGCGCCTCGACGATCTCGTCCGGCGCACCGTCGACGCTGCCCTGGAAGCGGAAGCTGCCGCCGCTGCCTGCGAGCAGCTCGCCGTCGAAATCGGCTTCCGATTCCGGCGTCTTGAGCAGGGCGCTGTCGGCACGGATGTCCAGCGACCAGAAGGGCTCGTTGCCGCGGCACAGGAAGGCGCGCGGCACCTGGCCGGGGACGGGCAGCGCGGCGGACGTCGCGGCTGCCGTCGGCTCCGCCGGGGCGTCGGGTGACACGGCCGCAGGCTCGGGGGTGGATGGGGCCGGAGCGGGCGACTCTTCGCGGCAACCGGTCATCAGGACGATGAGAAGCAGGGGAAGCGCGCGTTTCATGGGGAGCTCCGTCGGCGGGTCGGCCAGACGATGAACCAGCGCACGGCGGACGGCAAGCCGCCGGAAGCTGAACGGACCCACGGCCGGGCGGGCCTGTGCGTCAACCGCGTGCCGGTGCCCGCGTTCTTGTCGTCACGGGCGGAATGGACCGCCCAGCACGGAGATCGCCATGTTCAAGCCCGTCCTCACCACCCTGGCCCTGGTCCTGGCCAGCGGCGTCGTCCTGGCCCAGGCCGGTGGCGCGTCGCAGCCTCGCAGCGCCGAACACGAAGCCCGCCGTGCCGAGTGGCAGGCCAAGGCCGATGCCCGCTTCGCCGCAGCCGACAAGGACGCCGACGGCCGCCTCGACCGCGTCGAGGCCCAGGCTTTCGGCGAACGCCTGACCAGGAACTTCGAGCGCATCGACGCCAACGCCGACGGTGAGCTCGACAAGACCGAGCTGGCCGCCATGCGCGCCAAGATGGGCAAGCACGGCAAGCGCATGCGGGGCCACATGGCCTACCAGCGTGGCCTGTTCAAGGGCATGGACGACAACGCCGATGGCGCGATCAGCCGCGCCGAGCTGGGCACCAAGATGCCGCGCTGGAGCGACAACTTCGCGGTCATCGACGCCAACAAGGACGGCCAGCTGGCCAAGGACGAACTCAAGGCCTGGCAGCGCGCCAACATGCAGGCCCGCCGCGCCGAGCGCGCCGGGAGCTGATTCCGAAACGGGTGGCTTGCGGTACGGGGCGGCCGGGGGGCCGCCCCTTTTTTTTCGCGATCAGAAGCGGAAGCCGGCGCTGATGCCGTAGATCAGCGGATCCACTTCGGCGGTGCCGACGTTGCCCAGCGTTTCCACCGTCACTTCGGTGTCGAAGTCGATCTTGCGCACGTCCGCGCGCAGGAAGAAGTTCTCGCTCAGGTACCAGTCGGCGCCCAGGGTCAGGCTCAGTCCGTTGGCGTTGTCGCCGTCGATGCCCAGTCCCGCCAGCGCGCCGCGCGTGCGCTCGCCGCTGACGTTGACCCAGCCGTAGCCGACACCGAGGAAGGGCCGGAAGCTCGACTCGGGCAGGAAGTGGTAGTTCACGCTCAGCGTGGTGGGACGGTGCTCGACGCTGGCGATGGTGCCCAGGCCGGCGAGGGACACGTCGTGTTCGTACTTGGCCAGGCCGCTCCACAGCTCGACCGACCAGCTGTCGTTGAAGCCATAGGCGGCGCTGCCCGTCAGGCTCCAGTCGTCGTTGACGCTGGCATCCGCACCGGCCAGCGTGCCGTTGTCAGACTTGGGATCGGTGTTCTGGTAGCCCAGCGTGGCGGTGAACTGCTGGGCCTGGGCGGACGCGGCGGCAAACAGACCGGCAAGGCCGATCGTCATCAGGGCAAGGCGGGACATGGGGTGCTCCTGTTCAGGGGACCGGCGGGGTACCGGCCGGCGCATCGTGCGAAGCCTGGGTTCTAGCCGCGGTGAGTTTCGCGTCCACGCCGGGTGAAACACCGACACGCCCGGGGAACTTCTTCGCAGGCTGAGGGTCCATGACTTAAGTCACGGTGGCCTTACGGCACAGGCCGGCACGCAACCTTTCGCCGAAGCTGGGCATCCCACTGGCAAGCCACGGAGAGTTCCATGAAGCGCGCCGCCCTGTTCCTTGCCCTTGCCCTCGCCGCCGGCAGCAGCCAGGCGCGCAATCTCGACTGCGACGTCAGCAGCCGCTACGACGTCAGCTTCAACGCGGGCCGCATCGATTTCACCAGTGAAGACGGCGCCGACCACCGCGTGCGCCTGGCTGCCGGCGTTCTTTACATCGACGGCCAGCCGGCCGCGCTCGGCGCGGCCGACCGTGCCCGCCTGCTGCAGTTCGCCGGCGAAGTGCAGGCGCTGGCCCCGGAAGTGCAGTCGGTGGCGCTGGAGGCGGTGGAGATCGCCTTCCTCGCGCTGTCGGACGTGGCCCGCGCGCTGTCGGAGGACGGCGACAAGACGGTGGCGAAACTGGCCGATGCGCGCCGCGAAGTCGAACGCGAACTGCGCGCCACGCCCGCGGCCGCGCTCAACGGCGACGTGATCGGCGATGCGGTCGGCACGGCCGTGGCCGAACTGGTGCCGGCCCTGGTTGGCGACATCGTGCAGGCGGCGCTGGCGGCCGCCTTCAGCGGCGACACCCGCCGCGCCGAGGCGCTGGAATCGCGCGCCAACAAGCTCGAACGCGAAATCGAACGCCGCATCGAACCGCGCGCCGAAGCGCTGGGCCTCCGTGCCCAGGCCCTGTGCGACCGTTTCGCCGCGCTGGACCGGCTGGAAGCAAAGTTCGACTACCGTTTGCCCAACGGCGAACGCCTGGACCTCTTGCGCTCGGGTAGCGACTGAACCCCGCCCGGGCGCGAACAGCACGCGCGCCCAGAGTGTTTGCGCTCCCCAAGACCCCCGGTCCCCTCCGGGGGATTTTTTTGCGTTGTTGCGCCGGTGTCGCCGCGGAAGCGAAGGTCCGCCACGTTTGCCAGGCACCATGCGGTGCCGGATTGTCCAAGGACATCGGCCTGGCCTGACGAGCGGCCCGGTCCGGCAGCTTGGCCCCGGGCCGCGAACGGGGCGAGAATAGGGCCAGGCATTCTTGCCCGAACCAGGTATGACCATGGCCGAGTTGATGCAAGCGCGCGTGCCGGATATCGGCGACGACAAGGACGTGCCCGTGATCGAGCTGCTGGTGAAGCCCGGTGACGCGGTGAAGAAGGACCAGGGACTGGTCACGCTGGAATCGGACAAGGCCACGATGGAAGTGCCGGCGCCGTTCGACGGCATCGTGCGCGAACTCAAGGTCAAAGTCGGCGACGAACTTTCCGAAGGCTCGGTCGTGGCCCTGATCGAACCCACCGGCGACGCGCCCGACGCCAAGGCCAGCGCGCCGTCGGCGGACAAGACCGCAGCTGCGGCCAAGGCCGCTCCGGCGGCGGCCACGCCCGCCGAGGCCGCACCCGTGCCGGCCGGCGCCCCCGAGACCGGCCCCGCCACCGCGGAATCCAAGGCCGCCCGGCCCGAGCCGGTGGCGGTCGCACCCGCTGCGGCCACGCCCGCGCCCACGCGCACGCCGCCGGTCGCCTTCGATGCCGATGCCTTGCTGCCGGGCAAGGTGCCGCATGCCAGCCCCGCGGTGCGCCTGTTCGCGCGCGAGCTGGGCGTGGACCTGTCGCAGGTCACCGGCACCGCGCGTGCCGGCCGCATCGGCAAGGAAGACGTGCAGAACTTCGTCAAGGCCGCGCTGGCCGGCGGCGGTGGCGCGCGCAGCGGCGGTGGCGGCGGCCTCGACCTGATCCCGTGGCCGAAGGTGGACTTCGCCAAGTTCGGCGCGGTCGAGGCGCGGCCTTTGAGCCGCATCCAGAAGCTCAGCGGCGCCAACCTGGCGCGCAACTGGGCCATGATCCCGCACGTCACCCAGCACGACGAAGCCGACATCACCGAGATGGAGGCCTTCCGCAAGCGCCTGGGCGAGGAGAACAAGGACGCGAAGGTCACGCCGCTGGTGTTCCTGATCAAGGCCGCGGTGGCCGCGCTGAAGAAGTACCCTAACTTCAACGCCTCGCTCGACGGCGACACTCTGGTGCTCAAGCAGTACTTCAACATCGGCATCGCGGTGGACACGCCCGACGGGCTGGTGGTGCCGGTGATCCGCGATGCCGACCGCAAGGGCCTGCTCGACCTGGCCCGTGAGCTGGGCGAGATCAGCGCCAAGGCGCGCGACAAGAAGCTGTCCTCGGCCGACATGCAGGGCGGCTGCTTCTCGATCAGCTCGCTGGGCGGCATCGGCGGCACCAACTTCACGCCGATCATCAATGCGCCGGAGGTGGCCATCCTGGGCGTGTCGCGCAGCGCAATGAAGCCCGTGTGGGACGGCAAGGACTTCGCGCCTCGGCTGATGCTGCCGATGAGCCTGAGCTACGACCACCGCGTGATCGACGGCGCCGCCGCCGCGCGCTTCACCGCCTACCTGGCCCAGGTGCTGGGCGACCTGCGCCGGCTGCTGCTCTGATGCCGCAGCCGCTGCCGGTCATTCCCGGCCATCCGCCGGCGCGCGTGCGCGTGGCGGCGGTGCAGTACGGGCAGCACCGGGTGGCGGAGTTTGGCGAGTTCGCGGCGAAGGTGGAGGAATTCGTGCGGGTGGCGGCCGACTATGGCGCCGACTTCGTGCTGTTCCCCGAGCTGTTCACGCTGCAGCTGCTCAGCGCCAGCCCGCAGCGGCTGGACCCTGCCGCCGCCGTCGACCAGCTCACGCGGCACACCCCGGAGTTCACTGCATTGCTGCAGCGGCTGGCGCAGGACCATCGCATCAACGTGATCGGCGGCACGCATCCCACCCGCACCGCCGAAGGCACGCTGCGCAACATCTGTTACGTCGCCACCCGCGATGGCCGCCTGCACCGGCGCGACAAGCTGCACATCACGCCCAGCGAGCAGGGCAGTTGGGCCGTGGACGGCGGCGACAGCGCCGACGTGATCCTCACCGACGCCGGGCCGATCGGCATCCTCGTCTGCTACGACAGCGAGTTCCCCGAGCTGGGGCGGCACCTGGTGGACCAGGGCGCGCTGCTGCTGTTCGTGCCCTATTGCACCGACCTGCGCAGCGGCCACCTGCGCGTGCGTTATTCCAGCCAGGCGCGCGCCGTGGAGAACCAGGTCTACGTGGTGGCGGCCGGCAACGTCGGCCACTGTCCCAACGTCGCCAACTTCGACATCCAGTACGCACAGTCGGCGGTGTACACGCCCTGCGACGTGATGTTCGCCCCCGAAGGCATCGCGGCCGAGGCCGCGCCGCAGGTCGAACAGATGATCTTCGCCGACCTCGACCTGGCCGCGCTGCAGGACGCGCGCCGCGGCGGCACCGTGAAAAACCTGATGGACCGCCGGCCCGAGCTGTATGCCAGCTGGCGCCACCAGACCTGAAACCCTTCCGCCGCGCGAGCGCCGGACCCCGGAGTAGACCATGGCCAAGACGATTGAACTGCGCGTGCCCGACCTCGGCGACGATCACGACGTGCCGGTGATCGAACTGCTGGTGGCGGTGGGCGATAACGTGAAGAAGGACCAGGGCCTGGTCACGCTGGAATCGGACAAGGCGACGATGGAAGTGCCGGCCAGTGCCGCCGGCGTCATCACGGCGCTGAAGGTGAAGGTGGGCGACACCGTGTCGGCCGGTGACGTGATTGCGCTGGCCGACGCGGGCGAGGGCGAAGCGGCTGCCGCCACGGATGGAAAGGCGCCTGCGACCGCCTCGACCAGCGCGGGCGCGGGTCCGACGCCGCCTGCCAAGGCAGCGGAAGCCGCCAAGCCGGCGGCGGCGTCTGCACCGTCCGCGTCGTCGGGAGCGCCGGCGAACGCACCCGCGCCCGCCGCCGCCGCGGGCAGCGGCCGCAAGGCCGACATCGAGTGCCGCATGCTGGTGCTGGGCTCGGGTCCGGGCGGCTACACCGCCGCATTCCGCTCGGCCGACCTGGGCCTAGACACCGTGCTGGTCGAGCGCTACGACTCGCTGGGCGGCGTCTGCCTCAACGTCGGCTGCATTCCGTCCAAGGCGCTGCTGCACGCGGCCGAAGTGTTGGTGGAAGCGAAGCATGCCGCCGATTTCGGCATCGAGTTCGGCACGCCGAAGATCGACCTGGACAAGCTGCGCGGGCACAAGGACAAGACCGTGGCGCAGATGGTGCGCGGCCTGGCCGGCATGGCCAAGCAGCGCAAGGTGCGCACCGTCACGGGCACCGGCCAGTTCGTCTCCGCCAACGAGATGGAAGTGCGCACGTCCGAGGGCGTCAAGCTGGTCCGGTTCGAGCAGTGCATCATCGCGGCCGGTTCGCAGCCGGTGAAGCTGGGCGGGTTCCCCTGGGACGACGCACGCGTGATGGACTCCACCGACGCGCTGCTGCTGGTGGATATCCCGAAGACGCTGCTGGTGGTCGGCGGCGGCATCATCGGCCTGGAGATGGCCTGCGTGTATTCCGCGCTCGGCAGCGAAGTGACGGTGGTCGAATTCATGGACCAGCTGATGCCCGGCGCCGACAAGGACCTGGTCAAGCCGCTGGCCGACCTGTTGCGCAAGCGCGGCGTCGCCGTGCACCTGGGCTGCAAGGTCGCGAAGGTGGACGCGAAGAAGGACGCGCTGCACGCCAGCTTCGAAGGCGACTCGGTGCCCGAGAAGACCCGCTACGAGCGCGTGCTGGTTTCCGTGGGCCGCGTGCCCAACGGCGGCAAGCTCGAGGCCGGCAAGGCGGGCGTGGCCGTCACCGAGCGCGGCTTCATCCCGGTGGACCGCCAGATGCGCACCAACGTGCCGCACATCTTCGCCATCGGCGACCTGGTGGGGCAGCCGATGCTGGCGCACAAGGCCACGCACGAAGGCAAGCTGGCCGCCGAAGTGGCCGCGGGCGAGAAGAAGGAGTGGGTGGCGCGGGTGATTCCGTCGGTGGCCTACACCGATCCGGAAATCGCCTGGGTGGGCGTCACCGAGACCGAGGCCAAGGCCAAGGGGCTGGCGGTGGGCGTGGCGAAATTCCCGTGGGCGGCCTCGGCGCGCGCGGTCGGCATCGGCCGCACCGAGGGCTTCACCAAGCTGATCTTCGACGAGCACACCGACCGGGTGATCGGCGCCGGCATCGTCGGCGTCCGTGCGGGCGACCTGATCGCCGAACTCGCCCTGGCCATCGAGATGGGCTGTGAGGCCAGCGACATCGGCCACACCATCCACCCGCATCCGACGCTGAGCGAATCGGTGGGCATGGCGGCCGAGATCCAGGACGGCAGCATCACCGACCTCTACATTCCCCGCAAGAAGTGACCTGAAGGCCGACGAAGCGAACGTACCAGGTATGTTTTTCCGGAAAAGATCAGGCGGTTTACGACGCGCCCCACCCCGGAAAAACATACCTGGTACGTAATCTCCGCGCCGGCCTCAGGCGAAGGCGAACCAGCAAACCGCGCACAGCACCGCCACGCCAACCAGGTCCAGCATCGCGCCCTCGCGCAGCATTTGTTCCGAACTGACCTGGCCGCTGCCGTAGGCGATCGCGTTGGGCGCCGTGGCGACCGGCAGCATGAAGCCCACGCTGGCCGCCAGCACCGCCGGGAACATGAAGAGGGCGGGGTCCACGCCCACCGCGACGGCGGTCGCCGCCAGGATCGGCATCAGCAACACGGCCGTGGCCGTGTTGCTGGCGATCTCCGACAGCAGCACCACGCCGCCCACGATGCCCAGCAGCAGCAGCGGCAGCGGCAGCGCGCTGAGTCCGGACAGATTGTCGGCGACGGCATTGCTCAGGCCCGAGGACTGGAACGCCGCCGCCAGCGCGATGCCGCCGCCGAACAGCACCAGCGCGCCCCAGGGAATCTTCTCCGCCGTCTCCCAGTCCAGCAGGCGCCCGCCGCGGCCGTCCGGCACCACGCACAGAAGCACCACCGCCAGCAGCGCCACGCTGGCATCGTTGGCGCCGGGCAGGCCCAGCAGCGCGCTCCAACCCCCGAACGGATCGCTGCGGAACACCCACGCCGCCGCCGTCAGTCCAAAGATCCACAGCACGCGCTTCTCGGCCACCGTCCACGGTCCGCTGTCGGGCAGCACGGCTGCCGGCGCGCCCGCCAGCCCGCGCCCCAGCCACACCGCCATCAGCGGCAGGAAGACCAGCACGACCGGCACGCCGATCATCATCCAGTCCAGGAAGCCGTAGCGGGTGCCGGTGGTTTCGGCGTAGACCTGCATGAACACCAGGTTCGGCGGTGATCCGATCGGCGTGCCCAGACCGCCCACGCTGGCCGCATAGGCGATGCACAGGATCAGCGGCGCATGCAGGCGCTTGTCCGGGTACGATTCCAGGATCGCCAGCGCCACCGGCAGCATCAGCAGCGTCGTGGCCGTGTTGGATATCCACATGCTGATCAGGCCCGTGGCTGCGATGAAGCCGTACAGCAGGCTGCGCCCGCTGCCGCCGCCAAAGGCGCGCACCATGCCCAGCGCCAGCCGCCGGTGCGCGCCGCTGCGCTCCAGCGCGCGCGAGAGCATGAAGCCGCCGCCGAGCAGCAGGATCAGTTCGTGGCCGTAGCTCTGCGCCACCTGTTTGGCGTCCAGCACGCCGGTCACCGGCAGCACCGCCAGCGGCAGCAGCGCGGTCACGGGTCCCCGCACCGGCTCCAGCACCCACCACAGCGCGCACCAGGCGGTCAGTGCGACCGTGACCGCCAGCACATGCTCGGTGCCGCGGGCATCCAGCAGCAGGTACAGCGCGATCGCCAGCAGCGGGCCGGCTGTCAGCGCGAACCGCGTCAGCGCCGGCGAGAAGCTCACGAGCGCCCGTCGGGGCCGTGGTCCGGGCGATCGGGCACGTGCGTGTCCTCGGCCTGGCCGGGCAGCTGCGGCAGGTCGTCCATCCGCAGGGCCAGGGCCGCCTTGGCCATCAGGTGCGCACTGATCGGCGCGGTGATGAACAGGAACGCGGTGATCAGCAGCTCGCGCGGCTGCGGGTCCGAGCCCACGTAGGCGTGGTAGCCCACCGAGACCAGCAGCAGGCAGCCCACGCCCAGCGTGCTGGCCTTGGTCGGCCCGTGCAGGCGCTTGAAGAACTCCGACAGCCGTACCAGGCTGAAGGCCCCGACCAGCACGAAGAAGCTGCCCACCGCCAGCAGCAGCACCAGCACGATTTCGATCACCAGGTTCATTCGACGATATCCCTGCGCACCAGGTATTTGCTCAGCACCACCGTGGCCACGAAGCCCAGCATCGCGATCAGCAGCGCGGCCTCGAAATAGATCGAGGACTTCAGGTACATGCCCAGCAGCACCAGCTCGGCGATGGCGGTGACGCTTAGCGTGTCCAGGGCCAGGATGCGGTCGGGCACCGTCGGGCCGCGCAGCAGGCGCCACAGCGCCAGCAGCATGCCCACGCTGACGGCGAACATCGCCGCCACGATCGCCGCCTCCAGCAGTCCGCCGCCCAGCAGGTTTCCGTTCACGGGAATATCTCCATCAGGGCGTGTTCGTAGCGCTGCTTGATGCCGGCGACCAGCTGCTCGGGATCACCCAGGTTGAACACATGGATCAGCAGGTACTTGCGGTCCTCCGACAGCGACGCCGTCAGCGTGCCCGGGGTCAGCGTGATGATGCTGGTCAGCGCGGCGATGCCGTGGATGTTCTGCAGGTCCAGCGGGTACCACAGGAAGCCGGGATGGATGTCGCGCTCGCGCCCCAGCACGCGCCGCGCCACCTCGATGTTGGACACCACGATGTCCCAGGCCAGGTGCGCCAGCAGCCGCGGCACGCCGCGCAGGCTGCCGATGCGCGCGAACTCGCGGTCGAGCCGGGTCGCGAACAGCGGGATGGTGATGCCCAGCACCACCGCCAGCGCCAGGTGCGCCGGATCGATGCCGTCCCACATCAGCATCCAGAACACGATGATGGTCGCGGTGAGCGGCAGCGAAGGGAACCAGCGCTTCATCAGGGCTTCCTCTTCGCCGGCAGGGTGGACTGCACCTGGTTGACGTAGTCGGCCGGCGCCATCAGCTGCGCCGCGGTGCCCTGCATGTAGCCCATCACCGGTGCCGCGCCGACCGTCATCGCCACGCCCAGCGCCAGCAGCAGCACGGTGGCGGCGGTCTCGACCGGGCGTGAACCCGCGGTGCGGCCAGGCGCGGCCGCGGCTTCCTGCGGCGGCGTACGCCAGAACAGGTTGCTGCCTGCGCGCACCAGGCCCACGATCACCATCAGGCTGGTGACCAGCACCAGGGTCCAGACCCAGCCCACCTGCGCGGCGGGCACCGCCTGCAGCATCGCCAGCTTGGCGATGAAGCCCGACAGCGGCGGCAGACCGGCCACCGAAATCGCCGCGAACAGGAACATCAGCCCGGCCAGACGGCGCACCTCGGGCGAGGTGACCGGATGCGCCAGGTCGCGCTTTTCGTCGCCGCGGCCGCGCCGCACCAGGTCGGCGATCATGAACAGCGCCGCCACCACGAAGGTGCTGTGCACCAGGTAGAACAGGCCGGCCGCCAGCATCGCCGGTACGCCCAGGCCGAAGGCGATGAACAGCGTTGCCGCCGACACCACCACCAGGTAGGCCGACAGTGCGCGCAGGCGCGAGGCGGCCAGCACGCCCAGGGCGCCCAGCGCCAGCGTGCCGGCGGCACCCGCCAGCAGCCAGTCCTGGCCATAGCCGGCCAGCGCGCCCGCGGGTTCGCCCAGCAGCAGCTGGCCCACGCGCAGGCTGGCGTACAGCCCCACCTTGGTCATGATCACGAACAGCGCGGCCACCGCCGCCGGCGCGCGCGCATAGGTGTCGGGCAGCCACAGGTACATCGGCAGCAGCGCGGCCTTGGCGCAGAACACCACCAGCAGCAGGCCCAGCGTGGCCTTGGCCAGCGGCAGGTCCTGCGCCGGCAGCGCCGCGATGCGGGCCGACAGCTCGGCCATGTTGAGCGTGCCGAACACGCCATACACCAGGCCCAGCGCGATGAGGAACAGCGTGGACGCGGCCACGTTGAACGACACGTAGTGCAGGCCCGCCCGCATGCGCACGCCGCGGCCGCCGCTCAGCAGCAGCCCGTAGGACGCGATCAGCATCACCTCGAAGAACACGAACAGGTTGAACACGTCGCCGGTGAGGAAGGCGCCGTTGAGTCCCACCAGCTGGAACTGGAAAAGCGCGTGGAAGTGCGGCGCGCGCCGGTCCCAGCCCGAGCAGGCGTGCAGCAGGCAGGCCGAGCCCAGCACCGCCGTGGTGAGCACCATCAGCGCCGACAGCCGGTCGGCCATCAGCACGATGCCCAGGCGCGAAGGCCAGTCGCCGAGCAGGTAGACCAGCAGGCCCTGGTCGTTCACCTGGCCCAGCAGCAGCAGCGCGACCGCCAGCGTGGCCAGGGTCGAGGCCCAGGCCACCGCGCGCTGCAGCACGATGCCGTAGCGCTGCTGTTCGACGAACAGCGACAGCGCGCCGCCCACCAGCGGCACCAGGATGGCCAGCACCGGCAGGTGGTTCACGGCGCGTCCCCTTCGTGGTCGCGGGCGCGGCCCAGCTGGCCGTCCACGTGGTCGCTGTGGTTGTCGGCGCGGCTGCGGATGGCCAGCACGATCACCACGGCCGTCATCGCGAACGCGATCACGATAGCGGTCAGCACCAGGGCCTGCGGCAGCGGGTCGGTGTGGTTGGCCAGCGAGGCGCCCACGTCCGGGCGCAGCACCGGTGGCTTGCCCGCGGCCAGCCGGCCGCTGGAGAAGATCAGCAGGTTGGTGGCGTACGACAGCAGGGTCAGGCCCAGGATGACGTCGAAGCTGCGGGCGCGCAGCATCAGGTAGACGCCGGCGGCGACCAGCAGGGCGATGGCGCTGGACAGGGCGAGTTCCATCAGGCCGGCTCCCCCGTCAGCACCGAGCGCTGGCCCGGTTCGACCACGCCGCCGCGCGAGCGTTCGCGGCGCGACGGTTTGATCGTTCCCATCATCGACAGGATCAGCATGGTGCCGCCGAACACCACCAGGTACACGCCCAGGTCGAAGGCGGCGGCGCTGGCCAGCGGGATCGTGCCCAGCAGCGGCAGTTCCAGGTCGTAGTGGCCGCTGCCCAGGAAGGGCATGCCGGCCAGCATCGCCGCGGCGCCGGTCAGCGTGGCCACCAGCAGGCCCACGCCCACCAGGCGGATGTAGTTGAAGCCGAAGCGGGACTCCACCGAATGCGCGCCCTGCACCACGTACTGGATCAGCAGCGGCACCGCCAGCGTGAGGCCGGCGATGAAGCCGCCGCCGGGTGCATTGTGGCCGCGCAGGAACAGGAATATCGACACCGTCAGCGTGAGCGGGAACAGCACCTGTGCCAGGTCGGCCGGTACCGGAAGCTTCGTGGGAGGACCAGCGATCACGTATTCGGGCGCCATGCGCGCGCGCCGCAGCATCGCGTGCACGACAAGCGCGGCAATCGCGAAAACCGTGATCTCGCCGAAGGTGTCGAAGCCGCGGAAGTCCACCAGGATCACGTTGACCACGTTCGCTCCCCAGGCCTCGGGCAGCGAGCGCGACAGCAGTTCATCGGCGATGCCGATGGTTGGCCGCGTCATCATCGCGTAGGCCAGCGCGCCGACGCCCGCGCCTGCGGTGATCGCCACCACACCGTCGCGCGCGCGGCGCCAGCCCGAGCGCTCGACCGGGGAATCCTTGGGCAGGTAGTGCATGCCCAACAGCAGCAGCGACAGCGTCACCAGCTCGACCAGCAGCTGGGTCAGCGCCAGGTCCGGCGCCGACAGCGCCACGAAGGTCATGCTGACCGCAAGGCCCACGCCGCCCATCACGATCACTGCGGTGATCCGTTGCCGGTATTGGCGCAGCGTCAGCAAGGTGCAGCCCGCCATGATCAGCCACAGCACCCAGCCCAGCCGGCCCAGCGGGTGGGCGATGCCGCTGCCCGGCTCCGGCCAGGACAGGTCGGCGCCGTCCACGAAGAACGGCGCGGCGCCGGCGGAGATCGCCACCAGCACCAGCAGCAGCAGGCTGCGCTGCAGGCTGGCGTTCGCCACCGCATGGGTGACACGTTTGGCCACCTTGAACAGCGAATCGATGTTGAGCCGGAACAGCTGGCGCCCGCGCGGCTTCTTCTCTATCGCGTGCAGGTCGAACCGGCGCCGCAGCGCCAGGTACAGCAGCAGGCCGCCGGCCACGCCCGCCAGGCTCATCATCAGCGGGGTGTTGATGCCGTGCCAGACGGCCAGGCTGTATTCGGGAAGCTCGGGGCCGATCACGCCGCGCGACGCCGCCGCCAGGGTCGGACCCAGCAGCGGCCCGGGCAGCACGCCGACCGCCAGGCAGGCCAGCACCAGCAGGCCGACCGGCACGCGCATGAACAGCGGCGCTTCGTGCACCTCGCGCTTCACGTCGCGCGGGCCCTCGCCGAAGAAGGTGTCGTGCACGAAGCGCAGGCTGTAGGCCATGCCGAAGATCGCGAACAGCAGTGCCGCCAGCGCCACCAGGGTGCGCAAGGCATCGTGCCCCTTGATCGCCAGCGCCTCGGCGAAAAACATTTCCTTGGACAGGAAGCCGTTGAGCAGCGGAATGCCCGCCATCGCCAGGCTGGCCACGATCGCCAGCGCGCTGGTCATCGGCAGCAGCCGTCGCAGTCCGCCCAAGCGCCGCATGTCGCGGGTGCCGGTCTCGTGGTCGATGATGCCGGCGGCCATGAACAGCGAGGCCTTGAAGGTGGCGTGGTTGATGATGTGGAACAGCGCCGCCACCACCGCCAGCGGCGTGGACAGGCCCAGCAGCAGCGTGATCAGGCCCAGGTGCGAAATGGTGGAGTAGGCCAGCAGGCCCTTGGTGTCGTGCTGGAAGATCGCGTGCCAGGAGCCCACCAGCAGCGTTACGGCGCCGACCCCGCTCACCACGTACAGGAACAGGTCGTTGCCCGAGAGGGCGGGGTGCAGCCTGGCCAGCAGGAACACGCCGGCCTTCACCATCGTGGCCGAATGCAGGTAGGCCGACACCGGCGTCGGCGCCGCCATCGCCTGCGGCAGCCAGAAGTGGAACGGGAACTGCGCGCTCTTGGTGAACACCGCCAGCAGCACCAGGCCCAGCACGGCCGGATAGAGCGGGCTGGCCTGGATCTGGGCGCCTGCGTCCAGCACCACGTCCAGCTCGTAGCTGCCGACGATGCGGCCGATCAGGATCACGCCGCCCAGCAGCGCCAGGCCGCCAGCGCCTGTCAGCACCAGGGCCATGCGCGCGCCGTCGCGGGCGTCGGCCCGATGGCTCCAGAAACCGATCAGCAGGAAGGAGCTGATGCTGGTCAGTTCCCAGAACACCGCCAGCAGCAGCAGGTTGCCGGCCACCACGATGCCCAGCATCGAGCCCATGAAGAACAGCAGCAGCGCGAAGAAGCGCGGCATGTTGTCGCGCGCGCTGAGGTAGTAGGCGCCGTAGAGCACGATCAGCGCGCCGATGGCCAGCACCAGCCCCGCGAACATCCAGGCCAGGCCGTCGAGCCGCAGCGAAAACGCCAGGCCAAGCGCCGGCACCCACTCGGTGTAGCTGCGCACGATCTGCACCGACATCACGGCCGGCGTGTACAGCGCCAGGATGACCAGGCCGGCCACCGGCGCAGACGCCGCCAGCCAGGCCGACAGCCGGCGCTGGTCGGCCGGAAGCCGCCAGATCACCAGGGCCAGCACAAAGGGAAGGGCTAACAGTGCCTCGAGCATCGTGGTCCTTGCCGGGGGCGGCGGCGTGCGGGTGTTCGCGCAGGCCGGCGGTCGGTGGGTGTCATCCCGTACGGGGCGACGATGTCCCCCGAGTCTAACCCATGCCTGCGACGCGACGGGTCAAGGTGGTGTCGCGGCCGCTATGCTCGGGCCATGGAGAATACTTCCCGCCCGCATGAGGGCCCTGGCTGGCTGGTCTTCGGCCTCAGCGGACAAGTCGGCGACGCACTGCGCGCCGCGTGGCGCGACAGCGATCCGCGGATCGTTGCCGTGTCGCGCCACGGTCACGCCGATGCGCCCCGGCTGCGCTGGCTTCGCGGTCGGCTCGAAGAGATCGCGCCGCCCCCGGACGCGATTGCCGCGGTGGCCAGCCTCGGTCCGCTCGATGCGTTCTCGCACTGGTACCAGGCGCAGGGTCCGTCCGGCGTGCGCGTCGTGGCCCTGGGTTCCACCAGCGTGCACAGCAAGCCCGGTTCGCCCGATCCCGCCGAGCGCGCGCTGGCGCGGACCCTGGCCGAGGCCGAGGCACGGCTCGCCCAGGCCTGCGCCGAGCGCGGCTGCCCGCTCACCCTGCTGCGGCCCACCCTGGTCTGGGGCAACGGCCGCGACCGCAACCTGAGCCGCCTGGTGGCCCTGGCCCGGCGCTGGCGCTGGCTGCCCCTGCCCACGCGGGCCGCCGGACTGCGCCAGCCCGTGCACGTGGACGACGTCGCGGCCGCGGTGCTGGCGGCCCTGCGATCGCCGCGGCCGGTGGCGGGCCATTTCGACCTGCCGGGCGGGGAAGCGCTGCCCTTCGACACGATGGTCGGGCGCGCCCTGGCCGCCGGCGCGCCCGGGGCCAGGCTGCTGCGTCTGCCGGGCCCGCTGTTCCGTACGGGGGTCCGGATCCTGCGCCACAGCGGCCGGCTGGCCGCCTCCGGCGAGGGCGTGCTGGCCCGGCTGGACCAGGACCTGTGGGTCGATCCGGAGCCGGCCCGGCGGGCGCTGGCGCTGCAACCACGCGGGTTCCAGCCCGGGCCGGAGATGTTCCCGGGTTGATGCTGCGGCGCACCATCGGCCCCTGGCCGACGGGACCATACGCGGGAGCATTGCCTTTTCCTAACGAACATTTAATATCCCTAGAGGAAATGCTCTAGAGTCTGGGGGGAGCCAGAACGCCATGAAGAACGATTCCGATGCGACGCGCACCGCGACGTCGTTACCGCCCGCCGCCGCCGGCGGTGCTCCAAATTCCGCACAGCCCGCACTGACCCGAGGATCCACCATGAAGAAACTGCATGCACACCACGGGCTGGCCGCTCGTGCCCCGCTGGCCGCCGCCGTGGCCCTCGCGCTGCTGGTGGCCCCGGCCGCCCAGGCGTTCGAGTTCTCGCGCGGCGAGCTCACCGGCAGCCTCGACACCACGGTGTCCTACGGCTACTCCTGGCGCGTGGACGACCAGGACGAAGACCTGATCGCCAAGTCCTGGTTCGACCCGCTGCTGTGCGCGCAGAACTTCCCGCTCGGCGCCATTCCCGTCGGCCCCGGCCGCTGCACCAGCACCGGCGGCGTGCCGGGCGCGCCGGCCCAGTTGGCCGCGCCGGGCCGCTTCTCGGCCAACCGCGACGACGGCAACCTCAAGTACGACAAGGGCGACGCCATCTCCAGCGCCGTCAAGATCACCTCGGAAATCAGCCTGAACTGGCGCAGCTGGGGCGCGTTCGCCCGCGCCACCTTCTTCCACGACTTCGAGAACGAAGGCCGCGACGACCTGACCGACATCGCCCAGGACCGCATCGGCCAGCGCTTCCGCATGCTTGATGCGTTCGTGTTCAAGGATTTCACCCTCGGTGACGACGGCGCGCTGGGCGGCACCGTCCGCGTCGGCCGCCAGGTGGTCAGCTGGGGCGAAGGCACCTTCATCCAGAACGGCATCAACGTCATCAACCCGGTCGACCTGTCCGCGCTGCGCGTGGCCGGCGCCGAGCTGAAGGAAGCCTTCCTGCCGATCGACATGGCCTGGGCCTCGATCAACCTGTCCGAGAACGTCGCCCTCGAGGCGCTGTACATGTTCGAGTTCGAGGAAATCGAAGTCGACGCGGCCGGCACCTACTTCAGTGCCAACGACTTCGGCACCCCGGGCGGCACCTACGTGATGCTGGGCTTCGGCACCACGCCGCAGCCGGTCTACAACCCCGAGCGCTTCTTCAGCACCTGCTACGCCGGTCCCGCCGGCTTCGCCACCAGCGACCGCTTCGCCGACCTCTCGGCGATCTACGGCGCCGCCACGGCCACCCAGATCATCGCCATCGGCTGCGGCAACGCCGTGGGCCGCATCGAGGACCGTGCCGCCAGCGACGAGGGCCAGTTCGGCCTGGCGCTGCGCTGGTACGCCGAGGCGCTGAACGAGACCGAGTTCGGCTTCTACTTCCTCAACTACCACAGCCGCGTGCCGCTGCTCTCGGGCCGCGCCGTCAACAACCCCACCGTGGGCGCCGCCAGCGGCCGCTTCTTCGTCGAGTATCCGGAAGACATCCAGATGTTCGGCATGAGCTGGAACACCACGCTGCCGGGCGGCGTCGCCTGGCAGGGCGAGATCAGCCACCGTCCGAACGCCCCGCTGCAGGTGGACGACGTCGAGCTGCTGTTCGCCGCGCTCAGCCCGCTCAACCCGTTCATTCCGGTTCCCGCGCTGCGCTTCAACAGCCAGCTCGGCCAGTTCGCGCTGGGCCAGGAAGTCCGCGGCTGGCGCGAGCATGAGATCAGCCAGATCCAGATGACCTTCACCAAGGCCTTCGCCCAGGTGGCGGGCGCCGACCAGATCGCCGTGGTTGCCGAGTTCGGCGCCACCGAGGTCTGGGACCTGCCCAACCAGTCCGAGCTGCGCTACGAAGGTGAAGGCACCGACACCGGCGGCGGCTGCGATGTCGCCGACGTGGCGGCGGCCGGCTTCCCGGCGCCGGGCGGCGCGCTGTTCGGCTGCCTGCGCAATCCGGAGACGCTGACCGGCGGCTTCCCGACCTCGTTCTCGTGGGGCTATCGCCTGGCGGCCCGCGCCGATTACTCCAGCGTCTTCGGCACCCCGTTCACGCTGTCGCCGCGCCTGGCGTTCAACCATGACGTCAACGGCATCACCCCGGGACCGGGCGGCAACTTCCTCGAGGATCGCAAGTCGCTCACCCTCGGCGTTGAAGCCAACTACCTCAACCAGTGGATCTTCGACCTGAGCTACACCCAGTTCATGGGTGCCGAGCAGTTCAACCAGATCCACGACCGCGACTTCGCGTCTTTCACCGTGAAGTATTCGTTCTGACGCCACAGGGAGGCAGAGGATGAAAATCAACAAGAAATACGCGTTGACCGCATTGGTCGGCGCGGTGGTACTTGCCACCGGCGTGGCCCAGGCGGCCGTCAGTGCCCAGGAAGCCGCCAAGCTCGGCACCACGCTGACCCCGGTCGGCGCCGAGAAGGCCGGCAACGCCGCCGGCACCATCCCGGCCTGGGAGGGCGGCATCGTCCGTCCGCCCGCGGGCTTCCGCGTCGGCACCTTCCACGTCGATCCGTTCGCGGCCGACAAGCCGCTGTACTCGGTCACCCGCGCCAACCAGGCGCAGTACGCCAACGTGCTGTCGGCCGGCCAGAAGGCGATGTTTGCCAAGTACCCGACCTTCCGCATGGACGTGTACCCGACCCGCCGCAGCGCTTCGTTCCCGCAGCGCACGTACGACTTCTCCAAGCGCAACGCCACCCAGTGCCGCCTGGTGGCGGACGGCGAGGGCATCCAGAACTGCGCCGAGGGCGTGCCGTTCCCGATCCCGCAGAACGCCTATGAAGTCATCTGGAACCACAAGCTCAAGTACAAGGGCCTGTCGGTGATCAGCTACTCCAACCAGGCGGCTCCGACCGCCGGCGGTGCGTTCACGCTGATCAAGCTGCGCGAGGAAATCCTGGGCCTGTACTACAAGCCGGGCAACACCACCGAGAACATCAACAACATCCTGCTGTACTTCAAGCAGGAAGTGCTCGGTCCGGCGCGCCTGGCCGGCCAGGTGCTGCTGGTGCACGAAACGCTGAACGCCAAGGCGGCTCCGCGCCAGGCGTGGGTGTACAACCCGGGCCAGCGCCGCGTGCGCCGCGCCCCGAACGTCGCCTACGACAACCCGGGCACCGCGTCCGACGGCCTGCGCACCAACGACATGACCGACATGTTCAATGGCGCCATGGACCGCTTCAGCTGGACCCTGGTGGGCAAGAAGGAAATGCTGGTTCCCTACAATTCCTACCGCGCCCATTCCGACAAGACCAAGGTCCGTGACCTGATCCGCCCGGGCCACCTCAACCCCGACTACATGCGCTACGAGCTGCACCGCGTGTGGGTGGTCGAGGCCAAGCTCAAGGCCGGCCAGCGCCACATCAACAGCCGCCGCACCTTCTACGTGGACGAGGACAGCTGGCAGATCCTGACCATGGACCACTACGATGGCCAGGGCAACCTGTGGCGCTACTCCGACGCGCCGTCGGTGAACTACTACGAGGTGCCGACCTTCTGGTCCACCCTCGAGACCCACCACGACCTCAAGTCCGGCCGCTACATCACCATGCTGCTGGACAACGAGGACAAGCCGCGCGACTTCGGCTACCAGAGCACTCCGGCGAACTACTCGCCGCAGAACCTGCGTACCGCGGGCGTCCGCTGATCCAAGCTGTTTGAACCACCCGCCGCGCCCGAAAGGGCGCGGCGGCGTTCCGGGCCCGCCGCGAGCCCGGGGCACGCAGGAGGAAACGATGCGCAATCCGAAGATCCGCGGCACGCACCTCTCCGGTGCCCTGCTGCTGGCCCTGGCGCTACCGCTGTCGGCGCAGTCGCCCGATGCGGCGCCCGCCGGGGACGTGCCGGCCGAGGCCGCCACCGAAACCACCCCCGAAATTCCCGCCGAAGACGAGACCGCGATGCCCGCGGACGCGTCCATGGCCGCGCCGGCCGACGAGGCCGCTGCCGCACCCGCCGCCGCCGCCGCTAAGCCGGCCGCCGTCGATCCCGCCCTGCTGGACGCCGAGATGCTGCCGCGCGCCAGCCGATCGCTGCTGCTCGACGCCGTGCGCACCAATGCCGGCTACTTCGCCGTTGGCGAACGCGGCCACGTGCTGTCCTCGGAAGACGGCAAGACCTGGAAGCAGGCCGCCGTTCCCACCCGCGCCACGCTCACCTCCATTGCCACCGCCGACGGTGTGCTCTGGGCCGCCGGCCACGACGGCGTGATCGTGCACTCCACCGACGGCGGCCAGACCTGGACCCGCCGCCGCGCCTCGCCCTGGAGCTACGACCTGGTCGATCCCAGCGAAGGCGTGCCGGTGATGGACCTGCTGTTCACCGACGCCACCCATGGCTTCGCGATCGGCGCCTACAGCCTGATGCTGGTCACCACCGACGGTGGCGTCACCTGGACCCCGCGCAGCCCCTTCGGCGACAACGCCGCGGCCAGCGCGCCGGCCGAGGCCGAACCGGTCGCCGACGAGGCGGCCGACACCGCCGCCGAAGGCGACGAGTGGACCTTCAGCGAGGACGACCTGGCGCTGGACGCCGAGTCCGACCCGCACCTCAACGCGATCGCCCGCGCCGGCTCCGGCGCACTGGTGATCGCCGGCGAGCGCGGCACCTTCCTGCGCTCGCGCGACAACGGCGAGACCTGGACCAGCAAGCGCCTGCCCTACGAGGGCTCGATGTTCGGCGTGCTGTCCTGGCAGGACGACCACATCCTGGTGTTCGGCCTGCGCGGCAACGTGTACGAATCGCGCGACCTGGGCGACACCTGGACCCGCGTCGAGACCGGCATCACCACCAGCCTGATGGGCGGCTACGCGCTGCCCAACGGCGGCGCCATCCTGGTCGGTGCCAACGGCGCCGTGCTGACGCGGGCCGACGGCGATTCGCCGCTGGTGGCCACGGCCCACGCGATGCCCAGCGGCGAGACGCCGCTGCTGTCGGGCGTGCTGCCGCTGGACGACGCCGGCTATCTCGTGATCGGCGACAAGGGCGCCGACCTGTACCGCCCGAAGTGACGGAGTACCAATGAGCCTGCCCAACGCCCAACCCGGTCCCTTCGCCCGATTCGCCGAGACGATTGTCTTCGGCAGCCGGCCGCTCGTGCTGATCATCTTCACCCTGGTGACGGTGGCGATGCTGTACTTCGCCAGCCAGCTCAAGGTGGACGCCGGCTTCAAGAAGCAGGTGCCGCTGCAGCACGAGTACATGCAGACCTTCCAGGACTACGAGCTGGAGTTCGGCGGCGCCAACCGCGTGCTGGTCGCGGTGATCGCCAAGGACGGCGACATGTTCGACCAGGAGTTCATGAAGACCCTGGAGAACGTCACCAACGAGGTGATCAACCTCGATTCCACCGACGATGCCCGTTCGCGTTCCCTGTTCACGCCCAACGTGCGCTTCATCGAGGTGGTGGAAGACGGCCTGTCGGGCGGCAACGTGATCCCGCAGACCTTCACGCCGAACGTGGAGGGTTTCACTTCCACCCCGCAGGACTTCGCCGACATCCGCGGCAACATCGTCAAGGCCAACATCGTCGGCCGGCTGGTGGCCAAGGACTGGTCGGGCGCCATGATCTGGGCCGACCTCATTCCCGAGAGCGAGGTCAACAAGGTCGACTACCAGGAGGTCGCGAACCAGTTCGAGGCCATCCGCCAGAAGTACGAGGACGAGAACCACACCGTCCACATCATCGGTTTCGCCAAGGTGGTCGGCGACATCAGCGACGGCGCGCGTTCGGTCATCAAGTTCTTCGCGCTCACCATCGCCTTCACCTGGCTGCTGCTGTTCCTGTACTCGACCTCGGTGAAGCTGGCCAGCCTGACGGTGGTCGCGGCCCTGGTGTCCGTGGTGTGGATGCTGGGCGCGCTGAAGCTGATGGGCTTCGGCATCGACCCGATGAACATGCTCACGCCCTTCCTGATCTTCGCCATCGCCGTCAGCCACGGCGAACAGATGATCAACCGCTTCCGCGGCGAGATCTTCTTCGGCGGGCTCGAGGAAGGCACGGTCGAGGAGCTGCGCGCGCGTTCCAAGGACGCCGTCGAGCCGCTAGAGGCCGCCCGCCTGTCCTTCCGCATGCTGCTGATCCCGGGCACCGTGGCCCTGCTGGCCGGCTGCATCGGCTTCGGCGCCATCATGGTCATCCCCATCGACATGGTGCGCGAGCTGGCCATCACGGCCACCGTCGGCGTGGCGCTGACCATCCTCACCGACCTGGTGCTGCTGCCGGTGCTGCTGAGCTACACGCGCCTTCGCAACCTCGAGCGCAAGCGCGAGTTCCGCCTGCGCCAGCTGACCCGTTTCGACAAGGTCTGGGCCGCGCTGTCCAAGCTGTCCCGCCCCGGCGCCGCCGCGGTGGTCATCCTGATCGGCGCCGTGGTCTGGTTCTTCGCCTGGCAGCACGGCAACAAGGTGATGATCGGCGACGCCCAGAAGGGCGTGGCCGAACTGCGCCCGGATGCCCGCTACAACCAGGACGCGCTGCTGATCGCCGACCGCTTCTCGCTGGGCGTGGACATGCTCAACGTGATCGCCGAGGCCGGCCCGTCGGCCTGCACCACCAGCTACACGGCGATGGAGACCATCGACCGCTTCGCCTGGCACATGGAGAACGTCGAGGGCGTCGAGCAGGTGATCACGCTGCCGGCGATGGCCAAGATCGTCAACGCCGGCTGGAACGACGGCTCGGTGCGCTGGCGCGTGCTGCCGCGCGATCCGGACACGCTGCGCCAGGCCACGCAGAGCTTCGAGACCGACTCGGGCCTGCTCAACGCCGACTGCAGCGCAATGCCGATCACCATCTTCACCACCGACCACCAGGCCACCACCATTGACCGCGTGGTCGCGGCGGTGAAGGACTTCCGCGAGAAGAACGACGCCTACGTGCCTGGCAACCTGCAGGTGAAGCTGGCCGCCGAGGCCGCCGAGAACCCCGAGTTCACCAGCGACCAGGTCAACCTGCGCCTGGGCACGGGCAACATCGGCGTGGCCGCGGCCACCAACGAGGTGGTGCGCGAGAAGGAGCACATGATGCTCTACCTGCTCTACGCCGCCGTTTTCGTGATGTGCTGGATCAGCTTCCGCAACCCGCTGGCCGCGCTGTGCGTGCTGCTGCCCCTGGTGCTGGTGACCGAACTGGGCCACTCGCTGATGGTGCAGCTCGACATCGGCATGAAGGTCAACACGCTGTGCGTGGTGGCCCTGGGCGTGGGCATCGGCGTGGACTACGGCATCTACATCTTCGCGCGCATGCGCGAGTCGATGCTGCAGGGCCGAACCCTGTCGGAAAGCTACTTCGTGGCGCTCAAGACCACCGGCATCGCCATCTTCTACACCGCGCTGACGCTGGCGGTGGGCGTGGCCATGTGGATCTTCTCCGACCTCAAGTTCCAGGCCGACATGGGCATCATGCTGACCTTCATGTTCGTGGTGAACATGATCGCCGCCATCGTCTTCCTGCCCGCCCTCTGCCGCTGGCTGCTCCGCCCGCGCGAGAAGGACGACTGGGTGCCGCGCCTCTGATTGCTCCTTGCTACTTGTTCCAGGGAAACGGGCTTCGGCCCGTTTCTTTTTTTGGCCGCGGATTTACGCGGATGGGCGCGGATGGGCGTGGATAAGAGCGGATTTTTGACGCGGATTAACGCGGAAGGACGCGGATAGAGCGGTTTTGATTGGTGGCAGGGGTCGATCGGCGCGTGCGGGGCCGGCCGCGCGCGCAAGAGCCTGCGGCACTGTGCGCCCACTCACATCCCGCTTCTGGATCCGCGTCTCTCCGCGTTGATCCGCGTCAAAAATCCGCTCTTGTCCGCGTCAAAAAATCCGCTTTTATCCGCGCCCATCCGCGTAAATCCGCGGCAAAAAAATCACAACTCCTCAGCCACCGGAACAGCGCGAGCGCGGGCCTGGCTGCGCAGGGCGATCAGCAGGATGCCGGCCAGGGTCATGGCGCCGCCGACCAGAAGCTTGGGGCCCGGGCGGTCGCCCCAGAAGGCGATGCCCAGGCCGATGGCGAACACCGGCGTCAGCAGCAGCCAGGGCATGACCTTGGCCACCGCGTGGCGCTGCACCAGGCTGAAGTAGATGCCGTGCCCGAGCAGCGAAGCGACGATGGCGGCGTAGGCGATGCCGAACCAGGCCGTGGCGCTGAGCGCGGGCACCTGCGCCAGGCCGCCCGGTTCCAGCCAAAGGCTCAGCGCCAGCAGGGGCAGCACGCCGACCACGGCCGTCCAGGCCTGCATGCCGTAGCGGTCCACGCCCGACAGGCCGCGCATCAGCACCGTGCCCACCGCCAGGAAAAAGGCCGACACCAGCATCAGGGCCAGCGAGGCCGGGTTGTCGAGCACCAGCGGGTCGAAGCCGAGCACCAGCACGCCGCCGAAGCTGAGTGCGATCGCCGCGCCCGTGCGCCAGGCGAAGCGCTCGCCCAGCACCGCCCAGGCCAGCAGCACCGACATCGGGATGTAGCTCTGCATCACGATCGCCGGCGAGGACAGGTCGCCGGCCAGCTTCAGCGCCCAGAAGCTGAGGCCGAAGTGCAGCACGCCGGTGCACAGGGCAATCGCCAGCAGCCGCGGCCACTGGCCCGGCGCGGGACGCCGCAGGAACGCGAACAGCAGCAGGGCCAGCAGCGCCAGCCGCCCGGACGTGAACAGCAGCGGCGGCATCTCGCGCAGGGCCATCGCCGAGGTCAGGAAATTGCCGGCCCAGGCCAGGCAGACCAGCAGGGCCAGCAGGAGATCGCGCAGGGGCATGGCGGGCGCCGTCGGGTGAGGCCGCCATTATCCGCCAGCACGCCACCTGCCGGGCTTGCCCGCGCCGCCGCCCTCGTTCAGAGTCCGGGGGCGCATCGCGCATTCAATTCAATCGGGGAGAAGACAATGGAAGGGATGGCAGCCTTGGGGGGCATGATCCTGGTGGTGGCCCTGGTGGCCTTCGTGCTGGGCCTGCTGATCGGTGGCCTGGTGCTGAAGTTCAGCGTGCGGCTGATCGAGAGTTTTTCGCCGGGTTATGGTAAATCGGTACTGGTGGTGTTCCTGGCCGGCGTGGTGGGCTTCGTGATCAACATCATCGTGGCCATGGTGATGGGCGTCGGCGCCACCGCCGCAAGCCAGGCCGCGAGCGCGGATCCGACGATGGCGGGCGCGGGCGCGATGATGGCCTCGCTCGGCGCCAGCGCGATCAGCCTGGTGGCCAGCCTGTTCGTGTCGGCCTTCTTCATCAACCTGATCATCAAGCATCCCGACGGGCGCGCGATCGGCTACGGCCGTTCCTGCCTGGTGGCGCTGCTGTACCTGGTGGTGATGGTGGTGATCGCGATCGTCGCCAGCATCGGCCTGGGCATCCTGATGGCCATGCTCGGGCTCGGCGCCGCCAGCATGATGGGCGGCTGAAGGTCTGCTTCGACGCGGGCGCCTTCGGGCGCCCGCGTTTTTTCGTTTATGGCGCCGGCGCCAGATCAAACAATCAGTGTGCCCACCCAAGCTTCCGGTACAGCTTGTCGAGCGTCCACAGCGGCCCGACCAGCAGATAACTCATGTCGGTGAAGAAGCTGGGCTTGCGGCCCTCGATCTTGTGGCCGATGAACTGACCGATCCAGGCCACCACGAACACACCGACCGCCAGCCAGAGCAGCCCGGTCATGCCCAGCAGGCCCGACAGCCAATAGTTGAGCGCGCCCATGCCGGCGAAGGCCACCAGCATGCCCAGCGCCAGCGGCCGCGACAGCCGCCAGTACCAGGCCCAGGCCAGCAGCATGCCCACCGCCATCCAGGCGCCCGGCCTTGCGAACGCCGCGGGCACGGGGATCACCCACAGCGCCGCGGTCACCGACCAGACGATGGCCGGCACGCACAGCAGGTGGATGAACTGGTTGGTCGGATTGACGTGGTCGCCCGAGTAGCTGAAGAGCCAGCGGTCGATCGGACGGCGGGGATCCGGAAGGTTCAACAGCTCGGGCGAAGTGGACATGGCCGGTCTCCGTAAGCTCGGGGGTACGCCGGCATGATAGCCCCGGCCCGGGCCGGCGGCATCAGTCCAGCCGCAGGTCCGCCAGGCGGTCCAGGGCTTCGGCGTACTTGCGCCGCGTGCCTTCGATCACCTCGGCCGGTACCCGGGGTCCGGGCGCGGTCTTGTTCCAGTCCAGGGTCTCGAGATAGTCGCGCACGAACTGCTTGTCGTAGCTGGGCGGACTGATGCCCACCCGGTACTGGTCGGCCGGCCAGAAGCGCGAGGAGTCCGGCGTCAGCATCTCGTCCATCACGTGCAGCACGCCGTGGTCGTCCAGGCCGAACTCGAGCTTGGTGTCGGCGATGATGATGCCGCGGCCCAGCGCGTACGCGGCGGCGTAGCGGTAGATGGCCAGCGTCGCGTCGCGCACCTGCGCCGCCAGTGCCGGGCCGATCTTCGCCTCGACGGCTTCGTAGCTGACGTTTTCGTCGTGGTCGCCGACCGCGGCCTTGGTGGACGGCGTGAAGATGGGTTCGGGCAGCTGCTGCGCCTGCTGCAGCCCGGACGGCAGGCGGATGCCACAGACCGCGCCGCTGCGCTGGTAGTCCTTCCAGCCGCTGCCGATCAGGTAGCCGCGCGCGATCGCCTCCACGGGCACCGGCCGCAGCCGCTTGGTCACCACGGCGCGGCGCGCGTACAGCGCCGGATCCACGCCGGCCGGCAGCACCGTGGCGACGTCCTCGTGCGTGAGGTGGTTGGGCATCAGGTGCGCGGTCTTGTCGAACCAGAAATTGCTGATCTGGCACAGCATCTCGCCCTTGCCCGGGATCGGGTCGGGCAGCACCACGTCGAAGGCCGACAGCCGGTCGGTGGCCACCATCAGCAGGCGCGCGTCGGGCAGTTCGTACACATCGCGGACCTTGCCCCGGTGCAGCAGGGTCAGGCCGGGCAGGTCGGAGGTGTGCAGGGTGGTGGACACGGTCGGGCTCGCGGACGCGGGGCCACCATTGTAAAGCCCGTGCCGCGCGCACCGCACCCGCGCCCTGCCGGCGGCGCGGGGCCGGCTGCTAGAATCAGGGCATGAGCCACGCCCTGCGCACCCACGTCCTGCCGTCCCTGCTGCTGCTGGCCTCGGTGCCGGTGTTCGCCGCCACGCCGCCCAAGCCAGCCAAGCTGGGCCTGTGCGTGTCCTGCCATGGCGTGGACGGCCGCAGCCGAACGCCCGGCACGCCGCACCTGGGCGGCCAGGACCGCGTCTACCTGGAGCGCGCACTGGCCGACTACCGCAGCGGCAAGCGCCAGCACGTGCCCATGACCAGCATCGCCAATACCCTGCAGCCGCGCGACATCCAGGCCTTCGCCGCCTGGTACGCGGCCCAGCCGGGTTTCGCCCAGGGGACGTCGCCATGAGGTGGTACGGAAAACTGCTCGGCTTCGTCGCCGGCTGGCTGCTGCTGCGCCACCCGGGCGGGGCCGTGATCGGCCTGCTGGTGGGCCATGCCTTCGACGCCGACTGGCTGCGCCCGAAAAAATACGATCCCTACGCGGTGCTGGGCCTGCGCGACGACGCCAGCGAGGGCGAGATCGACCGTGCCTACCGCCGGCTGATCGCCCAGTACCATCCCGACCGCCTGGCGGGTGCGGCCGACGAGCTGCGGCTGCAGGCGGAAGACAAGGCGCGCGAGATCAACGCCGCCTACGACCACATCCGAAAGCTGCGCGGCCAATAATCCGCCGCGCCATGAAAAGGGGGCCGCACCCCTCGCGGAGCGCGGCCCCCACCCCCGCCACTCAGAAGCGGTAGTTCAGCGTCAGGCGCAGGCTCGAGGTCTCGATGTCCTCGTTGCCGCGACGGAAATCGGTGCCGTTGGGGTTGACCCGGATGAACGGGTTGGTGGCCGGGGCCGGACCCTGGGCGCGGACGCGATATTCGTCGTCCTTCAGGTCGGACATCAGGTACTCCAGGCCGACGGTGAAGTTGTCGCCCATGCGGCGCTCATAACCCAGGCCGTACTGGGCGCCCTTGGCGTTGCTGTCGCCGTTGGTGGTGAAGGTGTTGACGCCATTGCTGGTGGCGAAGTCGTTCTTCACATCGGCCCAGGCGTAGCCGGCGGTGCCGTAGATCAGGTTGTCGCCGTCACCGAAGGTGAAGCCGGCGCGGCCGCGCAGGGCCCAGGTGGACTCCAGCTCTCGGGTCAGGGTGTAGAAGGCCGGCGTGGTGCTGTAGGCGGTGACGCTGTCGGTCACGCCGCCGCTGGCGTATTCACCCAGCACGCCGTAGACGAAATTGCCGCTCTGCCAGTCGTAGCCCAGGCGCACGCCGTAGTCATCGGCCTTGTCGTCGGAGTTGCTGCGGCAGCCGTTGGCCGGGGTCGGGCCGTTGGCGGCGCCGCCGCAGAAGCCGGGCGAGAAGGCATTGGCCGGGGCGGCGGTGTTCACGGTGTCGCCGAAGCTGCCGTCGAGGTCGGTGTCGAAACGCACGTCCTCGTTGCGGTCGTCATCCTGCTCGGCGCCACCGGCGTGGCCGCCGATGTAGAAGCCGGTCCAGTCGGACTGCGCCAGGGCAGGGCCGGCCGAGGCGGCCAGGGCGACGGCGAGGGAAAGGGCGAGGCGTTGATTCATGGTGGGGCTCCTTGCAGCGGGGGAATTGGTGCGGGCGTGGGGCCCGCCACCCCACCCTACGGAGCCCGGGCGCCGGCCAGATGCAGGGAGCGTGAAACCGGGGTCAACGGTTCAGCTGCGGTCGGGGGAGGGTAGAATCTTCACGCTGCGGCCACGCCGCCCGACTACGGAAACCGTCATGTCCACGTGCCTGATCGCGCCCTCCATCCTTTCGGCGAATTTTGCCCGCCTGGGCGAAGAGGTCGACAACGTGCTCGCGGCCGGCGCCGACTGGGTGCACTTCGACGTGATGGACAACCACTACGTGCCCAACCTCACCATCGGCCCGCTGGTGTGCGAGGCGCTGCGCAAGCACGGCGTCACCGCGCCGATCGACGTGCACCTGATGGTGAAGCCGGTGGACCGCATCGTGCCCGACTTCGCGAAGGCCGGCGCCAGCCTGATCAGTTTCCATCCCGAGGCCAGCGAGCACGTGCACCGCACCGTGCAGCTGATCAAGGCCCAGGGCTGCCAGGCCGGCCTGGTGCTCAATCCGGGCACGCCGCTGGAAGTGCTGGACTATGTATTGCCGGAACTCGACCTGGTGCTGCTGATGTCGGTCAATCCGGGCTTCGGCGGCCAGGCCTTCATTCCCTCGGCGCTCGACAAGCTCAAGCGCGTGCGCGACCGCATCGACGCGCTGGGCAAGGACATCCGCCTGGAAATCGACGGCGGCGTGAAGGCCGACAACATCCGCGAGATCGCCGCCGCCGGTGCCGACACCTTCGTGGCCGGCTCGGCGATCTTCAACGCACCCGACTACGCGGCCGTGATTGCGAAGATGCGCGCCGAAGTCGCCGCCGCGCGCGCCTGACGCCGGGAGCACGCCGACCATGACCGCCAAGACCGCCGACCTCTGCGACAGCCGCGACGATGCACGCGTTCCCGACCTGCCGCTCCGCGACTACGGCGGCCGCATCGCGTTTTCCGGACGCATCAGCACCATCAGCACCTTCGAGGACAACTCGCGCGTGCGCGAGGCGGTGGCCGAAGCCGGCAACGGCCGCGTGCTGGTGGTGGACGGCGGCGGTTCGACCCGCCGTTCCCTGCTGGGCGACAACCTGGCCGCCCTGGCCGTGCGCAATGGCTGGGCCGGCGTGGTGGTGCACGGGGTGATCCGCGACACCGAGGCCATTGCGCGGCTCGACCTGGGCGTCAAGGCGCTGGGCACCTGCCCGCGCAAGACCGAAAAACGCGACCAGGGGCTGCGCGACGTGGCCCTGCATCTGGGTGGCGTGGTCGTGCTTCCGGGTGACTGGTTGTGTGCCGACGAGGATGGGGTGGTTGTGCTGGCGGATCCGGGTTAGGTTTTTTGGCCGCGGATTTGCGCGGATAAGAGCGGATTTTTTGACGCGGAAGGACGCGGATGACGCGGATTTGGTTTGATCTGTCCGCGTTATCCGCGTTATCCGCTTCATCCGTTTCAACCGCTTCATCCGCGTTCATCCGCGTTCATCCGCGTCAAAAATTGATTGCGGGGCCGCCAAGGGCCCGTCGCGCGCGGGGATGCAGTCGTCGTAGGTCAGGTCGAGCCAGCCGGTGGGGTCACACTTGCCGGTGGCGACCGCCTCGATGCGCCGTGCGCGGTCCGCGTGGATTTCGGGGTTGCGTACGGGGTGGTAGTGGTTGGGGGCCAGGGCCATCGCCAGGAGGCTGTAGAACTCGCGGTCGGTGAGCCGGGAAAGCGGCTTGCCGTGGTAGGCCTTTGCGGCGGCCTCGAATCCGATGACGCCGCGACCGTGAAGTGATCCCAGGTAGGTGCGGTTGAGATACATGTCCAGCTGCTGCTGTTTCGTGGTGTGCGCGTCCAGCACCAGGGCCATGACGTCACGGCCGAGGTCCAGCTTCCTGCAGCAGTTGAATACCCCGCGGTAGAACGACTGCATCGCTCCCCCGACGCCATCCACATCGTGCTGCCCGAGAAAGAGGTCCCGTGCCAGGACCGAGGTGATCGTGGTCACGCCTTGCCCCTTGGAAATGTTCAATCCGTGGTGCGCGTAGAACGCCGGATCCTCGATCCTCACCAGGGCCTCGATATGCCGTGGCTGCAGCGCGACCGCCTGGCGATGGGCGCGCGTTTGCCCCAGCAGCTCATCGACCACGGCATTGGCCCAGAGAAAAACAACGAAGAGATAGGCGGGCAGGACCACCCACACCCCGACCAAGGCCACCTTGATGAACTTGCGGACCATGTGAACCACCCGCGTTGTCAGAAACCTTCCCCAATGCGCGGAGCCCGACTCAATGCCCGGGCATCCCTCCGCGTTTATCCGCGTTATCCGCGTTCATCCGTGGCCAACCGCTCCTCATCCCCGCCCCCCAGCGTCACCACATAGCGCATCGGCCCCCGAGGCGCCGTCGCATCGAAGGGCCAACACGTCACCAGCACCAGACGGCCGTCGTCGACGCCGGTGGCGATGCGATGCAGGCGCGAATCCACCACCTGCATCGCCGCCACGGTGAAGTCGCGCGGACCCTGGGGCGTTTCCAGCGTCACCGTGTCGCCCGGGCGCAGCTTCTCCAGCCAGGCGAAGTGCGTGTCCCGATGACCGCTGATGATCGTGGTCCCCACGGCGCTGCCGGGCGCCGCGCTGGCTTCGGCCCAGCCCGGCCCGAAGGCCAGGGGACGGCCGCTGTCGCCGGCCAGCACGATCTGGTCGATGCCCAGGCGCGACTGACGCAGGCGTGCCACGGCGTGCGTGTCGGCCCAGGGCCAGGGCCGGTGCGTGCCGCCATCGGCCAGTCGCTGCGACCACGAACCCTTGAGCAGGTGCTGCGCGACCTGGGCCTTGGCCGGCAGCCAGGCCGCATGCACCGCCATCGCCATCGCCGCCAGCAGCAGGCCGCGGCCCAGCCAGCGGCGCGTGGTGGAAGGTGGGGCCTCCTTGCCCCCGCCGCGCGCGGATCGGGGGCCGTCGTCGCCAGGGGAGGGCGCCGAGGGTGGGGCTTCCCTGCCCCGAGAGTGCGTCCCTGATCCGGTGCGCGGCGTGCTGGAATTCACGGCGCCTCCTGCGCCGTCGGGGGTGAAGCCAGGGGCACCGGCCGCCGCTGCATCAGCGGGCTGGCGTCGGTGGGCAGGTAGTACCAGTGCATGTGCCGCAGCGCGCGTTCGGTGGAGCGCGGGCCGGGATCGGTCGCGCTGGGCGGGGTCGGCGTATCGCGGCGTTCGACGATCAGGACCATGGGGGCTTCCTCGGGCCGGGGACAGGGATCAGGCCTGCGCGGGATCGCGCAGGAGACAGAGCAGGGTGGTGCAGAGCAGGAAGGCGAGCAGGCGCGCGAGCATGGCTCAGCTCCTCGCCCGCAGCAGGAACAGCGCCGACAGCGCCAGCACCAGGGCCAGCAGCAGCTCGCGGAACCAGCCGACGCTGCCCTGTGCGAATTCGAGCGAGGCGTCCGGCGCGCTGTTCATCATGCGCGTACTGCCGAGCGATTGATCCTTCGGCCGCACCGGCGTGCGATCCACCGCCACCAGGCTGGTGTAGGTGCTGACCAGGCCATGGCGCAGCGCCACGTCCACGATCATCGGGCGCAGGCTTTCGGCGCTGCCGCCACGGCGCATCTGGTCTTCCAGCGAATCGATGCGGGCACGGCCCCAGAGCCGGCCAACGCCAGGCGAGGGCGTGGCCGACGCCGTGGTCAGCGGGATGCGGCGCACCCAGGGCTGCGGGCGCAGGCCGCGCACGGTCACGGCGTCCTGCAGGCGATCCAGCCGGGCCACCACCTGCAGCGCTTCGCCCTCGTACAGGTCGGGCACGCGCTCGGGGTACATCTCGGCCACGCCCGGCCAGTCGAGCTGGATGTCGCGCATCGCGGGCTTGTCGAGCTTGGCCAGCAGCGCATCCATGCGTTCGGTCACTTCATTCACGTCGCGGATCAGGGTCTGGGTGCCGCGGCCGGTCTCGGCCGCCTTGCGCAGGAAGTGGCCGTTCGGCGCGCTGCCGATGCCGACCGGGAACAGCCGCGCCTCGCCGCGCTGATGTTCGATCACCTCCAGCAGTTCGGCTTCGTTGCCCACCGCCGCATCGGTGGCCAGCACCACCTGGCGCAGGTAGCCGGCCGGCGCCTGGCCGGCGAACGCGGCCTGCAGCGCCGGCAGCATCTCGGTGCCGCCGTCGGCCTGCAGCGAGCGCACGTAGGCGCGGGCGCGCGCCACGTTGCCGGGCTGTGCCGGCACCGGCGCAGGGAACAGCAGGTCGAAGGTGTCGTCGAAGCGCACCACGTTGAAGCGGTCGCCGGGCTTGAGCCGCGACAGCGCGCGGTCGGCGGCCTCGATCGCCTGTTCCATCGACGCGCCCATCATCGAACCGGAGTTGTCGATCACCAGGATCAGTTCGCGCGGCAGCGGCGCCGAGGGCAGGGTGGGCGGCACCAGCATCACCAGCGCAAAATCCTCGCCGCCGATGCGGTCGGTGAACACCGCGCTGCGCGGCGCCTTGCTCGGCACCGGCGCCCAGCGCAGCACGAAGTCGCGGTCGGTGGCTTCCACCAGGTTGGACAGCGTGACGCGGTAGGTGCTGCCTTCGGCCGACACGGTGATGGCATGCGAGGGGCTGGTCAGGCTCTGCAGCGG
Organism: Arenimonas sp. MALMAid1274; assembly: GCF_049195245.1. Taxonomy (NCBI): domain Bacteria; kingdom Pseudomonadati; phylum Pseudomonadota; class Gammaproteobacteria; order Lysobacterales; family Lysobacteraceae; genus Arenimonas; species Arenimonas sp. MALMAid1274. The sequence goes on from NZ_JBMIRR010000023.1 coordinate 199,458, forward strand.
CAGGCCCGGTTCGATCTCCGCGGTCAGCACCACCGACGGCGGCAGCGCCGAACCGGCGTCGTGGCTGCCGTCCACCGACGGCAGGGCCTCGGCCTCGTTGGCCACCGGGTGCATCACGAAGCGGCCGCGCGCCTGGCCCTGGGCGAAGGAGGTTTCGCGCGCCGGGGTGTAGCGCGGGGTCAGCGTCAGCGGCAGGCCGAGCGAAAATTCGCCGTCCTGGTAGCGCACCGGCTGCCAGTAGCGCACTTCGATTTCCACCTCCTCGCCCGGGCCGATGTTGGCGACCGCGGTCTGGAACAGGTTCGGTCGGTTCTGCTCGACCAGGCTGGCGCGCTGGCCGTTGGCGGCGGCCGCCGCGTAAACCGCCTTGGCCTCTTCCTTCTCGCGGATCTCGCCCTCGATCAGGCGGTCGCCGATGCGCAGGGTGAGCGCGCCGACCGCGGCGTTCTCCGGCAGCGGCAGCAGGTAGCGGCCCTCGCGCCACTCGCTGGCGTCGTTGCGGTAGGTCTGGCGCACGCTCACCTCGGCCAGCAGGCCGCGCACCTGCATGTCCACGGTGGTGTCCATGGCCAGGGTGGCGACCCAGCGGTCGCCTTCGCGCAGCATCAATCCTTCGGGTTCGGGGTCGCTGTCTTCGGTGGCCAGCGCGGGCAGGCTGGCGAACACCAGCGCCACGGCCAGGCTCAACATCAGGCAGAACCACACCACCGGGCGCGGCGGCGCGCGGCGGATGCGGTAGAGGCGGGGCTTGCGGGTTTCTCGGACGTGCATGGCGGGGCTCCTGGGTGTGGAGCCATTGCAAGGCCGGCGCCTGCCCGCGGCCGGGCCGGTTTCGGCGCAGGCGCTGACGAGTTGTGGCGATTTGCGGGCAATGCATTGCCCCGGGGCCGGGCGCTGCCCTAGGCTGGCCGCCATGTCACGCACCGTCGCCATCGTCGAGGACGAACCCGCCATCCGCGCCAACTACGCCGAGGCGCTGCGTCGCCACGGCTACGGCGTGCAGCCGCACGCCAGCCGGGCCGAGGCGCAGGCCGCGTTCGCGCTGAAGCTGCCGGACCTGGTGATCATCGACGTGGGCCTGGGCGACGAGCCCGAAGGCGGCTTCGACCTGTGCCGCGAACTGCGCGCACGCTCGGCCACGCTGCCCATCCTGTTCCTGACCGCGCGCGATTCCGACTTCGACGTGATTTCCGGGCTGCGGCTGGGCGCCGACGACTACCTGAGCAAGGACACGAGCCTGCCGCAGCTCACGGCGCGCATCCATGCCCTGTTCCGGCGGCTGGATTCGCTGGCGGCGCCGCAGGCGCGCGATTCGGTCTTCCGCCTGCGAGGACTGACGCTGGAACTCGAGCGCATGCGCGTGAGCTGGAACGGCGCCGAGGTGGCGCTGACCGTCACCGAGTTCTGGATGGTGCACGCGCTGGTGCGCTATCCCGGCCACGTCAAGACGCGCGAGCAGCTGATGCGCGAGGCGCAGGTGGTGGTGGACGACGCAACGATCACGTCCCACATCAAGCGCATCCGCCGCAAGTTCCAGGCCCTGGACCCGGCCTTCGACGAAGTGGACACCGTGCACGGTGCCGGCTACCGCTGGCGTGCCTGAGCCGCGCCCGCTGCCATGACCCTGCGCGGCAAGCTGCTGCTGCTCTCGCTGTCCATCCTGGCCTTGCCCTGGGCCGGCTGGAAATTCGTGCAGCAGCTGGAAGTGCTGCTGCGCCAGGGGCAGGAACAGGCGCTGCTGGCCTCGGCCGAGGCGCTGGCGCGCGGCATCGCGGTTCGGCCCGGCAACCTGCCGGCGGCGGGGCCGGGCTGGTACGTCCACCAGCTCGACTTCGCGCCGCGGCTGGACGGGGAAGCGGGCGACTGGCCGGGGCTGGGCGTGTCGCGCTACGGGTTCGGCGGTGACACGCCCTGGCTGCAGGTCGCGCTGGGTCGGGCCAGTGATCGGCTGCACCTGCTGGTGGACGTGGCCGACACCAGCGCGCAGCGCGGGGACGCGCACTGGCCGGCCGACCTCGAGTTCGACCGCCTGCGCCTGCGGCTGGCCGGGCCGTCGGGAGAACTCCTGCTGCGGCTGGCCAACAGCGAATCGGGTGAACTGCGCGTGGCCGGCGAGGACGGGCTGCCGCCGCCGATCCGCGTGGAAGGTTTCTGGCGCGAGCATGCCGGCGGTTACACCGCGGAGCTGGCGCTGCCGCAGGATTTCGTGGTGCGTTCGCTGGGACTGGAAGCCCGCGATCTCGACGCCAACGGCGTGCGTCGCCTGGCCGGCAGCCTGGGCACCGTGCCGGACGCGCTGGAGAGCTGGCCTCTGCACGGGTATGCGGGTGCACTGGAGCCCGCCCTGCTGGCGCTGGCCCCGCCCGGCATGCGCGCGCTGCTGGTGGACCGCGAGGCCTGGGTGATCGCGCGCGCCGGGCACGTGCGTTCGGATCCGACCGAAGGCGACCTGCTGCCGTGGCGGCGCGGTATCTATCGTGCGCTGCTGTTCCGGGATTCGCTGCCGGCCGCCACCGAAGCCCCGGACGCCCGCCGCGTGGACCGGCCGGAAGTGGCATCGGCGATCGCAGGCACGCCGCAGGTCAGCTGGCGACGGGATCCGTCCGGCGCGCGGCTGCTGCTGACCGCGGCCGTGCCGGTGAAGGTCGAGGGCCAGGTGCGCGCGGCGCTGTCGCTGGAGCGATCGAACTCGGAGGTGCTGCTGCTCACCGACCGCGCATTCTCAGGGCTGCTGGGCGTGAGCCTGGTGGCGTTCCTGGCCTCGGGTGGCGTGATGTTCCTGTTCGCCTCGCGGCTGGGCGCGCGCATCCGCCGCCTGCGCGACGCGGCCGAGCGTGCGCTGGATCGCGAAGGGCGGGTCACGCCGTTCCCCGTCACGCGGGCACGCGATGAAGTGGGTGACCTCTCGCGCAGTTTCGCCAGCCTGCTGGACCAGGTGGCGGCCTACACCGACTACCTGCGCTCGCTGTCGGGCAAGCTCTCGCACGAACTCAACACGCCGCTGGCGATCGTGCGCACCTCGCTGGACAACCTTGATTCGTCGGCGCTGCCCGACGAGGCCCGGACCTACATCGGCCGGGCCCGCGACGGCGTCGAGCGCATGGGCAACCTGGTGCGCACGATGAGTGAGGTGACGCGGATCGAACACGCCATCCAGGCCGCCGAGCCGGAGTCCTGCGACCTGCGTGCACTGGTGGCCGACTGCGCCGAGGGGTACCGCAGCCTGCTGGCGCCACGCGCGCTTCGGGTCGAACTGCCCCCAGGACCGCTGGTGCTGCGCGGTGCGCCCGAGCTGGTGGTGCAGGCGCTGGACAAGCTGGTCGACAACGCCCGCGGCTTCTGCCCCGAGCAGGGCTGGGTGCGGCTGACGCTGGCCGCGGAAGGCGAGGGCGCACGCTTGGCCGTGGCCAACCAGGGGCCCCCGGTGCCCGAGGCGATGCGCGCGCGCCTGTTCGATTCGCTGGTGAGCCTGCGCGAGAAGTCGCAGCGCGCCGAGGGCGCCACCCACCTCGGCTTCGGCCTGTACGTGGTCAAGCTGGTGGCCGAACTGCACCACGGCCACGCCGAAGCCCGCAACCTGCCCGCCGGCGACGGCGTCGAATTCACCCTCCACCTCCACCCCCTCCCCTGAAAACATACCAGGTATGTTTTCCGTGGCGGATATACTCGGGGCTGGCCACGTGGGGCGGGTGATGTGATTTCTGTCGAAGAGTTCGAGCGGCTGGCGGGGCAGGGGCACAACCGCATTCCCGTCGTGCGTGAAGTGCTGTCGGACCTGGATACGCCGCTGTCGGTGTACCTCAAGCTGGCCGACGGGCCGCACACCTACCTGTTCGAATCGGTCGAAGGCGGCGAGACCTGGGGCCGCTACTCCATCATCGGCCTGCCGGCGCGCCGCACCTATACCTTCCGCGACCACACCCTGGAAGTGCGCGACTACGGCCAGGTCACGGCCACGCACCAGCTCGAGGACCCGCTGGCCGAGGTTGACCGCCTGCGCGAAGCCTTCCGCGTCCCGCGCATGCCCGACCTGCCCGCCTTCACGGGCGGCCTGGTCGGCTATTTCGGCTTCGAGACCATCGGCTGGATCGAGCCGCGCCTGGCCGGCGGCGACAAGCCCGACCAGCTCGGCACCCCCGACGCCCTGCTGATGCTGAGCGAGGAAGTGGCGGTCTTCGACAACCTCAAGGGCCGCCTGTACCTGATCGTGCACGCCGACCCGTCCGAACCGCAGGCCCACGCCAGGGCCGTGCGCCGCCTGGACGAGCTGGTCTACCGCCTGCGCCACTCCGGCCGCAGCTACCCCGACGTGCTCGACCCGGCGCTGCTGGGCGAACAGGACTTCGTGTCGGGCTTCACGCGCGAGGGTTTCCTGGCCGCGGTGGAAAAATCCAAGGACTACATCCGCGCCGGCGACATCTTCCAGGTGGTGCTAAGCCAGCGCATGAGCGTGCCCTTCCGCGCCCGCCCGGTGGACGTCTACCGCGCACTGCGCGCGCTCAATCCCTCGCCGTACATGTATTTCCTGGACCTGGGCGGCACCCAGGTGGTGGGCAGCTCGCCCGAGATCCTGGTGCGCCTGCAGGGCGGCGAAATCACCGTTCGCCCGATCGCCGGCACCCGCCCGCGGGGCGCCACGCCCGAACAGGACCAGGCGCTGGAAGCCGAGCTGCTGGCCGACCCGAAGGAGCGCGCCGAACACCTGATGCTGATCGACCTGGGCCGCAACGATGTCGGCCGCGTCGCCCGGCCCGGCAGCGTCACCGTGCCCGACCGTTTCATCATCGAACGCTATTCGCACGTGATGCACATCGTCAGCGAGGTGCAGGGCCAGCTGCGCGACGACGTGGGCTTCGCCGAAGTGATCAAGGCCACCTTCCCGGCCGGCACGGTCAGCGGCGCGCCCAAGATCCGCGCGCTGGAGGTGATCCGCGAACTCGAGCCGGTGAAGCGCAACATCTATTCCGGCGCCGTCGGCTACCTGAACTGGTGGGGTGATGCCGACACCGCCATCGCCATCCGCACCGCGGTGATCCAGGACGGCCGCCTGCACGTGCAGGCCGGCGCCGGCATCGTTCACGACTCGGACCCGGAGAAGGAGTGGGAGGAAACCATGAACAAGGGCCGCGCCCTGTTCCGCGCCGTGGCGCAGGCGGCAGGCGGGCTCTAGGTCCCCGCCTTGCGCGCGCTGCTCGACAGGTTCCGCCCCCGCAGCGCCGGCCTGCGCCTGTGGCTGGGCCTGAGCTATGGCCTGCTGGCGATCGGCCTGGTTGGCGCCCTGTCGCTGCTGGTCGAGCGCGCCGCCAGCCAGAAGATGCAGCTCGACATCGGCCTGCGCCTGGCCAGCAATGCCAAGGCCCTGGCCGACCGCATGGACGAAGGCCTGTACGAGCGCCTGAACGACGTGCGCACCATGACCCTGATTCCGGGCGTGGAACGGCCGATGGAGAACCAGGCGCTGCTCCGCGACCTGTTCGACATGATGCAGCTCAGCTACCCCGACTACGCCTGGATCGGCGTCGCCGATGGGCAGGGTCGCGTGCAGGTCGCCAGCCGCGGCATGCTCGAAGGTCTGGACTTGGCGGACCGCGACTGGGTCAAGCGGGGCCTGCGCGATCCCTACGTGGGCGACATCCGCAAGGCGATCCTGCTGGCCCAGCTGCTGCCCGTGCAGGGTGACGAGCCGCTGCGCCTGATCGACGTGGCCGCGCCGATCCACGATGCGCATGGCGTGGTGGTCGGCGTGGTCGGTGCGCATCTCTCCTGGCAGTGGGCCGAAAACCAGCGGCTGGCGCTGCAGGAAGCGCTTAGCCGCGGCGAGGATGTGGAAGTGTTCGTGCTCAACCGACAGGGCGTGGTGGTTCTGGGACCTAAGCGCTGGCGCGATGAGACGCTGCGGGTGCCCAGTGCGGCCCGCGGCATGTCGCGCGAAAATGCCGCCGTGCTGGAGACCTGGCCCGACGGTCGCGCCTACCTCACCGGCTTTGCGCCGACCCAGGGGCGCAACACCTTCGACAACCTGGGCTGGACGGTGCTGGTGCGCAAGGATGCGGCCGAGGCCTTCGTGCCGGTGGTCGAGCTGCGGCGCCAGATCTGGCTGGCGGCGCTGGCGCTGACCCTGGTCTTCCTGCTGGCGGCTACGCTGATGGCGCGCTGGATCGGCGCGCCGCTGCTGGCCCTGGCCAATACCGCGCGACGGCTGCAGGCGGGTGAGCCGGACGCGCGCTTCCCGCCCGAGACCGGTTACCGCGAGGCGCGCCAGCTCACCGCGGCCATGCGCGGCCTGGTGGACGAACTCACGGCGCACGAGCGCGAACTGACCACGCTGGCGCAGCAGCTGGAGCAGCGCGTACGCGACCGCACCGCCGAACTCAGCGAGGCCAATGCCCAGCTGGAAGTCCTGGCGATGACCGACGGCCTGACCGGGCTTTCCAACCGCCGCCATTTCGGCGACCAGCTGGCACGCGAGGCCACCCGCGCGGCGGAAGCCGGCAAGCCCATCGCCCTGGTGATGCTCGACATCGACCACTTCAAGGCCATCAACGACCAGCACGGGCACCCGGCTGGCGATGCAGTGCTGCGGCGCGTGGCCCTGCTGCTGGAGGAGCAGGTGCGCGGCAACGACCTGCTGGCGCGCGTGGGCGGCGAGGAGTTCGCGGTGCTGGCGCTGGAGGCCTCGGTGGCCGAGGCCAGCCAGCTGGGCGAGCGCCTGCGCGCCACGGCGGAGGCCAACAGCCCGGTGATGGTGGGCCGTTCGGCGGTGCCGGTGACCGTCAGCGTGGGCGTGGCCGTGCTGTGGCCGCGGCCAGGCGACATTCTCAAGACGCCCGAGCGGCTGCTGGCCGCGGCCGACGATGCCCTGTACCGCGCCAAACGCAACGGTCGTAACCGGGTGGAAGTGGCGGTGCCCTAGCGGGCCCAAGAGAAAGGGGCTACGGCGTGGCCAAGGCCCCTCTCCGTCAGGCGGTCAAGCCCGGCTACTCAGCGACCCGGCACGCGGCAGCAGCGCCCGTAGGCGGTGGCAGTAAGCGCGGAAGCGCCATCGTTGGCATAAGCGCAGAAATGTCTTTCGTCGGCCAGGGTCCGCGAGGTGACCAGTCGGCCTGAGAAGGTAGAGGCGGAGCAACTGCCGCCCGTCAGGCGATAGGTGGCCGCGCACGCAAGAGAGGTGACCGAGCCAACGGCGCCGGCGTTGATCGTGGCTGAGTCCGTCACCTCAACGCATTGCAGCTGCGTCACGGCCGGGTTTATGAAGTACCCGGTGATGTCGGCCACCAGGTGCGTGGCGGCGAACGAGTAGACGCTGAGCTCGTTGGCCGACGCGCCCTGGTCGAGCTGTACGATCGCCGAGTTGCCGACGATGCTGCCGGCGGTGTAGTTGAGCGTGGCCGCCAGCGGCTGCGTACCCAGGAACGGGTAAGCGGTGATGTAGCCCGCACCGGACGGCGTCACCACCGTGAAGTTGATCACCGCGGCCGCGAACGAGCCCGCCGCGCCAGCGCCGCCGCAGTTGTTGGCTGCACCACCCTGGAACGAGTAGTCCGACACGGCGGTGACGTCGAAGCCGCGGACGGTGTTGGCCGCGATCTGTCCACCGGCCAGGCGGGTGTCGAACAGGCGGCAAGGCGGAATGGGCACGAACACCAGGTCGGTGGCGGTGTCACCCAGGGCCTTGGGATTGCTGACGTTGGCTTCGCGACCGGTGGGAGCCTGGCCGAGGATCAGCCGGCTGACGCTGTCGTAGTCCTCGGCCTTCGCGGCGGCGCCGAGTTCCTCCAGCGTGGCCTCGGCGAAGGCCGGGGCCATCTCGGCGGCCCAGGTGCGGCTCGGGATCTTGTAGGTGGCGGCGACGTAGTTGCCCCACTTCTTCACCAGGGCCTGGCTCAGGCGGGCGCGTTCGGCCTGTTCGGCGGTGTTGGAGGCCAGGGCATGGGGCACGGCCATCATCAGCGTGCACGCCACGGCGGTGGCGATCAGGAACTTGCGGGTCATGGGGTTCTCCAGGAGCGAAAGGGAGGCACAGCGTCGGTAGTGCCGATCGAGCGTGGTGTCTAGGCGTCCCGGAACGGGGATGGCCATCGCGCGGGCCCCGTCGCAGCCGTCACACTTCTACCCTCACGTGAAGCGAGCGCACGAACGGACGCGGGGGTCCGCCCTTCCAGCGCAGACCTCGGCTATCCTTGTGCACCGGCAGCCGCCGGCCCGACGCCAGACCGACGAAGACGCCAGCCGCCCCGGTGGCGGGGTCCTCGCGGCACTGCGTCGTGCAATTTGCCAGACAGGCCCCCGCATGCTGTTGATGATCGACAACTACGACAGCTTCACCTACAACCTCGTGCAGTACTTCGGCGAGCTGGGCCAGGACGTGAAGGTCGTGCGCAACGATGCGCTGACCGTGGCGCAGATTGCCGCCCTGAAGCCCGACCACATCGTGATCTCGCCCGGCCCCTGCACCCCCAACGAGGCAGGAGTGTCGCTGGAAGTGCTGGAAAAACTCGCGGGCACCGTGCCCATCCTGGGCGTCTGCCTGGGCCACCAGAGCCTGGGCCAGGCCTTCGGCGGTGAAGTGGTGCGTGCCCGCACCATCATGCACGGCAAGACCTCGCCGATCCGCCACCAGGGCCAGGGCGTGTTCTGGGGCGTGCCCGATCCGTTCGAGGCCACGCGCTACCACTCGCTGGTGGTGCGCCGGGAATCGCTGCCCGACTGCCTCGAGATCACTGCCTGGACCGAGCACGAGGATGGCTCGGTGGACGAGATCATGGGCCTGCGCCACCGGACGCTGGCGGTGGAAGGCGTGCAGTTCCATCCCGAATCCATCCTGACGCAGCATGGCCACGACCTGCTGCGCAATTTCCTCACCGGGCACCGGGCCTGAGCGCCCACCCACCACGGACCCAGGCCATGCCGATCACACCGCAGGAAGCGCTGCAGCGCGTCATCGACAACCGCGAGATCTTCCACGACGAGATGGTGGAGCTGATGCGGCAGGTGATGTCGGGCGGCGTGTCGCCGGTGATGACCGCGGCCATCCTGGCCGGCCTGCGCGTGAAGAAGGAAACCGTGGGCGAGATCGCCGGCGCCGCGCGCGCCATGCGCGAGTTCTCGGCCAAGGTGGTGGTGCCCGATGCCGAGAACTTCGTGGACATCGTCGGCACCGGCGGCGATGGCGCGCACACCTTCAACATCTCCACCGCCAGCATGTTCGTGGTGGCGGCGGCCGGGGCCAAGGTGGCCAAGCACGGCAACCGCAGCGTTTCGTCCAAGTCCGGAAGCGCCGACGTGCTGGAGGCGCTCGGCGCGGTGATCGAGCTGCAGCCGGCCCAGGTGGCCGCCTGCATCGCCGAGACCGGCATCGGCTTCATGTACGCGCCCATCCACCACCCGGCCATGAAGAACGTGGCGCCGGTGCGGCGCGAGATGGGCGTGCGCACCATCTTCAACATCCTGGGCCCGCTGACCAACCCGGCCGCGGCGCCGAACATCCTGATGGGCGTGTTCCATCCCGACCTGGTGGGCATCCAGGTGCGCGTGCTGCAGCGCCTGGGCGCCAAGCGCGCGCTGGTGGTCTGGGGCCGCGACGGCATGGACGAGATCTCGCTGGGCGGCGCCACCATGGTGGGCGAGCTGCGCGGCGACGACGTGGTGGAATACGAGATCCATCCCGAGGACTTCGGCATCTCGATGTCGGCCAGCCGCAACCTGCGGGTCGAGAACCCGGCCGAATCCATGGCCCTGCTCAACGAGGCCATCGACGGCAAGGACGGCCTGCCGCGCGAAATCGTCGCCCTCAACGCGGGCGCTGCCCTGTACGCCGCCGGGCGCGCGGTGTCGATCGCCGACGGCATCGACCAGGCCCGCGCGGCCATGGCATCGGGCGGCGCGCGCGCCAAGCTCGACCAGTTCGTCGCCGCCACCCGGCGCCTGGGCGCGGGCTGAACCGCGATGGCCAGCGAAGGCTTCGCGCACACGCCGCGGCCGCCGTACTACGCGGTGATCTTCACCAGCCAGCGTAACGCCGACGACGGCAGCGCCTACGGCACCACCGCCGACCGCATGGTCGAACTGGCCGCGCAGCAGCCGGGCTACCTGGGCGTGGAAAGCGTGCGTGGCGCCGACGGCCTGGGCATCACCGTCAGCTACTGGGAAAGCGAGGCTGCCATCCTGGCCTGGCGCCGCCATGCCGAGCACACCCTGGCCCGCGAGCGCGGACGCACCGAGTGGTACGAACACTACGAACTGCGCGTGGCCCGGGTGGAACGGGCCTACGGCGGACCCTGATCACGGCGGCACACCGCCGGCACGCGCAATCCAAGGACACCGATGAGCGACATCCTGCAAACCATCCTGCGCCGCAAGGCCGAAGAAGTGGCCGAGCGCAGCGCGCGCGTGCCGCTGGCCAGCCTGGTCGCGCGCGGCCGCGAGCTGCCGCCGCCGCGCGGCTTCGCCGCCGCGCTGCAGGCGCGGGTGGCCGCCGGCCAGGCGGCCGTCATCGCCGAGGTGAAGAAGGCCAGCCCCAGCAAGGGCGTGATCCGCCCCGATTTCCGTCCGGCCGAGATCGCCGCCAGCTACGAGCGCGGCGGCGCCGCCTGCCTGTCGGTGCTCACCGACGTGGACTTTTTCCAGGGCCACGACGATTACCTGGGCCAGGCCCGCGCGGCCTGCGGCCTGCCGGTGCTGCGCAAGGACTTCACCGTGGACGAGTACCAGGTGCACGAGGCGCGCGCGCTGGGCGCCGACTGCGTCCTGCTGATCGTCGCCGCGCTCGACGATGCGCGCCTGGCCGGCCTCTCCAACCTGGCGATGGCCCTGGGCATGGACGTGCTGGTGGAAGTGCACGACATCGACGAGCTTGAGCGCGCGCTGCAGGTCGGCGCGCCGCTGGTGGGCATCAACAACCGCAGCCTGCGCACGTTCGAGGTGAGCCTGCAGACCACGCTGGACCTGCGCGGGGCCGTGCCGCCCGATCGCCTGCTGGTGACCGAGAGCGGAATCGCCACGCCGGCCGACGTGGCGACGATGCGTGCCCACGGCGTGCACGCTTTCCTGGTCGGCGAGGCCTTCATGCGCGCGCCCGATCCGGGCACCGCGCTGGCCCGGCTGTTCGCATGACCACCGGCGGCGCCGTGCTCTTCGATTTCGACGGCACCCTGGTGCGGGGCGATTGCGCCGCGGCGATGCTGCGCGGGCGCCTCGACAGCCATCCGCTGCGACGCCTGGCCGCCGGCCTGAGCTTTCCCTTCCTGGCGCCGGGCTTCGCCTGGTGGCGCAGCGCGTGGCTGCCCGCCAGCTTCTACACCTGGCTGGCCACGGTGGGCAGCACTCAGGAAGCGCTGGCCGAATGGCGCGAGGATTTCCTGCGCGACTGCGCCACGCGCCGCGACGAACTGCTGATCGTGCCCGCGGTGCGGCGCCTGCGCGCGCACCTGGACGCGGGCGACGAAGTGGTGATCGTCACCGGCGCCGAGCAGGGCCTGGCGCGCGATCTTTGGCGGGCGCTTGGCCAGCCTGACGTGCCCGTGGTGGGGTCCTCGGTGAAGCCGGCCTTCGGCGGCTGGATTGGCGTGGAGCACACGGTGGGCCCTCGCAAGCTGGCCGCCCTGGCGCGCCAGGGCATCCATCCGCCGTATGCCGCCGTCTACAGCGACAGCAGCCGCGACCTGCCGCTGCTGTGCGAAACCGCGCGGCCGGTGCTGGTGTCGCCCGATCCGCGCAGCCTGGCGCGGGTGAACCGGCGCCTGCGCGGCGCCTTCGAAGTCCTGGCCTGAGCGGTCCGACGCCTCAGGCGTCGCCCAGCCTCTTCTGGAAGCGCAGCGCGCTGTCCTCGTAGCCGCAGGCGCGGTAGAAGGCGTGTGCCTCGTGCCGCTGCGTGGCCGAGGTCAGTTCGATGCGTGCGGCGCCGGCCTGGCGGGCGCGCTGCTCGGCTTCGCGCAGCAGCAGCCGGCCGATGCCGCGGCGCTGCTCGCTGTCGGCCACCGCGAGCGCGGTGATGCGGCAGGTGCGTGCGCCCAGCGGGAGGTAGTAGCGCACGTCCAGCGCCAGCAGGCCGACCAGGTCGCCGTGGCGGTCGGCCACCAGCAGCTGCTGGTCGTCTTCGTGGGCCAGCGCGCGCAGCCGTTCGGCGGCATCGGCGCGGTCGCAGGGATAGCCCAGGATGCCCAGCAGGCGGGCCACGCCCGACGCATCCTGGGCTTCGGCCGGGCGGATGAGCAGCTGTTCGCGACCGGGCGGGGAAACGGTCGCCATGGCTCAGCGGGTGCCGTACACCACGATGGTCTTGCCGCGCGCGTGCAGCACGCCCTGGTCCTGCAGCTGCTTGAGCACGCGGCCGGCCATCTCGCGCGAGCAGCCGACGATGCGCGCCAGCTCCTGGCGCGAGACCCGGATCTGGGTGCCCTGCGGGTGCGACAGGGCATCGGGCTCCTGGCACAGGTCGGTAAGCGTGCGCACGATGCGGCCGCTCACGTCCATGAAGGCCAGGCGGCTGGCCTTGCGGTTGGTGTCGAGCAGGCGCTTGGAGAGCTGCAGGCCGATCGCGTAGAGGATGCGCGGGCACTCGGCCATCAGCGGACCGGCGAACAGCTGGTGCAGCCGCTCGTAGTTGATCTCGGCCAGTTCGCAGGCGCTGCGCGTGCGCACCACCACCGCGCGGGTGTCGGCCGCGAAGAACAGGCCCATCTCGCCGATGAACTCGCCGGCGTTGATGTAGCCCAGCACCAGTTCGCGGCCGTCGGATTCCTCGCTGACCACGCTGAGCGAGCCGCTGATGACGTAATACAGGGACGTGGCGGGCGATCCGGGACGGAACACGTCGGTGCGGGTGGGGTACCGGCGCCGGTGGCAATGGTCCAGAAAGCGGCCCAGCGTGATCGCATCGGGCGCCAGCGGGCTGTTGACCGCCTTGTGCGGCTGGATGGACATCGGGGGTGGGCTCCTGGATCTGCGCCTGCCGGGGCCGTGGGGACCCGGTTAGTGGCATTCAGCTTAGGCCGGTCGCGCTTCCCGGGCAATGGCGCGGCCACCGGGCGTTTTGCGCGAGGTTTCCCCCGGGGACCGTTTGGCCGATAATGCGCCCCCGCTCCACCCCCCTCCGCCACTCAGGAACGCCAACGTGGTCAAGCCGCTTCCTCGCCTGAGGCTCCAGGGTTTCAACAACCTGACCAAGGCCCTGAGCTTCAACATCTACGACGTCTGCTACGCGGTGTCGGAAGAGCAGCGCCAGCGCTACATCGAGTACATCGATGAGGAATACAACGCCGACCGCCTGACCCAGATACTGACCGGCGTGGCCGAGATCATCGGCGCCAACATCCTCAACGTGGCCCGTCAGGACTACGACCCGCAGGGCGCCTCGGTGACGATCCTGATTTCGGAAGAGCCGGTGATCGACAAGAAGGCCGCGGGCAAGGAGCTGATCTCCGACGCCGTGGTGGCGCACCTGGACAAGTCGCACATCACCGTGCACACCTATCCGGAAACCCACCCGCACAACGGCATCGCCACCTTCCGCGCCGACATCGACGTCGCCACCTGCGGCGTCATCTCGCCGCTGAAGGCCCTGAACTACCTGATCGAGAGCTTCGAGTCCGACATCGTGGTGATGGACTACCGCGTGCGCGGCTTCACCCGCGACGTGAAGGGCAAGAAGCACTACATCGACCACAAGATCAACTCGATCCAGGATTTCCTGTCCAAGCCCATCAAGCACAAGTACGAAATGATGGACGTCAACGTGTACCAGGAAAACCTTTTCCACACGAAGATGCACCTCAAGGACTTCGACCTCGACACCTACCTGTTCGAGGAAAAGGCCAAGAACCTCGGGTTCAAGGACCGCCAGCGCATCGAGATGCAGCTGCGCCGCGAGATCGAGGAGCTGTTCGGGGGCCGCAACCTGATCGACTGAGACACGCGGGACGACCCGCACCCGGCCCCGCCGGGGACGCAGGACCGACGACGGTCCGGAGCGCAGGCTCCGGGCCGTTTTCTTTTTCAACCAGCAAGGAGGTGCACCATGGCTTGGCTCTACCTGGCAATCGCCGGCGTGATGGAAATTGTCTGGGCGGTGGGCCTGAAATATTCCGAAGGCTTCACCAAACCCTGGCCCAGCGTGGTCACCGTGCTAGGCATGGCGGTGAGCTTCTACTACCTGGCCCTGGCGCTGAAGCAGATCCCGCTCGGCACGGGCTACGCGGTCTGGGTCGGCATCGGCGCCGTCGGCACCGCGCTGCTGGGCATCGTGCTGTTCGGCGAATCGGCCGCCTGGCCCCGCCTGGCCTGCATCGCCCTGATCGTCGCCGGCATCGTCGGCCTGAAGCTGACCTCGGTGGCCTGAAGAGAGGATTCTGCCGCGTAAATCCGCGGCCAAACGCCCTTCAGACCCGGTACGCGACGGCCTTCATGAGGCGCGAGCTGAGGGCCATCAGGCGGGGGATCGGGCCGGGCAGGGCGCGGGCGCCGGCGGCCTGGGCCTCGTCGGCGTGGCGGGCCTCGTCGGCCTTCATGGTGCGCAGGATGGCGCGGCTGCGCTGGTCGCCGGCTGGAAGGCTGCCCAGGTGTTCGTCCAGGTGGGCTTCCACCTGGCGTTCGGTTTCGACCACGAAGCCCAGGTTCCAGCCGTCGCCGCGCAGGCCGGCGGCCAGGCCGATGGCATAGCTGCCGGCGTAGAACAGCGGATTGAACAGGCTGGGCCGGCTGTCGAGCTCGCGCAGGCGGTCGGCGCACCAGGCCAGGTGGTCGGTTTCCTCCTGGGCGGCGTGCTCGAGCTGGCTGCGGGTGGCGGCGTCGCGGGCCACTGCGGCCTGGCCGACATACAGTGCCTGCGCGCAGACCTCCCCGGTGTGGTTGATGCGCATCAGGCCGGCGGCGTGGCGGCGGTCGGCCGCGTCCAGGGCCGGGTCCACCAGGCCTCCGGCGGGATTGGCGCGTTCGGCGCGGGCCTGGCCCAGGCTGGTGCCCAGGGCGTGCTGGGCTTCGATCAGCAGCCGGTCCAGCGGGCTGAAGCGGCGGGTCGCGGTCATGCCAGATGCTCGGCGAGGAAGTCGACGGGGTGGCGCACCGGCATTGTAGTCCCGGCGCCCAGGTGCAGGCGGCAGCCGATGTTGGCCGACAGCAGTTCGCTGGCGCCGCTGGCGGCCAGCGCGTCCAGCAAGGGTGCGCGGAAGGCGGCGGCACGCGCGGGTTCGGCCAGCTGGTGCAGGCCGGCCGCGCCGCAGCAACCGGTGTCGGGCAGTTCGACGAGGGTCAGGTCGGGGATGCGCGCCAGCAGGCGACGCAGGGCATCGCCGCTGCGCACGACGCTGCGCTGGGTGCAGGGCAGGTGCAGGGCGACGCGAAGTCCGTGCGCCGGACGGAACGCGAGCTGATGGCCGTGGCGGTCGAGCCAGTCCAGCGCGTCCTGGACCGGGGCGATGCCTGCCAGGGACTTCGACACGCTGTCCTGGCAGCCGGAGGCCAGGCACAGCACGGGGATGCCGCGTGCGAACGCCGCGCGGTTGGCATCGGCCAGTCGGCGCGCGGTGGCCAGGTCGCCGGCGTGGGCCGCAGCGGCGCCGCAGCAGCCTTGGCCCGGAGGCCGGTCGAGCGTCGCGCCCGCCGCGGTCAGCAGACGGGCCAGACCGGCGCGGGTTCCGGACTCGTGGCGATCGGCAATGCAGCCCACGAATACGCTGGCCTTGGCCGGGGCCGCCGCCTGCGGACCTGGGGCCGGGAGCGGCCTGCTGGAGGCCACCGGGGGTGGCGGCAGGGTGCGGCGCAGTGAACCGGGCAGCCATCGCCCGCCCATCCGCTGCAGGTCGAGCAGCGGTCCAAGCAGGGGCGGGCGGGCCAGCAGCCAGCCGGCCAGACGAAGGGCAGGACCGGGTTTGTGGCGATCAAACTGGGCGCCGCGGGCCTGCACCAGCAGGTCGCCGTAGGCCACGCCCGCCGGACAGACGGGTTCGCAGCGGCGGCATCCCAGGCAGTGGTCCAGGTGGCGGTCGCCGGCCTCGGTGGCGGCGATGCGGCCCTGGGCCACGGCTTTCACGTAAGCTATCCGGCCCCGCGGGGACTCGGCTTCGGTCCGGTCCAGGCGGTAGGTGGGGCAGTGCGGCAGGCACAGCCCGCACTGCACGCAGCGGTCGGCCAAGGCCACCAGGCCCGCGCTGGCGGGCGCCTCGGGCGCGGCGCGGGGGGCCAGGTCAGGCGGCGTGGGCATGACCGGATGCTAACACGGGGTTAATCCGGGCTTGCGCTGCCCCCGGCGCGCGGCTATCATTCCGCTTCTTTTCCACCCGATTTCATCATTTTTGGAGCCGTCATGAAAAACATGACCGTCAGCGCCCGGGCCGAAACCGTCAAGCAGGACTGGTATGTGGTTGATGCCAGCGGCAAGACGCTTGGTCGCCTGTGCTCGGAACTCGCGCGTCGACTGCGCGGCAAGCACAAGCCGGAATACACCCCGCACGTTGATACGGGTGACTACCTCGTCGTGATCAACGCCGAGAAGATCCACGTCACCGGCAACAAGCTGCAGGACAAGAAGTACCACCGCTTCACCGGCTACGTCGGCAACCTGAAGACCGAGTCGCTCGGCCAGGCGCTGGACGCCCACCCGGAGCGCGTCATCGAGATCGGCGTCAAGGGCATGCTGCCCAAGAATCCGCTCGGCCGCGCGATGTACCGCAAGCTCAAGGTCTACAAGGGCTCGGAGCATCCGCATTCCGCCCAGCAGCCGCAGGCTCTGGACTTCAAGGCTTAAGGCACAGACATGGCTACCCAGCAGAATTACGGCACCGGCCGTCGCAAGTCCTCCACCGCCCGCGTGTTCCTGCGTTCGGGCAGCGGCAAGATCGTCGTCAACGGCCGTCCGGTCGACGAGTTCTTCGGCCGCGAGACCTCGCGCATGATCGTGCGCCAGCCGCTGGTCGTCAGCCAGCTGGGCGACAAGTTCGACATCACCGTCACGGTCGAGGGCGGTGGCATCACCGGCCAGGCCGGCGCCATCCGCCTGGGCATCGCCCGCGCGCTGGTCGAGTACAACGATTCGCTCAAGCCGGATCTGCGCAAGGCGGGCCTGATGACCCGCGATGCCCGTGAAGTCGAGCGTAAGAAGGTTGGCCTGCACAAGGCCCGCCGCGCCACCCAGTTCTCGAAGCGTTAATCGCCTCCAGGTCTGGCGGCGACCCCGAATTGGGGGATCGTCTAATGGTAGGACTGCAGACTCTGACTCTGCCTATCTAGGTTCGAATCCTAGTCCCCCAGCCAAAAACAGAAGGGCTCCCGGAAGGGGGCCTTTCTGTTTTTGGCCGGGGGAAGGCACGTCGAAAACACCGCCAACGCGTGGCCGCGGACCGTCCCCCGCTACCCCAAACTCCCCATACAGCTATAGACTGATTCCGTCCGCTCCCGGAGTCCGCTTCCATGCCCGTTCCCGCCGAACACCTGGCCCGCCTCTTCCCGCTCGAGTCCTTGCGCCAGGAGACCCGCGACCAGCTGGCCCGCGAGGCCCTGGTGTCGGACTACTCGCGCGGCGAGAACGTGTTCGAGTCCGGCGACCTCGACGACGACACGGTCTACCTGCTCGACGGCGAGATCCGCTGCAACTATCCCGACGGGCGCAGCGTGGCGCATATCGCCAGCGCGCCGCACGGACGCTATTCGCTCAACGATGCGGTGCCGCGCCGCTTCACCGCCAAGGTGTTTTCCGGCAAGGCGCGCGTGATGCGCATCGACCGCCGCTACCTCGAGAAGCTGATCACCTGGGACCAGCTCAGCCGCGACGACAACTACCGTCACTTCGGTACCGCGCCGGGCGGCAACAACTGGGTGTTCCGCCTGCTGCGCAGCCAGGCCTTCGCGCGGCTGCCCACCGGCAACATCGAAAAGATGTTCCAGATGTTCGAGCCGGTGACGGTCAAGCCCAGCGAGATCGTGATGCGTGAGGGCGATGCGCCGGATTATTTCTACGTGGTGCGCGAAGGCACCGCGTCGATTTCCAAGTACCTCGACGGGGCGCCGCAGGTGGTGGCCTACCTGCGCGAAGGCGATACCTTCGGCGAGGACGCGCTGCTGTCCAACCTGCCGCGCAATGCCACCGTGCGCATGATGCAGGGCGGCCAGCTGATGCGGCTGTCGCGCGATGCGTTCGAGGCGGTGCTGAAGCCGCCGATGCTGTCCTGGGTGCTGCCGGCCGAGGCCGCGCGCCTGGCGCAGGCCGGCGCGGTGCTGCTGGATGTGCGCATGCCGGAAGAACACGCCCAGCGCGCCATCGACGGTTCGGTGAACGTGCCGCTCTACCGCCTGCGCGAAGACGTGGCCAACGTCCTGCCCTCGGGCAGCCGCGTGGTGGTCTACTGCAACACCGGCGAGCGCTCTGCCGCCGCGGCGTTCGTGCTGAAGCGCCTTGGCTACGAAGTCAGCGCGCTGCACGGCGGCCTGGGCGCGATGATCCGCCTGCTCGCCGCCAACACCCCCGCCTGACGGGCCGCGAAAACAGAGAAGAGAAAACATACCAGGTATATTTATATGTAACGTCCGGTTTCTGCCGGGCGCCGCATATAAATATACCTGGTATGTTTTCTCTTCTCTGTCTACCGCGTTGGCGTGTCAGCGCCGGGGGCGGATTCTGTCGCCGATGATCACCTCGTCCGCCGCCCGCGCCGCGAACAGGCCCACCGTGACCACGCCGGGGATCTGGTTGAGCTTGGCTTCCAGACCCACCGGGTCCTGGATACGCCAGTTGTAGACGTCCAGGATCCAGTTGCCGTTGTCGGTGACCGCGCCCTCGCGCCACACCGGCTGCCCGTCCATCTCGGCGATCGCGCGCGCCACCAGGCTGCGCGCCATCGGGATCACTTCGATCGGCAGCGGGAACTTACCCAGCAGCTCCACCTGCTTGGCCTCGTCGATGATGCAGACGAAGCGTTCGCTGGCCTGGGCGATGATCTTCTCGCGCGTCAGCGCGCCGCCACCGCCCTTGATCAGGCGGTTCCAGGGGTCACACTCGTCGGCGCCATCCACGTACAGCTTCAGCGGGCCCACGGCGTTGAGGTCCAGCACCGGGATGCCGTGCCCCTTGAGTTGGCGCGTGCTCTGTTCCGAGCTCGACACCGCGCCCTCGATCCGGCCCTTGAGCCGCGCCAGCCCGTCGATGAAGAAGGCGACGGTGGATCCGGTACCGACACCCACCACGGTGCCGTCCTCGACGAACTCCAGGGCCTTTTCGGCGGCCAGCTTCTTCTGCGCATCGCGGGACATGGGGGCGGTCTCCGGGTCTATTCGAGGGAAAGGATGTGGGCGTACTGCGCGGCCGTCACCGGCAGCACCGACAGGCGGTTGCCGCGCTGCAGAAGGGCGAACTCGCCCAGGGCCTCGGCCTCGCCGCGCAGCTGCTCCAGCGACACCACGCGCTTGAACTTGCGCTTGAAGGCGACGTCCACCAGCCACCAGCGCGGCTCTTCGGGCTTGCTGGCCGGATCGTAATAATCGGACTTCTTCTTGAACTGCGTCGGGTCCGGGTAGGCCTCGGACGCCACCTCGGCCAGGCCGGCCACGCCCGGCACCTCGCAGTTGGAGTGGTAGAACAGCACGCCGTCGCCCACCTTCATCGATTTCATCATGAAGTTGCGCGCCTGGTAGTTGCGCACGCCGGTCCAGGGTTCGGTGCCGACCTTCTTGAGGGAGTCGATGGAAAACTCCTCGGGTTCGGACTTCATCAGCCAGTACTGTTTCATGGCGCCATTATCGCCCGATCGCGCGGTAGCCGTGCTCCGTCACGATGCCGTCCAGCGCCACGTCCCAGGCTTCGGTCGCAAGGGCCGGCAGTTCCTGGCAGCCGTAGCCGACACCGACCAGCCGCGGGGGCGCCGGCTGGTCCCGACGGAAGGCGAAGGCGCGGTCGTAGTAACCCCCGCCCATGCCCAGCCGGTGGCCGGCGGCATCGAAGCCCAGCAGCGGCAGCAGCACCAGGGACATGTCCGAAGGGGCCAGGGTGGACGCGGGCTCGACGGCCGGCTCGGGAATGCCGTATCGATTGGGCGCCAGGGGATCGCCGGCGCGCCAGGGCGCGAAGCGCAGGCTGCCGTCGTCCTGCACCAGCGGCAGGCACCAGACCTGGCCCGACGCAAGACGCAGCTGAACGGCATGCAGGGGCAGTTCGCCGCCCACGGCCCAGTAGCCGGCCACGTAGCCCGGTTCACGCAGGAGGGGGGTGCCGCCGAGATGGCGGGCCACGGCATCGGCTGCGGCCAGGCGCTCACCCGGCTTGAGCGCGGCCCGGCGGGCGCGCAGCAGATGGCGCAGTTCAGTGCGGGTGGGTGCCAAGAAGAAAATCCTCCGCCATGCCGATGCGGGCGAAACGACCTTGATCCCTGGGATCAAGTGGGTACCTGTGCGACGGCTTCAGGCTTTCCGCAACAGGGCGGACATGCACACCGCTATCACCGCAGATTCCCGGGTCGTGTTTATGGGACAAGGCGAATGTTTTGCACGCTGTCGAACACGGCAGAGGACTCAAGGCCGATTATAGACCTGCACCCTAAAAGTTGGGTGAACGTCAGCGCGGCGCGTCGAACAGGCCGTCGAGCTTGCGGTTGAGTTCGCCCAGGGTGCGGTTGAGGGCGACATCGCGCTGCTCGGCCGCCTGCTTGAGCTGCAGCAGCTCGTGCGCCAGGTTGAGCGCGGTGAGCACCGCCACCCGGTCCAGCGCCGCCATGCGGTTGCTGCCGCGCACTTCGCGCATGCGCGCGTCGAGCAGGTGCGCGGCCGCCATCAGGCTGTCACGTTCGTCAGCTTCGACGCCGACGGTGAATTCGCGGTCCAGGATCTTGACGTTGACCGGTTCGCTCACGCGTTGTGCTCCAGCGACTTGAGCCGCGTGATCATGGCTTCCACCCGCGAACGGGCCTGTTCGTTCTTGTTGAGCAGGGCGGCGCGTTCGGCCACCAGCTGTTCCTGTCCCTGGCGCAGGCTGCGGTTTTCCTCCAGCAGCCGGCGGTGCTGCTCGGCCAGGCGCTCGAAGCGCTCGGCCAGGGCCTGCAGCTGGGCAACGGGATCGGGAAGGCTCATCGCGGCCACCTTAGGCGGGGCAGGGGGTGGGGTCAATACGGCGCGGGAATGGCGGCGACCGTGCCGGGCTGCCAGCTGCGGATGAAGGCCAGGCAGCGGTGCGCATCGAGCGGCGGCGACAGCCAGAAGCCCTGGATCTCGTCGCAGCCCTGTTCGCGCAGGTAGCTCAGCTGCTGTTCGCTTTCCACGCCTTCGGCGATCACGTTCAGGCCCAGCGAATGGCCCATCGTGATCACCGTGGCGGTGATCGCTTCGTCGTCCGGGTCGCGGGTCAGGTCGCCGATGAATTCCTTGTCGATCTTCAGCGTGTCGATCGGCAGCCGCTTGAGGTAGACCAGCGACGAGTAGCCGGTGCCGAAGTCGTCGATGGCCAGGGTGATGCCCAGCTTGCGCAGCTCGTTGAGCACGTGCGTGGTCTGCTCGGCGTTCTGCATCACCATCGACTCGGTGACTTCCAACTCGATGCGGTTGGCCGGCACGCCCAGGTCGTGGATCAGGCTGCGCAGCATCTCCGGCAGGTTGCCGCGCAGCAGCTGCAGCACCGACACGTTCACGCCGATGGAAATCTCGTTCAGGCCGTGGCTGCGCCAGCGCTTGAGCGTCTGCATGGCTTCATTGAGCACCCAGTCGCCGATCTGCAGGATGAGGCCCGACTCCTCGGCCAGCGGGATGAACACCGTCGGCGGGATCTCGCCCAGTTCGGCGCTGTGCCAGCGCAGCAGGGATTCCACGCCGGTGATGCGGCCGTCCGCCAGGGCCATGCGCGGCTGGTACACCAGCCGGAACTCGCCGCGGTCCAGCGCCTTGCGCAGAGAGGCCAGCACCGTCGCGCGCCGGCGCGACTCGGCGTCCATGGTCTCGTTGTAAATCTGGTAGGTGTTCCGGCCCTCGGCCTTGGCCTGGTACATGGCCGTGTCGGCGAACTTGAGCAGGTCGGTCGGCACCAGCGCGTGGTCCGGGTACAGGCTGATGCCCAGCGACGGCGTGATGGAAACATCGTGCCGCTCGTCCACCTCCAGCGGCATCGAAAACGCGGTGAGGATCTCGCGCGCCATGCGCTCCACGGCCGGGATCGACTCCACGTCCTCCAGCACCACCGTGAACTCGTCGCCACCCAGGCGCGCCACGGTATCGGACGCACCGACGGTGGCCTGCAGCCGGGTGGCCGCGGCCTTGAGCAGGCGGTCGCCGGCGGCGTGGCCGAGCGAATCGTTGATGTCCTTGAAGCGGTCCAGGTCCAGGAACAGCACCGCCACCCGCGTCTCCTGCCGGCGCGCGCGCACGATGGCGCGGCCCAGGCGCTCGCTCAACAGGGCCCGGTTCGGCAGGCCGGTCAGCGTGTCGTAGTTGGCCAGGTAGCGCAGCTCCTGCTCGGCGCGCTTCTTGTCGGTGATGTCGTTGACCACGGCCACGAAGTGGCTGCGCAGCCCCATCGCGTCGCGCACCTCGCTCATCTCGATCCAGCCCAGGAACTCCTCGCCGTCCTTGCGCCGCTGCCACATCTCGCCGGCCCAGTGGCCGGTGCGCTCGAGCACGTCGCGCACGCGCCGGTAGAACTCGGCGCTGTGCTGGCTGGAGTCCAGCAGCCGGCTGTTCTGGCCGATCACTTCCTCCTCGCTGTAGCCGGTGATGCGCGAGAAGGCCGGGTTGACCGAGATGAAGCGGAAGTCCAGGTCGATCACCGCCACCGCTTCGCTCATCGAGCGCAGCACTTCCAGCGCCACCCGGCGCTCGCGCTCGGCGCGGCGGATGACGGTGATGTCGCGCGCGGTGCCGGCCATGCGCAGCGGGCTGCCGCTGGTGTCGCGTTCGACCACCTTGCCGCGCGAGCGCACCCAAACCCATTCACCGCGCGCGTTGCGGATGCGGTGCTCGGATTCGAACACGTCGGTGTGGCCGACGATGTGTTCCTGCAGCAATTTCTGTACCCGCGGCAGGTCTTCGGGGTGGATCGAATGCGTGCGCCAGTCGTCGGTGGACATTTCCTCGCGGCTGCCCTGGCCCAGCAGCTGGTTGGCGCCGAGCCGGTAGAGGCTGTTGTCGCGGATGTTCCAGTCCCAGAACTCGTCGCCCGAGCCCCACAGGGCCAGGTTCAGGCGTTCCTCGCGCTCGCGGATCTCGCCGAGCAGGGACGTTTCCTGGCGGCGGCGATGGCTCCAGACCCGCCACAGCAGCCAGCTCAGGAACAGGGCGATGACGACCAGGATGACCTGCAGCACCAGCCCGGACGCGGGTCCGATGCCCGCCTGGGCGCGGGCCAGGCCCGGCACAAGGGCGAGGGCGCCGAAGGCTGCCGCGTGGACAGTCGGACCCCATGCCCCATTTCGCCACAGCGCCATTAGGCCCGGAGGTCCCCTGTATCAGTCCGTGCTATCGCACTCAGTGTAGGGGGGCACCCACACCGCCACAAGCCGCCCGGCGCGGCTTGCTAGACTAGCGGCCTCCCCACGGCACCCTTCCCATGTCCGAAGCCCAGCTGCCTGACCACGACGCGCTCGTCGCCGAACTCCAGGCCCTGGAGGCAGGCATCGACCCCTGCGAGCTGCACGGCTCGCTGTGCGGCTACCTGTCGGCGGGCGGCAAGCACGAGGCCGCCACCTGGCTGGCCGCGGTCATGGCCGATCCGCTGCTGTCGGCGCCGGACGCGGGCGGTCCCATGGACCAGCTCTACCGCGCCAGCACCCGCCAGCTGGATTCGCCCGATTTCGAATTTGAAATGCTGATGCCGGGCGACGAGCGCCCCGTCAGCGAGCGCGGCGACGGCCTGGTGGCCTGGTGCCGCGGCTTCCTGGGCGGCTTCGGCCTGGCGGCCGGCGCCAAGCCGCCGCTGTCGGACGAGTCCGAGGAAGCCCTGGCCGACATCGGCCGCATCGCGGCCAGCGACCTGAGCTACGACGACCCCGAGGCTGACGAGGATGCCCTGGCCGAAGTGGCCGAATTCATCCGCGTGGCCGTGCTGCTGCTGCACAGCGACTGCGTGCTGGGACCCCGGCACCGCCGCAAGCTCAACTGAGGCCGGCATGATCAAGCCCGCGGAGTACGCGCGCCGCCGCAAGCAGCTGATGCGCATGGCCGACCAGGATGCCATCCTGATCCTGCCCAGCGCGCCCCAGCGCGTGCGCAGCCACGACACCCACTACCCCTACCGGCAGGACAGCGACTTCTGGTACCTGGGCGGTTTCCCGGAACCGGAATCGGTGATGGTGCTGGTGCCGGGCCGAAAGCACGGCGAGTGCCTGCTGTTCTGCCGTGAGCGTGATGCCGGGCGCGAAGCCTGGGACGGCCCGCGCGCCGGGCCCGAAGGCGCGGTCGAGCGCCACGGCTTCGACGACGCCTATCCCATCGCCGACCTGGACGAGATCCTGCCGGGCCTGCTGGAAGGACGTTCGCGCGTCTACTACCACTTCGGCCGCGACACCGAGTTCGATCTCAAGCTGATCGGCTGGGTGAACCGCGTGCGCTCGCAGGTGCGCCACGGCGCCCAGCCGCCACATGAATTCCTCGAACTGGGGCACCTGCTGCACGAGCTGCGCCTGTTCAAGAGCGCCGCCGAGCTCAGGCTGATGCGCCAGTCGGCGCGCATCGCTTGCGAGGCGCAGCTGGCCGCGATGCGCGCCACCCGCGCCGGCGGGCGCGAATACGAAGTCGAGGCGGCGCTGCAGTACACCTATCGCCGCAACGACGCGGTGGCCGCCTACGAGCCGATCGTCGGCGCCGGCGCCAACGGCTGCGTGCTGCACTATCGCGACAACAACGGCCCGCTGGCCGACGGCGACCTGCTGCTGTGCGACGCTGGCGCCGAGTACGCCGGCTATGCGTCCGACATCACCCGCACCTGGCCGGTGAACGGCCGCTACAGCGCCGAACAGCGCGCGCTGTATGACCTGGTGCTGTCGGCGCAGCAGGCGGCCCTGGCGCAGGCACGACCCGGCAAGCCCTGGATCGCCGGCCACGATGCCGCGGTCGCCACGCTCACCGAAGGCCTGCTCTCGCTGGGCCTGCTCAAGGGCACGCTCAAGGCCGCGCTGGCCAGCGGCGCCTACAAGAAGTTCTACATGCACAAGACCGGCCACTGGCTCGGCCTGGACGTGCATGACGTCGGCGAGTACAAGCTGGCCGGCGACTACCGCGAGCTCGAGCCCGGCATGGTGTTCACCATCGAGCCCGGACTCTACATCGCGCCCGGAACCAAGGGCGTGGCGGCGAAGTGGCAGGGCATCGGCATCCGCATCGAGGATGACGTGCTGGTCACTGCGCAGGGCCACGAGGTGCTGACCGAGGGCGTGCCGCGCGACGCCGACGCCGTTGAACACATACTTGCCACCCGCTGAGGATCTCCCGATGGCCGCCCTTCTTCGCACCGCCCTGATCTGCACGCTGCTGTTCGCGCCGGCCGCGGCATTGGCCGAGGACGCGAAGGCCCCGGCGGCCGAGGCGCCGCCGATCCAGATCGTCAACGAGGGTGGCCTGGCCGAAACCTACCGGCGCGACGGCGGCGACTTCGCCAGCTATGGCCCGGACGGCAAGGCGCTGGTACCCACGCCCGAAGCCCAGGCGCTGCAGGCGCTGCAGGTGGCCGACCGGGTGGAGTTCATCGCGCTCGATGGCGCAGCCGGCGGCAAGGACCCGGTTCCGTGCCCGGCCAGTGACTGCGTCGGCGCGATCGCCGTGCTGGCCCGTGCGTCGGTGCAGTCCCGCGAGCACCGCGGGCTGGTCCGCGACGTGCTGGGCGGCTGGCTCGGATCGCCGGTCGAAAAACGCTCGGCCTGCGCGCCGCGCTATCGCCATGCCATCACCTACGTCGCCGGTGGGCACGCCTGGGAAGTGCTGCTGTGCTTCGACTGCGGGCAGTACGCGATCTTCCGCGACGGCGCCGCCATCGGTCACGGCGAGGCGGCGCAGACGCCGGGCCAGGCCCAGCTCGACCAAGTGCTGGCCGCGCCGCGATAAGGGCGCGGCCCGCCCCGGGCGGCGGTGCTACATGTCGTGTTTCTGCACCTCGAGGCCACGCGCGGCGTAGGCCTTCCAGCGCTCGCGCAGTGGCCCGCGTGCAGAATCGTCGGCGGGCACCACTTCCAGCACGCGCTCGAAGCCGTCGGGCACCGCCGCATCGCGCAGGTTCAGCACCAGCGGCCGCAGCGGCACGTCGTGCTCCGGCGCGGCCAGCAGCACCGGCACTTCGTCCTCGTCCTCGTCCGCGCCGACGATCTGGTGCGGCACGTAGGCGTCGGGATCGAAAGACCACAGCAGGTCGTCGAGCAGTTCGGCCTGCTCGGCCGAGGCGCACAGCACCAGCATCGGCAGGCCGGCGTCGCTGGCCTTGCGCGCCAGCTCGCAGGCCAGCAGCAGCGGCTGCTCGCGGAAGCGCGGCTTGCCGATCAGGTAGAAAGTGGCGCTGGGCATCAGGCCTGGTCGATCAGCCACTGGGTCAGCAGGCCGACCGGGCGGCCGGAGGACAGGCCCTTGCGGCCCTCACCGTTGGAAACGCCGGCGATGTCCAGGTGCGCCCAGCGCTGGCCTTCGGTGAAGCGCGCCAGGAAGCAGCCCGCGGTGATCGCGCCGGCGTTCTTGCCGCCGATGTTGTAGACGTCGGCGAAGGCGGACTCGAGCTGGGTCTGGTACTCGTCCCACAGCGGCAGGCGCCAGGCGCGGTCGAACACCTGCTCGCCGGCGGCCAGCAGTTCGTCGGCCAGGTCGTCGTGCTTGCTCATCAGGCCGGCCGCGAACTTGCCCAGCGCCACCACGCAGGCGCCGGTCAGCGTGGCCACGTCCACCGTGGCCTGCGGCTTGAACTTCTGCACGTAGGTCAGGGCATCGCACAGGATCAGGCGGCCCTCGGCGTCGGTGTTGCCGACCTCGATGGTCTTGCCCGACATCGAGGTCAGGATGTCGCTGGGGCGGTAGGCATCGGCATCGGGCATGTTCTCGACCGCCGGCACCACCGTGACCAGGTTGATCGGCAGCTGCATCCGGGCCACGGCCAGGAAGGTGCCGATGACGCTGGCGGCGCCGCACATGTCGAACTTCATTTCCTCGATGCCGCCCTGCACCTTCAGGTTGATGCCGCCGGTGTCGAAGGTGATGCCCTTGCCGACCAGCGCATGCGGGCGCGCGTCGCCGGCGCCGGTGTAGCGCAGCACGATCAGGCGCGGCGGATTGGCCGAGCCGCGGGCCACCGCCAGCAGCGAGCCCATGCCCAGCTTCTCCATGTCGGCGCGCTCGAGCACCTCGACCTCGACATTGGCCTGCTCGCCGGCGATCCGGCGCGCGGTGTCGGCCAGGTAACCCGGGTTGCAGATGTTCGGCGGCAGGTTGCCCAGTTCGCGCGCCAGCTCCACGCCCTCGGCGATGGCGACGCCACGCTCGAATTCGGCACGGCCGGATTCGGCGCCCAGGATGTCCACGCGCTTGAGGCCGTCGGCGCCGCCCTTCTTGCTCAGGGTGGCGGTATAGGCATAGGCGGCGTGGTCGGCGGCGATCACCGCCTGGCGCAGGTTCCAGCCGGCGTCGCGCGCAGGAACGCCCAGCTCGGTCAGCGTCAGCAGCGCGTGGCCGGAGGGGCCGGTGCGCAGCGCCCGCACCGCATCGGCCACGGCCTTGAGGTACTGCGGCACCGCGAACTTGCCGGCGTCGCCCAGGCCCACGGCCAGCACGCGCGCTGCGCGCACGCCGGCCAGGTCGGGCAACAGGCTGGTGCGGCCGGTCTTGCCGGACACGTCGCCGCGCTCGACCAGCGCGGCGAGCTTGCCGCCGCTGGCCTGGTCCAGGGCTTTGGCCGAGGGCGACAGGCTGCCGTCGGCAAACACGCCTACCACGATGCAGTCGGCTTCGGCGGTGGCGGGGTCAGGGTGGTTCAGGCGAAATTCGAGGGCCATGGTCTGTGATTCCGTACAATCTGAGGGGATTCGGGTCGGCGCCGCCGTGAAGGCGGCCGGCCGGAGGACCCCCCGATTCTAGCAAGTGTTCCCCGTCCGCCCTTCCCCGGCAGAGGTCCCCGTCCCGAATGCGGTTGATCGAGCGCTATGTACTGCGTCAGTTCGCCCTCAGCGTCGCCGCCGTCACGGTGGTGCTGCTGCTGGTGGGCCTGGGCGGCCTGCTGGTGGACCTGATGGCCGAGATCGCCCGCGGCAAGGTGCCGGCAGCGCTGCTGCTGTCGCAGCTGGGCCTGCGTTCGATCCAGGTGCTGCCGATGCTGCTGCCGCTGTCGCTGTTCGTCGGCCTGCTGCTGTCGGTCGGCCGGCTCTATGGCGACAGCGAGATGGCCGTGCTGTCCTCGGTGGGCCTGGGCCCGCAGCGGCTGTGGCGCCCGCTGATGCTGGTCACCGTGCCGGTGGTGTTGGTGGTGGCCGTGGCTTCACTGTGGCTGGCACCGGCCGGGGCGCGCCTGGCGCGCGAGATGATCAACACCGCCAACCGCTCGTTCCTGGTGGCCGGCCTGGAAGCGGGGCGCTTCATCGAGCTGCCGGGTCGCGGTGGCATCCTCTACGTGGGTGAGCTGAGCACCGACGGCACCCGTTTCTCGAAGATGTTCGTGCAGTCCGAGCGCGAGGGCCGCCTGGACGTGATCACGGCCAGCGAAGGCGAGCTGCGGGTCGAGGGCGACACCGGTCGCTACCTGGTGCTGCGCGACGGCTTCCGCGTCGAAGGCACCCCGGCGGCGAAGGACTTCCGCCTGATGCGCTTCGAGCAGAACGAAGTGAGCGTGCCCGACCGCGCGCCCGACACCGGCGCCGATGAGCTCGAGGCGCGGCCCACCCTGCAGCTGCTGGCGCAGTCCGATGCGCCCGCGCGCGCCGAGCTGCACTGGCGTCTGGCGACGCCGCTGATGGCCCTGGCCCTGGGCCTGCTGGCGCTGCCGCTGGGTCGCGGCGAGCCGCGGCAGGCGCGTTATGGCCGCATGCTGGCGGCGCTGCTGATCTACGTGAACGCGATGGTGCTGCTGCTGATGGGCAAGGGCTGGCTGGCCAGCGGCACGCTGCCCTCGTGGCTGGGCCTGTGGTGGCTGCTGGTTCCGGTGGCGGCCCTGGCGATCTGGCTGTTCCGCACCGATGGCCGCCTGCGCGCGCCGCGCCGGAGCGCGGCATGAACCTGCGCCCGCGCATCGTCGACCTGTACCTGGCGCGCAGCGTGCTGCTCACCACGCTGGCCACCTGGACGGTGCTGGTGGGGTTCGACGTGCTGTCGGGCCTGGTGCGTGAACTGGACGAGGTGGGCGAGGGCGGTTACACGCTCAGCCACGCGGTGCTGTACATGGCCTACACCGTGCCACGCCGCCTGTACGAACTGTTTCCCACGGTGGCGTTGATCGGCTGCGTGCTGGGCCTGGGCGGGCTGTCTGCGCGCTCGGAGCTGACCGCGATGCGCGCGGTGGGCCTGTCGAGGCTGCGCATCGGCCTGGGCGCGCTGCTGTCGATCATGGCCCTCACCGGCCTGATGGTGATCAATGCCGAGACCCTGGCGCCGGTCGGCGAGCAGAGTGCGCAGGGCGTGGTGAACTCGGCCAAGACGGGCGACGTGGTGGTGGCGCGCGTCTCCGGCCTCTGGGTGCGCGAGGGCAATGTCTTCCTCAACGCGCGCGATGGCGCGCGCCGCCGCACCGATGGCGTGGACTGGACCGAGCTGCGCGGCGTGCGCCTGTTCGAGTTCGACGACCAGGGCAAGCTGCTGTCGCTGGCCGAGGCGGCCACCGCCGAGCACCGTCCGGACGGTTGGCAACTGCGCAACGTCAAACGTTCGCGCTTCGACGAACGATCCGTCGAGAACCAGACCGTCGCAGTCGTGCGCTGGGAAACCGGACTCGACGGCCAGGCGCTAGCCGCCGCGGCGTCGCGCCCGCGCTACCTCAGTGCGCGCGAGCTGGACCGGAACATCGAATACATGCAGCGCAACGGGCTGGACGCCAAGGCCTTCGAGAACGCGTACTGGGCCCGATGGTTCTACCCGATCAACGTAGCGGTGCTGTGCCTGGCGGCCTTGCCCTTCGCCTTCGGCTCGCTGCGCTCGGGCGGTTTCGGCAAGCGCTTGTTCGTGGCCATTGTCATCGGCGTGGCCTACCTGCTGGCGCAGCGGCTGGTGGTCAGCCTGTCGGACGTGTACCGGTTCGACGCGCGCGTGGCCTACCTGCTGCCGCCGCTGGTGCTGATGGGCCTGTGCTGGGGACTGTTCGCGCGACGCGAATAGGCTCAGCGTTCGGTGCGCACCATCACGGTGGCGCTGGCCAGGTCGTGCCAGGTGCGGCGCTCACGCTCGAACAGCGACCACAGGAAGCCCAGGCCCAGTGCGGCCAGCGACAGCGTGGAAACCGCATAGCGCAGGGCCAGGGCGCGCGGGCCTGCGGGCCGGCCGTCGGCGGCGATCACCTTCAGGCGCCAGGGCCGCATGCCCAGGGTCTGGCCGGAACGCCGCCAGGAATGCACCGCGTAGGCACCCGTCACCAGCCAGCACACTCCCCACAGCGACACCTGGCCCAGGCTCCAGGGCGCGAACGGCGCGTGCCCGGGCTTGATCGCCAGCGCGATCGCACTGACCGCGATCCACAGGGCGATGTTGGGCATGGCGTCATACACCAGCGCCAGCAGACGCCAGCCCAGGTGCGCGGGACGCGCGATGTTGGTGGTTTCGGAATTCATCGCCACAGCATAGCCGCGCCGACAGGCGGCCGCTAAGCTGCGCGCATGCCCGCGACCCGACCTGCCGATCGCCGCGCCCGCGCGCAGGCCCTGCCGCCGGCCGCGCCGCAGGACCTTCGCGCGATCACCGCGTTCCTGGACCGGGCCTGGGCCGAATCGGGCCTGTCCCCGCTCACCCTGCACAGCTACCGGCGCGACCTGGAAGGCCTGGCGCGCTGGCTGGGCACGCGCGGCCGCGACCTGGCCAGCGCCGACCGCCAGCAGCTTTACGACTATCTGGCCGACCGCACCGCGGCCGGCTACGCGGCGCGCAGCAATGCCCGGCTGCTGTCGGCGCTGCGTGCGTTCTACGTCCAGCAGGTGCGCATCGGGGTGCGCGAGGCCGATCCCACTGCGCTGCTGGATCCGCCAAAGCTGGGTCGGTCCTTGCCCAAGGCACTGTCGGAGAGCCAGGTCGAGGCCCTGATCCTGGCCTCACCCGTGGACACGCCGTCCGGCATGCGCGACCGCGCGATGGTCGAACTGATGTACGCCACTGGCCTGCGCGTGAGCGAGCTGGTGAACCTGCCCGCGACCGCCCTGAACCTGCGACAGGGCGTGGTGCGGGTGATGGGCAAGGGCAGCAAGGAGCGCCTGGTGCCGCTGGGGGACGAGGCCCAGCACTGGCTGGAGACCTACCTGGCGCAGGCGCGCCCCGCGCTGGCGGGCGGCCGGGCGGCGGCCCCGCTGTTCCTGGGCCGCGGCGGGGCGGCGCTGAGCCGCCAGCAGTTCTGGAACGTGGTGAAGCGGCTGGCCGTGCTGGCCGGCATCGACCCGGCCCGGGTCAGCCCGCACGGGCTGCGCCACAGCTTCGCGACCCACCTGCTCAACCATGGGGCCGACCTGCGGGCGCTGCAGATGCTGCTGGGCCACAGCTCCCTGTCCACCACCCAGATATACACCCTTGTGGCGCGCGAAGGGCTCAAGCGCCTGCACCAGGCCCACCACCCGCGGGCCTGAGCAGCCCGGGCGACCCGGGCCACGAGGCATGCCACAATCCGAGAACTTTCGGCCCCGACCCGGGTCGCACTCCTACCGATACCGCCAGGACCTTCCCGCATGATCCGTCGTTCCCCGCTCGTGCTTGCCCTGATGCTCAGCCTGACCGCCTGCGCCGCCGAGCCGCCGGCACGCGCCCCCGCGGCGGCCGCCAACGCACCGGCCTCCGTGCCGGCCAAGCTGGACGAAGCGGCGGTTCGCGCCGCCATGAAGGCCCTGGCCCCCGACGCCACCATCGACCAGATCAGCGCCTCGCCCCTGGCCGGCTTCAGTGAAGTCGCCATCGGCGGCCGCGTGGTCTACGTGTCCAATGATGGCCAGTACCTGATGCAGGGCGCCCTGCTGCACATCCCCGACCGCGCCAACCTCACCCTGGCCAGCGAAGGCGCGCTGCGCAAGCAGCTGCTGGACAAGGCCGGCCCCGACCGCCGCATCATCTTCGCGGCCGCCAAGCCCGAGTACCGCATCACCGTCTTCACCGACATCGACTGCGGCTATTGCCGCAAGCTGCATGAGCAGATGGCCGACTACAACAAGCTGGGCATCTCGGTGGAGTATCTGTTCTTCCCGCGCGAAGGCATCGGCTCGGAAGGCTTCGAGAAGGCGGTCTCGGTCTGGTGTGCCCCCGACCGCCGGAAGGCGCTGACGGCCGCCAAGGCCGGCGCCGAGCTGCCCAAGGGCACCTGCACCAATCCGGTGACCATGGACTACGACCTGGGCCGCAAGGCCGGCGTGGATGGCACCCCGGCCATCTATGCGCCAAACGGCGTGCAGCTGGGCGGCTACCTGTCCCCGGAGGACATGCTGGCGCGGCTCAAGGACCTGGACGGGCAGGGCAAGGCCAAGGCCGGCCCCTGAGGGACGGGCCCCGGGCCCGCCCTTCGTCTACAATAGGGCGTTCGTTTTCCACGGAATCGTGCGGACATGATCGTCCTCGAGGGCCTGCCGGCCCTGTCGCCCTTCCGGCGCGACCGCTTGCAAGCCCGCCTGCAGCAGATCGTCGACGGCCTCCGGGTCACCGGGGCCTGGCACAGCTACTTCGTGCAGCCCGAATCCGGGGCCTCGCCCGACCTGACCGCGCTCGGCCGCATCCTCGAGGGCTGCACCGCGCAGGAAGCGCCGGCCGACGGCGCCACGTCCCGCTTCGTGGTGCCCCGGCTGGGCACGCTGTCGCCCTGGGCCAGCAAGGCCACTGAAATCCTGCGCGGCGCCGGACTGCCCGTGAAGCGGGTCGAGCGCGGCCTGCGCCTGGACCTGGCCGGCCTGCCTGCGGCCGATGACCCGCGTTGGCCGCGCCTGGCGCGCGCCCTGCACGATCCCATGACCCAGTCCCTGCTCGACGCGCGTGACCAGGCCGCCGGCCTGTTTGTGCGTCCGGCCCCCGGTGCGGTGGAACGCGTGCCGCTGGCCGGCCTGGACGAGGCCAACGACCGCCTGGGCCTGGCCCTGTCGCCCGACGAGATCGAGTACCTGCAGCAGCGCTACGGCGAGCTGGGCCGCGATCCCTCCGACGCCGAACTGATGATGTTCGCGCAGGCCAACTCCGAGCACTGCCGGCACAAGATCTTCAACGCCGACTGGACCATCGACGGCGAGCCGCAGCCGCTGTCGCTGTTCCGCATGATCAAGAACACCCACGCGCAGTCGCCGCAGCTCACCCTGAGCGCGTACAAGGACAACGCGGCGGTGGTCGAAGGCCATCCGGGCGCACGTTTCCGCCCGGAGACCGGCAGCCACGAATACGGCCACAGCGCGCCGCTGGATTCGGCCTTCTGCATCAAGGTCGAGACCCACAACCACCCCACCGCCATCTCGCCCTTCCCGGGCGCGGCCACCGGCGCCGGCGGCGAGATCCGCGACGAGGGCGCCACCGGCCGCGGCGGAAAGCCCAAGGCCGGCCTCAACGGGTTCTCGGTGTCGCACCTGCGCATCCCCTCGCTGCCGCGCGACTGGGAGGCGGCGCGTCCGCTGAACCCGCGCATGGCCACCGCGCTGGAAATCATGACCGACGGCCCGATCGGCGCCGCCGCGTTCAACAACGAGTTCGGCCGTCCCGCGCTCACCGGCTATTTCCGCAGCTTCGAACTGCCCACCGACCAGCCCGGCCTCAGCCGCGCCTACGACAAGCCCATCATGCTGGCCGGCGGCTTGGGCGCGATCGACCGCAGCCAGGTGAAGAAGCTCGACCTGCGCCCGGGCGACCACGTGGTGGTGCTCGGCGGCCCGGCGATGCTGATCGGCCTGGGCGGCGGCGCCGCGTCGTCGGTCGCGTCGGGCCAGAGTTCTGAAGACCTCGACTTCGCCTCGGTGCAGCGCGACAACCCCGAGATGCAGCGCCGCTGCCAGGAAGTGATCGACCGCTGCTACGCCCAGGGCGACCGTAACCCCATCCTCACCGCGCACGATGTTGGCGCAGGCGGGCTCAGCAACGCCATCCCCGAGCTGCTGCACGACTCCAACGTCGGCGGCGTGATCGAGATGGCGAAGATCCCCAGCGACGATCCCTCGCTGTCGCCGATGCAGCTGTGGTCCAACGAGGCGCAGGAGCGCTACGTGCTCGGCGTGGCCGCCGACCGCCTGGCCGATTTCGAAGCCCTGTGCCGGCGCGAGCGCGCGGTGTTCGCGGCCGTCGGCGTGGCCACGGCCGAAGAGCGCCTGGTGCTGAAGGCGCCGGACGGCTCGCTGCCCATCGAC
This sequence comes from Arenimonas sp. MALMAid1274, assembly GCF_049195245.1. NCBI lineage: Bacteria > Pseudomonadati > Pseudomonadota > Gammaproteobacteria > Lysobacterales > Lysobacteraceae > Arenimonas > Arenimonas sp. MALMAid1274. The sequence continues at coordinate 233,864 of NZ_JBMIRR010000023.1, forward strand.
CTGCCGATGGACGTGCTGTTCGGCAAGTCGCCCAGGATGCACCGCGACACCCAGCGCACGCCGGCGCCGCGCTGGCCGCGGCTGGACACCGGCAAGCTGGACCTGCGCGAGGCCGGCCTGCGCGTGCTGTCGCACCCGACCGTGGCGGCGAAGAATTTCCTGGTCACCATCGGCGACCGCAGCGTCGGCGGCCTGTGTTCGCGCGACCAGATGGTGGGCCCGTGGCAGCTGCCGCTGGCCGACGTCGCCGTTACGCTGACCGACTTCAACGGCGTGGCCGGCGAAGCCATGGCCCTGGGCGAGCGCACGCCACTGGCCCTGCTGGATGCGGCCGCCTCGGCGCGCATGGCGGTGGGCGAAGCCATCACCAACCTGGCGGCGGCCGGCGTGGCCGCGCTGTCGGAGGTGAAGCTGTCGGCGAACTGGATGGCCGCGGCCTCGTTCCCGGGCGAAGACGCGCTGCTGTTCGACGCAGTCAAGGCCGTGGGCATGGAGCTGTGCCCGGACCTGGACATCAGCATCCCGGTCGGCAAGGACTCGCTGTCCATGCAGGCGCAGTGGCAGGCGCCGGAAGGCCCGCAGAAATCGGTGTCGCCGGTGTCGCTGCTGGTCACCGCGTTCGCGCGCGTGGCCGATACCGGTGCCACGCTGGTGCCGGTGCTCGACCGCGGCGTGGAGTCCGAACTCTGGCTGATCGGCCTGGGCGCCGGCGCGCGCCGCATGGGCGGCTCGATCCTGGCCCAGGTGCATTCCGCCTTCGGCGGCGCCTGCCCGGACCTGGACGAACCCGCACGCCTGCGCGATTTTTTTGCGCTCATCCAGGCCGCGCGCGCCGACAACCTGCTGCTGGCCTATCACGACCGCTCCGACGGCGGCGCCTTCGCTGCTCTCTGCGAAATGGCCTTCGCCAGCCACTGCGGCCTCGAGCTCAGCCTCGACGGCTGGGGCGACGATCCCTACACCACCCTGTTCAATGAAGAACTGGGCGCGGTGGTGCAGATCGCCGCCGAGGACCGCGCGGCCTTCGCCGACCTGGTCAACCGCCATGAGCTGACCCACTGCACCCAGCGCATCGGCAAGCCCGTCAGTGCGCCGGTGGTGCGCATCAGCGAAGGCCGCGAAGTGCTGGCCGAGTGGAGCTGGCACGAACTTTTCGAGGCCTGGTGGTCAGTGACGCACGCCATCCAGGCCCTGCGCGACGACCCCGCCGGCGCCGACGCCGAGCGCACCGCGCGCCTGGATTTCGAGGATCCCGGCCTCAGCCCGAAACTCGGTTTCGATCCGGCGCAGGACATCGCCGCGCCCTGGATCCACACCGGCGTGCGGCCTCGCGTGGCGATCCTGCGCGAGCAGGGCGTCAACGGCCAGGTCGAAATGGCGGCGGCGTTCGACCGCGCCGGCTTCACCGCGGTGGACGTGCACATGTCCGACCTGATCGCCGGTCGCGTGGCGCTTGACAGCTTCAAGGGCCTGGCGGCCTGCGGCGGCTTCAGCTATGGCGACGTGCTGGGTGCGGGCCGCGGCTGGGCCACCTCGATCCTGGAACGGCCGGACCTGCGCGAGCAGTTCGCGCGTTTCTTCGAGCGCGCCGACAGCTTCAGCCTCGGCGTCTGCAACGGCTGCCAGATGCTGGCCCAGCTCAAGGGCCTGGTGCCCGGCGCCGAGCACTGGCCGCGCTTCCTGCGCAACCGCAGCGAGCAGTACGAGGCACGGCTGGCCCAGGTGCAGGTGCAGGAATCGCCCTCGATCCTGTTCGCCGGCATGGCCGGCTCGCGCATCCCGGTGGTGGTGGCGCACGGCGAAGGCCTGGCGCGCTTCGACGCGCCCGAACATGAATCCGCCGCGCACGTTGCCCTGCGATTCGTGGACGGCCGCGGCGAGGTCACGCAGGCTTACCCCGCCAATCCCAATGGCTCGCCCAACGGCATCACCGGCCTGACCAGCCGCGACGGCCGCGCCACGCTGATGATGCCGCACCCCGAGCGGGTGTTCCGCACGCTGCAGATGAGCTGGCATCCGGCCGGCTGGGGCGAGGACTCGCCGTGGCTGCGCATCTTCCGCAACGCCCGCGCCTGGGTTGCCTGAGCCGTTCCCGGACACGATTTGAAGCTGGCTGGCGCTGGCGGCACCCCCGCAATCCTGAACCCCGCGGGCGGGCAGACCTGCTAAATTCCGGGCTCCCCGACCCGGAGCCCGGCGTGGCCGCAACGATGCAGGAAATCCCGGAGACCGCCGACTCGCGCATTGCCGCGGCGCTGGCGGCGCGCGGCCGGCTCAAGGACAGCGACCTGGCCAAGGCCCAGCGCCTGCAGGCCGAAGCCGGCGGCTCGCTGGCCGCGCTGCTGGTGCGCCTGGGCATGGTGTCCGAGCGCGACATGGCCGAGTCCGCCGCCGACGTGATGGGCGTGCCGCTGCTGTCGGCCAAGGATTGCCCCGATGTGCCGCCGCCCGGCGTGGCGCTGTCGCTGCGCTTCCTCAAGCAGCTGGCGGTGTGCCCGGTGGGCGAGGGCGAGGATCATGTGGACCTGCTGGTGGCCGATCCGCAGGATCCCTACGCCGCCGAGGCCGTGGCGCTGGCCACCGGCCGCGAGGTGCGGGTGAAGGTGGGCCTGCGCGCCGAAATCGCCGACCTGATCGAGCGCTACTACGGCTCGGGCCGTTCCGCGATGGGCACCATCGTCGAGAACCTGGGCGACGACGCCAGCGGCGACGAGGCCGACGTCGAGCAGCTGCGCGACCTGGCCTCGGAAGCGCCGGTGATCCGGCTGGTGAACCTGGTGATCCAGCGCGCGGTCGAGCTGCGCGCTTCCGACATCCACATCGAGCCCTTCGAGAACCGCCTGAAGGTGCGCTACCGCGTGGACGGCGTGCTGGAGGAATCCGAGTCCCCGCCCGCCAACCTCACCGCCGCGGTGATCTCGCGCATCAAGATCATGGCCAAGCTCAACATCGCCGAGCGCCGGCTGCCGCAGGACGGCCGCATCATGGTGCGCGTGCAGGGCAAGGAGCTCGACCTGCGCGTGAGCACGGTGCCCACCGCGCACGGGGAGAGCGTGGTGATGCGCCTGCTCGACCGCGAGTCGGTGGTGCTGGACTTCAAGGCGCTGGGTTTCACCGACGAATTCCTGGCCGACTTCACCCAGGTGCTTGAACAGCCGCACGGCATCCTGCTGGTCACCGGCCCCACCGGCTCGGGCAAGACCACCACGCTGTATGCCGCGCTGAGCAAGCTCAACACGCCCGACGTGAAGATCATCACCGTCGAGGACCCGGTCGAATACCAGATCGAGGGCATCAACCAGATCCAGGCCAAGCCGCAGATCGGCCTGGACTTTGCGCACGCGCTGCGCAGCATCGTGCGCCAGGACCCGGACATCATCATGATCGGCGAAATGCGCGACCTGGAAACCTCGCGCATCGCCATCCAGTCCGCGCTCACCGGCCACCTGGTGCTGAGCACCCTGCACACCAACAACGCCGCCGGCGGCATCACCCGCATGATGGACATGGGCGTGGAGGACTACCTGCTGACCTCCACCGTGAACGGCATCCTGGCCCAGCGCCTGGTGCGCCGCATCGAGCCCACGCACATGGAGAAGTACGAGGCCCTTCCCGAGGTGATCGAGGAATTCGGCCTGCGCCGCTTCCAGCCCGAGGGCACGATCCACCTGTATCGCCCGAAGCCGTCCGCGCTCACGCCCACCGGCTACCTGGGCCGGACCACCATCATGGAATTCCTGGTGATGGACGACGGCCTGCGCCGCCTGGTGATGAAGCACGCCGGCATGGGCGAGCTGGAAGAGGCCGCGCGCGCCGCCGGCATGCGCACCATGTACGAAGACGGCCTGCTCAAGGCCATGCAGGGCCTGACCACCATCGAGGAAGTCCTGCGCGTGACGCAGGACGCCTAGGCCCATGGCGATGTTCCGCTACAAGGCGCTGTCGGCCGCCGGCGAGAACCTCGACGGCCAGATGGAGGCGGCCAGCGCCGAGGAAGTGATCGTGCGCCTGCAGGACCAGGGCCACCTGCCGGTCGAGGCCAGGCGCGCCGACGAAGCGGGCGGGGAAGGGCTGTCCACGCTGTTCAAGCGCAAGCAGTTCACCTCGGCGCAGATCCTGCAGTTCACCCAGCAACTGGCCACGCTGCTGGGTGCGGGTCAGCCGCTGGATCGTGCGCTGGGCATCCTGCTCGAACTGCCGGCCACGCCCGAGGCGCGCCGCGTGGTCGAGCGCATCCGCGAGTCGGTGCGCGGCGGCACGCCCCTGTCCACCGCGATGGAGCAGCAGCACGGCCTGTTCTCGCGCCTGTACGTGAACCTGGTGCGCGCCGGCGAGGCCGGCGCCAGTCTGCACGAAAGCCTGCGCCGGCTGGCGGATTACCTCGAGCGCAGCGCCGCGCTGCGCGGTCGCGTGATCAATGCGCTGATCTACCCGGCCATCCTGATGAGCCTGGTGGTCGGCTCGGTGGCCTTCCTGCTGGCGGTGGTGGTGCCGCAGTTCCAGTCGCTGTTCGAATCCATGAACGCCGAACTGCCCTGGTACTCGGTGCTGGTGCTGGAGGCCAGCCTGTTCATCCGCGGCTGGTGGTGGGCGATCGTGCCGGCGCTGCTGGGCCTGCTGGCCTGGGGCTACTGGCGCTTCACCCAGCCCGCGGTGCGTCGTGCGATCGATGCGCGCCTGCTGCGGATGCGCTTCGTGGCCGACCTGGTGGCCAAGCTCGACACCGCCCGCCTCACCCGCACCCTGGGCACCCTGGTGCGCAACGGCGTGCCCCTGCTCACGGCGATGAACCTCGCGCGCCCGGTGCTGTCCAACCGGGTGCTGGCCGAGGCGGTGGAAGCCGCGGCCGACGAGGTCAAGACCGGCAGCGGCCTGGGCTATGCGCTGGGCCGGCAGAAACTCTTCCCGCGCCTGGCGGTGCAGATGGTGCAGGTGGGCGAGGAGTCGGGCGAGCTCGACGGCATGCTGCTCAAGGTGGCCGACACCTTCGACCAGGAAACCGGCAATGCGCTCGACCGGTTGCTGGCTGCGCTGGTGCCCCTGCTCACCCTGGTCATGACCGTGATCATCGGCGGCATCATGCTTTCCGTGCTGCTGCCCATCTACAACCTCACCAACCAGCTATAGGCCCCCGACATGCGACGCATCCCCCAGCTCCACGCCCGCGCCCGCGGCTTCAGCCTGATCGAGATCATCATCGTCATCGTGCTGATCGGCACGGTGATGGCCCTCATCACCCGCAGCGTGATGGGCGGCTCCGACCGCGGCAACGTCAAGATCACCGAAACCCAGCTCAGCGTGCTGGCCGGCAAGGTCGACCAGTTCCGCATGGACACCGGCAAGCTGCCCGAGTCGCTGGACCAGCTGGCCACCTCGCCGGGCATGCCCGGCTGGCTCGGCCCGTATGCCACCGCCGACGAACTCAAGGATCCCTGGGGCGCGCCGATCGAGTTCAAGCGTCCGGGCGCGAACGGCCCCTACGAGCTGGTGAGCCTGGGCGCGGATTCGGCGCCCGGCGGCGACAGCGTGGACGCCGACATCCGCAAGCCCTGACCGGCCGCGCCTGGCGCCCGTGATGACCCGCCCCCGCGGTTTTTCCCTGATCGAACTGGTGGTGGTGCTGGTGCTGGTGGCCACGCTGGCCGGCCTGGCCGCGGCGGTGATCGGGCAGGCCTTGCCGGGCCGCCAGCTGCGCAGCACCGCCGCCCAGGTGGCGGGCGACCTGCGGTTCACCCGGGCCCAGGCCATCGCCACCGGCCAGGCGCAGGAGTTCACGCTCGATGTGGCCGGCAAGCGCTGGACGGGCGCTGGAAAACGCCAGGGCGACGTGCCGGCCGACATCGACCTGGACGTCACCACCGCACGCGACCCGCAGTCGGAATCCGAGGTCGCCATCGTGCGTTTTTTCCCGGACGGCGCGGCCACCGGGGGTCGCATCGTGTTGCGCTACGACGAGGCCGCTTGGCGCGTGGACGTGGCCTGGCTCACGGGCGAGGTAAGGCTGACCCGCGGGGCCGGGCAGCCATGAAACACCAGCGCGGCTTCAGCCTGATCGAAGTGATCCTGGCCTTCAGCCTGCTGGCCGCGACCCTGGGCATCCTGATCGCCATCCTCAGCGGTGGCCTGGCCCAGGTGAAGAATGCCGGCGACGCGACCGAAGCCGCGCTGCACGCGCAGTCGCTGCTCGACGAACTCGGCGTGCTCGAACCGATCGAACCCGGGTCCGCCGGCGGCCAGCTCGATCGTGGCCGCTACCGCTGGCAGCGCGTGATCACCGAAGTGGAGGATCCGGCGCCGGTGACGCTGCCGCCCAACGAGGCCGGGGCAACGCCGGTGGAATCGGTCGGCCGCCAGTTCAACGACCCGGTGGTGTACCGGATCGAGCTGGACCTGAGCTGGGGCGAAGGCGACTATGCGCGCAGCCTGCGCTTCACCACGCTGCGGGTGCGCATCCCCGAAAATCCCGTGGGCCTGGTGCCATGAGCCGGGCGCGCGGGTTCAGCCTGATCGAAGTGCTGCTGGCCACGGTGCTGCTGGCCGCGGGCATGGCCCTGGCGTTCTCCACGCTGAGCAATGCCACCGTCGCCACCGAGCGTGCCGAGGCCCTGGCCCAGCGCAATGAACGCCTGCGCGCGGTGCAGGCCTTCCTGCGGCGGCAGCTTGAGAACGCACTGCCGCTGCCCTACGAGTTCATCGAGGGCACGGGCGAGGCCACCGTGTTCGAGTGCGAAGGCGACACGCTGCGCCTGGTCGCGCCGATGCCGGGCTATCTCTCGCGCGGTGGACCCTACCTGCAGACTTTCCGGCTGGTGCGCGGCGCCGACGGCCTGCGGCTGGAGTTCGAGCACCAGCTGATGACGCCCGACGGCCCGATCGACAGCGAGCGCGAACCCGAGATCCTGCTCGAGGGCATCGCCGAGGGGGAGTTCCAGGTGCGCACGCTGGAGGACGACGGCGAACCCGGCGAATGGCGCAACCGCTGGGACCGACCCGCGCAGATACCCCGCCTGGTGCAGCTGCAGCTGCGCCTGCGCGATGAGCGCGCGCACTGGCCGACCCTGGTGGCGGCGCCGCGCCTGGGGCTGTTCCCGCTGCCGTCGGCGATACCGCCCAACGGCGGTGACCTCATCCCGGGTGAACAGCCGTGAACGCACGCCGCGGCGCCGCGCTGCTGCTGGTGCTCTGGGTGCTGCTGCTGCTGGCGGGGCTGGTGGCCGTGTTCGCGCTCACCGCGCGCACCGAAGCGCTGCAGGGCAGTGCGCTGCGCAACAACCTGGGCAGCCGCCTGGCCGCCGACGCCGGCGTGGAGATCGCCGCGCTGCGCCTCTCGGCCGCCGACCCGGCGGCGCGCTGGATGCCCGATTCGCGCCTGAACAAGTTCGCCTTCGACGACTACACCGTGGACGTGCGCATCCAGGACGAGGCCGGCAAGTTCGACCTCAATGCCTCCGATGCCAACGACCTGGCCAACCTGCTGATGGTGCTGGGCGTGGAGGAGGAGCGCGCGCGCCCGCTGGCGGGTGCCATCCAGGACTGGCGCGACAGCGACAGCCTGCTGGCTGTCACCGGCGGCGCCGAAGACCGCGATTACGAAGCGGCGCAGCGTCCCTACGGCGCCAAGGACCAGCCGTTTGCCACGCTGTCGGAACTGCAGCAGGTGCTGGGCATGGACGAGGCCACGTATCGCCTGATGGTGCCGCATGTCACCATCTTCACCGCCCAGCCGCGGCCGGACGTGAGCTTCGCGCAGATGCCGGTGCTGCAGGCGCTGGGCCTGGGCGCCGACCAGGCCAGCCTGCTGGTCTCGCTGCGGGAAGCCTGGCGGCCCGGCCTGCCGCCGCCGCTGATGCCCGACGGGAGCGCCCTCGCCGTGGTCGGGTCGGGAACGTATAGTGTGGCCAGCCGCGCCACCCGTCCGGACGGCACCAGCGTCGAGGTCCACGCCACGCTGCGCATCGGCGCAGGCGCGGGGCTCGGCCAACTGTATGCCCCCTTGGCCTGGCGGACGGGAGACCCTGACTGATGCCCGCCGCCGACCGCTACGCCACCGTGCTCGACCCCTTGCGAATGCGCTACGCCCGCAGCCCGTTGCCGGCGTGGCTGGCCGACGCGCGTGTGGCCCTGCTGTCGCTGCTGCCGGCGCGCTGGCGCGCGCTGGTGGAAGGCGACGACCAGCGCCTGTGCCTGCGCCGCCAGGGCGACGAGGTGGAGCTGCTGGCCGCCGCCGCCCGCGGCGATACCGTGCTGGGCCGCCTTCCGCTGGACGATGAGACGGCGCTGGATACCGCGCGCCAGCGCCTGGACGACAGCGCCACGCCGCGCTGGCTGCTGCTGCCCGCCTCGCTGGTGCTGCGTCGCCGCCTGCTGCTGCCCGTGGCCGCCGAGGCGCGGTTGCGCGAAGTGCTCGCGTTCGAGCTGGATCGGCAGACGCCCTTCTCGGCCGACCAGGTCAGCTACCAGGGCCGCATCCTGGCGCGCGACGCCAACGGCCAGCAGCTGCACGTCGAGCTGCTCGTGCTGCCGCGTGCCCGGCTCGAGGCCGAGCTTCAGGCCCTGGGCCCGATGGCGGATGGCTTGGCCGGCGTGGACGTGGAAGAACCCGATGGCCGCCGGCTGGGCCTGAACCTGCTGCCCGATGCCGACCGCGATGCCCGCATGGATCCGGCTGCCCGGCTCAACCGCATCCTGGCGGTGGTGGCCGTGGCCTGCCTGCTGGGCACGCTGCTGCTCACCCTGCACAACCGCGATGCGCGGCTGGACGCCCTGCGCGCGCAGGTGGAGGCCGCCAACCAGGAAGCGCGCCAGGCGCGGCAGGTGCGCAACCAGCTGGAAGTATCGGTGCAGGCTGCGAACTTCCTCGCCACCACGCGCGCGGGTCGGCCGACCATGGTCGAGGCCCTGGACGAACTCACGCGGCGCATTCCCGACGACACCGTGCTCGACAAGCTGGCCATCACGGGGTCCAACGTGGTGATGGTCGGGCAGAGCCGCGACGCCGCCGGACTGGTTCCGCTGCTGCAGGCTTCGCGCCTGGTGTCCGAACCTGCGCTGTCGGGATCGGTGCAGGCCGATGCGCGCGGTGGCGCCGACCGCTTCACCCTGACGCTGAACCTGGTGCAGCCCACCGCACCGGCGCCAGCGGCAACGCCGACGTCAACGTCGACCACGGAGGCCGCCGATGCGCCGCGTCCCTGACCGCGCCCGCGTGCTGGGCGGCGTGGCCCTGGCCCTGGGCCTGGCCTACCTGCTGCTGGTGCACTGGTGGTGGACCGCCCCCATGCTGGCCATGGGCAAGCAGATCGCCACGCTGCGCGACCAGGAACTGGCGCTGCGGATGGAAATCGCCCAGCGGCCCCAGCTCGAGCTGGAGTTGGCGCGCGTGCGCGAGTTCGAGGCCACCAATGCCGGCTTCCTGCCCGAGACCAACCGCCAGTTGGCCACCGCGGCCCTGGTGCAGCGGCTGGAGTCGGTGCTCAGCGCCGCCAGCCCGCAGCCCGGCCGCTGCCAGATCGCCGCACGCACGCCGGCGGAATCGCGCAGCGAGGAACCCTTCGTGCGCGCCACGGTGCAGGTGCGCCTGAAGTGCGGCATGGCCGAGCTCGCGGCCGTGCTGTACGCACTGGAAAGCGGCAGCCCGCAGCTGTTCGTCGACAACCTGGACCTGATCTCGCGCCGCAGCTACCTGGGCACCGGCCTGGAAGGCGGCGTGGTGGACGTCAACTTCGACCTCTACGGCTACATCAAGACCCCGGCCGAGGTGGCGCCATGATCCCGGCGCTGCGACCCGGCGGCGCCCTGCTGGCCGCGCTGGCGCTGTGGTCGCTGGCGCTGCTGCTGCTGGCCGGGGCGGGACTGGGCGGTCGGGTCGGAACGCACCCGGACAATCCGGCCCTGATGCCCGCACTGCCCGTGGTCAAGCTCGACCGCGCCGGCAGCCGCCTCGGCCCCGCCACGGATTACCAGGAAATCGCCGCGCGCCCGCTGCTCAGCGGCGACCGCCGTCCCGCGCCCGTGGCCATTGCCGGCACCGACAGCGACAAGCCGCTGGAAGCCAACCTGACCAGCGTTCTGATCAGCGGCGACTTCAAGATGGCGATCCTGCAGGGCAAGGAAGACGGCATCAGCCGGCGCGTGCGCCTGGGCGACGTGATGGAAGGCAGCGCCTGGCGCCTGGTCGACCTGCAGCCGCGGCGCGCAGTGCTGGAAGGACCCCAGGGCCGGGTGGAACTGGACCTGCGCGTGTTCGACGGGCAGGGCGGCGCGGCCCCGACGCCGCTGGCTACGGTGCCGGTTGCGCAGGCACCCGCCGCGCCGGGTAACGGGGCCCCGGCCGCAACGCCCGCCCCGCCTGGCGCCAACGCGTCGACCGGGGCGGCCGGCCCGGCCGCCACCGCCGATGCCAACACCGCACCCGTCACGCCGGAACAGCAGGTGGAAGCCATCCGCCGCCGCATCGAGGCACGGCGCGCGATGCGCGCGGCCCAGGCCGAACAGGACCAGGTGCCGCCAGCGGCGCCTCAACAGCAGGTACAGTGATCCGATGAAGAAACTATCGTCCTTGGCGCCCGCGCTGGGCCTGGCCCTCCTGGTCTTCCTCAGCGGCTGCGCGACCATGCCTTCGCCCGACATCCGTCGCGGCGACGATCCCCTGGCAGGCACCACCCCGCCGCTGCCGGGCCCCACCGCGGCCGAACAGGAAGCCGAACGCGCCTCCGCGGCGGCGTCGGCCGACGCCAGCCGGTCGCAGCTGACGCCGGGCACCGGCGCGGTGATCAACCAGCGCGCGGCGTCCGCGCCCGCGCCCTCGCTGGACATGCCGGGCGAGGCGACCTTCAACTTCGAAGGCGAGTCGGTGCACGCGGTGGTCAAGGCCATCCTGGGCGACCTGCTTCAGCAGAACTACGTGATCGCGCCGCAGGTGCAGGGCCAGGTGACGCTTGCCACGCCGCGCCCGGTGAATGCCGCCCAGGCCCTGAGCCTGCTCGAGATGGTGCTGGGTTGGAACAACGCCCGCCTGGTCTGGTCCGACGGCCGCTACAGCGTGCTGCCCGCCGACCAGGCCATCGCCGGCAACCTGTCGCCGCGCACCGGCAGCGCCTCCAACGCGCGTGGCTTCGAGGTGCGGGCGGTGCCGCTGCAGTTCATTTCGGCCACCGAGATGAAGAAGGTGCTCGAACCCTACGCGCGCGCCAACGCCGTGGTCAGCACCGACAATTCGCGCAACCTCATCGTCATCGGCGGCACCCGCAGCGAGCTGCAGAACTACCTGCGCACCATCGAGATCTTCGACGTGGACTGGCTGTCGGGCATGTCGGTGGGCGTGTTCCCGCTGCAGTCGGGCGAGGCCAGCCGGATCGTGGACGAGCTCAACGCCGTGTTCGGCGAGCAGGGCAGCACGCCGGTGTCGGGCATGTTCCGGTTCATGCCGCTGGAGGGGCAGAACGCAGTGATGGTGATCACGCCGCAGGCCAAGTACCTGCGCGAGGCCGAGAAGTGGATCGAGCGCCTGGACGCCGGCGGCGGCGAAGGCGCGCGGCTGTACACCTACGAAGTGCTGTACATGAAAGCTCCCGACCTGGCCGACCAGCTGAGCAATGTCTTTGGCGGGGGTGGTGGTGGCGCCACGCGCCAGACGGAGGGTCCGGCGTCGCTGATGCCCGGCCTGGAGCCGGTGCAGATCCGCTCGATCTCCGACCCAGCGCCGGATGCGGCCGACCCCAAGGCGCGCGCCGAATCCAACCAGGCCGCCGCGGCGGCGTCCGCGTCCGCGTCCCGCGATGGGCGTGCGGTGGACGGTGGCGTTTCGATCGGTGCGGGCGACGATGTCTCGATCAGCTCGGTCGAGGAGAGCAACGCCCTGCTGGTGCGCGCGACCCCGCAACAGTGGGAGTCGATCCGTCGCACCATCGAGAAGCTCGACGTCATGCCGCTGCAGGTCCACATCGAGGCCCAGGTGGTCGAGGTCGATCTGCGCGGCGAACTGGCCTACGGCGTCAACTGGTTCTTCGAGAACGCCGTCGTCGATCTGGCCGAGCTTCCGTCGGCAGCGGGTCGTACGATCTGGGGCGATATCGCCGGCAACGTCGGCGAGGACGGCCTGGGCTGGACCTTCCTGGGCCGCAATGCCGCCGCCGTGGTGAGCGCGCTGGACGAAGCGTCCAACGTACGCATCCTGTCCACGCCTTCGGTGGTGGTGCGGAACAATGCCGAAGCCAAGCTCGACGTGGGCACCAAGATTCCCGTCAACAGCACCAGCTTCAATCCCATCGACGGCGGCGGTACCCCCGGCAACGGCACCTTCACGCAGACCCAGTACCTCGACACCGGCGTCATCCTGACGGTGACCCCGCGCATCAGCCGCGACGGCACTGTGTTCATGGAGATCGAGCAGGAAGTGAGTTCTCCGGGAGATACGCCCGACCAGAACGGCAACCTGCCGATCAACAAGCGGCTGCTCAATACCGAGGCCGCGATCCAGAGCGGCGAGACGGTGATGCTGGCGGGCCTGATCTCCGACAGCACGCTGGACGGTAGTTCCGGCCTGCCGGGCCTGAGCCGCTTGCCGGTGGTCGGCGGGCTGTTCGGCCGCAAGACGCAGAGCAAGATCCGCACCGAAGTCATCGTGCTTGTCACGCCGCGCGTGATCCGCGACCCGGGCGAGGCGCGTCGCCTCACCGACGAATACGGCGAGCGCTTCCGCGCGCTGGATCCGATCCGCGCCAAGCCGGAAACCGACCCACGCTGACATGGGTCCGGCCCTTCGCGCTGTTTTCCGCGAGCTGTTCCGGCGCGAGCTGGAGGAACGCTACCGGGGCAGCGTGCTCGGCGCGCTCTGGCTGCTGCTGTTGCCGCTGCTGCAGCTGGCGGTGCTGGCCTGGGTGTTCGGGCACCTGATGCCGGCCCGCGCGCACGGCGGCGACCTGCCGTACGCCGCCTTCCTGGCGCTGGGCCTGTGGCCCTGGAACCTGTTCGCCAACGCGGCCAATCGCGGCGTCAGCGCGCTGACCGACAACGCCGCGCTGATCGGCAAGGTCGCGGTGCCGCACACGCTGTACGTGGACACCCGGGTGGCCGCCAGCGCGATGGTGGACGTCGGCGGTTTCGCGCTGGTCGTGGCGGTGCTGCTCGCGTTCGGCGTCGGCCTGCAGCTGTCCGGCCTGCCGGTGGCGCTGCTGGGCCTGGCAGTGGTGGCGGTGTATGCCCTGGCGGTGGCGCGGCTGCTGGCGGTGCTGCAGGTGTTCCTGCGTGATATCGCCACGCTTACCGGGCAGCTGCTGGTGCTGGGCTTCTTCCTCACGCCGGTGCTGTACGACCGCAGCCTGCTGCCGGCTACCGCGTCCCGCTGGCTGGCGATCAACCCGCTGGTGGCGCCGGTGGAAACGGTGCGGGCCGGCCTGGCCGGCGGCGCGGTGGACTGGGCGGCGCTGGGCCTGAGCGCGCTGATCGGCGCGGTGCTGCTGGTGCTGGCCACGCTGTTCTTCCGGCGCGCGCGCAGCCACCTGGAGGATTTCCTGTGAGCTCGCCCCTGGTCGAGGCCGTGGGCCTGGCCAAGCGTTACCCCGTGCTGGGCCATCGCGGCGACCGCATCAGCGCGCTGTGGGACGTGGTGCGCGGCCGTCCCGCGCGGCGCGTGGTCAGCGTGCTCGAGGACATCGCCTTCGAAGTGCAGCCGGGCGAATCGCTGGCCATCATCGGCGACAACGGGGCCGGCAAGTCCACCCTGCTCAAGCTGGTCACCGGCGTGCTGACGCCCAGCGCCGGCAGCGTGCGCACCCGCGGCAGCGTTGGCGCCCTGCTCGAGCTGGGCGCCGGCTTCCATCCCGAACTCAGCGGCCGCGACAACGTGCGACTGGCGGCCGCGCTGCATGGACTGGATGCCGAGGCGCTGGCCGGCAAGCTGCCCGAGATCGAGGCCTTCGCCGACATCGGCGACTATCTGGACGAGCCGGTGAAGCATTATTCCTCGGGCATGGTCGTGCGCCTGGGCTTCGCCGTGATCGCGGCGATCCGGCCGGCGCTGCTGATCACCGACGAAGTGCTGGCCGTGGGCGACGAGAGTTTCCAGCGCAAGTGCATCCGCTGGCTGGACGACTACCTGGCCAGCGGCGGCACGCTGCTGCTGGTCTCGCACAGCCTCTACCACGTGCGCAAGTTGTGCCGTCGCGCGCTGTGGCTGCAGGACGGCCGCGTGCGCGCGCTGGGCGATGCCTTCGAGGTCAGCCAGCAATACCTGGCCTGGCACGAGGCGCGGCTGGCCGCGACCGCGCCGGCCCCGGCCGCGCGCACCGCCAGCGGGCAGGGCGTGGTGGAGGCCCGGCTCAACGGCGACGACGGCGACGGGCCGCTGACGCTGGACTACCGCACCGACCTGCGCATCGATGCGGTGATCCGCGGGCGCGACGACCGGCCCGCGACGCTGCTGGTCGGCATCGTGCGCGAGGACGACACGCCCGTCTTCGGTGTCTCCTCGGAAATGGATGGCGTGGCCGGCCGGCCGGTACCGGGCCAGCCGCGCGACACCGCGTTCGGCCTGTGCTTCCCGGGCCTGGCCCTGCTGCCTGGCAGCTACCGGCTGCGCCTGCATGCGCTCGACGGCGAAGGGCTCACCCTGTTCGACACCCGCGAGCGCGCCTTCACGGTGGCGGGCAATCGGCGTGAATTCGGGCTGGTGCAGCTGCCGCACCGCTGGGACGAGGTGGCCGGGTAAACTGGAGGCCCCTAGACGGCCGGCCGCCCGCGCGGCGCCGTCCCTGAGCAGAGCCCGGATGGAATTCACCAACTACAAGAACTTCTGGAACCACAAGGCGCTCGACGCCCTGTCGGCGATGTCGGCCGTGGACGGCAGCACGGACGAGGACACCCTGCGCCTCACCGGCCGCTTCAGCGCGCGGCAGGCGCGCGAGGCCCTGGGCCTGGGCCGCACCGACCGCAGCTTCGAGATCGGCTGCGGCGTCGGCCGCATCGGCCGCGAACTGCTCGACGACGTGGCGCACTGGTCGGGCCTGGACATCAGCGAGAACATGCTCGGCGTCGCCCGCGACCGCCTGGGTGACGACCCGCGCGTGTCGCTGCACGCCCTGCACGGCCCCCGGCTGGAGATGCTGGCCGACGCCTCGATGGACAAGGGCTACTGTGTCGCCGTGTTCATCCACATGGACAAGGAAGACTTCGCCCTGTACCTGCGCGAAGTGGCCCGCGTGCTGCGGCCCGGCGGCCTGTTCTACTTCGACCACTGGAACCTGGCCCACCCGGTCGGCTGGCGCCGCTACGAGATGGAGATGGCTCAGGCCCTGGCCACGCCGCCGGGCGAACGCAAGGACGTGGCGCGCAACCAGTTCACCGTTCCGGAAGAGGCGCGCGTATTCTGCGAGCGCGCCGGCCTGGAAGTGGTCGAGTGCCTGGGCGAGTCGGCCTGGCTGCAGGTGGTGGCGCGCAAGCCGGGCGGCGGGTCGTCGCTGGCGGCCGAGCAGGCGCGGGTGGCCGCCTCGCGCCCGGCGTGGACCTATGGCCCCGCGTGGACGCACTACTTCGACCTGATCGTGGCCGCCGAGCGCGAAGGCCGCGCGCCGCACGACCTGGCCGACGAACTGGTGGCCGCCGACGGCAACGACCTGGTGGTGTCGATGTTCCGCCGCTGGATCATCGGCAACTGGCGTCGTCGCGAGTCCTGGGGCCCGGTGCCCGAGGCACTGGCGCGCGACCCGGGAGCGCTGGACGCGCGATGAGCACGACGGCGGCCCGCGCCCTGCCGACGGTGGTGGTGCCGGTGCACAACGCGCTGGAAGACCTGGACCTGGCGCTGGCGTCGCTGGACCGCACCCTGCCCGGGGCCGCGAAGGTGCTGGTCGCCGACGATGCCTCCACCGATCCGAAAGTGGGCGTGCTGCTGCAGGGCTGGCTGGCGCGCACGCGTCTGGACGCGCGCGTGGTGCGGCGCCAGCGCAACCTGGGCTTCCCGGCAAATTGCAATGCGGCCTTCGCCGAGACCGGCGACGAGGACGTGGTGCTGTTCAATTCCGATGCGATCGCCACCCCGGGCTGGCTGCAGCAGCTGGCACGCTGCGCCGCGTCCGATCCGCGCATCGCCACCATCACCCCCTGGTCCAACAACGCCGAGATCTGCTCGTTTCCGACCTTCTGCGAGAACAACCCGGTGCCGGACCACCCCGACGCCGTGGCCGAGGCGGCCGCGCTGCTGGCCCAGCCGGTGTATCCCGAGCTGCCGACGGCCGTGGGCTTCTGCATGTTCGTGCGGCGCGCGGCGCTGCGGCAGCTGGGCGGCTTCGACGCCGCCACCTTCGGCCGGGGCTATGGCGAGGAGAACGATTTCTGCCTTCGCGCGGCCGCGATGGGCTGGCGCAACGTGCTGTGCGACACCGCCTACGTGGTGCACCGGGGCGGGGCCTCGTTCGCGCCGCTGGACATCGCCCCCAACGGCGACAACCTGGCCCGCCTGCTGGCCCGCTGGCCCGACTACAACGAGCGGGTGGCCCGCTTCATCATGGCCGACCCGCTGGCGCCCCTGCGCCTGGACCTGATCGCGCGGATGAACGCCCTGGCGGCGTCCGGCCCGCAGCGGGACCTGTTCGGCTAGCATTCGGGCATGGCCGACCCGATCCTGCCCTTCACCGGCGAACGCTACACGCCCGAGTGCGTGCGCGAGATCGCCTACGAGCACTGGCACCGCTATGCCTTCGCGCAGCCGCTGGCGCGCGGGCGACGCGTGCTCGACGCCGCCTGCGGCGAGGGCTATGGCAGCGCGATGATGGCCCGCGCCGGTGGCCAGGTGCTGGGCCTGGACCTGGACGCAGACACGGTCGTGCATGCCGCAGCGCGTTACGCCGGCATCACGGGACTGCGCTTCGAGCACGCCGACGCCACCGCGCTGGACGCGCTGCCGGACGCCTCGTTCGACCTGATCCTGAGCTTCGAGACGCTCGAGCACGTCTATGCCCAGGCGCGCATGCTGGACGGCTTCCGCCGCCTGCTGGCGCCGGGCGGCCTGCTGCTGGTGTCCACGCCCGACAAGCGCACCAACTCCGACGCCACCGGCGAGATCAACCCGCACCACGTTCGCGAGCTGTACCGCGACGAGTTCGAGGCGCTGCTGGCGCCGCGCTTCGCGGCGCGGCGGCTGTACGGCCACAAGCTGCTGTTCCAGTCGGCGCTGTGGTCGCTGGACACGCAGGAAAGCACCGCGCAGACGCTGACGCTGGGCGACAAGGGCGTGGCCCCCGGCCTGTATTACGCGCCGGTGTACTACCTGGCCGCCTGCGCCCAGGACGAAGCCTCCCTGGCGCAACTGCCGGCGCTGTCGCTGTTCGGCGATGGCCAGGAAAGTGTGTACGCCGACTACCGTGACGAAGTGCAGCGCAACCGCGCGGCCGCCGCCCACATCGCCCACCTCGAGGCCGAGCTGGCGCGGCTGCGGGGCCAGGGGTGAGCAACACCACCCACGATTTCCCCGTCACCGGCGACAACGGCGCGCGCGATTTCAATGCCCGCGACATCGGGGTGGTGGTGGTCACCTATGCCAGCGCCAGCACGGTCGAGGCCTGCCTGTTCCGCCTGCTGGCCGCGCGCGACGTGGCCCGCGTGATCGTGATCGACAACGCTTCGCCCGACGACACCGCCGCCCGCGTGCAGCACATGGCCCAGCGCGATCCGCGCCTGAGCCTGGTGCGCAACGACGACAACCGCGGCTTCGCGGCGGCCTGCAACCAGGGCGCCACCGCCGTCGCGCAGCCCTGGGTGGCCTTCGTCAATCCCGATGCCTACGTCGAGCGCGACACGCTGTCGCGCCTGGTCGCGCATGCGGTCTCGCGCGCCGGCGCCGGCCTGCTGGGCGTGGAGCTGGTCAACGAGGAAGGCGAGGTGGACCTGGCCTCGCGCCGCGCCGATCCTTCGCTGCGCGACCAGCTGTCCGGCCTGGGCCGGCGCGAGAACCTGTACCTGGGCGCGGACCCGGCGCTGAAGCTGCAGCCGGTCGAGGCGGTGTCCGGCGCGGTGATGCTGCTGCCCACCGGCCTGTACGTGCGCCTGGGCGGCATGGACGAAGGCTACCGCCTGCACGCCGAAGACCTGGACCTGTGCCGGCGCGTGCGCGAGGCCGGCTACGAGGTGGTGGTGGCCAACGACCTGCGCGTGACGCACGTGCGCGGCGTTTCCAGCCGCTCGCGTCCGGTCTGGGTGGAGTGGCAGAAACACCGCGGGCTGTGGCGTTACTTCAGCAAGTTCGAGGCCAGGGAGACGCCGGGTTGGCTGCGCCCGGTGCTCTGGTGCGGTGTCTGGATGCATTTCGCGCTGGCGTCCCTGCGTGCCGGTTGGCGCGCGCGCAGTGGGCGGGCCGCCGCACCGCTGCAATGAAAACGGGCCGCTTTCGCGGCCCGTTCTTTTACTGCGATGACGCTGGCGATTACTTGAGCGCCTTGTACCGCAGGCGATGCGGGCGCGCGCCCTCTTCGCCGAGGCGACGCTTCTTGTCTTCCTCGTACTCGCGGTAGTTGCCCTGGTAGAACTCCACGTGCGAGTCGCCCTCGAAGGCGATGATGTGCGTGGCGATGCGGTCCAGGAACCAGCGGTCATGCGAGATGACCAGCGCGCAGCCCGGGAACTCGAGCAGCGCGTCTTCCAGCGCACGCAGCGTCTCGATGTCCAGGTCGTTGGACGGTTCGTCGAGCAGCAGCACGTTGCCGCCCTGCAGCAGGGTCTTGGCCATGTGCAGGCGGCCGCGTTCACCGCCCGAGAGCGTGCCGACCAGCTTCTGCTGGTCGCTGCCCTTGAAGTTGAAGCGGCCGATGTAGGCGCGCGACTGGATCTCGACCTTGCCGATGGTGATGATGTCGCTGCCGCCCGACACCGCCTGCCAGACGTTCTTGTCGGCTTCCAGCGAGTCGCGGCTCTGGTCCACGTAGGCGATCTTCACCGTGTGGCCGACGTTGACCTCGCCCTTGTCCGGCTTTTCCTGGCCCGTGATCATGCGGAACAGGGTGGACTTGCCGGCGCCGTTGGGGCCGATGATGCCGACGATCGCGCCCGGCGGGATGGTGATGTTCAGGTCGTCGATCAGCAGGCGGTCGCCGAAGGACTTGGACACGTTCTTGAACTCGATCACCTTGTCGCCCAGGCGCTCGCCCGGCGGGATGAACAGTTCGTTGGTCTCGTTGCGGCGCTGGTACTCGACCGACTGCAGGTCTTCCAGTCGCTGCAGGCGGGCCTTGCCCTTGCTGCGGCCGCCCTTGGCGTTCTGCCGCGACCACTCAAGCTCCTTCTGCAGGGCCTTCTGGCGGCCCTTTTCCTGCGACTCTTCCTGCTTGAGGCGCTCGGACTTCTGGGTCAGCCAGTCGCTGTAGTTGCCCTTCCACGGAATGCCGCGGCCGCGGTCGAGCTCCAGGATCCACTCGGCGGCGTTGTCGAGGAAGTAGCGGTCATGCGTGACCGCCACCACGGTGCCGGGGAAGCGGGTGAGGAACTGCTCCAGCCACTCCACCGATTCGGCGTCGAGGTGGTTGGTGGGTTCATCGAGCAGCAGCATGTCGGGCTTGCTCAGCAGCAGGCGGCACAGGGCCACGCGGCGCTTCTCGCCGCCCGAAAGCTGGCCGCAGATTGCGTCCCAGGGCGGCAGGCGCAGGGCGTCGGCGGCGATTTCCAGCTGCAGCTCCAGCGTGGCGGCGTCGCCGGTGGCCAGGATGGCCTCCAGGCGCTGCTGCTCGGCGGCCAGCTTGTCGAAGTCGGCGTCTTCCTCGGCATAGGCGGCGTAGACCTGGTCCAGCAGCTCCTGCGCGTGCAGCAGGTCGCCCACGCCTTCCTCGACGGCCTGGCGCACGGTGTGCTCGGGGTTCAGGCGCGGCTCCTGCTCGAGGTAGCCGACCTTGATGCCGGGCTGCGGGCGGGCTTCGCCGGTGAAGTCCTGGTCCACGCCGGCCATGATGCGCAGCACGGTGGACTTGCCCGAACCGTTGAGGCCGAGCAGGCCGATCTTCGCGCCCGGGTAGAAGGACAGCGAGATGTCCTTGATGATCTGGCGCTTGGGCGGCACGGTCTTGCTGACGCCGATCATGGTGTAGATGTATTGCATGTGGGCTCTCGCATCAGGCCGGGGCGGCGCGGTGGTACGGCGCGGCCGGGCAGGGTGGGGCCGCGCGGGAGGCCGCACAGCCGGTCCGGGGTTTCGGAGGAACCGCCATTATCCCCCACCCGCCGCGGAAAACGTACCGGCCCGATTGCCTGCGAAATGCCAGATCCTGCCCCGGGATCGCCAGCCCGGACTGTTTCCCTAGCCCTGCCGCGTCTGGCGGTGATGAGGGGAGTGCGCCATGCGCATCGGTGGAAAACTGCTCCTGGTGGGCGTGATGTTGCTGTTGCTGCTGGTTCCGCTGGCCCTGCTGGGCGGCCTGGTCTCGGAGCGGCAGCTGCGCGGGCAGGAGGTGGCGGCCGACATCGCGCGCTCTTCCGCGGGGCCGCAGGACGTGGTCGGGCCGCTGCTGCTGGTGGAGGCCACGAAGGCCAGCCAGCGCCGCCGCATCGTCAGCGAAGGCGGGCTGATGCGCGAGGAGACCGAGGATTCGCTGGAGACGGTGTTCTACCTGGTCAGCCCCGATACCCTGGCGGTGAACAACCGGCTGCGGATCGAGCAGCGTGGCCGCAGCCTGTTCAAGGTGCCGCTGTTCCATGACGCCCTGCGCCTGAGCGGCCAGTTCCGGCACACCTTGCCCGCCAGCGGGCAGGCCAGCCCGCTCAAGCCGGTGCGGGCCTGGCTGGTGCTGGGACTGGGCGACAACCGCGGCGTGCGCGCGCTGCGCCTGAAGCTTGATGGCCGGCCCGTGTCCGCCGAGCCCGGCACACGGGTGGGCTGGCTGCCCGAGGGACTGCACGCGCCGGTGCCGCTGGACAGCCTGGACCGGCCGCTGGCCTTTGACCTGGAAGTGGACCTGACTGGGACCCAGGCCCTGAGCTGGCTGCCCGTGGGCGCGGAAACCACGGTGCTGGCCGGCGCGGACTGGCCGCACCCGGGCTTCGAGGGCCGCCACCTGCCGCAGGAATCGCAGGTCCGGGAGGACGGGTTCACGGCCAGCTGGGCGGTGTCCAGGCTGTCGAGCCGGGTGCAGCAGGTGCTGGCCCGGTGCGAGCCGGCGGCGCCGGCCTGTGAAGGCCTCGAGGAAGGGCGGTTCGGGGTGCGTCTGGTGGATCCCGTGGACCGGTACCTGATGACCGACCGGGCGATGAAATACGCGCTGCTGTTCCTGGGCCTGGTGTTCGGCGCGGTGTTCTTGGTCGAGGCCCTGGCCGCCCGGCCGGTACACGTGGTCCAGTACGGCCTCACCGGCCTGGCCCTGGCGATGTTCTACCTGCTGCTTCTTTCGCTGTCCGAACACATCGGCTTCGGACCGGCCTATGGCCTGGCGGCCCTGGCCTGCAGCGGGCTGCTGGGCTACTACCTCAGCGGCGTGCTGGGCGGCCTGCGGCACGGACTGGGCTTCGGGCTGGGCCTGCTGGGCCTCTACGGCCTGCTCTACACCCTGCTGCGGTCCGAGGACTATGCCCTGCTGGTGGGCGCCGCCGTGCTGTTCCTGGCCCTGGCCGGTGTGATGGTCCTGACCCGCCGCGTCGACTGGCACCGCCTCAATACCCCTTGAGGCGGGACCCGGTATGGGTTTGGGGGGCTTGGGGCTACAATTTGAGGCTGACCTCGCCTTTCAGGACGCCCGCGCCGATGTTCGCCAAGGATATGCAGATTGCCGGTTACGACGACGCCCTGGCCCAGGCCATCGCCCACGAGCGCCAGCGCCAGGAATACCACGTCGAACTGATCGCCTCGGAGAACTACTGCAGCCCCCGCGTGCTGGAGGCCCAGGGCAGCGTGCTGACCAACAAATATGCCGAGGGCTACCCGGGCAAGCGCTACTACGGCGGCTGCGAATTCGTGGACGTGGCCGAGAAGCTGGCCATCGACCGCCTCAAGCAGCTCTTCGGCGCCCACTACGCCAACGTGCAGCCGCATTCGGGCTCGTCGGCCAACATCGCCGTCTACCTGGCGCTGCTGCAGGCCGGCGACACCGTGCTGGGCATGAGCCTGGCCCACGGCGGCCACCTCACCCACGGCGCCAAGGTCAACTTCAGCGGCAAGCTGTTCAACGCCGTGCAGTACGGCGTCAACGACCAGGGCATGATCGACTACGACGAAGTGCAGCGCCTGGCCACCGAACACAAGCCCAAGATGCTGGTCGCGGGCTTCAGCGCCTACTCGCAGGTGATCGACTGGGAGCGCATGGCCGCCATCGCCAAATCGGTCGGCGCCTACTTCTTCGTGGACATGGCGCACGTGGCCGGCCTGGTCGCCGCCGGCGTGTACCCGAACCCGGTGCCCTACGCCGACGTCGTCACCACCACCACCCACAAGACCCTGCGCGGCCCGCGCGGCGGCGTGATCCTGGCGCGCGCGAACGAGGAGCTTGAGAAGAAGTTCCAGTCGCTGGTCTTCCCCGGCACCCAGGGCGGCCCGCTGATGCACGTGATCGCGGCCAAGGCCGTGGCCTTCAAGGAGGCGCTGGAGCCGGAATTCCGCAGCTACCAGCAGCAGGTGGTCAGGAACGCCCAGGCGATGGCCAAGGCCATCATGGCGCGTGGCTACAAGATCGTCAGCGGCGGCACCGAGAACCACCTGATGCTGATCGACCTGATCGGCCGCGACGTCACCGGCAAGGACGCGGAGGCCGCGCTGGGCGCCGCCCACATCACGGTCAACAAGAACGCCGTGCCCGGCGACCCGCGCTCGCCCTTCGTCACCTCCGGCCTGCGCATCGGCACGCCCGCCGTGACCACCCGCGGGTACAAGGAGCCCGAGTGCGTCGCGCTGGCCAACTGGATCTGCGACGTGCTGGACGCCCCCGGCGATGCGAACGTGATTGCCGGCGTGCGGGACAACGTGACGAAGCAGTGTCGCGCGTTCCCCGTCTACGGCTGACGGATGCATTGCCCCTTCTGCCAGCACGAAGACACCCGCGTGATCGACTCGCGCGTGTCCGAGGACGGGTCCACCATCCGTCGCCGGCGTGAGTGCGAGCAGTGCAACGAGCGCTTCAACACCTTCGAGGTGGCCGAGCTGAAACTGCCGGCGATCGTGAAGAGCGACGGCCGCCGCGAGGCCTTCGACGAACGCAAGCTGCGCACCAGCTTCGACCGCGCGCTGCAGAAGCGGCCGGTGTCGGCCGAGCAGATCGACGGCGCCGTGCGCAACGTCGTGCACGCGCTGCGCCTGAGCGGCGAGCGCGAGCTGCCCTCGCTGCGCGTGGGCGAATTCGTCATGGCCGAGCTCAAGCAGCTCGACCAGGTGGCCTACGTGCGCTTCGCGTCGGTCTACCGCAAGTTCGAGGACGTGCAGGCCTTCCGCGAGGAAATCGAGCGGCTCGAGCGCGACCTGCCCGGGCTGGAAGGCCTGCAGCTGCCCCTGCTGGACACGGTCGCGGACAAGGCCAGGCGTTGAACGCCGTACGCGTCCGCTTCCTGGCCGAGGTTCCCGGCCACGCGTCCACGCTGGCGCGCTGGCACCACGCGCAGTGGAGCGGCCTGTACGAGGACTGGTCGCTGCAGCAGGCCACCGATGAACTGCGCGACCACGCCACCCGGCGCACCCTGCCCACCACCCTGGTGGCGATGGACGGCGATGCGCTGCTGGGCTCGGTCAGCCTGGTGGAAGAGGACGCGCCTGAGCTCCGCGACCAGGGCGATGCCTGGCTGGCCAGCCTGTACGTGGTGCCGGCAGCCCGGGGGCAGGGCCTTGGCCAGCGCCTGGTGCGCGCGCTGGTGGCCCATGCGGCCGC
This sequence comes from Arenimonas sp. MALMAid1274, assembly GCF_049195245.1. Taxonomy (NCBI): domain Bacteria; kingdom Pseudomonadati; phylum Pseudomonadota; class Gammaproteobacteria; order Lysobacterales; family Lysobacteraceae; genus Arenimonas; species Arenimonas sp. MALMAid1274. The sequence continues at coordinate 257,683 of NZ_JBMIRR010000023.1, forward strand.
GCAGCAGGTCGCGCGCCTGTGGCTGTTCACGCCCGAACACGCAGCGTTTTACGCGCGACTGGGCTGGCGCCCGCAGGGATCGGCCAAACTGCGCGGCGTCCCGGTGCAACTGATGGACATCCTGCCTGCATGAGCGTTTTTTCCGCCCACGACCACGCGCACATGGCCCGCGCCCTGCAGCTGGCCGAGCGCGCCGCGTTCACCACCCACCCCAACCCGATGGTGGGCTGCGTGATCGCGGATGGCGACCGCGTGCTGGGCGAGGGCTGGCACGTGCGCGCGGGCGAGCCGCATGCCGAGGTGCATGCGCTGCGCGCCGCCGGCGCCGCCGCGCGCGGCGCCACCGCCTACGTGACGCTCGAGCCCTGCGCCCACCATGGCCGCACGCCGCCCTGCGCCGATGCGCTGGTGGCGGCGGGCGTCACCCGCGTGGTCGCCGCCTGCCGCGATCCGTACTACCAGGTCTCCGGCCAGGGATTCTCCAAGCTCCAGGCCGCCGGCATCACGGTGGACTGCGGGCTGATGGAAGCCGCCGCCCGCCAGCTCAACCGCGGCTTCTTCTCGCGCATCGAGCGCGGCCGCCCGTGGGTGCGCGTGAAGCTGGCGATGAGCCTGGACGGCCGCACCGCGCTGGCCAACGGCGACTCGAAGTGGATCAGTTCGCCGGCTTCGCGCGAAGACGTGCAGCGCTGGCGCGCCCGCTCCGGCGCGCTGCTGACCGGCATCGGCACCGTGCTGGCCGACAATCCGCGCCTCACGGTGCGCCTGCCCGAGGGCGAGGAGTTCGTCGCCCCGCTGCGCGTCGTGCTCGACGACCGCGGCCGCCTTCCGGCCACCTGCCACCTGCTCACCGACGGCGCCGCGCCCACGCTGGCCGTGCACGGCGACGACGTGGTGCCTGACTACGGCGACGAGGTCACCGCCTTCGCCGTGCGGCGCTTCATCCACGGCGGGCTGGACCTGGGCGCGGTGATGTCGCAGCTGGCCCAGCGCGGCGTCAACGAACTCCAGGTCGAGGCCGGCGCCACGCTGAGCGGCGGCCTGCTGCGCGCGGGCCTGGTGGACGAACTGCTGCTGTACGTGGCGCCGATCCTGCTCGGCGAAAAGGGACGGCCGCTGTTCACCGGCATCGACCCGACCACGATGCTCGACCGTCTCGGCATGCGCCTGGTGGATACCCGCCAGCTCGGCCCCGACCTTCGCCTGCTGCTCACTCCCGACAAGAAAGACTGAGCCATGTTCACTGGATTGATTCAGGCCGTTGGCCGCCTGGAATCGCGCGAGGTGCGCGGCGGCGACCAGCGCCTGCGCTTCGCCTTCGGTTCACTGCCCGCGCACGACATCGAGCTCGGCGAATCCATCGCCGTGAGCGGCTGCTGCCTGACGGTGGTTGCCTACGACGCGCGTGGCTTCGATGCCGACGTCTCGAACGAAAGCCTGGCCCTGACCACGCTGGGCAGCTTGCCGCCGGGCGCCGCAGTGAACCTGGAGCGCTCGCTGCTGCCGACCACGCGCCTGGGGGGTCATCTGGTCTCGGGTCATGTGGACGGCCTGGGGACCGTGGACAAGGTCTGGGACGACGGCCGCAGCCAGCGCTGGCGCTTCGGTGCGCCGCGCGCGGTGCTGCGTTATGTCGCCGCCAAGGGCTCGATCGCGGTGGATGGGGTCAGCCTCACCGTGAACGCGGTGGACGAGGCCGGCTTTGAAGTGAACCTGGTGCCGCACACCGTCGCCCACACCGCCTTCGGCGAAACCGCCGTCGGCGCCGCCGTCAATCTTGAGGTGGACACCATCGCCCGCTACGTCGAGCGGCTGCTGGCCACCCGCGAGGAATCCGCATGAGTTTCGCCACCGTCCCCGAGCTGCTCGAGGAACTGCGCCAGGGCCGCATGGTCGTCATCGTGGACGACGAGGACCGCGAGAACGAGGGCGACCTGATCATGGCCGCCGAGCTGGTGAAGCCGTCCGACATCAACTTCATGGTCACGCACGCGCGCGGGCTGGTGTGCCTGTCGCTCACGCGCGAGCGCTGCCGTCAGCTGGGCCTGGGGCCGATGGTGCGCGACAACAACTCGCCGTACCACACCAACTTCACCGTTTCGATCGAAGCGGCCGAGGGCGTCACCACCGGCATCAGCGCCTACGACCGCGCGCATACCATCCGCACCGCCGTGCGGCCCGACGCGGGCGCCGAAGACCTGACCCAGCCCGGGCACATATTCCCGCTGATGGCCCAGCCCGGCGGCGTGCTCACGCGCAGCGGCCACACCGAGGCGGCCAGCGACCTGGCCCTGCTGGCGGGGCTGGAGCCGGCGGGCGTGCTGGTGGAGATCCTCAATCCCGACGGGTCGATGGCGCGGCGGCCGGAACTGGAGGTGTTCGCGCGCGAGCACGGGCTGAAGATGGGTTCGATCGAGGAGCTGATCCGCCACCGGCTCGAGACCGAGCACACGGTCGAGCGCGTGGACCAGCGCGAGATCGCCACCGTGCACGGACCGTTCGTGCTGCACACGTACCGCGACCGCGTCAGCCGCGACCTGCATTTCGCGCTGGTGCATGGTTCACCGCGCGCGGACGTGCCGACCCTGGTGCGGGTGCACGTGAAGAACGCGCTGTCGGACGTGCTGCACTGGCAGCGCGCCGACTTCGGCGTCAGCGCCAGCCAGGCCCTGGCCGCAGTGGCCGCGGCGGGCGAGGGCGTGGTGGTCGTGCTGTCCGAACCGGTGGGCGCCGACGACCTGCTGGCCCGCATCACCGGCGCCGACCAGCCCGAGGCGCCGCGCGCCCGCGAATGGCGCCGCAACGGCGCCGGCGCCCAGATCCTGGCCGACCTGGGCCTGGGCAAGCTGCGCGTGCTGGGCACGCCCCGCCGCCAGATCGGCCTGGCCGGCTACGGCCTCGAAGTCGTCGATTACGTCTCCCCCCCGCCCTGAAATCCGGGGTCAGAGTGCATTTATCTTCCCGGCCTTCTCCCGCGAGGCACAGATCGCCGGGAAGATAAATGCACTCTGACCCCGGAGTTCGCCGGATTTCGGGCCGGGGCGCGGTAAACTGGCCCACCTCCTGCATGTGCCCCGCCCGATGAGCCATTACGAAGGCGACGTCCAGAGCCCCGGCTCGGCCCGCTACGCGATCATTGCCAGCCGCTGGAATCCGCGCATCACCGATGCCCTGGTGGACAGCGCGCGCAAGGCCTTCCTCGAGTACGGCGTGCCCGCCGAGGCCCTGGATGTGATCCGCGTGCCCGGCGCCTGGGAGCTGCCCATCGCTGCGGCCAGCGCCATCGACCGCATCGGCTACACCGGCATCGTCGCCCTGGGCTGCGTGATCCGCGGCGACACCCGTCACTTCGAACAGGTCGCCGACGAATGCGCCCGCGGCCTGATGCGCGTGTCGCTGGACACCGGCGTCCCGATCGCCAACGGCGTGCTGGCCGTGGACGACTACGCGCACGCCGAGTCGCGCGCCGGCGGCAGCCACGGCAACAAGGGTCAGGAAGCGGCCCTGGTCATCATCGAGATGGCGAACCTGATCGGAAAACTCGCATGAAGCATCCCCGTCCCGACGGCGTCGACCCGCACGCCCGCTCCCGCGCCCGCCGTCGCGCGCTGCAGGCGATCTACGCCTGGCAGCTGTCCAACACCGCCATCGGCAAGGTCATCGACCAGTTCCGCAACGAGCAGGACATGGAAGTGGCCGACATGGACTACTTCGAGGATTTGGTGCGCGGCGTCGAGAAGCACCTGGCCGATCTCGACCAGGCGCTGGCCGCCTACCTCGACCGCGACATCGCGCAGGTGGATCCGATCGAGCGCGCCGTGCTGCGCATCGCCGCCTACGAACTGCGCCACCGCCCCGACGTGCCCTACCGCGTGGTGATCAACGAGGCCATCGAAACCACCAAGCGCTTCGGCAGCGAGCACGGCCACACCTTCGTCAACGGCGTGCTCGACCATGCCGCCGCGGCCTGGCGCAGCGCCGAGGCCCAGGCACCGCGCCGCAGCTGATGCCGGGCGAATTCGCCCTGATCGACCGCATCCGCGCGCGCGTGCGCACCCGCCATGACGTGGCGCTGGGCATCGGCGACGACGCCGCGGTGCTGCGCGTGCCGGCCGGCTACGACCTGGTCGTCACCAGCGACACCCTGGTCGCCGGCGTGCACTTTCCCGCGGAATCCGCCGCCGCCGACATCGGCTGGAAAGCGCTGGCGGTCAACCTTTCCGACCTGGCCGCGATGGCCGCGACGCCGGCCTGGTGCACGCTGGCCCTCACCCTGCCGCAGTCCGACGCGGACTGGGTGGACAGCTTTCTCGATGGCTTCCTGGAGCTCGCCGAGCACCACGATCTCTGCCTGGTGGGCGGCGACACCACCCAGGGTCCGCTGTCGATCACCGTCACTGCGCACGGGCTGGTGCCCGAAGGCCAGGCGCTGCGCCGCAGCGGCGCCCAGGCGGGCGACGAAGTCTGGGTGACCGGATCGATCGGCGATGCCGCCGGCGCGCTGCAGCAGTGGCGCGCGCGCGGGCCTGCGTCGGCGAAACTGCGGCACCGCCTCGACCGGCCTACGCCGCGCGTGGAAGCCGGCCTCGCGCTGCGCGGCCTGGCCACCGCCGGCATCGACCTCAGCGATGGCCTGGCCGCCGACCTTGGCCACGTGCTCGCCGCCAGCGCGCTGGGCGCTCGCATCGACCTGGGCCGCCTGCCCACCTCGCGCACCCTGGCCGATCATTTCGACGAAGCCGCGCGCTGGCCGCTGCAGCTGTCCGGCGGCGACGACTACGAGCTCTGCTTCACCGCGCCGCCGGCAGCCGCCTTCGCAATCGAGCAGGCGCTGGATCAGGCCGGCGTCACCGCGACGGTGATCGGCCAGCTCGAGGCCACGCCCGGCCTGCGCTGGCTCACGCCGGAAGGCGAGGACTACACGCCGCCGCGCGCCGGCTACCAGCATTTCCAGGGCGTTCACTGATGGCCGTGCTGCCGGTCGGCACCCGCCGCCGCCTGATGAAACATCCGCTGGGCTGGATCGCCGCCGGCTTCGGCGCGGGTTTTTCGCCGCGCGCGCCCGGCACGGTGGGCAGCCTGGCCGCGCTGCTGCCCTGGTGGTTCTTCATGCGCCACCTGCCGCTGCCGGCCTACCTGGCCGTGCTGGCCCTGGGCTTCGCCATCGGCGTCTGGGCCTCGCACTGGGCCATTGCCCAGACGAAGATCGAAGACCCTTCGCTGGTGGTCTGGGACGAATACATCGGCATGTGGATCGCGCTGCTGATGGCGCCTGCCGGCTGGCCGTGGATGGTGGCGGCGTTCGTGCTGTTCCGCGTCTTCGATATTGCCAAGCCGTGGCCGGTGAGCTGGGCCGACCAGAAGCTGCACGGCGGCTTCGGGGCCATGCTGGATGACGCGATCGCCGGCGTGTATGCGCTGATGGTGCTGCAGCTGGCGGCCTGGCTGCTGGGCTGAGCCTGGGTCGCCTGCCGGGCGACGAATTTTCCTACGCGCATTACTGTCGCATTCCGATGGGAAGCGGCGCGCCGGGCCTTGAACATGGCCCGCAGCGGGGCGGTCACGAAGATCACCCTGCCTGCCCGCAGAACCTGCCTACTGCTTTCTGCTGCGTCGTCGCCGTCCGCGCCGGGCGGGCTTCGGACGGTCCCGCACCGGCCGCGGTGCTCGAATGATCCTGCCTGCATGCGCAGGCGAATCAAGGAGTGGCACATGAACGTACTTTCGATGCAGCAGGCCGCGCAGGTGGGCGGTGGCAACCTGGTGGTCGGCACGATCGCCCTGGTCGCGGTCGGGGCCTGGATCTGGTCCAACCGCGAAGCCCTGAACGACATCGCCGAAAGCGCCGCCGCAACCGCGGCCGACCTCGACGCCGAATGCGGCGGCTGACCTGGAGACCCCCATGAAATCCCTGAATTCCCTGGAAACCTCGATGGTCTGCGGCGGCGACGGCGACGTCGACGCCAGTCTGGGCAGCATGATCGGCCATGCGCTGCACGGCCTCACCTCGGACGAGGCCGTGGCTTGCGGCATGCTCTCGCCGGCGGGCGTATTCGTCGGGGCGGTGCTGCACTTCGTCAACAAGCACTGAGCGTCACGCGGTTCCGGCAGCGCCTCGGCAATGCCGGAGCCGCCACTCCCTTCATTCCGACACGGAGCGGACGATGGAAAGCTTGTTCCCTTTACCGGGCATGCGGGCATTGCGCCCCCTGATCTTGCTGGCGGTGTTCATGCTGGTCTGGAGCGGCCGCGGCACGCTCGACGCAATCGCCTCGGCGGCCTCGGCGGCGGCCGCGCAGCTGCAGGCGCAGTGCAGCGTGGACGCCTAGGCTGGCGCGAATGCCGCGGCCACGCGTGTCCGCAGCGCCGGCACCACCTCGGCTTCGAACCAGGGGTTGTGCAGGAACCAGCCCACGTTGCGTGGGCTGGGATGGGGCAGGGGAAACACGCGCGGTGCGTAGTCGCGCCAGTGCTGCACCGTCTCGGTCAGCGACTTCCTGCGCGTGTCGCCCAGGAAATAGGCCTGCGCGTACTGGCCGATCGCCAGCACCAGCTGCACCTGCGGCAGCAGCGGCAGCAGCCGCGGGTGCCAGGTCTGGCGGCATTCCGGGCGCGGCGGCAGGTCGCCGCTGGCCCCACGGCCCGGATAGCAGAAGCCCATCGGCACGATGGCGATCTGTTTCTCGTCGTAAAAGTCGGCCTTGTCCAGGCCCAGCCAGCCGCGCAGGCGTACGCCGCTGGCGTCATCCCACGGGATGCCGCTGCCGTGCACCAGGGTGCCCGGCGCCTGGCCCACCACCAGCAGCCTGGCCGTGGCGCTGGCGCGCAGCACCGGTCGGGGGCCCAGCGGCAGCTGAGCCTCGCACAGCCTGCAGGCTCGTATCTCCACCAGCAGGGTGTCCAGCGCCGTGGGCGCGCGGTTCATCGGCATGTTCAGTGCCCCGCCCGGTCGGGCAGCACCTTGCCCGGATTGAGGATGCCGTCGGGATCGAACTGCGCCTTGATCGCGTGCATCAGGGCCATCGCCTGCGGGCTGAGCGCGCGCGCCAGCAGCTCACGCTTCACCAGGCCGATGCCGTGTTCGCCCGACACCTGGCCGTCGAGCGCGATGACAGTGTCGAACACGGACTCCAGCGCGGCCTCGGCGCGCCGAACCTGCGACGCATCGGCCGGGTCGTAGAGGATGTTGACATGCAAGTTGCCGTTGCCGGCGTGCCCGAAGCAGACGATGGGCAGCGACTGCGCGGCGGCGATGGCGCGAACGGCGGCCACCAGTTCGGGGATGCGGGACACCGGCACCACCACGTCCTCGTTGATCTTGCCCGGCGCCAGGGTGCGCAGCGCCGGCGAAAGCGCCTTGCGTGCGGCCCAGAGTTTTTCGCGGCCGGCCTCGTCGCGCGCGGCGGTGACGTCCAGGCAGCCCGGGCCCTGCGCGGCGGCAGTCAGCGCGGCCACGGCGTGGTCGAGCATCGCCTCGTCGCCGTCGGCTTCGATCATCAGCAGGGCGCCGGCCGCGGGGGGGCGCGCGCTTGCATCGCCGTTGGTGGGCATCGGTCCGTCCAGCACCGGCAGGTCCGCGCCACCGACCTCGCGCGCCAGGCGCACGCACTCGCTGTCCATGAACTCCAGCATCGAAGGCGTCACCGGCTGCGCCATCAACCGCGCCACCGCCGCGGCGGCGCTTTCCACGTCGGCGTAGACCGCACGCAGGGCGCGGCGGTGTGTGGGCAAGGGCGTGAGCTTCAGCGTGGCCTCGACGATCAGCGCCAGCGTGCCCTCCGAACCGATCAGCAGGCGCGAGAGGTCGTAGCCGCTGGCGCCCTTGGTGGTCGGCGCCCCGAAGCTGACCAGTTCACCGGTGCCGGTCACCGCCTTGAGCGCCAGCACGTTGTCGCGCGTGGCGCCGTACTTCACTGCGCGCGGACCTCCGGCATTGCAGGCCAGGTTGCCGCCGATGCTGCAGTAGTCGGCGCTGGTGGGGTCGGGCGGCCAGAACAGGCCGTGCGGACGCAGCGCAGCCTGCAGGTCGCCGTTGAGCAGGCCGGGTTCGACCACCGCCACGCGGTCGCCCGGACGCACGGCCAGCAGGCGGTTCATTCGTTCGAAGCTGACGACGATCGCATCGTCGCCCGGCACGGAGGCGCCGGTGGTGTTGGTGCCGCGGCCACGCGCGACCAGCGGAAGCTTCGCCGCGCGGCAGGCCTGCACGAGTGCCTGCACCTGCGCGGCGCTGGTGGGCAGCGCCACGGCCAGGGGCAGGCCCTGGCGCCGCGAGTTGTCGTAGCCGTAATTCAGGCGTTCGGCCGGATCCAGCAGCAGGGCACCCGGATCAAGCAGCGCCGAAAGCGTTCGGGTCAGGTCCGGCGGCAGGGTGGGCGGCATACCGGGATTCTAGGCGGGTTCCGGCCCGCGGTCAGGTCCGTGCGTGCGCTAGCCGCCGTGGCTGGGCTCCACCAGGCGCGGATGAACCTCGCAGAAGGCCTCGAACAGCTCGCGACGCGCCTGCGCCGTCAGTTCGGTGGGCAGGAACACGGCGGTCTGGCCGGTACGGAACTGCACGGGCCGGCCTTCGTACAGCGAGAACTGCTCGACGCCGAGGCTGCCTTGGGTCACCAGTCCCTTCGCGCCGATCTCCACGACCGCTGGCGAAAGGTACTGAACGGTGAATTCATGTTTTCCAGAAACGAAGACGCACTTCATTGCACAGATCGCCAACGGCGTCCTTGTTCAATCGGGGGGCCGCACTTTATGTGTGCGATTGCACCGATCTCAAGATTGCAGAATGCATCTTCAGGAAACGTCGCGACGTGTGCCGCGTAGTGACGCCTTCAAGGCGGCGAAGCGCGCGCTAGACGTCTTCCAAACTGAACGCGTTGCGCAGCCAGCGCGCCTGCAGCATGCCTTCGGCGCCCTGCGCGGTGACCACGTCGAATCGGCAGGGCGCGTCCGTGAATTCACGCTGGCGTGAAAGCCACGCGCGTGCCGCCAGCACCATGCGGCGACGCTTGCCGTGGTCCACCGAGCCCGCGGCGCCACCGAAACGATCGCTGCTGCGATAGCGCACTTCGACGAAGACCAGGGTGTCGCCGTCGCGCATCACCAGGTCGAGTTCGCCGAAGCGGTAGTTGACGTTGCGGGCCAGCGTGACGAGGCCCGCGTGTTCGAGCGTGGCGCAGGCCAGCGCTTCGGCTGCCGCGCCGAGCTGCCTGCGGTCAGGGCGCGCCGGCATCGGGCAGCAGGGCGCCGTCCAGCGCCGGCCGCGAGCGGCCGCCGCTGAACACCGCCCAGGCCGGCTTGCGCTGCACGCCACCGAAACCGTCGAGCTGCAGTTCGCCGGTGGCCCCGCGCACCTGCGCACCCGGGTCGCTGGCCAGGTGGTCGAGGTAGGCCGCCAGTTGCCAGGCATCCATGCCGAAGGCGAACAGGCGCGAGCCGCCACCCTGCGCGCTGGGCAGGGTGCGGCCCAGCGTGTCGGGATCGGGCGAACCACGCAGGCCCAGCAGCCAGGGCAGCTCGGGGTATTCGATGCCGTCGAGTTCGGTGTCCATGCGCAGGTTGGCGCCCGAGAGGATCAGCGACGTTGCCACGCGCGGCACGCCGGTAAGCGCTGCGGTGTCCATCTGGCTCGACAGCAGGCGCGCCTGCGCGGCCTTGAGGCTCAGGAAGATCGCCTCGGGCCGGCCCCCCTGCATGGCCTGCCGCAGCGCCGGCACGTAGTCGGGGTTGCCTTCACTGACCGAGGTCTCGCCGATGATCTGGCCGCCGCGCGCGGTCAGGCGTTCGCGAAAGGCGGCGAGCGCACGCTGCGCGTTGTCGTCAGCTTGCGTGACCACCAGCACGCGACGCAGGCCGCGGTCGACGAGGCGGTCGGCCGCCGCGGCGCCCTCGTCCTCCGGCGACAGCGCGTAGGCGGCGCTGCCGGGCGGCGGCGGGATCGTGCCTCGGTTCAGTGCCAGCACCGGCAGATCGAGTTCGGCCAGGCCAAAAAGTTCGTTGACTTCGTCGCGGGTGAGCGGCCCGACGAGCATCTGCGCGCCGTCCTCGCGCGCCTGCGCGAAGGCCGCACGCACGCCGCCGCTGCCATGGGTGTCGTAGAACTTCAGTTGGGGCCGACGGCGCACTTCGCCGTAGTAGGCGGCCAGCAGGCCATCGCGCACGCTGTGGCCAGCGGCTGCGAGCGGTCCGCTGAGCGGCAGCAGCGCGGCCAGCCGCTCCGGCGGGCGATAGCCGTCGCGATCGGCGGCGGGCAGGGCGTCCAGCCCCGGCGACGAGGCCTCGCGGTCGTAGGGGCGCGGCAGGGGCAGCCCGCGCTGCGTGAGGGCCCGGCCGGCGTAGCGGTAAAGCGGATGCCCGGGGGGCAGCGCGGCCGCGCCGCTGGCCAGCAGGGCATCGGACTGCGCGGCCAGCAGTTTGTCGATGCGGCGTACGTTTTCGGCGCGCGCGCCGCGGTCCAGCGATTCGTGCAGCCAGGCCAGTTCGCCGGCGGCGTCGAACCCGCGACCGGTGCCTTCCAGCGCCTGCGCGCGCAGGCCGTGCCAGCGCGCACGCAGCGCTGCCGGCACCGACTCGCGCGACTGGCCAAGCAGGGCCAGGGCCTCCGGCCACTGCGCGGCATCGGCCAGGAAGTGCGCGTTCATCAGGTCGTGCAGCAGCAGGTCGCGGCCCTCGAGCCGGCGCTTGCCCGCCTGCGACAGGGCCTGGCGCGAGGCGCCCTTGTCGCCGGCCAGCCAGTACTGGTCGGCCGCGTAGAGCCAGGCGCGATCGCGCGCGGCCCCGCGGCTGCCCACGGCCGAATCGGCCCAGGCGCGGGCGGCCTCCAGATGCTTGCCTTCCTCGGCCAGGCGCTGTGCGCTGACCTGTACGCCGGAGGTTTCCGGCGCCACGGACACGCTGGCGCAGCCGGACATCAGGGCCAGGGCGAGCAGGAGGGTAGCGAATCGCGACATGGGGAAGGGTCCGGAAAGGGTAGATCCAAGGGAATGATACCCGGTGGACCCGCGGCCGGCGTGGCACAGGCATTATGATTCCGGGCACACCATGACCGCGTAGGAAAAGGCAGGTCGCCGGGGTCGTCAGACGCGTGTTCGGCGCATCCGCCGCGGCTTCAACAAGGACAGGCAATGGCGACGACCAAGGCGGGAACCCTCTACGTGGTGGCGACGCCGATCGGCAACCTCGGCGACCTCAGCCCGCGGGCGCGCGAGGTCCTGTCTGCCGTGGACGCGATCTGCGCCGAGGACACGCGACATACGCGCCAGCTGCTGGTGGCGGTCGGCATCGACCGGCCGCTGCTGGCGCTGCATGAACACAATGAAGGCGAGATCGCCTGGAAACTGGTCGAGCGCCTCAAGTCCGGCGACGCCCTGGCCCTCGTGTCCGACGCCGGCACGCCCCTGGTGAGCGACCCGGGCTATCGCCTGGTGCGCGAGGTGCGCGCCGCCGGCCTGGCCGTCAGCCCCATCCCCGGCGCCTGCGCCGCGATCGCGGCGTTGTCGGTCGCGGGCATCCCCAGCGACCGCTTCTGTTTCGAAGGTTTCCTGCCGGCCAAATCCTCCGCGCGCCGCGAGCGCCTGGCGGCGCTGTCGCGCGAAACGCGCACCCTGGTCTTCTACGAAAGCTCGCATCGCATCGAAGAATCGCTGCGCGATCTGGTGGCGATGTTCGGCGGCGACCGTGAAGCGGTGATCGGCCGCGAACTGACCAAGCTTTTCGAAACCGTGCTGGGCGACACCCTGGACACCCTGGCCGCGCAGGTCGCCGCCGACGAACACCAGCGCAAGGGCGAGTTCGTGATCATCGTGCGCGGCTGCGACGACGACGCGTCCGCGCGCCTGCTCGAAGGCCAGCGCCTCTACGCCAAGCTGGCCGAGCACCTCAAACCGTCACTGGCCGCCAAGCTCGCGGCCGACATCAGCGGCGCGCCACGCAAGTCGCTTTATGGCGGGGGCGGGGAGTGATTTGTCTTGACGCGGATGAACGCGGAGTACGTGGATAAGACAAAAGTGCGAGAATCCACCCCGGCGGAGTCGGTCAAGGCAGTCGCGTCGCAGCAATGCGCCGAGGAAAGTCCGGGCTCCACAGAGCAGGGTGCCAGGTAACGCCTGGGCGGCGTGAGCCGACGGAAAGTGCAACAGAAAACAAACCGCCGAACGGCCCGAAAGGGTGCGTGGTAAGGGCGAAACGGTGGGGTAAGAGCCCACCGCCCGAGGGGACAACGCCTCGGGGCACGGCAAACCCCACCCGGAGCAAGTCCAAATAGGGGTGCTATGGCATGGCTCGTGCCGCACCCGGGTTGGATGCTTGATCCCAGCGGTGACGCTGGGGCTAGAGGAATGACTGTCCCAGACAGAACCCGGCTTAAGGGCCGGCTCCGCCACTTTCCTCCCTGGTCCCGGTCCCCGGGGCCTGCGTTTGCGCAAGCGACGCCGGTCCGGGCTTCGCGCGGACACGTCGGACCGGCTGGCCAGCGTCGGTGACGCTTCCGTGCACTGTTTCACAGCCCGGGATCAAACCCATGTGAAACAACACTTGCCAAACGGTTCTTAAACAAGACTCTCAAGTCTGGCGCAAGGTCTTGATCCACCTAGCGAAATTGCCCCTTTTTTGTCCTTGACAGCCCTGTAGGGCAGGACTAACGTGGGCTTCCGGGGGAATTCCGGGTTTTTCGTGGCTTTTGGTGGATAAGGATTGATCCAGGGCATGTTCCAGGGCGAGACCGCGATCACGATCGACGACAAGGGCCGTCTGGCGATTCCCACCGCCTACCGGGACCTGGTCGCGCGCGCCTGCGCCAACCGCCTGGTCGTGACCTACAACCCCTACGAAGCCGGCTGCCTGTGGCTGTACCCGGAGCAGACCTGGGAAAAGGTCCGCGACCAGGTCAACGCCCTGCCCAACGCCAAGCGCGTGCACCGCAACCTGCAGCTCAAGCTGGTCGGCGCCGCCACGGTGGTCGAGCCCGACGGCAGCGGCCGCGTGCTGCTGCCCGCCAGCCACCGCAATGCGGCGGCGATCGAAAAGAAAGCCGTGCTGCTCGGAATGGGCGGCAAGTTCGAACTTTGGAGCGAGCAGGCTCACCTCGCGCAGATCCGTCAGACCATCGGGGAAGACGAGATCAGCGAGGACATGCTCGACCTCAGGCTGTGACGGGCGCGGCCGGGGTGCGGGAACACGCGCAGCCCAGCCATCTCCCGGTGATGTTCGCCCAGGCGCTCGACGGCCTGCGCGTGGTGGGGAATGGCAGGTACCTGGATGGCACGTTTGGCCGCGGCGGACACGCCCGCGGCCTGCTCGACCGGCTGGGGCCGGATGGACGGCTGTTGGTGATGGACAAGGACCCGGAAGCGATCGCCATGGCCCGCAGCCTTGCGGATGAGGACGCGCGCGTGGCGGTGTACCGCGGCTCGTTCGCCGACCTGGCCGGCTGGGACGAAACCCTGCCTGGCCTAGACGGCGTCTTCTTCGACCTGGGCGTGTCGTCCCCGCAGCTGGACGTGGCCGAGCGCGGCTTCAGCTTCAGCAAGGACGGTCCGCTGGACATGCGCATGGATCCGGACTCGGGCGAAAGCGCCGCCAACTGGCTGGCCCGCGCCACCGATACCGAGATCGCCGACGTGCTGTGGACCTACGGCGAGGAAAAGCTCAGCCGCAAGATCGCCCGCACCATCGTCGCCCGTCGCGACGACACCCCGATCCTGCGCACCGCCCAGCTGGCCGAGCTGATCGCGTCGGTGGTGGGTCGCGGCGACAGCAAGATCCACCCCGCCACCCGCAGCTTCCAGGCCATCCGCATCCACATCAACCGCGAACTCGAGGACCTCGAGCGCGGCCTGGACGCGGCCCTCGCGCGGCTGAAGCCGGGCGGCCGGCTGGCGGTGATCAGCTTCCATTCGCTGGAAGACCGCATCGTCAAGCGCTTCATCGCCGCCGCGGCCAAGGCGCCCCCGGGCAACCGCCGCATGCCGGTGGCGCAGGACTTCACGCCCAGTCTGCGCGACCTGGGCGGCGCGCAGCGGGCCGAGTCCTCCGAGACGACGGTGAACCCGCGCGCCCGCAGCGCCGTGCTGCGCGTGGCGGAAAAGATCGGCGCGGAGGCAGCGGCATGAGCCTGCGCACCTTCCTGCTGCTGGTGCTGGTGACCGGCGTGCTGGGCAGCGCGGTCGGCGTCGTGTACGCCCGGCACCTGCATCGCCAGGCCTACATCGCGCTGTCGGGCCTGGAGCACGACCGCGACGAACTCAACATCGACTTCGGCCGCCTGCAGCTGGAACAGGCCACCTGGTCGGAGGCCAACCGCATCGAGCAGGTTGCCGGCAACCGCATCGGCATGCGCTACCCGACCGACGACGACATCGTGGTGCTGCAGCCATGAAGGTCCAGCGCAGCACCTACAGCCTCCGCCACCGGCTCATCGCCGTGGTCGGCGTGCTGGGCGTGTGCGGCCTGGTGCTGGTGGGACGCGCCGCGCACCTGCAGCTGATCAGCCCGGACTTCTACCAGCAGCAGGGCGACGCGCGCTTCCTGCGCGAAGTGCCGATCCCGACCTCGCGCGGCATGATCACCGACCGCAACGGCGAGCCGCTGGCGGTGTCCTCGCCGGTGGAATCGGTGTGGGCCAATCCCAAGGAAGTGCTGCAGCACGCCGACCAGCTGCCGGCGCTGGCCGGTGCCCTGGGCATTCCGGCCGAAGTGCTGCAGCAGCGCATCCTGCAGAAGGCCGACAAGGAGTTCATCTACCTGCGCCGGCACATGAACCCCGCCAGCGCGCAGGCCGTGGTCGACCTGGGCGTGCCGGGCGTGTACTCGCAGCGCGAGTTCCGCCGCTTCTACCCGCACGGCGAGGTGATGGCGCACGTGCTGGGCTTCACCAACATCGACGACCGCGGCCAGGAAGGGCTGGAGCTGGCCTTCGACGACTGGCTGACCGGCAAGAAGGGCTCGCAGCGCATCATCCGCGACCGCCGCGGCCGCACCGTGGAGAACGTGGACCTGGTGCAGGCGGCCGAGCCGGGCCACGACCTGGTGCTGTCCATCGACCGCCGCATCCAGTACCTCGCGTATCGCGAGCTCAAGTCCTCGCTGATCGAGCACGGCGCCAGCAGCGGCTCGATCGTGGTGGTGGATGTGCCCACGGGCGAGATCCTGGCCATGGTCAACCAGCCGTCCTTCAACCCGAACGCGCGCGAGTCGGCGACCATGGACGCGATGCGCAACCGCGCCGTCACCGACGTGGTCGAACCGGGCTCGGTGATGAAGACCCTGACGCTGGCGGCGGCGCTGGAGAGCGGCAAGTTCACGCCCGACACGCCGGTGGATACCTCGCCCGGCTACATGACCCTGCCCGGCGGCCATCCGATCCGCGATTTCCGCAACTACGGCATGCTCACGCTGACCGGCGTGCTGACCAAGAGCTCCAACGTCGGCGCCACGCGCATCTCCAACGAACTCACGCGCGAACACCAGTACGACATGTACCAGCGCTTCGGCCTGGGCCAGCCCAGCGGCAGCGGCTTCATCGGCGAGGTGCAGGGCGTGCTGCGTTCCCCGAACGAGTGGGGTCCGGCCGAGAAGGCCACCATCGCCTACGGCTACGGCCTGTCGGTGACGCCGCTGCAGCTGGCGCGGGCCTACGCCGCGATCGGCAACGGCGGCCGGATCCACGAGGCCACCTTCGTCAAGGGCGCCGATTCGCCCAGCACGCAGGTGGTGGACCCCGTCATCGCCCGCCAGCTGATGACGATGATGGAAACCGTGACCGGGCCGGAAGGCACTGCGCGTCGCGCGGCCGTGCTCGGCTACCGCGTCGCCGGCAAGACCGGCACGGCGCGCAAGGCGGGCGGCGGTGGCTATGTCGCCAACCGCCATGCGGCGGTGTTCGTGGGCCTGGTGCCGGCCTCGAATCCCAAGTTCGCGATGGCGGTGGTGATCCACGACGCCCAGGGCCTGGAGTACGGCGGTGGCGCGGTGTCCGCGCCGGTCTTCCACCACGTGATGGAAGGCGCGCTGCGGCTGATGGACGTGCCGCCGGACAACATCGAGCAATGGTTTGCCGCGCAGGCCAAGCGCAAGGCCGCCGCCCTGGCGGCCGCGCCGCGTCCGGCGCCGGTCGCGGTGACGGTGGCGGCACCCGCCGCGCCCGCGCCGGCCAGCGCACCCGCCGAGGTGCTGCGTTGATCCGCGCCATGCCCCTGCATGAGCTGCTGCAGGGCCAGCCCGCGCTGCCGCCGGGATTCGACCCCGTGGTGGCCGGCCTGAGCGCCGACAGCCGCGCCGTGCGCGCCGGCGATGCCTTCGTGGCGCTGGCCGGCGCCAGCACGCACGGGCTGCGCCACAGCGGCCAGGCCGAAGCGGCCGGCGCCAGCGCCATCCTGTTCGAGCCGCCTGCGCCGCAAGACCAGCCGCTGTCCGCGCGCGCGGTGGCGGTGCCCTCGCTGCGCGAGCGCCAGGGTGAACTGGCCGACCGCTTCTACCAGTCGCCGTCGCAGGCACTGGCCGTGCTCGGCGTCACCGGCACCAACGGCAAGACCTCCACGGTGCAGCTGATCGCCCAGGCCCTGAGCCTGCGCGGTCAGCGTGCCGGCACGATCGGCACCCTGGGCGCGGGACTCTACGGCCAGCTGCAGGCCGGCGAGCGCACCACGCCCGACGTCATCAGCGTGCACCGCCTGCTGGCGGACATGCGCGATGCCGGTGCCAGCCACGTGGCGATGGAAGTGTCCTCGCATGCGCTGGAACTGGGCCGGGTGGATGCGGTGCGCTTCCGCGTCGCGGTGTTCACCAACCTCACCCGCGACCACCTGGATTTCCACGGCAGCATGGAGGCCTATGGCCAGGCCAAGGCCCGGCTGTTTTCCTGGCCCGGCCTGGAAACGGCCGTGGTCAATCTGGACGATGCCTTCGGCCGCGCGCTGCACGATGCCTTGCCGCTCGGCACGCAGCGCGTCAGCCTCAGCTCGCGCGGCCAGACCGCGGCGACGCTGCGCGCCGAATACATCACGCTGGCTCCCGAAGGCCTGCGCTTCGAACTGGTCGAGGCCGATCACCGGCACGAGATCACATCGCCGCTGCTGGGCCGCTTCAACGTGGACAACCTGCTGGCGGTCGCCGGTGCACTGCGCGCCCTGGGCTGGACCCTGGCCGAAGTGGCCGCGATGCTGCCGCGCCTGTCGCCGGTAGACGGCCGCATGAGCCGCGTCGGTGGCCGCGACGGCCAGCCGCTGGTGGTCGTGGACTATGCCCATACGCCCGACGCGCTGCAGCAGGCGCTGGCCAGCCTGCGCGAACACACGCCCGGCCGCCTGACCTGCGTGTTCGGCTGCGGCGGCGAGCGTGACGCCGGCAAGCGCCCGCAGATGGCCGTGATTGCCCAGGTCGGCGCAGACCGCGTGATCGTCACCGACGACAATCCGCGCGGCGAAGACGGCGATGCCATCGTCGCCGGCATCCTGGCCGGCTTCACCCGCCGCGACAGCGTACAGGTGCAGCGCGACCGCGCCCTGGCGATCGCGCAGGCCGTGCGCGAGGCCGGGCCGGGCGACGTGGTGCTGGTGGCGGGCAAGGGCCACGAGCCCTACCAGGAAGTACAGGGCGTGCGGCATGCATTCGACGACCTGCAGGTGGCGCTGCAGTGCCTGGAGGCACGCGCATGAGGCCGGTCGCGCTGTCGCAGGTGGCGCGCTGGGTCGAGGGCCGGCACCTGGGTGCCGATGTCGCCATCACCAGCGTCGGCACCGATACCCGCACCCTGGCGCCCGGCGGCCTGTTCGTTGCCCTGCGCGGCGAAAACCACGACGGCCATGACCACGCGGCGCAGGCGCTGGAGCGCGGCGCGGTGGCGCTGCTGGTGCACCGCGAGGTGGATGTGGCGCTGCCGCAGGTGCTGTGCCCGGACACCCAGGACGCGCTGGGCGAACTCGCCGCCGGCGTGCAGCAGGGTCGCCCCGCGGTCGTGGTGGCGCTGACCGGCAGCAACGGCAAGACCTCGGTCAAGACCCTGGTGCTGGGCATGCTGCAGCGCGCTGGCAAGGCCTACGCCAATCCGGGCAACTTCAACAACGAGATCGGACTTCCGCTGGCGGTGCTGGCCGCGCCGGAAGACGCACGGTTCGCCGTCTACGAGATGGGCGCCGGCCAGCCCGGCGACATCGCCTACCTGGCTTCGATCGCGCCGCCGAACGTGGCCCTGGTCAACAACATCATGCCCGCGCACATGGAGCGCATGGGCAGCCTGCTGGGCATCGCAGAGACCAAGGGCGCGATCTACGAAGCGCTGCCCGATGACGGTGTGGCGGTGGTGAACGCCGACGACGCCTTCGCCCCGTGGTTCATGCAGCGCATCGGCGCGCGCCGCTGCCTGCGCTTCGGCATCGAGAACGACGCCCAGGTGCGGGCCAGTGCGATCGTCCCGGGCGCCGACGGCTCGCGCTTCCGCCTGCACACGCCGGCCGGTTCCGCCGACGTGGCGCTGGCGCTGCCGGGCCGGCACAACGTGATGAATGCCCTGGCCGCCACCGCGCTGGCGCTGGGCGCGGGCGCCTCGCTGGAAGACGTGCTGGGTGGACTGCAGCACGCCCAGCCGGTGCCGGGCCGCCAGGTGCCGCATGTGCTGCGCAACGGCGTGGTGCTGGTGGACGACAGCTACAACGCCAACCCCGGCTCGGTGTCGGCGGCGATCGCCGCCCTGGTGCAGTCCGGCGGTCCGGCCTGGCTCGTGCTGGGCGACATGAAGGAACTGGGCGAGGGCGCCGAGGCGCTGCACGCCGGCATCGGCGAGCAGGCCAGGCGCGCCGGCATCGCGCAGCTGTGGACCGTGGGCGCGCTGAGTGCCGCCGCCAGCCGCGCCTTCGGCGACGGCGCACGCCACTTCGGCGACCAGGCCGCGCTGGTCGCGGCGCTGTCGCCGGCGCTGCAGTCGGCTCCGGCCGGGCTGCGCTGCGTGGTGAAAGGTTCGCGCTCCAGCGCGATGGACAAGGTGCTGGCCGCGCTGCTGGCCGCCGACCGGCAGGGAGACGCCGACCATGCTGCTTGAACTGGCCCGCTGGCTGAACGAACTGGGCCTGATGCCCGCGCTGTTCGGCTACATCACCTTCCGCGCCATCCTCGGCGCGCTGACCGCGCTGCTGCTGTCGCTGTGGCTGGGCCCCTACGTCATCGCGCGCCTGGCGCGGCTCAAGGGCGGCCAGCCGATCCGTACCGATGGCCCGCAGTCGCACTTCTCCAAGGCCGGCACGCCGACCATGGGCGGCACCCTGATCCTGCTGACGATCACGCTGTCCACCCTGCTTTGGGCCGACCTGCGCAACCGCTACGTGTGGGTGCTGCTGGTGGTGCTGATCGCCTTCGGCGCCATCGGCTGGCTGGACGACTGGATCAAGATCGTGCGGCGCGACCCCAATGGCCTCAAGTCGCGGCACAAGTACGCGCTGCAGTCGCTGTTCGGCCTGTGCGCGGCGCTGTTCCTCTTCCACACGGCCGATACGCCGGCCGCGACCACGCTGTACCTGCCGCTGCTTAAGGACTTCGCGATCCCGCTGGGCATCGGCTTCGTGGTGATGGCCTATTTCTGGATCGTCGGTTTTTCCAATGCCGTCAACCTCACCGACGGCCTGGACGGCCTGGCGATCATGCCCACCGTGCTGGTGGCGGCGGCGCTGGGCATCTTCGCCTACGCCTCGGGCAATGCCGTGTTCTCGCAGTACCTGCAGATCCCGGCGATTCCGGGTGCGGGCGAGATCACCATCTTCTGCGCCGCCATTGCCGGCGCGGGCCTGGGCTTCCTGTGGTTCAACACCTACCCGGCGATGGTGTTCATGGGCGATATCGGCGCACTGGCCTTGGGCGCCGCGCTGGGCACCATCGCGGTGATCGTGCGGCAGGAGGCTATCCTGGTGGTGATGGGTGGCATCTTCGTGATTGAAACGCTCTCGGTGATGATCCAGGTCGCCAGCTTCAAGCTCACCGGCCGCCGCGTGTTCCGCATGGCGCCGATCCACCACCACTTCGAGCTCAAGGGCTGGCCGGAGCCGCGCGTGATCGTGCGCTTCTGGATCATCTCGGTGATGCTCGTGCTGGTCGGCCTCGCTACCCTGAAGGTGCGCTGAGATGGCCTTCGACGACCGCAGCCGGCAGGCCACCAAGCTCGACGAGATCAGCGGGCGCTTCGACCCGGTGCTGCTGGCCATCAGCCTGGCGCTGGTGGGTCTGGGCGTGGTGATGGTCGCGTCCAGCTCGATCGCGATCGCCGAGGGCCTGGATGTCGGCCCGTTCTACTTCCTGACCAAGCACCTGATGTTCCTGGCGGTGGGCGCGGCACTGGCCTGGGCCCTGATGCAGGTCGAGCTCAAGACCGTCGAGAAGCACAGCCACCTGCTGCTGGCGATGTGTTTCGTGATGCTGGCCCTGGTGTTCCTGCCGGGCATCGGCCACACCGTCAACGGCGCCAAGCGCTGGATCAACCTGGGCGTGTCCAACTTCCAGGTGGTCGAAGCGGTGAAGCTGATGCTGATCATCTGGCTGGCCAGCTACCTGGTGCGGTACCGCGACGAGATCGCGGTGCGCTGGATGGCGCTGATCAAGCCGCTGGGCGTGGCCGGCGGCATCGTCGCGATCCTGCTGGTGCAGCCCGACTTCGGTTCGGCGGCGCTCATCCTGGCGGTCACCGGCGGCATGGTGTTCCTGGGCGGGGCCCGCATCCAGCACCTGGCGGTGATGGCCGCGCTGGCCTTCCCGGCGCTGGCGGCGATCGCGGTGGCCGCGCCCTATCGCGTGGCGCGCCTGAAGTCCTTCCTCGATCCCTGGGCCGATCCCTTCGACGACGGCTTCCAGCTGACCCAGGCGCTGATCGCGATCGGCCGCGGCGAGTGGTTCGGCGTGGGCCTGGGCGGCAGCGTGCAGAAGCTGTTCTACCTGCCCGAGGCGCACACCGACTTCATCTTCTCGGTCACCGCCGAGGAGCTGGGCTTCGCCGGCTCGATGCTGATCATCAGCCTGTTTGCCGCCTTCACCTGGCGCGCCTTCAACATCGGCCGCCGCGCCATCGACATGCGCCGCCACTTCGCCGGCTTCTGCGCCTTCGGCGTCGGCCTGTGGGTCAGCCTGCAGTCCTTCGTTTCCATCGGCGTGAACCTGGGCCTGCTGCCGACCAAGGGCCTGACCCTGCCGCTGATTTCCTCCGGCGGCTCGAGCGTGCTGATGACCTGCGTGGCGATCGGCCTGCTGCTGCGCGTGAGCTACGAGCTCGACCGCGCCGAGCGCCAGGTCGCGCGCCTGCGCGGTGATGCCGGTCCGGCCGGCGATGCGGGCGAGGGCGGGCTGGACATGCCGACGCCGCCACAGTCTCCCGCTGCACTGGCGCCGGCCGCGACCGGTCCACGCGGTTCGCGCGCGCGCATCGAACCCAAGATCGGAGCGCTGGCATGAGCGCGCCCGTGCTGATCCTGGCCGGCGGCACCGGTGGCCACATCTTCCCCGGCCTGGCGGTGGCGCATGCCCTGCGCGCGCGGGACGTGCCGGTGGTGTGGCTGGGCTCGGCCGGTGGCATGGAAACCCGGCTGGTGCCGCAGGACGGCATCGCGATGGAAACCATCCGCGTCGGTGGATTGCGCGGCAAGGGCCTCGCCACCCTGGTCAAGGCGCCGTTCAACCTGCTGCGCTCGCTGTGGCAGGCAATGTCGGTGCTGCGCCGCCTGCGTCCGCGCGCCGTGCTGAGTTTCGGCGGTTACGCCGCCGGCCCCGGCGGCCTCGGCGCCTGGCTGCTGGGTCGCCCTCTGCTGGTGCACGAGCAGAACCGGGCGCCCGGCCTGACCAATCGCGTGCTGGCGCGCATGTCGCGCCGCGTGCTGTGCGGTTTCCCCGATGCCTTCCCGGGCCGCGCCACCGAACACGTGGGCAACCCGGTGCGTGCCGCAATCGCCGCCCTGCCCCTGCCCGCCGAGCGCTTCGCGCAGCGCGACGCGACCGTGCGCCTGCTCGTGCTGGGCGGCAGCCAGGGTGCGCGGTCGCTCAACGGCGCCGTGCCGGCCGTGCTCTCGCGCCTCGACGCCGGACTGCGCCCGCAGGTGCGGCACCAGTGCGGCGAGCGCCACGCCGACCGCGCGCGCCAGGCCTATGCCGACGCCGGCGTGCAGGCCAGCGTCGAACCCTTCATCGCCGACATGGCGCAGGCCTACGGCTGGGCCGACCTGGTGGTGTGCCGCGCCGGTGCCCTGACCCTGGCCGAACTCTGCGCCGCCGGCGTGGGCTCGGTGTTGGTCCCGTTCCCGCAGGCGGTGGACGACCACCAGACCCGCAACGCCGAATACCTCGTCGAGCGCGGCGCCGCCGGCCTGGTGCCGGAGGGCGACGGCTTCGCGGAGCGCATGCAGGCCGCGCTGGTGCCGATGCTCGCTGATGCGGCGATCCGTCTGCGCATGGCGCAGGCCGCGCGCGCGGCCTCGCTGCCCGATGCGGCCGACCGCGTTGCCGCGATCGTGATCCAGGAGGCCCGCGCATGATCCGCCGTCGACTCCAGGAAGCCGGCGACCTCGCACGCGCCTTCCCGCGCGTGCATTTCATCGGCATCGGCGGCGTCGGCATGAGCGGCATCGCCGAAGTGCTGGTGACCCTGGGCTACCAGGTGTCGGGCTCGGACCAGGCCGATTCGGCGGCCACCCGCCGGCTGGTCGCGATGGGTGCCGCGGTGCACCGTGGCCATGCCGCGGCCCACATTGCCGGCGCCGACGTGGTGGTGGTGTCCAGCGCGATCCGCGCCGACAACCCCGAGCTGGCCGCGGCGCGCGAACAGCGCATCCCGGTGGTTCCGCGCGCCGAAATGCTGGCCGAGCTGATGCGCTTCAAGCGCGGCATCGCCATCGCCGGCACGCACGGCAAGACCACCACCACCTCGCTGGTGGCCAGCGTGCTGAGCGAGGGCGGGCTGGACCCGACCTTCGTGATCGGCGGCCAGCTGCTGTCGGCCGGCGCCAACGCGCGCCTGGGCGGCGGCCAGTGGCTGGTGGCCGAGGCCGACGAGAGCGACGGCAGCTTCCTGCGCCTGAACCCGCTGGTGGCGGTAGTGACCAACATCGACGCCGACCACCTGGAGAACTACGGCGGCGACTTCGAGCGGGTCAAGGCCGCATTCAACGAATTCCTGCACCGGCTGCCGTTCTACGGCCTGGCCGTGCTGTGCGTGGACGATGCCGAAGTGGCTGCGCTGGCCGCCGACATGCCGCGCCACATCGTCAGCTACGGCATCGATGCCCCGGCAGACGTGTTTGCCCGCGACGTGCGCCAGGAAGGTGCCTGCATGCGCTTCACCCTGCACCTGCCCGAGGCCGAGCCGCAGGACGTGACCCTGAACCTGCCGGGTCGGCACAACGTGCTCAACGCGCTGGCCGCGGCTGCCATCGGCTGGCAGCTGGGCGTGACGCCGGCCGAGATCGCGGCGGCGCTGCACAAGTTCCAGGGCATCGGCCGCCGCTTCAACCTCAAGGGTGAACTCGACTTCGGCCGCGGCAAGGTGCTGCTGGTGGACGACTACGGACACCACCCCAAGGAGCTGGAAGCCGTGTTCGCGGCGGCCCGCGGCGGCTGGCCCGAGCGCCGCCTGGTGGTGGCGTTCCAGCCGCACCGCTACAGCCGCACGCGCGACCTGTTCGATGATTTTTCCGCCGTGCTCTCGAGCGCCGATGCCGTGGTGCTGACCGAGGTCTACCCGGCCGGCGAAGCGCCGATCACGGGTGCCGACGCCAAGTCGCTGGCGCGCGCCATCCGCGCGCGCGGCCGCATCGATCCGGTGGTGGCCGGCAGCGCCCGCGACCTGCCCGCGGTCTTGTCCGACCTGCTCGCCGACGGCGACCTGCTGCTGATGATGGGCGCGGGCGACATCGGCTACGTCGCCGCCGACCTCGCGACCCACGGCTTCCACGGAGACTCGCCGGCATGACGCCGATCGCCCCGCCGCGCATCACCGATCCCGCCCGCTTTGGCCGCGTCGCCGTGCTGATGGGCGGCACCAGCGCCGAGCGCGAGGTGTCCCTGGATTCCGGCCGCAACGTGCTGGAGGCGCTGCGTGCGCGCGGCATCGACGCGCAGGCGGTGGACGGCATACCGGCCCTGCTCGGGGCGCTGCTGGACAAGCGCTTCGACCGCGTGTTCAACATCCTGCACGGCAACAAGGGCGGTGGTGAGGACGGCGTGCTGCAGGGCCTGCTCGAGGCGCTGGGCGTGCCCTACACCGGCTCGGGCGTGCTGGGATCGGCGCTGGGCATGGACAAGATCCGCACCAAGCAGGTGTGGCTGTCGAGCGGCCTGCCGACGCCGCGCTACGTGCGCCTGGCGCCGGGTTCGGACGTGCATGCGGCCGCGCGCGAGCTGGGCCTGCCGGTGATCGTGAAGCCGTCGTGCGAGGGCTCCAGCGTCGGCGTGTCGCGGGTGTTCGACGATGCCGGCCTCGACGCGGCCGTGAGCCTGGCCGCGCGGTATCCCGGCGAACTGCTGATGGAGCAGCTGGTGGTCGGCGGCGAGTACACCGTGGGCATCCTCGACGGCGTGGCGCTGCCGAGCATCCGCATCGTGCCGGCCGGCGAGTACTACGACTACCACGCCAAGTACCAGGCCGAGGACACGCAGTACCTGTGTCCCGGCCTGGACGATGCCGAGGCCGAGCGCGAGATGCAGGCGCAGGCGCTGGCCGCTTTCCATGCCGCCGGCTGCACCGGCTGGGGCCGGGTTGACGTGATGCGCGACCGCGAGGGCCGCAACTTCCTGCTCGAGGTCAACACCGCGCCGGGCATGACCAGCCACTCGCTGGTGCCCAAGGCCGCGGGCCAGGTCGGCATCGGCTTCGAGGAGCTGTGCTGGCGCGTGCTCGAGACCAGCCTGCCGCAGGAGACCGGTCCGGCATGAACGCCCTGCTGCGCATCCTGGCCTGGACCCTCGCCATCGTGCTGGTGGCGCTGCCGGTCGTGGCGGTGCTCAACGGCTGGATCGCCGGTGAGCGCTGGCCCATGCGACGCCTGGCCGTCACCGGCGCCTTCCACCAGGTGGACGAGGCGGCGGTGCGCGAAGCGGTGCTGCCGATGGTGCAGCGGGGCTTCTTCGCCGTGGACCTGGACCAGGTGCGCGGCGCCGTCGCAGGCCTGCCCTGGGTGGAGAAGGTGGAAGTGCGCAAGCGCTGGCCGGACCGCCTGGAAGTCAGCCTGACCGAGCACCGTCCGGTTGCCCGCTGGGGCGAGGACCGCATGCTGTCCGAGGACGGCAAGCTGTTCGCCGCGCCCGAGGGTGCCGGCGCCGGCCTGCCGCGCTTCGAGGGCCCGGATGCGCGCGCCAGTGAGCTGATGTCCTTCCACAGCGCGGCGCGCCCGCTCTTCCTCACCGTGGGCCTGAAGATCGAAAGCGTGCAGCTCAGCGCACGCGGCAGCTGGAGCCTGCTGCTCGACGACGGCACCCAGGTCGAGGCCGGCCGCGGCGACCCGCAGGCACGCCTGGCGCGTTTCGCGCGCATGTTGCCGCAGCTGCGCGCGCAGGACCCGCGCGTGCTCGAGCGCGCCGACCTGCGCTACACCAACGGCTTCACGCTCGTGTGGAAGGACGCGCCGCCGGCGCCGCCCGCCACTCCCCCCGCATCCGCATCGCAGGCCAACACATGAATCGCAAGGGCGACAAGTCGCTGATCGTCGGACTCGACATCGGCACCTCCAAGATCACCGCGCTGGTGGGCGAATACTCGCCCGGCCAGGAGATCGAAGTGATCGGCATCGGCTCGCACGAATCGCGCGGCATGAAGCGCGGCGTGGTGGTGGACATCGAGTCCACCGTGCAGTCCATCCAGCGCGCGGTGGAAGAGGCCGAGCTGATGGCCGGCTGCGAGATCCGCTCGGTGTATGCCTCCATCTCCGGCAGCCACACCCAGTGCCGCAACTCGCCGGGCATCGTGCCGGTGGCCGGCGGCGAAGTGACCTACGCCGACCTCGACCGCGTGCTGGAAGCCGCCAAGGCCGTGGCCGTGCCTGCCGACCAGAAGATCCTGCACGCCATCGCCCAGGAATACATCGTCGACAACTCGCAGGAAGGCATCCGCAACCCGGTCGGCATGTCCGGCGTGCGGCTGGAAGTGCGCGCGCACCTGGTCACCGGCGCCCAGTCGGCCGCCAGCAACGTGATGAAGTGCGTGCAGCGCTGCGGTCTGCAGGTGGACGACCTGATCCTGAGCTCGCTGGCCTCCAGCACCGCGGTGCTGACCGCCGACGAGCGCGAGCTGGGCGTGGTGCTGGTGGACATCGGCGCCGGCACCACCGACATCGCGGTGTTCGTGCAGGGCGCGATCCGCCACAGCGCCTCGCTGCCGATCGCCGGCGACCAGGTCACCAACGACATCGCCCACCTGCTGCGCACGCCCACCCCCGAGGCCGAGCAGATCAAGGTGCGCTACGCCTGCGCGTTGGCTCAGCTGGCGACCGCCGAGGAATCGATCCAGGTGCCCAGCGTCGGCGACCGCCCGCCGCGCCGCCTGGCCCGCCAGGCGCTGGCCGAGGCGGTGCAGAACCGCTACGAGGAAATCTTCGAGATGGTGCAGGCCGAACTGCGCCGCTCCGGCTTCGAGGAGCTGGTGCGCGCGGGCCTGGTGCTGACCGGCGGCGCCTCGCGCATGGAAGGCGTGGTCGAGCTTGCGGAAGAAATGCTGCACATGCCGGTGCGGGTGGGGATTCCCCAGCACGTCTCCGGCCTGGGCGAAGTGGTGGGCAACCCGGTGCATGCCACCGGCGTCGGCCTGCTGCTGTGGGGCAGCCAGTTGGAACACCCGCGCCGCCCGACGCTGTCGGCGGGCAAGGCGGGCACGGTTTGGACGAAGTTCAAGAACTGGTACCGAGGTGAGTTCTGAGCTTCGTCGTCGTCACTGCAACACCAGCGCAAACAAGAAAAACCCAAAACCCCTGGAAATGAATCACGGAGGATCACCACATGGCACATTTTGAACTGATCGAGAAGCTCGCCCCCAACGCCGTCATCAAGGTGATCGGCGTGGGCGGCGGCGGCGGCAACGCCGTCGCGCACATGGTCAACGCGGGCGTGGAAGGCGTGGAGTTCATCACCGCCAACACCGACGCGCAGGCGATCAAGCAGTGCGGCGCCAAGCTGCAGCTGCAGCTGGGCGGAAACGTCACCAAGGGCCTGGGCGCCGGCGCCAACCCGGAGGTCGGCCGCCAGGCCGCGCTGGAAGACCGCGAGCGCATCGTCGAGGCGCTGGAAGGCGCCGACATGGTCTTTATCACCGCCGGCATGGGCGGCGGCACCGGCACCGGCGCCGCGCCGGTCGTGGCGCAGCTGGCCAAGGAGATGGGCATCCTGACGGTGGCCGTCATCACCAAGCCGTTCCCGTTCGAAGGCCGCCGCCGCATGCAGGTCGCGCTCAAGGGCATCGAGGAGCTGAGCCACCACTGCGACTCGCTGATCACCATCCCCAACGAGAAGCTGATCACCGTGCTGGGCCGCCAGGCCACCATGGTGCAGGCCTTCCGTGCCGCCAACGACGTGCTGCTGGGCGCCGTGAAGGGCATCGCCGACCTGATCGTCAGCCCGGGCCTGATCAACGTGGACTTCGCCGACGTGCGCACCGTCATGTCCGAGATGGGTCTGGCGATGATGGGCACCGGCGTGGCCCGCGGCGACGACCGCGCCCAGGCCGCCGCCGAGGCCGCCATCTCCAACCCGCTGCTGGACGAGGTCAACCTCTCGGGCGCCAACGGCGTGCTGGTCAACATCACGGCCGGCCCGGACTTCACCATGGCCGAGTTCGACGAGATCGGCCGCACCATCGAGGACTTCGCCTCCGAGGACGCCACCGTCGTCATCGGCACCTCGCTCGACCCGGACATGCAGGACGAAGTGCGCGTCACCGTGGTGGCCACCGGCCTCAACCGCGGCGCCGTGCGCCAGGTCGCCCCGCGCGCCCCGGAGAAGGAGGCCTACCGTGCCCCGGTCAAGCTGGTGCGCAACGCCAGCACCGGCCAGGTGGACTACGACGCGATGGCCAACGTGACCGCGGCCCCGTCCGCCGGCCACCTGGGCCTGCGCGCCGGCCGGGCCCACGAGGCCGCCGCGCCGGCCGCCAGCGCCCTGAGCGACGTGTCGACCGACCACAGCTATCTGGACATCCCGGCCTTCCTGCGTCGCCAGGCCGACTGAGCGGGGCGGCTGCCGGACCGGGGCGCCCGACCAGGCGCCGCGGAGCCCGGGTAGCCGCAGCCGGTGGGCCGGGATGGCCCGCCGGGCAAGACGACCGTCCGCGCCAGCGGGCGGCGGTAAATCTCCAGGGGCCAGGAATGCTTGGCCCGCCGGTTTCCGGCGGGCCTTTTTCCCGGCTAGCGCGTTCCGGCGACGGTCGGCCAGTTTGACGGGCCTTTGTTGCGATTCCGGGACGATCCCATGATGTTATGTTTTCGTTCAGAGCTCCGTGTGGTATGGTCTCAGCGGTTTTGCGCGCTCCTTTGCGGAGAACGCCACAAAAATGATTAGACAAAGAACCCTAAAGAACGTCATCCGCGCCACCGGCGTCGGCCTGCACAGCGGCGAGAAGGTCTACATGACCTTGCGCCCGGCTGCGCCCGATACCGGCATCGTGTTCCGGCGCGTTGACTTCGATGTCCCGGTGGAGATCCACGCCAAGGCCGAGAAGGTCGGCGACACCAGCCTGTGCACCGCGCTGGTGGAGGGCAACACCCGGGTCATGACGATCGAGCACCTGCTCTCGGCGATGGCCGGGCTGGGCATCGACAACGCCTACGTTGACCTGTCCACGGCCGAGGTGCCGATCATGGACGGTTCGGCCGGTCCCTTCGTGTTCCTGCTGCAGTCGGCGGGCATCGAGGAGCAGGACAAGGCCAAGCGCTTCATCCGCATCCTCAAGCCGATCAAGGTCGAGGACGGCGACAAGTGGGCCCGGTTCGAGCCCTTCGAGGGCTTCAAGGTCGGCTTCACCATCGACTTCGCCCACCCCATCTTCAACAAGTCCACGTCCAGCACCGAGATAGACTTTTCCACGACCTCGTTCGTGAAGGAAGTCAGCCGCGCACGCACCTTCGGCTTCATGAAGGACATCGAGTTCCTGCGCGAGCGCAACCTGGCCCTGGGCGGCTCGATGGACAACGCCATCGTGCTCGACGACTACCGCGTGCTCAACGAAGACGGCCTGCGCTACGAGGACGAGTTCGTGAAGCACAAGATCCTGGACGCCATCGGCGACCTGTACCTGCTGGGCCACAGCCTGATCGGCGCCTTCTACGGCTACAAGTCCGGTCACGCGCTCAACAACCAACTGCTGCGCACCCTGCTGGCCGATACCTCGGCCTGGGAAGAGGTCACCTTCGAGGACCCGGCCCTGGCGCCGATCTCGTACGCGCACCCCGCCCAGGCGGTCTGATTTTCCCGTTCGGGACGCCCGTCACGTAAACGCGGGCCCATTGCGGCCAGTCTTCACGGCCCTTTAACACCCAATTAACGACACGCCGCGCCGCACGGGGCATCATGCCCCGTCGGTCGAGGGTGGCCGGGTGATCGAGGCCAGCCGCAGAAGCTGGGCCCGCAGCCCGGGATCGGAGACCGACAGGGCGGTGGCCCGCAGCGACTCGCGGACCGCCTCGGAGAGTGGCCTCGTTTCACCGGTCCCCGTGGGGACGGGAGCAGCCGGGACGGACACTTTCACCACCAGCGACCTGGCCTTGAGCCCGGCCGCGGCCGCCGCGCCCAGCAGGGCGTCGGCATGCAGCCGCAGCTTGGCTTTCCAGACCGGGTTGCTGACCAGGAACACCAAGTGCTTGTCATCCACGTTGGCCAGTCTGCATTGGTCGGCCAAGGTGGCGGGGAGACTCTGGCGCAACAACGGGTCGAGGGCGTCCAACCAGCGGGCGCGTTCCACCAGGTTGGCCAGTCCGGATCCGGCCAGCGCCTCGAGCGCTTGCGGGGGCAGGGCGGCCGAGGTTGCACCGCGGATATCTGATTTGGGTGGCAAAGGCATGATGAATGTAATCATCGCAGCAAAATTCCTCCGATCGCCGAAAAAACTGGCGTTCGACCAACCGAAGACGGCCGGCATCGCCCTTGGCGCGATCGCGCTCGTGCTGTCCACCGCCTTCGGTCTCGGCTTCCTGGCGCGCGGCGCCAACGGTGCCGCCCTCGACGAAATCGCCCGGCTCCAGTCCGAACTCGACCAGCAGAAGGTGGCCCTGGTCCAGGCCCGCGAAGAGGCCCAGCGCGAAGTCAACGCCATCGCCGCCCGCGTCGGCGAGCTCCAGGCCCAGGCCAACCGCCTCAACGCCCTGGGCGACCGCCTCACCCGCGTCGGCAAGCTCAAGGACGGCGAATTCAATTTCGGTGAGCTGCCGGGCCAGGGTGGCTCCGAGTCCGCCAGCGACGTGCCCTCCGGCGACCTGCTGTCCAGCCTCGACAACCTGCAGTCGCAGTTCGACCATTCCGGCCGCCAGCTCTCCGTGCTCGAGGCCCTGCTGTTCGACCAGAAGCTCGAGAGCAAGCGAACCCCCGCCGGCATGCCCGCCCCGGGCTACATCTCCTCCGGTTACGGCGGCCGCAACGATCCCTTCGGCCGCGGCCGCGCCCACCACCTGGGCATCGACATCGACGCCAACACCGGCGACCCGGTGACCGCCGCCGCCGAGGGCGTGGTCAGCTTCTCCGGCGTCCGCAACGGTTATGGCAACGTCGTCGAGCTTGACCACGGCAACGGCTACAAGACCCTGTACGCGCACAACTCGGCCAACCTGGTCCGCGTCGGCGACGTGGTGCGGGCCGGCCAGCGCATCGCCAAGGTCGGCTCCACGGGCCGCTCCACCGGCTCGCACCTGCACTTCGAGGTGATGCTCAACGGCCGCCAGGTCAACCCGCGCCAGTACCTGGACAAGGTCCGCGGCTGAACCGACGGGCGGGCTTGATAGTCCTGCCCTCGTCCCCAAGTTAGACTAGACGGCCGCGAATCCCCCCGGGGTGCCGCGGCTTTTTTTCATTTCGCGCCCCGTGCGCCTCGCTTCCCTACCGGTTTCCCCATGCTCAACAGCTTGCTCACCCGCATCTTCGGCAGCCGCAACGAGCGCCTGCTGCGTCAGTTCCAGAAGAACGTCGCCCGGATCAACGCGCTCGAGCCCGAGCTGGAGCGGCTGGACGATGCCGCGCTGACCCAAAAGACCGAAGAGTTCCGCGCCCGCATCGCCAAGGGTGAAACCCTGGACGCACTGCTGCCCGAGGCCTTCGCGGTCTGCCGCGAGGCCTCGCGCCGGGCCCTGGGCCTACGCCACTACGACGTGCAGCTGATCGGCGGCATGGTGCTGCATTCGGGCCGCATCGCCGAGATGCGCACCGGCGAGGGCAAGACCCTGGTCGCCACCCTGGCCGTGTACCTCAACGCGCTGGCCGGCAAGGGCGTGCACGTGGTCACCGTGAACGATTACCTGGCCAAGCGCGACGCCGCCTGGATGGGCAAGCTCTACAACTTCCTGGGCCTCAGCGTCGGCGTGGTCTACCCGGGCATGCCGCATTCGGACAAGAAGGGCGCCTACGCCGCCGACATCACCTACGGCACCAACAACGAATACGGCTTCGACTACCTGCGCGACAACATGGCCCTGGCCAAGGAAGACCGCTTCCAGCGCGGCCTGTTCTTCGCCATCGTCGACGAGGTCGACTCGATCCTGATCGACGAGGCGCGCACGCCGCTGATCATCTCGGGCCCGGCCGACGACTCCCCGGAGCTGTACGTCAAGGTCAACCGCATCGTCCCCAAGCTGATCAAGCAGGAAAAGGAAGACGGCGAGGGCGATTACTGGGTGGACGAGAAGGGCAAGCAGGCCCACCTGTCCGAGCAGGGCATGGGCCATGCCGAGGAACTGCTGCACCAGGCCGGCATCCTGGCCGAGGGCGACAGCCTGTATTCGGGCAACAACCTGGCGGTGGTGCACCACCTCAATGCCGCGCTGCGCGCGCATGCGCTGTTCCAGCGCGACGTGGACTACATCGTGCGCGACGGCGAGGTCATCATCGTTGACGAATTCACCGGCCGCACGCTGGCGGGCCGGCGCTGGTCCGACGGCCTGCACCAGGCGGTCGAGGCCAAGGAAGGCGTGCCGATCCAGCGCGAGAACCAGACCCTGGCCTCGATCACCTTCCAGAACTACTTCCGCATGTACACCAAGCTCGGTGGCATGACCGGCACGGCCGACACCGAGGCCTACGAGTTCCAGACCATCTATGGCCTCGAGGTCGCGGTGATCCCGACCCATCGCCCGATGGTTCGCAAGGACCATCCCGACCTGGTCTACCTGGCCCGCCCGGCCAAGTACGACGCCGTGGTCGAGGACATCAAGGATTGCTACTCGCGCGGCCAGCCCGTGCTGGTGGGCACCACGTCCATCGAGACCTCCGAGCTGCTGTCCAACCACCTCAGGAAGTCCGGCATCCCGCACGAAGTGCTCAACGCCAAGCAGCACGAGCGCGAAGCCCAGATCGTCGCCAACGCCGGCATGCCCAAGGCGGTGACCATCGCCACCAACATGGCGGGCCGCGGCACCGACATCGTGCTGGGCGGCTCGCTCGAGTCCGAGCTGCACCAGCTGCCGGAAGGCGCCACCGACCTCGACCGCGCCCGCGTGAAGTCGGAGTGGCAGAAGCGCCACGACGAAGTGCTGGCCCTGGGTGGCCTGCACATCATCGGCACCGAGCGCCACGAGAGCCGCCGCATCGACAACCAGCTGCGCGGCCGCGCCGGCCGCCAGGGCGACCCGGGTTCGTCCCGCTTCTACCTGTCGCTGGAAGACAACCTGATGCGCATCTTCGCCGCCGACTGGGTGCAGAAGGCGATGCGCGGCATGGGCATGAAGGAGGACGACGTCATCGAGTCCGGCCTGGTGACCAAGCAGATCCAGAACGCGCAGCGCAAGGTCGAGGCCCACAACTTCGACATCCGCAAGAACCTGCTCGACTTCGACGACGTCGCCAACGACCAGCGCAAGGTCATTTACCAGCAGCGCAACGAGCTGCTGGAATCGGAATCGGTCGAGGAATCGATCCAGGCCATCCGCGAAGACGTGCTGGCCGAGCTTGCGCGTCGCTACGTGCCCGCCGATTCGGTGGACGAGCAGTGGGACATCCCGGGCCTGGAGCGCGCGCTGGCCGACGAGTTCGGCCTCACGGTCGACCTGCACAGCACGGTCGAGAACGCCGAGGCGATCGACGCCGACGGCATCCTGGAGCGGGTGCAGGCGGCCGGCAACCAGATGTTCGCCGACAAGCAGGACCAGCTGGGCCCGGAGATGATGCGCCACCTGGAAAAGCACCTGATGCTCAACGTGCTCGACCAGAACTGGAAGGAGCACCTGGCGCGCATGGACTACCTGCGCCAGGGCATCCACCTGCGCGGCTACGCGCAGAAGCAGCCCAAGCAGGAGTACAAGCGCGAGAGCTTCGAACTCTTCGGCGAGATGCTGGCCAAGGTGAAGCAGGAAGTGGTGTCGCTGCTGGCCCGCGTTCGCATCCGCAACGAAGAGGAAGTGGCGGCGATGGAAGCCGCCGAGCGCGCCAAGCTTGAGGCGCAGTCGCGCCGGATGCAGTTCCAGCATCCCGAGACCGGCGGTTACGGCGCCGACGAGGAAGCCGCCCAGGCCCAGGCGCTGGCCGCCGAAGGGCAGGGCGTGCTGGCCACGCCGCAGATGCGCGAGGCGCCCAAGGTCGGCCGCAACGATCCCTGCCCCTGCGGCAGCGGCAAGAAGTACAAGCAGTGCCACGGCAAGCTCGACTGAGCCCGCTGGCCGTATCGGATGCCGCCCGCGCGGGCTGAGCCTCCGGTGCACGTGGTCGCGGCCGTCCTCCGGGACGCCCGCGGCCGCATCCTGCTGGCCCGCCGCACCGCGGGCCGCGACCTGGCCGGACGCTGGGAGTTTCCGGGCGGCAAGGTCGAGCCCGGCGAGACCGCGCTGCAGGCCCTGGACCGTGAGCTGCACGAGGAGCTGGGCATCCGCGTGCTCGCGGCCACGCCGCTGATCGCCGTGCCGCAGGCCTATCCCGGCAAGCGCATCGTGCTGGACGTTTACGAGGTGCAGGGTTTCGAAGGCACGCCGCGCGGGCGCGAGCGCCAGGCCCTGGCCTGGTCGCCGCCCGAGCGCCTGGCCAGCTATCCGATGCCGCCGGCCGACCGGCCGGTGGTGGCCGCGCTCACCACGTCGGATCGCTACGCCATTTCACCCGAGCCCGGTGACCGCACCGCCTTCCTGGCACAGCTCGACCGAACGCTCGCCTCCGGGGTGCGCCGGATCCAGCTGCGGGCCCGCCAACTCGACACCCCGTCCCTGGCGCGACTGGCCCGCGATGCGCAGATCCGTTGCCGCGCCGCCGGCGCCGAGCTGCTGCTCAATGGCGAACCTGGCCTGGCCGCCGAGCTTGGGCTGGGCCTGCACCTGCGCTCTGCCCAGCTCAGGTCGCTGGACACGCGTCCCGTGCTGGCCGACGGCCAGCCGATGGCGGCCTCCTGCCACGATGCCGACGAACTGGCGCAGGCCGAACGGCTGGGCCTGGATTTTGTCGTGCTGGGTCCGGTGCGGGCCACCGAAAGCCATCCCGGGGCGAGCCCGCTGGGCTGGGAGCGCTTCGCGGCGCTTCGCGAGGCCGTGTCCCTGCCTATCTACGCGCTGGGCGGGATGCGCCATGCCGACCTGGCGCCGGCGCGGCGCCGGGGCGGGCAGGGGATAGCGGGAATCCGCGGGCTGTGGTCGACCCGGTGATCTTGCGGCGGGGCAGCGCGCGGCGGCCCGTCCGGACTGGGGCGATCAGGTCCGGGCGAGGGCCCGGTAGCGTGCATCCAGCCTGGCCACGATCGGAGGCAGGTCCGCCAACGCGCCATCATTGACCAGCACGTCGTCGGCGATGGCCAGTCGCTGCGCCCGCGTGGCCTGGGCCGCCACCATGCGCCGGGCCAGGTCCTGCGCGATTCCGTCCCGGGCGGCAAGCCGGGCCTGCTGGACCGCCTCGGGCACGTCCACCACCAGCACCCGTTGCAGCCAGGGGTAGGCGCCGCGCCCGCCGCCTTCGGCGAGCAGTGGAATCGCCGCCAAAGCGTATTCGCCCGCCGCCGCCTCGCAGGCCTCGCGCATCCAGGTGCGGATGCGCGGGTGCAGCAGGGCTTCCAGCGTGGCCTTGGCGCCTGCATCCGAGAACACGCGAGCCCGCATCGCCACGCGATCCAGGCGGCCATCGGCGGTCAGGCTGTCGGCGCCGAACGCCTCGACAATGGCCGCCAGCGCGGGCTGGCCCGGTTCGACGATGGCCCGTGCGGCCACGTCGGCGTCGCAGACCGTCACGCCGTGGGCCTGGAAAGCCTCGGTCACGGCCGATTTGCCGGAAGCCACCCCGCCGGTCACGGCCACGATGAAGTCGGCCATGGCCTCAGTTCAGGCCGGACCAGTCGCGGTAGGCCTGCAGGAGCTGCGGCCCCCACATCAGCTGCACCCAGCCCGCAGCCGCCAGGTAGGGGCCAAACGGAATGGGCGTGGCGCGATCGGCGCCTCGCCACGCGATCCAGATAGAGCCGACGATGGCGCCGATGAAGGACGACATCAGCACGATCGGCAGGATGCCGGAGGCGCCGCACCAGGCGCCGAGCGCGGCCAGCAGCTTGAAGTCGCCGTAGCCCATTCCTTCCTTGCCGGTGAGCAGCTTGAAGAGCTTGTAGACACTCCACAGGCTCAGATAACCCGCCATCGCGCCGAAAATGGCCTGGCTGGGGGACACGAACAGCGTCACCGTGGACAGGCCCAAGCCGATCCACATCAGGGGCAGGGTCAGCTGGTCGGGCAGCAGGGTGGTGCGCAGGTCGATGCCCGACATCGCCACCAGCATGCCGGTGAACATGATCGCGGCCAGCGCCTCAAGGCTGAAGCCGAAGCGCCAGGCGCAGGCCGCGAACAGCAGGCCGGTGACCAGCTCCACCGCCGGATACTGAATCGAGATGCCGCCGCCGCAGCCTCGGCAGCGACCGCGCAGAAGCAGGTAGCTGAGCACGGGAATGTTTTCCCACGCCGCCAGCTTGTGTCCGCACTTGGGGCAGGCAGAACTCTGCACCACGATGCCCGGCGGCGCGGGCTCGTAGGGCTCGGGCAACTCAAGCAGTTCGCGGCTGTCGCGGCGCCATTGCCATTCCAGCCAGGGCGGCAGGCGCAGGATCACCACGTTGAGGAAACTGCCGACCAGCAGGCCAAGGCAGAAGGCCAGGCCGAGCGTCAGCCCGGCCGAGCCCTGGATGGCGTCAAGCATGCCCGGTCAGCCGACGGTCGCCGCCAGCTTGAAGATGGGCAGGTACATGCCGATCACCATGCCGCCGACCAGAATGCCGATCACGACCATGATGAAGGGCTCGATCAGGCTGGCAAGGGCATCGACCGAGTTGTTCACTTCCTGCTCGTAGAACTCCGCCACCTTCAGCAGCATGGTGTCCAGTGCGCCGGCCTCTTCGCCGATGGCGGTCATCTGCACCACCATGTGCGGGAAGATGTTGACCTGCTTCATCGCCACGTTGAGCTGGTAGCCCACCGAGACGTCGTCGCGGATACGCATGACCGCCTCGTTGTAGACGATGCTGCCGGTGGCGCCGGCGACCGTGTCCAACGCCTCCACCAGCGGCACGCCAGCCTTGAAGGTAAGGGCCAGGGTGCGGGAGAAGCGGGCAATGGCCGACTGATGCAGGATTTGCCCGATGACGGGCAACTTGAGCATCAATCGGTCGACATTTCGTTCCAGGGTGGGCGAGCGCTTGTATATGGCCAGGAACCCGAATACCGAGATCAGTACGGTACCCAGCACCGCCCACCACCAGGCTGTCAGGAACCGGGAGGCATTGACGATCATCTGGGTGAAGGCAGGCAGGTCGGCGCCGAACCCCTTGAACACGTCCTCGAACTGAGGAACCACGTAGATCAGCAGGATGGCACTGACCAGGATGGCCACCGCGATGACGGCCGCGGGGTAGAACAGCGCCTTCTTGATCTTTCCCTTCAGCGCCTCGGTGCGCTCCTTGTACGTCGCGACCGTGTCGAGCACGGTGTCGAGGACGCCGGCGCTCTCGCCGGCGCGGGTGAGGTTGCGATAAAGCAGGTCGAACTGGACCGGGTGCCGCGCCATCGCTTCGCTGAGCGAGCTGCCGCCGGCCACGTTGTCGCGGATATCCATCAGCATGTCGCGCATGCGCGGGTTCTTCTGGCCCGAGCCCAGGATCTCGAAGCTCTGCACCATGGGCACGCCCGACTGCAGCATCGTGGCGATCTGGCGGCTGAATACCGAGATGTCCTGCGCGGAGATGGTCTTGCCGGCCGAGCCGAACAGCGGTTTGCTCTTGGCGCGAACCACCGTCGGGTTGATGCCCTGCTTGCGCAGTTCGGCGCGCAACAGGTTGGCGTTCTTGGACGTGGTCTCGCCCTTCATCTTGACACCGCGCTTGTCGGTGCCCTCCCACGTGAACTGTTCCATCACGTTGGCACGCGTCGCGGGGGTCTTGGCAGCTGTGGTCGCCATGGCTTAGTCCTTGGTAACGCGGTTGATTTCGGCCAGGCTGGTCACGCCCTGCCTGGCCTTGAAAAGGGCGGATTGACGTAGGTCACGCACGCCCGCGGCCTGGGAAGCCTGGGCGATCTGCAGGGCGTTGCCGCCTTCGAGGATGATGGCCTGGATGTTTTCGGCCATCGGCATCACCTGGTAGATGCCGACGCGGCCCTTGTAGCCGTCGTTGCAATCCTCGCAGCCGCCCGGTTCATACAGGGTCATGCCGGCCTTGATGTCGTCGTGCGTGAAGCCCTCGGCCAGCAGCGCGTTCTCGGGCAGCGTGATCGGCTTTTTGCAGGCATCGTGCAGACGGCGCGCCAGGCGCTGGGCGATGATGATGGTGACCGAGGACGTGATGTTGTAGGGCGCGATGCCCATGTTCATCAGGCGCGACACCGTTTGCGGCGCGTCGTTGGTGTGCAGGGTGGACAGCACCAGGTGGCCCGTCTGGGCGGCCTTGACCGCGATCTCCGCGGTCTCGAGGTCGCGGATTTCGCCGACCATGATCACGTCCGGGTCCTGGCGCAGGAAGCTGCGCAGGGCCGCCGCGAAGGTCATGCCCTTCTTGACGTTCATCTGCACCTGGTTGATGCCGGGGACGCGGATTTCGACCGGGTCCTCGGCGGTGGAGATGTTGCGCTCCTCGGTGTTGAGGATGTTCAGGCCGGTGTACAGCGAAACGGTCTTGCCCGAACCGGTGGGGCCGGTGACCAGGATCATGCCGTAGGGCTTGGACAGCGCGTCAAGGTAGAGCTGCTTCTGGTCTTCCTCGTAGCCCAGCTTGTCGATGCCCAGCTTGGCGGCGCTGCCGTCGAGCAGTCGCAGCACGACCTTCTCGCCGAACAGGGTGGGGCAGGTGGACACGCGGAAGTCCATCTGCTTGGTCTTGGAAATGTTGAGCTTGATGCGGCCGTCCTGCGGCAGGCGGCGCTCGGCGATGTCAAGCTGGGCCATGACCTTGAGGCGGGCGGTGATGCGCGGATGCAGTTTCACCGGCGCCTTCGCCACGCCGCGCAGGATGCCGTCCATGCGCAGGCGGACCCGGAACTCGGTTTCGTAGGGCTCGAAGTGGATGTCGGAGGCGCCGCGCTTGATGGCGTCCAGCAGCACCTTGTTGACGAAGCGCACCACCGGGGTGTCGTCGCCGCCCTTGGAATCGGCGATGTTGTCGGGGCTGTCGTCGTCGCCGCCGGTGGACTCGAGGTTCTCGAGCCCCTCGTCGTCGCCCATGCTGTCGCCCATGCTGTCGGTCGCGGTCAGCGCGAGCTCGATGGTGCGGCGCAGCTTCTCCTCGTCCACCAGGATCGGTTCGACCGTGAGGTTCGCGGCGAACTTGATCTCATCCAGGGCGCGGGTGTTGGTGGGGTCGGAGATGGCGACGAACAGGCGGTTTCCGCGCTTGAACAGCGGCAGCGCCTGGTGCTTGGTGATCAGCTCCTCGCTGATGACCTTGGTGGCGGCCTGGTTGAGGTCAAGGGCTTGGGCATCAAAGAGCGGCATGCCGAACTCGACCGCGTTGGCCCCGGCGACATGTGCCGCGGTGACCAGCTTCTTCTCCAGCAGGTACTGATGGACCGGCCGCTTCAGCTTGCCGGACTCTTCCAGCGCTTTCCGGGCATCGGCCTCGCCAAGGGCGCCATCCAGCACCAGGCGCCGGGCGATGCCGGTGATGCCCACAAGGTTGGCAGTGGCGTTGGCGTTCACTCTGCTCCCCAGAGACGCGCGTCTGCGCCAACTGTACCCGAAAAATGGCCGCTGGCCAGCCTCTTGCAGCACATTCTTATAGTCATCAGGGGGGGTGGATCAAGTAAGCTTGGGGCTCGGAGCATGGGGGTAGCCGTGAAAGTAAGTGTAGTCTTGCCTGCCAAAAACGAGGCTGAAGGGCTGCGGCGGACACTACCTGCCCTGAAGCAGGCCCTGCCCGAGGCCCAGATCATCGTCGTGGACGACGGGTCCACCGACGAGACCGGCACCGTCGCCAGGGGGCTGGGGGCCACGGTCCTGGGCTCACCCTATTCCATGGGCAATGGGGCAGCCATCAAGCGGGGGGCGCGTGCGGCCTCCGGGGACGTCCTGGTGTTCATGGATGCCGACGGCCAGCATGACCCCGGGCATATCGCCCTGCTGCTGGAGCGGATCGAGGCCGGTTACGACATGGCCGTGGGTGCACGCGATGGCGCCGGCCAGGCCAATGTCGGGCGGGGGCTCGCCAATGGCCTCTACAACCGGCTGGCCAGCTGGATGACGGGACATCAGGTGCTCGACCTGACATCGGGCTTCCGCGCCGTGCGCGCCGAGCGGTTCCGGGAGTTCCTGCACCTGCTGCCCAACGGGTTCAGTTACCCCACCACGAGCACCATGGCGTTTTTTCGCAGTGCCTACCCGGTCGCCTATGTTCCCATCCGGGTGGGAAAGCGGGTCGGAACGTCCAGCCATATCCGGCCGCTACGCGACGGGCTTCGCTTCCTGCTCATCATCTTCAAGATTGCCACCCTGTACTCGCCGCTGAAGCTGTTCATTCCGGCGTCCGCCGCGTTCTTCACGCTAGGCCTGGGGTATTACGCCTACACCTACAGCACGATGGGGCGGTTCACCAACATGAGCACACTGCTGTTCAGTGCCGCCGTGATCATCTTCCTGATCGGACTGGTATCGGAACAGATTACCGGCCTTACGTTCTTGGCCTCCCGGAACGAGCCGGGGCAGCGTGGCTGACGCATCGCCACCGGGGATCCTGGTGCTGGTCGGCACCAAGGCGCAATTCATAAAGACGGCGCCATTGCTGCGCGAGCTGGACGGTCGGGGTGCCGCATACCGGCTCATTTACACCGGCCAGCATTCGGAGACCTTTTCGTCGCTCGAAGAAGCCTTCGGCACCCGGGCTGCGGACGACCACATGGTGCCCGGCAACGAAGCCGACAGCGCGCCTGGCCTGGTGGGCTGGGCCTTGAAATTCACGCTGGCTGCCTGGCGGCGAATCCGCGCCGGGGCGTGGCGCGGCGCCAGCTGGGGCGTGGTGCACGGAGACACCGCGTCCACGCTGTTGTCGGCGCTTGCGTTGCGTGCCGCCGGTGTCCGCGTGGCCCATGTGGAGGCCGGCCTGCGATCGCCCAGGCTGCTGTCTCCGTTCCCGGAGGAAATCGTGCGGCGCTGGGTGTCTCGGCTGGCCGACCTCCACCTTGCGCCGGATGCGCCTGCGCTGGCCAACCTGCGTGGTGTCTCAGGCAGGGTGGTGGACACCGGCGGCAACACGCTGCTTGATGCGCTGCGACTGGCGCTTGACCGGCTGCGCCCGGAGCACGGCCAGGGGGGGCAGGGAGGCTATGCGATCGTGTCCCTGCACCGCACCGAGAACCTGGGCTCGGCGGCGGCATTCAAGATTCTCATGCAGGACGTCGAGGCCACGGCGCGCCAGTTGCCCGTGCGGTTCGTGCTGCACCCGGTGACGCGCCGCAAGTTGCAGCGCAGCGGCTGGATGGAGCGGCTATCGCGGCAACCCGGCATAAGCCTGCTCGAGCGGACGGACTATGTTTCCTTTGTCCGGCTGATGCTGGGCGCGCGCCTGCTGATGACCGATGGTGGAAGCAACCAGGAAGAGGCGGCGATGCTCGGCCTGCCCACCGTGCTGATGCGCACGGCCACCGAGCGGCCCGATGGGCTGGCTGAAGGAGGCGTCGTGCTGTCTCGCCTGGACAGCCGGATTGTCGCGGAGTTCGTCGCCAAGCACGCTGGAACGTCCTGGACGGTGCGAGACCTCCCCGCGGATCGCTCGCCCTCTGCGGTCATTGTCGACGAGCTGGTTCGGTCCGACGCCGGCGCGGATCGGCACTAGCTTCGGCTCGGGCACAGAGGCGCACGTGGCCACCAGCGAGATTCTTGAGGTTTCGGATCCGTCGCGGCTGCCGGCTGCGCCGGTGGTGAGCGTGCTGATGGTCGCCTACAACCACGAGGCATGGATAGGCGCGGCGATCGAGGGAATCGTCGGCCAGGAGTATGCGGACGGATTCGAGCTGGTGATCGGCGAGGACTGCTCCAGCGATCGCACCCGTGAAATCGCCCTGGACTTCCAGCGGCGCTTCCCGAATCTCG
Organism: Arenimonas sp. MALMAid1274; assembly: GCF_049195245.1. NCBI lineage: Bacteria > Pseudomonadati > Pseudomonadota > Gammaproteobacteria > Lysobacterales > Lysobacteraceae > Arenimonas > Arenimonas sp. MALMAid1274. Next base: position 299,338 of record NZ_JBMIRR010000023.1, read on the forward strand.
TCCGGGTCATCACGTCCGCACACAACGTCGGACCCGCGGCCAACCATGCCCGCGTCATCGCCGCGGCGCGCGGCAGTCTGCTCGCGTTCTGCGAAGGCGACGACTACTGGTGTCACCCGGGCAAGCTGGCGGCTCAGGCGCGGCTTCTGCAGGAGAATCCGCAGGCCGCGATGGTCCACGCGGACTGGGTGCGCAGTCGTCGCGACGCGACGGGTGCCTGGCAGCATCGCCCGGAGCACTCCGAACACGCGAGACTCCCGCTGCGGCACCTGCAGGGTGACCTCTTCCATGCGTTCTATTTCGGCCGAATCCTGCGTACCTGCACGTTGATGGTGCGGCGATCGGCCTTGGAAGCCTACAAGGCCGCCGCGATTTCCCGACCCGCCTATCGGTTCGAGGACACGGTGATCAATGCCTACCTGACGTCGCGATGGTCCGTGGCGTACTGGCCCGAAGTGGCGGCGGTTTACCGGGAAAGTCCCGGATCGCTGTTGCGCTCCGGGGTGGCATCCAAGATCAGCTTCCTGCGATCCTCACTGCAGTTCGACAGCGACGCCCGCCGCTTTTTCGCGGATCGCGCCGACTATCCGCAGGCATATCGCTGGGAGTTGGCCGTCGGCATGGCCCTGTGGGCGCTTAAGGGTCGCGACCTGGCGGCATTTCGCGAGGCCGTTTCGGACCTGTGGCGCCACTTCGGAATCCTGGGCGGCCTGCGGGCGGGATGGGAGACGCTGGCGCTGCGGCTGCCGCGTGCGCGCAGGCGCCGGGAGGGCCAGCGATGACGGGACCGGACGGGTTCACGAAGCGCTACCGGGTCGGGCGACTGGGACAGAACACGGTGCTGTATGCCGGCGGCATGGGCGCGCGTGCGGTCATCCAGGCCGCCTATCTGGTTCTCCTGTCCCGCTGGATGGGGCCGGAGGGCTACGGCTATTTCGCCGGATCGGTGGCCGCGGCGGTGATCCTCAGCCCCCTGGCTGGCTGGGGCGTGTCCTTCCTCATTGCCCGCAACGTGGGCCTGGACGCAACGGCCCGGGGTGCCATGTGGGCGACGGCGCTGAACCAGATTGCCTTGTCGGGCATCGTGCTCGTATCGCTGGTGATGCTCGCCTCGGCGGGATTGCTCGATCACCGGGTTTCAACTTCGGCGATGCTGATGCTGGCGATCGCCGAGCTGGTGGCCTTGCCGATGGCGAACACCGCAGCGGGCCTGGCCTTGGCGGTGGACAAGGGTTGGGCGGCGACGGTGGCCACCATGCTCGTGCCCGCTGGGCGGCTGTCGAGCGTGGGCGCCTGGATGGCGTCTGGGGGGCATCCCAGTCCGGACGCCGTGGCGGCGGCACATCTTTGCGGATCGTTGCTAGGCGCGGCGGCCGCGTTCCTGCTGATGGCGCGCATCGGGGCGCGGCCCCAATGGCAGGAAAGGCTGCCGATGCTGTCCGCGGCGCGGGTGGGCATGAGCCATGCGTTTGGAACGCTGGTGGGGGTGAGCTACCTGGAACTCGACAAGGTCATCCTGCTCCAGGTGGTGGATGCCGCCACCGCCGGGGCCTACACCGTCGCCTTCCGCGCCGTCGCGCTGTTCGTGTTGCCGGTGACCGCCCTGGTGGCATCGGCCATTCCCAGGCTGCTGACCAGCGCAGGCGGCCCGGCCGAACCGGTCCTGCGTCGCGCCATCCAGCGAACGCTGGTGGGCTATGCGATCCTGGCGACGGCCCTCGCGCTGGTGTCCGCGCCGCTGCTGCCGATGGTCTTTGGTCCGGGCTATTCGGGCTCGAGCCGCTATATGGTTATGCTCGCGCCCTGGATAATGATCTTCGCCGCCCACCAGTACCTGGGGACCCGGCTCACCACGTCCGACCGCCAGGGCCTGCGGCTGGCCATCGAGTCAGGCGGCATGGTGCTGCTGCTGGCGCTGAACCTCCACTGGATTCCTGAGCTGGGGGCAGACGGCGCGGTAGCCGCGCTGTACTGCGCCGAACTGGTCATGATCCTTGCCTTCGCCTGGCGGGGCGGCAGGAAAACATCGTGAGTAAGGCCGGTGCGCCAATGACGGCTGCCCGGTTGCGGCCAAGATCCCACAGGAGCAAGCAATGCCTACACCGATGCTGAACTGGCTGGAGAGCATCCAGGATCGTTCAGGGTTCTACGCCCGGCATGGTGCCGCCGCGCGCCGGGACCGCGACTTCGATTGGCGCTGGTTCCATTCAAGGCCCAGCGGGAGGTTCATCGACGCGAGAAGGCATGCCAAGAACCTGCTGTTCCGGCTCGGCCTGGGCAAGGCCAGGCCGATCTCCGTGCAGTGGCTGAGGGACAACGCGGAGCAGCTATGGAGCACCCGGCTGATGTTCAGCGATGACGTCAGCCGGCTGATGTTCGACGAGCATCTTGTGCTCAAGGTGACCGACCATCGAAAGCACTACTTCCCCCGGATGGATTTCGAGGAATTGCTGAGCGTGGTTGCCGAGGAGCCGTTCCGCGATCCGGCGCTGCCTTCGGAGTACCTTGGCCTGCCGCTGATGGTTTTCACCGTGCAGCCGGCCAACGGCGGAATGCCGGTCAGGGTGATCACCACGCGGCTGCAGTTGGATCTGCTCAACGGGTTCAGGCAGTACCTGCCGCATCGCAATGGAGTGGACCTGGGTCCGCGCGAGGGAGACGTGGTGATCGACTGCGGCGCCTGCATCGGCGAGGTTTCGCTGGTGTTCGCGAGCATGGTCGGCGCAAGTGGCCAGGTGCACCTGTTTGACCCGGTTCCCCTGCATGGCCGCTTCTGCCAGCTGCAAGGCCAGCTGAATCCGTCGCTTGCCCCTTTGCTGCATGTCAACACACTTGCGGTGGGCGACACCGTGCACAACGCCGTCGGCGCCAGGGCGGACAGCGGTCACATCGAGCCCGGCGCCATACCCATCGACCAGTTTTCGTCCACGACCATCGATGACTACTGCATGCGCCAAGGCCTGGATCGCCTGGACTTCATCAAGATGGACATCGAGGGCAGCGAACTGGCTGCCCTCAACGGCGGTGCCCAGTCCATCGCGCGCTTCAAGCCGCGCCTGGCGATATCGGCGTACCACAAGGCCGATGACCTGTGGGTTCTGGCCCGGCGCATCAAGGAAATCAACCCCGGTTATCGCCTTTCGTTCGGCCACCACTCGCCGATCCAGTGGGAATCGGTGCTGTACGCCGACAACCCGTAGCGATCAGCCGCGTCGGCACACCAGGTATATGCTGGCGGTCAGCTCGGGATACTGCATGCCGAGCGCATAGCAGCCCTCCAGGTAGCCGTGGTCGATGATGCCCTGTCCGATAAGCTGGTCGAACTGGAAGTTCGCAAAGGGCTTGAACATCACCCCGCCGCGCGATTCCACCCGCAGGCCGGCGCTCCGGACATCGTGCTCCAGCGTGTCGAAGCTGTATGTGCATCGATGTCCGTGCAATCTTTCGCCGTCGGTGACGGCATGGTTTGTCTCGATAAGGCCCATGCGAACCGCAATCTGCCGCGATGCCGCCTGCGCGTTGGGGACGACCACGAACAGTCGTCCCTCGTTGGTGAGCCAGTCGCCGATACGTGCCAGGCACTGCACCGGGTCGTCCAGGTGCTCCAGCGTATGCACCAGGAAGATCGAATCGTAGACGGACTCGAGCCGAGCATCCTCGATTCGGCCATGGATGAACGACACCGAAGGCGGCACCCGCGCCCGCGCTGCCTCGATCAGTTCGCCGGAGGCCTCCAGCACCGAGAGGTCGTCGAAGTGTTCGACTAGTGACAGGGTCGAGCTGCCATCGAAGCAGCCAATCTCCAGTGCCTTGCCCGACCTCCGCAGGAACGGCGAAAGCGTCCGCATCAGGTACGACCTGACCACGCCGTCGAAACCATAGGCGTACTTCCGGCGCTCGTTGTCCTGGAATTCCTTGTCGTAGTTGCGCATGTTCATTCCTCAGCCTTGGCCTGGCTTGTACATCCTTCGTTCCGGAGGCTGGTACCACTGCTCGTGGTCCTTGGGCACCCGCGCGTTGTAGCCCAGGACCTGGCGCACCCCGGGGTCATCGGTGAAGTCCTCGCCGAGCAGGCGCGGATAGTCCATCTGCGGCTTCACGAACGGTCGGCTGAAGGTGAGCGTGAGTGCTTTTCGAGGCCCCTGCGTCAGGTTGGGGGCGGCGGCGTGCCACAGGTTCGAGTCGAACAGCACGATGCCTCCGGCCTGGCCCACCGCGCGAACCGCGCGCGCTTCGAGCTCGGGCTCCGTTGGCCGCTCGGGCGATCGATGGCTGCCCGGCACCAGGCGGGTCGCGCCGTTCTCGGGGGTAAAGCTGTCCACCATGACCAGCATGTTGACCATCAGCCGGAAATCGCCCGAATACGTGCGTACGTCGCGGTGGAAGCGGTGCCCATGCTCGTAGCGCGCGGTCGCGTCGCGCAGGTTGTCGACGGCGCCGAAGGAATTGAGGATGTACTTTCCGGCGAAGTAGTCCTGCAGGTAGTCGTCCAGAAAGAGCATGGCCAGGAACTCATCCAGGCTATCGCGCTCGCCGAGGACGTGGTGCGCAACGCCGCCGGGTTCTCCGCCGACCCCGGTCCTGCGCTGTATCGCCTCGCACTTGCGGAAATGGATCGGGATGTCCAGTCGCAGTCGCTGCAGGAGGCTCCCGGGCACCTGCTCGGGGAACAGCGCATAACCTTCGGTAGCCATTTCCCGGCGGAATGTGGCGATGTCCACGGTCAGTCCCAGTACGCCGACGTGGCAAGCAGTTCCCGGTACTGGCTTGCCGTGATGCCCAGCACGAACTTGCTCCAGTGCCTGCCGCCGCGGAAATAGGCATCCTTCTTGACGCCTTCGACCTGCCAGCCGCACTTGCCGGTATAGATGCCAAGTGACGCCTCGTTGTACTCGATGATGTCGGTGTCGAGACGGGCCAGCCCGAGTTCGTCGAAGGCATAGCGCATCATCGCCATGATGGTGTCCATGCCCAGGCCCTGGCCGCGCACCGCGGGATCGCCGATGTACATGCCGTGGAACGCGGTGCGGTTCTTCCAGTCGATCGAGACCAGGTTCGCGCTGCCGATCAAGCCCCCGCCGATCGCGTCCACCGCGAAGCGCTGGTCTGCGGAGTTGCATGAGAGCGAGGCCAGCCAAGCTTGCTGGTCGCGCCCGCTCGTAGGGAAATGCCAGCCGCCCAGGAGTCGCTGCAGGGAGGGGTCGTTCGACCATTTCTGGAGCTGGGGGAGATCGCCTGGCTCGATGGCGCGAAGCTGGACGCGTTTTCCTTCGATGTTCATTGGTCTCCCCAGTGGCGCAGCAACACCCGTGACAGGTCCAGCATATCGGCCGCGTCGTAGCGCTGGTCGCAGGGCAGGTAAAGCGTACTGTCCCGCAGGGCCTGCCCGACCCGGTCTCCCCCGGGAACGTCCGCGTCCGGCCAGTACATTGCCGTGAACACCCCCTCGGATGCCAGCTTTTCCCGCAGATCCACCGCCCGTTTGCACGGGACGGCGCAGCACAGCGGCACCGAGCCGGCAGGCAATGCGTGGACCTCGATGCCGGCCTGTGCCAGCGCGTCTGCCAGAATGCGATGGTTGCCAGTGCGGCGATCCGCGACCTCGTGCCAGTCGATTTTGTCCAGGATCCCGCGGGTTGTACGCGACATTGCCTGGGGGCGGCAGTCCTTCAGGGATCTTTCGGCTTCCTGATACTGCAGGTAGCCCTGCGCGACATTGCCGGCCGCCCGGCTGTGCAGGTGGCGGGTGCGGTGCAACGACGCCGGCTCGTCGGCGAGTGCCGGCGGTGCGACCCTGAGCGGTGTAACCAGGATGCCGCCGTCGGGGACACCGCTGAACTTGCGGGGCGAGTAGACGGTGCTTGCACCCGGCCTTGCCCGGTGGAACAGCGCCTGCGACGCGTCCACCAGCACCCTTCGCGGCCCGAACCGTGCGATCGCCTGGTCGCAGGCGCGTGCAGATTGTCCAAAATAGTCGACGCACAGCACCCAGTCCGCGTCGTCGACCGGCAGGTCTTCCGGAACACCACGCAGATCGCTGAGCGGGTAGGGCCTGGCGACCACCCCGGCCGCGGACAGTGCATCCCGCACCGCCCCGCAGATGAAATGCGGTACCCAGACATGCCGGCTGCCTGAGGCCCGCATCACCGCCGTGATCGCTGCGCGGGCCGACTGTACGCGCAGGGCGTCCGCGGGCCATGGGGTCGGCCGCGCCGGCCGTGCCGTTGCGCGCTCGAGGGAAAAGTAGCCTCCGACCCCCTTGTCGTCCGGGTGTCTCATTGCAGCGGTGCAACGATGTCGAAGGCGCCGAGCATGGCCCTCGCCCCGGTGGGCGGATTGAACATCAGCACGTCGACGATGGACAGGAAAGGCACGTGCGCATGGTCGAACTGGGCGTAGGCCAACGGCCTGGGCTGCAGGAAGGCCAGTTCCAGGCCGGCCAACGCGAACTCGTTCTGGTGGTAGAGCGCACGGCCGCCTATGGCATTGATGTACTGAGTTGCGCCGAGGCGGCGGCAGAGCTCGATCACGCGCGCCTCGCCCGACAGCGAGCGGTCTTGAACGACCTCGGAAGAGCGGACGAAACGGCAACCGATGTCCAGGCCCGCCGCCGTCCGCCGCAGAAGCTGCTCGTTGAGCGCAGACACGCGCGCCTCGTCGCCCTCGAGCGCGCCTGCGACCGTCGCCATCGCTGCGGCATAGTGCGGCGCGTGCCGGTATGAAGTTTGGAGCTTGTCGAGCAGGGACCGGTCCCGGGACGGGCTGCGATCGTAGCGCCGGCTGGCTATCGGCAGACGGTAGTCATCGTGCGCCACCGCGTAGGTCCACCATCGCGGGGCACCGTCGAGCAGTATCCGGTTACGGTTTACCCAGCCGCCCTTCATGTACTGCGCATCGTCGTAGAACACGAAGCAGTCAACCGCGTGCATGAGCTGGAAGTAGCCGATGTACGGGAAGAAGTACGGCTGCATGACCGCCACCTTCATGTCAGGTGCCTTGCGCCAGCACCCGCAGGACGTCGCCTATGGTGTCCACCGTGCCGCCCGGCAGTGTGGTTCCGGAAGGAAGCACCACGACGCGTTCGGAAACAGCCGCGGTTACCGGCAGCACCAGGCCGGCGTGGGGGAACAGGTCCGCGTACGGCTTCATCCGGTGGCATCCGGGCCAGAAGTACTTTCGCGCCAGGATGTTTTCGGCGTGCAGGGTTGCCACTACCTGGTCGCGCCGGACCGGAAACGCCTCGTCCAGCTCGGCGACGACATAGTGGTGGTTGTTGCGTTCCTGCTCCGCGTAGGCGACCAGCCGTACCCCCGGGATATCGGCCAGTGCCCTGCGGTAGTGCTCGTAGTGGGCCCGGTTGGAGGCCAGCACCGTTTCCATCGCGTCCAGGTTCGCCAGTCCCATCGCGGCACAAACCTCGGGCATCTTGCCATTGGTCCCCGGATGGATGACCTTGTCGAAATGCACGAATCCGAAGTTGCGCATCAGGCGCATCTTCTCCGCCAGCTCGTCGTCATTGGTGGTGACGGCCCCGCCTTCGAAGGTGTTGAACCACTTGGTGGCGTGGAAACTGAACACTTCGGCACGCCCGAACGAGCCGATGCTGCGGCCCTGGTGCGAGCATCCGAAGGCATGGGAGGCGTCGAACATCAAGGCCAGGCCATGCTCGTCCGCGATGTCCTGCAGGTCGGAGACGGGCGCTGGCCGACCCCAGACGTGCACGCCGATGATGCCGCTGGTGCGCGGCGTGATCATGCGGCGCACGGAAGCGGGATCAAGGTTGTGCGTGGCCGGGTCGACATCGGCGAAGACGGGGGTGATGCCTTGCCAGTAAAGGCAGTGCGCGGTGGCAACAAAGGTCCACGACGGGATGATCACCTCGCCCTGCATGCCCAGCGCACGCACCGCGATTTCAAGCGCGATGGTGCCGTTGCACATGGCGATGCAATGCTTCACTCCCAGCTGGTCACAGATCCGGCGCTCCAGCTCCTGCACCATCGGACCATTGTTGGTCAGCCAGCCCCGTTCGAACATTTCCGCGGCGAGCACCATGAACCGCTCGCGTCCTCCGGTGTTCGGGCGGCCCACATGGACGGGCGACGCGAATGCCGGTGCCGCACCATGGATGGCCAGGTCGCTCGGAGTGCGAATGGATTTGCTGGACACGGCGTGATTCCGGATCGGGATGTTGGAGGTTGAGTTTACTGAGGCTGGGCCGCCCGGTGCGAGCGTGCTTCAGGGCTTGATGTGACCCAGCTCCTTCATCCTCAGTCGCACTGCCGCAGCCTGCCGGGGGCGATCCTCGGCGATCAGGTTGGCCAGTACGAGGGCCGCGAACTGGTCGTCCGCAGGATCGACGGACACGGCCTGGACGAACATGCGGTCCGCCAGCTCCTCGTCGTCGAGTTCATTTAGGACGAAGTCCCCGAACGATGCATACATGTGGCCAGGCCACTTCGCCCGTTCGAGCAGGGCCAGATAGGCCTCGCCCAGGCGCGCCGGATCCAGCGGCAGGTCGTTGTGGTACTGCTCCATCAGGCCATTGACGGCAAGCAGCTGCTCGGGGCCGAGTGGCTGCGTCCGGACCTTCGCGATGAGGCTGTCCCACCAGGCAGGGTCGGCCTCGGCGCCCATCGTTGCGGCCATCAGCAACAGTCCCTGCTCCGGCAGCGGAGAGGCGTTCGGAAGGCGCGAACTGCGCTTGAACTCCTCCGCGCCCATGCCATAGAAGGGCGAGTCCGGATTGCCATCGGCCATGTCCACGTAGATGGTCGCCAGGTCATTGCTGGCGCGCGGAGAGTCGGGATTCTTCGCAACCAGGTCGGTCGCCAACAGCAAGGGGTTTCCCCAGGTCGCCGAACGGATCGCGCCAAGCACGCCAAACAGCACCAGCACGACCGCCACGCCGAATATCTTCAGGGCAGGGCCGTCCCGCATCGGGATCCGCCTCACCAGATCGGCGCCGGCCAGCAGGAAGCCCAGCAGGGCAAAATAGTTGCGGTGCTCGAATATCAGCTCCAGATTGAGCACATTGCTGGTCAGGGCATGCGACGCGAAGAACCACATCACGCCGAGCGAATAAAGCGGCAGGCGGTCGCGAAGCCGCCAGGCTGAAACAAGCAGCGCCAGCAGCACGACCGCGCCGGCGGCGGTGGTCCAGGGCGAGAACAACCCGGTCGACTTGGCAAAATCGTCGTAGTAGAAGGTAAGGCTGCCGGGCAGCGGGAGCAGCATTTGTCCCAGGTACATGGGAAGGATGCGGAGCTGGCTCAGCAGCCTTTCGCCCATGCTGAAGCCGCGGCCATCGAACGAGTCCGGGGTTGCATAACGAGGGACGAGCCAACCGAAGAACAACACCAGTGCGATGGCCGCGCCGACGCCGTAGACCCACTTCAGGCGCTGCGAGAAACGCGCGGAATTGCCTTCGAATCGCAGCAGGGTCAGTTCCAGTGCGAGGGTAAAGAGCGGCAGCAGGATCGCCGACTCCTTGGCCAGCATGCCCACCGCGCCGCTGAGGGCGGCGAGCGCCAGCCACGGCCAGCCCGTGGCGCCGCGGATCTGGTTCACCCGGCCCCGCGTGTACGCAAGCAGGCCCAACAGCATGAACAACGTTACAAGAGTCTCCATGCGTTGGACGACGTACAGCACCGTTGAAACCTGCAGGGGATGCACGGCCCAGAAGCCGGCAATGGCCATCGCGGCCCAGGGATGCCAGGCACCGGCGACCTGCGCGCGAGGAAGCGACAGCAAGCGTTGGACCAGCCAGAAGACCAGGAAGGTGTTGAGCAGGTGGACCGCAAGGCTGCTCAGCTTGTATGCCAGCGGATTCTTGCCGCCGAAATAGTGATCGATGGCGAAACTGATCGTTGCCAGCGGGCGGCCGTAAGCGCCGGGCTCATACGCCCGGGCGGCCCGGGCCAGGCTTTCCCCGTCCAGGGTTTCCATCTGGATATGGGGATTGGTGACGATGTTGGCGTAGTCGTCGAACAGGAAGCCCCCGCCCAGTCCGGGGAGGTAGACCAGCAACGCTCCGCAGAACAGCAGGAGGGGCAGAAGGGGCTTGAGTATGCGCGACGAAAGCATGGGGCTGCACCGGGGACTACGGGCACGCGCCCGAGCCGATACCTTGGGGCTTGGGGGTATCGCTGTAAAGCTATTCGCAACCTTCCGGACGGAACTGGGTCTGGGTCACGCTGGTGACGCAGCGCCACAGGCCGCTGGCGTTTCTCTGGAGCCGCACGGTCTTGCCATTGATGTTCGGATTGCCTGCCAGCGTGCACTGGATGAAGCCGGCCGATCCGGAAGGATTCATCGTAATGGAGCTGCAGCGTGGCGTGGGCGAGCGCAGGCCGATGTCGGCGATCACGAATGAGCTGGAGTTGTTGGCAACGACCTGGGACTCGAACAGGCTTTTGCCGCCTGTGATGTCCGCCAGCCCGGCGGTTACCTGGGCGCGGATGTTGTAGTTCTGGTAGGCAGGCAATGCGATCGCGGCCAGGATGGCGACGATGGCGACCACGATCATCACTTCGATCAGGGTGAATCCAGTCTCAGGGCGCATGCGCGGGCTCCTGTCGATGGAATCGCGCGGCAACCGCATGCGTGGCATCGGAGATGCGGGCGGCCTGCCGGGGGATACGTCCCCAAAAGAAACAGGGGTGGCGAGCCACCCCTGTTTCGTCACACGTGACGCAATATCAGGCGCAACCGCCCGGGTTGTACTTGGACTTGTCGGCCGCCGGCAGCGTGGTGGTGCAGTTCCAGGCGCCCGAGGCGTTGCGGGTCAGCACGACGGTCTTGCCCACGACCTTCGGGTTGCCGGCCAGGGTGCAGGTGATCGTCTGGCCCGAGGTCGCGGTGTACGCACCAGCGGCAACCAGGCTGCTGCAGCGCGCGGTCTTGGAGTTCAGGCCGATCGCGGCGGCGTTGGTGGCGCCGGTCGAACCACGGTTGATGAGCTCTTCGAACGCGGTCACGCCGCCACGGATGTCGGCCAGGCCGGAGGTGACCTGCGAACGGGCGATGTAGTCCTGATACGCCGGCAGCGCGATGGCGGCCAGGATGGCAATGATCGCGACCACGATCATCAGCTCGATCAGGGTGAAACCTTTCTGGATGTTCTTCATTTGGGTAAATCCCCTAGGGTGGACAAGTGGTTGTCACGTGTTCGAACGGAATTCCCGTCCTTGGGTAGCCGTGCCGAAGCACGTGCCATGACATCGATGCATCAACTGTGCCAACCCGCGAGGGGCTGCCACAGGCCGGAATATAGGCCCAGTTACCAACGCAACGCCACACCAAATCGGGACACGGGCCACAATTTCCCGGCGGCGGGCAGGAACTGACACACAACGTCACTTTGTGCCCCACCACCAGTGTGATGGCGATCACATTTTGTGCGGTCGCCGGGCGCGCGGGCTGATTACGGTAATCTGCGGGGCCAGGAGCTGGTCGAGTACGGAAAGGGGAACGGATGACGGTCAGGCAGGTCGGATTGGAGCGGGCGCTGCTGGCGCTGTTCGTGGCATCGGGTTTTGCGGGCCTGATCTACCAGGCGATCTGGTCGCACTACCTGGGACTGAGCCTGGGGCATGCGGCCTACGCACAGAC
>NZ_JBMIRR010000018.1:2500-5476 GCF_049195245.1 Arenimonas sp. MALMAid1274
AGAAATCAACCGAGATTCCCCCAGTAGTGACGAGCGAACGGGGACCAGCCCTGAAGTCTATTAGGTTCTAGCAAAACGGCTTGGAAAGGCCGGCCATAGAAGGTGATAGCCCTGTATGTGAAAGGGCCTAGTAGATGATGATGAGTAAGGCGGGGCACGTGAAACCCTGTCTGAATATGGGGGGACCATCCTCCAAGGCTAAATACTCCTGACCGACCGATAGTGAACCAGTACCGTGAGGGAAAGGCGAAAAGAACCCCGGCGAGGGGAGTGAAATAGAACCTGAAACCGTGTGCGTACAAGCAGTGGGAGCCAACTTGTTTGGTGACTGCGTACCTTTTGTATAATGGGTCAGCGACTTATTGTCTGTAGCAAGCTTAACCGTATAGGGGAGGCGAAGGGAAACCGAGTCTGAATAGGGCGCATAGTTGCAGGCAATAGACCCGAAACCGGGTGATCTAGCCATGCCCAGGGTGAAGGTCGGGTAACACCGACTGGAGGCCCGAACCCACTCCTGTTGCAAAAGTAGGGGATGAGGTGTGGCTAGGAGTGAAAAGCTAATCGAACCCGGAGATAGCTGGTTCTCCTCGAAAGCTATTTAGGTAGCGCCTCGCACGAATCTTCTTGGGGGTAGAGCACTGTTATGGCTAGGGGGTCATTGTGACTTACCAAACCATGGCAAACTCCGAATACCAAGACAGACTATGCGGGAGACACACGGCGGGTGCTAACGTCCGTCGTGAAAAGGGAAACAACCCAGACCCACAGCTAAGGTCCCCAAATTACCGCTCAGTGGAAAACGATGTGGGAAGGCACAGACAGCCAGGAGGTTGGCTTAGAAGCAGCCATCCTTTAAAGAAAGCGTAATAGCTCACTGGTCGAGTCGGCCTGCGCGGAAGATTTAACGGGGCTAAGCGGTATACCGAAGCTTGGGGTGTACACCTTCGGGTGTACGCGGTAGAGGAGCGTTCCGTAAGCCGTTGAAGGTGGATTGGAAAGTCTGCTGGAGGTATCGGAAGTGCGAATGCTGACATAAGTAACGATAATGCGGGTGAAAAGCCCGCACGCCGAAAGCCCAAGGTTTCCTTGCACAACGTTAATCGGTGCAGGGTGAGTCGGCCCCTAAGGCGAGACCGAAAGGTGTAGTCGATGGGAAGCTGGTTAATATTCCAGCACCTCGCGTGACTGCGATGGGGGGACGGAGAAGGTTAGGTGTACCGGGCGTTGGTTGTCCCGGGGAAAGGAGGTAGGCATGAAGCGTAGGCAAATCCGCGCTTCTCTATGCCGAGCACCGAGACGAGTCCTATCGGACGAAGTCACTGATACCACGCTTCCAGGAAAAGCCTCTAAGCTTCAGGTCACGCAGACCGTACCGTAAACCGACACAGGTGGGCAGGATGAGAATTCTCAGGCGCTTGAGAGAACTTGGGTGAAGGAACTAGGCAACATGGCACCGTAACTTCGGGAGAAGGTGCGCCTTGATGGGTGGCTACATGCGTAGCTGAGCCCGTCAGGGCCGCAGAAACCAGGCCGCTGCGACTGTTTATCAAAAACACAGCACTCTGCAAACACGAAAGTGGACGTATAGGGTGTGACGCCTGCCCGGTGCCGGAAGGTTAATTGATGGGGTCAGCCGCAAGGCGAAGCTCTTGATCGAAGCCCCGGTAAACGGCGGCCGTAACTATAACGGTCCTAAGGTAGCGAAATTCCTTGTCGGGTAAGTTCCGACCTGCACGAATGGCGTAACGACAGCGGCGCTGTCTCCACCCAAGACTCAGTGAAATTGAAATCGCTGTGAAGATGCAGCGTTCCCGCGGCAAGACGGAAAGACCCCGTGAACCTTTACTATAGCTTTACATTGAACGTTGAGTTCGTCTGTGTAGGATAGGTGGGAGGCTATGAAGTGTGGTCGCTAGATCGCATGGAGCCATCCTTGAAATACCACCCTGATGTGCTTGACGTTCTAACCTGGGCCCGTTATCCGGGCCGGGGACCATGTATGGTGGGTAGTTTGACTGGGGCGGTCTCCTCCCAAAGAGTAACGGAGGAGCACGAAGGTACGCTCAGCGCGGTCGGACATCGCGCACTGTGTGCAAAGGCATAAGCGTGCTTGACTGCAAGATCGACGGATCAAGCAGGTACGAAAGTAGGTCTTAGTGATCCGGTGGTTCTGTATGGAAGGGCCATCGCTCAACGGATAAAAGGTACTCCGGGGATAACAGGCTGATACCGCCCAAGAGTTCATATCGACGGCGGTGTTTGGCACCTCGATGTCGGCTCATCACATCCTGGGGCTGTAGTCGGTCCCAAGGGTATGGCTGTTCGCCATTTAAAGTGGTACGCGAGCTGGGTTCAGAACGTCGTGAGACAGTTCGGTCCCTATCTGTCGTGGGCGTTGGAGATTTGAGAGGGGCTGCTCCTAGTACGAGAGGACCGGAGTGGACGAACCCCTGGTGTTCCGGTTGTCATGCCAATGGCATTGCCGGGTAGCTATGTTCGGAAGCGATAACCGCTGAAAGCATCTAAGCGGGAAGCGCGCCTCAAGATGAGATCTCCCGGGACACAAGTCCCCTAAAGGAACCATCAAGACTAGGTGGTTGATAGGTCAGGTGTGTAAGCGCAGCAATGCGTTGAGCTAACTGATACTAATGATCCGTGCGGCTTGATCATATAACCTCAAGACGCCTTACCCTCGACAACACGTTGTCGATGAAAGTATCGCCAAATAATGTTCGCTACGTCCCCCCTTTGAGAGCGTGTGCGCATAACTCCGTCCGCATTTTGACGAAGCCACTGCGACCCTCCACCCTCTCCCTGGCGACCATAGCGCTGTGGAACCACCCGATCCCATCCCGAACTCGGAAGTGAAACGCAGCTGCGCCAATGGTAGTGTGGCCTAAGCCATGCAAGAGTAGGTCATCGCCAGGGTTTTTATCCCTAAAACGCCGCCCCACACAGGGCGGCGTTTTTCTTTGC
>NZ_JBMIRR010000024.1:0-550 GCF_049195245.1 Arenimonas sp. MALMAid1274
TGACGCCTAACGCCTAAGTTAAGCCGCGCCGAAGGCGTCGGCTTGAATGATTAGTTAGGCCTATTGGCCATGACAAGGCAACGGCGGCAACGCCGCGCCTTCTTCCAAGTAAGAATAGACTTCAACACGCGTAAGTCTCCAGACTCCGTCTGAGGCGCGAAACGTGTAACGCGCATCCGCAGCACTCTCTATAGGACCTAGCGTAACGGACACCTGGTCGGGGCCATCGAACGCGGGAGGGCTGTATGCGACGCTTGATCTGGCAAGTTGGTCCGGCCCGGGGAGAACCCGCCAGCCTGCCTGTTGGATCTCCCCGAGACCGCACGGGATGATTCTGGTGTGCTCGACCTTGTCTCCGTCCGGACTGAACTCTTCGACGATCTCAATATCTGGGTGAGCACGCGACAACAAGAACTGTTCCTCCAGTTGCATTTGCTGGAAGGCTGTGCCGAAGTCCTCCAGATTCGTACTACTCGGTCGTTGCGAGCACGCGGCGACAGTCAGAAAGACCATTCCAAGTACAGCGCGAGATCGCATACGCCTAACGCCT
>NZ_JBMIRR010000020.1:0-169551 GCF_049195245.1 Arenimonas sp. MALMAid1274
TGGAGACTTACGCGTGTTGAAGTCTATTCTTACTTGGAAGAAGGCGCGGCGTTGCCGCCGTTGCCTTGTCATGGCCAATAGGCCTAACTAATCATTCAAGCCGACGCCTTCGGCGCGGCTTAACTTAGGCGTTAGGCGTCATGCCCCAGACTTGGTGGCTAGCTCTCGGTATAGCGGCACACACTCTGTTCGCGGTTCTCGCAATGGCTTATGCAGCACGCGCCGGATACACGCGCGCCCAGTACGGCGCCCAGGCGCTTCTGGCGGCCCTTGTTCCAGCGCTTGGCGCAATCATTGTCCTGTCCATGGCGAAGGATGCTATTGCAGCACCGCCGCCGCCCGACGAGTCTCGCTTTGACCGGAATTACACAGGTGAGGGCTAGATTGGTCGTCCTTGCCGGTGCATCATCTGGCCTAACCAATCATTCAAGCCGACGCCTGCGGCGCGGCTTAACTCAGGCGTTAGGCCTCAGATGAAACCGTATGTTGTATTCGTGGACGTCGACGACACCCTGGTTCGCTCCGTCGGAACCAAGCGCATCCCAATGCCTGCGGTTGTCGAGCAGGTCCGGCGCCTCCACGCCGCCGGAGCGACGCTGTTCCTCTGGAGCTCCGGCGGAGCCGACTACTGCCGCAACACGGCGCATGAACTCGGTCTCACTGAATGCTTCTCCGGTTTCTTGCCGAAGCCGACTGGTTACATCGATGATCAACCTGTCCAAGAGTGGCGCGACTGCCAGCATTTCTACCCAATGCAGGCAGCTGCGGCCTAACTAATCATTCAAGCCGACGCCTTCAGCGCGGCTCAACCCAGGCGCTGGGGGCCAAGGGAATGTTCTCGTTCTTCAAGAAGAAACAGAAGGCGGCCCAACCAGCCCCGGTAGTGGTTCCCCGCATCAAGCACAGGAACTTCCTGGCAGCCGTTGACGGAATCCCCGGAATGACAGAGTCGTCACGGCCTGTAACCGAGCCGCTGGCTGGCGATCTGTTGCTGACCTATGCCATTGATATCGGCCCCAGCTATCTGTCGGTCACCCCCGCGAATCTGCAGGAGCACAATCTGCAGCAGACCCAGCTGCGACCGTTGGCTGAAGCCAATGGACTGCTTGCGATGCGGAACATGCAGGTCAGGACGGACTGAACCATCCACGAGTTGACTGCTCCGGACAACATGGCCGCGTGCGCCATCCTGTATCCCGAACTTTGGCAACAGATCGAACAGGAAATGGGCGGCGCCCTTGTCGCCGCCTTCCCGCATCGTGATTTTGTGCTCTACGCGTTGGCGGACTCAAATGGCATCGCGGCACTCACCGAGGTCTTGAGCCAGGTCAACTTTGATGAGAACCATGCTTTGTCCAAGCTCCTCTATCGGCCCGCCCCCGGGGGTTGGCAGGTGGTCGCTCCCTGACCCTTCGTTCATGCCGACGCCTGCGACGCAGCCTGGATGAAAGCGCGGAGACGCTGCATGCCGCTCCCAGCAGACGAACTGGAACTTCGCCGGCCTGTCTGGATCGCCCTGAGCGATCTGTACCTCGATACAGAACCGGATTGGGCAAGCGTCGCCGAAGTTTGCTCACGCTCGCCCTTCCAGATCGAAGAACTGCAGCGCATCCTCTTCGACGAAGTCCACCCCGTCGTCCATTGGAACCTGTATGCAACCGCCGGAGTATGGGACGGCTTCGACCCGGACTGGCTCGTGGCATCGATACTCGCGCGCTGTCGCAAGCCCTGGTGGCGCCTACCCTGGCCGGAAGGACGCCGATACCCTTGGCGTGTCCTGAAGCCGCTGATTCTGTCAGCGCGTCAATGCAGGTCCGGTGCCAGCCTCCGCGGCGCCCGGAGCACGCCATGAATGCCACCGGTCTCGATCAACTGCAGTCCAGGTACTCCGCCCTGCTGCTCCTGCTTCCGACCGCCGGCGCTGTGCCCCATTACCAGTCGCGCCTGCCGACGCGCCCGACCAACAACGGCGATGCCCACGTCGAACGCCTCGACGGCGCACTCCACTACGTGGTGACCGAGCGCGGCGCCGAGCTGCACCGCCGCGTGGCCCGGGACGAAGACGAGCTGCTGTACTGGCTGATGGAAAATGTCACCTGGAGCCTCAGCAACCGCATGAGGCAGCCCTGGCTGTCGCGCCTGCTTGGAAGGGATCCCCGCCGCCATCGCTTCGCCACCCACGTCAAGCTGCTGGAAACACTGGATCCTTCGTGGGCCGACCGGCGAAGGCGTCACCACGCCGAGCTACTCGAGCGGTATCCTTTCCGCGACAGGTCCTGAGCTACCCAACAGGTCCGGAGTGCCCGGCTATCGCAGCCCGGTCCCCGACAGACGCAGGTACTGCTGCAGGTGACGTTGCAGTGCCGCATCCGCCGGTTCCGGCGCGGGCCCGCCCAGGGTTTCGTGCAGCATCCGCTCCATCAGGAAGTAGTAAGCCTCGCGCGAACGATCATCGGCAATGCCGTGGTCGGCGTCCTCGTCCACGAACAGGCTCACATCCTTGCCCAAGGTGCGCAGCAGGGCGGCGTAGTGGGTGACGCCGCGGATCGGCACGCGCTCGTCCTGCCCGCCGGCCAGGATCAGCACCGGCCGATGCAGGGCCGCGGCATTCGCAGCCGGCGACTGCGCCGCCAGTCGCGCCGCCAGCGCCTCATCGGTCGGGTCCAGACCCAGGTGCCGCATGCTGTCGGCCATCGGGATGCCGGGGAACATCTCGTGCCCCGAGCCCAGGTATTCGCGCAGCACGAAGCTGAAGTCCGCCGGCGGCACGCCCGCCACCGCGACCCGGAACAGCTCGGGCTGGAAGGTCACGCCCAGCAGCGCCGAATACCCGCCGAACGAGGCGCCGGTGATGCCCACGCGCTGCGCATCGCCGATGCCGTTGGCCAGCAGCCAGCGCGTGCCTTCGACGATGTCCTGCTGCACGCGGCCATTGCCGAAATCACCCTTCGACGCCAGCACGTAGTCGCGGCCCAGTCCGGTGGAGCCCCGGAAGTTCGGCTGGAACACCACGTAGCCGCGGTTGGCCAGCAGCTGTGCATCGTTGCTGAAGTCCGGTCGCACCAGGTTGAACGGCCCGCCGTGCACACTGACCACCAGCGGCGCCCGCGCCACGTCCACGCCCGGGGGCAGGGTGACGAAGCCATGCAGCACGCGGCCGTCGGAAGCCATCCAGCGCATCGGCCACTTCCGCGCCATCACGGATTCCTCCGGACGCAGCTGGGGCTTGCCCTGGAACACGAAGCCCGCATCGGCCAGCACTTCGGTCAGCGCGCCCTGCGCATCGGCCAGCCACCAGCGCTCGCCGCGCAGCGTGTCGCCGCGTTCGCGCACCAGCCAGCGTGCCACGCCCGGGTCCACGCTCAGCGAGCGGCCCGGCCGCTGCCGCTGGATCGCCGCCAGACGCGCCGCGTCCGCGGGTTCCAGCGCATGCAGCTGCGCGACGGTGCTGCGGTAGCCAACGAAGCGAGGCCGTCCATCCCGCGGATCCAGCCGCACCTCGAACACGTCCGCTTCGCCGCGCGGGTCCTCGTGCACGCGCTCCAGCCGGCCCTGCGCGTCCAGAAGCAGCAGCGCCGTGCGGTCGCCGTCGGCATTGCCCGACAACCACAGCCCATCGCCCGCGGCGTGGCCGAGCAGGCCGCAGCGCCGCATCTGTGCGCAGCGCAGCACCGGCTGCCGCGGGATCGCATCGGCATGGCGATACAGCACGTGTGCATCGCCTTCGGCCAGCATCAGCCAGGCCAGCTTGCCGCCCGGCCCGATGGCGGCATCCACGATCGGATGCACATCCTCGTGCAGCCGCGTCTCGCTGCCGTCCACGGCCACGCGCAGCAGGCGCCACCGGCCTTCAGCGCCGCCGTTGCGCGCGGGCCGCTCACGCAGCAGCACGGCGGCAGGCGTCATCGGATCCACCCACAGGAACTCGCGCCGCGTGATGCCGCCAAGCGCGGTCACTTTTCCCGCGCCGCGCTGGCCCGCCACGCCGATCACCGCCAGCTGCCGGGGCCCGGGCAGGAACAGCCAGCGGCTGTCGGCTGACCACGCCAGTTCGGCGGCGTCGGTGCGCGGCAGCACCACGCGTGGTTTGCCGTCCGGCAGCGCCTGCAGCCAGAGCGTGCGCCGGCCGTTGCGCTCGTGGATCCAGGCCAGGTGGTCACCGTCCGGCGACAGCGCCACCGCCTGCACCTGGGCCTGCGCCAGGAAGGTGGCGCGCGGCACGCGCGGCGCGACCGGTCGGGCCCGCTCGCTGGCGACGGCCGCGCGCAGCGCAGCGGCCTCCTGTGCCATCGCGCCCGGGGATGCCGCGCCGGCGGATGCCGCCAAAAACAGGGATGCCAGGGCAGCCGCCCCCGACATCCGGAACAGGATCCGGACGATCATCGACACACTCCTGGATGGAAGGGGACCTCAGGCCGGCGCGGGTGCGGCCGCTGCAGACGCTTGCATCGATTCGCGCGCGGGCACGGCCAGCCACAGCGCCATCAACGCGGGAACGCCGACCAGGGCGCAGGCGACGCACCACGCGATGCGGCCCGGCATACCCAGCGCCGTGCGCCGCACGTGCCAAACCGCGACCAGCAGCGACATGCCCATCAACACACCTGCAAGCCAGCGCACCACCGAAGGCCGCGGCGGCGGCGCCTGCGCGTGGCCCGGCTGGTAGGGCGCGAACAGGTGCCGCAAGGCGCCCAGCCCCTGGTCGATCACCGGCGACATCCACCACGTGCGGCCGGTGAACACCGGGCCGTAGCCGCTGGCCAGCTCGCGCCGCGCGACGAGCTCGAGCCCGCCCTGCGGATCCACGCGCACCAGCTGCTGGAACGAGTGGCCCTGGCCGTTGTGGCGCCCGCGCGTCATCGTGAACGACACCAGGTGGCCCTCCAGCAGCTCCATCACGTCCACGCGCGTGAGGTTGCCGGAGGCACCGGGCAGCGGCACGCGCTGCCGCGTCGTCAGCGGCGCGCTGTCCAGCGACAGCGGGCGTGCGTCGTACAGATACAGCGCGCGGTCGCTGAGCACCGCCAGGCGCTCGCCTTCAAGCTGCACGCCGGCGATCACTTCGCCCTCGGGCAGCGACAGCCGCGGCAGCACGCGTTGGGTCTCGCCGTCGAACGCATGCAGCGTGTGGCGGCCGACCAGCAGCCCGCCCGGCCCGGGCAGCGGCGGCGACGGGAAGC
Organism: Arenimonas sp. MALMAid1274; assembly: GCF_049195245.1. Classification (NCBI taxonomy): domain Bacteria; kingdom Pseudomonadati; phylum Pseudomonadota; class Gammaproteobacteria; order Lysobacterales; family Lysobacteraceae; genus Arenimonas; species Arenimonas sp. MALMAid1274. Next base: position 5,181 of record NZ_JBMIRR010000020.1, read on the forward strand.
GCGCCTGCCCGTCGACGCCGAGTTCGCCAATCGCCTGCTTGTCCGACAAGCGGTACCCCACGAAGCGGCCCAGGTCGTGGCTGAAGACCCAGCGGATGCGCCGCTCGTCGTCATCGAACTCCATCGGCGCGCGGTTGCCCAGCTCATGCCACACCGGCGTCACCGGAATCCCGACGCCGAGCGTCAGGATGTCGGAAATCGCGGCCTGCTCGCGCCACAGCGGTGCCTCCGCAGCGGCGCTCGACTGCAGGCCCCACACGATCAGGTCCGAACCCTCGGCATTGTCGGCCTGCTTGGCGCTGCCCGCGGGTGCGCTGGGCAGGTTGTTCGGATGCGACCCCTGCGCGATCCACAGCAGCTCGAAGCCGAAGCCGGCCATCACCAGCGCCAGCCACATCGCGGCCTGCAGCGGCGCGGCCAGCAGCACGCCGGCGGCACCGCGCGGCGCACTGCCCAGGTCCGGCTTGAAGGCCGCCAGCGTCAGCGCCAGCAGCCACGCGATCACCAGCCCCTGCAGCGCCAGGAAGGCCATGCCGGTGGCATACGCCGCCGGCAGCAGCGCCAGGAACACCAGCGGCGCCACGGCGGTGCGGCGCGGCACCAGCATCGCGCCAGCGCCGGTGAGGTAGCCGATCAGCGCAATGCCGAAGCCCGCCACGCAAAGGCCCACGTGCCGCAGGTCCAGCACGCGCGGCGTCATCAGTTCCTGCCACGCGGCCGTGGCCAGCAGCGGCAGCAGGACGGCGATGGCCAGCAGCGCGGCGCCGGCCGCCAGCAGGGCCAGCGCGATGCGCCAGTGCGCCAGCGGCTGGTGCAGCAGGTTCAGCCAGGCATTCGGGCGCCGGTAGCCGCCCATCTGGAACAAGCCCAGCAGCAGCCCGGCCAGCGCCTGCACGGCCCCGATCACGAAATAGACCTCGTCGGGCTGCTGCGCCATGTCCACCACGCGGGTGAAAAACAGCAGCACCAGCAGCAGCCCGGCCGCGTACAGCAGCGACCAGGAGAAGAAGCGCCGGAACTCGGCCTTGAAGATATCGAACATGGCGTGGGTCCCGGGTCAGGCGGCGTGCGGCGCCGCGTGGTTCTTGGCAAGGAAGCCGTTGACCGCGCGATCCAGTCCCACCGGCATGGTGTTGATGGAACGCGCACCGGCGGCGCGCAGGAAATCGGCGAAGCCCTCGTCCTGGTCCAGCACCAGGTAGTGGTGCAGCCCGTCCAGGCGCTGCACCTGCAGCAGGCCCGGCACGGTGCGCGGGTCGGGGCCCTTGAACGGCACGTCGGCGACCCAGTAGGAGACGCGCGCGACGAAGTCCTCGGGCGGCGACATGTTCCGCAGCTCGCCCTGTTCCAGGATGATCAGGTTGTCGGCGACGCGCTCGATCTCGTCCATCTGGTGCGAGCAATAGATCACCGTGCAGTCGTCGCTGAGGTTGCTGTACATCAGCGCCTCGAGGAAGGCGCGCTTGGCCACCACGTCCAGGCCCAGCGTGGGTTCGTCCAGCACCAGCAGCTCGGGGCCCTGGGCCAGCGCCAGCGCCAGGTTGAAGCCGGCACGCTCGCCGCGCGAGAGCTGCGACACCTTCTGCGACGGCACCACGTGGTAGTGGCCCAGCACGTCGTCGAACAGGCCCTGGTTCCAGCGCGGATACAGCCGGCGGTGCGCGGCGGTGATGGCGTCCACGCGCATCCAGCCGGGCAGGGTGTGCTCTTCGTTGACGAAGCCGATGCGGCCGCGGTCTTCGGGCGTCAGGCGCTGGCTGTCGCGGCCCAGGATCTTCGCCTCGCCCGCGGTTGGCGGCAGGAAGCCCAGCAGGATGCGGAACAGCGTGGACTTGCCGGCGCCGTTGGCCCCGACGATGGCGTGGATGCGGCCGCGCGGCACCGCCAGGTCGAGGTGGCGCAGCGCCAGCTTGCTGCCGTAGCGCTTGCTCAGGTCGCGGGTCTGGATGACGAAGTCGGACATGGGAATTCCAGGAAGAAACGTCGACGCCGGATGCGGCGCCGCGGTCAGGCCTCAGGCGGTTTTTTTCGGCGCGCAGGCCTGCAGCTCAAGGTCCAGGCGGGCCAGCACTTCGTCGGCGGGCAGGTCCAGCGCCACCACGTCGTGCACGAAGCGGCTGACCGCCTCGTCCAGGCGCTTGTCGCGCTCGGCGCGGCTCAGGCGCTGGCGCGGCGGCGCGACGAACAGGCCCAGGCCCTGCCGCGATTCCAGCCAGCCTTCGGCGGTGAGCTCGGCGTAGGCCTTGGCCACGGTGTTGGGGTTGATGCCCAGCTGCTGGGCCAGGCCGCGCACGCTGGGCAGCTGCTTGCCCAGCGCCAGCTCGCCGGTGGCCACCTTCATGCGCACGCCGTCGACGATCTGCCTGCTGATCGGGCGGGCGTCGCCGGTGGCGATCTCGAGCATCAGGGCTTGGGTACGGGCCATGGCGGGTCCTGCTGTACTGTGTGTGCTAGTACAGTACGGACACCTTGGTGGGACTGTCAAGCGGACCCGTGTTCGCCTGGGTCCGGCGCCGTCGGCAGCGCGCAAGCGAAGGTCACTTCCTGCTCAGCAAGGCCTTTATTTCGCAGGAAGTGACCCTCGCATCCGCGTCGTGCCCGGGCCCGGATCCAGCACCCAGGCAAAAAAGAAGCCCTCCGCGAGGGAGGGCTTCGGTGCAGCGGACTCAGGAACGCGTCATTCGGCCGGGGCGGCGTCGGCCTTGGGCTTCACGAAGCGCAGGGTCATGCGGTCGCTTTCGCCGATCGCGGCGTACTTGGCGCTGTCGGCGGCGTCGTGGTTGTTGCCCGGCGGCAGCGTCCAGACGCCATTCGGGTGGTCCTTGGTGTCGGCCGGATTGGCGTTGATCTCGCTCTTCTCTTCCAGCGTGAAGCCGGCGGCGGTGGCGAGGCCGATCACGTAATCCTCGGGCAGGTAGCCCGACTCCTTCACTTCCTCCAGCGTCTTGCCGGCGGCCGCGCGGTGTTCGACCACGCCCAGCACGCCGCCCGGGGCCAGCACGTCGTAGAAGCCCTTGAACATCGCGGCCTCGTTGCCGGCCATCACCCAGTTGTGCACGTTGCGGAAGGTCAGCACCACGTCGGCCGAGCCGGGTTCGCCAAATACCGGAGCGGCGGGATCCACTTCGACCAGGGTGGCGTTGCCGTAGACATCCGCGCGCGCGGCCAGCTTGTCGCGCAGCTTCTGGTTGCCTTCGGCGTAGTACTTGGCGGCGCGCTCGTTGCCGGCCTTGGCCGGGTCGTTCACCGCGCCGACGTAGCGGCCCTTGCCCTGGGCCAGCGGCGCCAGGATTTCGGTGTACCAGCCGCCGCCCGGGCTGATCTCGATCACGCGCTGGCTGGCGCCGACGCCGAAGAAGGCCAGGGTTTCGCGCGGGTGGCGGTAGCCGTCGCGCGCGGCGTTCTCGGGGCTGCGCCAGTCGCCGGTCAGGATCGCGTCCAGCGGATCGGTCTGGGAATTGCGCAGCGCCGCCTCGTCCGCAGCGGCCTGGTCGGCGGCGCTGGGCAGCGCCTCGGTCTCGGCCTGGGTGGCCTCGGCGGGCGCTTCGGCGGCGGGTTTGCACGCGGCCAGCAGCACGACGGCGAAGGCGAGGGCGAGCGGGGTCAGGGTGGGACGCATGCGGACGGCTCCGGTTCGGATGGGTGGCCGCGAGGCTAGCATGCAGGGCCGTTAATTTTCCGTGCCGCTGTGCTTAGATGCGGGCATGTCCCAGGTCCCCGCCCGCGCCGCCGATCCCGCCCAGGCCGAGGCCGTGGCCGCCGCGCTGGTGGACCGTTTCGCCGACTACAACACCCGCTTCGGCGCGATCACGTGCCGGGCCCAGCAGCGCTTCGAGGCCCGCGACTGGGCCGGCGCCCGCGCCGACGCGATCGAGCGCATCGGCCTGTACGACCGCTGCGTGGCCGAAGCGGCGACCTGGCTGCAAGCGCACCTGGGCGAGCGCTCGCGCGACCGGCCGCTGTGGCGCGCCGTGCGCGACCGGTTCGCGGTGCGGATCGCGCCGCTGCTGGACCAGGAGCTCAACAAGACCTTCTTCAACACCCTGACCCGGCGCTTCTTCCGCACCCGCGGCGTGGATGCCGAGCTGGAGTTCATCGCGCTCGACATCGAGCCCACCGACCGCATCACCCATCCGGTGGCGCGCCACAGCCACGCCATCGGCGACACGCCGGCCGCGGGTTTCCGCCAGGTGCTGGAGGCGTTCCGGTTCAACGTGCCCTGGGCCCGCATCGGCCACTGCGCCGGCGGCCTGGCGCGCGTGCTGGACGAGCGCCTGCAGGCCTGGGGCGAGCGGCCGGTGCGCGCGGTGGAGCTGCTCGACACCGTGTTCTACCGCGAGCGCCGCGCCTACCTGGTGGGCCGCGTGTTCGGCGAGTCGCGCTTCGCGCCGCTGGTGATCGCGGTGGTGCACGGCGAGCACGGCCTGGAAGTGGACGCGGTGCTGACCGAGCGGCCGCACGTGGCCCAGGTGTTCGGCTTCACCCAGAGTTATTTCCACGCCGACCTCGCGACGGTGGGCGACGCCGTGGTGTTCCTGCGCAGCCTGCTGCCCGACAAGGCAGTGGACGAGATCTACACCGTGCTGGGCCGCGCCAAGCAGGGCAAGACCGAGCGCTATCGGCACTTCTTCCGCCACCTGGCGCGCAGCGGCGGCGAATTGCTGCGCCATGCCGAGGGCGAGCGCGGCATGGTGATGGCCGTGTTCACCCTGCCCTCGTACCCGCTGGTGTTCAAGCTGATCCGCGACCGCTTCGCGCCGCCCAAGGACATCGCGCGCGAGCAGGTGCAGGCCAAGTACGACCTGGTGTTCCGGCACGACCGCGTGGGCCGGCTGGTGGATGCGCAGGAGTTCCGCTGGCTGCGCTTTCCCAAGCGGCAGTTCACGCCCGAGCTGCTGCACGAGCTGCTGACCGAATGCCGCGAGACCGTCAGCGACCTGGGCGACGACGTGCTGGTGCACCACTGCTACCTCGAGCGCCGCCTGCGTCCGCTGAACCTGTTCGTGCGCGAGGCCGCGCCCGAGGCCGCGCTGGCCGCCGTGCTCGACTACGGCCAGGCGATCAAGGACCTGGCGCGCAGTGGCATCTTCCCCGGCGACCTGCTGCTGAAGAACTTCGGCGTCACCCGCAACGGGCGCGCCATCTTCTACGACTACGACGAGCTGTGCCTGGTGGGCGAATGCCGGTTCCGCCGCGAGCCCGAGCCGCGCAACGACGAGGAAGAGATGAGCGCGGGCGCCTGGTACCACGTGGGTGAGAACGATGTCTTCCCGGAACAGTTCCCACGGTTCCTCGGCCTGCCGCCGGTGCTGCGCGCCGCGCTGCTCGAGGCGCACGCCGACATCTTCCGCGTGGCGTGGTGGCAGGACCTGCAGACGCAGCTGGCCGCAGGTGCCTACGCGGACGTGGCGCCGTATCCGGAATCGGTGCGGCTTTAAGGCCTGCGTGGGCCGGCGTCAGTCCCGCCGGTTCAGCGTCTCGGCGATCATCCGCCACACCGTCGGATTGAACACCAGGCCCAGGTGCGCGGCGTCCACGTCGATGTGGCGCACGTCCGGGCTGTGGTGGTCGCGGGTGGCGGCGTGGCCGACCACCGCATCGGTGGGGCTGGTGATGGCGGTGATGGGCGCGCGGATCGGCCGCGACTCGCGCCGCGCCACGCCGCGTTCGATCCAGTCCAGGTCCATGCCGCGGCCGCGGAAGAAGGCCGCGGCGCGCGTGTATTTCGGACCGCCCTGTACCGGCGTGCCCAGCGTGATCACTTCCTCCACCAGGTCGGGCAGGTCGCGCGCGACCTCGCGCGCCACCACGCCGCCCAGGCTCCAGCCCACCAGGGTCAGCGGACCGCCGCCCAGCTCGCCATGGCGACGGCGCACGCGCTCGACCATGCGGTCGCACAGCATCGGCACCGAGGCTTCGTTGCGGTAGGTGGCGATCGGCTCCACCGCCCAGCCGGGCGAAAGATCAGCCAGCGTGTGCCGGATGTCGATGCCGGCACGGTTCAGGCCCAGGCCCCAGCCTTCGACGTGGTGGCCCAGCTTGGCCAGGTAGCGGCGCAGGGGCCAGGTGGCGCGATCGTCGGCACCGAAGCCGGGCAGCACGATGATCTGGCGCGGCCGCCGCGCTCGGGCGGGGCCGGCGGGCAGCAGCAGGGGCAGGGTCATGCGCGCCGCGTCCAGCAGCGCGCGGGTTTCGCGCCAGGCGTGCGACGCGCTCGGGCCGGCCAGCGGCAGGGCGTCGCGCTCAGACATGCGCGGGCGCCAGCACGGCCAGTGAGGGCTGCGCGTGCACGGGCAGGGTGGCCAGTGCATGCTCCACCGCGGGTCGCAGCAGGGCCGGCGAAATGTAGCGTCGGTGCGCGCGGTCGATCAGCGCCATGTACACGCGGCCGAAGGTGTTCAGGCACTGCACGCGCGTGCCCAGCGTCACCACCACGTCGCCCGAGGCCAGGACTTCGACGCCCACGCAGCTGCGGAAGCGCAGGTGCCGGTCGTCGGCGCCCAGCAGCACCTGGGCCCGGCGGCCGTCGGCCGACACGCGCTGGTCGAGCACCGGGAAACGGCCGGCGAAATACTGCGTCGCATCGCGCGACAGCAGCGACGAAACGGGACAGCCCAGCGGCGAGGTGCGCAGGCGCAGCGGCTTCACCAGCACGTTGCGGGTGGCCATCATCCAGGCCACGGTGACCGGGCGGCGCTCGAGGAAACCTTCCAGCACGGAAGCCAGCAGCACCGGGGCGGGCAGGGCGGGCAGCTCGCCGCGCTCGACCGTCAGCGCGCAGCTGTCCTGGTGCCGCTGGCCTTCGGGCAGATGGTCGCGCAGCAGCGAGTCCCGCGGCGGCTCGGCGAGCGCGCGCACCGCACGCCGGGCCGGGCGATCCGACTGGAATCCGCCCGCGCCCTGCCACTGCGCCAGGCGGCCACGGATCGGTCCGGCCAGCCGTCGCGCCTGCGCGCACAGGGTGGACAGCAGCGATTGTGGCGGCGCCTCCAGCGACAGCGCGGTGGTGTGCACCGCCTCCGGCGCCAGCGTGTCCAACAACGCCTGCACTGCGGGCGGCAGCACCTGGGTCAGCGTCGGGATGTCGGCGGCATTGGCGGCCACGCGGGCGCGCACGTCTTCGGGCAGGTCGCCGCCCAGCTCGTTGGTGTGGCAGGAGATCGCGAACAGGGCCGGGCTGTGCGCCTCTGCGCGCAGCGGCAGGAACTGGTGCCAGGTGCCGCCGCCGAAGCGCACCGTGAACAGGCAATCGGGCGGAATGTGCACGTGCCGCAGCGCGCGCACGAAGGCCCGCGGGTCGGCCGCCACCTGCGCATCCGACGCGGTCGAGAAGCGCAGGCGCGCACCGCCGCTGCCGGAAATGGCGGTGAACACGCGATGCCCCGCGTGCCGGTGGAAGGGATGCCCGGTCGGGCCCACCGCGAAGGTGTAGAGCGAACTGGCGTCGCCCCGTTCCAGGTCCATCGCGCCGATGCGTACCGAAGGTTCGTCCAGCGCATCCACGAACGCGGCATGGCCGCGCTGGCGCCGGCTGGCCGAGTGCACCAGCGCATCACCGCCGCCCACGCCCAGCTGGGCGATCAGCGACACTTCGATCGGCAGACCGCCGGAAGCGGACGCAAGGGTGACGCTGGGAAAGCTGGCGACCTGCTGCAGGATGTCGTCCATGCCGCACTCCGGGGAAGAATCAGGGGGAAGGTTTGGTCCTGGCGCGGGTGCGGCTCTCGCGCTTCAGCGGGCCGGCGACCGGACACACTTCGGCCGCCCACGACATCAGCGTGTTGGCCAGGCGGTCGGGCGCCTGCCGGAAGAACACGAACTGGCCACGCTTCTCGCGCAGCACCAGGCCGGCGTCCTCGAGCACGCGCAGGTGGTTGGACAGTGCCGGCTTGCTGAAGTCGAAGCGCGAGCCGATCTCGCCGGCGGTCAGTTCGCCGTCGCCCAGGTAGGCCAGGATCTGCCGGCGGGGCGAAGAGGCGAGGGCTTCGAAGATGCGGTCCATGGCGGCCGGTAGTTAATGAAGTAATTAAATACTTCACCAATCGCGGGCCGCGGTCAAGCGGCGGGTTGGCGGCTCGCGATAGCCAGCCCCTATCGAACGCATCCGAAACATTCATTACCCAATGTCATCGGGCGGGCCTAAGGTTGAGGTCCGCCGCGGCCGAAGGTTCGCCGTGGCCCCGTCCAGCCGCCAACCAGGGAGTCAGCCATGAACACCGAAGCCAAGTGCCCGATGTCGGGACAAATCGCACCCCGCGCCCGCACGAATGCCGACTGGTGGCCCAACCAGCTCAACCTCGGGATCCTTCACCAGCACTCGCCGCGCGCGAATCCGCTGGGCGAGAAGTTCGACTACCGCAAGGAGTTCAAGACGCTCGACCTGGACGCGGTGGTGAAGGACCTGCACGCGCTGATGACCGACTCGCAGTCCTGGTGGCCGGCCGACTATGGTCACTACGGCCCCTTCTTCATCCGCATGGCCTGGCATGCCGCGGGCACCTATCGCATTTCCGATGGCCGCGGCGGTGGCGGCACCGGCGACCAGCGCTTCGCGCCGCTCAACAGCTGGCCCGACAACGGCAACCTGGACAAGGCGCGTCGCCTGCTGTGGCCGATCAAGGCCAAGTACGGCGCCAAGCTGTCCTGGGCCGACCTGTTCATCCTCACCGGCAACGTCGCGCTGGAGTCCATGGGCTTCAAGACCTTCGGCTTCGCCGGTGGCCGTGCCGACATCTGGGAGCCCAATGCCGACGTGAACTGGGGCGCGGAAGCCGAGTGGCTGGCCAGCAGCGACAAGCCCAACAGCCGCTACTCGGGCGAGCGCGAACTCGCGAACCCGTTGGCCGCCGTGCAGATGGGCCTGATCTACGTGAACCCGGAAGGCCCGGACGGCAATCCCGACCCGCTGGCCTCGGCGCGCGACATCCGCGTCACCTTCGCGCGCATGGCCATGAACGATGAAGAGACGGTCGCGCTGGTCGCCGGCGGCCACACCTTCGGCAAGGCGCACGGCGCCGGCGATGCGTCCCTGGTGCAGTCCGAACCGGAAGGCTCGGACGTGGCCAACCAGGGCTTCGGCTGGATCAGCACCTACGAGAGCGGCATGGCCGGCCACACCATCACCAGCGGCATCGAGGGTGCGTGGACGCCGACGCCGATCACCTGGGACAACAGCTACTTCGAGACGCTGTTCGGCTTCGAGTGGGAGCTGACCAAGAGCCCGGCCGGCGCGCATCAGTGGAAGCCCAAGGGCGATGCCGGCCGAAACGTGCCCGATGCACACACGCCGGGCGTGTTCCACCAGCCGATGATGACCACGGCCGACATGGCCATGCGCATGGACCCGGCCTACGAAAAGATCTCGCGCCGCTTCATGGAAAATCCGGCCGAACTGGCCGATGCCTTCGCGCGCGCCTGGTTCAAGCTGACCCATCGCGACATGGGCCCGCGTGCGCGCTATCTGGGCAAGCTGGTGCCGAAGGAAGTGCTGATCTGGCAGGACCCGGTGCCCGAGGTGGACCACCCGCTGGTGGACGCCAAGGACGTGGAGGCGCTGAAGGCCAAGGTGCTGGCTTCGGGCCTCACCGGGCCGCAGCTGGTGGCCACGGCCTGGGCCTCGGCCTCGACCTTCCGCTCCAGCGACAAGCGCGGCGGTGCCAACGGCGCCCGCATCCGGCTGGCGCCGCAGAAGGACTGGGAGGCCAACCAGCCCGCGCAGCTGGCGAAGGTGCTGTCGGTGCTGGAAGGCATCAAGAAGGATTTCGACGCGGCCGCCGGTGGCGGCAAGAAGGTGTCGCTGGCCGACCTGATCGTGATCGCCGGCAACGCGGCGGTGGAAGCGGCGGCGAAGAAGGGTGGGCATGAGGTCACGGTGCCGTTCGCGCCGGGCCGTACCGACGCCAGCCAGGACCAGACCGACGCCGAGTCGTTCGCGCCGCTGGAGCCGCAGGCCGATGGTTTCCGCAACTACGTCGCGGCCGGCTTCAAGGGTTCCGAGGCCGAGGCGATGGTGGACAAGGCGGCCCTGCTGGGCCTGAGCGCGCCGGAGATGACCGTGCTGGTGGGCGGCCTGCGCGCGCTGGACGCCAACGTCGGCGGCGCCCGCCACGGCGTGTTCACCGACCGTCCGGGCACGCTGAGCAACGACGTCTTCGTCAACCTGCTCGACATGCGCACCAAGTGGACGCGCTCGGCCGCCAACAACGACGTGCTCGAGGGCCGCGACCGCAGCACGGGCGAACTGCGCTGGACCGGCACCGTGTCCGACCTGGTGTTCGGCTCGAACTCGCAGCTGCGCGCGCTCGCCGAGGCGTATGCCGCCAGCGACGCCTCCGCCCGCTTCGTCAACGACTTCGTCGCCGCCTGGACCAAAGTCATGAACGCCGACCGCTACGACCTCCTCGCCTGACGACAAAATCCGGGGTCAGAGTGCGTTTATCTTCTGGCCCCGGAACAGCGGGAAGACCAGCACGGAAAGGGCGACGCATGGTTGCGTCGCCCCCTCGTATCGGGCGTATTGCCAGCTCAAGCAGGCTGCGCGGCCAAGTCCCGCAGCCTCGCCACGAATCCCGCAGAGCCCAAGGGCTGCTGGCGATGCACATGCTCGCGGATCTGCTGCAGCTGGTCGCCGTCGAGCGGCTCATCCACCAGGGCCGCATAGGCCGCGCAACGCGACGGCGTATCACGGCCCAAGGCAAGGTACATCGGATGCGGCGACAACAGCGCGTCTTCCGCCCCCTGCGCATTCGCGCCATAACTTGACCAAGGCCACAGCGCCGGCGTCGCGGCCATGCCCGACCGCACCGGGTTGAGCTCGATGTAGCGATGGCAGCGGAAGAAGTAATCGTCGGTGTCCACGGCGCCGGCGCGGAAACGGCCCTGCCAAAGCGTTCCGCAACGGGCATGGCGGTCATTGAACCAGCGCACGTAGCGCCGGCCCAGCGCCTGCATCAGGCGGCTCACGTTCCCCCGCTCGCCCGGGGTGAGCAGCAGGTGCACGTGGTTGCCCATCAGCACATAGGCATGGATGGCGCAGTGCGATTCGCGCGCCAGGACGCGCAGGTCGTCAAGGTAACGACGGCGATCGCGGTCATCCAGGAAGCAGGGCTGGCGATCGTTCCCGCGCTGGATGACGTGCAGCGGCATGCCCGGCAGGAGCAGGCGGGGTCGACGGGGCATGGCCTGGCTCGGCTTTCGGTGACGGCCGCAGGTTGCCCGACGCGCTGCCCCGGCGGCATAGGATTTCAACGCGCGGAAGGTGCCGGGTTTTCTTCCCTATGGCGCGGTGCGGGATGACGGACGGATCGCAGGCGTCGGGAGGAAGGCATGTAACCCCCGGCCCGCCGAAGTTAAATGCACTCTGACCCCGGATTGGGTCAGATGACGTCCCAGGGGTAGTTGCCGGTGGCGATGATGGCGCCCGCGATCGATTCCACCGCCGCGTCCTCGTTGTGCTCGAAGCCGCGCAGGTTGCGCGCCATGCGGCGCCGCGCCTGGCGCGTGAACGTGCGCGCCATGTCGATCACCAGCGCCTTCTTGTCCGGCTCGGACTCGACCAGCGACTGCGCCCGCGACAGCACGCACAGGCCCACGAACAGGTCGATCACCAGGTCGGCGATGCGCTTCTGCACGTGCTGCTGGTCGGCAATCTTCTTGCCGTGCCGGCGCAGCACCGCCTCGGCGGCGCCCGCGAGCTGGCTGGCGTACTTTTCGTAGACCTTCGCCAGCGGCTGCAGCTCGGGCGCCAGCTGGTGCAGGATGCGGTCGGCGCCGAACCCGGTGGCGCGCGCGAACCGGCGCTCGGCGTAGCCGGTCAGCACGCCGAAGCCCTTGATCGGATCGTTGAAGATCGAGTTCACCGCCGACTGCAGCTCGCCCAGCGAGGCGCCGACGCCCTTGAGTCCCGACAGCGCGATGTACAGCCGCAGGATCTCGTTGGTGCCCTCGAAGATCGGCAGGATGCGCGCATCGCGCGCGAAGCGCTCGTACGGAAACTCCTTCATGTAGCCGTTGCCGCCGGCGATCTGCAGCGACTCGTAGGCCGCGCGCTGCATGGCCTCGCTGGCGAAGACCTTGCTGATCGCGGCCTCCACCGAATAGTCGCCGTGCCCGCTGTCGATGAAGTGCGCCACCATCCACACCGCGCTCTCGGCCGCGAAACAGTCCACCGTCATCTGCGCGATCTTCTCGCGCACCAGCCCGAACTCGGCGATCGGCGTGTCGAACTGCTTGCGGTCCTTGGCCTGCGCCACCGAACGGCGGATCAGCGCCTTCATGCCGCCCACCGCGCCGCCGCCCAGCCCGGTGCGGCCGTTGTTGAGGATGCCCATCGCCACCTTGAAGCCCTTCCCCACCTCGCCCAGCACGTTGGCGGCGGGCACCTGCACGTCGGCGAAGGCGACCGTGGTGGTGGACGAGGCGCGGATGCCCATCTTGTCCTCGTGGTGGCCGTGGCTGACGCCGGGCCAGCCGGCCTCGACCACGAAGGCGGTGATCTTGCCGGCGTCGCCCTCGGTGCGGGCGAACACGGTGTACAGGTCGGCGATGCCGCCGTTCGTGATCCAGATCTTCTCGCCGTTGAGCGTGTAGCTGCCGTCGCCGTTGGCCCTGGCACTGGTGCGGATGGAGGCGGCGTCCGAGCCCGCGCCCGATTCGGTGAGGCAGAAGGCCGCGATCATCTCGCCAGTGGCCAGCCGCGGCAGGTAGCGCGCCTTCTGCTCGTCGGTGCCGAACAGCAGCAGGCCCTTCATGCCGATCGAGCTGTGCGCGCCGATGGTCAGCGACACCGAGCTGTCGTGCGCGCTGGTCTGGGCCAGCACGCGCGCGTAGGCCGCGTTGGACAGCTCCAGCCCGCCGTGCGCCTCGGGAATGATCAGGCCGAACAGGCCCAGGTCGCGCAGGGCCTGGATGAATTCGGGCGGCTGGCCGGCGGCCTTGTCCCAGGCCGCGAAGTCTTTCTCGTGCCCGTCCAGGAAACGGTCGATGGCGTCCACCATCATGCCCAGCATATCGCGATCGCGGTCGCGCATGCGCGGGTAGGGGAACAGGTTCTGCTCCAGGATCTCCCCGAAGACCAGGTTCTTGGCCACGCTCTGGTCCGGCAGCATGCCCGTGCCGCCGCTGTCGCCCGCAGGTCCGTTCATGCCCCACCCCCTCCGTAATCCGGGGTCAGAGTACGTTTACCCGCCGCCGCTCCGCCACCTCGGGCCGCGCCGCCTTCGCGGGAAGCCTTCATGAACACGGCCCAACACGGTGCCCGTCAGGGTCAGGTTCCATTCCGGTAGCTGGCCCCGCCCTGTACGGAAAACCCCGATTTCGCGCCGCTTTGACGCATCCGGCCCGGCCCGACACCACCATGTCACCACGCGCCATTCCCGGCGCACCCTGCTGCCCGCCGCCGCTGCGCGCCGGGCCAGAGCCCTGGAGACGCCTATGGAACTGCCTCGCGCCACCCGACCTACCACCCCGCTGCCGCTGGTCGGCACCGGCGTGCCCGGCCTGGACAATGTCCTGGGCGGCGGCCTCACGCCCAGCCGCCTGTACCTGATCGAAGGCACCCCGGGCGCCGGCAAGACCACGATCGCACTGCAGTTCCTGATGGAAGGCGTGCGCAAGGGCGAGTCGGTGCTCTACATCACCCTGTCCGAGACCGACAGCGAGCTGCAGGATGTCTCGCGCTCGCACGGCTGGGACCTGACCGGCATCCACATGCGCGAACTGCTGCCCAACCAGCTCAGCCTGCGCCCGGAAGACCAGTACACCATGTTCCATCCGTCCGAGGTGGAGCTGGGCGACACCACGCTGCGCATCCTGGCCGACGTGGAAAAGCTCAACCCCACCCGCGTGGTCTTCGACTCGCTGTCCGAGCTGCGCCTGCTGGCCGGGAACTCGCTGCGCTACCGCCGCCAGATCCTGGCGCTGAAGCAGTTCTTCTCCGGCCGCACCTGCACCGTGCTGCTGCTCGACGACCTGTCCGGCACCAAGCACGACCTGCAGGTGAAGAGCATCGCCCACGCCGTGCTGCGGCTGGAGCAGCACGTGGCCGACTACGGCACCGCGCGCCGCCGCCTGATCGTCGAGAAGTACCGCGGCCGCGACTACCGCGGCGGCTTCCACGACTACAAGATCACCCACGGCGGCCTGGTGGTGTTCCCGCGCCTGGTGGCGGCCGAGCATTTCTCCGACCGCATCAACACCGTCATCCCCAGCGGCATCGCCGAGCTGGACGAGCTGATGGGCGGCGGCGTGGAGTGCGGCACCAGCACGCTGTTCGTCGGCGCGCCGGGTACCGGCAAGTCCACCGTGGCGGTGCAGTTCGCGCTGTCCGCCGCCAAACGCGGCCAGCACTCGGCGCTCTTCATTTTCGACGAGAGCATCAACACCCTGCGCACGCGCTGCGAAGGCATGGGCATGGACCTGGGTCCGTACCTGGACTCGGGCCTGATCAAGGTGCGCCAGGTGGACCCGGCCGAACTCTCGCCCGGCGAGCTGATCCACGAGATCCGCCACGCCGTGACCGAGGACGAGGCGCGCATCGTCGTGATCGACAGCCTCAACGGCTACCTCAACGCCATGCCGGACCAGCGCTTCCTGGTGGTGCAGCTGCACGAACTGCTGACCTTCCTGGGCCAGTCGGGCGTGGCCACGCTGCTGATCGGCGCCCAGCACGGCCTGATCGGCGCGCAGCTGCAGGCGCCGGTGGACGCCAGCTACCTGGCCGACAGCGTCGTGATGCTGCGCTACTACGAGGCCGAGGGCGAGGTGCGCCAGGCCATCTCGGTGATCAAGAAGCGCGGCGGTGCCCACGAGCGCAGCATCCGCCCGTTCCTGATGACCCGCGATGGCATCACGGTGGGGCCGACCCTGCGCGGCTTCCGCGGCATCCTCACCGGCGTGCCGCTGCCGATAGCCGAAGACTCCCGCAGCCACGGACTGGCATGAAGGATCCAGGATGAACCTTGAAAACCGCGTCCTGCTCAAGACCACCACGCCGCGGGACGCCAGTCTCGCGGCCGCGGTGCTCTCGCGCGCCGAGATCGAGTCGCAGACCTGCGCCGGCGTGGCCGAACTGGCCACCGAGCTGCGGGCAGGCGCGGGTGCGCTGCTGGTCGCGGAGGAAACGCTGGCCGACCCGGCCTTCCGGCTGGTGATCGACCAGCTGCAGGCGCAGGCACCGTGGTCGGACCTGCCGGTGCTGATCCTGGCGCGCACCGGCGCCGATTCGGTGACCATCATCGAGGCGATGGAACAGCTGGCCAACGTGACCGTGATCGAGCGGCCGCTGCGCATCTCGTCGCTCGTCACCACGGTGGCCAGCGCGCTGCGCGCGCGCAGCCGTCAGTACCAGATGCGTGCGCTGCTGCAGGGCCTGGAGGAGGCCGACCAGCGCAAGACCCAGTTCCTGGCCACGCTGGCGCATGAGCTGCGCAACCCGCTGTCGCCGCTGACCACGGCCCTGGCCCTGGTCTCGCGGCCCGACACGCCGCCGGAGGAAGCCAAGTCCTACTACGACATGATGCAGCGCCAGATCGACCACATGGTGCGGCTGATCGACGACCTGATGGAGGTCTCGCGCATCACCCGCGGCAAGGTCGAACTGCGGCCCGAGCCCCTGGGCCTGGGGCAGGTGATCAACGACGCCATCGACCTGAGCCGCCCGCTGCTGGACGCGGCCCGGCACGAACTGCGCGTGGACGTGCCGCCTGGTGACTGGACCGTGCACGGCGACGGCGTGCGCCTGACCCAGGTGTTCGCCAACCTGCTCAACAACGCGGCCAAGTACACGCCGCCGCGCGGCCTGGTGGAGATCAAGGTCGAGCGGGCGGGGCCGATGGTGCGCGTGCGCGTGCGCGACAACGGCGCCGGCCTGCCCAGCGACATGCTGTCGGCGGTGTTCGGCATCTTCGTGCAGGTGCCCGGCACGTCGCGCGTGGCGCAGGGCGGCCTGGGCATCGGCCTGACCCTGGTCAAGAGCCTGGTGGAGCTGCACGGCGGCACCGTGCGCGCCGCCAGCGAGGGCCTGGGCAAGGGCACCGAGCTGATCGTCGAGCTGCCGCTGGCCGCGATGCTGCCCGCCGCCAACGACCCGGTGATGGGCGTGCCCACGCGCGCCAAGCCGCTGGTCGAACGCATCCTGGTGGTGGACGACAACCGCGATGCGGCCAACTCGCTGGCCGCCCTGCTCGAGGCCCTGGGCGCGTCGCCCTTCGTGGCCTACGACGGCCTGGACGCGCTGGATATCGCCGCCCAGGTGCGGCCCACGGCGGCCGTGCTCGACATCGGCATGCCCGGCATGGACGGCTGCGAACTCGCGCAGCGCCTGCGCGGCTCCGCCGCGCACAAGGACATGCTGCTGATCGCCCTCTCGGGCTGGGGCCAGGCCGACGACCGCGAACGCATCGCCGACGCCGGCTTCGACCACCACCTGCTCAAACCCGCGGACGTCCCGCGCCTGGTCGCGCTGCTGACCGAGCCGCGGCATCTTGGCCATGCCAAGTCCCGGGCTTGATTGGGAAAAGATTGGCCGCGGATTTACGCGGATGGGCGCGGATTTTAAGAGCGGATTTTTGACGCGGATTGACGCGGACGAGCGCGGATAGAGCTAATTTGGGTTTGGGTTGGGATGCGGGGCGAGTCTTGCGACGATCCGTGCCCCCATCCCCGTATCGCATTGTTTGTCCTGTTCGCTCTATCCGCGCTCGTCCGCGTCAATCCGCGTCTAAAGCCCTTCCGCTCTTATCCGCGTCAAAAATCGCTCTCAAGATCCGCGTATATCCGCGTAAATCCGCGGCAAAAAAAAGGGGGCGCCGAAGCGCCCCCTCACATCACGCGACCAGGCAGCGGTCAGAGGTGACGGATCAGCTCGTCGGCGAATTCGCTGCACTTCACTTCGGTGGCGCCTTCCATCAGGCGGGCGAAGTCGTAGGTGACGCGCTTGCCGGCGATGGCCTTGTCGGTCGCCGCGATGATCGCGTCGGCCGCCTCGTTCCAGCCCATGTAGCGCAGCATCATCTCGCCCGACAGGATCACCGAGCCCGGGTTGACCTTGTCCAGGCCCGCGTACTTGGGCGCCGTGCCGTGGGTGGCCTCGAACACCGCGTGGCCGGTGACGTAGTTGATGTTGGCGCCCGGCGCGATGCCGATGCCGCCGACCTGCGCGGCCAGCGCGTCGGACAGGTAGTCACCGTTGAGGTTGAGCGTGGCGACCACGTCGTACTCGGCCGGACGCAGCAGGATCTGCTGCAGGAAGGCGTCGGCGATCGCGTCCTTGATGATCAGGCCCGCGCCCGGCTTGCCTTCCGGGATGACCATCCACGGACCGCCGTCGAGCTCGACCGCACCATAGAAGTCCCGGGCGACCTGGTAGCCCCAGTCACGGAAGCCACCCTCGCTGTACTTCATGATGTTGCCCTTGTGAACCAGGGTCACCGACTTGGACTTGTTCTGGATCGCGTAGCCGATCGCGCTGTGCACCAGGCGCTCGGTGCCCAGGTAGGACACCGGCTTCAGGCCCAGGCCCACCTGCACGGGCAGCTCGCGCGCCGGCGCGCCGATGCCTTCGAGCGCCTTGTTCCACTCGGCGTTCTTCTGCGCGGTGCCGAAGCGGATCTTGCCGAACATCTGCGGGAATTCCTTCTCCAGGAAATCCAGCACCTTCTGCGCGTCGGCGCTGCCGCCCTGCCACTCGATGCCGGCGTAGATGTCCTCGGTGTTCTCGCGGAAGATGGTCATGTTGACCTTGCCCGGGTCCTTCACCGGGCTGGGCACGCCCTTGAACCAGCGCACCGGGCGCAGGCAGACGTACAGGTCCAGCATCTGGCGCAGCGCCACGTTGAGCGAGCGGATGCCGCCGCCGACCGGCGTGGTCAGCGGGCCCTTGATGGACACCAGGTAGTCGCGGCAGGCCTGCACGGTGGACTCGGGCAGCCAGGTGCCGAACTTGTCGTTGGACTTCTCGCCGGCGTAGACCTCCATCCAGTGGATCTTGCGCTGGCCGCCGTAGGCCTTGGCCACCGCCGCGTCGAGCACGCGCACGCTGGCCGCCCAGATGTCGGGGCCGGTGCCGTCGCCCTCGATGAAGGGAATGATCGGGTTGTTCGGGACGTTGAGCTTGCCGCCCGAGATGGTGATCTTGGCGCCGCCTGCGGGCGCCGTAAGGATGGGGTCTGCCATGGATCCTCCGTGAGGGCCGCGGTCTTGCCGCCGCGGGCCGTGAAAACGCCAGCCATTGTCGCGGTTCCGCCCCCCGGGGGAAAGCGGCCCGCCGGCTCAGGTGCGCCAGTCGTCGAGCGTCAGCGGCGCCAGGCCGTGCAGCGCGCGGGCGCGGTCGCACTGCGGGCTGGCCGCGCCGTGCTCCCAGGCGGCGCCCAGTTCGCGGCAGGGCGCGGGCCGCGCGGCGTAGATGGTGCAGTGCGAGCGCCCGCCGACCTCGCCCACCAGGGCCACGCAGCGCACGGGCCGGGTTAGCGTGCCGTGCATCGCCAGCTCGTGCAGGCGCAGCGGGGTGGCCAGCTCGGCAGGCACGCCGTCGGGCTTGTGCGGCTGCGCCTCGGACCAGTGGAAGGCCACGCGGAAGGCGGCGCAGCAGGCGCCGCAGGACAGGCAGGGATGGTCGCGCATGCGTTCGGCGCGACGCCGGCTACTGGATGGTGAAGCCGCGGGTCTCGACCGCGCGCCCGTTGATCGAGATCGTCACCTGGTAGGCACCGGTGGGCCAGGGCTCGGGCTGGGCGATGCTGAAGGTGGTGACGGTGGGCGTGGTGGGGCTCAGGCTCTGGCCGGCCTTGGCCACTTCGGTGCCGTCGGCGGCGGTCCAGCGCGCTTCCAGGGTCAGGCCCTCGCTGCTGCCCACGCTGGTGACCGCGGCGTGGATCTTGTCCTTGGGGCCGAAGGCCTCGACCGGTTCGCGCACCTGGCCCTCGGCGTCCACCGCCTTGCCCAGGTGCAGCGAGGTGATGCGGAAATCGCCGGCCGGCATCGGTGGCAGTTCGGGTGGCGCGTCGGCCGGGGTGGCGTCCGCGGCGGCCGCCGCGGCCTGGGCCGACTCGGCGCCGGACGGACTGGCGCCGGCGGCCGGAGCCTCGTCCTTCGAACCGCAGGCGGACAGTGACAGGGTCAGCAGCAGGGCGGTGGCGAGGCGCAGGCGCATGGAAACTCCGGGCTTACTGGCGGGCGGTGCGAGGGTTGCCCGGCAGCGGCAGGCCCGGCGTGGCGCGGAAGGGATTGATGTCCAGGCCGCCGCGGCGCGTGTAGCGCGCGTACACGGCCAGGCGGGTCGGCGCGCAGTGCTGCATCAGGTCCATGAAGATGCGCTCGACGCACTGCTCGTGGAAGTCGCTGTGGTTGCGGTAGCTGACCAGGTAGCGCAGCAGGCCGTCGCGGGCGATGCGCGGGCCGGCGTAGCGGATCTGCACGCTGGCCCAGTCGGGCTGGCCGGTGACCGGGCAGTTGGACTTGAGCAGGTGCGAGACCAGCACCTCGTCGGTGCGGGTTTCCGCATCCGAAGACAGGAAGTCCGGGCGCGGCGGGCCGTAGTGGGTGATCTCGATCGGCAGGTCGTCGATCAGGTCGCCTTCAAGCGTTTCGATCAGCGCGGCATTGGCCGATGCGGCCGGGGTCAGCACCACGCTCACCGGCGCGCCGGCGGTGTCGGACAGGTCGCGGATCAGCTGCGCGCGCAGCGCGTCGGTATCGCTGAAGCGCGCCTGCGCATAGCTGCCCAGGTACAGCTTGAAGCTCTTGGACTCGATCAGGTTGGGCGAGGTGGCCGGCATGCGGAACTCGGCCAGGGCCACGCGCGGCTTGCCGCGCCCGTCGAGCCAGCTCAGCTCGTACGCATTCCAGAAATCCACGCCGACGAAGGGCAGCTCCTCGCCCAGGCCCAGGGCCTGGCGCTGCGTGGCGCGCGCGATCGGGAACAGCAGGGACGGATCGTAGTCGGCGCCGTAGCCGACCGGCTTGCCCAGGGGGCTGAGTTCGGGGGAGGTCATGGGCGGCATTCTCGCACGGCGGCCCGTCCCGCCGCCCGCCGGGCGGGTATGGCACGCGCCCTGGCCGTCCTGCGACGGCGCGTCAGCTGGGCGCCACAAGCCAATGATTTGTTGATGTTTGTTTTACGACTGACTAACAAGCGGCTAATGCAGGCTTAATCGGCGCCGACGAGCATGCGCCCCATGCTCAGCCATCTCACCGTACCCACCGGTCCCTCCCGGTTCCACAGCGCCAGCCGGGTGCCGGCCGACCATCCGGCCCGCGCCGAGGTCGAGGCCTTCATCGCCCGCGTCTACGCCGAGCGCTACGGCGCGCGCCTGCACAGCTTCCTGCCCGACCTGGTGGCCTACCGCGACCAGGACGGCGCGCTGCAGGCCGCGGTGGGGCTGCGACGCGGCACGGCCGGGCCACTGTTCGTCGAACAGTACCTGCAGGTGCCGGCCGAACAGGCCCTGCGCGCGCGCCTGGGACGGCCGGTGCAGCGGGCCGAGCTGGTGGAGGTGGGCGGCTTTGCCTCGCGCTCGCCGGGCGATGCGCGCGAGGTGATCGTGCAGCTCACCGGCCTGCTGCACCGGGCCGGCGTGCCCTGGGTGCTGTTCGCCGCCACGCGCCAGCTGCGCAATGCCTTCGACCGCCTGCGCCTGGCCACGGTGGTGCTGGCGGAGGCGCGCGCCGACTGCCTGCGCGATGACGCGACCGACTGGGGCAGCTATTACGAAGCGCAGCCGCAGCTGCTGTTCGGCGACATCCAGGCCGGCCATGCCTTCCTGCAGCGCAGCCGGGCCACGCCCGCGCCCGTGCACGAGCGGCCGATCCAGGCCTGCACGGCGGGCGCGCGATGAGCGGGCTTGACCTGTTTGCCGATGCGCTGCGGCGTCCGGACCTGCGCGTGCTGGACGGCGTGGGCGAACATGGCGGCGCGCAGCTCGAGGCACGCGTGCAGGCCTACGCCGATGCCCTGGAAGCACAGGGCCTGCAGCGCGTCGCCTCGCGGCTGGACAACGGCCTGGACTGGCTGGCCCTGGACCTGGCGATCCGCCGGCTCGATGGCGTGCATGTGCCGCTGCCCACCTTCTTCAGTGCCGGCCAGGTGTCGCATGCGCTGGCCTCCAGCGGCGCGCAGGCCCTGGTCACCGCGCGCGGCGAACCCATGCCGATCGGCGCCAACGCCGAAGTACAGCGAGCCCTCGGCGACACGCTGTCGGCGTGGCGCCTGCAGACCCACGCCCCCGCGCTGCCGGAAGGCACCGCCTGCATCACCTACACCTCCGGCACCACCGGCAGCGCCAAGGGCGTGTGCCTGGACGCCGCGTCGATGCTGGCGGTGGCCGGCTCGCTGGTGGAGGCCGCGCGACCGGTGTCGCCGCGCCGGCACCTTTGCCTGATGCCGCTGTCGACGCTGCTTGAAAACGTCAGCGGCCTCTATGCCGCACTGCTTTCGGAGGCCGACATCGCCGTGCCCTCGCTGGCCGAAATCGGCTACACCGGGGCCAGCGGCCTCGACGTGCCGACCCTGCTGGCCTGCCTGCAGCGCTACCAGCCACACAGCGCCATCCTGCTGCCGCAGCTGCTGCTGGCGCTGGTCACCGCCGCCGAGCGCGGGCATGCCTTGCCGCGCTCGCTGCGCTTCCTCGCAGTGGGCGGCGGACGCGTGGGTCCGCGCCTGCTGGCGCGCGCCGCGGCGCTGGGCCTGCCGGTGTACGAAGGCTACGGCCTGACCGAATGCGCCTCGGTGGTCTGCCTCAACCGGCCGGGCGCGTCGCGACCGGGCAGCGTGGGCCGCGCGCTGCCGCATGCCCGCGTGCAGGTGGTGGACGGCGAACTGCAGGTGCACGGCGTGCGCTGCCTGGGCTACCTGGGCGAGGCCGGCCCGCCGCCCGGCGCCATTGCCACCGGCGACCTGGGCCACGTGGACGAGGACGGCTACGTGCACGTCACCGGCCGCCGCAAGAACGTCTTCATCACCGCCTACGGCCGCAACGTCTCGCCCGAATGGGTGGAGAGCGAGCTGCTGCAGCATCCCGACTTCGCCCAGGCCGTGGTCTGGGGCGAGGCGCGGCCCTGGAACGTGGCGGTGGTGTGGCCGCGGCGCGCAGGACAACAGGCCAATGATCTGCAAGCTGCGCTGCACGATGTGAACGCGTCGCTGCCCGACTACGCGCAGGTGCGCGAACTGGTGCTGGCCGATGCCCCCTTCACCGCCGCCGAGGGCCTGCTGACCGCCAACGGCCGCCCGCGCCGCGACGCGATCCTGCACCGCTATGCCGATGCCATCGCGCAGCGCTATGCGCGCGCCAACGACCCTTCCCCCACCTTTGGATGCACCCCATGAGCTTCTACCAGCAACTGCTTGCCCAGACCGAGGCCGAACGCGCCGGACTGCTGTCCATCGGCATCATCCAGGACGCGCTGTCGGCCCGCATCGACCGGCAGGACTACATCGCCTTCCTCACCCAGGCCTACCACCACGTGCGCCACACGGTGCCGCTGCTGATGGCCTGCGGTGCACGCCTGCCGGCGCGGCTGGAGTGGCTGCGCAGCGCGGTGGGTGAATACATCGAGGAAGAGCTGGGCCACCAGGAATGGATCCTGGACGACCTGGCCGCCTGCGGCGCCGACCGTGACGCGGTGGAGCACGGCGAACCCTCGCTGGCCACCGAGCTGATGGTGGCCTATGCCTACGACACCATCCACCGCCGCAACCCGGTCGGCTTCTTCGGCATGGTGCTGGTGCTGGAGGGCACCAGCGTGGCCCTGGCCACGCGCGCGGCGGAAACCATCGAGTCCAGCCTGGGCCTGCCGCGAACCGCCTTCAGTTACCTGCGCTCGCACGGCGACCTGGACGTCGAGCATGTCGGCTTCTTCGAGAAACTGATGGACCGGATCGACGATCCGGCCGACCGCGCCGCGGTGGTGCATGCCGCGCGGCGCTTCTACCGACTCTACGGCGACGTGTTCCGCGGCCTGCGCGAACCGGTCGCGATGCGGGCGGCGGCATGATCACGCTGTCGGGTCGCACCGTGATCCTGACCGGGGCCAGCGGCGGCATCGGCGCGGCGCTGACAGCGGCGCTGGTGGAGCAGGGCGCGACGGTGATTGCCGTGGGTCGGGATCGCGGACGGCTCGCGAGCCTGGTGGCCAAGCATCGTCCCGGCCGCGTCGTTCCGGTGCAGGCCGACCTGTGCACGGCCGCCGGCCGCGACACGCTGCGCGAGGCCGCGCGGGCGGCGACGCCGTCGATGCTGGTGCTGGCGCACGCGCAGTCGGCCTTCGGACTGTTCGAGCAGCAGGACGACGCGGCACTGCGCACCGTGGTCGAGACCAACCTGCTGGCGCCGATGCTGTTGATCCGCGCGCTGCTGCCGCTGCTGATGGCCCGGCCCGACGCCGCGGTGGTGGCGGTCGGCTCCACCTTCGGCAGCCTGGCGTTTCCCGGTTTCGCGGCCTACAGCGCCAGCAAGTTCGGGCTGCGCGGGCTGATGGAGGCGCTGGCGCGCGAACACGCCGATGGCCGCGTGCGCTTCCAGTACCTGTCGCCGCGTGCCACGCGCACCGCCTTCAACACGCCGGCCGTGGTCGCGCTCAACCGCGCGCTCAAGACCCGCGAGGACGAGCCGGCCGACGTGGCCGCGAAGCTGGTGGCCGCGATCCGTCGCGGCGACCGCCGCCGGCAGCTGGGCTGGCCGGAAAAACTCTTCGCCCGCATCAACGGCCTGTTCCCCGCCCTCATCGACCGCGCCCTGCGCGCGCAACTTCCCGAGGTGCGTCGCCACGCTGGCGCCGCATCCACCCACGCACCGGAGATTCCGCATGACATCGCTACGTCCCACCCTGTTCGCCGCCCTGCTGTCCGGCCTGATGGTGCTGCCGGCCTGGGCCAGTGAGTTGCCGCCGCAGGTCGTCGCCGTGCGCGACGGCTGGGCCGACGTGAAATACCAGGTGCCTGCCGACCAGCGCAGCACCGCCTTCGAGGCGCTGGCGAAAAAGGCCGGCGCCGCCGTGGCCCAGCAGCCGCGTTCGGCCGAGGCGCTGATCTGGGAGGGCATCGTGCTGGCCAGCTGGGCCGGCGAGAAAGGCGGGCTGGGTGCGCTGGGCCTGGTGAAGAAGGCGCGCAAGGATTTCGAGGCGGCGATCGCGATCGATCCCGCTGCGCTCGAGGGCTCGGCCTACACCAGCCTGGGTTCGCTGTACTACCAGGTGCCCGGCTGGCCGGTCGGTTTCGGCGACGACGACAAGGCGCGCGATTTCCTGATGAAGGGCCTGCAGGCCAACCCGGACGGCCTGGACTCGAACTATTTCTTCGCCGACTTCCTGCGCGAGCAGGGCGATTATGCCGGCGCCGAAGCCGCGGCCCGCAAGGCGCTGGCGGCCAAGCCCCGCCCGGGCCGCGAACGCGCCGACGCGGGCCGTCGCGCCGAAGTGGAGGCCCTGCTCAAGGCGGTGCAGGCCGAGCTTGCCAGCGGCTGAGCCCGGACACACACTCGCCGGATGCGCGTACTGCTGGTCGAAGACGATGAGTCGCTGGGCGAAGGCATCCGCACCGCGCTGCGTCGTGCCGCCTATGCGGTGGACTGGCTGCGCGACGGCGCCAGCGCGCTGACGGCGATCCGCGACGGCGGCATCGACCTGGTGGTGCTGGACCTGGGCCTGCCGCGCATGGATGGGCTGGAGGTGATCAAGGCCGCGCGCCGCGCCGGCGCCAGGGTCCCGATCCTGGTGCTGAGTGCGCGCGAGCGGCCGGCCGACCGCACGCTGGGCCTGGACCTGGGCGCCGACGATTACCTGGGCAAGCCCTTCGACACGCACGAACTGCTGGCACGCGTACGCTCGCTGCTGCGACGCAGTGCGGGCCACGCTGCCCCGGTGCTCACCTGCGGCGCGCTTGAGCTCGACCCGGCGCAGATGTCGGTGCGCTGGCAGGGCCGCAACCTCGACCTGCCGCGCCGCGAGTTCGCGCTGCTGCGGGTGCTGATCGAAAGCCCCGGCCGTGTCGTCAGCCGCGAAGCCGTGCAGCAGCGCCTGTTCGGCTGGGACGAGGACGTGGCCAGCAACGCGCTGGACGTGCACGTGCACCACCTGCGCCGCAAGCTGCCGCCGGCCCTGATTCGCACGATCCGCGGCGTCGGCTACGTGCTCGAGGAATCGGTGGCGAACGCACCGCCGGAGTCGCCGCCTTGACCTCGGTGCGGCGCCTGCTGCTGGTGGCCCTGGTCGGTACGCTGTCGCTGGTGATCGCAGTGGCCGGCACCTTCAGCTTCCGCTCCGGCCTGCGCGAGGCGGCGGAACTGTTCGACGCCAAGCTGGCGCATTCGGCGCGCGTGCTGATGAGCCTGGTGGACGAGCCGCTGGGCGATGCCGCCCGCCAGCCCGCCGCCGAACCGCTGGTGATCAAGGTCTGGCATGGCAACGGCCCGGGCGAGGGCCACGCGCTGATCACACCCGACGGCCATGCCTATGAAACCCGGCTGGCCTTCCAGGCGCGCGACGCCGACGGCCGCCTGCTGCTGCGTTCCGACAGCGGACCCGCGCAGGCGCTGGCGCCGCTGGCGCCGGGCTATGCCGACGTGGTGATCGATGGCCAGTCCTGGCGCACCTTCACCCTCCGTGCGCCGTCCGGGCGCTGGTACCAGGCCAGTGAACTGGCGGGCATCCGCGAGGAAATCGCCGCCGGCATCGCCTTCGGCACCCTGCTGCCGCTGCTGCTGGCGCTGCCGCTGCTGGCGCTGATGGTGTGGCTGGCGGTCACCTGGGCCAGCCGCGGCCTGCTGCGCATCTCGGCCGAAATCGAGTCGCGTGCGCCCGACCGGCTGGCGCCCATCCAGCTCGACCGCGTGCCCAAGGAAATCCAGGGCCTGGTGAAGGCGGTGAACGGGCTGCTGTCACGCCTGGATTCCGCGCTGGCGCGCGAACGCCGCTTCACCGCCGACGCCGCGCATGAACTGCGCACGCCGGTCGCGGCGGTCAAGGTGCATGCCGACAACCTGCGCACGGCGCGCAGCGAGGATGAGCGCGGCGAATCGCAGGAGCAGCTCGACGCCAGCGTGCGCCGCATCGAGCGCGCGATCGGGCAGCTGCTGGTGATGAGCCGGGTGGAAAGCGGTACCGCGACACGCGACCAGGCGCCGGTGGACCTGGCGGCCCTGGTGCAGCGGCAGGTCGAGGACTACGCCTGCCTTGCCTCGCAGCGCGGCATCACGCTGCAGCTGCAGGTCGCGCCCGGGCAGGTGGTGGGCGACAGCGCGTCGCTGGATGGCCTGGTGCGAAACCTGCTGGACAATGCCCTGCGCTACGCCCCGACCGGGGGACGCGTGCACTTGGGGCTGCACGCCGACCAGGGCCAGGTGCAGCTGTCGGTCGAAGACAGCGGGCCGGGAGTGCCCGCGGACGCCCGCGAACGTGTCTTCGAACGCTTCCATCGCGAGCTGGGCACGGGCGTGGAGGGCAGCGGGCTGGGCCTGTCGATCGTGGCGCAGGTGCTCGAGTCGCACCGGGGACGCATCGTGCTGGACGAATCCCCGGACCTGGGCGGCCTGCGCGCGCGGGTCACGCTGCCGGCGGCCTGATCGCGCGCGGGGTCAGAACGCCGCGTCGAACGCCACCTCGCCCTGCACGCCCACCTGGTAGGCCGACACGCGGCGCTCGAAGAAGTTGGTCAGCTCCTGCACATCCTGCAGGTCCATGAAGGGGAACGGGTTGCTGGCGCCGAAGTGTCTGGGCAGGCCCAGCTGCGCCAGCCGCTGGTCGGCGCAGTACTCCAGGTACTGGCGCATGTCGCGCGGCGACAGTCCGGCGACGCCGCCGCTGAGCACGTCCTCGGCAAACAGGCACTCCACGTCCACCGCCTCGCGCAGCATCTGCACGATCTGCGCCTTCAGCTCGTTGTCGAACAGGTCGGGCTCTTCCTCGCGCGCGGTGCGGATGACCTCGAAGGCGAAGGCCATGTGCCCGCTCTCGTCGCGGAACACCCAGTTGGTGCCGCCCGCCAGCCCGTGCAGCAGACCGCGCGAGCGCAGGTAGTACACGTAGGCAAAGGCGCCGAAGAAGAACAACCCCTCGATGCAGGCCGCGAAGCACACCAGGTTGAGCAGGAACTGCCGGCGCTGGGCCTTCGTTTCGATGCGCTGCAGCGACTGCACGCTGTCCATCCATTTGAAGCAGAACTCGGCCTTCCGCCGGATGGACGGGATGTTCTCGATGGCATCGAACGCCCGCGCCCGCGCCTCGGGCTCCGGCAGGTAGGTATCGAGCAGGGTCAGGTAGAACTGCACGTGCAGCGCCTCCTCGTACAGCTGGCGCGACAGGTACATGCGCGCCTCGGGCGCGTTGATGTGCTGGTAGAGGTTGAGCACCAGGTTGTTGGACACGATCGAGTCGCCGGTGGCGAAGAAGGCCACCAGCCGCTCGACCAGGTGCCGCTCGGCCGGCCCGAACTTGGTCTTGAGGTCATGGGTGTCGAGCGAAAAATCGACCTCCTCGACCGTCCAGGTGTTGCGGATGGCGTTGCGGTACATCTCGTAGAACTGCGGATAGCGCATCGGCCGCAGGGTCAGGTCGAATCCCGGATCGAGGAGCTTGGAAACTGGTGAAGAGGAACTAGTAACTAGTGAAGGGTTGGGGGCGTACGTTGGCATGGGGAGATTCCTGATTCTGTTCTTGATTCTTGTCTGGGAGCCTTTGGGTACGGAGGCTTCATGCATTACAGGAACGCGGTGGTTTGGCAGAAGGCGATGCAGTTGGCGGAGATGGCTTGCCGGAGCTCGAAGCAACTGCCGTCGGAAGAACGGTTTGGAATCCGATCGCAGATAACAAGGGCAGCAATATCCGTCCCAAGCAATGTCGCCGAAGGTTGGACTCGTGAATCGCGCAAGGAAAAGGCGCACTTCCTTGCAGTTGCACACGGATCGCTGGGAGAGCTGCACTCACAGATACTTCTCTGTCGCCGCCTGGGATGGCTGAAGCCCGAAGAGGCAGATTCCACAATCGCCTTGGCCTTCGAGATAGGCAGGATGCTGACCACACTCCGGCGCGGCCTGAGAAAGGCCCAGCCTGCCCGATGAGCCACCCCCGCCCGCGAACACTAGTTCCTATTTCCTCTTCACTAGTTCCCCCGCCCTCACTGGCAAGCCTCGCAGCTCTCAGGATTCTCCAGCGAACAAACCACCGCCGCCGTAGCCTCGGGTGCATTGACCGTGGTCTTGGCGATTTTTGTCGCCGGGCGCGAGCGCAGGTAGTAGGTGGTCTTGATGCCCTGTTTCCACGCATACATGTACATGGACGACAGCGCGCCGATGTTGGGCGACTCCATGAACAGGTTCAGCGACTGGCTCTGGTCGATGTAGGCGCCGCGGGCGGCGGCCATGTCGATCAGCGAGCGCATCGGCACTTCCCACACCGTGCGGTAGACGGCGCGAAGTTCGGCCGGGATCTCGGCGATGGCCTGCACCGAGCCTTCGGCCAGCTTGATGCGGTCGCGCATCTCGGGCGTCCACAGGCCCAGCTGCTTGAGCTCGACCACCAGGTGCCGGTTGACCTGCAGGAAGTCGCCGGAAAGGGTTTCGCGCTTGAACAGGTTGCTAACCTGGGGCTCGATGCATTCATAGCAGCCGGCGATCGAAGCGATAGTGGCGGTGGGGGCGATGGCGATCAGCAGCGAGTTGCGCAGGCCATGCTGCCGGATGCGGTCGCGCAGCGTATCCCAGCGCTCGGCGTC
Source organism: Arenimonas sp. MALMAid1274 (assembly GCF_049195245.1). Lineage (NCBI taxonomy): Bacteria > Pseudomonadati > Pseudomonadota > Gammaproteobacteria > Lysobacterales > Lysobacteraceae > Arenimonas > Arenimonas sp. MALMAid1274. The sequence goes on from NZ_JBMIRR010000020.1 coordinate 33,880, forward strand.
CGCCGGCACCACGCCCCAGGCGTCGAACTGCAGCTCGCCGCTGGCGGCGCGGGATTCGGCGAAGTTGGGATGCCGGCCGCGCTCCTGCGCCAGCTCGCAGCTGGCCTCCAGGGCATGGAAATAGATCTGTTCGGCAATGCGGGCCGACAGTGCGCGCGCTTCCGGCGCGTCGAAGGCCAGGCGCAGCCGGAAGAACACGTCCTGCAGGCCCATCACGCCCAGGCCCACCGGCCGCCAGCGCAGGTTGCCGCGGCGCGCCGATTCGATCGGATAGAAGTTCAGGTCGATCACGCGGTCCAGCTGGCGCACGGCCAGGCGCACGGTTTCGGCCAGCCTGTCGAAGTCGAAGCCGTCCTCGCCCAGGTGATGGCCCAGGTTGATCGAGCCCAGGTTGCACACCGCCGTCTCGTCGGACGAGGTGACCTCCAGGATCTCGGTGCACAGGTTGGACAGGTGGATGACATTGCCGGGCCGGGCGGTCTGGTTGCTGGCGCGGTTGCACTTGTCCTTGAAGGTCATCCAGCCGTTGCCGGTCTGGGCCAGGGTGCGCATCATCTTGCCGTACAGCTCGCGGGCGCGGACGGTCTTCACCGCGCGGCCGCCGGCCTCGGCCTGTTCGTAGGCGGCGTCGAAATCGGGGCCGTACAGGTCGGTGAGCTGCGGCATGGCGTGCGGGTCGAACAGCGACCAGTCGCCGTCGGCCTCCACGCGGCGCATGAACAGGTCCGGGATCCAGTTGGCCAGGTTGAGGTTGTGGGTGCGGCGCGCGTCGTCGCCGGTGTTGTCGCGCAGCTCCAGGAACTCCTCCACGTCGGCATGCCAGGGTTCGAGGTAGACGCAGGCCGCGCCCTTGCGCTTGCCGCCCTGGTTCACGGCCGCGACCGAGGAGTCGAGCGTCTTGAGCCAGGGAACGATGCCGTTGGAGTGGCCGTTGGTGGACCGGATCAGCGCGCCGCGCGAACGCACGCGCGTGTAGCTGACGCCGATGCCGCCGCTGAACTTGGACAGCTGGGCGATGTCGCCGTAGCGCTGGTAGATGGACTCGAGCGAATCCTGGGGCGAGTCGAGCAGGAAGCAGCTCGACAGCTGTTCGTGCGTGGTGCCGGCGTTGAACAGCGTCGGCGAGCTGGGCAGGTAGTCCAGCGACGCCATGCGCTGGTACAGGGCCAACGCCTCCGGCACGTCCTGGCTGAGCGCGCAGGCGATGCGCAGGAAGAACTGCTGCGGCGTCTCGATCACCGTGCGCTTCGTGGGATGCCGCAGCAGGTAGCGGTCGTAGAGGGTGCGCAGGCCGAAGTAGTCGAACCTGCGGTCGAGCGAGGCGTCCAGCGCGTCATTGAGCTTGCGGGCATTGGCCTGCACGAAGCCCAGCAGGCGGTCGTTGATCAGGCCGGTCTCGTGGCCGCGGGCGATGGACTGCGAGAAGGCGTGGATTTCCTGGCCCGCCACCTCCTTGGCGATGAAGTCGGCCAGCAGGCGCGCGCCAAGGCGGCCGTATTCGGGTTCCTCGGCGGTGAGCAGGGCGGCGGTGCGGATCGAGAGTTCGTCCAGTTCGCGCGTGCTGGAGCCGTCGTACAGGCCGGAAATGGTGCGGGTGGCCACGCGCATCGGGTCCACGGCATAGAGGTCGTCGCAGCGGCGCATCACCGCGCGCACGATCTTGTTGAGGTCCACCGGCTCGCGGCGGCCATTGCGCTTGGTGACGGTCATGCCCAGCGCGGTGGCGGGCGGGGTGAGGGCGAACTGCGGCGAGGCGGCGTCGGCCGGCGCTTCAAGGACGGGGTGCGACATGGGGTTCTCCGGTGCGTGGCGCACGGTCGCCGACCCTCCCTCGGGGGGCGGCGCGCGGAGACGGAACGCGAAGACACCCAACGGCGTCGTCGCGGCCATGCCCCCGCGGGCATGCGAAGTCAGCTCGGAGGATGGAATGCGGGTGTCGCAGGGACCGAGACGCGGCGCCACGACACCGGCGCCGTCTCCCCCCGGAGACTTCTGGGCCGGTCACCGCGCGGTGTGCTTCGCGCGGCTGTCGGCAGGTCTTCGGACTTGAGGACGGGGAGACAGGAACGGGTTCCTGTCTCCGCCTACTAGCCGTCGCTTCCCAGGGCCAACCGCCCCAGTGCCAAAAACGGCGTTCGTTTCCACATACCGCTGCGGGGCAGTGCCGGATTCCCACCGGCTTCCCTATTAACCCAAGCGCTTGTGGCGCCCGGGACCGACGACCCCAAGATAGTGGGGTCGGCGGATGGGGTCAAGGCGCGGTGTGCTGCGCGGAACTCAGGCGGCGTGCTTCTTCACCCAGGCCACGTAGGCATCCACCCAGCCCTGCAGGAACTTGCGGCTGCCCTCGCCAATGTTGCCGTCGGCATCGAACAGGTCGTCCTTGGCCTGCACGAAGGCTTCGGGCTGGTTCAGCGTGGGCATGTCGAGGTAGGCGGTGATGTTGCGCAGGTGCTGCTGTCCCAGCGCGGTGCCGATGGCACCCGGCGACGCGCCGATGATGCCGGCGGGCTTCTTGGCGAAGGCGCTCTTGCCGTAGGGGCGCGAGGCGTGGTCGATGGCGTTCTTGAGCACGCCCGGCACCGAGCGGTTGTACTCGGGGGTGACGAACAGCACGCCGGTGGCGGCCAGCAGTTCCGACTTGAGCCGCTTGACCGAGTCGGCCTGGTTGGCGTCGTCGTCCTGGTCGTAGAGCGGCAGGTCGCCGATCTCGAGTTGCGTGAAGATGACGTCCGAAGGCGCGAGTCGCGCTAGCGCGGTGGCCAGCTTGCGGTTGATGGACTCGCGTCGCAGGCTGCCGACGAGGACGGCGATGGTGGTCTGGGTCATGGCGTGGCTCCGTGGGGGTTGGGACGGATCATGCGTCGTTCTGGTAATCCAGCACCACCTGCAGCATCGCGCGGGTGCCGACCTTCAGCGCCTCTTCGTCCAGGAAGAATTCCGGCGAGTGGTTCGACGGCGCCTTGATCGCATCCTGGCCCCGCGGGGTGGCGCCGACGAAGAAGAAGAAGCCCGGCACTTCGCGCGCGTAGTACGAAAAGTCCTCGGCGCCCATGTTGAGGTCCAGCTCGCGCACGTTGGCGGCGCCGACGGCTTTTTCCAGACTGGGCACCATGCGTGCGGTGAGCGCCGGGTGGTTCACCGTCACCGGATTGCCCTTGGTGTCGGGCACGTTGGCCTCCACGGTGGCGCCGTGGGCGGCGGCGACGTGGGTGGCGACGTTCTTGAGGTCCGCGAACACGGCCTGGCGCATGCCTTCGTCGAAGGTGCGGATGGTGCCGACCAGCTCGACGCTGTCGGGGATGATGTTGTAGCGGATGCCACCCTTGATGGCGCCGAAGGTGACGACCACGGGCAGCTTGCTGATGTTCTGCCGGCGGCTGACGATGGTCTGCGCGCTGCCGATCAGGTCGGCGGCGGCCACGATCGGGTCCACGCCGCCCCAGGGGCGCGAGCCGTGCGTCTGGCGGCCCTTCACGACGATGTTGAAGCGGTCCGAGGCGGCCATGGCCGGGCCGCTGCGCCAGCCGACGGTGCCGGCGTTGAGCGTGCTGAACACGTGCAGGCCGAACACCGCCTCGGGCTTGAAGCGGTCGAAGATGCCCTGCTTGAGCATTTCCTCGGCGCCGCCTTCCTCGCCATCCGGCGGGCCTTCCTCGGCGGGCTGGAAGATGAAGAGGATCTCGCCGGGAAGCTCGGCCTTCATCGAGGCCAGGGCCTCGGCCACGCCCATCAGGATGCCGGTGTGGGCGTCGTGGCCGCAGGCGTGCATCACGCCGACGGTTTCGCCGCGGAAGGTGGACGTGACCTTGGATTCAAACGGAAGGCCGCTGCGCTCGGTGACCGGCAGCGCGTCCATGTCGGCGCGCACGGCAATGCGCGGGCCGGGCTTGCCGCCGCGCAGCACCGCGGTGACGCCCGTGGTGGCGATGCCGGTGCGAACGTCCTCGAAGCCCAGCGCGCGCAGGTGGTCGGCCACCAGCTTGGAGGTGCGCACCTCGCGGTTGCCCAGCTCCGGATGCTGGTGGATGTCGCGGCGCCAGGCCTGCACCTTGGCGTCCACCTTGGTGGCCAGGGTTTCGACGTCGGGCGCCTGCGCAGCGGCGGGGCCGCAGAGCGCGGCGGAAAGGGCGGAAACCAGCAGCAGGCGGCGCATCGGCGATCTCCGGAAGGGATGGGCCGATGCTATCACCGCGTCAGTCGTCTCCGCTCGCCTCTGCGCGCAGCCGAGGAAAACATACCAGGTATGTTTTCAGTCTCAATGAGGAGGAAAACATACCAGGTATGTTTTCAGTCCCAATGAGATAGGAACGGTAACTGGTAAGTTATCTCTGCAGGCGGTCGAGGGAGACCTGGAGCATCGTTCGCACGCCGACGTCCAGGGCCTGTTCGTCGAGCAGGAACATCGGCGAATGGTTGGCCGGCGCCTTCAGCGGATCGACGCCCGGGGCCGTGCTGCCGACGAACCAGAAGAACGTGGGCGCCACGGTGGCGTACTGCGAGAAATCCTCGGCAATCGTCAGCAGGGGCATCTCCACCACCTTGCCCTCGCCCAGCGCGGTGCGCAGCGAGGCCAGGCCCGAAGGGGCCAGCGTGCCGTCGTTGGCCGTCACCGGGGCATTGTTCACCACGCGCAGGGTGGCCTTGGCGCCGCTGGCCGTCGCGACGCCGTCGGCCGTGGCGCCCATGCGCGCAATCACGTCGGCGCGCATGGCCGGGTCGAAGGTGCGCAGGGTGCCGGTCATGTCCACGCGATCGGGCACGATGTTGAAGCGCACGCCGCCGTTGATGGCGCCCCTGGTCAGCACCACCGGCGAGCGGGTGATGTCCACCTGCCGCGCGAGGATGCTCTGCCAGCCCAGGTGCACCTGCGCCGCCACCGTGATCGGGTCAACGCCGTCCCACGGGCGCGAGCCGTGGGTTTGCTTGCCGTCAATGCGAAGGGTCCATTCGTCGGCGGCGGCCATCACCGGACCGGTGCGCGTGCCCACGCTGCCAACCGGCAGCGCGGCCCAGACGTGCAGCCCATAGATGGCGTCGGGCTTGAAGTCAGCGAACAAGTTTTCCTTGATCATGCGCGCGGCGCCGTAAACCTCGCCCACGGTGGGCGGGCCCTCCTCGGCGGGCTGGAAGACGAACATCGCCTCGCCCGAAAGCTCGCCCCGCATGGACGCCAGCGCTTCCGCCACGCCCATCAGGATGGCCACGTGCGCGTCGTGGCCGCAGGCGTGCATCACGCCCACGGGTGTGCCGCGGTAGTCGGCTTTCACGGTGGAGGCGAAGGGCAGGCCGGTTTCTTCGGTCACCGGCAGCGCGTCCATGTCGGCACGCAGCGCGATGCGCGGGCCCGGCTTGGCGCCGCGCAGCACCGCCGACACGCCGGTGGGGCCGATGCCGGTGCGCACCTCCAGGCCGAGTGAGCGCAGGTGCTCCGCCACTTTCGCGGCCGTTCGGGTTTCCTGGTTGCCCAGCTCCGGGTGCTGGTGCAGGTCGCGGCGCCACGCCTGCACCTTGCCCTGCACCGACGCGGCCAGGGCGTCCAGCTGGGGCGGCTGTGCCTGCGCCTGCAGCGGCAGCAGGGCGGCAAGGGCGGCGGCAAGCAGCAGTGGGCGCATGGAAGTTCCTGGGGTGTGGAGGGGGGCGGGCTCGGTCAAGCATTGAATCTACCCCAGCCCGCCGCAGCCATGCGCGCTGTGCATGGAAAGGGCTGTTTACGCCGAATTTACGCGATGGTTCGAGCCGGGCATGGCGAATTTACGGCCGGCGCGCCGACAGTGGCGCCTTCAAGCCCGACCCCGTGACGACGATGACTGCATTCGTACTTTGGCTGCTGGTGATCGCGGTGGGCGTGTACCTCGCCATCGCCATGCTGCGCCCCGACAAGTTCTGATCCTCAGGTGACCACCATGTGGGAAATTCCGCTGACCCTGGCGCTGATCATTGCGCTTGCCTGGCCCCTGGGCCGCTACCTGGCCGTCGCGCTGGGCGACGCGCCGTCGAAACTCGACCGCATGTTCGGCCCCGTTGAAGCCCGCGTCTACCGCCTGTGTGGCGTGGATCCGCAGCGCGGCATGACCTGGCAGGGCATTGCCCGCGCTTTCGTCGGCACCAACGCCGTGCTGGCTTTGGTGGTGATGGCCCTCTTCATGGGCCAGGGCCAGCTGCCGCTGAACCCGGACGGTGTCGCCGGCCTGGACTGGGACCTCGCGCTGCACACGATGGTGTCCTTCCTCACCAACACCAACCAGCAGCACTATTCGGGCCAGGCGCAGCTGAGCTACCTCTCCCAGCTGGCCGGCATCGTGACCCTGCAGGTGCTGACGCCGGCGATGGGCCTGGCCATCGGCCTGGCCGTGCTGCGCGGTCTGTTCGGGGGTCGGAACAAGGACGCCGCGAAGGAAGGCGAAGCGCGCGACCTGGGCAACTTCTACGTGGACACCGTGCGCGGCTGCCTGCGCGTGCTGCTGCCGCTGGCCCTGGCCTGGTCGCTGTTGCTGACCTGGCAGGGCGTGCCCAGCACCTTCGACGGCGCGAAGACCGCCACGCCGATCGACGCGCAGGCGGGCATGGCCGAGCAGGTGATCCCGGTCGGCCCGGTCGCGCCGATGGTCGCCATCAAGCAACTGGGGACGAATGGCGGCGGCTGGTACGGACCCAACAGCACCGTGCCGCTGGAGAACCCGACGCCGCTGAGCAACCTGCTGCAGGTGGTCGCCATCGTGCTGCTGCCGATGGCCATAGTGCTGATGATCGGCCGATTTACCGGCCGCAGGAAGCTCACCGCGCTGGTGTTCGGCGTGATGGCGTTCTTCTCGCTGGTGTTCGTCGGTGGCGCCGTCTGGTCGGAGTCGCAGCCGAATGCGGCCGTGGCCGGCCTGGCCGCCGACGGCCCGAACATGGAAGGCAAGGAGCAGCGCTTCGGGCCGCACGCGTCGGCGCTGTGGTCCACGCTGACCACCCAGACCTCCAACGGTTCGGTCAACGCGATGCACGATTCGCTCAACCCGGTCGCGGGCGGCATCGCCATCGGCGGCATGCTGGTGAACGCGGTGTGGGGCGGCATCGGCTGTGGCCTGGTCGGCTTCCTGGTCTACCTGCTGGTCACGGTGTTCCTGGCGGGGCTGATGATCGGCCGCACGCCGGAATTCTTCGGCCGCAGGCTCGAGGTCGGCGAGATGCGCCTGCTGTCGATGCTGGTGCTGCTGCAGCCGGTGCTGCTGTTGCTCGCCACCGGCGTGACGCTGGCCAACCCCGCGCTCACCGGCACCTCCAATCCCGGCCTGCACGGCGTGTCGCAGGTGTTTTACGAATACGCATCGGCCTTCGCCAACAACGGCTCCGGCTTCGAAGGCCTGGGGGACGCCACGCCGTGGTGGAACCTGAGCTGCACCGTGCTGCTGCTGGCCGGCCGCTACGCCGCGCTGCTGATTCCGCTGGCCGTGGCGGGACGCCTGGCCAGCAAGCGCGTGGCGCCGGTGTCCGCCGGCACGCTGGACATCGAAACGCCCACCTTCGCCATCACGCTGATTGCCGTGATCGTGCTGCTCACCCTGCTGTGCTTCCTGCCGGTCCTGGCCCTGGGCCCGATCGGTGAAGCGCTGTCCTTGGCCGCCTGAGCGACCCGGAGCCGAACCAATGAACACCGTCGTCAAATCCAGCCCGCACGCGTCCGGCATCGATGGCGCGCAGCTGCGCCAGGCCGCGTGGGCCGCGGTCGCCAAGCTCAATCCGCCGGTGGCCGCGCGCAGCCCGGTGATGTTCGTGGTGCTGGTGGGCACCGCGGTCACTGCCTGGATGGCGGCGGCCAGCGGGCCCTCCGATCCGGCCTTCGCCTTCAACCTGGCGGTGGCGCTGATCCTGCTGGCCACCGTGCTGTTCGCCAACTTCGCCGAAGCCATCGCCGAAGCCCGCGGCCGTGGCCAGGCCGCCAGCCTGCGTGCGGCGCGCGCCGAACTGGTGGCCTGCCGGATCGGCACGCAAGGCGATGAGAGGGTGCCCGCGTCCGTGCTGCGGCGCGGCGACCGCGTGCGCATCGCCGCCGGCGAAATGATTCCCGCCGACGGCGAGATCATCGAGGGCATCGCCAGCATCAACGAAGCCGCCGTCACCGGCGAGTCCGCGCCGGTGCTGCGCGAAGCCGGCACGGACCGATCGGGTGTGATCGGCGGCACCAAGGTGCTGACCGATGTGATCGTGGTGGAAGTGTCGGCCGACGCCGGCCACAGTTTCCTGGACCGCATGATCGCACTGGTGGAAGGCGCCTCGCGCCAGAAGACGCCCAACGAACTCGCGCTGACCGTGCTGCTGTCGGCGATGAGCCTGGCCTTCGTTGCGGTCGTCGCTGCGCTGCCCAGCATCGGCGCCTTCGTCGGCGTCGAGGTGGGCGTGGTGGTGCTGGTGGCCCTGCTGGTGTGCCTGATCCCCACCACCATCGGCGGCCTGCTGCCCGCGATCGGCATCGCCGGCATGAACCGCGCGCTGCAGGCCAACGTCATCGCCAAGTCGGGCAAGGCGGTGGAGATTGCCGGCGACATCGACACGCTGCTGCTGGACAAGACCGGCACCATCACCCACGGCGACCGCCAGGCCACCGACTTCCTGCCGGTGGCGGGCGTGGCCAAGCTGCAGCTGCGCGACGCTGCGCTGCTGGCCTCGCTGGCCGACCCGACGCCGGAAGGAAAATCCATCGTGGCCCTGGCACGCAAGCTGGGCAGTGCCCTGGCCGAGCCGAAGGACGCGCAGTTCCACGCGTTCAGCGCGCAGACGCGCATGTCCGGCGTGGACCTGGGCGGCGGCCGCCGGATCCGCAAGGGCGCCGGTGATTCCGTCGCACGCTGGGCCGCCGGCGAGGGCGGCGAGGCGCCGTCGGACCTGCGCGCGCTGGTGGAACAGGTGGCGCGCGCCGGCGGCACGCCGCTGGTGGTGGCCGATGGCGCGCGCCTGCTGGGCGTGGTGGCGCTGTCGGACGTGGTCAAGCCCGGCGTGCGCGAGCGTTTCGCCCGCCTGCGCGCCATGGGCGTCAGGACGGTGATGATCACGGGCGACAACCCGATCACCGCCGCCGCCATCGCCGCCACCGCCGGCGTGGACGACTTCATCGCCGAAGCCACGCCCGAGCAGAAGCTGCAGCGCATCCGCGACGAGCAGGCGCTGGGCAAGCTGGTGGCCATGGTCGGCGACGGCACCAATGACGCGCCCGCGCTGGCCCAGGCCGACATCGGCCTGGCCATGAACGCCGGCACGCAGGCGGCGAAAGAAGCCGGCAACATGGTGGACCTGGATTCGGACCCGACCAAGCTGCTGCAGGTGGTGGAGATCGGCAAGCAGCTGCTGATCACGCGCGGCGCGCTGACCACGTTTTCGCTGGCCAACGACGTGGCGAAGTATTTCGCCATCATTCCCGCGGTGTTCGCGGCGCAACTGCCGGCGCTGGCGGCGCTGGACGTGATGCAGCTGTCCAGCGCGCGCAATGCGGTGCTGGCGGCGCTGGTGTTCAACGCCCTCGTCATTCCCGCGCTGATTCCGCTGGCGCTGCGCGGCGTGCGCTTCCGTGCCGCCAGCGCCTCGTCCCTGCTGCGGCGCAACCTGCTGGTGTACGGCCTGGGCGGCGTGCTGCTGCCCTTCGCCGGCATCAAGCTCATCGACCTCGTGCTGGTCGCGGCCTTTGGAGCCTGAGATGGAAAACGACAACATTCTTGATTCGCGCGGCGGCAGTACGCTGGCCTGGCTTCGGTTTGCCGCGGTCGGCGTGCTCGGCGCCGGCCTGCTGTATCCGGCGCTCGCCACGCTCGCCGGCCAGGCCCTGTTTCCCGAACAGGCGCGCGGCAGCCTGATCGAGCGCGACGGCGTGGTGGTCGGTTCGCGCCTGGTCGCGCAGCCCTTCGTTGGCGACGGGTATTTCCAGCCGCGACCGTCGGCGGTCGGCTACAAGCCCATTGCCGCCGGCGGCAGCAACCTGGCGCCGGGCAATCCGGCGCTGCGTGAACGCATGGTGGCGACCTCCGCGGAGATCGCCGCGCGCGAAGGCGTGCCGGCCCGCGACATTCCCGCCGACCTGGTCACGGCATCGGGCTCGGGCCTGGACCCGCACCTGAGCCCGGCGGCCACGCAGCTGCAGGTGGCCCGTGTCGCGCGCGCCCGGGGCCTCCCAGTCGAAGTCGTCCAGGCCACGGTGCAGGCGCACACGCTGGCGCCCACCTTCGGCGTGTTCGGACAGTCGCGCGTGAATGTGCTGGAATTGAACCTGGCCCTCGACGCAATGGCGCCCTGACACCATGCCCACCGACCGCTCGGCCCAGGCGGATGCGCTGCTGGGACCGCTGCAGCGCGAGCGCGGCGGGCAGCTGAAGGTGTTCCTGGGCGCCGCGCCCGGCGTCGGCAAGACCTACGCCATGCTCAATGCCGCGCGCGAGCTGGCGCGGCAGGGCGTGGACGTGGTGGTGGGCCTGGTGGAAACCCACGGCCGCGCCGAAACCCAGGCCCTGGTGCAGGGCCTGGACGTGCTGCCGCGCCGCCGCGTGGACTACAGGGACCGCACGCTCGAAGAGCTCGACCTCGACGCGCTGCTGGCACGCAAGCCCAAGGTCGCGCTGGTGGACGAACTCGCGCACCAGAACGCGCCGGGCGGCCGCCACGAGCGCCGCTACCAGGACATCGAGGAACTGCTCGACGCCGGCATCGACGTCTACACCACGGTCAACATCCAGCACCTGGAGTCGCTCAACGACCTGGTGCGCCAGCTGACCGGGGTGCGTGTGCGCGAAACGGTGCCCGATGCCTTCCTCGACCGCGCCCGCGACCTGGTGCTGATCGACCTGCCGCCGCGCGAGCTGATCGAGCGCCTGCAGCAGGGCAAGGTCTATCGCGCCGATCAGGCGGCGTCGGCGCTGCAGTCGTATTTCTCCGCCTCCAACCTGACGGCACTGCGCGAGCTGGCCGTTCAGCAGGTCGCCGACCGGGTGGACGCCGACCTGCGCGAACACCTGGCCGCGCGCGGCACCGGCCCGGTGCCGATCCGTCGGCGCGTGCTGGTGGCCATCGATGGCTTCGACAACAGCGAATACCTGGTGCGCGCCGCCCGCAAGCTGGCCGAACGCCGGCAGGCGCCGTGGACCGTGGCCTACGTGGACACCGGCGGCGGCGACGACGCGCGCCAGCGCATGGTCGAGCAGTGCTTCGCGCTGGCGCGGCGGCTGGGCGGCGACGTGGCCACGCTGCGCGGCACGTCCGTGGTGGGCGAACTGATCGCCTGGGCCAGCCAGCACGCGGTGTCCACCATCGTGATCGCCCGCACCCGCGAGCGCCGGCTGGCGCGCATGTTCAACCGCACGCTGACCCAGCAGCTGCTGCAGCGCGGGGCCCACTTCGAACTCACCATCATCAATACGCCGTATGCGCGCGCGCGCGCGCGCCGCCAGATCGAATCGCCGGGGCCGGGCAGCGGTCGCGAATTCGCCCTGGCCACGCTGGCCGTGGCCCTGTCGGTGGCGGTGGCCGCGCTGGCCGAGCGGCTGCTGTCGCTGGAAGAGCTGTCGCTGGTGTTCATCCCGGCGGTGATGTGGGTCGCGGTGCGCGCGCGCATGGGCGTGGCCGCCTACGCGGCCCTGCTGTGTTTCCTGGCCTACAACTTCTTCTTCATCGAGCCGCGCTACACCTTCGACATCGCCGCGGGGCAGGGCGTGGTGACGGTGGCGGTGTTCCTGGTGGTGGCCCTGATCTGCGGGCGGCTGGCAAACCGGCTGCGCAGCCAGGTGCTGATGCTGCGCGCCGCCAATGCCCGCACCGAGGCGCTGCAGGTCCTGGGCCAGCAGCTGGCCACGGCCGCCGACGAAGGCGAAGTGCACCGCGCGGCGACGCGACAGCTGCGGGCCGCACTGTCGGCCGAGGTGGTGGTGCTGGTGGCTGCCGAAGGCCGCGGCCTGGCCCCGGTAGCCGCCGAACCGGGCGGCGCCACCCTGGACGTCTCGGCCGCCGCCGCCGCCGACTGGTGCCTGCAGCACCTGCAGCCCGCGGGCCGCTACACCGACACGCTCAACGGCGCCGGCTGGTGGTGTCTGCCGCTGGCGCAGGGCGATCGTGGCCTGGGCGTGGTGGCGCTGCGCCCCGACGCCACGGTGAAACAGCTGGCCCCCGAGGTCTCCAGCCTGGCGCAGGCGATGGTGCAGGACCTGGCCCAGGCGATGGCCCGCACGCGCCTGGTGGACGCGCTGGAAACCGCGCGCGTGACGGGCGAAACCGAGCGCCTGCGCGCCGCGCTGCTGTCGTCGGTGTCGCACGACCTGCGCTCGCCGCTGTCCTCGATCATCGGCAGCGCCGAAAGCCTGAGCGCGTACCGCGACCGGCTCTCCGCCGAGGACCAGCGCACGCTGGCCGAAGGCATCCTGAGCGAAGGCCAGCGCCTGGACCGCTACATCCAGAACCTGCTGGACATGACGCGCCTGGGCCACGGCACGCTGCAGCTCAAGCGCGAATGGATCGGCCTGGATGAAATCGCCGGCTCGGCCATCACGCGGCTGCGCAAGCTGGTGCCCGGCACCCTCGTCGAGACCCGGCTCGCGCCGGGCCTGCCGCTGCTGTACGTGCATCCGGCGCTGGTGGAGCAGGGGCTGTTCAACATCCTCGAGAATGCCGCCAAGTTCTCGCCGGCCGGCGCGGCCGTGGTGCTGGAAGCCGGACTGGTCGAAGGCCAACTGCGCATCGATGTCAGCGACCGCGGCCCCGGCATTCCCGAAGACGAGCGCCGGCGCGTGTTCGACATGTTCTACAGCGTCGAGCGCGGCGACCGCGGCGCGCAGGGCACCGGCCTGGGCCTGGCGATCTGCCAGGGCATGATGGGCGCGCATGGCGGCGTGGTGGAAGCCTTGCCCGGCCGCGATGGCGTCGGCACGACGATCCGCATTACCCTGCCCCTGATCGAGCCGCCGTCGGGGCGGCCGCGGGACGAGTGAAGATGGCCGACGCCGCCGGCGCGCGCATCCTGGTGATCGACGACGAGCCGCAGATCCGCCGCTTCCTGGCGATCAGCCTGCGCGCCCAGGGCCACGACGTGCTCGAGGCCGCGACCGGCCGCGAAGGCCTGCAGACCCTGGCCACGCGCGGCGCCGACCTGGTGGTGCTGGACCTGGGCCTGCCCGACCTGGACGGCATCGAAGTGCTGCAGGACCTGCGCAGCTGGTCGTCGGTACCCGTGATCGTATTGTCGGTGCGCGATGCGGAGGCGCAGAAAGTGGCGGCGCTGGATGCCGGCGCCAACGACTACGTCACCAAGCCCTTCGGCGTGCAGGAGCTGTCGGCCCGGCTGCGGGCGCTGCTGCGGCTGCGGCCGGAGGCCGAGCGCAATGCGGTGTTCGATGACGGCCACCTTCGCATCGACGTGGCGCTGCGCCAGGTGAAGCTGGACGGACAGCCGGTGACCCTGAGCCGGAAGGAATGGGCGCTGCTGGTGCACCTGCTGGGGCACGCGGGCCGCGTGGTCACGCAGCCGCAGCTGCTGCGCGAACTCTGGGGTCCGACGCACGTCGAGGACACGCACTACCTGCGCATCCTGGTGGCCAAGCTGCGCGCGAAACTGGGCGAGGATGCCGCGGCCCCGCGCTACCTCCACACCGAGCCGGGCGTCGGGCTGCGGTTCTCCGGCGGCCAGTAGAGCCAGCCGGCCAGCCACGCCGCCAGCACGCACCAGCCCAGGTAGCGGAAGTCGGAGCTGGGCGACAGCAGCAGCAGCGGCAGCGCCAGCGCCAGGCTGGAACCGGCGACCATCGTGGCCAGCGCACGCGGTCCGCCCGGCGGGCGGCGTATCGCGTGCCAGGCCAGCAGTGCCAGCGCTGCCAGCAGATACAGCCAGGGCGCGAACACGGGGGCATCCACCAGCCGGTCCAGCACGGACTGCACGGCGCCGTGCACGCGGCCCTCGGGTCGCGCCAGCGCGGGGTTGTCCTTGTATGCGATCACGCCTGGCTGCAGCACCAGGTAGTCGGGCTGCTCCGCCTGGCGCAGGCCCAGCAGGTATTGCGACACCCGCGCCCGATGCGCCGCGTAGGCCGCGCCGTGTTCGCGCGGCAGCGACAGCCAGGCCGCGCGCAGCGCGGCGAACTGCGCCGGCGTGTAGTCGTAGTAATAGTTCAGCCGCAGCTGCCCGCTGGCGAAACTCGGCACGTTCACGTATTCGACGAAGTCGCGCCGAAGGTCGTCCACGGTCAGGCCGGGATCCACCCAGTCGGGCGGAAACAGCAGCCGGTCCTCCGCGATCGACACCGCCGCGAGGTCCCACATCGCCACGCTGGGCCACACGGGTACGTCGCGGCCGCCGGGCACATGGTTCACGGCGGTCGAGAAGACCTGCATCACGGCGGCCATCGCCAGCGTGGCCACCGCCGCGCCAACCTTGCGCCGCGGCCACTGGCGCCACGCGATCCAGGCCAGCAGCGGCAGAGCGCCGGGCAGCGCGTTGAAGCGGAAGGCGCAGGCCAGCGCCAGCGCCGACAGCGCCGCGACCCGCCACGCGCGCCGCGGCGTGCGCAGGTCCTGCACCAGGCAGGCCACCGCCAGCGCGAACAGCGCCATCAGCCACACGTCCTTCCACAGGTGCGGCAGCAGGCCCAGCAGCGGCGGCCACAGCCCGGTCAGCAGCACCGTGCCCGCGCGTCGCGTTGCCGATCCGCCCAGTGCATCGGCGAAGAGCGCCAGCGCGCCCCACCACAGCGTCGCCTGCAGCAGCAGCATGCCGCCGGGATCGGGCATGGCCATGCGCGACAGCTGCCACAGACGCACCATCACCGGCGGGTGGGTCGGGTCGATCTGGCCGCTGCGTGCCTGCCACCACTGATAGGCCGAATCCCAGCTCAGGTAGCCGGGCCAGAACGCCAGCAGCGTCAGCCCCAGGCCCAGCCCCGCGGCCAGCCAGGGCGCGGCCCGCCTCACGGCTTGTGCTCGCGCGCCAGGTACTCGGCGCTGCGCATCTCGATCAGCCGCGAGGTCGTTCGCTCGAATTCGGCGCGCAACTTTTCGCCCGCGTACAGCGCCGCGGGCTCGGCCGCCGCGCTGAGCAGCAGGTTCACGTTGCGGTCGTACAGTTCGTCCACCAGGTGCACGAAGCGCCGGGCCGCGTTGTCCTGGCGCGCGTCGAACACCGGCACGTCCGACAGCAGCACCGTGTGGAAATCGCGCGCCACCTCGACGTAGTCGGGCGCGGCGCGCGGTCCTTCGCACAGCCCGGCGAAATCGAACCAGGCGATGCCCTCGGCCATCGCCCGCACCGGGATTTCGCGGCCGTTGATCACCAGCGGCGCGTGGTCGCGCGGGCAGTCGGCGGCCAGGCGCGCGAAGTGCTCCGCCAGGCCCTGCTCGGCGCAGGGACCCAGGGGCGTGAGGTAGTTGGGCGCGCGCGTGAGCTGGCGCAGCCGGTAGTCCTGGTCGCTCTGCAGGTGCACGACGGCGCAGTGCTTTTCGATCAGCGCGATCGCGGGCAGGAAGCGCACGCGCTGCAGGCCGTCCTTGTACAGGTTCTTCGGCTCGGTGTTGGAAGTGGTGACCAGCACCACGCCGCGCGCGAACAGGCGCTCCAGCAGCCGGCCCAGGATCATCGCGTCGGCGATGTCGCTGACGATGAACTCGTCGAGCACCAGCAGCCGCATCTCGTCGGCCAGCGCGTCGGCCACCAGGGCCACGGTGTCGGAGGCGCCTTCGGGCAGCGCCTGCAGCCGCGCATGCACCTCGACCATGAAGCGGTGGAAGTGCCAGCGCCGGCGCGGCAGGTCGCCCAGCTGTTCGAACAGCAGGTCGTTGAGGAAGGTCTTGCCGCGGCCCACGCCGCCCCACAGGTACACGCCGCGCACGGGCGCGGGCGGCAGCAGGCGCCAGAGCCAGCGCTGGAACAGCGGCTTCTCCAGCCGCGCGGGCACCTGGCGGTGGATGCGGTCGAGCTCGGCCAGAGCGCGCTGCTGCGCCGGGTCGCGCTGCCAGCGGCGGGTGGTGACGCCGTTGCCGTAGATGGCCGACGGCGGCAGGGCCGACGTCGGTTCAGCCATGGCGCGGCGGCGGCAGGTTCTTGCGCACGCCGTTCTTGATCGCGCCGCGCAGGTCCATCAGCCGCCGGTGGAAAAAATGTCCGGTGTCGGGCATGCGCACCAGGGTGGGCTTGTCCTTGAGCGTATCGATCCAGGCGTACACCGCCTGCGGATCCACCAGGTCGTCTGCCTCGCCCATCACCACCAGCCAGGGGCAGGACGGCGGCAGCACGCCGGCGAAGGGGCGCAGGCCCACCGGCGGCGCGATCGAGATCATCTGCTTCACCGGCAGGTGGCGCGCGCCCTGCAGCGCCACCCAGCTGCCGAAGGAAAAGCCCGCCAGCCACAGCTGGTCGGCCGGACGCACCTTGCGCACCCAGTCGGTGACCGCCAGCAGGTCCAGGGTTTCGCCGCGGCCGTTGTCGAAGCTGCCTTCGGACTGGCCGACGCCGCGGAAGTTGAAGCGCACCGCGGCCAGGCCCAGTTCGCTCAGGGCACGGGCGGTCATGGTGACGACCTTGTTGTGCAGCGTGCCGCCGTCGGGCGGATTGGGGTGGCAGATCACGGCCACGCCGGCACGCTCGGTGCCCGGTTCGGGCAGGTCGATCATCAGCTCCAGCGCGCCCGCCGGACCCGGCAGGCGCAGCGGGCCGGATTCGACGGGGAAGTCGGGGAGCGCGTCCATGGCGGCGATGATAGCCCTTAGTCGGCCAGGTCGAGACCCAGCAGCATTGGGTCGTGGTCGGAGGCGCGGTAGGCGTGTGCCGGGCCGTTGGCCGGGGCGCGGTAGTCGAAGCGCTCGGACTCGTCGGCATTGTTGTGCCATTCCACCGCCCCGCGCAGGCGCGCGGCCAGGCCGGCATCGAGCAGGGCATGGTCCAGGCGCGCCGACAGGCCGGCCCAGACGTAGGAATACGGCGCCTGGGCGCCTTCGAAGGCGTCGCGCCAGCCGCGCTCGCGCAGCAGGCGCAGCGGGTCTTCCTGGGCGTGCGCGTTGAGGTCGCCGATCACCAGGTGTCCGGCGGGGCGCGTGCCGGTGGGATCGGTGGCCAGGAAGTCGTGCAGCCGCCGGGCCGATTCCAGGCGCGTGGCGTTGTAGCAGGCCTGGCCGTCGCGGGCATCGGCATCGCCGCCGGTGGCTTCGCCGCAGCCGCCCTTGGACTTGAAGTGGTTGGCCGCGACCACGAACACCGGCCCGCGGCCGGCGCGGAAGGCCTGCACCAGGGGCGCGCGGCTGCGGTCGAGGAAAGGACCGTCGGCAACCGTGACCGCCTTGCCCACGGTCTGGAACCGCGAGCTGCGATAGACGATGCCGACGCGGATGGGATTGCTGCCCGGACCTTCGCCGCTGTCCACGAAGCGCCAGTCACGGTGCGGCCCCGCGGCATTGAGCGCGGCGACGAATTGCGCGATCGACGAACGCGGTCCGTAACCGTCGTTCTCCAGCTCCATCAGCGCCGCCAGGTCGGGATCCAGCGCGGTCACCACGGCCACCAGCTTGGCCTGCTGCCGCGCGTAGGCCTCGGCGCTGGCCGCGCCGCGCTCGGTCGGGAAGCCCCCGCCGGCGCCATCGCCATTGAACAGGTTGAGCACGTTGAAGCCGGCGATGCGGCGATTGCCGGGCACGGTCGGCGCCGGCGGGCGCGCCGCCTGCGTGATCCCCGCCAGCGGCTGCGTCAGCTGCAGACGGTGGCTGCCGTAACGCTCGTCCACCACACCCACCACGCCCTGCACCACGCTGCCGGTGCGCAGCGGCGCGGCGTCATTCCACGGCGCAGGCAGGTAGGCGATGCGGGCCGGGTTCTGCGCGGACTGGCCATCGTCCAGCCGCAGGGCCAGGCGCGCATTGTCGGCCGCGATGGCCTGCGCCGCCGGGCCCGGTGCAGCGCGTTCGGTCGGTGCGAACAGGCGGCCACCGAAGGACACCGACAGTTCGCCGAAGCGCGCCAGGCCGTCGTTGCCGGTCACGGTCAGCGGCGCTTCGATGGCCACGGCCATGCCTTCCCAGCGCTCCCAGTCCCCGGGCGCCTGCGGCAGCCGGGCCTGCGGCACCGGCGCGGTGCCCAGCACGGTGGTGCGGGCGGACTGCAGCGCGGTGAGGCGCGAGCCACCCTGATCGAGTTCGGTGACCACGCCGGTCACGCGCACGCGCTGACCCGACGACAGCGCGGCGTCCGCGCTGTCCGTGGACGCGACGAACAGACCCTCGGAGGTGGCCGGATCGCCGTCGTCCTGCGCGGACTGCAGGAACCAGCCGCCCAGCCCCGCCACGAAGTTGCCGGTGACGATGCCTTCGACCGTGACCTCCTGGCCCTCGAGCGGACTGCGGTCGGCCCGGCCCTGAAGGGTGCCGATGGCCGTGAGCGAGGGTGCCGCGTCGGCAGCGGCGCGATCCGGCCTGGCCGCGCAGGCGGTGGTGAGCAGCGAGGCGGCGAGCAGCAGGGTGGGACGCATGCGATGGCACTCCGTAGAAACGAAAACGCCGCCCGGAGGCGGCGCGACGTGCGGGCGAGAGGCCCAGCTTACTTGAGGTTGGCGACCATCCAGTCGACGGTGGCGATCACCTGCTCGTCCGTCAGGGACGGGTTGCCGCCCTTGGCCGGCATCAGGCCCGCGGCGCCCTGGTAACCCTCGATGGCGTGCTTGTGCATGACGTCGGCGCCCTGGGCGATGCGCGCGGCCCAGGCGGCCTTCTCGAGCTTGGGCGCGCCGCCGGCACCGGAGGTGTGGCAGGCCCCGCAGAGGTTGGCGTAGATGACCGAACCGTCCAGGGTGCCGTCGTAGGCGACCTGGCCCGCCGCGGCCTGCGCGGCGGCGGCCTTGGCCGCGGCCTGGGCGGCGGCGCCGGTGGAGCCGGCATACACCCCGCCCACCGGGCGGATGCGCTGCTGGGTGGCGGCCTGGGCCACCGGATTGGGTTCCGGCTCCTGCTGGCTGTTGACGTACAGGCCCAGCGCGATCAGGGCGAGCGTGATGCCCACCAGGATGGCGATGACCATGGAGAAATGCTTGAGGAAGACCAGATCGTGGTTGCGCACTGTCGTACCTGGACGGCGGGCCGGGGCCCTAGGCTGAAGGCCGCGATTATATCGGCCGCGGGCGGCGCACGGAAGGCGCGATGTCCCCTCTTCCTTCCCGGGTGCCGGAAGTAGCATGCTGGCAGCGGGCTGGCCGGCCCCAGGGGAAAGGCATGGTTTGGCAACCGCTGGCGCTGCTGCAGGACTCCGCCCCCGGGCGGAATCTGCGCTGGGCGGTCGTGGCCCTGGTGGCCCTGCTGGCCTGGCTGGCCTTCGAGCAGCTCTCGGCCCAGCTGTGGTTCCTGCCCGCGGGCCTGCGCCTGGCCCTGCTGTGGCTGACCCCCACCCGGCGCTGGGGCTGGCTGGCCGCGTCGGAGGTGGGTGCGCAGGCCACCAAGTCGCTGATCCTGGGCTACGGCCTGTTCACCACCACCTTCCTGGCGGTGTGCGTGGCGCCCTGGCTGATCTATGCCGCGGTGGTGTTCGTGATCCGCGGGCCGCTGCCGGCGCCGATCTTCGAAGGCCCGACCCGCATGCTGGTGTTTCTGGTGGCGGGCCTGCTGGGTGCGGCCGGCGTGTCGCCGCTGTTGTGGATGTTCCTGGTCACGGTGCCGATGAGCACGGCCGATACGCTGGCCAGCATGTTCGCCTTCATGTACGGCGACCTGATCGGCCAGCTGGTGCTGGCGCCGCTGCTGATCGCGATGCTGCACTGCCTGTATGCGCGCCGTCGCAGCGGCTTCTGGCGCGACCTGGGCCTGGTGCTGGTGGGCGCGCTGTGCGTGTTCCTGCTGCTGCAGGCCTACGTCGGGCTGGCGGTGTACGTGCTGCTGCTGGCGTTCGCGCCGCTGTTCTTCCTCGGCTTCCGCCACGGCTGGGAAGGCGCGGCGCTGGGCACGGCGGCGGTGGGCGTGGTGATCCAGGCGCTGGTGCAGGGCGGGCTGTTGACCGTCAGCGTCACCATGCTGCAGCTGGTGCTGGCCGTGGTGGGCGCGGGCGCGCTGGTGCTGGGCGCGGCCAGCACCGCGCTGCGCCTGAGCCACGAGGCGCTGGCGCTGCGGCACCAGGAGCTGGCCGCGAAGAACGACGAGCTGGCCGCGCTGGCCGACGAACTTCGGCACGTGACCCAGCGGCTGGTGCGCATCGAAGAGCAGGGCCAGCGCGAACTGGCCAACGAGCTCGACTACGAACTGGGCCACGCGATCCACGCGCTGGGCACCCGCATCAGCCTGGCCTTCCGCGACGTGCGCGACGAGCAGGGCACGCGTTTCCTGGAATCGCTGCGCGAACAGGTGCGCGAGATCCAGGACAGCCTGCGGCGCGCGCTGCGCCAGCTGCGGCCCCCGATGCTCGACAGCCATGGCCTGCGCCACGCGCTGGAAAACGGCCCGCTGCGCGAGATGCTGGAAGACGCCGGGGTAGGCTTCGAGGTGCAGTTCAGCGGCGGCGTGGATGCCCTGGACGATGACGCCCGCACCGCGGTGTACCGCATGTGCCAGGCCGCGGTGCGCGAGGCGGTGCGGCTGGACATGGTGCGGCATTTCGCGCTGCGTCTGGAGGTTCAGCCGCTGCCGGCGTCGCCGCAGCAGCAGGACGTGCAGCTGCGGGTGGACATCGACTATTCGCCCTACGCCCAGCACCTGCCGCCGATGCAGCCGCTGCCGGCCATCTTCGACCGCGTGCTGGCGGTACACGGCCGCTACCAGCTCGAACCCCTGGTGCACGGACAGCGCCACGCGGTGAGTTTCAGCACCCGGTAGCTGCCGACTCAGGGCGCCTTGTGCAGCGTGGCCACGGCGTACTCGGCCTGCATGCGCTCGCCGTCCCAGCTGTAGATCAGGTGCTGGGCCTGCACGCAGGGCTTGACCAGGTCGGGAAAGAACACGCCCACGCACTCGCCGCCCGCATGTCGGACGCTGGGGTAGACCACGCCGTCCGAGCCCGCTGCCCGCAGCTCGCGCGCCAGCGCCTGGGGCGCGCGGTAGTCATCCGGGCGCAGCATGGCGGCCCAGCCCTTGCGCAGGTCGTGCAGGCGGCCTTCGATGGACGTGCGGTAGCAGCGCATGTCCAGCTTCATGGCCGGTTCGCGCGTGGCCGCCATGAACCGGCCGCGGTGGTACATGGTTTCCGCGATGGCGGTGTCCAGCGTGCGCGCGGCGTAGAAAACGCCGTAGCTGCCGTCGCTGAAGCGGCTGCCGTCGGGATTGAGGTGGGTGAAGGCCGCCATTACCGGCTGCGTGCCGGGGCCGCTGATGCGACGTTCGCGGGGCACCAGGTCGAGCTGCCCCAGTTCCTGGCGCAGGCGTGCATTGGTCATGGCCTCGATCGCGTACAGCGCCTCGAGGTCGTCGGGCGAGGCGATGCGGTCGAACACGCCGCGCGGCGGGAAGCGGCTGGGCACGATGCGCCAGGCCTCCGGCCAGCGCACCAGCGTGCGCCGCGGCGGTTTGTTCACTGCCATCCGCGCTGCGCGTCCAGGTAGCTGCGCACCACGTAGAGGTCGGCCACGTTGCCCGACAGCATGCGA
Organism: Arenimonas sp. MALMAid1274; assembly: GCF_049195245.1. Lineage (NCBI taxonomy): Bacteria > Pseudomonadati > Pseudomonadota > Gammaproteobacteria > Lysobacterales > Lysobacteraceae > Arenimonas > Arenimonas sp. MALMAid1274. The sequence goes on from NZ_JBMIRR010000020.1 coordinate 55,428, forward strand.
TCCAGCGCGGAGCCACCGCCGAAGGGCGCGGCAGCATTCGGCCGGCGGATCCAGGCGTCGGCCCGGGCCGGGTCGGGGAACAGCAGCTCCAGCGCCTTGAAGATGCCCAGCAGGTAGCTGATGCGCTCGATCACGTCGCGGCCCGGCGCGCCGTCCTGCTGTTTCTTCCACTTGTAGAACGTGGATTCGGGCGGGTCGCCCAGCAGGCGTCGTGCCTCGGCACTCTTGAGGCCCCAGGCGGCGGCGATGCGGAAGAAGGCCCGCAGCGCCGGGCCAGCCAGGTCGTCCAGCGGGGGCGGGGCGGGGGCGGTCTTGACGGACATGCGGTGTCTCCCGAGGTGGAGTTCAATGCCATCGTACTACATATGTGGAGCCTGTGAGTGCGCGACCAAGCCCCGGAAAGCGGTCGATCCGCTTCCGTTCAGCTTCGTAAAGCATTTGATTCTGCTAAGGAAAAACCGATAACGCCGGGTCCTGCTCACGCCAGCCAAACATTCGCTTCAGTTTTCGTTGTGAAGGCCGCCCGCAACCTGCCGCCACGCTCAAGGGGACGTGCTGATGACCCCGGGCGCCGGTCCCCAGGACCGCAGGCCGCCCCCGCGGCCTCCCCCCAAAACAAGACCTAGGAGCAACCCATGAACAAGTTCAAGGCTTCCCTGCTTGCCACCGCCGTCGCCCTCACCCTCGGCGTCAGCGCCGTGCACGCCCAGGACACCACGGCCCCGGCCGAGCGCACCGCCGGCCAGGTGGTCGACGATGCCTCCATCACCGCTTCGGTGAAGTCCAAGCTGCTCGCCGACGAGCGCACCAAGGGCTTCGACGTGAACGTGGACACCGTCAAGGGCGTGGTCACCATGACCGGCGGCGCCGACACCCAGGCCGCCAAGATGGCCGCCCAGGAACTGGCCGGTGAAGTGGACGGCGTGGTGCTGATCAAGAACGAGCTGATCGTGGCCGAGGCCGGCAGCGAAGCCCGCCAGGACGCCAACACCGCCACCGCCTCGGGCGAAGTGCGCGAAGCGATGGATGAATCCGGCGACGGCATCGACGACGCCTGGATCACCAGCAAGGTGAAGGCGCAGCTGCTGGCCGACACCGCGGTCAAGGGCACCCAGATCAATGTCGATACCCAGGGCAACGTGGTCACGCTGACGGGCACCGCCCAGTCGGCCGCCGCACGCGAGGCGGCGATCAAGATCGCCACGGCGACCAAGGGCGTGAAGTCCGTGGTGGCCGACCAGCTGGTCGTGCAGCAGTAACCGCAAGTCCAATAGCGTCATCCACGTCAGAGTGGGCGCCGGCGGTCGGATCTTCGGATCCGGCCGCCGTTGTTTTTGAGGGCGTGAGCGGGCATGCGAGACTGCCGGCCGGACTCATCGGAGAGCGGGCGATGCACATCGGCATTAGGTTCAGCGCCGTCCTGGCGATGGCCTTGGCAAGCGCCGGCGCAGGGGCGGCCACGGCACCGGCCACCCTGCGCGTGGACATCCAGCATTCCGGCGACGCCCGCACGGAACACTTCGCGCTGGAGCGGGTGGTGGTGGAGCCGTTGCCCTGGCCGGGCAATCCGGCGCGGCCCATCGACGACAGCAACCGTGGCGTCAACCGCTTCGACGTGGTGGATGCCGCCACCGGCAAGGTGCTGTACTCGCGCGGCTACAGCACGGTGTTCGGCGAGTGGCAGACCACGCAGCAGGCGCACACGCAGCAGCGCAGCTTCCAGGAATCGCTGCGCTTCCCGATGCCCGATGCGCCGGTGCAGCTGCGCATCCACGCGCGCCGGCCCGACCAGGGCTTCGCCCCCGTGTGGTCGGTGGACGTGGATCCGGCGGCGCTGGACGTCGAGCGCGTCGTGCCCGCCGCGCCGGCCCGGCCACTGGCGATCCATCGCCGCGGCGAGCCGGCCGACAAGGTGGACCTGCTGATCCTGGGCGATGGCTATGCCGCCGATGAGCTGGACAAGTTCGAAGCCGACGCGCGCCGGCTCACGGCCCACCTGTTCACCGTGTCGCCGTTCAAGGAGCGCGCCGACGACTTCAACGTCTGGGCGCTCACCGTGCCCGTGCCGGTGTCCGGCGTCAGCCGGCCGTCCACCGGCACCCATCGCGCCAGCGCGCTGGGCCTGCGCTACGACATCTTCGGAAGCGAGCGCTATGCGCTGACGCTGGACAACCGCGCCTGGCGCGAACTGGCCCAGCACGCGCCCTACGACGTAGTGCAGATCCTGTTCAACAGCCCGACCTATGGTGGTGGCGGCATCTTCGGCCAGTACAGCACCGCGGCGGCGTCCAGCGACTGGGCCGACTACCTGTTCGTGCACGAATTCGGCCACCACTTCGCGGGCCTGGCCGACGAGTACTACACCTCGCCCGTGGCCTACGCCGCCGGCGCCACGCGGCCCGAACCCTGGGAGCCGAACGTCACCGCGCTGGCCGATCCCGCGCAGCTGAAGTGGCGGCACCTGGCCAGCCCGGTGACACCGCTGCCCACGCCCTGGCCCAAGGCCGACTTCGAAAGCTTCCAGCGCGACAACCAGGCCCGCCGCGCCCGGCTGCGGGCCGAAGGCCGCCCCGAAGCCGAGATGAGCGCGCTGTTCGCCGCCGAGCAGGCACACGTGGAGCAGCTGTTCGCCGGGCAGCCGCACCGGCACGCCATCGGCGCGTTCGAAGGCGCCAACTACCAGGCCACCGGCTATTACCGTCCGCAGATGCAGTGCCTGATGTTCAGCCGCAGCGAGGCATTCTGTCGCGTCTGCCACGACGCGGTGGAGGCGATCATCGACCTCTACTCGCGCCCTGCCCCCGGAGCCCCCGCGCCATGAAAAGCCGCCGAGTGTATGCCCTCACCGACCTGCCCCGACTGACCAATGCGATGGAGGCCGCGCGCGCCTGCGGCGTGGCCGACGCCGACCTGGCCGTGGTGGCCCGCCACGACATCGAGCTGCGCATCGACCCCGATGCGCCCGAGCCCGAGCCGCACGGCCAGCTCACCGGCCTGATCGCGGGCCTCAGCGCCGTCACCGTGCCCACGCTGGGCGTCAGCATCGCCGGCGCCAGCCTGCTGACCATGATCGGCAACACCTTCGGCAGCTGGATCCCGGCGCTCGCGGGCGACACCGCCAGCGATGAGGTGCGCCGCCAGTTCCATGACGAAGTCGAGGCCGGCCGCATCTTGCTGGTGGTGGACGCCCTGCCCGAAATGCATGCGGCCGTGCACGCACAGATGGAAACGCACGGCGCGACGCTGCTGCGCGCCGACGACGCCTGATCCGGTCGGCCGCCGTCGCGCGGCGCCGGAACTTCGGTGCCGGCGGCCGGGAGGCACCCCGAGGCCGGTCTTCACGCCGATGTCAGGACTGCGGGCGGAGTCTCAATGTCCGAGACCCGCCCCTGCCATCGTTTGTACCTTGAGACACAGGAGCCACGGATGACGCCCAGCCCGCACGCCCGCCTCGCCCGCGCCCTGCACTACGCCGCCGGCCAGCACAGCCGCCAGCGGCGCAAGGATGCCGACGCCAGCCCCTACATCAACCATCCGATTGCGCTGCTGCACATCCTCACCGTCGAAGCCGGCATCACCGACGAGGACGTGCTGGTCGCGGCCGTGCTGCACGACGTGATGGAAGACTGCAGCGGTCCGGGCCAGATGCACCTGGCGCTGCGCCGCGCCGAGATCCGCGACCAGTTCGGCCCCGCGGTGCTGGCCCTGGTGGAAGCGGTGACCGACGACAAGACCCTGCCCAAGGCCGACCGCAAGAAGGCCCAGGTCGAACACGCGGCGCGGCTGCCCTACGGTGCGCGCCTGATCAAGCTGGCCGACAAGACCGCCAACCTGCGCGACCTGGCCAGCGCCCCGCCGGCCAACTGGTCGGTGGAGCGCCTCGACCAGTACTACCTGTGGGCCGCCGAGGTGGTGGCCGCGCTGCGCGGCACGCATGCGCTGCTGGAAATGGCCTTCGACCGCGAGTTCGCGCGGCAGGTGGATGCCACCGCGGGTGCGCGCGTGGCGTGACGCGGCGCGGGTCTCAGGCCCGTATCGCGGCGCCGGCCCTCAGTTGAGCCACCAGATGCTGCCGTTTAGCACCGAGGCAAAGCCCACCCACGCCAGGTAGGGCAGCAACAGCAGCGCCGCGGCGCGGCGCACGGGCCAGGCGGCCCAGATCGTCGCGGCGATCAGCAGCCACAGCACCACGATGATCGCGAAGGCCAGGCCCAGCTGCTGCAGGCCGAAGAACACCGGCGTCCAGGCCGCGTTGAGCACCAGCTGCGCCGCGTTGAGCCGCAGCGCGCGCGTACGCGCCGGACCGGCGGGCGCCCGCCAGAGCAGCCAGGTGGCCAGCGCGATCATCAGGTAAAGCACGGTCCACGCGGGGCCGAACACCCAGTTGGGCGGATTGAACGAGGGCTTCTCGAGCCCCGCATACCACTCGCCCGGGGGCGCGATCGCGCCCAGGCTGGCGATGGCGGCCACCATCAGCACGCACAGCAGCAGTGCGGTCACGGGATGGCGTCGGGCAAAGGATTCAGTGCTCATGGCGGGTCTCCGGAACCAGCCCCGATGCTAGGCGAGGCCCCGGGCTGCGCCGTGTGAACGCCTAGGCCGGCGTGCTGTCAGCCGGCCGCCACAGGTCCACGGCAAACCCGGCTTCGTACGGCGGCACGTTGCACTCGATCACGTCGTCGGGCGCGATCTTCAGCGTCAGTCCCACGATGTCGGCGCGCACCGGCATGCGGTGCCGCTGCCGGTCCACCAGCACCGCGGCATGCACGGCAGCCGGCCTCTGCGTGGCCAGCCATTCGAACACGCGCATCAGGGAATAACCCTGGTACAGCACGTCGTCCACCACGATCACGCGGCGGTTGAGCAGGTTGGCCCCCGTCGGCGCTTCCAGGTGCGTGCTGGGGTGCAGCAGCTCCAGGTTGTCGGCGTAACGCTTGACCTTCAGGTCCAGCCGCTCGATGTCGGCCCAGGGCGCGTGCACGCGCAGGCGTGCATGCAGCCGGTCGGCCAAGGGCGCGCCGCGGCGCAGCATGCCCAGCAGCACGGTGGGCGTGGCGTCCAGCAGCAGCGCGGCCTGGCGCGCCATGTCGTCCACCACCTGTTCCAGATCCACGTCTGAATAGAGGCGATAGCGGTCGGCGGGCATGGCGGTCTCCGGCGGCGGGGGCCGGCCCAGCCTAGCCGGTTCGCGTGCATTGTTCATGACCGGGGGGCGGGGCATGCTGTGGCGGTCCCGTCCGCCCGCGAGGCCGTCCATGAAGCGCGTGATGCTGTGGTTCCTGCTGCTGTGCCTGCCAATGACGCTGTCGGCGGCGATCAACCCCGACCATTTCGTCAACGTCGCCTCCGACCACCTGGTGCTGCGCGAAACCGGCCGTGTGGTGCACGAATGGAACCAGGGCGAGGCCCGCCTGCGGCGCGTCACCCTGGTGGCCGTGGTGGTGGATGACCGCAGCGCGGGCCGCCAGAAGGTGGGCAGCACGATCGTCATCGACTACACGGTGGACCTGACCGAGCGCGCGCGCGCCGCCAAGGCGCATGCCGACCGCATGGGCACCATGCCGGGCCCGCAGTTCCTGGGCGAACCCGATCCGCCGGTGCTGGGTGAATCACGCACCTACCTGGCGCACCTGGCCCCCTCCGGTCAGCGCCTGGGCAACGTCAACCGCCACGCCGGCGCGGTGCAGCTGACGGAAGGCTATGCCGCCACGGGCGAGGTCTACGTTCCGGTGGCCGGCCCGTATTCGTTCGAAACCGACTAGGAACCCGACGTCATGACGGCTCGCGCCTGATCAGCGCGGGAAGCCACGCCGGATCCAGTCCGGCGCGTGGCCGGTGCGCAGGCAGGCGCGCTGTGCCGGTCCGTCGCGCAAGGCGGCGCGGAACACCGGGGCCAGCGCGCGAAGGGTTGCGGCCGCCACCTGCGCCTGGCGCTTCTGCGCCGGCGTGCGCTGCAGCAGCGTGCTCGCCCACTCCGGCAGCAGCGCCGCACCGGCGCCCAGGAAGACATCGCGAGACAGACCGGGCAGCGGCACCGGCAGCCGCAGCTGGGCCAGGATGCCCAGCACGGTGCGCGAGCGTTCGGTAAACGCCAGCTGCGGCTGCACCTGGCGCAGGTAGCCGGCCACCGCAGCCTCGCTGCGCGGCACCTCACGCGCGCCGAGCAGTTCCGCCACCACCCGTGTTTCGTCGTAGAAGGCGTCCGCGTCCGCCGCCGGCACCGGGCCACAGTAGCGGCGGTAGCCCTGCAGGAAGCCGTAGGCCTCGGTGACGTGCACCCAGGTCAGCAGCGCCGGATCGTCGGCACGATAGGGCTGGCCGGCTTCGGTCACGCCCTGCACGCGCGCATGGATGCGGCGCACGCGTTCGACCAGCCGCATGGCCTCCGCATGCGAGGCATAGCTGGTGCCGGCGACGAAGTTGGTGGTGCGGCGCAGCCGGCCCACCAGGTCCTCGCGGAAGTTGGAGTGGTCCCATACCCCGGCCAGCGCCGCGGGTTGCAGGGTCTGCAGCATCAGCGCGCACAGGCCGCCGCTGAGCATGCCGGGGAAATCCGCATGCACGATCCAGGTGGCGCTGTCGGGGCCGAACAGGCCGGGGTCGCCGGCGGGCTGGTCGTAGTCAATGCCGCTCTCGCCGCGCGGGAAGGCGCGCAGCACCCAGGCGCGCAGTGCGGCATTGAGCGGAGACATGCGCGCAGTCTAGCCAGCGCCGGTGAATTCCGGGCGAGGGCGGCTCAGGTGCGCAGCGTGAAGCTGGCCGAGGCCAGGCACTGGCCGTTCACCTGCACGTCCACCCGGTGCAGGCCGGCGTGGTAGACGCGGGTGGTGATCGGGCGCAGCGAATGGGTCTTGCGCAGCTGCACGGTTTCGCCCGGGGCCAGCGTGCGCTGCCAGCCCTTGAACACCTTGGGCGACGTGCTTCCGTTGGCCTTGACGTGGTGCACGATGTAGTCGATCGCCAGCGCCTGCGAGGCGCGTGCGCTGGATGTCAGGCTCAGCTCGAGCACCAGGCTGCCGCCGACCGCGACGCGGCGCGGCGACAGCGTGAACGCCACCTTGCCCTTGAACGCCTTGCCCAATCCCCAGGCCTTCAGCACGCGCGCATCGCCCTGCTTCACCAGGGTGCGGCTGGCATGGCGCAGCAGCGCGCGCCGCTCCGTGCCGGCGTCGGGCAAGTGTTCGGCGAGCCAGTCGGCGATCACCCCGGGATGGTCCTTGGCGATGTCGTTGAGGTGGTTGGCGACGCTGCGCCGCACGTAGGCGCTGGGATCGTCCTGCAGCGCGCGCAGCAGCGGCAGCGTGGGCGAGGGATCGGCCACCAGCGACTGGATGCGCAGGCCCCACGGCAGCCGCGGCCGGCTGCCTTCGCTGACCAGCCGGCGCACGTGCGGGCTGGGATCGTCTTGCCAGCGCCTCAGCGTGGCCAGGCTCAGCGCGAAGTGCTGCACCAGATAGGGCCGGATTGCGAATTCCGCGGTGAAGCGCTGCGTGAGCGCATGCAGCGCCTGCAGTCCGCGCTCGGGCCTGGCCAGGCCGCGCCGGGCGATGTATTCGCCCAGCGGCCAGCCGATCCATCCCGCGAGTCCGGCGTCGCTGGTGCGCAGGCCGAGCGAGTCGTCCACGGCGGGCGGCGCCAGCGCGGCTTCGATCACCGACGCGGCGCGGTCGAAGTCCTCCGGCAGCGTGACCTCCAGCGCATCGGCGATATGCATCGCGCGCGCCTTCATCTCCAGCCCGTCCAGTCCGGCCAGGGCCCGGCGCTCGAAGGTGGCGCGGTCGAAACCGGGCCAGGCCCGGCGCAGGTGCGCGCCGCACTCGCGCACCAGCGCGGGATTGATCAGGTTCTTGAAGGGCTCGGTCATGGCCCGATTGTGGCGCGGGCAGCGGCCCGGCAGCCAGCGGCCCCGCGTTCGCCGGCCGGCCCGACTTGGGCCACAATGCGCCGCATGAGCGCCCCCGAGCCCCGACGCGAAACCTCCAGCGAGCTGGTGCAGGCGCTGTATTCCGAACTCAAGCAGGTGGCCAGCCGCGAGCGCTGGCGCCTGGGCAATGCGCCGACCCTGCAGACCACCGCGCTGATCAGCGAAACCTTCCTCAAGCTGCACAAGGTGGAAGGCTGGAACGACCGCGAACATTTCCTGCGCGCGGCCGCGGTGGCGATGCGCCAGGTGCTGGTGGACGCGGCCCGCGAACGCTTCGCGCTCAAGCGCGGCGGCGGCATGGTGCCCGACACGATGTCGGCGGCCGAGCGCGTGGCGGCCGAATCCGACGACCAGATCCTGCACGTGGACGAAGCGCTGGCGCGACTGGCGGAAATGGACGGTCGGCTGGCGGAAGTGGTGGAGTGCCGCTTCTTCGCCGGCTACAGCGAGGCCGAGACCGCGCAGGCGCTGCAGGTGAGCGAGCGCACGGTGCGCCGCGACTGGATCAAGGCCAAGGCCTGGCTGGCCGTCGAGCTCGACCCGGGCTGAGGCTCAGCGCGCGGCGGCGGCCAGTTCGCCGCGAAGGCGTTCGACTTCGGCGGCATAGGGTTTGGCGGCGTCGCCCAGCGCGGCGATCTTGGCGGCCATGACATCGGCCATCGCACGGGCGTGGGCGAGGTCGCCGGTGGCGATGCCCAGCCGCGCCTCCAGGCCGTCGCACAGGGCGTACATCACCTGGTCTTCGCCCGAATGCGCGCGGGCGCTGGCGCGTGCCTCCGCCAGCCGGCCCTGCGCCAGGTCGAGTTCACCGCGCTGGAGGTGGCCTTCGGTGAGGCTCTGCAGGATGGCCGCGGTGAGCGGGCTCTGGTCGCCGGTGTACTGGCGCGACATCGCCAGCGAATCCACCAGCAGGGGCATGGCCTCGCCGGCGCGCTTGTCGCGCAGCATCACCTTGGCCAGGTTGGCCTGCATGGCCGCCAGCGCCGCCGAGGGACCGTAGAGCTCGCGCCGCAGCGTGCTGGCGCGGCGCAGGCGGTCCTCGGCGCTGGCCAGATCGTTCTTGCGGAAGGCCACCGTGGCCCAGTTGCCCAGCGTCAGCAGGGCTCCGGCGCTGTTTTCCTGGTGCAGGGCCACGTGCACGGCCCAGGCGTCGCGAAAGGCGGCGTCCGCCTTCTCGGTGTCGTTGTTGTGCTGGTGGGCGATGCCCAGGCTGTTGAGCAGGTTGGCGGTGCTGGTGTGCTGGCGCCCGAAGTAGGCGTCGTGCTCGGCCAGCGATTGCTGCAGGGTGCGCAGCGACACCTCCATGCCCGATTCCTCGCGCTCGATCTGCGCCTGCAGCTGGCGGCTGGTGAGCAGGGCCACGCGATGGCGGCCCGGGTCCTGGTTCCAGTAGGCCTGGGCCTGGTCCAGCAGCCGGCGCGCTTCGGCGGTGTTGCCGCGGCGCAGCTCCATTTCCGACAGCTGCCCCAGGATCTCGGCCCACTGCGGCGACTGGGCGATGCCGGGGGTGGCCAGGTATTCGCGCAGCAGCGGGGCGGCGCCTTCGTAGTCGTTCATGAAGCCGTACAGCGCGCCCACGGTCTCGAGCAGGTCGGCGCGGGTCTCGGGATCGTCGCGGTACTGGTCAGCCAGGCGGCGTGCGCTCTGGTCCAGCACCTGCTTGGCCGTGAGCGATTCGCTGCCGGCGTTTTCGCCGGCGGTGCGGAACATCAGCAGCAGGTAGTTCTTCACCGCCTCCGCGCGCCGCGCCTCCAGCATCGCCTGGTCGCGTTCGCGCGCGGCCTCGCGCGCCTGCCAGGCCACGCCCACCAGGCCAAACACCAGCGGCAGGATCACCGCCGCGGCCACCGCCACCGCCACGCGATGGCGGCTGACGAAGCGGCGCACGCGGTAGCCGCGCGCATCGCCGCGCGCCTGCACCGGCTCGCGCGCCAGGTGCCGCGCGATGTCGGCCCACAGCTGCGAGGCGCTCTGGTAGCGCGCGCCGGGCTCGCGCCGCACCGCCTTGAGCACGATCGCGTCGAGGTCGCCGTGCAGCCGGCGTGCGGCCACCGGGCTGTCGGGCTGCACGGCTTCGCTCGGCGGCAGCGGTTCGGCCTCGAGGCGTCGCGTCAGCGTGGCCGGCAGCGGCAGGCCCTGCAGCCGCCACGGCGAGGCGCCCACCATCAGTTCGTACAGCAGCAGGCCCAGCGCATAAACATCGGTGGCCATGGTGATCGGGCCGCCCTCGATCTGCTCGGGCGCCGCGTAGTCGGGCGTCAGCAGCACCTGGGTCTGCGCCGGCGTGCCGCTTTCGGCCACCAGGCGCGCGATGCCGAAGTCGAGCAGCTTGGCGTGGCCGTCATCGGTGATCAGGATGTTGGCGGGCTTGAGGTCGCGGTGCACCACCAGGTTGCGATGGGCGAAGTCCACGGCGCTGCAGACCTGGCGGAACAGCTGCAGGCGCGCGTCCAGGTCGAGCTTGCGCTCGCGCGCCCAGGCCATGATGTCGCGGCCGTCCACGTACTCCATGGCCATGAAGGGCCGGCCATCGGGCGCCAGGCCACCGTCCACCAGGCGGGCGATGCCGGGGTGTTCCAGCGCGGCCAGGATGCGGCGCTCGTTGCCGAAGTGCGACAGCTGGCCGACGGCTTCGGGCCGGATCAGCTTGAGTGCGACGTGCTGCTCGAAATCGGCGTCGGCGCGATGGGCCAGGTAGACCTCGCCCATGCCGCCGCGGCCGATCAGTCGTTCGATGCGGAAATCGCCCACCCGTTCGCCCGGTGATAGCGAGCAGTAGCCGCCGGGCGCTTCGGGTGCAACCGAGACGGCCGCCGGTTGTTCCAGGAAGTCAGGCTGCGATTCCAGCGCGGACAGCATCTGCCGCACCTGGTCGCGCACGGCGGCATCCTCGCGCGAAGCGGCGAGGGCGGCTTCGCGCTCCGGCGGCGGCAGCTCGTGCACGCGGTCGAACAGCGCGGCCACCGCCTGCCACTGCCCGGACGCGTCCCTGGCCATCGCGCGCGCGGATCAGCCGCAGCGGACGGCGGTGACGCGGTTGTCGGCGTCCACGTCCAGGTTCAGGCGGTCTTCGCGGTAGTCCATGGTGACGGCCATGCCCGGCTGGATAACGCGCACGCGGTCCGAGCCGGTATCGGCCTTCACCTTGGCCACCAGCGCCTCGTCGGCGACATTGCCCTTGGCCCACTGGCCTTTTTCGGCGACGCAGGTCATGGCGGGCTCCTCGGCGGTGGGGGCGGGTTCGGTAGCGGGCGCGCTGGCGACGGGGGCGGCGGGGGCCGGGGTCGATGCGGCGGAGGCGTCGGTGTCGGCGGGCGTGGCGCAGGCGGCCAGGCCGGCGGCCAGGCCCAGGGCCAGGATCAGGGAAAGCGGTCGCGGTGCGGTCATGGGGGGCAACTCCGGGCAGGGCGAGGAGCCGAGACTAGCGCAGCCGCGCACGCGCGTCTTGCCGGGTCGGGGCGGCCGCGGGAACCCGGGCGGCGGCCGGCCATTGCCATCATTCCGGAAACGATACGTCGCATGTCAGGCCCTTTGTTTCAGAGATGGGCAGGGCCATGGTGTGTCCACCACCTCCGGAGACTTCCGATGACCTCGCTGCTCACCACCCCGTTCAAGACAGACACCCTGACCCTGGCCAACCGCGTGGTGATGGCCCCGATGACGCGCTCGCGCGCCGAGGGCAACCAGCCCAACGCCCTGATGCGCGAGTACTACGCCCAGCGCGCTGGCGCCGGACTCATCGTCAGCGAAGGCACCTCGCCCTCGCCCGATGGCCTGGGCTATGCCCGCATCCCCGGCCTTTACACCCCCGCGCAAGCCGAAGGCTGGGGTGACATCGCGCGTGCGGTCCAGGCCGGTGGCTCGCGCCTGTTCATCCAGCTGATGCACGCCGGCCGCATCGGCCACGGCGCCAACCTGCCCGAAGGCGCCACCCTGGTCGCCCCGTCGGCCATCGCCGCCAGCGGCCAGATGTGGACCGACAGTGCCGGCATGCAGCCGCACCCGGTGCCCAAGGCGATGGACGCCGACGACATCGCCCGCATCCGCGCCGACCACGTGCGCGCGGCGCGCCTGGCGGTCGAGCACGGCGTGGACGGCGTCGAACTGCATGGTGCCAACGGCTACCTGATCGGGCAGTTCCTCAACCCGCGCAGCAACCAGCGCACCGATGCCTATGGCGGCAGCGGCGAGAACCGTCGCCGCTTCCTGCTGGAGCTGGTGGACGCGGTCACGGCCGAGGTCGGCAAGGCACGGGTCGGCGTCAGGCTGTCGCCGTTCAATCCGTTCAACGACCTGGAGGCCAACTACGCCGGCGAGCGCGAGGACTTCCTGGCCACCGTGGCCGAACTGGCCAAGCGCGACATCGCCTATCTGCACCTGGCGGGCGGCACCGTCACCGGCGAGCTGCTGGCGCAGGTGCGGCGCGACTTCCCGGGCACCCTGATCCTCAACGGCGGCTACGACGGCGCGCGCGCCGAGGCCGACCTGGCCTCGGGCCTGGCCGACCTGGTCGCCTTTGGCCGTCCTTTCATCGCCAACCCCGACTATCCCGAACGCTTGCGTACGGGCGCACCGATCGCCGACCTTGATGCGAACACGTTGTACACGCCCGGCGCGGCCGGCTACACCGACTATCCGCGCCACGGCGCGCAGGCGGCTGCCTGACCCGCGAACCCGCGTGAATCCCGCCGCGTCCATGGCCTTTGGCCGTGGCCGGGCCGCGGCGGGACCAGGAGAATGCGCGGCATGACCCGATTCCTGCGCCTGCTGATGCTGTCGGCCAGCCTCTGCCTGGCCGCCTGCACCACCACGCCCGAGCGCCCGGACCTGGCGCGGCTGTACGAAGCCGACGTGCAGAACGATCGCCAGCCGCCGGTGATCCTGATCCATGGCCTGATGGGCTCGACCCTGGTCGAGCCCGAATCGGGCAAGGAATTCTGGCCCGGCTCGATCGGCACCCTGGCCTTCAGCGAATACCGCGAGCTGGCGCGCATGAAGGCGGCCGAGGCCGACGGCGGCGCGCTGGTGCCCGGCGACCTGTTTTACGGCGTGGGCCGTACCGACTACTACCAGGCGCTGATCGACACGCTCGAGGGCGTCGGCCGCTTCAAGCGCGGCACCCCGGGCACCCCGGTGCAGGCCGACGACCGCCGCCGCTACTACGTGCTGCTGTACGACTGGCGCAAGGAAAACCTCGAGGCCGTGCGCCAGCTGCACGCGCTGATCGACCAGATCCGCGTGGACTACCGCGACCCGGACTTGGCGGTGGACATCCTGGCGCACAGCAACGGCGGCCTGATCGCGAACTACTACCTGCGCTACGGCCCCAACGACGTGCTGACCTCGGACGAGTTCATCCCGTGGGAGCAGGGCGCGCACCGGATCCGCCGCATGGTGCTGCTGGGCACGCCCAGCCTGGGCGCCGTGACCAGCCTGGAGCGCCTGCAGCAGGGCTTCAAGATCGCCTGGCGCACGGTGCCGGTGGAAGTGCTGGTGACGTTCGCGACGCCGTTCGAGGCGCTGCCGCACCCGGATGCCCAGGTGGTGTATTCGCCCGAGGGCCAGCCGATCCCGTTCAACATCTACGATGCCGACGCCTGGCGGGTGCGGCGCTGGTCGGTGTTCTCGCCGGACGTGGAGGCGCGGGTGCTGGCGGCGGCGCCCGACCGCGCCACCGGCGAGCTCAACATGGCCCAGCTGCAGGCTTACTTCGTGCGGCACCTGGCGCGGGCGCGGCAGTTCCAGCGCGCACTCAGCGCACCGATGCCGGCCAATGGCGTCGAGGTGGCGGTGTTCGGCGGCGACTGCACGCTGACGCCGGCACGCGCGGTGCTCGACCGCGATGCCGGCGGCGAGCGGCTGGTGATCCGGCCCGACCAGGTCAAGGCGCGGGTGGAAGGCGTGGACTACGAGCGCCTGCTGCTGCAGCCGGGTGATGGCCTGGTGACGCGGGATGCCCAGCTCGGCCGCGGGCTGCCGCCGATCGGCGGGCGCGCCGGCAACACCCACCCGGTGAGCCAGAGCTTCTTCCTGTGCGAACGCCACGACCAGCTGTCGGTGAACCCCTACTTCCAGAACAACCTGCTGTACTTCCTGCTGGGCCGCTGAGCGCAGCCGGCGCGGCCGGGCATAGAATGGGGCCATGAAGGACCTCCGCGCCCTGCTGATCGACTGCCGCATCGAGTTGCGCAAGCTGGCGCGCGACTTCCAGAAATCCGAACTCTGCGAGCGGCTGGACCTGGCCATCCAGGCCCATGCGAACGCCCAGGCGCAGGCCGCGCAGACGGCCCAGGCCGGCGAAGGCGAGGGTGCGCCGAACGGCGCCGCGCAGGAAAAGACCCAGACCGTCAGCCAGGTGGCCCTGGCCTGGCAGACCGCCACCCGCGACCTCAAGTTCAGCGACCCGGCCATCTACGCCCGCCTGAGCGAGAAGGTCATCCGCCTGCTCGGCGCCAAGACCCTGGTCGACCCCGCCACGGAAATCATCCAACTCGAACAGCAGGCCGCCGAATTGCAGAAGACCGTGGCCGCGCAGGAAGCACAGCAGAAGGCCGCCGCCGCCGAGCGCGATGCGCTGCTTGGGGCGCTGGCGCACGCCGTGCCCAGTTTGAAGGACGGCGGCGACCGTCTGGCCGTGGCGCTGGCGCGCGTGGCCTACCTCAAGTCCGCAGCCGACAAGGCGGCCGAGGCCGCCGCCACGCCCGGCGGCGCCAAGCGCGCGCCCGAGCCGCAGGACACCGTGCCCAGCAACGATCTGCTGGCCGCCGTGGCCGCCGGGGCGGCAACGCTGGGCAAGGAACAGCGCGAGTGGTGCGTGGGCGAAGCGATGGTGCTCACCGGCTTCCAGTTCACGCCGGTCGAACTGATCGAGAAGGGCGATGCCCATATCGCCAGGCTGATCCAGCAGGCGCGCCTGGGCGGCTGAGCCGCGAAGGTGAACGGCACACCCGTGGCCGTGTCGATGGTCACATGACAGCGAAGGCCGGCTGCCTACAATCCGGGCACCCCTGCGCCGCAGGACCGCCCGGATGCCCCGCATGAGATGGACCGCCTGCCTGTTGCTGGCCCTGCTTGTACCGACGCTGCACGCTCGCGAGCGGCCGCCGGCCACGACCGCCGACGAGGAGCGCGATGCCGCGGCGCTCGCCGAACTCGCCGACGACGCCGGCCTGCAGCTGCTCGACACCGTGGTGGTCAGCGGCGTGCAGCCGGGCCCCGGCCTGTGGAAGGTTTCGCGCGACGGCCGCGTGCTATGGGTGCTGGGTACCGTGACGCCGCTGCCCAAGCGCATGGAATGGAATTCCGCCGACGTCGAGCGCCGCATTGCCGCCTCCGGCGTGGTGTTGCTGCCCCCGCGCGTGGACGTGCAG
Source organism: Arenimonas sp. MALMAid1274 (assembly GCF_049195245.1). Lineage (NCBI taxonomy): Bacteria > Pseudomonadati > Pseudomonadota > Gammaproteobacteria > Lysobacterales > Lysobacteraceae > Arenimonas > Arenimonas sp. MALMAid1274. The sequence goes on from NZ_JBMIRR010000020.1 coordinate 70,722, forward strand.
GCCAAGGGCGCGGCGCTGGGCGGCGTGTTCCTGATCCCGTCGCTGATGCGCGCGCGCAACAACCCGGGCAAGGAAAAACTGCAGGACGTGCTGCCCGCCGCCGACTACGCGCGCTGGCAGGCGCTCAAGGCCCGCTACCTGGGCCGCGATGCCGGCGTCGAGAAACGCCGCCCGATCCTGGCGGCAATGGAGCTGCGCGACGAGGCGCTGGACGATCATGACCTCTCCACCCGCGACATCGTGCGGCGCGCGGTGGACAAGGCGGCGCGTCAGGGCGACGTGCCGATCGAACGTCCGACCATCGTGCTGGTGGTCGAAGACGCGAAGGCCGCGCTGAAGGAATTCGCCGCCAGCCCGGTGGACGACCTGGCCTGCTTCCGCCGCACCCTGGACCAGGTCGAGAACGACTTGGACACCCTGGCCACGCGCGCCAACGCCTGGGCCATCGGCGAAGTGGCGATGCTGGCGGCGCTGCCCTACACCGACAACGCCCAGGCCTGCACCGATGCGCTGCTGCAGACCTGGCTGGCCCAGCGCAGCGGCTTCAGCGACCTGCCCGAGCGCGTCAAGGCCGCGTGGCTCGAGGCCGCGGAAAAGGCACTGGCAACGCATTCGGAGAGTTTCGCCGTGCTGCCGATGGTGCGCGTGGTGGGCGCCAGCGGCTGGCTGGACGTGCTGGCGCAGCGCGGCTACACGGTGGAGGCGCCGGCGGATTCCGCGGCGGCCGCGGCCTCGCCGTAAGCGGGGCCGTGCGCGGCCCGGCCGCGACGAAAAAGGATTGGCGCGCCTGGAGGGATTCGAACCCCCGACCAATGGCTTCGGAAGCCACTACTCTATCCGGCTGAGCTACAGGCGCGCGGCCGGGCATTATGCCACGAAGGCGCGTCCGGACTGAACGGGGCGTTTTGCAAGGAATGTGTCGCGCCTCACAGCCTGTCCGGTGACGGGTGGGCTTGGACGCGGGCAACGCGTAGTCTCGGCCGTCTGCCCGCGTACCGGACCGCCCTTGACCATGGATTCCGCTTTCCTCGCCAGCCTGCTGCAGCACCCGTCGCGTCGTGCGCTGCTGGTGCTCGACCCGCAGGGCAAGGTGATGGCCGGCAACGACCGCGCGCGCGAACTGGTGACTGAAGTGCTGGAGCAGGAACTGCGTCCGGCGCTGGCGCAGGGCATGGCGCAGCTGGCCACCCATCCCGACCACCAGGTGCACTACCTGCACGAGGGCGAGGGACTGCAGCTGGACTGTGTGCTTCGCGCGGTGCGTTCCGGCGCCGGCCAGACCCTGGGCTATACGGTCAGCCTGTTCGGGCTCAACGAAGCGCCCGAGCTGGCCGAGTCGCCCGACCGCGCGCGCTGGCGCTTCGCGCTGGAGAACGCACAGGACGGACTGTGGGACTGGAGCGCCGACACCGGCCGCGTCTACCGCTCCAGCCGCTGCCTGAGCATGCTGGGCTATCCGCGCGAATTCCTCGACGACGAGCTGCACAGCTGGCGCGCCCTGGTGCACCCCGACGACCAGGCGCGCGTCACCGAGGCCCTGGACCAGCACCTCGGCGGCATCCGCCCGAACTACCAGTCCGAGTACCGCGTACGCGATGCGATGGGCGCCTGGCGCTGGATCCTGGACCGCGGCCGCGTGATCAGCTGGAACCTGGACGGCACGCCGCGCCGCGTGGTCGGCACGCATACCGATATCACCGGCTACAAGCAGATCGAGGAACAGTTGCGCGAGCGCGAACTGCTGATGAACCAGGCCCAGCACGTGGCCCGCATCGGCAGCTGGAGCTGGGACCCCGAAGCCGACCGCGTGTGGTGGTCGGACGAGCTCTACCTGATCGCGGGGCTGGCGCCGGGCAGCAAGCCGCCGCCGTTCCGGCGCCAGCGCGCGCTGTTCGAGGAGAGCTCCTACGAACGCCTGCGCGCGGCCTCGCGCAAGATCCTGCAGGACGGCACGCCCTACAACCTCGAGCTGGTGATGCTGCGCCCCGACGGCGAACGCCGGCACGTGCTGGCGCGCGGCGAAGGCCTGCGCGGCGACGATGGTCGCGTGATCCGGCTGGTGGGCGTGCTTCACGACGTCACCGAACAGGTGCGCGCGGAGGAAACCTCGCGCTGGCGCAACGACCTGCTCAACCGCATCGCGGCGCTGGGCCGCATTGGCGGCTTCGAACTGCTGGCCGACGGCCAGCTGCACTGGACCGACGAGAACTTCCGCATCCACGGCTTCGAGCCCGGCACGCCGATCAGCCTGGAAAGCACGCTGCCGCACTACGAGTCCGAATCACGCAAGCGGGTGGCCGAGGCGGCGCGCCGCATGTTCGAGCAGGGCTCGCTGGAAGAGACGGTGGAAGCCACCTTCATCACGCCCGACGAGCGCCGCATCTGGCTGCGCATCACCGGGCGGCTGGAATACCGCGACGGCCAGCCCTACCGCATCACCGGCCTCACCCAGGACATGACCGAGGAGCACGAGGCCAGCGAGCAGATCGAGCAGCTGGCCCACTACGACACGCTGACCGGCCTGCCCAACCGCTTCCTGTTCCGACGCCGCGCCGAAGACGCGATCGCGGCGGTGCGCAACGGCGAGCCACCGCTGGCCTTGCTGTTCCTGGACCTGGACCGCTTCAAGAACGTCAACGACACCCTGGGCCACGAGGCCGGCGACCGGCTGCTGCAGGAAGTGGCCGGCCGGCTGGCCACCTGCGTGCGCGGCAGCGACCTGGTCGGGCGCCTGGGCGGCGACGAGTTCCTGATCCTGCTGCGCGAAGTGGCGCGGCCCGAGGACGCGGCGGTGGTGGCGCGCAAGATCATCGCGGCGCTGGGCGAGCCGGTGCTGCTCAACGACACCGAGGCCAAGGTCGGCTGCAGCATCGGCATCGCCCTGCTGGGCGAGGGCAGCCCCGACCTGGAGGCGCTGCTGCGCGCGGCGGACACGGCCATGTACGCGGCCAAGGACGCCGGCCGCAACACCTACCAGTTCTACAGCGACAGCTTCTTCGAGAAGGTGCAGCGCCGGGTCACGCTGGAGCAGGAGCTGCGGCTGGCGCTGCCGCGCGGCGAACTGAGCCTGGTCTACCAGCCCACGCTGTCGCTGGCCGACGGCCGGGTGGCGGGCATCGAGGCGCTGCTTCGGTGGCGCACCGCCGCCGGCGACCAGCGCTCGCCGGTAGAGTTCATCCCGATCGCCGAGGACAGCGGCGAGATCCTGGCCATCGGCCGCTGGGTGCTGGGCGAGGCCTGCCGCCAGGCCTGCGCCTGGCATGCCGCGGGCCTGGAGTTCGGCCGGATCGCGGTGAACGTGTCGGCGGTGCAGCTGCGCGACCCGCAGTTCGCCGACGACGTGATCGATCTGTGCAACCAGAGCGGCTGGCCCACCGACCGGCTGGAGCTGGAGCTGACCGAGTCGGCCCTGATGCGCGACACCGACGTGCTGCGCCGGGCCTTCGACATCTTCGCCAGCAACGGCATCACCCTGGCGGTGGACGATTTCGGCACGGGCTTCTCGAACCTGGCCTACCTGCACCGCTTCCCGGTGCGGCACCTGAAGATCGACCGCAGCTTCGTGCAGCAGATGGTGGCCGGCGATCGCATGCGCGGCCTGACCCAGGCGGTGGTGAGCCTGGGCCACGCGCTGGGCATGGAAGTGGTGGCCGAAGGGGTGGAGACCGAGCAGGCGCTGGCGATGCTGCGCGAGCAGGGCTGCGACCAGGCGCAGGGCTACCTGTTCACGCGGCCGCTGTCGCCGGCCGATCTGGAAACCTGGCTGCGGGCCCAGGCCGAACCCGACTGAGGCCGGGTCCGGCCGGGCCGCGGGTCAGCGTCGCGGGGTGTACAGCGCGGCGTGGATGCAGGACAGCACGTTGGCGATCCAGCCGCCGAGCGTGAAGGTCACCAGCCACAGCACGCCGGCCAGGATCAGCCAGAAGATGGCCCAGAGGACCCGGCCCTGGACCAGCTGGCCCAGACCCGGGATGAAGAAGCTGCAGATCGCGGCGATGACGTTGCCGGTGGAACCCTGGCCTGCGCTCATGGTGCGGTGCTTCCTCTTGCGGTGGCGGACGTCTGCAATCTGGGGACGCCATGCCCCGGGATCAAGGGCCGGCGCTACGGGACGGCCGCTGCGCTCTGCTAGGCTTTGCGCATGTCCTACGAACGCCACTCGCCCCCGGTCGCGGCGCCCGAGCCCGCGACCTGGCGCCAGCGCCTGCCGCTCTATTGGCAGCTGATCCGGGGCGACCGCCCGGTCGGCACCCTGCTGCTGCTCTGGCCCACCTGGTGGGCGCTGTGGCTGGCCGCGGGCGGCGTGCCGCCGCTGGGCACCCTGCTGGTGTTCACCGCAGGCGTGTGGCTGACGCGCTCGGCCGGCTGCGTGATCAACGACTACAACGACCGCTGGCTGGACCCGCACGTGGACCGCACCAAGGCCCGGCCCATGGCTACCGGTGCGGTGTCGCCGCGCGAGGGCCTGGCGGTGTTCGCGGTGCTGATGCTGGTCGCGTTCGGGCTGGTGCTGCTGACCAACCGGCTCACGGTCTACCTGAGCGTGGTCGCGGTGGTGCTGGCGGCGACCTATCCGCTGCTCAAGCGCTACACCTACCTGCCGCAGGTCTACCTGGGCATCGCCTTCGGCTGGGGCATCCCGATGGCATTCGCGGCGGTGCAGGGCACGGTGCCGCCGCTGGCCTGGCTGCTGTTCCTCGGCAACCTGCTGTGGACCACCGGCTACGACACCTGGTACGCCATGGTGGACCGCGAGGACGACCTGCGCGCCGGCGCCAAGTCCACCGCCATCCTGTTCGGCGACGCCGACCTGGTGGCGCTGGGCATCCTGTACGCCGGCTTCTTCTGGGCCATGTGGCTGGTCGGTGCCCGCGCCGGACTGGGCGTCTACTACCAGGCCGGCCTGGTGCTGTCGCTGCTGCTGGTGCTGGGCCAGTTCTGGATCGCGCGCGGCCGCGGCCGCGAGGCCTGCTTCATGGCCTTCAGGGCCAACCAGTGGGTGGGACTGGCGGTGTTCGCCGGCATCGCCGCGCACTACGCGCTGGCCGGCTGAGCCGCGTCCCCGGCGGACCATGACCTCAGGCCCATGCGCCGGGCCCGGGATCGGGCAGGCTGCGGCTTCAACCCTAGCCGGAGCCCGACATGCCTCGTCACCGTCCCCGCCTTGCCCCTGCCGTGCTGCTGCTGGCGCTGGCTGCGTACCTTCCGCTGGCCCAGGCCGCGCCGCCGGCCGAACCTGCGCCGAGTCGTGAGCATCTGGCCCCGGCGGGCTGGGAGAACGCCTACCACCGCTACCACTACTCGCCGGTGGTGAAGGTGGGCGACATGGTCATCGTGTCGGGCATTCCCGCCGCGGTGGGCGACACCTACGAAGCGCGGGTGCGCTGGATGTTCGAGGAACTCAAGGCGCACCTGGCCGCCGCGGGCGCCAGCCTCGCCGACGTGGTGGAAATCACCACCTACCACGTGCAGCCGAAGGACTCGAAAGGTTTTGGCGAGGAGTTCGACCGCTTTGCGCCCATCCACGCCGAATATTTCCGCGACCACTATCCGGCCTGGAGTGCGGTGGGCACGACCGCGCTGATGCAGGACGGGGCGCCGGTGGAGATGCGCGCCGTGGCGATCCTGGGTTCCGGGCGCGCGCCGCGCGCGGACATCCCGGTGCCGGCGACCGCACCCGCGGAGGCCACGTCCGACGGGAAGGACTGAGTCCCCCGCGCCCGGGCCTCACGCCGGCGGCAGCGCGCGCGCCAGCACCCAGGCATCCACCCGGGCGACACCGGCGCGACGCAGCGCCTGCGCGCATTCGGCCAGGGTGGCGCCGGTGGTCATCACGTCGTCCACCAGGGCCACGTGCGCCGGCAGTGCGCCGGGCGTGACCGAAAAGGCGCTGCGCACGTTGTGCCGGCGCGCGCGCGCGTCGAGTTCGGACTGTGCCGCCGTGACCCGCACCCGCCGCAGCCGGTCGGCGACCAGCGGCAGGGCCAAGGCGCGGGACAGGGGGCGCGCCAGCTCCAGCGCCTGGTCGTAGCCGCGCTGCCGCAGTCGCGAGGGATGCAGCGGTACGGGCACCAGCGCCTGCGGGCGCGCCGCGTGGCGCAGGCCTTCGAACATCAGCTGCGAAAGCAGGCGACCGGCGGCCAGGTCGGCATGGAACTTGAAGCGCGGCAGCAGCCGGTCGACCGGGAAACCGTAGACCAGGGCCGCGTGGCAGCCGGCGAACGGCAGCGGGTCGCGCAGGCAGCGCGGGCAGGCGCCCTCGGCCGGCAGGGGCAGGGCGCAGCGCCCGCAGGCCCGTGGCGACCAGGGCAGGGTGGCGCGGCAGGCGCCGCACAGGTCCTGGTCGTTCTCGCCGTACTCGCTGCAGACCAGGCAGCGGGCGGGCAGCAGGGCCAGGCCCAGGCGGCGCGACCAGGCGGCGATCCGGCTCATCGGGCGTCTACCGGACGGCGCCGGGTTTGGTTGACAGGGGTGGGCATGCTCACCAGACTCCGCTGTCCAACGCCGCCGCGCCGTCAGGGTTCCGCCATGCCTGCTGTCATCCGCCACGACTGGTCGCGCGAGGAAGTGCTCGCGCTGTTCGACCTGCCCTTCCCGGAGCTGATGTACCGCGCCGCGGGCGTGCACCGCGAGCGCTTCGACCCCACGCAGGTGCAGGTGTCCACCCTGCTGTCGGTGAAGACCGGCGGCTGCCCCGAGGATTGCGCCTACTGCCCGCAGGCCGCGCGCTACGACACCGGCGTGCAGGCCCAGAAGCTGATGGGCCTGGACGAGGTGCTGGACAAGGCCCGGGCCGCCAAGGCCGCCGGCGCCTCGCGCTTCTGCATGGGCGCGGCCTGGCGCAGTCCGAAGGACCGCGACATCCCGAAGGTGGCCGAGATGATCCGCGAGGTGAAGGCCCTGGGCCTGGAAACCTGCGCCACGCTCGGCATGCTCAAGGGCGAGCAGGCCCAGGCCCTGCGCGCCGCCGGCCTGGACTACTACAACCACAACCTCGACACCGCGCCGGAGTTCTACGGCGAAGTGATCCACACCCGCGAGTACCAGGACCGCCTGGACACCCTGGGCCACGTGCGCGACGCCGGCATGAAGACCTGCTGCGGCGGCATCGTCGGCATGGGCGAGTCGCGCGCGCAGCGTGCCGGCCTGCTGCAGGCCTTGGCCAACCTGCCCGCGCATCCGGACTCGGTGCCGATCAACCGGCTGGTGCAGGTCGAGGGCACGCCGCTCAAGGGCACGGCCCTGCTGGACCCGTTCGAATTCGTGCGCACGATTGCGGTCGCGCGGCTGCTGATGCCGGCGGCGATGGTGCGGCTTTCGGCCGGACGCGCCGAGATGAACGACGAGCTGCAGGCCCTGTGCTTCCTCGCGGGCGCCAACTCGATCTTCTACGGCGAGAAGCTGCTGACCACCGGCAACCCGGACGTCGAGGCCGACCAGGCGCTGTTCGCGCGCCTGGGGCTGGCGCCGATGCCGGTGGTGCAGGAATCCAACACCGTGCACGCCGACATCGTCGTGCCGGCCAAGCCCGCCTGCGCGGCCTGACATGGCCCGCACCCGGCTTGCCGATCGCATCGCCGCTGCCCGCGCCGAGCGCGTGGCGGCCAACGCCGTGCGCACCCGCCGCGAGATCCAGGCGCGCGAAGGCGCCCAGGTGCTGGTCGATGGCCGCACCCTGACCAGCTTCTGCGGCAACGACTACCTGGGCCTGAGCCAGCACCTGGACGTGGTGGCCGCGCTCCAGGAAGCCGCCGCCTGGCATGGCGTGGGCAGCACCGGTTCGGCCCTGGTCAGCGGCCACCACGGCGAACACGCCGCGTTCGAACGCGAGATGGCGCAGTGGCTGGGCTACGAACGCGCCCTGCTGTTCGGCAGCGGCTACCTGGCCAACCTGGCGGTGATGCAGTCGCTGCTGGGCGAGGGCGACAGCTGCGTGCAGGACAAGCTAAACCACGCCTGCCTGATCGACGGCGCGCGACTGGCCGGCTGCGAGCTCAAGCGCTACCCGCACGCCGACGTCGAGGCTGCGATGCGCCAGCTGATGTCGCGCCGCGAAGGCGCCGCGCTGCTCGCCACCGACGGCGTCTTCAGCATGGACGGCGACCAGGCCCCGCTGGCCGACTTGGCCCTGGTGGCTCGCACGCAGGACGCAATGCTGTACGTGGACGATGCGCACGGCATCGGCGTGCTGGGGCCGGAAGGCCGCGGCAGCCTGGCGGTGGCGAGCCTGGGCGCGCGCGAAGTGCCACTGCTGCTGGTGCCGCTGGGCAAGGCCTTTGGTGGCCAGGGCGCGGTGCTGCTGGGTAGCGACGATGTGGTCGGCCACGTGGCCGAAACCGCGCGGCCCTACCTGTTCTCCACCGCGCCGGCACCGGCCATGGCTTCGGCCATGCGCGCCAGCCTGCAGCTGATCCGCACCCAGCCCTGGCGCCGCGCCAAGCTGGCCTCGCTGGTGGCTCGTTTCCGTCGCGGCGCGTCGGCACTGGGCCTGCCGCTGCAGGAATCGTTCACGCCGATCCAGCCGATCGTGCTGGGCGACAACGCGCGTGCGCTGGCCGTGTCCAGGGCATTGGAAGCCCAGGGTTACCTCGTCACCGCCATCCGCCCGCCCACCGTGCCCGAGAACCAGGCGCGCCTGCGCATCACCTTCTCGGTCGAGCATCGCGAACAGGACGTGGACGGCCTGCTGCAGGCCCTGGCCGAGGCGGTCAAGGCGCGTCCCGACCCGATCCCCGCATGAGCCTGTTCCATGAGGTGCGCGGCCAGGGCCCGGCCCTGGTGCTGCTGCATGGCTGGGCCATGCACGCGGGCATCTTCGCGCCGCTGGTGGCGCAGCTCGAGCGCGACTTCACCCTGCACCTGGTCGACCTGCCGGGCCACGGGCGAAGCGCCGGCCGGGGCCTGCCGCTGGCGCTGGACAGCGCTGCGCGCGAGGTTGCCGAGGTGGTGCCGGAACGTGCGCTGTGGCTGGGCTGGTCGCTGGGCGGCCTGGTGGCGCTGGAGGCGGCAGCCACGTTTCCCGCACGCGTGAGTGGCCTGGTGATGATGGCGGCCAGCCCGCGCTTCGTGCGCGCGCCGGACTGGCCCGACGGCATGGACGCCAGCGTGTTCCGCAATTTCGCCACGGAACTGCAGCGTGACTACCGCGGCACTCTGGATCGTTTCCTGATGCTGGAGGCGCAGGGCTCGGACCGCGTGCGCGAGGAGCTGCGCCTGCTGCGGCACGAAGTGTTCGCGCACGGCGAGCCCTCGCGCGAGGTGCTGTGCGATGGCCTGGGCCTGCTGGAAGGCAGCGACCTGCGACCCGCGCTTGCTGACCTGGCGATGCCCAGCCTGTGGATCGCCGGCCGCCGCGACCGGCTGGTGTCGCCGCAGGCGATGGCCGCGGCGGCGCAGCTGGTGCCCGGCGCGCGACTGCATCGCGTCGAAAGCGGCGGCCACGCGCCCTTCCTCACCCATGCCGACGAGGTGGCACAGGCCGTGTCGGCGTTTGCCGCGGCGTGCCCGCCATGACGCCCGCGTCGATGGATGCGCGCAGCGGAGCGTCGCGATGAGCGGCCTGTTCGATCGCCGCCAGCTGCGGCGCGCCTTCGGCCGCGCGGCACCGAACTACGCCGCGGTCGCCGCGCTGCAGGGCGAGGTCGAATCTCGCTTGCTCGAGCAGCTCGAATACCTCGACGACCGCCAGCCCCTGCGCGTGCTCGACCTCGGCTGCGGCCCGGGCCGCGCCGCGGGCGCGATGAAGAAGCGCTGGCCGCGGGCCGACGTGGTGGCGCTGGATGCCGCGCTGCCGATGCTGCGCCAGGTGCCGTCGCACACGCGCTTCTGGCGCCCGGTGCGGCGCGTCTGCGCCGACGTGTCGCAGCTGCCGCTGGCCGACCAGTGCACCGACGTGATTTTCTCGAGCCTCTGCCTGCAGTGGGTGGACGACCTGCCCGCGGCGCTGTCGGAGTTCCGACGCGTGCTGCGGCCCGACGGCCTGCTGCTGTTCTCCACCTTCGGCCCCGACACGCTGCTGGAACTTCGCGAGGCCTACGAGCAGGCGGGCGCGGTGCCGCCGCTGTCGCCGTTCGCGGCGATCCAGCAGGTCGGCGACGCGATGCTGGCGGCGGGCTTCAAGGACCCGGTGCTCGATCGCGACCGCTACACGCTCACCTATCCCGACCTGCGCGGGCTGATGCAGGAGCTGCGCGCGATCGGCGCCGGTGACGCGCGTCGCGACCGCGGCCGTGGGCTGGGCGGACGCACGCGGCTGCAGCGCGTCACCGAAGCCTATGAAGCGCGGCGGCGCGATGGCGCCCTGCCGAGCACCTGGGAGGTGATCACCGCGCAGGCCTGGGGGCCGGCGCCGGGCGCACCCCGCCGCGACGGCGGCGCCGACCTGGCCAGCTTTCCGGCCGACCGCATCCCGACGCGCCGCCGCTGAGTGGCCACATCCACCGAACCCGTCACCACGCTGCACACGTTCCGCTTCCGCGGCGTGCATGTCTGCACGGGCGATGTGCTTTGCACCACCGACGGTCTGCCCGGCAGCGCGTATGGCCGCTTCTGGCAGGCGGTGGGCCTGCTGATGCCGGGGCCCATCGACCATTGCCTGGTCTACGTGGGTCCGGAAGGCCGCTGCGTGGAGGCCGGTGGCAATGGCGTGATCGCCTTCGAGATGGATGCCGACTGGACGGCGGGGCCGCTGGCGCGCGAGCGTGCGCTGCTGGACCGGCTGCACGGCGCGGTGTATCCGCTGGAGGGCTTCGCCGGCGATGCGGCAAAGCTGCGCGACGTGCGCCTGGGCATCGCCAACTACGTGCTGGCCGAAGCGGCGCGGTCGGCGCCGTACAACTACAACTTCTTCGACACCGCCACCACGCGCCGCTTCTACTGCAGCCAGCTGGTGCACCAGGCCTACGCCGCCAACGGCGTGCTTCTGCCGCGCGTGACCCGCGGTCGGCTGCTGGGCCGGGTGGCCTTTCCGCGCGAGATATGGCGCGGCAATCCGCACCAGCGCGCGCAGGGGTGAACGCCGGGCGGGCGCGGGGCTAGACTGGACCCCGCCCCCACGCGCCGGAGTTACGCATGCGCCCGCCGTCCCGTTCCAGCCTGATCCTGTTCGCGGCCGTGCTGCTGGCCGGTTGCGCCTCCACATCCTCCACCCAGACCACGCCCGGGAGCGTTCCCATGACCCAGGACAGCACGCCCCTGGTGGGCACCGACTGGCGCCTGGTGTCGGCGCCGGGCACGCGGGCCGGCGCCACCCTGTCGGGCGCGGGCGCGGCCACGCTGCGCTTCGAGGCCGACCGCTTCTCGATGCGCGGGCCCTGCAACCGGCACACCGGCGCCTGGTCGCGCAGCGGCGACCAGCTGCGCTTCGGCGGCGAAGGTGGCGCGGTGGCCGGCACCAAGATGCTGTGCCCGCCGGAAATCATGGCGCGCGAAACCGCGCTGCTGGCGGCAATGCAGCAGCCGCTGACGATGGAGTTCGAAGGACCGTTCCTGCGCCTGGTGGCCGGCGACGGCTCGGCCTGGCGCTTCGACAGCCGCGACCTGCCGCCGGCCGAAGGCCGCGAGCGCATCGTGCAGGTGGCCGGACAGCGGGTGCCCTGCACCGGCGCGGCGCCGATGCTGTGCCTGCAGATCCGCACCCAGCCCGGCGCGGCCTGGCAGGCGCACTACGGCGAGATCGAAGGCTTCGACTGGCAGGTGGGCGTGGAGTACGTGATCCGCGTGCGCGAATACACCGTGCAGGATCCGCCGGCCGACGGCAGCTCGCTTCGCTGGGTGCTGGAGGAAGTGCTGGAGCGCAGCCCCTGAGGTGAGCGGCCCGGCCGGTACGATCGACGTGCGCGCAGGCCCCCGCGCCGCGGCGCCGGTTCAGTCCAGCGCGTCGTGGCCGCCCGGGTCGGGACCCAGGCCGCCGCCCGACTCCAGCGTGCGCACGCGCTTGGCGTCGCGCCGCGCTTCGGAGAGCCGGCGGATCTTCTCGCGCAGCGGGCCCGCGTCCTTGAGCCAGGGCAGGTGGATTTCCGGCGTCGAGGCATCGGTGGTGAACAGCACCACCTCGCCCAGGCCGAACATGCGCTCGAAGAAGGTCTGCTCAAGGCGCGTGTCGCGCACGCGGTAAAGCTCCAGGTCTTCGGTCAGCCGGTTGAACACGCCGCGGCGGATGCTCAGCCGCTGGTCGGTCAGCGTGTACACCGTGTTGCGCACCACCAGCCAGCGCCAGATCGCGAACGGCAGCGGGATGATGAGCACGCTGGCGATGAACCAGCCCAGGTTCTGCATCTGGGAGGGCGTGCCGGTCCATTCGGTGCGTTCGTCGGTCATGGGGCTTCCTTGGCTCAGGGCGACTTCGAGACCTGGGCGATCCAGTCGCCCAGGTTGTAGTGGTTGGTGACGCGGGCGATGCGGTTGCCGCGGATGTCGAAGAAGGCGCCGCCCGGCAGCACGTAGGCCTGGCCATGCGCGGGCGGCAGGCCGGCGTCGTCCTTGAGGTACTGGCCGTGCACCACGTACTCGGCCGAGGCGCGGGCGCCGGCCTGGTTGGCCATCACCACGATGTCCTTGAGCTGCTCGCGGTAGCAGGCGTTCATCCGGCCCAGGAAGGCCGCGAACGCCGCCTTGCCGGTCTCGCGCGCCCCCTGGTTGATGTCGTGGGCCACGTCGTCGGTGACCAGGGCCAGCATGCCCTCCCAGTCGCCGCGGTTGAAGGCGGCGTAGTAGCCCAGCACCAGTTCGATGGCGCGGTCGGCCGCGCGGTTGCCGTCGATGATCACGTCGTTGTCCTCGGGGGGATTACCAGGGCAGGGCGGACAGGTCCACGTTGCCGCCTGACAGGATAAGCCCGATCCGGCGTCCGGCGTAGGCCTCCGGGTTCCGGAGCACGGCGGCCAGCACCGTGGCGCAGGACGGCTCGACCAGGATCTTCAGCCGCTCCCACACGAGGCGAAGGGCGGCCACCGTCTCGGCGTCCGACACCAGCTGCACCTGCACCCGGTGGGCGCGCATCAGGTCCAGGTTGACCTGGCCGACGGTGCCGCGCAGGCCGTCGCAGATCGTGTCGGGCGTGAAGTCCGTGATCCGCACACCCTGGCGCAGGGACTGGAAGGTCTCGGCGGCGCCCTCGGGTTCGGCGCCGTGCACGTCGATGGCCGGATCGCGGCCGTGTGCGGCCAGGGCGGTGCCGCAGACCAGGCCGCCGCCGCCGACCGGGGTGATCAGCAGGTCGAGCGGGCCGGCCTCGGCCAGCAGCTCCAGCGCGGCCGTGCCCTGGCCGGCGATCACCCGGGGGTCGGTGTAGGGATGCACGAAGCTGGCGCCGGTGTCGGCATGCACCCGCGCGGCCATGGCCTCGCGGGCCGCGATGGTGGGCGCGCAGGCATGCAGCACGGCGCCGTAGGCCTCGATGGCCGCCAGCTTGCTGCGCACGGCGCCTTCGGGCACCACCACGTGCGCGGGAATGCCGCGGTCGCGCGCGGCCAGCGCCAGGGCGGCGCCGTGGTTGCCGGACGAATGCGTGACCACGCCGCGCGCGGCGGTGGCCGCGTCCAGCGACCAGACCGCATTGCAGGCACCGCGGAACTTGAAGGCGCCCACGCGCTGGAAGTTCTCGCATTTGAAGTGCAGCGTGGCGCCCGCCAGCGCATCGAGCGAGCGCGAGCGCAGCACCGGCGTGCGGTGCGCGTGCGGGGCGATGCGGGCCGCAGCGGCCAGCACATCGTCGTAATCGGGAGGCAGGGAGGTCATGGGCGGTCCGCGGTGGCTGCGTGATAGCCTAACAAAGCCAGCCATTCCCCCCGGAAAACCGCACTGCATGAGCGTCCCCCGCGACGACGGCTTCGTCCACCTCGCCGATTACACCCCGCCCGCTTGGCGCATCCTGCACGCTGAACTTGCGTTCGAGCTCGATCCGGACGACACGCAGGTCAGCGCGCGCCTGCAGCTGGAGCCCGATCCGGCGCAGCCCGGCCAGGTGCTGGTGCTGGACGGCGTCGACCTGGAGCTGGTGGACATCCGCCTGGACGGTCGCGCGCTGTCGCCCGCCGACTATGCCTACGACGGCCGGCACCTGCGGCTGCCCGGCCCGCGCCAGCCCTGCGTGCTGGAAACGCGCGTGCGCATCCGGCCTGCGGCCAACACCCGGCTCGAGGGCCTCTACCGCAGCGGCGCGCTGCTGCTGACCCAGTGCGAGGCGCAGGGATTCCGCCGCATCACTTTCTTCGCCGACCGCCCCGACGTGATGCCGCGCTGGCGCATCGTGCTGCGCGCACCCAAGGCGGCGTATCCCGTGCTGCTGGCCAATGGCAACCCGGCCGGCACGCGCGACCTGGACGACGGCCGCCACGAGGCGGCCTGGGACAATCCTCATCCCACGCCGGCCTACCTGTTCGCCATCGCCGCCGGCCCGCTCGAGCGCGTGTCCACGGCCCTGGACACCGCCGAGGGCCGGCGCGTGGAGCTCAACGTCTGGGCCGAGGCCGCCGACGTGGCGCGCTGCGCCTACGCACTGGGCGCGGTCGAGCGCTCGCTGCGCTGGGACGAGCAGCGCTTCGGCCGCTGCTACGACCTGGACGTGTTCAACGTGGTCGCGGCCCAGGACTTCACCATGGGCGCCATGGAGAACAAGGGGCTGAACATCTTCAACGCCCGCTACATCCTGGCCGACGAGGCCACCGCCACCGACGCCGACTTCCTGGCCATCGAATCGGTGGTGGCGCACGAGTACCTGCACAACTGGTCTGGCAACCGGGTGACGCTGCGCGACTGGTTCCAGCTCTCGCTCAAGGAAGGCCTGACGGTGTTCCGCGACAGCGAGTTCAGCGCCGACCTGCATTCGCGCGCGCTCAAGCGTATCGAGGCGGTGCGGCTGTTGCGTGGCCGCCAGTTCGCCGAGGACGCCGGTGCGCTGGCGCACGCGGTGCGGCCCGACCGCTACCGCGAGATCAGCAACTTCTACACCCTGACCATCTACGAGAAGGGCGCCGAGATCGTGCGCCTGCTGCACACGCTGCTGGGCGAAACCGCGTTCCGTGCCGGCATGGACCGCTACTTCGCCGACAACGACGGCCGCGCCGCCACCCTCGAGGATTTCCTCGCCGCGCACGCCGCGGCCAGCGGCCGCGACCTGTCGCAGTTCATGCGCTGGTACACGCAGGGCGGCACGCCCGAGCTGCGCATCCACGCTGATTTTTCCGGAGGCGACTATCGCCTCGTGGTCGAGCAGCACACCCCGCCCACGCCCGGCCAGGACACCAAGGCGCCGCTGCTGATCCCGCTCCGCCTGGCGCTGCATGACGCGCAGGGCCGGGCGATCACCGCGGCGCCGCGCACGGATGCCCGCCTGCGCGACGACGGCGTCGAGTTGCTTGCGGCGCGGCACGAGCTGGTGTGGTCGGGCCTGCCGGCACCGCCGCTGGCGGCGTTCAACCAGGGCTTCGCGGCGCCGGTGAAGCTGCATTTCGACTACAGCGCCGACGAGCTGGCGCGCCTGGCCCGACTGGAGCGCGATCCGTTCAACCGCTGGGACCTGGTGCAGCGGCTGGCCACCGGGGCGCTGCTCGGCGGACTGGATCCGGCGGCGGCGGAGTCGGCGCTCAGCGATGCGCTGGCCGACCTGCTCGACGACGATGCGGCCGATCCCGCCTTCGTAACCGAGTGCCTGGCGCTGCCCGATTTCGACACCCTGGCCGAAGCCGTGGACGAGGTGGACGTGGATGCCCTGGTGGCACGACGCGAAGACCTGGTCATGCGCCTGACCGAAAACCTGGCCGCGCCGCTGTCCACGCGCTACGCCGCGCTGGCCGGGGTCGCGGCGGGCGGCCTGGACGGACCGGCCATGGCCGCGCGTGCACTGCGCAACGCCTGCCTGGCCTGGCTGACGCGCCTGGATCCGACGGCGGCGCAGGCGCAGGCGCAGTTCGACCGCGCGGCCAACATGACCGCGCGGTTGGCGGCGCTGCGCTGCCTGGTGCACTTCGACGCGCCTGGCGCGGAAGCGGCGCTCGAATCGTTCCGCGTGGCGCATCGCGACGACCCGCTGGTCACCGACAAGTGGATTGCCGTCGTGGCCACGCGCCCGCACCCGGAAACGCGCGATGCCGTGGCGGCCCTGATGGACTCGCCGTGGTGGAAGCCGGCCAACCCCAACCGCGTGCGCGCAGTGCTCGGCTCGTTCGCGCGGAGCAATCCGCTCGGCTTCCATCGACGCGACGGTGCCGGCTACCAGTTGGTGGCCGGACAGGTGCGCGCGCTGGACACGGTCAACCCGCAAGTGGCCGCCCGGCTGCTGGGCGCGTTCGAAAGCTGGCGCAAGCTGGCAGGACCAGCACGGGCGCAGGCGGGCGCGGCGCTTTCGGCGCTGCGGGGGAAATTGGCGTCCCCGGACAGCCGCGACCTGCTGGCGCGCCTGCTCGATACCTGAACACAATTGCGCGGCCGGAAAATTCGCCTCCCGCCGTTCTAGTGGACAGGAACCAGCGCGGACGAGATACGCGCGGTTCTCCATCCGCCTTGCAACAAGGCAGCCACTCAGGGAGCAGCACCATGAAGTCCAAAGCCATCGTCACTGCCGCCGCGCTTTTCTGCGCCGGCCTCATCGGTTCCACGCACGCCCTTGCCGCCGACGGCAGCGCCGCCGAGCGCCAGCGCCTGGCCGACAGCGTGGTGCAGAAGTGGGGCGGATACGTCGCCAATACCTACAAGGTCGGCGCCGACACCTGGTCGCGCGAAATGGCGCCCGCCTTCGCCGAGGCCTCGATGGAGGAGCTCAACGCGGCCGCCGGCGCCGAGGATTTCGACAGCGTCAACCGGCTGCTGCTGGGCGGCAGCCCGATGGTCGCCGCGGGCGAAGGTTCGTCCACCAAGGCGGTCGGTGACGTGGATCGCGACCTCGTGTTCGTGCCGGTGACCCCGTGCCGCCTGTTCGATACCCGCCTGGCCGGCGGCCAGATCGCCGCCAACACCACGCGCAGCTTCGACGTCACCGCGGTGTCCGACTACGCCTTCCAGGGCGGCTCTGCCACCAACTGCGGCGGCGTCGGCGCAGCCGGTTCGTTCGCGGCGGCGGCCATCAACTTCACCGTGGTCACGCCCAGCGGCGCCGGCTACATCACCGCCTTCCCGTTCGGCGGCAGCCAGCCGCTGGCCGCGACGGTCAACTATGCGTCGGGCGCCATCGTCGGCAACTACGCGGTGGTGAAGCTGGACCAGGGCGCATCGGCGAACGAGCTCAGCGTCTATTCCTTCGCCGCCACCCACCTGGTGGCCGATATCGTGGGCTACTACACGGAGGTGGTGATCCCGGCAGTCGCTCTGGAGTGCCAGGACACGGCGACCACCAATACCGCGGTGGCGGCAGGCGCGACGGCCAACTCCAATGCCCCCGCGTGTCCGGTCGGCTACACGCAGACGGCGACCAATTGCGAGTCGAGCACCTGGCAGATGCCGTTCGTCTACTTCAAGTCCGGCACCTGCTCGGCGCAGAACAACAGCGCCGCTGCGGCCACGCTGCGCTCCAGCCGCACCTGCTGCCGCGTGCCGGCCCAGTAAGATTTCCGCAAGCCGGTTGAGGGAAAGCCGCGACCCGGGTCGCGGCTTTTCTTTTGGGGCGGCGCGCCCGTGATCCACGCGCCGGGACTGGTTCAACGACGTCGCGCGCCCATCAGGCTGGCCACGGCGGAACCCAGCACTACCAGTCCGGCGCCGACATAGCCGGTGGCCCCGATGGCCTCGGGCCGGATCGCCGCAGGCCAGATGGCATGCACCAGCGCCACCACGCCGACGCACAGCAAGGGCGTCACCGCCAGCACGGTCGACACCCGCGAGGCCTCCCAGTGCGCCAGGGCTTCGGCGAATGCGCCATAGGCGACCAGCGTGTTGAGTGCGCAGAACAGGAGCAGGCCCGCGTGCAGCAGATCAAGCTGCAACAGCGCGCCGGGCCGGGCCACGGGCAGCAGGACCCCGCTGGCCACCGCATAGATGAACAGCATGATCGCCGGCGAGGACAGCCGAACCAGCAGCTGTTTCTGCACCAGCGCGAATATCGCCCACACCACGGCGGCCAGGATGACCAGGCCCGAACCCAACAAGTACGCCGCGCGCGCTGGCGCATCCTCCGCTGCCCGCGGCACGCCCAGCTGGTCGCGGAAGAACAGCAGCAGCCCCGTCGCCAGGATCGCCAGGCCCAGCCACTGCCAGCGATTGAAGGCTTCGCGGAACACCACGATGCCGCCCAGCGCCATCAGCAGCGGGGCGAGCTGGATCAGGAGCTGGGCATTGCCCGGCGACGTCAGCTGCACGCCCAGCAGATAGAACAGGTAGTTGCCGATCAGGCAGGCGGCCGCCACCCCCAGCAGCCACCAGCGTTTGCCATCCAGCGTGGCGAAGCCGCCCAGGCCGCGCCGCGCGGCCAGCCAGGCGCCCATCACGCCGGCCGCGAACAGGAAGCGGAACCAGGTGAGCGTGTAGGGGTCGATCTGCTCCAGCGTGATCTTGAGCACCACCGGCAGCGTGGCCCAGCAGCCTGCGGTGACCAGGGCCAGCAGCAGGCCGCGCTTCCATCGACCCGAAACCTGGTGCAGCGACATGGGCGTGAAGGTTCCGTTGGCGTGAAGGCCGCGCACAGTAGCACGCAGGTCCGGGCGGCAGGATTAAGCACGGATTCACCGCTTCGCACCGAGACTGGCCAAGACTACCGGGGGACCCGCCATGAATCGCCGTTTTGCTTGGATCGCCAGCCTGCTGTTGCTAGGGCTCACCGGCTGCGTCAGCTATGACGGCGGTTACTACCGCGACAGCGCCTACAGCGACGGTTACTACGACGAAGACGGCTACTACTATCCGGCCGAAGACGGTTACGGCGACTACTACGAAGGCGAGTCCTACACCGACTACCGCTACTACGACAGCTATTCGTACTCGCCCTTCTGGAACCTCGACCGCTATTCCTGCGGCGCCTATGGCAGCTGCTCGCCCTACTGGAGCGGCTACTACCGCCGTCCGTATTCGGGCTGGAGCCTGAGCTTCGGCAACCAGTGGAACTACGGCCGCTGGGGCTGGTACGGCAACTACTGGTCGCCCTGGTACTCGGGCGGCTACTACGACTACTACTACAACCGACCGCATCGCCCGCATCGTCCCGACGGCAGCGACCGCGATCCGCCGGGTCGCCGCTCGCCACGCCCGCTGTATCCCGAGACTCAGAATGCCGCCAATGGCCCCCTGTACGACCGGGGTCCGGGCCCTCGCATCGTCGGCGGTGAACCGGTCGGCGACCCGCGTCCCGGCAGTGGTTATGGCAGCACGCGACCCACGCCATCGGCGGCGGGGGAGGGCGCCGTGCGCGCACCGCGTCCGCTGTATCGCGAGACCGGACCGCGGCAACCGGCGCAGACCGTCGGCGGCGAACCCACGGCCTCGCCCGAACAGCTCAGGCCGTGGTATCGCGACCCGGGCTACACGCGCCCGCGCCAGGCGCCCGATGCCGGCGAGCCGATGCCGTACTCCCGCCCCGTGTACCGCGAACGCGCGGTCGAGGATCGCGGCACGCCGCGCGCGCAGCCGGGCGAGGCCTACCGGCCGGAACGTGAGCGGTCCGCGCAGCGCGAATACGCCCCGCGGCCCGCGCCGCGTGAGTACGCACCCCGGCCGGTGCAGCGCGAATACTCCGCGCCGTCGCAGCCGTCGCCCCGCGCCTATTCCGAGCCACGTCCGGCGCCGCGCCAGTACAGCGAGCCCAGCCGTCCTGCGCCGCGCCAGTACAGCGAGCCCAGCCGTCCGGCGCCCGCGCCGCGGCCCGAGCCCCGTGAAGCGAGACCTGCGTCACAAAACGACACACGCGCGGACGAACGCTAGCGCTACGGGGCCCCGGACCGTTGCGTCTGCCGGCAGGGCAGCGCATCCTGTGGCCGCTGACTGACCCACAGCGTCGCAAAGTGACGCTGGCGCTTGCCCCCGCATCGCCTGTTCGGCGCCCGGCACCAGGTCCCCTGGATTCCCCCTGTTCCAAGACCCGCCGGGCGCCGACTTTATTCCAGGCCGTGATTGCACGGCCTCTCGGGAAAAGCCCAAAAAAAAAGGGTCGGGAACTCCCCCCCGGGAGTTCCCGACCCTGGCATCCCCACCACGCGCCTGACCAGCCCCTGTTCAGTCTGGTCGACGCCCCCCGGCGTTGGCCGTAGTGGGTGCCTTCGGGATAAAGCAGGAAGCGTGCCAAGGTCGGGACATTGGAAGGACAGCCCGGCCATTGCGTGCGCTGCGTCGCAGTCCCCGTGCCGGCGACTCCATCGCGCGGGATAATCCCCTTTCGTCCACAGGATCCCCGCATGTCGAGCTATGACGTCATCGTGATCGGCGGCGGCCACGCCGGCACCGAAGCCGCCCTGGCCTCGGCACGGGCGGGCGCGCGCACGCTGCTGCTGACCCACAGCATCGAGACGGTGGGCCAGATGAGCTGCAACCCGGCCATCGGCGGCATCGGCAAGGGCCACCTGGTGCGCGAGATCGATGCGATGGGCGGCGCCATGGCCCGCGCGGCCGACCAGGCCGGCATCCAGTGGCGCACGCTCAACGCCAGCAAGGGCCCGGCCGTGCGTGCCACCCGCGCCCAGGCCGACCGCGCGCTGTACAAGGCCGCGATCCGGCGGATGGTCGAGAACCAGCGGGGCCTGGCGATGTTCCAGCAGGCAGTGGACGACCTGGTGATCGAGGGCGACCGCGTCACCGGCGTGGTCACCCAGAGCGGGCTGCGCTTCGATGCCGGCGCCGTCGTGCTGACCGCGGGCACCTTCCTGGCGGGCCGCATCCACGTCGGCCTGACCAATTATCCCGGCGGCCGCGCCGGCGACCCGCCTGCCACCACCCTGGCCCAGCGCCTGCGCGAGCGGCCGTTCGTGGTGGACCGCCTGAAGACCGGCACGCCGCCGCGCATCGACGGCCGCAGCATCGACTTCGAGGGCCTGGTCGAACAGCCCGGCGACACGCCGGTGCCCGTGTTCTCGTTCCTGGGCAGCGCGGCCGAGCATCCGCGCCAGCTCAGCTGCTGGATCACGCACACCAGCGAGCGCACCCACGACATCATTCGCGGCGGGCTGGATCGTTCGCCGATGTATTCGGGTGTGATCGAAGGCGTCGGCCCGCGCTACTGCCCGTCCATCGAGGACAAGGTGGTGCGCTTCGCGGACAAGGCCTCGCACCAGGTCTTCATCGAACCCGAAGGCCTGGACACCCACGAGATCTATCCCAACGGCATCTCCACCTCCCTGCCCTACGAAGTGCAGGTCGAGCTGGTGCGCTCGATCAAGGGCTTCGCCAATGCCCATATCACCCGGCCCGGCTATGCGATCGAGTACGACTACTTCGATCCGCGCGGGCTCAGGGCCTCGCTGGAGACCAAGTCGGTGCAGGGCCTGTTCTTCGCGGGCCAGATCAACGGCACCACCGGTTACGAGGAGGCCGCGGCGCAGGGCCTGCTGGCCGGCATCAATGCCGCCCGCCTCGTGCAGCAGCGCGAGGCCTGGACGCCGCGTCGCGACCAGGCCTACCTGGGCGTGCTGGTGGACGACCTGGTGACGCACGGCACGACCGAGCCCTACCGCATGTTCACCAGCCGGGCCGAGTACCGGCTGCAGCTGCGCGAGGACAATGCCGACGCGCGGCTGACGCCGGTCGGCCGCGAGCTGGGCCTGGTGGACGACGCGCGATGGGCGGCCTTCTCGCGCAAGGCCGAAGCGGTGGAGCGAGAACGCGCGCGGCTGCAGGCCGTGTGGGCATCGCCCGGCGGCGGACTGGCGCGCGAGCTGCTGGCCGCCACCGGCATCGTGCTGGCCCGCGAGGCCACCGCGCTGGACCTGATGAAGCGACCCGAGATCGACTACGCCACCCTGGCGGGCCTGCCCTCGCTGGCGCCGGGCACCGACGATGCCGCCGTGGCCGAGCAGGTCGAGATCGGCGTGAAGTATTCGGGCTACCTCGAGCGCCAGCACGAGGAGATCGCACGAAGCCGCCGCCACGAAGAGAGTCGCATTCCCGACGACTTCGACTACGCCGGCATCCCGGGCCTGTCGTCGGAGCTGCAGGCCAAGCTGGCCCAGGTGCGGCCGGAAACGATCGGCCAGGCCCAGCGCATTCCGGGCATGACGCCGGCGGCGATTTCGCTGCTGCTGGTGCGGCTGGCCAGGCGCCGCGGCCGGCGCGTGGCCTGAACCGCGCCCGGCGCGATGCCCGTCCGGTCCCATCCGCTGCACCGGCGCTGGCTGGCGCGCCGCAAGCGCCTGCGCCGCTGGCTGCGGCCGCTGCCGCGGCGGGCCAACGTGGCGCGCTACCCGGTGCTGAAATGGTTCGCCGAGGCGGCCCGACGCCGGCCCTACCTGTGGTCGTTCAAGCGCGGGCCGGTGATGCGGACGCTTTACGCAGGCTCGGTGCTGGCCCTGCTGCCGGTACAGGGACTGCAGGTCAGCCTGGGGCTGGCGCTGGCGATTTTGCTGCGCGGCAACCTCACGCTGATGGTGGCGCTGCAGCTGGTGGTCAATCCGCTGACGATGGCGCCGGTGTACTACGTCACCTACCAGCTGGGGCGGAAGGTGATGACGCTGCTGGGCGCGGGCGCCGCAGCGGAAGGGCTGCAGGGCGGCGTGTACGCGCTGGTTGTGGGCGGCGTGGTGGGCGGCCTGGCGGTCGCGCTGCTGCTGGACCTGGCCTGGCGCGCGGTGGCGTGGGAAGCGCGGCATTTCCGCGCGCAACTCGCGGCGCTGCATCTGGACATGGGCTACCGCCACGGCGGCCACGAGGCGCCGCCGCTCCCCTTGGTCGACGCCGATCATGCCTGCGAACCCGTCGTGCCGGCCGCCGCCGGTTCGGACGCGCCCCCAGCCTTGACCGGCTCCCCACACGACAAGGCCTAGCGTACCCGCATGAAATTCCTGCTCTCCCTGCTGCTGCTGACTCCCGCCACGATGGCCGCCACCGTGCAGGACTGGCCGCTGCCCGCGCCCAAGGAATCGGCCCAGCCCAACCTCTCGCTCAGTCCCGGCGGCGACCTGCTGCTGAGCTGGATCGAGCGCCGCGGCGAGGCCGGGCATCGTCTGGTCTTCGCGCGCCAGGAGACCGGCGGCGCGACCTGGTCGGATACCCGCACGATCGCGGAGAGCAAGGACTGGTTCGTCAACTGGGCCGACTTCCCCGCGCTGCAGGAACTGCCCGACGGCAGCCTGTGGGCGCACACGCTGCCGCGCAACGGCGAGGCCACCTATGCCTACGACGTGCAGCTGCAGGTGTCGCGCGACGGCGGCCGCACCTGGACCACCGCGCCGCCGGTGCACGACGACGGCACCGCCACCGAGCATGGCTTCGTGACGCTATGGCCGCAGGCCCGCGATGAGCTGGGCATCGCCTGGCTCGATGGCCGCCACACCGGCGGCGGGCATCAGGGCCACGATTCGCACGCCGGCGGCCCGGGCGTGATGACCCTGCGCGCCGCCCGCTTCGGCGAACTCGGCAAGCGCGGCGAGCGGGAGCTGGATGCACGCACCTGCGACTGCTGCCAGACCGACAGTGCCCGCATCGGCGACCGCGGCGTGCTGGTGGCCTACCGCGACCGCGGCGAGGACGAGGTGCGCGACATCAGCGTCATCCGCCACGACGGCAAGACCTGGCGCAAGCCGGTGCCGGTGCACGCCGACGGCTGGGTGATGGCAGCCTGCCCGGTCAACGGCCCGGCCATCGCCGCACGCGGCCGGCAGGCCTGGGTGGCCTGGTACACCGGCGCCGGTGACCAGCCCTCGATCCGCATCGCCACCTCGACCGACGAAGGCCGCAGCTTCCGGCCGATGCGCGAGATCGCACGCGGCCAGGCCCAGCACGGGCGCGTTGACCTGGCCGCGGACGCCAGCGGCGTGTGGGTCAGCTGGCTGGAGGAATCGGCCGGCCGGCAGTCGCTCTGGCTTGCGCGCTACGCGCCCGACCTGTCGGCGGAACATTTCCGCACCCGGGTCGCGGCCATACAGGGCCGGGGCCGCGGCACCGGCTTCCCCCGGCTGCAGCTGGCCGGCGGCGAGGCCTGGCTGGCCTGGACCGAGGTGGTGGAGGGCCAGCCGCGCCTGCGCGGCGCCCGGGTCCGGCCCTGAACGCCGCGCCTGAACCACTGTACCTAGTGGTATGGAACCGGCCTTTGGATTAAGGTGATGCGGCCCCGTCGGACCTTGTCCGCCGGGACAGGCAGCGGCTCAAGGGGAGGGAGCAATTCCGGCGCAAGCATCGGGATTGCCAGAGGAGACCCTGGGCACGTGGTCACGCACACCCCATAAGCCCGTACAGGAGTTATCCCCATGCCCCGTTCCCACCGTTTGGCCGGCGCCGTTGCCCTCGCGCTTGCCTGCGCCGGCACCGCCCAGGCGCAGCAGTTCAGCGGCTTCGTCGTCTTCGGCGACAGCCTGAGTGATTCCGGCAACATCGCCCGCGCGCAGAACCTGCCGGCGGGCAACAGCTTCACCACCAATCCCGATCCCGTCGCCGCGCAGATCATCGCCGCTGCGTTCGGCTTCTCCGATGCGCCCTCGCTGCTGGGCGGCACCAACTTCGCCTGGGGTGGCGCCTGCGTGCGCGCCGCGCCCGCGCCCTGCCTCAACCCGGTGCCCAACATCCCGACCCAGGTGACGCAGTACCTGTCGCTCACCGGCGGCGTGGCTGATCCCAATGCGCTGTACAGCATCTGGGGCGGTGCCAACGACATCTTCGCGGCGCTGGGCACCCCGGCCACCGCGCAGGCCAACACCGTCGCGGCCGCCACCTCGTACGTGCAGCAGATCGCCCGCCTGCAGGGCGCCGGCGCGAATTACATCGTGGTCTACAACCTGCCCAACCTGGGCGCGACGCCGCAGTTCGGCGCCAATGCCGCCACCGCCGCGTCGGTGTCGCAGATCACCGTGGTGTACAACTCGGCGCTCGATGCCGGCCTGGCCACGCTGGGCGACGGCATCATCTCCATCAACACCTTCGGCCTGATCACCGAGATCACCGCCAACCCGGGCCTGTACGGCTTCACCAACGTCACCGGCCAGGCCTGCGGCGCGGGTTCGAGCTCGGTGGCCTGCGGCCCGGCCGGCTCCGGCCTGCCCTTCACCTATGCCCCGGGCACCAACAACACCTTCCTGTTCGCCGACGGCGTGCACCCCACCGGTGCCGCGCACGCGATCCTGGCCAACGTGGTGCTGTCCACCATCGCCGCGCCGGTGCAGGTTTCGTACGCGGGCGAAGGCGGCGTGCAGATCGCCGAGAACCATGCCCGCGCCACCAACGACGAACTGCTGTCGGATTTCCAGCTCGACCGCGAAGTGGGCAGCGTGCGTGGCTACGCCACCGCGCAGTACGGCTCGCATGACTTCGACGACAACGCCGGCACCAACATCCTGGGCGGCGAAGCCGACGTGCTCAGCCTGACCCTGGGCGCCAACCACCGCATCACCGAGAACGCCTACTGGGGCGTGTCGCTGAGCCTGGGCAACCACGACAACGACGTGGCCAGCGCCAACCTCGACAGCCGCACCGTGCTGGCCAGCCTCAACGGCGCCTTCCGCTTCGGCAGCGGCGGCTACCTGAGCGGCTCGATCGGCGGCGGCAGCAGCAGCGTCGACATCGAGCGCTACATCGAGATGGGTCCGACCACCCGCACCGAGAACGGCTCCACCAACGTCCGCCAGTACGGCGCCGACGTCGGCCTGGGCTGGCTGTTCGGCTCCACCGACGGCCTGCAGCATGGTCCGTTCGCCGGCGTCACCTGGATCAACCAGGAAGTGAAGGGTTACGCCGAGGAAAGCGGCAGCGCCACCTCGATGAACTTCTCCGACTTCGACCGCGACTCGGTGGTGTCCCGCATCGGCTACCAGCTGCAGGGCAACATGGGCACCAGCGACCGCGGCATCCGTCCGTATGCGCGCGTGGCCTACAACGAGGAAGGCGAGGACGACCAGATCCAGGTCAACGCCGGCTCCAACAGCATGCCGGGCCGCTTCACCATCGGTGGCTTCACGCCGTCCAAGGACTGGATGAGCGCCGAGCTGGGCGTGAACTTCACCGTCGGCGACAGCGTGACGGCGTTCGCGGCCTACACCGGCCGCTTCAGCGACGACCTGCAGGAGCGCAACAGCCTGAGCCTGGGCCTGCGCGTCGCGTTCTGATCCTGGTTTCCTGATTCACCGGAAGGCCGTCCTCTTGGGCGGCCTTTCTTTTTGGCGGCTGGGGGTTCTTGGCGCCGGCGTCACCGCGGAAGCGAAGGTCACTTTCTGCTCAGAGGGGCCTTTTATTTCGCAGAAAGTGACCTTCGCTTCCACGGCGCCGCCGGTCCATCCGCCGAGGGCGCTCAAAGGAAGGCCCGTGGCCGCGCGCCATGATGCTTGCGCGTGTGCGATCCGGACAAAGTCGGACCATCTCTCCTGCTGATCCGGCGGTTAAACAACTCCCTACACCTGCCACCAGCGCGTCAGCGCGTGCGTGTCCACCTGGACACGCGATCCCCTTGGTCGCGAGCTTGATGGACGTCGAGACCGGGACACCTGTCCGCCCGGCGGCGGAGGTGGGTTCTTGGCGATTCCGGGAAGCGCATCTGGCGGGCAAAGCGAAAAGCTGGCGCTGCCGCGCGGAGAGCAGGCGCACGTGGCCTCCTCTCGTCACATGGCGAGCATTGGCGATCAGAAAATCGACGCAGCCCGAATGCGGACTTCCCCGGTTGCAGTACGACCTGTGAGGCGCCGGAGTCGCTTCTCACGCTGGCCCCGAACCCACACCCGCCGCCGGGCGGATAGGTGTCCCGGTCTCGACGTCCATCAAGCTCGCGACCAAGGGGATCGCGTGTCCAGGCGGACACGCACGCGCTGACGCGCGGGCGCCAAGTCGACCGCACTGTTCAACCGCGCGATCAGCAGGAGAGCTGGTCCGCCTTGGTCCTGATCGCACACGCGCAAGCATCAGGGCGCGCGGCTACGGGCCTTCCTGACAGCAACCCGGGCGATCCGGACCGGGTGGGCCGTGGAGGTGCAGGTCACTTTCTGCGAAATAAAGGCTTCTCTGAGCAGAAAGTGACCTGCACCTCCGCGGTTCGCCCGGCGCCGAACCGCCCTACTTTTCGCGCCGCCAGTTGAGCGAAGCGGCACTCTCGTTGCCCGACTCGATGCTGATGTCGAAGCCGCGCCGCAGCAGGTACTTCAGCGTGACCACCTGGCCGGTGCCGATCAGCGAGACGCCGTAGCTGAGGAACAGGCGCGGTGACACATATTTGCCGACGGTGAAGGTGGCGCCGCCGAGGTTGCGTGATTCGGTGACGCCGGCCTCGTCCAGGCCCAGCGTGTTGCCCAGCTGCTGCGCGACCAGGTTGCCGCCGGCGCCCAGGGCCAGCGCCGCGGCGCCGAGCTGTTCGTTCTCGCTGCCGGTGGTGTTGCTCAGCGGGCGGCCGAACACCAGCCAGGCCAGCGCCTCGCTGGTTTCCATCGCGGGGCTGGACACCACGGTGGTTTCCGGGCGGCGTGCGGTGCCGCGCACCTGCACGCCCACGGTGACTTCATCGAAGTCGCGCTCGGCGCGGATGTCCAGCGTGGGGTTGTCGTAGGGCGTGTCGGCATAGGCCAGGCGCGCGCGCTCGATGGTCAGGGCCTGGCCGTAGGCGCGGTACTTGCCGGTGACCTCCAGCGTGCCGGTGGCGGTGGCGCGATGGCCCGGGCGTTCGCGCAGGCTCAGGCTGCCGCGCATCTCGCCGTCGAGGCCGAAACCCTTCAGCCGCACTTCCTCGCCCAGGGTGATCGCGAACTGCATGTCCAGCGGCTTGCTGCGCGCGCGCGGGCCATCCATCGGATCCACCACCACCACGTCGGGCGACACCGACACGTTGCTGTCCAGCGCTTCGAGATCGGCACGCGCTTCGGGTACCGTGAGGCTGCCGCGGATCTCCAGGCGGTCCTCCAGCCAGCGCAGGCTCAGGTCAGGCGTGCCGATGATGTAGAGCTCGGCGGTGCTGGCCAGCGTCACGTTCTCGCCGCGCAGGGCCAGCTGCAGCGGTGCGCTGGCGTCGCGGAAGTTCAGGTCGCCGTCCAGGTTGAGCAGGCCTTCGCCCGAGCGCACGCTGCCCTGCAGGCGCGCGCTGCCGTCCACGTTGCCGACCAGGGTGAAGCCGCCCTCGCGCAGCTTCACGCCCAGGGCCGGCAGTTCGGCGGCGAACTCCAGCAACTGGGCCTGGCCCGACAGCGCAGGCGCGGCACGCGTGCCGCCCAGCGTGATCTGGCCCTGCAGCCGGCCGATCGGCGCGGCCAGGTCTTCGGAGAACAGCTCCAGCCAGGTCAGCTCGCGCACGTCCAGCTGCAGATCGCCCTGCAGCGCGGCGTCGGCGGCCAGGCCCGTGCGCACGTTCGCCGACACGCTGCCATCGGCGGCCAGCGTCGCGGCCAGCGTGCCGGTGAGCGCATCGCCGGCCAGGCCCAGCTGCAGGTCGAGATTGGAATAGGCGAACACCTCGCGCTCGAGGTCTTCGTCCAGGCGGATCGCGCCGCGTTCGGATCGCAGGCTCGCTTCGCCACCCCAGCGGCCGTCGCGAGCGCGTCGCAGCTCGGCCTGCAGGTCGAGGGTGCCGTCGAGCTCCAGCGCCAGCGCATCGTCGTCGGCCAGCCACGGTTGTGCCAGCGCCAGCGGCAGGGCGTCGCCAGTGAGCGTGGCGGTGTTGCCGTTGGCCGCGATGCAGAGCCGGCCCCCGATGGTCTGCGCGGCCAGGCAGGTGGCGTCGATCTGCAGCACCTGCGGTCCGTAGCGGAAGCTGGCGGGCGTTTCCAGCACCAGCACCAGCACCGGCGCCTTGTCGGCCGCGAGCCGCAGCTGCTCGAGGCGCCCGCGCCATTCGGCGCCGCTGCGGCCGACGCTGCCGGTGAGGTTGATCTCGCCCAGCTCGCCGGCGGCTTCGCCGTCGAGCTGCATCTGCGCCAGGCTGCCGCGGCCGCGCAGCGCGATCCGGTCCAGGGCGATGCCACCGAGCGCCAGCCCTTCGCCGTCGACTTCGAACACGCCCGCGTTGCCGCGCGCGGGCAGGGTGCCGCTCACCCGCAGGCGGTCGGCGCGCTGACCGTCCCAGCGCAGCGATTCACCCTGCAGCTGCGCGTCGTAGTCGAGCGTGTCGGCCGGGCCACGCAGGGCGAGGCGACCCTGCAGCCGGCCTTCGGCGCCCGCGATCACGTCGGCAAGGTCCAGCGGCGCGAACGTGGCGGTGAGGTCGTAGCGCGCCCCGAAGCCGCCGCGCGCATCGATCACGCTGCCACCGATGCGCAGCGCTGCCTCGCCGGTGCCGCGGTCGCCGGCCCAGGTGCCGGCCACGCGACCGGAGACCGGGCGCTGGCGCAGCTGGCCCGACAGTCGTTCCAGTTCACCGCGACCACTCCATGCGCCGGCCTCGTCCTGCGCCGCCTCCACGCGCAGGTCGCCGCTGATCGCGCCCGGATAGTCGGGCAGGAAATAGCCCGGATCGAAGCCGGCCAGCGCCGCCTGCAGGTCGAACGAAAGCGTCGGCGCCCAGCGCACGCGGCCGCGGCCATCGAGCGATCCGGTCGGGGTGTCGGCGCGCAGGGTGTCGAGCGCCAGCTGCTCCGCGTCGCCGTCGCCCGCGATCGCCAGCCGGGCCTGCTCGCCGCCGCGTTCGAGCGTGGCCTCGCCTTCGACGGTCCAGGCTTCGAAGCGACCGGTTGCCTTGATCTCGCCCGACGCCGTCACCGGCAGGGCGCCCGGCTCCGCCGAGGCGGACTCGAAGCGCAGGCCGGTGCTGGCCAGCACCGCATCGAAGCGCGAGTCGTCGCCGGCCATCGCCAGTTCGCCCGTCACCTGCAGCGGACCTTGCGGCAGCACCAGCCGCAGCGGCTGCGCGCGCAGCACCTGCTCGGCCAGCGCGAGTTTGGAGGGCTCGATGCCGACGGTGAAGTCGCCGCGCGAGACCTCGCCCTGCACGTCGGCCTCGCCGCCGCGGCCGTCGGCGGCCAGGTCGAAGCGCCAGGGTTCGCCGGGCGCCGCGCCGAACAGCGCAGGCTGCAGGCCCAGCGACGTGGCCTTCAGGGTCCACACCGGCACCGCCGCCGATTCGCGCAGGTCCAGGCTCAGCGTCAGCGTGTCGGGCGCCTGGCCCACGGCCTCCAGGCGAAGCGCGTCCAGGTCGCCCTTCGCGCTGAACTGCAGGTTGGCCGCGGGCGTGTCGTCGGTGGCGGGCACGGCCACCGTGCCGACCAGGTCCATCCGGAAATTGCGCGCGGGCAGGTACTCACCCTTGAGCGTCAGGCGGCCGCGATCGCTGTCCATCGCCAGCGAGGCCAGCGTGAAGCCTTCGCTGGCGAAACGCAGGTCGCTGGCCGCGATGCTTCCGATGTCGATCAGCGTGTCGCCGTCCTGGTCGATGCGCAGCCCCTGCACGTCCATCCGGGTGGCCGCCATCTGCAGCGGCATCGGCAGCCGGGGCAGCGAGCCGGGCCAGGTCGGCAGCTCGAAGGTCTCGTCGTCGGTGGGCGGCAGGGTCAGCACGGCCCCGTCCACTTCCAGCCGGTCCAGCTGCAGGCGGCGGCCGAGCACCGGCAGCACCTGCGGATCCAGCAGCACGCGCTCGGCGGTGAAGCTGACGCCGTCATGCGAGTAGCGCAGGCCATGGAACACCAGCGGGCCGAACACCGTGCCCTCGGCGCGGTCCCACACCAGCGACTCCGGCGGCAGCAGGCGCACCACCCGCGCCAGCAGCGAGTCGCGGCCGCTCACCGTGCCCAGCAGCCAGAACAGCACGGCCCCGAGCAGCAGCACCAGCACCAGCGAGCCGATGCCCGCGCGGCGTGCGTAGCGGCGTGCGCGCGAACGCGGCGGCCTGGACGTCGGGGCGGCGGGCGCGTTCAAAGATCGGGCCCGATGGTGAGGTGCAGGCGAACGCTGTTCTGCGCCTGGTCGCCGAGGCCGTGCGCCACGTCCACGCGCACCGGGCCGACCGGCGAGCGCCAGCGCAGGCCCGCGCCAATGCCGACCTGCCAGTCCAGGTCGTCGCGCTCATCGAAGGCGTCGCCGGCGTCCACGAAGGCGGCGCCGCCCCAGGTGCGGGTGAACATGTGTTCGTACTCGACGCTGCCCGTCACCAGATGCTTGCCGCCGTAGACGTAGCGGCGGCTGCGGTAGTCGGTCAGCGACTCGCCGATCTCCTGGTAGCCATAGCCGCGCACGCTGTTGTCGCCGCCGGCATAGAAGCGCATGGATGGCGGCAGCAGTTCGAACTGGTCGCTGATCGTGGTGCCCAGCTCGGCGCGCAGCAGCAGCCGGTCGCGGCGTCCGAAGCCGTGGATGAAGCGGCCTTCGGCGCGCACCTGCACGAAGTCGATGTCCGAACCCAGGCCGGTCGAGCCGCCGCGCAGCTCCATCGTCAGGCCGCGCGCACGGCGCGGATACAGCACGTCGTCGGTCTCGGTCCACTGCGCCCAGAGCGACGGAAAGACCAGCGTGGAGTAGTTGAACGAGTCCGGCGCCTGCGCATCGTCGTAGCGCTCGCGCCGGAAATTGAGCGCGGCGATCAGGTTCCAGCGCCCCAGCTTGCCGCTGCGGCTGCCCACCACTTCCACCAGCTGGCTGTTGATCAGGTCGATCTCCTCCTCGCGCACGCTGGCGCCGAAGGTGTACCAGCCGTCGAGCCAGGCGAAGGCGGGGATCTTGTACTGCACGGTCACGTCGTTCTTGCGCTGGGCCAGGCCGGCCTGGGCGCGCAGCTTGTGGCCGCGCCTGTTCACCCAGCGCCGCTCGACGCCACCGGTGACGCCCACGCCGGTATCGGTGCCGTAGCGCACGCCGGCGTTGTAGACGCTGCGCTTGCCCGGCACCAGCGCCACCTTCACCGGCACGCGGCCGTCCACGGCCTTGTCCGGTTCGGCGGTGATGTCGATGGCGCTGAAGTAGTCCAGCTCCGACAGCGACTTCTGCAGGTCCAGCAGTTCGGTCTGGCTGTAGAGGTCGCCGGGCGTCCAGGGCTGCAGTTTTTCCAGCAGGCCGTCGTTGAACTGATGGCCTTCGAAGCGGGCTACACCCAGCCGGTAGCGCTCGCCGCTGGTCCAGGCCAGGTCGATGTCGGCGCTGCGCTCGGCCCGGGTCACGGTCACCCGGTGCGTGACCAGCTCGGCATCGAAGTAGCCGCGTTCGGCCAGCGCGCGGTCCATCGCGGCCTTGCTGTCCTCGTAGATGCCATGGTGGAAGGGCTGGTCCACGCGCGGCCGGAAGCGCTCGATGCGGCGCATCAGCGGGGTGTCGGCCTCGGCCGGGCCGGTGAGGACCACGTCGTGGCGACGTACCCGGACGGGCTCGCCCGGGGTCACCGTAACCAGCACGGTCACGGCTTCGCCGGTGCGCTGCACCTGGGTTTCGACCACGGGCTCGTAGTAGCCGAACGGCTCCAGCGCGCCACGCGCCTCGCCCGGCGCCTTGCGCAGCAGGTAGGACAGGCGGCTTTCGCTGATCGCCTTGCGGCGATTGGGGTTGAGGCGTTGCAGCGACAGCGCGTCCTGGACGTTGTCGCGCATCTCCTCGTCGGCCAGGCCCTGCACCACCACCTCGCGCAGCTCCAGCGCTCCGGCCGGCACGGGCAGGAGCAGCAGCAGGGCGATCAGGGTCAGGGGAGGGCGCAGGGCGGGGGGCAGGGTCGGCATCTGCGCAAAGGATACCCGCTGACTTCGTAAGCGGGCTGGCAAGGCCCGACACCGGCGACCCCTTGCTTGCGAATAGGGATGCGAATAAGATTGATTCTCATTAGCTAGTCGCAACGACCCAGCCAGACCGCTCCAGAACTTGCCCACCAGGGGTTTTTGCATGATCTCCAGACACACCGTGCCGGCGCTGCGTCGCCCGGCCCCGAGCCTCGTCGCCCTCGCGATCGCGTCCGCCCTGGCCATGGGCGCCCTGCCGGCACTGGCCGACCCTGTCGCCGACGCCGAACTCGATGCCTCGCTCGACGCCATCGCCGACGCCTCCGGCGCCACCCGCCTGGACGGCATCGAAGTCCAGGGCGAAACCCTCGACAAGCCCGCCTCGCCCAAATACACCGAGGCCCTGCTCGATACCCCGCAGACCATCACGGTGATCGACAAGACCACCATGGACCAGCAGGGCCTGGTCGGCCTGCGCGACATCCTGACCACGCTGCCGGGCATCACCTTCGGCGCGGGCGAGGGCGGCGGCGGTTACGGCGACAGCATCAACCTGCGCGGATTCAGCGCCACCTCCGACATCACCGTGGACGGCGTGCGCGACAGCGCCCAGTACACCCGCACCGACAACTTCAACCTCGAATCGCTGGAGCTGGTGAACGGCGCCAACTCGGTCCATTCCGGCGCGGGCTCGGTCGGCGGCAACATCAACCTGGTCAGCAAGGCCGCGCGGCTGGAGGAGTTCAGCGTGCTCAGCCTGGGCGCCGGCACCGACAGCTACGGTCGCGCCACTTTCGACACCAACCACGTGCTGGGCAACGACACCGCGTTCCGCCTGAACGCGATGGTTCACCGCAACGACGTGCCCGACCGCGACCACGAGGACTTCAGCCGCTGGGGCATCGCGCCCTCGATCGGTTTCGCGCTGGATTCGGACACGCGGCTCACCCTCAGCGCCCTGGTGCAGAAGGACGAGAACACCCCGCAGTACGGCCTGCCCTATTTCTCCGCCTACGGCGGCACCCTGCCCGGCATCGACGAAGAGGGCTACTACGGCTACAGCAACCTAGACCGCCAGGACATCGACAACACCTCGTTCACGGCCGTGTTCGAACATGACTTCAGCGATTCGGTGGGACTGCGCAGCCTGGCGCGCTACCAGCGCGTGGACCAGGACGCCGTGCTCAGCGCCACCCAGGGCACCTGGTGCCTGGCCAGCGGCATCAACCCCGCCACCGGCCTGGCCTGCACCGGCGGCCAGCCGGCCAACACCTACCAGCCCAGCGGCCCGCGCGGCCTCAGCCGCAAGACGGTGAACAGCCTGGCCACCAGCCAGACCGACCTGACCTCGCGCTTCGAGGCCGGCGGCATCGAGCACGCGCTGGTCACGGGCGTGGCCTTCACCAGCGAACACTTCGACCTCGACACCGGCAGCCTGCTGCGCAATCCCGACGGCAGCCTGGTGGTGCTGCCGCGCATGGACCTGTCGAATCCGGAGTCGACCTGGACCGGTCCGGTGAACTACACGCTCACCGGCCGCACGGAGGGCCAGCTTTCGAACGCGGCGATCTATGCGTTCGATACGCTCAGGTTCAACGACCAGTGGATGCTGAACCTGGGCGCGCGCTACGAGCAGAACGAAGGCAGCAGCGGCACCTGGGCCGTGGTGCAGGCCCCGGCGATCACGGCGCCGGCCATTCCGGGCATCGGCACCGTCACCGGCAAGAACGCCAGCTTCGAAAACGACGAGCGCCTGTTCTCGTATCGCGCGGGCGTGGTGTACAAGCCGGCGGAAAACGGCAGCGTCTACTTCAGCTACTCCAACAGCAAGACGCCGTCCAAGGCCTCGGTCAACGGCAGCTGCACCGCGCTGACCTGCGGCGTCGAACCCGAAACGGCCGTGAACTACGAGCTGGGCACCAAGTGGGACCTGGTGGACCAGCGGCTGGCGCTGACCGCGGCGATCTTCCGCAACGACCGCGAGAACTACAAGGTCGCCGACTTCGATCCGGTCACCGGGCTGCCGATCGAGCAGCAGCTCGAGGGCCAGGCGCGCGTGGACGGCGTCAGCCTCGGCGTCGCCGGGCACATCACGCCGGCATGGTCGATCTTCGCCAACGCCACCTTCCTGGACAGCGAGGTGCTGCAGAGCGTGTCCGACAATTGCCTGGCCACGCCCGGCCAGAACGGCTGCACCAACACGCCAGCCAACCCGGATCCGGAAGCGGGCCTGCCGATCGTGCAGACGCCGGAGAAGTCGGCCAGCCTGTGGACCACCTACGCCCTGGCCAGCGACTGGATCCTCGGCTACGGCACCACCTACCAGGACGGCTTCCGCCTGGCCGGCAGCAACTACGCCAAGGGCTTCATCACCCACCGCGCGATGGTGGGCTACACGGTGAACGACACGCTGTCGCTGCAGCTCAACGTCAACAACCTGTTCGACAAGGACTACTTCGTCCGCGTCCGCAACAACGGCTGGGCCACGCCGGGCGAGGCGCGCTCGGTGATGTTGACCGCCAATCTCGCGTTCTGACTTTTCCAAGCCCGGCCCGCGGCGACGCGGGCCCGCCAGGAGACCGCCATGCTGCTGCAGGTTCCCAAGGTACTCACCCCCGACCAGCTGGCGATGTTCCGGCAGCGTCTGGCCACGGCCGGCTGGGCCGACGGCAAGCTCACCGCCGGCTACCAGTCGGCGCAGGCCAAGGACAACGCGCAGCTGCCGGAGAACGACCCGGTGGCACGCGAGCTGGGCGGCCTGGTGCTGGACGCACTGGGTCGCAGCGCCCTGTTCTTCAGCGCGGCGCTGCCGCGCAAGATCTACCCGCCGCTGTTCAACCGCTACGCCGGCGGGCAGTCGTTCGGCTTCCACGTGGACAACGCGATCCGCTACGAGCGTAGCGGCGCCCGCAGCGAGCCGGTGCGCACCGACCTGTCGGCCACGCTGTTCCTGAGCGAGCCCGGAGACTACGACGGCGGCGAGCTGGTGATCGAGGACACCTACGGCGTGCAGACCGTGAAGCTGGCGGCCGGCGACCTGGTGCTGTACCCGGGCACCAGCCTGCACAAGGTGACGCCGGTGACGCGCGGCGAACGCCTGGCCTGCTTCTTCTGGATGCAGAGCCTGGTGCGTGACGCCGGCCAGCGCCGTGAACTGTTCGACCTCGACCGCGGCATCCAGCACCTGACCCAGGCTGCGCCCGGACATCCGGCGCTGGTGCAGCTCACCGGCGTGTACCACAACCTGCTGCGCCGCTGGGCGGAGTCCTAGGCCTTCCATGTTCAAGAACGCGATCTTCCAGATCCACTGGTTCCTGGGGATCACCGCCGGCCTGGTGCTGGCGGTGGTCGGCGTCACCGGCGCGATGCTGTCCTTCGAGCACGACCTGCTCAAGGCGATGAATGCCGGCGTGATGACCGTGCCGGTGCAGGGCCGTACGCCGCTGGCGCCGGAGGAACTGCTGGCGCGGATTGCGCGGGCCGAGCCGGGCAAGACGATCAGTTCGATCACGCTGCCGGCGGAAGCCGGCGACAGCGCACGCGTCGGTTTCGCACCCGTGCAGGGGGCGCCAACCGGACCCGGCGGGCGCGCGCGCGGCGAGAGCCGCTACGTCGATCCCTACACCGGCGACCTGCTGGGCACGCCGCGCGGCGAAGGCTTCTTCCGCACCACGATGCAGATCCACCGCTGGCTGGCGGCCGACGAGGTCGGCAAGCAGATCGTCGGCGCCTCGACCGTGGCGCTGGTGTTCTTCTGCCTCTCGGGCCTGTACCTGCGCTGGCCGCGCAAGTGGCTGGACTGGCGTGCCTGGCTGCGGCTGGACTGGGCGCAGAGGGGCCGCAGCTTCCTGTGGCACCTGCATTCGGTGGTGGGTACCTGGGTGGTGCTGGCCTATCTGGTGATGGCCTTGACCGGGCTGTTCTGGTCCTACGACTGGTACCGCAGCGGGCTGTACTCGATCACGGGCACGCCGGTGCCGGCGCAGCGTGGGGGTCCGCCGCCGGCGGGCGCGGGCGCGGCGGGCGAACGCCAGCGCGGCAGCGGCGCACTGCAGGCCGATCCGCGGGGCGGTGGCGCGTCGCGCGGCCAGGGTGCGGTGACGGCGCCGGACGTGGCGGCGGCCTTCGGGGCGTTCAACCGGATCGTGCCTGCGCATTCGAGCCTGACCCTGCGTCTGCCGGGGTCGCCGGGCCAGCCGCTGGAATTCAGTTACCAGGATCCGGATCCGCCGCACGAGCGTGCCAACAACCGGCTCACGCTGGATGCCGCCACGCTGGCCGTGCGCGAGCACGAGCGCTATGACGACAAGCCCGCGGGCCAGAAGCTGATGGCCAGCATCTTCCCGCTGCACAGCGGCAGCTTCTTCGGGCTGCCCGGCCTGCTGCTGTTCGGCCTGGCCAGCCTGGCGATGCCGCTGTTCACGATCACCGGCTGGCTGCTCTACCTCGACCGCCGCCGGAAGAAACAGGCCGCCGCCCGCGCCGCGGATCTGCTTGCGCCGGCATCGGTGGCACCGGCCGTCGCCGGGGCCGCGACCGACCTTGTCATCGCATACGCCAGCCAGACCGGCACGGCCGAAGGCCTGGCCTGGCAGACCGCTTCAAGCCTGCAGGCGGCCGGTCTGCGCGTGCAGGTCGTCGCCCTGTCCACGCTGGACGCGGAAGCTCTGGCGCGCGTGCCGCGGCTGCTGGTGGTGGCCAGCACTTTCGGCGAGGGTGAACCGCCGGATGCGGTGCGCCGCTTCGCGAAGCGCGTGCTGGCGCAGCCTGCGGCGCTGTCGGGACTGCGCTTCGGCCTGCTTGCGCTGGGCGATCGCAGCTATGCGCATTTCTGCGGGTTCGCGCGCGACCTGGAGCACTGGCTGCGGCAGCACGGCGCGGTGCCGCTGTTCGACACCGTGCAGGTGGACAACGGCGATGCCGGCGCGCTGCGGCACTGGCAGCATCACCTGGGGCTGCTGGCGGGACGCACCGATCTGCCCGACTGGAGTCCGCCGCGCTACGAGGCCTGGCGACTGGTCGAGCGCGAGCTGCTCAATGAGGGCAGTCCCGGCGGCGCGGTGTACCGGGTCGCGCTGTCGCCGCCCGCGGCGGGGGCGCACTGGCAGGCGGGTGACATCGCCGAGATCGGGCCGAGGCTCGCGCCGGCGGAGGTGTCCACCTTCCTGGCCGCCAGCGGCCATGACGCCGGTGCGACCGTGAGCCTGCACGGGCAGCCTCTGCCGCTGCGCGATGCGCTGGCGGGCTGCGTGCTGCCGGATCCGGCGTCGGTGCGGGGTCTGTCGCCGCAGGCGCTGGTCGACGGGCTGGCGGCGTTGCCGCATCGCGAGTATTCGATCGCGTCGCTGCCGTCGGAGGGGCGCATCGAGCTGCTGGTGCGGCAGATGCATCGCCCCGATGGCCGCCTGGGCCTGGGCTCGGCCTGGCTGACGCGGCATGCGCTGCCGCAGGCCGGCATCGCGCTGCGCCTGCGCAGCAACCCGTCCTTCCACGCGCCCGCGGACGACCGTCCGCTGGTGCTGGTGGGCAATGGCACCGGCATCGCCGGGCTGCTTGGCTTGCTCAAGTCGCGCGTGGCGGCGGGCCATCGCCGCAACTGGCTGCTGTTCGGCGAACGCTGCGCCGCGCATGACTTCCACTTCGGCGCCGAGATCGAAGCGATGCAGGCCGCCGGTTTCCTGGAGCACCTGGACCTGGCGTTCTCCCGCGACACGCCCGACCGCGTCTACGTGCAGCAGCGCCTGCGCGAACAGCTGCCGCGCCTGCGCGCCTGGCTGGCGCAGGGCGCCACCGTGATGGTCTGCGGCAGCCTGGAGGGCATGGCCCCCGGCGTCGAGTCCGTACTCATCGAAGCCATCGGCCCCGAAGCCCTGGATCAACTAGCCGAAACCCACCGCTACCGCCGCGACGTCTACTGATGAAAACATACCAGGTATGTTTTCATTCCCGCTGAGACTGTCTCATTGCCAGTGAAAACATACCTGGTATGTTTTCAGGTGGTGGATAGTTGTTCGACGGCGGCGACGGTGGCGAAGCGGTCGGCGATCTGCTTGAGCAGGGCCAGGCGGTTGTCGCGTACCGCGGGGTCGTCGGCCATCACCATCACGTCGCGGAAGAAGGCGTCCACCGGCAGCTGCAGCTGCGCCAGGCGCTTGAGCGTGCCGACGTAGTCGCGCTGGGCGAGCAGTGGATCGGTGTCGGCCAGCGCCGTCACCAGCTCGCCGTGCAGGCGCAGTTCGGCCGGGTCCGACAGCCGGGAGGCGTCAACCTCCGACGGAATGTCGCCCTCGACCTTCTTGAGCAGGTTGCGGATGCGCTTGTTGGCGGCCGCCAGCGACGAGGCCTCGCGCAGGCGCACGAATTCGGCAATGGCCTTGAGCCGGCGGTCGAAGTCGAGCAGCGATTCCGGACGCACGTCGGCCACGGCGTCGAACTGCGTGCCCGGCACGCCCTGG
Organism: Arenimonas sp. MALMAid1274; assembly: GCF_049195245.1. NCBI lineage: Bacteria > Pseudomonadati > Pseudomonadota > Gammaproteobacteria > Lysobacterales > Lysobacteraceae > Arenimonas > Arenimonas sp. MALMAid1274. Next base: position 109,834 of record NZ_JBMIRR010000020.1, read on the forward strand.
TCGGCGTAGTAGCCGCGCAGGCGCTCGGTGATGAAGTCCTGCAGCTCCTCGATCTCGGCGGCGTTCATCACGCCCGCCCCCACCGCGCCATCGCCCTGCACCTTGACGCCATGCGACACGGCTTCCTCGGCGGCCTTCTGCTTGGAGCGCAGGTCCACCATCACCATCGAATCGAGCACGCCCGAGCGCGCCGCCACCAGCAGGTCGCGGGTGTCGAGCTCCAGGCCGCCCTCGATCAGGGTGCGGGCCAGGCCCAGCGCGCTGCGGCGCAGCGCGAACGGATCCTTGTTGCCGGTGGGCTTGAGACCCGCCGCGAAACCGCCGGCCAGGGTGTCCAGGCGCTCGGCGATGGCCAGCACGCGGCCCAGCGGCGAGGGCGCGATGGCGTCGCCGGCGAAGCGCGGCTGGTAGGCCTCGTCGATCGCCTGCGCCACCTCGGAAGGCTGGCCCGCGGCCGCCGCGTAGTAGCGGCCCGCGATGCCCTGCAGCTCGGGGAACTCGCCCACCATGCGGCTCTGCAGGTCGGCCTTGGCCAGGCTGGCGGCGCTGTGCGCCATCGCCACGTCCAGGCCCAGCTTCTCGGCGATGGCTTCGGCCAGCACCGTGACGCGCACCGTCTTGTGCGAATAGCTGCCCAGCTTCTGCTGGTAGGTGACCGTGGCCAGGCCCGCGGCCATGCCGGCCAGGCCCTGCTTGAGGTCTTCGTCGTAGAAGAACTGCGCGTCGGCGAAACGCGGCCGGATCACGCGCTCGTAGCCCTGGCGGATCTGCGCCGGGTCCTTGCTTTCAAGGTTGGCGATGCCGATGAACTTCTCGCTCAGGCGGCCCTCGGCGTCCAGCACCGGGAAGAACTTCTGGTTCGACTCCATGGTCGAGATCAGCGCTTCCTGCGGCACCCGCAGGAAGCCGGGCTCGAAGCTGCACAGGATGGCCTTGGGCCATTCCACCAGGCAGTTCACTTCCTCCAGCAGCTCGGCAGGCACGCGAGCGCTGCCGCCGGCCTCGCGCGCCGCGGCGTTGATCTCGGCGCGCACGCGATCGCGGCGCTCGCGCGGATCGGCCAGCACGTAGGCGGCGCGCAGGGCCTCGAGGTATTCGTTGGCGTCGTTGAGCCACACCGGCTTGGCGTGGTGGAAACGGTGGCCTCGGCTCATGCGGTCGGCCTTGAAGCCCAGCACTTCACCGGGCGCCACGTCGCGGCCCAGCAGGATCACCAGCCAGTGCATCGGCCGCACGAAGCCGGTCTCGCGGCTGCCCCAGCGCATCGGCTTGGGAATCGGAAGGCCCTTCACCGCCTCGTTGACGATCTCGGCCAGCAGGTCGAGCGTGCGCGCGCCCGGCCGGTTGCTGCGGGCCACGAAGCGCATGCCCTTGGCGTCGGTGACGCGCTCGAGCTGCTGCCATTCCAGGCCGTTCTTCTGCGCGAAGCCCAGCAGGGCCGGCGTGGGATTGCCCGACCCGTCCAGGCCGACATTGGTGTACGGCCCCAGCACCTCGCTGTGCTGCACCGGCTGCTGGGTGGACACGGCCGGCAGGTAGACCGCCAGTCGGCGCGGGGAATACAGCGGGCGCGCGGGCAGGTCGCCCGGCACGTCGGGCAGGGCGATGCGGCGCGCGGCCAGGGCCTTGAGGATGCCGTCGTAGAAGGCCTGGGCCAGCTCGGGCAGGGCCTTGGGCGGCAGCTCTTCGGTGCCGATCTCGACCAGCAGGGGCAGGTGCTCAGACATTCACGGTCTCCTCGCCGCGGTGGGCCGGCGCACGCAGGCCGGGGAAGCCCAGCTTCTCGCGCTGCGCGTAGTAGGCCTCGGCGCAGGCGCGCGACAGCGTGCGCACGCGCAGGATGTAGCGCTGGCGCTCGGTGACCGAGATCGCGCGGCGCGCATCGAGCAGGTTGAAGCTGTGCGAGGCCTTGCAGACCTGCTCGTAGGCGGGCAAGGGCAGGCCCAGCTCGACCAGCTTCAGCGCCTCGGCCTCGCAGGCGTCGAAGCGGTGGAACAGTTCGCCCACGTCGGCGTGCTCGAAGTTGTAGGTGCTTTGCTCGACCTCGTTCTGGTGGTAGACGTCGCGATAGGTGATGTCGCCGTGCGGGCCGCGGGTCCAGACCAGGTCGAACACGTTGTCCACGTCCTGCAGGTACATGCACAGGCGCTCGAGGCCGTAGGTGATCTCGCCGGTGACCGGCTTGCACTCCAGGCCGCCGGCCTGCTGGAAGTAGGTGAACTGCGTCACCTCCATGCCGTTGAGCCAGACTTCCCAGCCCAGGCCCCAGGCGCCCAGCGTCGGCGATTCCCAGTTGTCCTCGACGAAGCGCAGGTCGTGCACCAGCGGATCGATGCCCAGCACCTTCAGCGAGCCGATGTAGAGGTCGAGGATGTTGTCGGGATTGGGCTTGAGCACCACCTGGTACTGGTAGTAGCGCTGCAGGCGATTGGGGTTCTCGCCGTAGCGGCCGTCGGTGGGCCGGCGGCAGGGCTGCACGTAGGCGGCGTTCCAGGGCTCGGGACCCAGCGCACGCAGGAAGGTGGCGGGATGGAAGGTGCCGGCGCCGACCTCGAGGTCGAGCGGCTGGATCAGCACGCAGCCCTGCTCGGCCCAGTACTGGTTGAGCCGCAGGATCAGTTCCTGGAAGGTGGGTGCGGTCATCGCGGTTCGCCGTGTCCTTGAAGCGCGCTAGTATAGCGGCGAACCGCGCCACGGCTCGCTCTGCGCCCGATGAAACCCTTCCTGATCCTCGAAACCGGCACGCCCATCCCGCGCCTGCGCCGCCACGGCAGCTTCGGCCACTGGATCCGCGTCGCCGCGGGCCTGCATGGCCGCCAGGTGCGGCACTGCCGGGTGCTCGACGGCGAAGCGCTGCCCGAGCCCGGCGAACACGCCGGCGTGCTGGTCACCGGCTCGGGCGCGATGGTCACCGAGCGCCTGGACTGGAGCGAGCGCAGCGCGCAGTGGCTGCGCCGCGCGGCCGACGCCGGCACGCCGCTGTTCGGCATCTGCTACGGGCACCAGCTGCTGGCGCATGCGCTGGGCGGCCAGGTCGACTACAACCCGCGAGGCCGCGAGATGGGCACGGTGCCGGTCGAACTCGACGCCGCCGCCGGGCACGATGCCCTGTTCTCCGGCCTGGGCACGCGCTTCGATGCCCATACCACCCACCTGCAGACCGTCACGGCGCCGCCACCGGGCGCGACGGTGCTGGCGCGCTCGGAGCGCGACGACTGCCAGGCCTTCCGCTGGGGCGATTCGGTGTGGGGCGTGCAATTCCATCCCGAGTTCAGCACCGGCATGATGCGGGGCTACATCCAGGCGCGTTCCGAAGCGCTGGCCAACGAGGGCACCTGCCACCAGGGCCTGCTGCGCGCGGTGAAGCCGGCGCCGCTGGCCCGGCGCGTGCTGCGACGATTCATCCATGTGGCGCACCAGCGCCACGGCAAGGGGTAAGACGATGAGTGCAAGGACCGTGGAGATGGCCGCGCCGTTCGGCTGGCTGATGAAGTCGCTGGACGTGGGCCGCCGCAATCCCAAGGCGCTGTTCGGCGCGCTGCTGCTGATGGTGGTGGTGGTGTTTGCGATGACCGCGATGCAGATGGTGGCCCAGGCCATCGTCGGGCCGTCGCTGATGGCCCTGGGCGTGGTGTACGTGGTGGTGATGCTGTTCAGCGCGGTGGTGATGCCGCCGATCACCGGCGGCGTGTTCCGCGTGATCGATGCCACCCACCGCGGCGCGCCGGCGCGCGCCACCGACGTGTTCTCGATGTTCCGCCAGCCTGGCGCCGCGCGCCAGGTGATCCTGGTGTCGCTGCTGTTCACCGCCTTCTACCTGGTGTGCGCCGCGGCGCTGTCGTTCACTGCGGTGGGCCAGTTCTACAAGGAGTACTTCGCGATTGCGATGGCGGTGCCGCCGGGCGGCCAGCCGGACATGGACGCCATCAAGGCGCTGCTGCTGCGCGCGCCGAACGGCCTGCTGCCCACCACCCTGCTGATGATGCTGGTGGCCCTGGTCTGGACGCACGCCTACATGCTGTCGCTGGCGGGCGTGGCCCTGCGCGGCGGTGACGTGCTGCCCAGCGCGGCGGCCGGCACGGTGGCGGCGCTGAAGAATTTCCTGCCGCTGCTGGGCTTCGTGATCGTGGCGGCGATTGTCGGATTCATCGTGGTGCTGCTGCTGGCGATCGTGCTGGCGCTGGTGATGGTGGTGCTGTCGCTGGTGAGCCCGGTGCTGGCCACGGTGGTGATGGTGCCGGCCATGGTGCTGATGATGCTGGCGCTGTATGCGGTGATGTTCGGCTTCTATTACCACGCCTGGTGCGACATCTTTGGCGAGACGTCGGACGCGGTGCCGCCGGCCCCGGAGGCCGTGGCGCTCTGAGCCACGCGCGCGGACACCGGCCGGGCGCGCGCTGCGGGCGGGCCGGCCAGGGCGTCGCGCGTCGTTCCGCTTGTGGTCCGCGGACTCAGGGAAGGCCGGTCTGCACCGCTTCCCACAGCAGGGCCGCGTAGGCCAGCAGCACGTAGGCGTTGAAGCCGCAGAACAGCGCGGCCTGCAGCAGCAGCCAGCTGCGTGCCCAGCGCGGCATCGCGGGGTCGGCGCCCGGGGCAAGCTGCACCCGCGTGCCCGCGATGTAGTCGTGCAGCGCACGTTTGCCGGGCGTCCATGCCGCCATCGCGTGCCCCAGGTTGAAGCTCAGCCACGAGCCCACGCCGGCGACGAAGCGCAGCACGATCCGCCCGCGCCCGCAGGCCTGGCCGCCCAGGTCGGTGACCCACAGTCCGGCGGCCCGTTTGCCCGGGCTGGCCTGGGCGCGCGAGGCTTCGGTGGGAATGAACCACAGCGCCGCCACCGCGAACAGCACGACGGCGCCGAAGCCCAGCAGCCGCGCCAGGGCCTCCGCTAGCGAGGTGATGCCCTCGCGCAGGGCCGGGTCGGACAAGGCCCGGGTTACGGCGGCGAAAAGATCGCCGGCTTCGGCCAGGGTGGCCTCAAGGCGTTCCAGCAGCCGCATCTGCAGCGCCTCGAAGCGCGTGGTCAGGTCCGGCCAGTCGCGAAGCCCGCGCCACGCCAGCAGCGGCGAGGCCAGCAGCACCACCGCGGCGGCATCGAGGCTGTAGGCGGCGTAACGGCGCCAGAAGCCGGCCGGCGCTTGCATGGGCTCAGGCGTCCGCGGCCTTGGGCCGCAGGATGGCGCCGGCGATGATGCCGATCTCGTAGAGCAGGCACATCGGAATCGCCAGCATCAGCTGCGAGACCACGTCGGGCGGCGTGATGATGGCGGCCAGGATGAACACGCCGACCACCACGTAGCCGCGCGCCTCGCGCAGCTGCGCCGGCGTCACCACACCCAGTAGCACCAGCACCACCACCGCCACCGGCAGCTCGAAGCTCAGGCCGAAGGCCAGGAAGATCACCAGCACGAAATCGAGGTAGCGGCTGATGTCGGTCATCATCGCCACGCCCTCGGGCGTGACCGCGGTGAGGAAGCCGAACACGGTGGGCAGCACCAGGAAGTACGCGAACGCGCAGCCGATGTAGAACAGCGCCACCGCCGCCACCAGCAGCGGACGCGCCAGCCGTTTTTCGTTCTGGTACAGGCCCGGCGCCACGAAGGCCCAGGCCTGGTACAGCAGCACGGGCATCGCCACCATCAGCGCCACGAAGAACGACAGCTTGACCGGGGTGAAGAAGGGCGAGGCCACGTCGATGGCCACCAGCTGGCCGCCTGCGGGCAGCTTGGCCAGCAGCGGCGCCGCCAGTTCGGCGTAGATGCGGTTGCCGAAGGGCAGCAGCGCGATGAACACCGCCAGCACCGCCAGCACGCCCTTGAGCAGGCGCGCGCGCAGCTCCAGCAGGTGGCCCATCAGCGATTCTTCGGGCTGGCCGGCGCGACCGGTCACGGCGGCGGCGGATCGCGCCGCGCGGGGAAGGCGATCGGCATCTGGGTGGCGGTGTCGGGCGCGTCCGCGGGCGGGTCGGTGTAGAACTCCGGTTCGGGTCCGGACGAAGGCGAGGCCTCGTTCTGCGTCGTGTCCCCTGCGTGCGGTGCGACGACCCCGTCGGACGGCACGGCGGACGGGTCGGGCACTGGCACCGCAGACTGCGGCGGGATGTCGAGCACCGCGGTGGCGGCATCGCCATCGGCGCGGGCCAGGGCCTCGGCCTCGCGGGTGGCCGCGGAGACGTCGCGGCCGACCTCGCCCAGGTCGCGGCCGACACCGTCCAGGTCACGGCGCAGGTCCTGCACCGGGTCCGAGAGGCTGCGCTTCATTTCATCGGCCGCCATCTCGCGCTCGAACTCGGACTTCACCGAGTACCACTGCGCGCGCGCCTTGCGCACCCACAGGCCGGCGAAGCGCGCCGCCTTGGGCAGGCGCTCGGGACCGAGCACGAGCAGGGCGACGACCGCGATGACGAGCAGTTCGCTGAAACCGATGTCGAACATGGGGCGTGCCGCTCCCGGCCGGGGCCGGGATCAGGAATCCTTGCGCTGGCTGTCCTGGCGCGAGGCTTCATCCTGCGGCGGCGCCTCGCGGCGCTCGCTGCCCAGCTGGGCCGGCGGCTCGTCCTTGCCCTTGAGGCCTTCCTTGAAGCCCTGGATGCCTTCGCCCAGGTCCTTGCCCACGCCCTTGAGCTTCTTGGTGCCGAACACCAGCACCACCACGACCAGGACGATGAGCCAGTGCCAGATGCTGAAGCTGCCCATGTGCGTATTCCCGCGTTGATCCGAGGACCCAAGGATAGCGCAGGCGGCGCCTGGCCGCCCCGGCCATCAGTCCTGGGAGACGGTGTTTTCTTCCAGGCGGTCGCGGAACTCGACCAGGGGCGCGGCGGGGGCATTGGCGCGGCCCTCGAAGATGGCGCGCGGGGTGGTGTTGTTGCCGTAGGCGCGCTGGTTCGCCCTGTGGTCGATGCTCATCACGGCGCCATCCAGGGCCACGCCGGCGAACAGGCCGCGGGCGCGCGAATAGCTGTAGATCTCGGCCTTGAGCTGCTCGTCGGTGCTGGCCTGGGCGCTGCGGCCGACCGGGCCGGCGGCCACGCTGGCGTCGGCGCCGAGGGTGAACTTGCCGTTGACGATGTTGTCCACGCCGCGCGGGCTGCGGAAGACCAGAATCACGTCGGCCGACTGCACGCCGGCCTGGAAGCCGAGGCTGCCGCCGGTGAGGGTGACGAAGCTGGGGTTGGACCAGGTGCCGTCGCTGCCGCGCACCGCGATCAGGCCCTTGCCGCGGCGGCCACCGATGACCAGGCCGACCTTGACCACGTCCGGGATGACGGCGATGGCGTGGGCCTCGTCGAACATCTTGGCCGGCACCGAGGTCTCGGGGATGCGCATGATCTCGGCCAGCACGCGGGTGGCGTCGGTGGCCTTGTTCTCTTCCTTGACGCCGGCATGGGCGGGCAGGGCGAGGGACAGGATCAGGGCGGCGGCGGCTAGCGGGGCCAGCAAACGAGTCATGGGGGTCTCCGGGTGGCGCAACGGGTCGAGTATGGCGGCCGGCCATGAACCGGGCGTGAGCCGGACCTTCATTCCGGCGATGATAGTTTGTGCGCAGCCGACAAGGACAGTTCCCATGACGCCGTATCGTGACGCCCCGGCCAGCGCCGGCCCGGGCTGCACCGCCCTGCTGATGGTCAACCTGGGCACGCCCGAAGCGGCCACGCCCGGCGCGGTGCGCCGCTACCTGGCCGAATTCCTGCACGACCATCGCGTGGTCGAACTCACGCGCTGGCTGTGGTGCCCGATCCTGCACTTCGTGATCCTGCCGCTGCGCTCGGGCAAGGTCGCGCGCAACTACGCCACGGTGTGGATGCCGGAAGGCTCGCCGCTGATGGTGCATACGCGCCGGCTGGTGCAGAAGCTGCAGCACAGCCTGCCCGACGTGTGCGTGCGCATGGCCATGCGCTACGGCCAGCCCTCGGTGGCCTCGGTGCTGCGCGCGCTGGAGGCCGAGGGCATGACCCGGCTGCTGGTGATGCCGCTGTATCCGCAGTATTCGGCCAGCACCAGTGCGGCGGTGCTGGATGCGGTGACGCGCGAGATCGGCGGCTGGCGGCGCGTGCCCGAGCTGCGCTTCATCGCCGACTACCACGACGACGCCGGCTGGCTGGACGCGCAGGAAGCGCGCATCCGCGCGCACTGGGACCTGCATGGCCGCGCCGACAAGCTGCTGTTTTCCTTCCACGGCCTGCCGCAGCGCTTCGAGCGCGCCGGCGATCCCTACCCGCGCCAGTGCGAGGCCGGCACCCGCGCGCTGGTGGCGCGGCTGGGCCTGGCCGAGGGCGAGTGGCTGATGACCTACCAGTCGCGCTTCGGCCGCGAGGCCTGGCTGGAGCCGGCCACCGACAAGACGCTGGAAGCGCTGGGCCGGGACGGCCTGCGCAGCGTGGACGTGGTCTGCCCCGGCTTCGCGGTGGACTGCCTGGAGACGCTGGAGGAAATCGCGGTGCAGAACGCCGAACTGTTCCGCCATGCCGGCGGCGGCGAGCTGCGCTACATCAGTGCGCTCAACGACGAACCCGGGCACGTGGCGGCGCTGGCGGGCCTGGCGCAGCGGCACCTGCAGGGCTGGCCGCACTGATGCCGCAGGGCGCGCAGGACATGCGGCTTGAGACCGCCCGCGGCGAGCTGTGCGCGCTGCGCGGCGGCACGCCCGGCGGTCCGCGGCTGCTGTGCCTGCACGGCTGGCTGGACAACGCCGCCAGCTTCCTGCCGCTGGCGCCGCACCTGGCCGGCTTCGACTGGGTGGCGCTGGACCTGCCGGGGCACGGGGCCTCGTCGCACCGGGCGCCGGGCTATGACTACGCCTTCGTGGACTGGGTGCACGACGTGCTCGACGCGATGGACGCACTGGGCTGGGCGCAGTGCGACCTGCTGGGGCATTCGATGGGCGGTGCGATCGCCAGTGCGGTGGCGGCGGCGGCGCCGGAGCGCGTGCGGCGGCTGGCGCTGGTCGAGGCCCTGGGCCCGATCGCCGCCGAGCCCGAGGCTGCCGGCACGCGGCTGCGCGAGGCGGTGGCGGCGCGGCGTGCGCTGGCGCCGCGGCCGGTGCGCGTGATTCCGGACATCGAGGCCGCGGTGGCCGCGCGCCTGTCCGCCAGCCGGATGACGCCCGGGGCGGCGCGCCTGATCGTCGAGCGCAACCTGCGCGCGGTGGAAGACGGCTACGCCTGGCGCAGCGACCCGCGCCTGACCCTGCCCTCGCACCTGCGCCTGACCGAGGCCACGGTGCAGTCGCTGCTGCGGGCGATCCAGGCGCCGGTGCTGGTGGTGGCGGCCGATCCGTCGCCGCCCTATTTCACCCCCGACACGCGGACGGCGCGGCTGGCCTGCCTGGCGCAGGGCGAGGTGCACGTGTTCGCCGGGGGCCATCACCTGCACATGGAGCAGGCCGACCAGGTGGCCGGCGTGCTGCTGGCGTTCCTCTCGCGGCCGTGAGCCGTCGGCGGCTCAGGGCGCCTGCAGGCTGAGCGAGATCACGGTGTGGCCTTCGATGTCGCTGCGCAGGTTCACCAGCACGCCGCGCTTGTCCTTCTCGAAGCCCAGCATCGAGCCTTCCTCGCCCTGCATCGACACGGTTTCCTTCCAGCCCTGGCCGGCCAGGCCGGACTGGTAGCGTTCGAACAGCGCCGGCAGCGGTTCGCGGCTGCGCAGCACCACCGAGCGGGCCGGGCCCATCGTCATCACCGACACCACCGAGTAGTCGGACGGCAGCACCACGTCCTTGGGGAAATCGGACGGCAGCGGCACGTTTTCGCCGGTGGTGTGCTGGTAGCGGCCCTGCTCGCCGTCGATGGTGACCGTGTCCTGGCCGTCTTCGCTGCGGATGTCGACCTTCTGGCCGGTGCGGGCCTCGAGCGCCTGCTCGGCCAGGGCCTGGGCGGCGGAGTCCTCGGCCTTGCCGCAGGCGCAGAGCAGGCCGGCGGCGAAAGCGGCGACGAGCGCGGTGCGGACGGGGTGCATGGCAGGCTCCGGTGGCGCGGGCCTGGTTGGCGGGCCCTTCAGCCGATAAAACGGGCAAGGCGGGCCTTCAAGGACAGGCCTTCGCCGCGCAGGTAGTCGCGCTCCTCGCGCCAGCCCGGCCAGCGGGCCTCCACCTCGCGCCAGAAGCGACGGGAATGGTCGGCATGGATCAGGTGGCAGAGCTCGTGCACCAGCACGTATTCGAAGGCGGACGGGCGGCCCAGCACCAGGGACAGGTCCAGCGACACGGCGTCGCTGGGGCTGAGCGAACCCCACAGCGAGGACAGCGGCCGGAACCGGACGTTGCGGGGCGCGCGCGGCAGGCCGGGCAGGTAGCGCGGCAGCCAGCGGCCCAGGTCCTGGCGGGCCTGCTGGGTGTAGAAATCGCGCAGGGCCGCGTGCAGCTGGGCATCGCCGGCGCGGTCGGGCAGCTGCAGCACCACGCCTTCGTCGGTGAGTGCGGCGCGGGCGTAGCGGCCTTCGCGCCACAGCAGGGGCAGGTCCTGGCCGCGCAGGGGCAACAGGTGCTCGCCGCCGCGGGTGAGGGGCGCGCGCGTTTGCGTGCCCTCGCGGGCGAGCTGGGCGGACAGCCAGTCGCGGTGTTCGTGCAGGAAGGCCTCGGCCGCGCGGACCGATACGCTGCGCGGCAGGGTCAGCCGCGCGCCTTTTTCCGACACGATCAGCCGCAGCCGCCGGGCGCGCGCATCACGCACCCAGCGCACGTCCACGTCGCGCCCGTCGGCGAGGGCCAGCGGCCGGATCTCCGCCACCGGTGCCGCCTTTTTCAGCAAGCCCAGCAACATCCCGCCACCTCCCTCCGCACCAGGTCCATTCTCACCGGCCGGTGAAAATATACCTGGTATGTTTTCACTGGGGGTCGGCGGGGCTGAACTTTAGGGCGGTTTCTAGGACGGCGAAGAGGCGCTTGAGCTCACCGGCCATCAGGGCGTAGCGGGCGTCGAGCTCGGCCATCACGCCGTCGCGCTCGGTGTGCTCGAGCTGGTCGACCGCGCCGTCGAGGAACTTGAGCTTGCGCACCACCAGGTCCTCGCCCAGGACGAAGCTGACGTGGTCGTCCAGCACCAGGGCCAGCTTGCTGACCTGCTTGCCCGATTCCAGGTGCTTCCTGATCTCGTCGCACAGCAGCTCCTGGCGCTGGCACTTCACCACCGCGCCGCCGTCGATCGGATCCTTGAGCTCGCATTCGTCGCCCAGCACCAGGCCGCCCGGCAGCGGTTCGCCCGCGATCCAGCCGGTGAGCACCGCGCGCGCCGACACCTCGGCGTTGAGCGGCAAGGCCGGGAAGCTGCCCAGCGCGTGGCGCAGTTCGGACACCAGGTTTTCAGCGGTCTTGCGCGAGCTGGCGTCCACCGCGATGAAGCCGTGCTGCAGGTCCAGGGTGGCGTGGGTGCGCACCGGCCGCACGAAGGCGCGCGGCAGCAGCTCCATCACCAGGTCTTCCTTCAGGCGCTTGCGGGCGCGGCCGCCCAGCTTGCGGCCTTCCTTCTCCTCCATCGCGGCGATGCGCTTGCCCAGTTCGTCGTTGACCACCGACGAGGGCAGCAGGCGGTCTTCGCCGCCCAGCGTGAGCCAGATGGCGTCGTTGATGCGATGGCTCATCGTCGCCTCGTCGCGGCCGAAGGGCGAGACGAAGCCGCGCGACATCAGTTCGGACGGACCGACCGGCTTGAGCCGGCACTCCTCGAGGCGGGCGTCGAGGTCGTCGAGTTTCTTGGCAAGGGCTACGGGGAAGCGGAAAAACGTCAGGTTGCGAAAGAACATCAAGTTTCCAGTACGGGGCCCAGCCAGTCGTGGGCGTTGGGGGGAGGCGCGTCGTGGCGACGGCCGAGGTTGTGGAAGTCGAACAGCGAGGTGTCGGCCAGCTGCGCCGGCGACACCGTGCCCAGCGCGCGGGCGATGGTTTCGATGCGGCCGGGGCTTTCCTTCTCCCAGGCCGCCATCATGCGCGCCACCTGCTTGCGCTGCAGGTTTTCCTGCGAGCCGCAGAGCGTGCACGGAATGATCGGGAACTGCTTCCAGTCCGCGTAGCGCTGGATATCGGCCTCGCGCACGTAGGCCAGCGGCCGGATCACCACGTGGGCGCCGTCGTCGCTGAGCAGCTTGGGCGCCATCGCCGCCAGCTTGGCGTGGAAGAACAGGTTGAGGAAGAAGGTGGCCACCAGGTCGTCGCAGTGATGGCCCAGCGCGATCTTGGTGAAGCCGTGGTCCCGGGCGTGCTGGTAAAGCGCGCCGCGTCGCAGCCGAGAGCACAGCGAGCACATCGTCTTGCCCTCGGGCACCACCCGCTTCACCACCGAGTAGGTGTCCTGCTCGAGGATGGTGTGGGCCACGCCCAGCGAGGCCAGGTAGTCGGGCAGCACGTGTTCGGGAAAGCCCGGCTGCTTCTGGTCCAGGTTCACCGCCACCAGCTCGAACTGCACCGGCGCCTTGCGCTGCAGCTGCAGCAGCAGGTCGAGCATCGTGTAGCTGTCCTTGCCGCCCGACAGGCAGACCATCACCTTGTCGCCCTGCTCGATCATGCCGAAGTCGCCGATCGCCTGGCCCACCTGCCGGCGCAGGCGCTTGGCAAGCTTGTGCTGCTCGCGCTCCTGCGTGGCCTTGCGGGGGACGGGGTCTTGCAGCAGCAGGGTCATGGCAGGGCGGGAACCGGGGTGGACGGTCCGCCATTTTACCCCTGTCGCCGCCCCGGCCGGGGCGCTAAGCTCAAGCCGTCAGGGGAGGACGTGATGGCCGAGGAAGATCCCGCCAAGATCACCGCGCAGCTGCTCGAGCTCAAGGTCGAGCACCGCGACCTGGACGAGGCCATCGCCCGGCTGGCCGAATCCATCCAGGCCGACGAGCTGTCCATCAAGCGCCTGAAGAAGCGCAAGCTCAAGATCAAGGACATGATTTCCTCGCTGGAAAGCCGCCTCATCCCCGACCTCGATGCCTGAATCCCGCACGCTGCACCGGCGCGACGTCCGGACCCTGCTGCTGGCCGCCCTGGGCGGCGCCCTGGAGTTCTACGACTTCATCATCTTCGTGTTCTTCGCGACGGTGATCGCCCAGCTGTTCTTCCCGCCCGACACGCCCGAGTGGCTGCGGCAGCTGCAGGCCTTCGGCATCTTCGCCGCCGGCTACCTGGCGCGGCCGCTGGGTGGCGTGGTGCTGGCGCATTTCGGCGACCTGGTGGGGCGCAAGCGCATGTTCATGCTCAGCGTGCTGCTGATGGCGGTGCCGACCCTGCTGATGGGCCTGCTGCCGACCTACGCGCAGGCCGGGCTGTTCGCGCCGATCGCGCTGCTGGTGCTGCGGCTGACGCAGGGCGCGGCGGTCGGCGGCGAGGTGCCGGGTGCCTGGGTGTTCGTGTCCGAGCACGTGCCGGCCGGGCGGGTGGGCCTGGCCTGCGGCAGCCTCACGGCCGGCCTGACCTTCGGCATCCTGCTGGGCTCGCTGGTGGCCAGCGCGGTCAACAGCTTCTGGACACCCGCCGAAGTGGCGGCCGGGGTCTGGCGCTGGCCCTTCCTGCTGGGCGGCGTGTTCGGCCTGATGGCGATGTGGCTGCGGCGATTCCTGCATGAGACGCCGGTGTTCGAGCAGATGCGCGAGCGCCGCGCGCTGGTGCAGGGCCTGCCGCTGCACACGGTGCTGCGCGGCCACGGGCGCGCGGTGCTGGAATGCATGGGCCTGAGCTGGATGCTGACCGCGGGCATCGTGGTGGTGATCCTGATGACGCCCACGCTGGTGCAGAAGGCCTTCGGCATCGCCGCGGCCGATGCGCTGCCGGCCAACACGCTGGCCACCTTCTGCCTCACCGTCGGCTGCGTGGCGTACGGCATCGCGGCCGACCGCTTCGGCGCGGCGCGGGTGCTGGTGGCGGGCGCGCTGATGCTGGCGGTCTCGTCGCTGGGGCTGTACACGGTGCTGGACCGGGCGCCGCAGCATTTCGTTGCGATGTATGCGCTGGCGGGGTTCACGGTCGGCGTCGTCGGCGTGGTGCCGGCGCTGATGGTGCGGGCGTTCCCGCCGGCGGTGCGGTTCTCGGGCATCTCGTTCTCCTACAACCTGGCGTACGCGCTGGCGGGCGGGCTGACGCCGCTGCTGGTGACGGTGTGGATGCGCAGCCTGACGGTGGCGCCGGCGGTTTACGTGGCGCTGGTGTGCGTGGTCGGCGTGGGGGTGGCCAGCGCGATCTGGCGCCGTGACGGCGGCGCGGGCAAGTCGGAGATCGGCGCGTGAGGCGGTGGGCCGCGCTCGGCGCCATCGCCGCGATGCTGGCTGCGGCCGGGTGCGCGCCCCATCCCACGCGCCCTGCGGATCCGGTCGCCGAGGCGCTGGCCCTGATGACGGGCACCTTCGACAGCCGCGCCCAGGCGGCGGCCGATGCGCGCTATCTGCCGGTGACGCTGACGATGACGCCGATCTGGCCGGACCGCGCTGACGCGCGCTGGCTCTACGTCGAGCAGGCGATGGTGGATGCGCCCGGCAAGCCCTACCGGCAGCGCGTGTACCGTCTGCGCTCGGACGGACAGGGCGGCGTGGCCAGCGAGGTGTTCCTGATCCAGGACCCCGCGCGCTTCGTGCGCGGCTGGGAAACCGGCGCACTGGCGCAGCTGGACGAGGCCGACCTGTCGCCGCGGCCGGGCTGCACGGTGTACCTGGCCTGGGAGCCGGGCGGATTCCGCGGCGCCACCCGCGGCCAGGGCTGCGAATCGCACCTGCGCGGCGCACGCTGGGCCAGCGCCGAAGTGGCCCTGTTCCAGGGCGGGCTGCACAGCTGGGACCGCGGATTCGACGCCGAAGGCCGCCAGGCCTGGGGCGCCACCGCCGGCCCCTACCACTTCCTGCGCACCCGCTAGGCCGGCAGCGTACCGCCCGACTGGGAGACCTTGCTGACCGCTTCGGGCGAAAGCTTGTTGATGGTGTGGCGCAGCTCGCGCCCCAGAACGACCTTGGCGTCCTTCTCCCACGTGGTCAGCTGCTCGTCGAAGTCGAGCTTGCCGCCTTCGCCCACCCACACCAGCTTGAGTTCGCGCAGCTTCTGGATGAAGCCGCGGAACAGCGACTTGTCGAAGAACTCCGGCGCCGCCGGCGCATACAGCAGGCTCAGGCGCTGGGCCGTGAGCTGGCACAGCGTCTCGAGTTCGCCGGCGCTGAGCGTGCGCGGCCCGTTCTTGACCAGGGTGGTGATGGCGATGAAATAACGCTCGAACGCCTGCTGCAGGCTGTGCGAGATCACCCGCAGGCGGAACACCTCGTCGGTCTGCCCCGGCCCGCGCGACAGGATGCCGCCGTCGTCGTCGCTGGCCACGCTGAGCAGGCCTTCGGCCACGAACAGGTCGATGGTGGCGTCGAGCCGCTGCGCGAAGCCGTCCTGGTCCCAGGGCAGGAACAGCTCGTCCTGCACGAACGGATAGATCGTGCGCCCCAGCCGCAGCAGGCCGGCCCGGCTCATGCGCCGGTTGTTCTGGAAGCACAGCGCCACCCAGCTGGCGGCGGCGAACAGGTGCAGCACGTTGTTGCGGAAATAGCTCTGCAGCACCGCCGTCTCGCCCTCGACGCTGATCACGTCGCCCAGCGGATGCACGGTGCGGGTGAGCACGCCGATCTTCTCGCCGTAGGCCAGCATCTCGGCCGGCTCCATCGGCGTCACCGTGACGCGATCCGAGTACGGCAGCTGCGCCAGCAGCTTCTTGGACAGCGCCAGCTGCGCCAGCAGGTCGGCTTCGGACATCGCGTGCTTGGGCGTGGCCAGCAGCGCCAGCGCCAGCAGGTTGACCGGGTTCACGTCGGCGGCGCGATTGATGTTGACCTGGATCTGCTGCGCGATTTCTTCGACCGCGCCGTTGAGCCAGGTCGGCTTGTCGTCCGGGTCGGCCAGGCGCTCGCGCCAGTCCGGCGCATGGGTCTGCAGCACGCTGTCGAGGAAGATGGGCTCGCCGAAATTCACCGCCACCTTGCCGTAGTGCTGGCGCAGGATGCCGGCGCCGGCCTTGAGCAGGGCCCAGATGGTTTCCTTTTCCTTGGGCTGGCCGGTCAGCTCGTCGAGATAGCTCTTGCCCTCGATCAGCTTCTCGTAGCCGATATAGACCGGCTGGAACACCACCGGCCGACGCGGCGCGCGCAGGAAGGCCTTGAGCGTCATCGCGATCATCCCGGCCTTGGGCGCCAGCAGCCGGCCCGTGCGCGAGCGGCCGCCTTCGATGAAGTACTCCAGCGAGAAGCCCTCGCTGACCAGCTGGGCCACGTATTCGCCGAGCACCGCGGCGTACAGCGCATTGCCGCGAATGCTGCGGCGGATGAAGAAGGCACCGCCGCGGCGCAGGATCGGACCCAGCACCGGCATGTTGAGGTTGACGCCGGCGACGATGTGCGGCGGCACGATGCCGCGGTTGTAGAGCAGGTAGCTCAGCAGCAGGTAGTCCATGTGGCTGCGGTGGCAGGGCACGTAGACCACTTCATGCCCCGGCGCGACCTGCTTGAGCGTGTCCAGGTGGCTGACGTTGACGCCGTCGTAGATGCGGTTCCAGAACCCGGTCAGCGCGAACGAGGCCGAACGCACCACCGGATTGGAATAGTCGGCGGCGATTTCCCAGGCGAAGCCGTGCGCCTTCTTCCAGGCTTCCAGGTATTCGGTGCCGTCCTTGCGGGCCTGGTCGGCGATCAGCTTGCGCACCGGTTCGGCGTCGAGCACGCGGTCCACCAGCAGCCGGCGCGTGGACAGGTCGGGCCCGATCACCGCGGTGCGGATGCGGCGGAAGTGACCGCGCAGCAGGCGGCTGACCTTGCGCACCTGGCGCTCGTGCGGCAGCTCCTCGCTCAGGATTTCCCAGACGCGCACGCTGGGCGAGAACTGCACCACCGTGTCGCGGCCGTTGAGCAGGATCGCCAGCAGCCGGCGGAAGCGGCCCACCAGGGCCCAGTTTTCCGAGAACAGCACCGAGAACCAGCCCGACTGCCTTGCAGGTGCGCGGCCAACAAAAATCGACACCGGCACCAGCTGCACGTCCTGGTCCGGATACAGCCGGTGCGCCATCAGCAGGCGCGACAGCGCGTCGGAATGGCTGCGGTTCTTGGGCCGGCCGAACAGGCCCGCGCGCCGGCGCGACAGCGCCACGTAGCTGCGCTTGCGGCCCAGCGGATCGCCGGGCAGTGCCGCCAGCGGCGAGGGCAGGCCGGCCTCGCGGCAGGCGCGGTCCAGGATCAGGGTGTTGGACAGGCCGTAGTTCTCGATCACGTAGCAGACCGGCCGGTCCAGCGTGAACGGCGGCGCCGCCGGCTCGCGCTTGATCTCGATCCACGGCTGCAGCAGCTTTTCCATGAAGCGCGCCCACAGCGGCGGCTTCGCAGTCGGGCGCGCGCTCGGCGGGGTCACCGGGGTGGGGGCCGCATCCATGCCGGTGCTCAGTCGGCCGAGGCGGCGCTGTCGTCGGCGGGCGCGGCCGCGGCGCCGCTGCCCGCGGCCTTGGCTTCAGCCGCGGCCTCGGCCAGCTCGCGTTCGGCCTGGGCGATGGTGTCGGCGCTGTACCAGCCGCCGTCGCGGCGGACCATGGCCAGGTCGAAGCTGACCTCGCGATCCAGGAACGGGTAGCTGACCTTGACGGTGGCGTTGTCGCCTTCGCTCGACACCAGTTCGGCCTTCACGCCGTCCAGCGAGCGGTCCAGGTCCATGTCGTAGGCCTTGGCCGCCTGCTTCACGCCGGCCAGGGCGATGCCGCCCTTTTCCAGCGCGGGCATCATCGGCAGCGCGCGGGCCTGGGCCAGGGTGGGCAGGTCCACTTCGCGCGCGGTCGAGGCCAGCGCGGCGATCGCGGTGCGTGCCCGCTTGCGGTCGGTGAACAGGGCCGGCTGCGCCCACGCGATCAGGCTGCTGACCACCTCGGCGCCATGGGTCTTCTCGGCCGGGCTGAGTTCGGTGTTGGCCTGGATGGCGGCGTTGAGGAACATGCCGCCGGCGGCCTGCATCATCGGCCACTGGCCCTGAACTTCGGACTCGAACTTGGCCAGCTTGGGCTCGAGGTCGCGCATCAGCTCGGCCTCGGCCTGGGGCGAGGTGAATCGGGCCATCATCTCTTCGTATTCGGCCGCGTCCTCGGGCGTGATCGGCTCGGCCTGGGCGACGCGCTGGTTCCAGAGCGCCTCGCTGCGGGCGTGCAGGTCCGGGGGAAGGCTCAGGCGCGAGTAGCGCACCAGGTCGTTGTCGCGCAGGGCCTTGGCCAGGCCTTCGACGGCCGCGACCGGGTTGCCCGGGGCCGTTACCGCTTCAGGCTCGCGGCGGCAGGCGCCCAGGGCCAGGGTCAGGGAAAGCAGGGCCAGCAGGCCCCAGGCAGGCAGTTTTCGGCTCATGCGTCGGGTCGGGAACCAGGTTTGCAGGCGGTGAATCTAGCAGATCGGATGTTTGCGCCCTGTTGGGCCGGCCGGTCCGGCCAGCCGGGCTTCAGCCGCGCAGGGCCTGGGCGATCTGGGCCTGGATGGCCTCGGCGGCGGCGGCCGGATCCCTGGCCAGGCGGATCGGCCGTCCCACCACGATGTGGTCGGCGCCGGCCGCGAAGGCCTGGGGCACGTCCACCGTGCGCTTCTGGTCGTCGTTGGATGGGCCGGCCGGGCGGATGCCCGGGCAGACCACCAGGAAGTCGGGGCCGGTGGCCTGGCGCAGGGCGCCGGCCTCCTGGCCGGAGGCGATGACGCCGTCGCAGCCCGCCTCGCGGGCGGCCAGGGCGCGTTCGACCACCACCTCGCCCGGCTCGCGGTCGATGCCCAGCTGCTGCAGGTCGGCGCGGTCCATCGAGGTCAGCACGGTCACCGCGAGCAGCTTGATGTGGCCTTTCTCCTGCGAAGCGGCACGCATCATGCCGTCATGTTGCCCGTGGATGGTGCACAGCGAAACCGGGTAGCGGGCCAGGCCCCTGATGGTGGCGGCCACCGTCGCCGGCACGTCATGGAACTTCAGGTCCACGAACACCTGCTTGCCCCGGCCCGCCAGCTCTTCGAGCACGCGGAAATAGTCACCGCTGGTCAGCAGCTCCATGCCGATCTTGTAGAAGCCGACCGAATCGCCGAGCCGGTCGACCCAGGCGCGGGCCTCGGCGGCCGTGGGCACGTCCAGGGCGAAGATCAGGCGGTCGCGGACCGGGATCATGGGCGAGCCCTCACTCGGCGTAGTTCAGGGCGCGCAGCTTGGCCGCGCGCCGCTCGGCCTCGGGCAGCTCCCAGGCGTTGTTGAACAGGGCCGGCTCCCAGCTGCCGTAGGTCGGGCCGGGCAGCACGAACCAGCGCTCGCCGACCCAGGCCAGGTGCGGCGCGATCGCCTGCTGCCGGCCTTCCGGGGTGTTGGCGAGGATGTTGACCATGTCGCCCAGCTGGTCGCCGAACTGCATCAGCACGCGATGCGTCCGGCCCACGTGCTGGCGGCGGCAGGCCTTCTCCGAGCCCTGCTGCTCGCAGCCTTCGACGAAGAAGCCCAGGCCCAGGAACTGCTCGGGCCCCGCGATCGGGAAGCCGGCCGCCCGCAGGTTGGCCAGGGTCGCCTCCTCCAGGTGGGCGGCGCGGTTGCTGACGTAGAAGATCGTCACGCCGCGCGCGGCGGCCGCCTGCGCGAACTCGAGCGCGCCCGGGATCGGCGCCGCCTTCTCTTCGCGCACCCAGGCGTCCCAGGTGGTCTCGTCGTAGCTGGTGCCGTCGCGGACCATGCGGGCCTGGTAGGGCGAGTTGTCGAGCACGGTCTCGTCGATGTCCACGATCACCGCGGGCTTGAGGCCGGTGGCGGGATTGACGCGCTCTTCCGGCAGCAGTGCGTCCCAGTCGGGCGTCTTGATCGCGCGGTCGAGCTGGTAGAGCGCGCTGCGGTAGGTCTGGCCCGCCATCAGCCGGAACTCGACCGAGGTCTGCACCCAGGCCACGGCATTGAGGTTGTCGTTGGGGCCGGGGCCCGCCGGCGCGGGCGCAACGGCCGGCGCCGCGGGGGTCGGCGCGGCCGCGTCGGGCGTCACCGTGCGCACGGGCGCGGTGGCCTGGCAGGCCGCCAGGGCCAGGAACAGGGAAGACAGGGCGAAGGTGCGGAGCATCGTCATCGGGTCGATCCGTGGTCGTCGAGCCGGCGATTCTACCGGCTGCGGGCCAGGCGGGCGTGGCAGCGGCGTGACAGGTCATCGCGGCCGCCGCCGGCCGCGCCATTCCCGATGCCGTCGCTCAGCCGTCGCCGAACAGCGCCGCGATCGCATCCATGTGGGCGCGGCCGCGCTGCTTCTTCTCGGCGGTCTCGCGCTCGGGGTCGGTGCCGTCGCGCAGCAGGTCGCCGGCGGGCAGTTCGTCCAGGAATCGGCTGGGCAGCAGGTGTTCCAGCGCGCCCCAGCGCTTGATCTCGGCGCAGTGCGACAGGTACAGCCGCTCCTTGGCGCGGGTGATGCCCACGTACATCAGCCGGCGCTCCTCGTCGAGGCGGTTTTCTTCCAGGCTGGCCTCGTGCGGCAGGTTGCCGTCCTCGCAGCCGACCACGAACACCGCGCGGAACTCCAGGCCCTTGGCGGCGTGCAGGCTCATCAGCCGCACGGCGTTGCCGGGCTCGCCGCGGTCGGCGTTGGAAAGCAGCGCCAGCTGGGCCGCCAGCTCGCCGGGGCCACCGCCGCGCGCGCCTTCGAACCAAGACGCCAGCTCGTCCAGGTTGGCCTTGCGGCGCTGGAAGCTGGCCTCGTCCTTGCACTGGCTGCGCACCATCGCCAGCAGGCCGCTGTGTTCGGCCAGCATCGGCACCAGCTCGGCCGGCGTCAGGGTCTCCGCCGCGTCGCGCAGGCGCTCGACGAGGCGGGTGAACTCGTTCAGACCCGCTGCCGCGCGCGGCGTTAGCTGCTTTAGGAAGCCGATCTGGCCGGCGGCCACCGACATCGGCAGCCCGGCCTGCTGGGCCATGCCCGCCAGCTTCTCCAGCGTGGTCGCACCGACCTCGCGCCTGGGCGAGGCGATCGCGCGCAGGAAGGCGGCGTCGTTGTCCGGGTTGGCCAGCACCTGCAGCCAGCTCAGGGCGTCCTTGACCTCGGCCCGGTCCAGGAACTTGGTGCCGCCGGTGAGGTGGTAGGGGATGCGCAGCAGCTGCAGCGCTTTTTCCAGCGGCCGCGACTGGTGGTTGCCGCGGAACAGGATGGCGAACTCGCCCCAGGGGATTTCCTTGCCCTGGTTGAGGTAATGGATCTCGCCGGCGACGCGCTCGGCCTCGTGCTCGTTGTTGCGGCATTCCCATACGCGCACCGGCTCGCCGTCGCCATGCTGGCTCCACAGCTGCTTGAGGTGCACGTGCGGGTTCTTCGCGATCAGCGTATTGGCGCAGCGCAGGATACGGCCCGAGCAGCGGTAGTTCTGCTCGAGCTTGATGACCTTGAGGTTGGGGTAGTCGGTGGCAAGCTGGTCCAGGTTCTCGGGCTGGGCGCCGCGCCAGGCGTAGATGCTCTGGTCGTCGTCGCCCACGCAGGTCATGTTGCCCTTCGGCCCGGCCAGCTGCTTGAGCAGCCGGTACTGCGCGCCGTTGGTGTCCTGGCACTCGTCCACCAGCAGGTAGCGCAGGCGCTCGCGCCAGCCGGCGGCCAGGTCGGGCTCGGCTTCCAGCAGGGTCAGCGGCAGCCGGATCAGGTCGTCGAAGTCCACCGCGTTGTAGGCCTGCAGCCGCGACTGGTAGCGCGCGTACAGGTCGGCCGCCTCGCGCTCGCGGGCCGAGCGTGCGGCCGCAGCCGCCTGTTCCGGCGACAGCGCGTTGTTCTTGGCGGCGCTGATCAGGTTCTGCAGCGAATACAGCGCGTCGTTCTTCAGGCCCGGCGTGGCCAGGTCCTTGATGATGGCCATCTGGTCGTCGCCATCGAAGATCGAGAAGCCCCGCCGCAGTTTCGCGCGCTCGTGTTCGATCTGCAGGAAGCGCAGGCCCAGCGAGTGGAAGGTCGAGATGGTCAGGCCTTCGGCCGCGTCGCCCTTGACGCGCCGGGCGACGCGCTCGCGCATTTCCTTCGCGGCCTTGTTGGTGAAGGTGATCGCGGCGATGTGCCGGGCTTCGTGGCGGCCGGTGGCCACCAGGTGGGCGATCTTCTCGGTGATCACGCGCGTCTTGCCGCTGCCCGCGCCGGCGAGCACGAGCAGGGGGCCGGCGGTGTAGGCGACGGCCTGTTGTTGGGGAGTATTGAGGCCGGACATGAGGGGGCGGATTGTAGCGGGTGGCGGGCCGTGCGTTCGGGACGCCCTGCAACCCGCCCGGCCGCCCCGCTATCATGCCGCCCATGCTGCAGATCACGCCCACCCTCGCCATCCCCGACCAGGAACTGGAGGAGCGCTTCGTGCGCGCCAGCGGGCCGGGCGGGCAGAACGTGAACAAGGTCTCGACCGCGGTCGAGCTGCGTTTCGACGTGGCCCGGTCGCCGTCGCTGCCGGAGGCGGTGCGCGAGCGGCTGCTGGCGCGGCGCGACCGGCGCATCACCGACGATGGCGTGCTGGTGCTCAGTGCGCAACGCTTTCGCACCCAGGACCGCAACCGCGAGGACGCGCGCGAGCGCCTGGCGGCGGTGATCACGGCGGCGCTGGCCGCACCGAAGAAGCGCGTGGCGACCAAGCCCACGAAGGGTTCGAAGGAGCGCCGCCTGGGCGCGAAGCGCGAGCGGTCCACCGTGAAGCGACACCGCAGCGCCAGCGGCTGGGAGCGCGAGTGACCCGCGTCCCGGTGTTGCCGCCGAATGCGCCGCGCAACGGCACCGCCTTCGGGCGCTGGATCGGCCGCAGCGTGCTGCGGCTGGGCGGCTGGACCATCACCGGCGACTGGCCCGACCTGCCGCGGCTGGTGGTGATCGCGGCGCCGCATTCGTCCGGCTGGGACGCGGTGTGGGGCCTGGCCGCCAAGCTGGCCATGGGCGTGGACATCACCTTCATCGCCAAGGCCGAGCTCTTCCGCGGCCCGCTGGGCTGGCTGCTGCGCCGGTTCGGCGGGCGGCCGGTGGACCGCAGTGCGCCCGGCGGCATCGTCGACCAGACCGCGGCGCAGATCCGGGAGGCGCCGCGCATGTGGTTCGTGCTGGCCCCGGAAGGCACCCGCCGGCGCGTGGAGCACTGGAAGACCGGTTTCTGGAAGATCGCGCGGCGCGCGCAGGTGCCGGTGTTCTGCGCCTGGTTCCATTACCCCGACCGGACCATCGGCCTGGGTCCGCTGTTGGAAACCAGCGACGACTACGACGCCGACATGGCGCGAATCCGCGCGCTGTACCGGCCCTACGAGGGCAAGAACCGCGGCACCACCTGAGCCCGCGCGGGCTCAGCGTTCGGAGGCGCCGGTGTCGAAATAGTCGCGGCGCTCGAACAGCCCCGGCTTGATCAGGTCGATGAAGGCCCGCGCCTGCGGGCTGAGGTACTTGCCCTTGCGCATCACCACGCCGTAGCTGCGCGGCGGGAAGTACTCGCCCAGGTTGCGCGCCACCAGCCGCTTCTCGTCGGCCTCGGTCAGGCAGATGCTGGTGACGATGGACACGCCCAGGCCCATGGCCACGTACTGCTTGATCACCTCCCAGCCGCCCACTTCCAGCGCCACGGTGTAGGGCACGCGCCGCTGCTGGAACACCAGGTCCACCAGGCGATACGTGGTCAGCCGGCGCGGCGGCAGGATCAGGCCGTAGGGCGAGAGGTCCTCGAGCCGCAGGTCGGGCTTGTCGGCCAGCGGGTGCCCGGGCGGGCAGATCAGCATCGGGTCGAAGGAGTAGACCGGCGCGTAGGCCAGGTCGGTGGGCACGTCGAGCATCGAGCCCACGGCCAGGTCCACCGCGTCCGAGCGCAGCAGGCCCAGGCCGTCCTGGCCGGTGACGTTGTGCAGCACCAGCTGCACCTCCGGGTACTGGTCGCGGAAGGCCCGCACCAGGGCCGGCAGCAGGTAGAGGATGGTCGAGCTGCCGGCGGCCACGTGCAGCTCTCCGGCCTGCAGGCCCTTGAGCCGGCCCCGGAACTCGCCGTCCAGGCCATCCAGGCCTTCCACCAGCGGCCGCGCCAGGTCGTACAGCACCTGGCCTTCGCGGGTCAGGCTGAAACGCCGGCCGATGCGCTCGAACAGGGCGGTGCCCAGGTCCCGTTCCAGCGCCTGCAGTTGCAGGGTCACGGCCGGCTGGCTCAGGAACAGGGCCTCGGCCGCCCGCGAGACCGAGCCCAGGCGCGCGACCTGGCAGAACGCGCGCAACGGCTTGAGGCGATCACCCTTGTAGTAAAAACGCGCCGCTGGCTGGGGCATAAGCCCTTGTTCCGATATAGATATAACGCCAGCTTATACTAACTATCAAAACATTTGGTTTGTCAAAGCCATGACCCAGGCCTAGGGTCGAACTCCGAATCCACAGGAGTTTCCCCATGGCCGGTGACGCTGCGCGTACCCTCGCCCCCCTGGCATTGAACGGCCCGCGCCTGGCCGGTCAGGAAGACCTGCTGACCCCGGCCGCGCTGGCCTTCCTGGTCGACCTGCACCGCGCCTTCGAGCCCGGGCGCCAGGCCTGCCTGGCCGCCCGCAAGCAGCGCCAGGCCCGCTTCGACGCCGGCGAGCTGCCCGATTTCCGCGCCGACACCCGCGCCCTCCGCGACGGTGACTGGACCGTGGCGCCGCTGCCGGCCGCGCTGCTCGACCGTCGCGTGGAGATCACCGGCCCGGTGGACCCGAAGATGGTGATCAACGCGCTGAACTCGGGCGCCAGCTGCTACATGGCCGACTTCGAGGACTCCACCTGCCCGACCTGGGACAACCTGCTCACCGGCCAGCGCGCCCTGCGCAAGGCCGTGGCCGGCAGCCTGGACTGGATGGCGCCGGACGGCAGCAAGCACTACGTGCTCGACCCGGCCTCGAAGACCGTGCTGATCGTGCGCCCGCGCGGCTGGCACCTGGACGAGAAGCACGTGCTGGTGGACGGCCAGCGCCTGAGCGGCAGCCTGTTCGACCTGGGCCTGTTCGCCTTCCACAACGCCGCGACGCTGCAGGCCAGGGACCGCGGCCCGTACTTCTACCTGCCCAAGCTGCAGGCGATGGAAGAAGCGGCGCTGTGGGACAAGGTGCTGGCCTTCACCGAAGCGCGCCTGGGCCTGCCCGAAGGCGCGATGAAGGTGACGGTGTTGATCGAGACGCTGCCGGCCGTGTTCGAGATGCACGAGATCCTGCACGCGCTGCGCGGCCGCATCGCCGGCCTCAACTGCGGCCGCTGGGACTACATCTTCAGCTACCTCAAGACCTTCCGCCGCCACCGCGACCGCGTGCTGCCCGAGCGCAGCCAGGTCGGCATGACCCAGCCCTTCCTGAAAGCCTATTCGGAACTGCTGATCCAGACCTGCCACCGCCGCGGTGCGCATGCCATGGGCGGCATGGCCGCACAGATCCCGATCGCCGGCGACCCGATCGCGAATGAAGAAGCGCTGGCGCGGGTGCGCGCCGACAAGCTGCGCGAGGCCAATGCCGGCCACGACGGCACCTGGGTGGCGCATCCGGCCCTGATCCCGATCGCGCGCGAAGTGTTCGACGCGCGCATGCCCGGCCCGCACCAGCAGGACGTGCGCCGCGAGGACGTGCAGGTGGACCGCGACACCCTGATCCGCCCCAGCGTCGGCACCATTACCCGCAAGGGCTTCGACAACAACGTCGAGGTCTGCGTGCGCTACCTGGCCGCCTGGCTCGATGGCCAGGGCTGCGTGCCGATCCACTGGCTGATGGAGGACGCGGCCACGGCCGAGATCGGCCGCGCCCAGCTCTGGCAGTGGCTGCACATGAGCGACCACGGCGGCGGCCCGCTGCACCTGGACGACGGCACGCCGGTGGACTTCTCGCTGTTCGACCGCGCGCTGCTGACGCTGCCTTCCAAGCTGGCCGACCGCATGAAGCTGCCCGGCGGCTCGAAGATCAACGAGGCCATCGCCCTGCTCGACCAGCTCACGCACGCCGAGGAGCTGGCCGACTTCCTCACGCTGCCCGCCTACGAACGCCTCGACTGACCCCCTTTCCGCACAACCCCACGAACTCCAAAGGACCACCGCCATGACCACGACCCTCCCCACCGCCGAGCAGCTGAAGAAAGAGTGGGCCACCGACCCGCGCTGGGCCGGCATCGAGCGCGGTTACTCCGCCGAAGAAGTCGTGCGCCTGCGCGGCACCGTCGCTGTCGAGCACTCGATCGCGCGCCTGGGAGCCAACAAGCTGTGGAAGTACCTGGGCGAGAAGCCCTTCGTGAACGCGTTGGGCGCGCTCACCGGCAACCAGGCCATGCAGCAGGTCAAGGCCGGCCTCAACGCCATCTACCTGTCGGGCTGGCAGGTCGCCGCCGACGCCAACGTGGCCGGCGAAATGTATCCCGACCAGTCGCTGTACCCGGCCAACTCGGTGCCGCTGGTGGTCAAGCGCATCAACAACACCCTGCTGCGCGCCGACCAGCTTCATCATGCCGAGGGGAATGACAGCATCGATTTCCTGCAGCCGATCGTGGCCGACGCCGAAGCCGGCTTCGGTGGCGTGCTCAACGCCTTCGAGCTGATGAAGGCGATGATCGAGGCCGGCGCCGCCGGCGTGCACTTCGAGGACCAGCTGGCCTCGGTGAAGAAGTGCGGCCACATGGGCGGCAAGGTGCTGGTGCCGACCCAGGAAGCCGTGCAGAAGCTGATCGCCGCGCGCCTGGCGGCCGACGTGTCCAACGTGCCCACGCTGGTCATCGCCCGCACCGACGCCGAGGCCGCCGACCTGCTGACCAGCGACGTGGACCCCAACGACGCGCCCTTCTGCACCGGCGAGCGCACCGTGGAAGGTTTCTTCAAGACCCGCCCCGGCATCGACCAGGCCATCAGCCGCGGCCTGGCCTACGCGCCCTACGCCGACCTGGTGTGGTGCGAGACCGGCAAGCCCGACCTGGCGTTCGCGAAGAAGTTCGCCGAGGCCATCCACGCCAAGTTCCCGGGCAAGATGCTGGCCTACAACTGCTCGCCCTCGTTCAACTGGAAGAAGAACCTCGACGACGCGACCATCGCGAAGTTCCAGAAGGAGCTTGGCGCGATGGGCTACAAGTTCCAGTTCATCACCCTGGCCGGCTTCCACTCGCTCAACTACTCGATGTTCAACTTGGCCTACGGCTACGCCCGCAACCAGATGACGGCCTTTGTCGAGCTGCAGGAGAACGAGTTCGCCGCCGCCGAGAAGGGCTTCACCGCCGTCAAGCACCAGCGCGAGGTGGGCACGGGCTATTTCGACTCGGTCACCCAGGCCATTCAGGGCGGCAACAGCTCCACCACGGCGCTCAAGGGCTCGACCGAGGAAGAGCAGTTCCACGGCGAGAAGCCCGCCGCGGCGGCCTGAAACTTGGGGAGCCCGCCCCGGCCGGTGCCTGTGCGCACCGGCCGGGGACCGGGCTTCCAGGCGCAAGCCAGGCCCGGGGCCGGAAGGTCCGGGCCTTTGTTTTCCTTGACGCGGTTCGCCTCGCGGCGGGGCCGGATTGGATACACTCGGGCCAGTCTTCCGCTCCAGAGCCTTCCGTGACCCCAGCCGACCTCAGCGGCGGCGTCGCTTCCGGTGCCCGCAACGCCGGCACCGACGGCCGCCTGCCTTCGCAGCTTTCACCCGAAGAGTTCCGCATCCTGGCCGCCGCCGGCGTCAGCCGGGCGGTGCTGCCGGGCGAGGAGCTGTTCCGTCGCGGCGAGTCGGCCCAGAGCATGTTCCTGATCGACACCGGCGAAGTGCGCCTCGGCTTCGACGACGGCCTGGCCGACAAGCTGCTCGGGCCGGGCCAGTATTTTGGCGAGCTGGCGGTATTCATCGGCCGCCACCAGCGCTTCGCGCGCGCCGTGGCCGAGACCGCCGGCGTGCTCTACGAAATCACCCAATCGGCCTTCCAGTCCCTGGTCGAACGCGAGCCCGCGCACGTGGCGCGCTTCATGCAGCGCAGCTTCGCCTACCTGGTGGCCGGCGAGCACCAGCTGGTGCAGCACCTCAAGCGCCGCAACGAAGACCTGATGCAGACCCTGGACACGCTGCGCCAGACCCGCACCGAGCTCACCGTGGCCCAGCAGCTGGTGCGCACCGACGACCTGACCGGCCTGGCCAACCGCCGCGGCCTGTACCGCTTCTTGGACGAGCTGGGCCGGCAGAACCTCAACGACCTCAAGCTGGCCCTTCTGCTGGTGGACATCGACCACTTCAAGCAGATCAACGATCGCAGCGGCCACCTGGCCGGCGACGCCGCGCTGCGCGCGGCCGCCGAGGAAGTGCGGCGCATGGCCGGACCCCTGGAGCTGCCCTGCCGCCTGGGCGGCGACGAGTTCGCCCTGGTGCTGCGCGTCAGCGACGACGGCGAGCTGGCCAACCGCGCCCTGGGCCTGATGAGCGCGGTGCGAAGCCTGCGCCTGCCCAGCCTGCGCGAGCACCGGCTGTCGGTGAGCATCGGCGGCGCCTTCTGTGCCGATCCGGGCGGCTGGGCGCACTGGTACAGCCAGGCCGACCGCGCGCTTTACGAGGCCAAGCGCCAGGGCGGCGACCATTGGCGCCTGTCGCGCTGAACCGGTGGCCGCGGTACCGGAAGCCCTGCGTTCACCCCAGTACAGCCCGGACCCGGCCCTGAATGGACGCGACTGAACCGCGCAGCACGCACGCCCCGTCGTCGGCACCGGTCACCCCGGTGCTGCGCACGGTGCTGCTGTGCGACATCGTCGAGTCCACGGCGCTGGTCGAGCGCATGGGCGACATGCGTGCGGTGGCGCTGATGAAGCAGCACGACCAGCTGCTGCGTCAGGCGCTGGGCCTGTGCCACGGCCAGCTGATCGACAAGGCAGACGGCGTGCTGGCGCTGTTCGAGCGGCCGATCCAAGCCCTGGATTTCGCCCTGCGCTACCAGCGCGGCCTGCGCGAGATCGGCGCGGTGGAAGGCCTGGACCTGAAGGCGCGCATCGGCATCCACGTCGGCGACGTGATGACCTGGGCCAACGACCCCAAGGACGTGCTGACCGGCGCCAAGGCCTTCGAGGTCGAGGGCCTGGCCAAGCCGGTGGCCGCGCGCCTGATGAACCTGGCGCTGCCGGGCCAGATCCTGATGTCGGGCATGGCGCAGAACCTGTGCCACCGCGCCGTCGGCGAACTGGGCGAGGCCAGCCACAACCTGCGCTGGCTCATGCACGGCCGCTACAACTTCAAGGGCGTGCCGGCGCCGATGCTGGTGCACGAAGTGGGCGAGCCCGGCCTGTCGCCGCTGCGCGCGCCGGAGTCGGGCGCCAAGGCCTGGCGCGAGGTGCCAGTCTGGCGCCGTCCGCCGATGCTGGCCCTGGAGGTGCTGCTGATCGGCGCGCTGGGGCTGGCCCTGTTCTGGAGCAGCGTGCGCAGCCCGCCCGCCATCGCCTTCGCCGAGCGCGACTGGGTGGTGGTGGCCGACCTGCAGAACCGCACCGACGAAAAACTCTTCGACGATTCGCTCGACACTGCGCTGCGCGTGGGGCTGGAGCAGTCGCGCCACATCAACCTGGTATCCCAGCTGCAGATCGACCGGGCGCTGGAGCGCATGCAGCGCCAGGGCCAGCCCGTGGATCGCCAGCTGGCCACCGAACTGGCCCTGCGCGAGGGCGCCAAGGCCGTGATCCTGCCGACGGTGGCCGAGGTGGGCGGCGTGGTGCGGGTGAGCCTGGAAGTTATCGACCCCAACAGCGGCGTGACGGTCTACAGCGACAGCGCGGACGGCAGCGACGCGGGCGAAGTGCTGCCGGCCCTGGACGACGCCCTGACCAAGGTGCGTGGCCGGCTGGGCGAAGCCCTGGATCGCGTGGAATCCAGCCACCGTCCGCTGGAAACGGTGACAACCTCCAACCTGGAGGCACTGCGCGCGTATTCGCTGGGCCTGAAGGCGCGCTATGAGTCCCGGCTTGCCGATGCCCGACCCCTGTTCGAAGAGGCGATCCGGCTCGACCCGGCCTTTGCGATGGCGCACCTGAACCTGGCCTTCCTGCACTACTCCGAGAACGACGCGGCGCTCACGCGGCGGTACCTGGACCGGGCCCTGGAGAATCGCGACCACCTCACGCAGCGCGAGCTCATCTTCCTGGAGGGCGCCGAGGCCACGCTCAACAACCCCCAGCGCGCGGTGGAGAAGTTCAAGCTGCTGTCGGAGCTGTATCCGGACGAATACCGCGCCTATTACAACTATGCCTTCTTCGCCTACCTCGACCTGTTGCGCCCGGCCGAAGCCCTGGAAATGATGCAGGCGGGCCTGGTCCAGCGGAATCCGCGCCTGGGCTCGCTTTATTACCTGCAGGCCGCGGTGCAGATGTCGCTCAACCGCTATGACCAGGCCATCGCGTCGTTCGAGCAGGCCGAGTCCCTGGGTGTGGCCGGTTCCAAGGTGGACTTCATCGGCGTCTACGCGGCGCAGCGACGCTTCGACCTGGCCACGCGCACCGCGGGCACGCAGGCACAGTTCGACACCGCGGTGGCCGACCTCGAGTCGCGCCGGTTCGGCATCAGCCTGGCGATCGACCAGGGCGAGTTCGCGCTGGCCGAGGCGCGTGCCCGGGAACTGGTGCGCGACGCAAAAGACCAGGGCGTGAACGACCTGACCCTGAGCAGCCAGCTGGGCGCCGGGCTGATGGTCCGCAGCTATCAGCCGGACGCCGCCTTCGCGGACGACCTGTTGGCCTTTGCCGCCGCCCGCGGCGAGCGGCTCGCCCAGGCCGACGCCCTGGAGCAAAGGCACGTGGTGCTGCAGATCCTCGCCTCGGCCTGGATGTCCGCGCGCCTTGGCGACACCCGGACGGCGGTCCGGTTGATTGAAAGCGTTCAAGCCCACCCCTTGCTGGCGGCTTATCCGGCCAACGTGTCCATGCTGCGCATCGCGCGTGCCGAGGTGGCCCTGGCGGAAGGGCGGCCGGAAAGCGCCGTGGCGCTGCTGGACGGCCCGGTGGGCAAGGGCGAGGGACTGTATCTGGAGCGGGCGGTGCTGATGCGCGCACGCGCCGGTAGCCGGGAGTGGACACAGGCGCTGGTGCTGGCCCAATGGCTGGCGTCCAATCGCGGTCGGGCCTATGGCGAATTCGACGGAATGGGCATGCTCAAGCCCGCCAATCTGGCCGAGAGCAATCTGGCGCTCGGCGCATCTGCCGCCTATGCCCGCGAGCTGGGCCAGGCCAGCCAGGCGGAGGAGGCCGAGGCGGCCTTCCGCGCTGCCTGGCCGCGCGACGAAGCGCGCGCGCTGGCAGCCCGGAAGGTGCCCCCGCGCTGATCAGCGCTTGCTGGCTTCCAGTGCGATCGGCTGGTACGCGACCTTGCTCGAGGCCAACTGGGTGCGCAGCACGTCACGGCTGGCCTTGATGGCTTCCTTGCTGGCCAGTTCGCCGACGGTCATGCACATCCACGGGCCTTCCTCGACGGACTTGTCCGCCGCCTCCTTGTGACCGACCGTCGCCAGGGCCTGGCGCGGATCCTTCTGGAACAGGTCGCGGAACTTGTCGTCGCTGGAGAGCTTGTCGAGCAGCTTGTCGGTGGTGTCTTCGGAAAGTTGGAACGGCATGCTTCTTCCCCTGATGGTGGTGACGCGAAGTGACACAAGGACCAGCGCAAGGGCCGGGCGTGACCGGAGGTTTGCCCCGGGTGCGCGGCCGCTTCGGATCGAGGCTGGCGCGCTTGCAAGATAAACCGGCGCACTGGCACTGTCACGGTCCGCTCCCTGCCGGACCACCCCATGCGCCTGCGCCGCTGCCATCACCTGCTGGTCGAGCTCGACCAGGAGGCCCGGTTCGACGTGGCGAGCCTGCTGTCGGGCGGGGACGGACTGGTGCGGTCGGCGCGTTGGCTGGCCTATGCGGCGCACCTGACCGCCCCGGTCGAGGTGAGCCTTGAGCACCTCGCGGTGCTGCAGGCCGTGCCCAGGGACACGTGGGTCACGCGTGAGGCGATGGCTGCGCAGGGCGAGGTGGTGGACGAACTGCTCGCGCGGGGACTGCTGGTCAATGACGGCGAGGCGCACGCGGACTGGCGCTCCCGCGACCAGGGCGCCAGGGACGTGGCCTGGTGGCCACCGGCCCTGATCGCCCATGCCCATGGCGGCTGGGGCGACGTGGATATCCAGGCCCGCAACGAAAGCGGGCTGATGCTGAGCAGCCAGCAGATGGTGGACGCGTTCGGACCCGCGCCCGCGGCCGACCACCGGCGTGTCCCGGCGCAGACGCCGGTGCCCTTGTCCGCGCCGCGCCACAGCGACTTCGACGTGCTGCTGGCGGCGCGCCGCACCTGCCGCAACTTCGACGGCGACGCGGTGCTGGGGCGCGAGGCATTCGCCACGATGATGCGGCGGGTCTGGGGCGCGGTCGGCACCCGCGAGCTGGCGCCGGGCGCGGTGGCCGTGAAGAAGACCAGCCCCGCCGGCGGCGGACTGCATGCGGTGGAAGCCTATGTGCTGGTGCAGCGCGTGGAAGGCCTGGCGCCGGGCCTTTACCACTACCTGGCGATGGAGCATTCGCTCGAGCCGATGCGCTTGTGCTCCGCGGCCGAAGCCGCGGACTGGGCGCATCGTTTCGTGGCCGGGCAGGACTGGTTCAACAACGTGCCGGTGATGGTGGTGATGACGGCGCGCTTCGATCGCCTGTTCTGGAAGTACCGCCGGCACACCAAGGCCTGGCGCGTGCTGCATCTGGACGTGGGGCACCTGTCGCAGACGATGTACCTCTCGGCGACCGAGCTGGGCCTGGGCTGCTTCGTGACCGCGGCGATCAATGACCGGGCGGTGGAGACCGCGCTCGACCTGCCGCCCCTGCGCGAAGGGCCGATTGCGCTGGTCGGTTTCGGGCCGCGCTCGGACCGCATCACCACGATGGAACTCGACTCCGTGGTGCCGGTGACGCCTGCGCATCCGGACTGAGCCGGACCCGCGCGCGCTGGCCCGCGCGTGCACTCACCCCGCGCCCGGCAGCCCCCGGTCCAGCAGGCGATAGCCGATGGCTTCGGCCAGGTGCGCGGTGGCGATGTCGTCGCTGGCCTCCAGGTCGGCGATGCTGCGGGCGACGCGCAGGATGCGGTGCATGGCCCGGGCCGAAAGCTGCAGCCGCGCCATGGCCTGTTCCAGCAGCGACTGGTCGGCCGGCGCCAGGCGGCAATGCTGCTCGGTCTGGGCCTGCGTGAAGTGCGCATTGAGCGCGCCGGCGCGCGCCCGCTGGCGATCGCGCGCGGCCAGCACGCGCGTGCGCACCTGCGCGGTGGACTCGCCGCGCGGCGCCTCGGGACGCAGGTGCTCGGGCGGCATGCGCGGCACCGCCAGCTGCAGGTCGATGCGGTCCATCAGCGGGCCCGAGAGCTTGCTGCGATAGCGCAGCACCGACTCCGCGCTGCAGGCGCAGCGTCCGGACGGATCGCCGGCCCAGCCGCAGGGGCAGGGGTTCATCGCCGCCACCAGCTGGAAGCGCGCGGGAAACTGCGCCTGCCGGGCCGCGCGCGACACCGTGACCACGCCCGACTCCAGCGGCTGGCGCAGCACTTCCAGCGTGTGCCGGCTCCATTCGCCAAGCTCGTCGAGGAACAGCACGCCGTGATGGGCCAGCGAGATCTCGCCGGGGCGCGGATTGGGTCCGCCGCCGGCCATGGCCACCGAACTCGAGAGATGGTGCGGGGCGCGATAGGGCCGTTGCCGCCAGTGCGCCAGGTCGATGCCGCGGCCGCTGACCGAATGCACGGCCGCGGTCTCCAGCGCTTCGGCCTCGCTGGCGTCCGGCAGCAGGCCGGGCAGGCGCGAGGCCAGCAGGGTCTTGCCACAGCCCGGTGGTCCGATGAAAAGCAGGTGGTGCCCGCCGGCCGCCGCGATTTCCAGCACGCGACGCGCGCCGGCCTGTCCGCGCACGTCGCCCAGGTCGGGATACTGCCGCCCCAGCCCGCTGTCCGGGGCCGGCGGTTCCGCCAGCGGGAGCGACCTGAGGCCCTGCAGGTGTGCGCAGACCTCCGGCAGCGTGCGCGCCGTGCGCGCGTGCACGCCCTGAGCCAGCGCGGCCTCGGGCCCGTTGCCGGCCGGCAGGATCAGCAGGCGGCCCTCGGCCGCCGCCGCCATCGCCGCGGGCAGCACGCCGTCCACCGGCTTGAGTTCGCCGGTGAGCGCCAGTTCTCCCAGTACTTCAAGGTCGGCGAGTGCGTGCACCGGGATCTGGCCGCTGGCGGCCAGGATGGCCAGCGCGATCGCCAGGTCATAGCGGCCGCCGTCCTTGGGCAGGTCGGCGGGCGCCAGGTTCACCGTGATGCGGCGCTGCGGGAACTCGAACTGCGCGTTCTGGATCGCCGAGCGCACGCGCTCGCGGCTTTCGCGCACGGCTGCCGCCGGCAGCCCGACCAGGGTGAAGTTGGGCAGGCCACCGCCCAGATGCACCTCGACCCGGACCGCAGGCGCGACCACGCCGGCCCGGGCGCGGCTGTGCGCCAGCGCCAGGTTCATGGGGAGCGGGAAACGCCGACTTAGTTCTTGCTGTCGCCGGGCTGCGCGAGCCGCGCCTCGAGCACGGTCAGCGTGCGCTCGAGCGCGTCGAGT
This sequence comes from Arenimonas sp. MALMAid1274, assembly GCF_049195245.1. Lineage (NCBI taxonomy): Bacteria > Pseudomonadati > Pseudomonadota > Gammaproteobacteria > Lysobacterales > Lysobacteraceae > Arenimonas > Arenimonas sp. MALMAid1274. Next base: position 144,290 of record NZ_JBMIRR010000020.1, read on the forward strand.
TTTTCGCGCGTGCGCAACAGCACCGCACGCTGCACTTCGAACTCCTCGCGCGTGACCAGGTCGAGCTTGCCCAGCCCCGCCTGCAGCGTCGCCTTGAAGTTCTGCTCCAGGTCGGCGCGCGCGTCCTTGAGGCCGGGCGGCACGAGGTCGCTGAGCTTGCGGGCGAGGTCGTCGAGGTTCTTGAGGTCGATCATGGCGTGGGCTCCGTGGGGTGCCGCCAGCATGCATCGCGACCGGGGCGGGGGGGCGTAGGAAACGCGCGGGGCCGGGGGTAGGAGAGGTCCGCGGCAGCGGAGTCCCGGCTCGGGCCCACAAATAGACCACGACTTGGATGAGCAATCAATCCGTCATGTGTGGGCGATGGTTCAGGTGCTCTCCCCCGAGTATCCCTTCCCTCAGCGTCTGGAGGCAGTCCCGTATGGTTTCCGCAAAGTTCCTGCGCCGATCCGGCGCCCTCGCACTGCTCGCGCCGCTGCCCGCCCTGGCCGCCCCACCCGTGCTCAACACCGGCGACACCGCCTGGATGATCGTCGCCACCCTGCTGGTCCTGATGATGACCATCCCCGGCCTGGCCCTGTTCTATGCCGGCATGGTCCGGTCCAAGAACGTGCTGTCGGTGCTGATCCAGTGCTTCGCGATCACCGCCCTGATCACGGTGCTCTGGGTGGCCTACGGCTACAGCCTGGTGTTCGACACCACCGGCATGGAAAAGGGAGTGGTCAACTTCAACTCCTTCGTCGGCGGCTTCGGCAAGGCCTGGCTGGCCGGGCTGGGCACCGACAGCCTGTCGTACGCGGTGCCGGAAAGCGTCTTCGTCACCTTCCAGATGACCTTCGCCATCATCACACCGGCCCTGATCGTCGGTGCTTTTGCCGAGCGGATGAAGTTCTCCGCCTTGCTCGTCTTCATGACCCTGTGGTTCACCCTGGTCTATGCGCCGATCGCGCACATGGTCTGGAGCGGCGACGGCGGCCTGATGTGGGACTGGGGCGTACTCGACTTCGCCGGCGGCACCGTGGTGCACATCAATGCCGGCATCGCCGGCCTGGTGGCGGCCCTGGTGCTGGGCAAGCGCAAGGGCTACCCGACGGTGGCGATGCCGCCGCACAACCTGGGCTACACCGTGATCGGCGCCAGCCTGCTGTGGGTGGGCTGGTTCGGCTTCAACGCCGGCTCGGCAGTGGCGGCCAACGGCACCGCGGGCATGGCCATGCTGGTCACCCAGGTGGCCACCGCGGCGGCGGCGCTGAGCTGGATGTTCGCCGAGTGGATCATCCACAAGAAGGCCAGCGTGCTGGGTATCGTCTCGGGCGCGGTGGCGGGCCTGGTGGCGATCACCCCGGCCTCGGGCACCGCCGGGCCGATGGGCGCCCTGGCCATAGGCGCCTCGGCGGGCCTGGTGTGCTTCGTGTTCTCCACCAGCATCAAGCGCTCGCTGGGCTACGACGATTCGCTGGACGTGTTCGGCGTGCATGCAGTCGGCGGCATCGTCGGCGCCATCCTCACCGGCGTGTTCGCGGCGCCGGCCCTGGGCGGCTTCGGCACGGTCACCGACATCGGCGCCCAGGTGTGGATCCAGGCCAAGGGCGTGGGTTTCACCATCCTCTACACCGCCGTGGCCACGCTTGTCATACTCAAGGCCATCCAGTGGACGATCGGCCTGCGGGTCAGCGAGGAGGCCGAGAGTGAAGGCCTCGACATCGCCCTGCACAACGAACGCGGCTACAACCTCTAAGGCATCGGGAGCTCACACATGAAAATGGTCATGGCCATCATCAAGCCATTCAAGCTCGACGACGTCCGCGAGGCGCTCAGCGAGGTCGGCGTCACCGGCGTCACGGTGACCGAGGTCAAGGGCTTCGGCCGCCAGAAGGGCCACACCGAGCTCTACCGCGGCGCCGAGTACGTGGTCGACTTCCTGCCCAAGATCAAGCTGGAAGTGGCGGTCACCTCCGACCAGGTCGACCGCGTGGTCGAAGCCATTCAGTCGGCGGCCAACACCGGCAAGATCGGCGACGGCAAGATCTTCGTCTACGAGCTCGAGAAAGTCCTGCGCATCCGCACCGGCGAGCTGGACGGCGACGCGCTCTGAGCTTGCGGGCGTCCCGGGAAGGCCCCGCGCAGGCGGGGCCTTTCTGTTTCCGGGCGGGAACCACCCGCAGGTCCCGAACCCGGAGTTCAGCGAACCGTTAAGCAAAGAGGCCACGCAGGGGGCTATGGTGGAGGCCGGACCCCTGAGTCCGGGAGAAGCCCATGACCACACCCCCCAAGAAAGCCGATTTTTCCAACGTCCAGGCCAAGGTCACCAGCACCGAAGCGCCGCGCGCGGATTTCAGCAACGTGCAGTCCAGCGTCACGTCCACCGAGCAGCCGCTGGAAGGCGGCGGTGGCGGCGGCACGCTCGACCAGCAGTACACCGTTGAAAAGGGCGACACCCTGTCGCACATCGCCAAGCGCTTCTACGGCAAGGCCAGCAAGTGGCCCGACATCTTCGCCGCCAACCGCGACCAGCTGAGTGATCCCGACCGCATCCGTCCGGGCCAGGTGCTGCGGATTCCCGCAGCGGATGCCCCGGCCGAATGACGCCCCTGTCCCCTTTCAAGGAATTCCGATGAATGCCAAGTCCCTGAGCTTCGCCGTGCTGGCCGTGGCGGTATCCCTGGCCCTGGTGGCCTGCAAGAAAGACGAGCCCCCCGCCCCGGCCCCCAGCACCGAAGTGGCGCCCGCGCCCGCCCCGGCGCCCGCACCTTCGCCGTCGGTCGCCGCCACCGCCTCCGTCACGCAGCTGCAGCTGGGCACGCCCGGTGCCGACGGCCGCGTGGGCTTCGAAAGCACCAATTTCGCGCCCACCGACACCATCGTCGCCTCGGTGTCCACCAACACCACCGACCCCACCGCCTCGGTCAGCGGCAAGCTGCTGGCCAAGTGGACCTACCAGGACGGCCAGGTGGTGAACGAGGAAGAGAAATACTTCACCTTCATCGGCCCCGGCGTCACCAACTTCCAGATCAGCAAGCCCGATGGCTGGCCGTCGGGGAACTACACGCTGAGCGTGGCGCTGGATGGCAACGTGGTGCAGACCCGCGAGTTCGTCGTGCGCTGAGGCCAGCGCGCCACCGAAAACCGGAAGGCCCCGCGATGCGGGGCCTTCCTTTTGGCGCCTTGCACCCGCCGCGCGTCAGTCGCCGAGCGCGCGCTGCATCATCGGCGGCATGGCCAGCGCGCCCTGGTGCACGTCGGCGGTGTAGTACTGGGTGTCGAAGGATTTCGCCGCGGCGTCGGCCCTGCGGAACTGCGTGAGGTCACGCTTTTCCTTCGAGGCGATGGTGCAGCTCCACCAGCCCGTGGGGTAGCACGGCTGCGGGAAGGGCAGGGTACGGAAATTGACGAAGCCGGCATCGGTCATGGCCGCGCGCATGTCCAGGATCAGCTGCATCAGGGCCAGCGGCGATTCGCTCTGCTGCACCAGCAGGCCGCCGGGACGCAGCGCGGCCAGGCAGGTCTCGTAGAAGGCGCGGTTGAACAGGCCTTCGGCCGGACCCACCGGGTCGGTCGAATCCACGATGATCACGTCGATCGAGCCGGGCGCCGCGTTCTTCATGTAGGCGATGCCGTCGTCGAACATCACCGTGGCGCGCGGGTCGCCGTTGGATTCGCACAGTTCCGGGAAATACTTCTCGGCCATGCGCGTCACCTGCTCGTCGATGTCGCACTGCACGGCGGTGCGCACGCCGGGGTGGCGCAGCACCTCGCGCAGGGTGCCGCAGTCGCCGCCGCCGATGATCACCACGTCCTTCGGATCGGCGTGGGTGAACAGCGGCGCATGCGCCATCATCTCGTGGTAGAAGAAATTGTCGCGGGTGGTCACCATCATGGCGCCGTCGATCAGCATGACGTTGCCCCAGTCGGTGCTCTCGTACATCTCGATCTTCTGGAAGGGCGACTGCACCTCCTCAAGCTTGCGGACCATGCGCAGGCCGAAGGCCGAGCCGGTGTGCTCGAAGTTTTCGTGCAGCCACGTCGATGAAGAGGAAGTCATCATTTTTCCAGATAGGTTCGTAGACGAGGCCGCATTGTAGCGGATCGCGCTTTTCACCAAGGTTTCCCCTGGCGCGCCCGCTCCCGGGCGGCCCTGCCTCGACCCGCCACCCCCGGGCGCTACAATGCGCGCCTCCCCCGCCTCCGGAACGACGCCCATGCCCGCCTGGTCCCTAGACCGCGCCCGCCACACCTACTCCGTGCCGTACTGGAGCGAGGGCTACTTCGACGTGGACGCCCGCGGCCACGTGGTGGTGCTGCCACGCGGCGCCGGCGGCCCGGCGCTGTCGCTGCCCGAGGTGGTGGACCAGGCCACCGCCGCCGGCCTGAAGCTGCCGCTGCTGCTTCGCTTCTCCGACGTGCTGGGCAACCGGCTGGGCAAACTGCAGGCCGCGTTCGCGCGCGCCATTGCCGAGCTCGACTACCGCGGCGGCTACACCGCCGTCTATCCGATCAAGGTGAACCAGCATCGCGGCGTCGCCGGTGAGCTGGCCTCGGCCGGCGGCGAAGGCTTCGGCCTCGAGGCCGGCTCCAAGCCCGAGCTGATGGCGGTGCTGGGCCTGGCCAAGCCGGGCAGCCTGGTGATCTGCAACGGCTACAAGGACCGCGAGTTCATCCGCCTGGCCCTGATCGGCCGAAAGCTGGGGCTGCAGACCTTCATCGTCATCGAGAAACCCTCCGAGCTGGCGATGGTGATCGAGGAATCCCGCGCGCTGGGCGTGAAGCCCGGCCTGGGCGTGCGCATGCGCCTGGCCTCGCTGGGCGCCGGCAAGTGGCAGAACAGCGGCGGCGACAAGGCCAAGTTCGGCCTCTCGCCGCGCCAGGTGCTGGACCTGGTGGAGCGACTGAAGGCGGCCGACATGCTCGACGCGCTGCAGCTGCTGCATTTCCACATGGGCTCGCAGATCTCCAACGTGCGCGACATCGCCAACGGCATGCGCGAGGCCGTGCGCTACTTCGTCGAACTCACCAAGATGGGCCTGGACATCCGCTACATGGATTCCGGCGGCGGCCTGGGCGTGGACTACGAGGGAACCCGCTCGCGCGGCTTCTGCTCGATGAACTACGGCCTGGACCAGTACGCGCACACCCTGCTGCAGCCGCTGGCGGAAGCCTGCACCGAGCATGGCCTGAAGCCGCCGATGATGGTGACTGAAGCCGGCCGCGCGATGACGGCCCACCATGCCGTGATGGTGGTGAACGTGTCCGAGGTCGAGCGCGCGCCGGAAGGCTCGGTGCCGCCGGAGACGCCGCAGGAACCGGCCGCGGTGCGCCACCTGCGCGAGACCCACGCCGCCCTGGGCGAGCGCCCGGCGCTGGAGCTCTACCACGAGGCCCAGCACCACTTGGCCGAGGGCCAGGCGCTGTACGCGCTGGGCCAGCTCACGCTGGACCAGCGCGCGCAGCTCGACGACCTCTTCTACGCCATCGCCCACGAGGTGCGTTCGCGGCTGACCGGCGAGGAGCGCAGCCACCGCGACGCGCTCGACGAGCTCAACGAGCGCCTGGTGGACAAGTATTTCGTCAACTTCTCGGTGTTCGAATCCATCCCCGACGTCTGGGCGATCGACCAGGTGTTTCCGATCGTGCCGATCGCGCGCCTGGACGAGGCGCCCGACCGCCGCGGCGTGATCGCCGACCTGACCTGCGACTCCGATGGCCGCATCGACACCTACGTCGAATCCGAGGCGCTGGACAGCTCGCTGCCGCTGCATTCCCCGCGCGCCGGCGAAAGTTACCGGCTGGGCATCTTCATGGTGGGCGCGTACCAGGAGACCCTGGGCGACATTCACAACCTGTTCGGCGACACCGACACGGCGAACGTGCAGCTCGACGCGCGCGGCGGTTATTCGGTGACGCGCCAGCGGCGCGGCGACACCACCGACGTGATGCTCGACTACGTCGGCTACGACCTGACCGAACTGCGCGCGACCTACCGCGCCAAGGTGGACGCCGCCGGCCTGGGCGCCGACGAGGCGGAGGCAATGCTGGCCGCGCTGGAGGCCGGGCTGACCGGCTACACCTACCTGCACGAGGAAAACGCATGAAGGCCGGTTTCATCGGACTGGGCGCGATGGGCGCGCCGATGGCCGGGCACCTGGCGGCCAAGGGCCTGCTGGCGGTGGTGGACAACCGCACGCGCAACAAGGCCGACGCGCTGGCCGCGCAGCTGGGCGTGCTTGCGGCCGCCACCCATTCCGACTTTGCGGGCTGCGACGTGGTGGCCCTGTGCGTACCGCGCGACGAGGACCTGGCCGGTCAGGTGACCGCCCTGGCCGAGGTGCTTCGGCCGGGAAGCGTGGTGGTCGACCACAGCACGGTGTCGGTGGCGGCCGCGCGCAGCGCGCAGGCCCTGCTGTCGGCGCGCGGCATCGGCTTCCTCGACGCGCCGGTGTCGGGCGGCGTGGAGGGTGCGCGCAACGGCAAGCTGTCGGTGATGGTGGGCGGCGATGCCGCCGACCTGGAAATCGCGCGGCCCGCGCTGGAGGCCTACGCCGCGCGCATCACCCACATGGGCGGCACCGGCAGCGGCCAGGCGACCAAGGCGGTGAACCAGGTGCTGGTGGCCGGCATCAACGAGGCCGTCTGCGAAGGCCTGGCCCTGGGCGAGCGGCTGGGCCTGGATCCGGCGCGGCTGATCCCGACGCTGATGGCGGGCGCGGCCAGCAACTGGTTCCTGGACAAGCGCGGCGCGACGATGCTGCAGGGCCAGTTCGCGCCCGGCTTCAAGTGCAGCCACATGGCCAAGGACCTGGGCATCGTGCAGGCGATGGCGCGCGAGGCCGGCCTGCGCAGCCCGGTGGTGGACATGGCGCGCGCGGACTACGAGCAGCTGAGCCTGCGGGGCGAAGCCGACTCCGACACCTCGGCGCTGATCCTGCTCAAGCGCATGCCGGCGACGCGGGACGACTAGCGCGCCGGCGCTGGCGGCGGCGCGGCGTCCATCGAGCGCAGCAGGTCCTGCATCGGCGCCTGGCTGACCACCAGCAGGCCCTTCTGCGGCCGGTCCAGGTCGGTGATCAGCAGCAGCACGGTCGCGAAGGCCAGCACCATCACCAGCACCACCGGCGAGCGCCGGCCCTTGGCCAGGCCCGCCTGGTAGCCGACCGCGCCCATCGTGAACAGGGACACCAGGTACAGCGCGAACCAGATGCTGCCGGCAATGCGGTTGCGCACGCCGTGGTTGAGGCGGGTGGCGTGCAGGTCGATGACGTCGTTGATCGCACCGACGAACAGCGCAATCACGCGCGCGTCGTCCTCCCGCCGGCTCATGGCCTCGGCCTGCGCCCACAGGTCGACGTGCAGGCGTTCGGAGGCGGCGATGCCGCGGTCGCGGGTGGCCGGCTCGGCGAAGTCGATGCGGGCACGGGCGTAGTCGTGCAGCAGGGCCCGGGTGCGGCTCGCCTCGGGCTCGGCCAGCAAGCCGGCGCGCAGCCAGGCGGTGCCGATCGCGTTGGCCTCGTTGAGCACGATTTCCTTGCGGTCCTCGAAGCGCGACGAGGCCAGGCCGAAGGTGAAGGCCAGCATGAAGGCGAGCAGGCCGAGCGTGGCGCCCACCATCGCACCCACCGCGCTGCCGTCCTCGGGTTCGTGATGGTCGCGCCGGCGCCGGCCCGCGACCAGGCCCAGTTCCACCGCGCCAATCGACAGGGCCACCGTGCCCAGGTACACCGCCCACAGCGGCAGCGCGTCGAACCAGTCATGCAGCATCGCGGGGTCCCCGGCCCGCGCGGGGCGCGGTCATGGGGACGATTGTGCGTAGCCGTGGCCGGCGCGGGCAAGCGTGGCCGGGCGCCGGCTCAGCGTGGCGGAGGCACCAGGGTTACCCGGTCGCGGCCCAGCCAGTCCAGCGCCGAATCCAGGTCGAAGAACAGGCGCAGGAAGTGGATGCCGAGGTTGCCGCACTGGATGGCGAAGAATTCGAAGTCGGCGCGCGAGCCCGAGGCCGGGTCGATCAGGATGGCGATGCGGAGGTCGGCGCCGAAGCCGGCGTCCTCGCCGCGCCGCGGCATGTCGAAGATCTCGGCGGTGCCCAGCGCCAGCCGGGTCAGCCGGTGGTCGATGAGGAAGCGGGCACAGTGCCGCCGGTGGCCTTCGGTGACGGCGTCGCGGGTGAGCTGGCGCAGGTCGGCGCGGCTGAATTCGCCTTCGGCCACCACCCGCACCATCTGGCGGTCTTCCAGGAAATCGACGGTCCAGCCCATGCCCTGACCTCCGCGTTGCCGCTGCCGACTATTGTGCGCGTATCGCCACCGCTTCGATGCCGTGGTTGGCCAGCGCCGCCTTTGCCGCGGCCAGCGCGCCGGCCGTGGGGTAGGGCCCCAGCCGCACGCGGTACAGCGTACCGCCCTCGACCTGGGCCGCCTCGACCCGGGCGACTTCGCCGGTGAGGGCGATGCGTGCCTTCAGCGCGTCGGCGTCGGACGACGACCGGAAGGCGCCGGCCTGGATCAGGAAGCGAACGCTGTCGGCCTGCGGCGGCACGGTGGCGTCCGGCGGCGCGGCGGCCTCGGCCTGGGCCTGGGCGTTGAGCTCGGCATCCGGGATGACAAATTCGCGCTCGCGCAGCTCGTCGAAGAAGGTGAACTCGGGCTTCTTGGGTTCGGGCGCGGCCTGCTGTGCCACCGGTTCCTCGGTGGCCTGGGGCGCCTTGGCTTCGGGGTTGGGCTGCGGCAGCAGGCTGCCGGCCTCGCCCCACTGGCCGCGAAGCAGCAGCACCGCGGCGATCACCAGGCCGCCGAGCAGGCCCACCAGCAGCCAGATCCAGCCCGGCACGCCGCTGCCGCCGTTGCGGCGGGCCTGGTTCTTGCTGGAACGTCTTGCCATTACATGGTCTCCGGGGCGGACACGCCGAGCAGGGCCAGGCCGTTGGCCAGGACCTGCTGGGTGGCCTTGCTCAGGCCCAGGCGCGCGTTGCGCAGCTCTTCGTCGGGCACGAGGATGGGTTGGGCATTGTAGAAAGCGTGGAAGGCCGCGGCCAGTTCACGCAGGTAGTTCGACAGCACCTGCGGCGCGCGATTCTCGGCCGCGGCCTCGATCACTTCCGGATAGCGCATCAGCTCATTGAGCAGCTCGTCCTCGTGCGGCTCCACCAGGCGCTTGCGGGCGGCCTCGGCGGCGCTGCGGTTGTAGCTGAGCTGCTTCTCGGCCAGCTGGCGGAACAGCGAGCTGACGCGGGCGTGCGCGTACTGGATGTAATACACCGGGTTTTCGTTGGAGCGGCTCTTGGCCAGGTCCAGGTCGAAGTCCAGGTGCTGGTCGTTGCCGCGCATCACGTAGAAGAAGCGCGCGGCGTCGGTGCCCACTTCCTCGCGCAGCTCGCGCAGGGTGACGAAGCTGCCGGCGCGGGTGGACATCTGCACGCGCTCGCCGCCGCGGAACAGGATGGCGAACTGCACCAGCTGGATCTCGATGCGCGCCGGATCCAGGCCCAGGCCTTGGGCCGCGGCCTTCAGGCGGGCGATGTAGCCGTGGTGGTCGGCGCCGAAGATGTACAGCGCCCGGCCGAAGCCGCGCTCGAACTTGCTCAGCAGGTAGCCCAGGTCGGAGGCGAAATAGGTCGTGACGCCGTTCTCGCGCACCACCACCCGGTCCTTGTCATCGCCAAAGGCGGTGGCGCGGAACCAGGTGGCGCCCTGGTCCTCGAACAGGTGGCCGTTCGCGCGCAGGGTGTCGATCGCGCGCTGCACGTAGCCGTCGGTGGCCAGCGAGCGTTCGGAGAAGAAATTGTCGTGCACCACGCCGAAGCCGGCCAAGTCGTCGCGGATGTCGCCCAGGCACCAGGTCAGGCCGGCCTCGAACACGCTGCGGTAGCCGGACTCGCCGAGCAGCTGCTTGGCGCGGGCGATCAGGCCGTCCACGTGCAGCTCCTTGTCTCCGGCCTCGCCCTGGCCCTCGTCGGGCGGCAGGCCGTCGCTGATCTCGATGGCGCTGCGGCGCAGCGAGTCGCCGGCCTTCGCGCGCAGGCCACGGGCGATGTCCACCACGTAGTCGCCCTTGTAGCCGTTGACCGGGAAGCGCACGTTCACGCCGCCCAGCTCGTGGTAGCGCAGCCACACCGACACCGCCAGGATGTCCATCTGGCGGCCGGCGTCGTTGACGTAGTACTCGCGCTGCACGGTGTGGCCGGCGGCATCGAGCAGGTTGGCGACGCTGGCGCCGTAGGCGGCGCCGCGGCCGTGGCCCACGTGCAGCGGGCCGTTGGGATTGGCCGACACGAACTCGACCGTGACCGATTCGCGGCTGCCGGCGGGCTGGCGGCCGTAGTCCTTGCCCAACTCGAACACGCGCCGCACGGTGCCCAGGCGGCAGCTGCGGGCGATGGTGAAGTTGATGAAGCCCGGGCCGGCGATGGAGACCTTCTCCACGTGCTGGGAGCTGGGCAGGGCGGCCACCAGCAGCTCGGCCAGCTCGCGCGGCTTCATGCCGGCCGGCTTGGCCAGCAGCAGGGCGATGTTGCTGGCGTAGTCGCCGTGCTCGCGCGACCGGGTGCGCTCGATCACGAAATCGGGTGTCGGCAGGTCCTGGGACAGGCGGCCGTGCCGCCGCAGGTCCAGCAGCGACTGCGCCACCAGTTCGCGAATGTGCTCTTTCACCGAAGGAATTTCCGCTTGGGGGAACTGCCTATTCTAGCGCGGCGGGGGCGGGGTGCTGTCACCGGGCTGTCACCGCGGGCCCGGACAATGCGCTCGACACGCCTAGACACCGTGTTCCTCTCCTTCATTCGGCCCGGCGGCAGCGTCGGGTTCCGGGGCAGTGACCGACCTTCGGGTCGGTCTTTTTTTGCCCGTCCACCGGCGACGGGCGCGGCGCGTTCAGCCGGCCTCTTCGCGGCAGAGGGCCGCGAAGGCATCCAGCACCGCCTGCCCGTTGGCCGGGGGCTGGTGCTCGAAGCGCTGCTGGAGCCGCTGGCTGACCCGCCGCACCAGCGGGCCATTGACCAGCTTGCGCGGCCCGAACACGCGCTCGCCCTCGCGCGAGCAGAAGCGGTGCAGGTCGAAGAAGTAGGTGATCTGGCCGCCGCTGAGGAAGCCCAGGCAGGGCCGGCCGCTCTCGGGCAGGGCCAGCGAGCGGCCCTGGCGGCGCTCGCGCTCGCGGCAAAGACGCTGGGCGCTTTCGGCCAGCAGGGGAAATTCCTCGCCCACGTTGGCGGTGTCCAGGTCGGCGGCCAGGCGGCCCAGGCGTTCACCGCGGTGGGCGCCGGCGTCGGCGTTCCATTCCGAGTGCTCGCCGTCGAGCCACAGGCCCAGGCCGCGGGCCAGCGATCCACCGGCCACGCGTGCCATGTCCTCGGCATCGGGGTGGGGCAGTGGACGCGGGTCGAAGGTGCTGCCGGCGATCATCAGTTCGAGCGCGAGGTAGAGGTCGCGGTCGGGGCCGCGGTCGAAGCCGCAGGTGTCGAGGATGCGGAAGGTCTCGGCAATGCTGGCGGCTTCGTTGCCGCCGATCGGGCCGGGTACGTCCCGGGTCTCGCGCTGGCGCAGGTCGTGGCAGGCGGCGAACAGCAGCAGGGCAAGCGCATCGTCGGTGGGCAGGCCGTTCGGGCCCAGGCCATCGATCACGCGGGTGAGCCGGCGTTCGGCCAGCTCGAGTACATGGTCTTCGTTATGGTAGTCGTGCGGGTCGTCGCCGAAGCCGCCGTGGCGTCGGCCCAGGCGTGCCAGGCCAAGCAGGGCCGCGTCGCGGTGGCGCGGTGCGCCGCGGCCGTCGGTGATGCGCGCCACCATCGCATCAATGCGGGCAGGAATGTCGGGACGCCGTTCCTGCAGCAGCGCCAGCGCGGCGGCGGCATCGGGCAGTTCGCGCTCGATCGGGTCGGGCGGATATAAGCGGGAGTATCCGAGGATCACACCGGCTCCATGCTGCGGCCCCCTGCCGCCAACGGAGTATACGCAGCGGCGGGCCCGGGGCAGCCAGGCCACCGCTCAGACCGCCCCCAGCCGGGCCATCGAGCAGGGCGCGCCGTCGCCGATGATGAAGTGGTCCAGCAGCCGGACCTCGACCAGGGCCAGGGCCTGCTTGAGGCGGGCCGTGACCGCGCGGTCGGCCGCGCTGGGTTCGGGACTGCCGCTGGGGTGGTTGTGCCCCAGGATGACGGCCGCGGCGTGGTGGGCCAGGCAGCGCTGCACGACTTCGCGCGGGTGCACCTCGGCCCCGTCCAGCGTGCCGCGGAACAGCTCCTCGAAGGCGATCACCCGGTGCCGGGTGTCCAGGAACAGGCAGGCGAACACTTCGTACGGAAGCGCCCGGAGCCGTCGCGACAGGTACTCGCCGGCGCGACCGGGTTCGGTGAGCGCCTCGCCGCGGGCCAGGCCCTGGGCCAGGTGGCGGGTGCCCAGCTCGAGGGCCCCGGCCAGGATGCAGGCACGGGCGGGTCCCAGGCCTTCCAGCCGCGCCAGCGCGGACGGACCCAGGTCGAGCAGTGCGCGCAGGTTGCCGGCGTGGTCCAGCAGCCGGCGGCCGAGGTCCACGGCGCTCAGGCCGCGCGTGCCCGAACCCAGGAAGATGGCCAGCAGTTCCGCGTCCGACAGGTGCGCCGGGCCGCGGGCCAGCAGTTTTTCGCGGGGGCGTTCGCCCGGGGGCCAGTCGTGGATGCGCATGGGGAGAGGATCGGCGACGCACCGCGGTCGTGGCATCGGAGCGTCTGTCCCCATCGGGTAAGCTAGTGCCGTTCACACGAGTAGGGAAAACTCAGGTGGCCGGACTGGAAGGTCAACGCATCCTGCTGGGCGTCAGCGGTGGCATCGCGGCTTACAAGGCCGCCGAGGTGCTGCGCCGGCTGCAGGATGAAGGCGCGCAGGTACGGGTGGTGATGACCGCCTCGGCCCTGCATTTCGTCGGCCCTACCACTTTCCAGGCGCTGTCCCGGCAGCCCGTCCGCAGCTCGCTGTGGGACGAGGCCGCCGAGGCCGCGATGGGCCACATCGAGCTGGCCCGCTGGGCCACCCGCATCCTGGTGGTGCCGGCCACCGCCAATGTGATCGCGCGGCTCGCGCAGGGCCGCGCCAATGATCTGCTGAGCACCCTGTGCCTGGCTTCCGAGGCGCCGCTGACCCTGGCCCCGGCGATGAACCGCGTGATGTGGGCGCACCCCGCCACCCAGGCCAATGTCGCCACCCTGGTGGCGCGTGGGGTCGAGCTGATCGGTCCGGCCGAGGGCGACCAGGCCTGTGGTGAGGTGGGCGCCGGCCGCCTGGTCGAGCCCGACCAGATCGTGGCCGCGCTGGTCGCGTCCGCGCGTCCGGGCAGGCTCGCCGGCAAGCGGGTGCTGGTCAGTGCCGGGCCCACGTTCGAGGACATCGATCCGGTCCGTTTCATTGGCAACCGCAGCTCGGGAAAGATGGGTTTCGCGGTCGCTGCCGCCGCGCGGGCCCTCGGGGCGGAGGTGACCCTGGTGGCCGGCCCGGTGTCGCTGGCCACGCCGGCCGGCGTGCGCCGCATCGACGTGCGGCGCGCCGCGCAGATGCGCGACGCCGTGCTGGGCGAGCTGGCCGGTCATGACGTGTACCTGGGCGCGGCCGCGGTAGCCGACTACGCGCCGGCCCGGACGATGCCGCAGAAGATCAAGAAGTCGGGCGAAACGATGGCGCTGGAGCTGGTGCGCACCGCCGACATCCTGGCCGAGGTGGCCGCACACCCGCAGCGGCCGGCCCTGGTGGTGGGCTTCGCCGCCGAGACCCAGGACATGGAGGCCTACGCGCGCGACAAATTGCAGCGCAAGGGACTGGACATGATCGCCGCCAACGACGTGGCCCGCGCGGGACAGGGCTTCGAATGCGACGACAACGCATTGTCGGTGTTCTGGCACGACGGCCGCCGCGACATCCCGCATGGATCCAAGCCCCGGGTGGCCCGCGACCTGATGGCCCTGGTCGCCGACCGGCTGGAGGGCGGCAAATGAGCCGGGTCATCGAGTTCAGGCGGCTGGATCCGCGCCTGGGCGCCGAGTTCCCGCTGCCCGACTATGCCACCGCCCACTCGGCGGGCATGGACCTGCGCGCGATGCTGGACCAGCCGCTGGAGCTGGCGCCAGGCGACGCGCAGCTGGTGCCCACGGGCCTGGCCATGCATATCGGCGACCCCGGCCTGTGCGCGGTGATCCTTCCCCGCTCGGGCCTGGGACACAAGCAGGGTCTGGTGATGGGCAACCTGGTGGGGCTGATCGACGCCGACTACCAGGGGCCTCTGATGGTGAGCCTATGGAATCGCGGGCGGTTTCCCATCACCATCACGCCGGGGGATCGCGTCGCCCAGCTGGTATTCCTGCCCGTGGCACGGGTGGCGTTCCGGCAGGTCGATGAATTTGAACGCAGCGCGCGCGGGGAAGGTGGCTTTGGCCACACCGGCGTGCGTTGAGCGGGCCGGACGCGTCCGGGCCCGTCACCAGGGGGAAGCATGAAATCGTCACCAGTCAATTCGCTGAAGTCCGTCAGTCCCTACGTACTGGGCGCGGCGCTGGTCCTGTTGGCCGCGGTGTGGTTCGGCTGGCAGGCATGGCAGGCCCGCTCCGCTGAGGCGCTGGTGGGCGATGCCGACCGCGTGCGCGCGGAAGTGGCGGCCAAGATCGAGGAAGACGTCCAGGCCGCCATCAAGCGGCTGGAAAGCACCCGCGCCCGGATCGCACTGGCCACCGCGCTCAAGCGCAATGAAATCGACACTGCGCGCGACGTGGTGTCCGAAGGCTGGACCAACCTGGAGCTGGTGGAGCTGCACGAGCCCGACCTGGACGCAGCCTACGAGGACGCTGCCGCCTTCGGCTACGGCAAGCTGGGCGTGCTGGAACTGGCGCTGCAGCAGAACGGAACCCAGGTCGCGGTGGTGCGCGATGGCGGTGCCGCGAAATTTGCGCTGGCGGCTCCGGTGCTCGACGAAGGCCGCGTTGTGACCGTGGTCTACGTGCGCCTGCCGGTGGAAGCGGTGACCGCACCTCTGGCCGCCGCGTCGCTGCCGGGCGGCTACCTGGCGCTCCGCCAGGGGCGGTACAACGTGCTGCAGACCGGTGACGAGGCGCTGGCCGGCTCGGCCGAGGTGGGTGCGATCAAGATCAACGGCACCGGCCTGCGGGTGGTTGCCGCGGCGCCGGTAGCGGATGCGGGCCTGGGCTCGTTCACCAACGGGCTGCTTGCGGCGCTGGCCTTGCTGGTGGCGCTGGCGCTGTTCCTGATGCCACGCCTGAAGGGGCTGCGCATCGAGCGCCGGCCTGCCGAAGGAGCCGCGATACCCGAGCAGGAGCCCACGTTTGCCGAGATCCAGAGCCAGGCCGAAGCGGCGGCCCCGGTCGCGGTGGTGGCCACTGCTGCGGCACGCCCGGCGACGGCGATGCCGCAGCGCGCCAGCCTCGACCGCAGCATCTTCCGTGCCTACGACATCCGTGGCGTGGTCGGAAAAACCCTGGATGCCGACACCGCGCGCCTGATCGGCCAAGCCATCGGCACCGTCATGCACAACCAGGATGCCCGCAGCATCGTGGTGGGCCGCGACGGCCGGCTGTCTTCGCCGGAGATGGCTGCCGCCCTCATCGACGGTCTCCGCAAGGCCGGCCGGGAAGTGATCGACATCGGCATGGTGCCGACGCCGGTGGTGTACTTCGGCGCCTACCACCTGCGCGCCGGCTCTTGCGTCTCGGTCACGGGCAGCCACAATCCGCCCGACTACAACGGCTTCAAGATCGTGATCGAGGGCGAGACGCTGTCGGGCAACGCGATCCAGGACCTGTTCGAGCGCATCGCCGAAAACCGCCTGCACCTGGCCGATGCGCCCGGCGCGTCCAGCCAGCGCGACATCAGCGACGACTACGTGCAGCGCATTTCCGGCGACATCCAGATCGAGCGCAAGCTGCGCGTGGTGGTGGACTGCGGCAGTGGCGTCGCGGGCGGCATCGCCCCGCGCCTGCTGGAGGCCATCGGTGCCGACGTGGAGCCGCTGTTCTGCGAGGTGGACGGCACCTTCCCGCACCACCATCCCGACCCCAGCGACCCCGCCAACCTGCAGGACCTGGTGAACGTGGTGCAGCGCGTGGACGCCGACATCGGCCTGGCCTTCGACGGCGACGGCGACCGCCTGGGCGTGGTCACCCGCTCGGGCGAGATGATCTATCCCGACCGCCTGCTGATGCTGTTCGCGGCCGACGTGCTGGAGCGCAACCCGGGCGCCTGCATCATCTACGACGTCAAGTGCACCGGCCACCTGGCCATGCACATCCTGCGCCACGGCGGCAGCCCGCTGATGTGGAAGACCGGCCATTCGCTGATCAAGTCCAAGATGCGCGAGACCGAGGCCGAGCTGGCCGGCGAGATGAGCGGCCACTTCTTCTTCCGCGAGCGCTGGTATGGCTTCGACGACGGCCTGTACGCTGCCGCGCGCCTGCTCGAGATCCTGTCCACGCGGTCGGAGACGCCGCAGGAAGTGTTCGACACCCTGCCCAAGGGCGTGTCCACGCCCGAGCTGAAGATCCACGTCGAGGAAGGCGAGCAGTACGCCTTCATCGAGAAGTTCGTGGCCCAGGCCAAGTTCGACGGCGCGCGCATCGCCACGATCGACGGACTGCGTGCGGACTGGCCCGACGGCTGGGGCCTCGTGCGGGCTTCCAACACCACGCCGGTGCTGGTGCTGCGCTTCGACGCCAAGGACAGCGAGTCTCTGGAGCGGATCAAGCAGGCCTTCCGCGAGCAGCTGCTGGCGGTGGACCCGGGGCTGGAACTCCCGTTCTAGCCGGTCGGCGGGGCCCCGGCCTCGGCCGGGGCTGACGGCGCCGCGGGTGCCGCGCCGTCACGCGGCGCCTTGATCTCACGGAAGCGTTCGACCAGGCGCAGCAGCTCCTTGTCCAAGGCCACCAGTTCGCCCTGCTTGAGGACGAGCATCTGGGTCTGCTTGTTCATTTCCAGATGCAGTTCGCGGATGGTGGCGGCCTGCTTGGGATTGACCGCGGTGCCGGACAGTTCGGCCTCGGAAGCGTCTGCCAGCAGGCTGGCCAAGCTGGCTCGCTGGCCGCCGATGCCGGCCTCGATGGCATCGAGCGTCTGCTGCAGCATGCTCGTGCGGACTTGGAAGGCGCGCTTGAGTTCGTCTTCGGTCTGGAAAGAGGCAATCATCGCCTCCTCGGTCTGGCGCACCTTCTCGGCCTGTTTGTCGGCCTGCTCCTGATGGGCCTGTGCGAGTTCGCGCGCTTTGCGCTCTTCCGGCGTCAGCGCACGCTCGATGGTGGCGGTGGCCATGCCGCTTTCCGGATTGATCTCGGTACGGGCCTGGTCGACGGCCTCGGGCGGCAAGGCATCGCTGAACTGCACCTTGCCGTCCTTGTCCACCCAGCGATAGAGCTTCTTGGGCTTTTCCTGGGCGCCGGCAATGCCGGCCGCGAGCAGGGCCGACAGCACGGCCACGCTGAGGAAGGTACGCGTCATCGGATGCCTCCGGTCATTCGGCCTGGCTGCCATAGCGGGCACGATACGCCACCAGGGCGGCCTTGTGCGCGGCCACCTCGGGCCGTTCGTCGGCGTGGGCCAGCAGGTCGTCCAGGCCGGCGATGGCGATCACCGGCAGCCCGAATTCGGCGGTGACTTCCTGCGCCGCCGAGCGCTGGCCGGCCTGGCCGCGCTCCTGTCGGTCAAGGGCGATCAGCACGCCACAGGGCTCGCCGCCTGCGCCGCGGATGGTCTGGATGGACTCGCGGATGGCGGTGCCGGCGGTGATCACGTCGTCCACGATCAGCACCCGGCCGCGCACCGGCGCACCCATCAGCAGGCCGCCTTCGCCGTGGGCCTTGGCTTCCTTGCGGTTGAAGGCCACTGGCAGGTCGCGGCCACGCCGGGCCAGCGCCACCGCCAGGCTGGTCGCCAGCGGGATGCCCTTGTAGGCCGGCCCGAACAGCATGTCGAAGGGCAGGGCCGCCTGCTCCAGGGCATCGGCGTAGCACTCGCCCAGCGCCGCCAGCGCGGCGCCGGAATCGAACAGCCCGGCGTTGAAGAAGTAGGGGCTGGTGCGGCCGGACTTGAGGCTGAACTCGCCGAAGCGCAGTACCCGGCGCTCCAGCGCGAGGTCAAGGAAGCGGCTCTGGTGGGGTTTCACGGGCGGGTCCGGCGGGAAAAACCCGATTGTGCAACAGCGGCGCCGCGCGGGCGAGCCGGATTCGGCTACGCTTCGCCTGTCATCACCACGCATCGGCTTCCCTTGAAGATCATCAGCTTCAACGCCAACGGGCTGCGTTCGGCGGCCAGCAAGGGCTTCTTCGACTGGCTGCCGGCCCAGGACGCGGACCTGGTCTGCATCCAGGAAATCAAGGCCCAGGAACACCAGCTGCGCGTTCCCCAGATGCTGCCGCCCGGCTACACCGCGTATTTCCGCGATGCGACCACGAAGAAGGGCTACAGCGGCGTCGGCATCTACACCCGGCGCGAGCCCGACGAGGTGCGCACGGCACTGGGCTGGGATGCGTTCGACGAGGAGGGGCGCTACCTGGAGGCCCGGTTCGGCAATCTCAGCGTGGTGTCGCTGTATTTTCCGTCCGGCTCGTCGGGCGACGAGCGGCAGCAGTTCAAGTTCCGCTGCATCGAGTGGTTCACGCCGATCCTGCAGGAATGGCTGACGAGCGGGCGCGACTACGTGGTCTGCGGCGACTGGAACATCGTCCATACCCGCAAGGACATCCGCAACTGGACCTCGAACCAGAAGAACTCCGGCTGCCTGCCCGAAGAGCGCGCCTGGCTGGACCAGCTGTTCGTGCAGCAGGGCTGGGTGGACAGCTACCGCCACCTGCACCCGGAAGGGGAGGACTACACGTGGTGGAGCCAGCGCGGCGGCGCCCGCGCCAAGAACGTGGGCTGGCGCATCGACTACCAGGTGGTGTCGCCCGGCCTGCGTGACCGCCTGCGGTCCTGCTCTATCCATCCCGAGCCGCGTTTTTCCGACCACGCGCCCTACGCCGTGGTGTACGCATGAGCGCGACCACCGGCTGGCGCGCGTCGCTGCCGGCCGGACTGCGGCCTTATGTCGAGCGCGAGCCGCTGGCCTCTCTGATGCTGGGCATCTCCTCGGGATTTCCCTACGCGATGATCGGCGCCACGCTTACCACGCGCCTGGCCCAGGACGGCATCGACAAGAAGAGCGTCACCGCGTTTTCGCTGGCCTTCCTGGTCTACAACTTCAAGTTCCTGTGGGCGCCGCTGGTGGACGGGCTGCGGTTGCCGCTGATCGGGCGGCTGGGCCAGCGCGTGTCCTGGCTGCTGCTGGCCGGCTGCCTGGTGATGCTGGCCGTGGGCTGGCTGGGCATGCTTGATCCCAGCGCCGACCTGGCACACGTGGCCCTGGCGGCGGTGGCGGTGGGCGCCGCCGGCGCCACCTACGACATCGTGATCGATGCCTACCGCATTGAAATCCTGCGTCCCGAGCAGTTGGGCGTGGGATCGGGAATGTCCCAGTACGGGTGGCGCATCGGTTCGGTGGCCGCCGGCTCGTTGGCGCTGCTGGTCGCCACCCTCGTGGACTGGCGGGTTGCTTACCTGCTGTGCGCGGTGTTCGCGCTGCCGGCGATGCTGACCGGACTGGTGCTGGGCGAGCCGGCGCGGCACGTCGTGGTGCACGCCCGTCGCGGCTGGTCGCAGGCGATCTCGGCGGCGGTGGGTCCGCTGCGCGAATTCTTCCTGCGCCGCGGCGCGCTGCTGGTGCTGCTGTTCGTGCTGCTGCACAAGGTCGGCGACACGCTGGCCAACCTCACGCTGCGCCTGCTGGTGAACGACCTGGGCTTCAGCAACGAGGAAATCGCCACCTGGGACGTGGGACTGGGGTTCTTCGCCTACCTGATCGGCATCTTCATCGGTGGCGTGCTGTATGCGGGCCTGGGCATGAAGCGCTCGGTGCTGATCGCCCTGGTGCTGATGGCGGGGTCCAACCTCAGCTTCGCGTGGCTGGCCTCGGTGGGGCATTCCAATGCGCTGCTGGGTTTCACCATCGGCTTCGAGAACATCGCCAGCGGCATCGGCGGCGTGGTGGTGGTGGCGTACCTGTCGGCGCTGTGCAACCTGGCCTACACCGCCACGCAGTTCGCGCTTCTATCGGCGGCCGCCAGCATCGTCGGCCGGCTGGTTACCGGCACCACCGCGGGCGGCCTGATCGAATCGCTGGGCTACGTGCAGTTCTACCTGCTCACCACGGTGGTGGCGCTGCCGGGCGTGCTGCTGTACCTGTTCATGCTGCGCGCAGGCCTGATCGAGCAGTCGCTGGGCGATGCCGGCTACACGCCGCCGCCGCCGGCCGCACCCGAACGCTAGCTGGCTGGCCGTGCGCGCAAGGCTTGCAGTCGCCGCGCGTGGCCGTATGCTGGAAGCCCCCCGAGGATTGAGGCAATGGCCGACTTCCTGCTGCGCGACATTGACGAGCGCGTCGCCGAGCGCATCAAGGAGATGGCACGCCAGAAGGGCTGGCCGCTCAACGATGTGATCCTGCTGCTGGTCAAGCAGGCCCTGGGCCTGGCCGAACCCGAGCCGCCGCCGGTGCCGGGCGACATCGCGCGCCTCAACGGGGCCTGGAACGAAGACGAAGCGCGTGCCTTCCAGGAGGCCATGGCGGCGATGAGCAGCCTGCCCGACGACGCACCCGCCTATGTGGGCGAGGAAAGGCGCACCGGCGGCCGGCGCCGGACCGACCTGCCGGAGTGATCAGGCGGGGTGGATGGCGCCCAGCACCCTCGGGCCGCGCGCCCCGGTGACGCTGGGCAGGTTGCCCGGCCGGCCGGCCAGGGTCTCCCGCGCCAGCCAGGCAAATCCCGCCGCTTCGATGAAATCAGGGTCCAGGCCCAGGCTGGCCGTGCTGCCCACCTGCACGCCCGGCAGGTGCTCGGCCAGGCGCTGCATCAGCAGCGGGTTGTGGACGCCGCCGCCGCAGGCCAGCAGTCGGCGTGCGCCGGGCAGGGTCTGGTCGAGCGCACGTGCAATCGTCACGGCGCTGAGCTCGCAAAGCGTCGCCTGGACGTCGGCGGGCGAGGCCGGCGTGCCCGGCAGGCGCGCCTCGACCCAGGCCAGCTGGAACTGGTCGCGGCCGGTGCTCTTGGGTGGCGGCAGCACGAAATAGTCGTCATCCAGCAGCCGCGCCAGCAGCCCAGGATCGATGCGGCCCTCGCGGGCGAACGCCGCGTCGCGGTCGTAGGATTGGCCGCGGTGGCGCTGGCACCAGGCGTCCATCAGGCCGTTGGCCGGGCCCGTGTCGAAACCGCGGACCTCGCCGTCACGCGGCAGCAGGGTCAGGTTGGCGATGCCGCCGAGGTTGAGGATGGCGCGATCTTCGTCGGCCGAGCGCATCACGGCGGCGTGGAAGGCCGGCATCAGGGGCGCGCCCTGGCCGCCGGCGGCCACGTCGCGGCGACGGAAGTCGGCCACCGTCGTGAGGCCCGTCGCCTCGGCGATCACGCTGGCGTCGCCGTACTGCTGGGTGAAGGGCGCCGCGCCGCGCGGATCATGGCGCAGGGTCTGGCCGTGCGAGCCGATCGCGCGCACGCGCGAGCGGTCCAGGCCGCTGTCCGCTATCGCACGTAGCGCAACCGCGGCGAAGGCCTGGCCAAGTCGCGTATCGAGCCGTCCGGCCTCGTCCAGCGTGATTCGCGCCTGCACCTGCGACAGTGACAGCACGTCGGCGGCCAGGTCGGCCGGCATCGGATAGGTGCGGCCGAACAGCAGCCGCGGCGCCGGGTCGAACGCCACCAGGGCGGCGTCGATGCCGTCCACGCTGGTGCCGGAGATCAGGCCAAGAAAAAGCCCGCCGGCATCGCCGGCGGGCGGGTCATGCGGGGCGGCCGCCATGCGCTCAGCGTGCGGCGAGGCGCACGCCCTCCGCGCGCTTGAGCTGGGCCATCGCCGGCGCCGTGGCGGCGCGGAAGCGGGCCAATTCGCCGCCGGTCAGCGGCTCGGGCTTGGGCATGGTCACGGTGAGCGGATCGCGGTGCACGCCGTTGACGCGGAATTCGTAGTGCAGGTGCGGGCCGCTGGCCAGGCCGGTCATGCCGACATAACCGATGACCGAACCCTGCGACACGCGCTGGCCGGTCTTGTATTTGCCGAAGCGCGACATGTGGCCGTACAGCGTGCTGTAGCCGCGGCCGTGGTCGAGCACGACGGTGCGGCCGTAGCCGTTCTGCCAGCCGACGAAGCTGACGCGCGCCTCGCCCGCGGCCATGATCGGCGTGCCGGTGCCGGCGGCGTAGTCCACGCCCTTGTGGGCGCGCACGGTGCCCAGCACCGGATGGCGGCGCTTGGGGTTGAAGCGCGAGCTGATGCGGGCGAACTCGATCGGCATGCGCATGAAGCTCTTCTTCAGCGGCCGGCCGGTGAGGTCGAAGTATTCGGTCTTGCCGTTGCGCTCGTAGCGCACGGCCGTGTATTCCTTGCCGCGGTTGATGAAGCTGGCCGCGATCACGTCGCCGCCGCGCAGGCGCTCGCCGTCGCGCCAGATCTCTTCGTAGACCACCTGGAAGCGGTCGCCGTCGCGCAGGTCCTGGCTGAAGTCGATGTCGTAGGAAAAGGCATTGGCCATCGTGTTGATGACGGCGTTGCTGATGCCGGCCTTGGCCCCGGCCGCGTACAGGGAACTGGTGATTTCCTCGCTGGCGACCATCACGCGGCGCTCGAGCGGGCGCTCGATCACCTTTTCCTTGAGCTTGCCGCCGGCCAGGCTGATCTCGACCCGGCTGGATTCATCGCGCTCGAAGCGCAGGCCGCGCAGTTCGCCATTGGCCGACATGTCGAAGGCAAGTTCGGCACCGGCCCGCAGGCGGGTGAGCGGCGCGCGTGCGCTGGGCAGCTCCAGCACCTGGTGCATCACGGACGCGGGAACGCCCATCTGTTCGAACAGGGTGCCCAGCGTCTGACCACTCTGGACCTGCACCACCTGCCAGGCGCTGCCGGCGGCGGCGCCGGTGGCCTTGCCGGCCAGCGGCGGCAGGGGCAGGCTGAGGGTGGTGCGGCTGGCGGCGGCGGTGCCGTCGCGCATCGCGCTGGCGAAGCCGGGGATGATGGTGAGCACGAGCGCGCCGAGGGAGGCGTACAGCCCGGCCTGGAGCCAATGTTCGCGCGACCAGCGGCCGGGGGCGGAAGAATCAGACTGCTGCAATGGGATTGCTCCGCTCGGACCGATGGACGCGGTACGATAACCAGAGCGAAATAGTTGCGTCAAACCCTTGTCGCATCTGGCTTTTTTGTTCTTCGCACTTTAACTTTCTATTAACCTCCAATTAACGGCAGGCCGCTTTTCGGGCCGCCGCAATGAACGAACAGCCAAAGCCATTCATGTCAGAACTCGACCAAGCCCTTGAACTCATCCACCGCGGCGCCGAGGAGATCCTCAAGCCCGACGAACTGGCGACCCGCCTGAAGTTGGGCCGGCCGCTGCGCATCAAGGCCGGATTCGACCCGACCGCGCCCGACCTGCACATCGGCCACACGGTGCTGCTCAACAAGATGCGGCAGTTCCAGGACCTGGGGCACCAGGTGATCTTCCTGATCGGCGACTTCACCGGGATGATCGGCGACCCGACCGGCAAGAACGTGACGCGCAAGCCGCTCACGCGCGAGGACGTGCTGGCCAACGCCCAGACCTACGCCGACCAGGTGTTCAAGGTGCTGGACAAGGCGCGCACCGAAGTGCGCTTCAATTCCGAATGGTTCGGCCAGATGACCGCGGCCGACATGATCAAGCTGGCGGCGCAGCACACCGTGGCGCGCATGCTCGAGCGCGACGACTTCGCCAAGCGCTATGCCGGGCAGCTGCCGATCGCGATCCACGAGTTCCTGTATCCGCTGGTGCAGGGCTACGACTCGGTCGCGCTGCGCGCCGACGTCGAACTGGGCGGCACCGACCAGAAGTTCAACCTGCTGATGGGCCGTGGCCTGCAGGAGCACTACGGGCAGCCGCCGCAGATCGTGCTGACGATGCCGCTGCTGGAAGGTCTGGACGGCGTCAACAAGATGTCCAAGTCGCTGGGCAACTACATCGGCATCAACGAGCCGGCGATCGACATCGTCACCAAGACCCTGCGAATCGGTGACGAGCTGATGTGGCGCTGGTTCGAGCTGCTCAGCTTCGAGGTGTCGCTGGCCGAGCTGGCGCGCATGAAGCAGGACGTGGCCGCCGGCCAGCTCAATCCGCGCGATGCCAAGCTGCGGCTGGCGCGCGAGCTGGCGGCGCGTTTCCACGGCGCCGAGGCGGCGGAGACCGCGATCGCCGGCTGGCATGCCGTGGTGCGCGGCGAGGGCGATACCTCGCTGCTGCCGCAGGCCGATATCGCAGTGCCTGCCGAGGGCCTGCGGATTGCCGCGCTGCTGGTCGCGGCCGGGCTGGCCGCCAGCAACTCGGAGGCATCGCGCAAGCTCAAGGAGCGGGCGGTGAAGGTGGACGCGGACGTTTTCGAAGATCCGCAGCGCCCATTCATGGCGGGTTTCGAAGGCGTGTTGCAGGTTGGCAAGCGCAACTTCGCGCGGGTCAGGCTCATCCCGGGCTGAGCGCCGGAGCGGGAGCCCGGAATGGATGAGCTGTTGGGAAACTGGCAGGTGCAGCTGCAGGTGCTGGGCACCACCGCGTACGCCATGCTGCTGGGCGGCGCGATCGGCTACGAGCGCGAGCTGAAGAACCGGCCCGCGGGTTTCCGCACGCACATGCTGGTCGCGGGCGCCGCCGCGCTGCTGGTGGGCCTGGTGGACCTGCTGGCGCACCGCTATTCCGCCGAGGCGTACCGCGAGCTGGTGCGCATCGATCCGATCCGCCTGATCGAGGCCATGGTGGCGGCCGTGGGCTTCCTGGGCGCGGGCACCATCTTCCGCAACCGGGGCGAGGGCGGCATCACCGGCATCACCACTGCGGCGTCGCTGTTGATGGTGGCCGTGATCGGCATCGCTGCCGGCGTGCACAGCCATGTGCTGGCGGTGGGCGCCACCGCCCTGACGCTGGCTGTGCTGTTCCTGTTGGGCTGGATAGAGCGCCGGACCGGGCGCATTTCGGCTTCGGGCTGAACGGAAAGGCGGCGAGGACAGGCCTTCGGAAGATTTCCCTTCACAAGTCGTCCACTTGCCGCTATTCTTCGCGGCCCTTCACCGAGCCGGTCGCGCGGGTGGGGGGAGGGAAGAAAAGGACGGTTTTGGGGTGTTGACGTCCTTGGAAATTGCCCTATAATGTGCGGCTCGGTTGGGCGAAATGCCCGCCACCCCGGTAGCGAAAGGCGCCGGCGGGATTGGAGATCTTTGACAGTG
>NZ_JBMIRR010000026.1:0-432735 GCF_049195245.1 Arenimonas sp. MALMAid1274
GGCCGCCGCGGCGCGCGTGCGGCCCGCGCTGGAGCGCGACCTGGCGGCGGCCTCGCTGCGCTTCGGCGCGCCGGTGTTCCTGCGCATCTTCAAGGCAGAGAAGGAGCTGGAGGTCTGGGTGGACGACGGCCGCCGCTTCCGCCTGTTCCGCACGTATCCGATCTGCACCTGGTCGGGCACGCTGGGGCCGAAGCTGCGCCAGGGTGACGGCCAGTCGCCGGAAGGTTTCTACCGCGTCGGCCGCGGCCAGCTCAATCCGCGCAGCCAGTACCACCTGTCCTTCAACCTGGGCTATCCCAATGCCTACGACCGCGCACACCGGCGCACCGGCGACTTCCTGATGGTGCACGGCAGCTGCGTGTCCATCGGCTGTTATGCGATGGGCGATGCCGGCATCGAGGAGATCTACACGCTGCTGGCGGCGGCGCTGGCCGGCGGCCAGGCGCAGGCCGAAGTGCATGCGTTTCCGTTCCGCTTCGACCAGCGCGCCGAAAGCACCTGGGATGCGACGCCGTGGGCGGACTTCTGGCGCAACCTGCGCGAAGGCCATGATGCGTTCCAGCGCAGCGGCCGGCCGCCGCGCATCGGCGTGGCCCAGCGCCGCTACACCGTGGCCGAGATGCCCGCGCCGGCCCGCTGAAGCGGCACCGGCGCGGCCAGGATCACTTCGGGCGGAAAGCCGTCTGCAGCGCACCGGCCTCGAAGCCGCCCGGCGCGATGCCGTCCACCGCGTAGCGATAGACCGCCGCCGAGTAGATGCCGGTCAGCGCGGCCTGCACCACCGCCATCAGCGCAATGGCCATCGCGGCCACCACCGCGACGATGATCGCCAGCGTGGCGCCACCGGTGAGGGCCGCGGCCACCACCAGGCCCACCGACACCAGCACCACCAGGGTGGTGAGCAAGCCGAACACCAGGCCGATGCCGACGTTGCCGGCCACGTTTTCGCCCCAGGTGCGCTTGAGCAACACGATGCTTTCCTTCACCGCATCCACCGGCCCGATGTCGCGCGAGACCAGGATCGGCACCACCAGGAAGCTGGCCAGGGTCCAGGCCATGCCGACCACGCTGGCGACGATCTTGCCCAGCATCGCCGAGCGCTCGCTGATCATCTGCAGCACCAAGCCTACGGTGGCGGCGATGGCGGCGTAGCCCAGGATGGCGCCGGCCTTGCTGCGCGCGATGCGCAGGCCGTCGGACACCGTGGGGTCGCCGCCGTCGAGCCGGATCATCGCCGCGCCCACCAGGGCGGTATTGAAGAAGAAGATGACGAAGTACTGGCACAGGTAGAACAGGAAGCCCACCACCGCGCCGACCACGCCGATCTGGCCGCCCTCGAACAGGCGCAGCCCCAGCACCGGCAGCAGGAAGGTGGCGCCCACCACCAGGGTGGCGAAGGCGGAGATGATCGGCAGCAGCAGCAGCTCCTTGTCCGAACGAAGCACCGCGGCGCTGGCTTTCACCAGGGTCCAGCTGCGCGAAATCCTGTCGAACATGGTCGTGCCCTCCGTGTAGATGGCCGCGATTATGGGTCAAGGCCCCCGGCGCGCAAGGCCGGAAGTCACCCCAGGCGAAGCTTGTCGACAGCCGGTGGCGACGAGGCGTCCCGATGGCGGGCCCAGCGCTGGGCCAGGGTGTCGCCGCCGCCGGGCAGGCGCAAGTCGGGGGCGATGTCGGCCAGCGGCTTGAGCACGAAGGCCTGGTCGAGTTCCGGGCGCGGCAGCTGCAGGTGGCCCGGCCCCTGCAGCACCAGGTCGTCGAACAGCACGATGTCGATGTCCAGCGTGCGGCTGGAATAGCGCGCCCCGCCGCGCTGGCGGCCGTGCAGGTCCTCGAGCGCGTGCAGCCAGGCGTCGAGCGCGTGCACGTCCAGGTCGCAGTCGATGCGGGCGGCGGCGTTGAGGAAGTCCGGGCCTTCGAAGCCCACGGCCGGCGTGCGGTACACCGGCGAGAAAACCACCTCGCCGAAGCGCGCGCGCAGGGCGACGGCCGCTTCGGCCAGGTGCCGCTCGGGATCCAGGTTGCTGCCCAGGCTGAGCCAGGCGGTGCTCATGCCGGGCGCGTGCGCTCGATGATCACGCCCACGGCCTTCGAGCCACGCACCGCACCGGGCTTGCTCAGCTTAAGGCGCACGTGCTGCACGCCGAACTCGCCGGTGATGATGCCGGCGCAGCGCTCGGCCAGGGTTTCGACCAGGCCGAACTCGGACTCGGACACGTACTGGATCAGGCGCTTGCTGACCGCCTTGTAGTCCAGCGTGTGCTGGATGTCGTCGGTGGCGGCGGGCACCGTGTTGTCGAACGCCATCTCGATGTCGAGCACCACGGGCTGGCGGATCTTGCGCTCCCAGTCGTAGATGCCGATCACGCACTCGATCTCGAGCGCTTCGATGAAAACCCTGTCCATGCGAACTCCGTGTCATACCGCCGGCAATGTTGCCATGTCCCAGCGTGGCGCCACGGTGACGGCGGCGTCGGCCTGCTGGCCGGCCTGCAGGCGCAGCGCGCCGGCGAAGGCGATCATGGCGCCGTTGTCGGTGCAGAACTCGGGTCGCGGGAAACAGGCGCGGCCGCCGCGCTTCGCCGCCAGCGCCTGCAGGCGCGCGCGCAGGCGCACGTTGGCGCCGACGCCGCCGGCCACCACCAGGGTGCGGGCACCGGTCTGGTCCAGGGCGCGGCCGCATTTGATGGCCAGGGTCTCGACCACCGCGTCCTCGAAGCCGCGGGCGATGTCGGCGCGGGTTTCCGGCGTCCGGTCCGACGCCTGCCAGGCCAGCAGCACCTGGGTCTTGAGCCCGGAGAAGCTGAAGTCCAGGCCCGGACGGTCGGTCATCGGCCGGGAGAAGGTGTAGCGGCCGGGCTGGCCGGCCTCGGCCAGGCGTGCCAGCTCGGGGCCGCCCGGATAGGCCAGGCCCATCATCTTCGCGGTCTTGTCGAAGGCTTCGCCGGCGGCGTCGTCCAGGGTTTCGCCCAGCAGGCGGTAGTCGCCGATCGCGGCCACTTCCACCAGCTGGGTGTGCCCACCCGAGACCAGCAGGGCCACGAAGGGCGGCGCCAGGCCCGGGTCCTCGAGCAGGGGCGCCAGCAGGTGGCCTTCCATGTGGTGCACGCCGATGGCCGGCAGGTCCAGGGCCCAGGCCAGGGCCCGGCCGGCCGCGGCGCCGACCATCAGGGCCCCGACCAGGCCGGGGCCGGCGGTGTAGGCCACGCCGTCCAGCTGGTCCTGGCGCAGGCCGGCCTCGGCCAGCACCTGGCGCACCAGGGGCAGCAGCTTGCGGACGTGGTCGCGGCTGGCCAGTTCGGGCACCACGCCGCCGTATTCGGCGTGCAGGGCGATCTGGGTGTACAGGGCGTGCGCCAGCAGGCCGCGGTCGGTGTCGTACACCGCCACGCCGGTCTCATCGCAGCTGGTTTCGATGCCCAGGACGCGCATGTGCTTGTTTTTATGGGCCGCCGGGCCGGATTCAAGGGAAAATCCGGGGTCAGGCTTGCCTGCGCCCCCGGGCCCCGCGTATCATACGCGGCTCGCCGGCCGTGCCGGGCGAAATCCACGTAATCCAGGAATTACACATGCCGTCTGTCAAAGTCCGCGAAAACGAGCCGTTTGAGTTTGCGCTGCGTCGCTTCAAGCGCACCTGCGAGAAGGCCGGCGTCCTCGCCGAGACCCGCAAGCGCGAGTTCTACGAGAAGCCGACCCAGGAGCGCAAGCGCAAGGCCGCCGCCGCGGTGAAGCGCCAGCTGCGCCGCAGCTCGCGCGACGTCACCAAGCGCCAGCGCCTGTACTGAGTCGCCGCGTTTCCCGGAAAGCCGGCACGCTCGCGCGTAGCCGGCTTTTCGTGTTTCTGGGCTCCCGCGTTTTACTGCGGCCCGCGCGCCCGGCCCGGCCCGGCCTGACCTGACCTGACCCGATGTTCCCACTCCCGGAGATCCCCATGAGCCTGAAAGCCAAGCTGACCGAAGACATGAAGAGCGCGATGAAGGCCGGCGAGAAGGATCGCCTGGGCGTCATCCGGCTGATCAATGCCGGCATCAAGCAGAAGGAAGTGGACGAGCGCGTCGAGATGACCGACCCGCTGGTGCTGGCCGTGATCGAGAAGATGGTCAAGCAGCGCAAGGATTCGATCAGCCAGTACGACGCCGCCGGCCGCGACGACCTCGCGTCCATCGAGCGCTACGAGCTGGGCATCCTGGAAACCTACCTGCCGGCGAAGATGGACGAGGCCGCGGTGCAGGCGGCGATCAATGCCGCGGTCGCCGAAACCGGCGCCGCCGGTCCGGCCGACATGGGCAAGCTGATGGCCGTGCTCAAGCCCAAGCTGGCGGGCCAGGCCGACATGGGCCTGGTGTCGCAGCTGGTGAAGAAGGCGCTGGCCGGCTGAGTCCCGCGGCCGGCCCCGCCCGCGCTTGCGGGTATGCTGGCCCGGCCCGCCCCCTGATGCGCGTCATGGACAGCCACAAGGACGCCAAGTACCACGACTCCATCGCACCCGAGTACGACCGGGTCGTGGTGGAGCCGCGCCAGGCCGCGCTGCATCGGCTGTTCGCGCCGGCGCTGCGCAGGCTGGGCGCACACGCGCCTTTCCCCGTGATGTTCGACCTGGGCTGCGGCACCGGGCACATGGTGCTGCGCGCCGGTGCGCTGGCGAAGCGCGTGGTCGGCGTGGACCACAGTGCGGGCATGCTGGCGATAGCGCGCGAGAAGGCCGCGGCCGCCGGACTGGCGCAGTCGGAGTTCGTGCAGCAGGACATTCCCGCCTTCCTGCAGGCGCATCCGCGCCAGGCCGACCTGATCACCGCGGTCGGCGTGCTGCACCATCTTGGCGAAGCCAGGCTTCCGGCCACGCTCGCCGCGATTCGTGATGCGCTGCGCCCCGGCGGCTGGCTGCTGCTGGCCGAACCCGTCGCCGACGGCGACATCCACGAACCCGATCCGATCCGCGCCTGGAACCGCCGCTCGCTGGCCGTCGGCCGCGACTACAGCGCGCCTGCGCCCGATCCGGACGAAGCCCCGCTGCCGCCCGCCCTGCTGCGCGAGGCGATACTGGGCGCCGGCCTGCAGATCGTTGACCAGCGCCGCGGCTGGGAAATCTACAACCACAGCGCCGAGCCCGGCCTGATCGAACGCCTGCGCATCGGCTGGCTGCAGCGCCGCTTCGGCGACAGCGGCTTCATCCAGGCCTGCCTGGCCCGCAAGCCGGCGGAAGGCTGAGCATGGCGCGCCTGCCCGACGCCTTCATCGACGACCTGCTGGCGCGCACCGACATCGTCGAGATCGTCGGCTCGCGGGTGCCGCTCAAGCGCCAGGGCCGCGAGTATTCGGCGCGCTGTCCCTTCCACGACGAGCGCTCGCCTTCGTTCACGGTGTCGCCGACCAAGCAGTTCTACCACTGCTTCGGCTGCGGCGCGCACGGCACCGCCATCAGCTTCCTGATGAATTACGACCGGCTCGAATTCCTCGATGCGGTCGAGGAGCTGGCCAAGCGCTGCGGCGTGGAAGTGCCGCGCGACACCCGCCAGCGCGAACAGAGCGGCGAGTCGCGCGACCTGTACCTGGCGCTTGAGGCCGCGTCGAAGTTCTTCGAGCAGCAGCTTCAGGGCAGCGCCAAGGCGCGCGAGTACCTGGACCGCCGCGGCGTGGACGCCGAAAACCGCGCGCGGTTCGGCATCGGCTACGCGCCCGACGGCTTCAACGCGCTCAAGGATGCGCTGGGCACCGACGAGCGCCGGCTGTCGCTGCTGGACAAGACCGGCATGCTGTCGAAGAACGACGCCGGCCGCGTGTACGACAAGTTCCGCGACCGGGTGATGTTCCCCATCCACGACCGGCGCGGGCGCGTGATCGCCTTCGGCGGCCGCGTGCTGGACAAGGACGACGGGCCCAAGTACCTCAACTCGCCCGAGACCGCCCTGTTCCACAAGGGCCGCGAACTCTACGGCCTGTGGCAGGTGCGGCAGGCGCACTCGAAGATCCCGCGGCTGATCGTGGTCGAGGGGTACATGGACGTGGTGGCGCTGTTCCAGTACGGCGTGAACACCGCAGTGGCCACGCTGGGCACCGCGACCACGCCCGACCACGCCGAGCTGCTGTTCCGCAATGCGGCCGACGTGTACTTCTGCTTCGATGGCGACCGCGCCGGCCGCGGCGCGGCGTGGAAGGCGCTGGAATCGGTGCTGCCGCGCATGCGCGACGGGCGCCAGGCGTTTTTCCTGTTCCTGCCCGAGGGCGAGGATCCGGATTCGATCGTGCGCAAGGAAGGCTCGGGCGGTTTCGACGCACGCCTGGCGCAGGCCACGCCGCTGTCGGAGTTCTTCTACAACGAGCTGTCCAAGGACGTGAACCTGGCCGGCATGGAAGGCAAGGCGCGGCTGGCCGAACGCGCCAAGCCGCTGCTGGGCGGCATCCCCGACGGCGCCTTCCGCGACCTGATGCAGCAGCGGCTGACCGAGCTGACCGGCGTGGGCCAGCGTGCGGCCGCGGCGCCGGTGGCCGCGCCCAATCCGTCGATGCGCGCGCGCGGCGGTGCGCCCGCGCCCAAGATCAGCCTGGTGCGTGCGGCGATCTCGCTGCTGCTGCAGCAGCCCGAGCTGGCGCATGCGATCGAGCCGCCGTATCTGTTCGGCATCCTGCGCCAGCCCGGCATTCCGCTGCTGATGGAGCTGATCGAACTCTCGCGCGAGCGGCCGGGCATCGGCACCGGTGCGATCCTGGAGCACTTCGCGGAACGCGAGGAAGGCGCGGCGCTGCAGAAGCTGGCCACGCAGGTCTTCCCCGGCGAGCCCGCGGCCTGGCGCGCCGAGTTCCTGGATGCGCTGGCCCAGCTGGACCGGCAGACGCGCCAGCAGCGTATCGAGGAGCTGCAGGCCCGCATCAACGAAGTCGGCATGTCCGGCCTGAGCGACGCCGAGAAGCTGGAGCTGCGCGAGCTGCACGCGGCGCCGCGCTGAGGGACCCTCGCGCCGGGCGACCCGATGCGTGTGAAGGCCCAGGGTTCGCCGGCCTGCGGGCCCCGTTCCGGCCGGCAGTGGCAGGGGGCCGATACCTGAAGGTACTCTGACCCCGGATTTCCGGGAGGGGTGGATGATGCTCAGGGTTTCGTGGGTCTTGTCGCTGGCGCTGTGTGCGCCGGCTTTTGCGGCCGAGCCTGGCGCGGTGGTGCGCGAGGAAGTCGGCAACCGTGTCAGCGAGAACGTGCCGGCGGTGCCGGCCGAACTGCTGGAGCGCCTGGAACGCTACCAGAACACGCGCGGCGCCTCGTTCGTGGGCTGGCTGCCCGAGGGCGGCCTGCTGGTCGGCACGCGCTTTGGCGAGACCAACCAGATCCACCGCGTGATGGCGCCGATGGGCATGCGCGAGCAGCTGACCTTCCAGCGCGAGCCGGTGGCCGGCGCCGTGGTGGCGCCGCCGGAAGCGCCGGCGCCGGGCTTCGTCTATGGCCGCGACGTGGGCGGCAACGAGTTCTGGCAGCTTTACTGGTTCGACCTCGAGACGCGCGCGTCCACCCTGCTCACCGACGGCAAGCGCAGCCAGAACAGCCGCGCGCTGTGGTCGCGCGATGGCGGCCAGCTGGCCTGGAACAGCACCGCCCGCAACGGCACCGACTACGACATCTGGGTGCGCACGCCCGACGGCAAGTCGCGCGCCGTGGTCACCGAGGGCGGCCAGTGGGTGCCGATGGACTTCTCGCCCGATGCCAGCCGCCTGCTGGTGATGAAGGTGGCCTCGATCAACGAGGCCTATCCGGGCGAAGTGGACCTGGCGACCGGCAAGCTGCGCATGTTCCCGGTGGATGGCGGCAAGGCGGCGTTCTCGGCCTTCAAGTACGCGCCCGACGGCAAGTCCGTGTACTACGTGTCCGACGAGCAGAGCCAGTTCCGCATGCTGCGTCGCCACGACCCTGCGGCCGGCGCGCCGCAGGTGGTCAGCAAGGACGTGCCCTGGGACGTGGATGCGCTGGAGTTCTCGCCCGACGGCAAGCACCTGGCCTACGTCAGCAACGAGGACGGCATCAGCAAGCTGCGCGTTGTGACCGTGGACGGCCACCGCGAAGTGCCGCTGCCGGCGCTGCCGATCGGCGTGATCGGCAACCTGGGCTTCTCGCCGGGCGGCAACCAGCTGGCGCTCACGCTCAACGGCGCCACCTCGCCCAGCGACGTGTACGTGGTGGACCTGGCCAAGGCCACGCTGACCCGCTGGACCGCCAGCGAAGTGGGCGGCCTGGACGCCAGCCGTTTCCGCGCGCCCACCCTGGTGCGCTATGAAACCTTCGACCAGGTGGACGGAAAGCCGCGCACCATCCCGGCCTTCTACTACAAGCCCGAGGGCGCGGGCCCGTTCCCGGTGGTGATCAACATCCACGGCGGCCCGGAGTCGCAGTCCTTCCCGACCTTCAATCCCAGCGTGCAGTTCATGCTCGACGAGCTGAAGGTGGCGGTGCTGGTGCCGAACGTGCGCGGTTCGTCGGGCTACGGCAAGGACTACCTGCAGCTGGACAACGGCATGCTGCGCGAGGATTCGGTGCGCGACATCGGCGCACTGCTGGACTGGATCGCGAAGCAGCCCGAGCTCGACAAGGACCGCGTGGGCGTGATGGGCGGCAGCTACGGCGGCTACATGGTGCTGGCCAGCATGGTGCACTACAACGACCGCATCCGCGCCGGCATCGACGTGGTGGGCATCTCCGACTTCGGCACCTTCCTGAAGAACACCGAGAGCTACCGCCGCGACCTGCGCCGGGCCGAATACGGCGACGAGCGCGTGCCCGAAATGGCCGCCTTCCATGCCCGCATCGCGCCGCTCAACAACGCCGGCCGCATCACCAAGCCGCTGTTCGTGGCCCAGGGCCTGAACGATCCGCGCGTGCCCTGGACCGAGGCGGAGCAGATCGTGAAGGCGGTGCGCGCCAACCAGGGCGACGTCTGGTACCTGCTGTTCAAGGACGAAGGCCACGGCTTCCGCAAGAAGACCAACACCGATTATTTCGGTGCGGCCAGCATGCTGTTCTGGCAGCAGCACCTGCTGGACGGCCGGCCCTGAGGCCGGCGCGGCGCCGGGCCCGGGCGGCCCGGCGCCGCCCCATCAGCGCCGGTTGGCGGCCATCAAGGCGCTGACCGACGGCCCCGGCATCGTGTTCCGGGGGCCCACCGCGTCGATCCAGAACTGCTCGACGGTCTGCTTGCGCAGGTCGAACAGCACCGGCACCTGCACCGTGCTGACCACGGCCACGCCATCGCGGCGGGCCGGTTCGAACTTCCAGCGCTTCACGGCGCGCAGCGCGTTGACGGCGTAGCGCTCGCCGATGTCGTTGTGCACCACTTCGGCGGGACCGGGGCGACCCTCGGCATCCACCTGGACTTCGACCACCACCCTGCCCGCCTGCTCGCGCTCGTAGAAGCGGTCCTTGGCGCGCATCGGCGGATTGGCCAGGTGCATCCGGGTCACACGGGGCGGCTCGAAGCGGGATGGCTCGACGGCGGTTGCGGTTGCGGTTGCGGCCGTGTCCGTGGCCGCGACCGACGAGACCTGGGCAGACGGCAGCGCGGCCGGCGCGGTCACGACCGAAGACGGCGAAGTGCCTACCCCCGCGGTCATCGCGGCAGGCGCGGTGGCCGCCGACGAGGCCCCGGCCGCAGGCTCGCTGGACGCCAGCGGGGCCGCCTGGTCGGGCATCGCGCGCAGCGGCACGTCGAAGCTCAATTCCCCCAGCGAGACATCGGACACCACCTGCACGGTGACGCCGTCGGGAGCATGCAGCGAGTGCGACGGCACCACGGCGCGGGCGGGCGCCAGCGCCGCCGGCAACACCAGCGTCTGCACCGGCTGCACCTGCCACATGGCGGCCGCCGCGGCGACGCTGGCCAGCAGGGCCACGCCCGCCCCGGCCATCAGCACCGTACCCGCCGGACGCGGCCGCTGCAGCATCGCGATGCGCCACTTCAGCGGATGCGCCGACTGCCAGTAGCAGCCCACCGGCAGGCCCAGTTCGGCCAGCTGGGTGTTGAGCAGGGCAGTGGCGTAGGCACGGCCGGCCCTGGGATGGTGGCGCAGCACTTCGGCGTCGCAGGCCAGCTCCTGGTCCACGCGCAGGCGGTTCACCGCCACGTGCACCAGCGGGTTGAACCAGAACACGCAGCGCAGCGCGCACAGCATCAGGTTCACCTGCAGGTCGCCGCGGCGCAGGTGCACGCGCTCGTGCGCCAGCACCAGATGGCGCTGCTGCTCGTCATAGCGCTGTTCGAAATCGGCGGGCAGCACGATGCGCGGGCGCAGCACGCCCACCACGGCCGGGCCGATGCGGCCGCTGCTGGCCAGCCAGCTGCCGTCGGCGCGCGGGCTCAGCCGCCCCAGGCGCTGGCGGAACTGCCGCTGCTGGTGCACGAGGCGCTCGAGCAGGGCCAGCGCGCCAATGAACCACAGCCCGACCAGCACCCTGGTCCAGCCGGGCCAAGGGCCCGACGAAGACGACGCCACCGGCGAGGCAAGCGATGCGGACGCCATCGATGGCGCGGCGATCGGGCGTTGGGAGATGTCGCGTTCGCTCACCCCCGCGCGGTCCGCGAAGGCCACGGCATCACCCGCCACGTTCGCGGCAACGCCGCCGCGCATGTCTTGTTCGACCACCTGCACCGGGCGCGGCAGGCTGGTCGCCAGCAGCGCCGCCGGCAGCAGCAGCCACAGCCAGAGCACACCGCCGGCGCCCAGCCAGCGACGCCACAGCGGACGCAGGGCCATGACCAGGGCAATGGCGACGCTGAGCGCGAGAGTGGAGCGCAGCAGCCAGTCGAACAGCTCAGCGGCCATGGTCGAAGTCCTCGATCAGCTTGCGCAGTTCGTCCACGTCGGCCTGGCTCAGGCGGCCCTGCTCGCTGAAGTGCGCCACCAGCGGCGCCACCCGGCCACCGAACACGCGGTCGACCATGCCCACGCTTTCTTCGGCCACCCAGTCGTTGCGGGCCAGCAGCGGGCGGTAACGGTAGCGGCGGCCTTCGCGCTCGGCCTCGATGGCGCCTTTGGTGAGCAGGCGGTTGATCAGCGTGCGCACCGTGGCTTCGGCCCAGGCATTGGGCGCGGCGACGGCGGCGATGAGGTCTTCGGCGGTGGCCTCGCCGGCCGCCCACAGGGCCTGCATGACCACGCTTTCCGCGTCGCTGATGGTGAGGCGTGCCATGCGGGGGCTCCAGGGCTCAGGCCGTGATGCCCGCTACTTTTACGCCCGTAATTGTTTCTGTCAAGCCGGGCGCGGGGACGCCGTTCAGCCAGGGATGAACTCGAGCATGCCTGCGGCCTGCACCGGCGGGGGCAGCAGCCAGTGGTCGGCCAGCAGGAAGGCGAACAGCGCCATCAGGTACACGATGGAATAGTTGAAGACCTTCATCGCGTACAGCTCGTTGGGCGGATCCAGCAGGCGCACCGCGTGGTAGAGGAACACCCCGCCCAGCACCAGCGCGCCGCCCAGGTAGAAGGGGCCGCTCATGTGGGTGGCATAGGGCAGCACCGAGACCAGCAGCAGCAGCACGGTGTAGAACAGGATCTGCCAGCGGGTATAGGTGACGCCGTAGACCACCGGCAGCATCGGGATCATGGCCTTGGCATAGTCGTCGCGGCGGAAGATCGCCAGCGCCCAGAAATGCGGCGGCGTCCACACGAAGATGATCAGCACCAGCAGCAGCGCATAGCCGTAGTTGAGCGGCTCACCGGCCAGGTCCATCGCGGCGGTGCCGGCGGGCCAGCCCTTGATCGCCGCCCAGCCCAGGCCCGGCGGCGCGGCGCCGGCCAGGCCGCCGATGACGATGTTCTGCGGCGTGGCGCGCTTGAGATACCCGGTGTAGATGATGGCGTAGCCGATCAGCGAGGCGAAGGTGAGTGCGGCGGTGAACGCATTCACGCGCCAGGCCAGCAGCACCATGGAGACCGCGCCCAGCACCACGGCAAACGCGAGCACCTGCCCGGGCCGCAGCGAGCCCGTGGCCAGCGGCCGGTGCTGGGTGCGCGCCATCAGCACGTCGATGCGCTGGTCGAGCAGGTGGTTGATGGCCGCGGCCGACGCGGCCGCCAGCCAGATGCCGAGCGCGCCGAGCACGATGCGCTCCCACGGCCAGGCCTGCCCGGGCTCGATCGCCAGGAACATGCCGATCACCGCGGTGAACACGATCAGCGCCACCACGCGCGGCTTGGTCAGCTCCCAGTAGGCCGCGAACGGAACGCTCATTCCGGCGCCCGCAGCCGCGCCAGCAGGCCCACCAGGGTGAACAGCAGCAGCGCCGCGCCGGCGTTGTGCGCCACCGCCACCCACAGCGGCAGGCCCAGCACCACGTTGCTGATGCCCAGCGCCACCTGCGTGGCCAGCAGCGCCAGCAGCACGCAGGCCCAGAACACCAGGCCCGGCGTGCGCAGCATGCGGATGCCCACCACCAGCAGGTGGCCGGTGACCAGCACCGCCATCAGGCGATGGCTGAGCTGGATGGCCACGCGCGCCGGACCATCGAGCACGCCGCCCTCGTAGTCCACGCCGATGCCGCGCCAGAGCACGAAGCCTTCGCGGAAATCATGCGCCGGCCACCACTGGCCCAGGCACTTGGGGAAATCGGTGCCGCAGGCCAGGGCCGCGTAGTTGGCGCTGGTCCAGCCGCCCAGCGCGATCTGCACCACCAGCAGGCCCAGGCCGATCCACAGCAGGCGGCGCAGGCGCGGCGCCTCGGCCTGCACCAGGGCGTGGCCGGGCGTGGTGCGCCAAGCCAGCCAGGTCAGCAGCGACAGCGTCAGCAGGCCGCCGAGCAGGTGCGCCATCACGATCACCGGCTTGACCAGCCAGATCACGGTCCACATGCCCAGCACGGCCTGGAACACGATCACCATCAGCACGATTGCGCTCAGCCGCGCCGAGTCGGCATTGGACCAGCGCAGGGCCTGCACCAGCAGGATCAGTTCGCCCAGCAGCACCAGGGCGATGGACGCCTGGTGGTTGGACGCCAGCACACCCTGCACCCCGGTGTAGAGCGGAATGGAAAGCGCCACCAGGCCCGAAGCCAGCAGCACGCTGCCGGGGCCGAAGGCGCGGCGGCGCGCGGCCAGCAGGGCCAGCGACAGCACCAGCAGGCCAAGCAGGGCGGCGATGTGGCGATGGAACTGTTCGCGCCAGGCCTTGCTGACTTCCACCTCGCGCTCGAACGAGGCATTGGCCGCGGCGATTTCGTGGTCCTGGGTCGGCCAGGCGGCCTTGCCGTAGCAGGTGGGCCAGTCCGGGCAGCTCAGGCCGGCGTTGGACAGGCGCACGAAGCCGCCGAACACGATGACGGCCAGGGCCAGCAGCACGGCGGCCCAGGCGAGGCGGTGGAAGTGGCGATGGGGACTGGCAGGGGCGATGTTCATGGGCGTCCTACTTCAACACACGTCCCAGGTCCTTGCGCAGTCCGGAAGGATTGAAGCCGGGCGGGTAGCGCAGGACGAGGTAACCATTGGCGTCGGCCAGGTAGACCGGCAGCGCGTCGGGCCGGGCCTGGTCGGGAAGTCTGGCCTGCAGCGCCTCGCTGGGCTGCATCGGCACCAGGCCACTGAAGGACGTGGCGCCGGACGGCAGCTCACCAAACCACAGCACCTTGAGCTTGTCGGCGTGGCGGCCTTCGGACACCCAGACGCGCTGCAGCGATTCGAGCAGTTCGGCGCAGGGCTTGCCGCAGTCCGCGGGCGGCGCCACCACGATGTGCCAGTGGCGCGAGGCGGGCTGCCAGGTCCAGGGCTGGCCGTCGGCGCGGACCAGGGGCAGCGCGCGCAGCTCCGGGTAGGGGCTGAGCATTTCGCCGATGTTGCGGGTATGGCTGGGCTTCCAGCCCCCGAAGAACAGGGCGGCGGCGACGCCGAAACTGCCGAGGAACATCACGGCGACCAGCAGCAGCACCAGGCGGGAACGGTTGGGATTGGGAGCGGTCATGGGCGTCGGCGCAAGTTGAGCACAAGGGTGATGACGAGGGTGGCGAGGGCGAGCCCGAACCACTGGATGGCGTAGCCGCGGTGTTTTTCCGGCGGCAGGGTGTTCGACAGCAGTTCCAGGTCGCGTTCGTGGCCGATCGGCAGCGCGGGATCCAGGCGCAGCACGCGCCCGGCCAGCGGACGCTGCCAGGCCGTCGCCAGTTCGACCGGCTCGACCCGCGTGGCCAGCCAGCGTTCGCCGTCGTCCTGCGCCACCTGGGCCGGGCCCAGGCGCAGGCCCACTGCAGGCGGCGGCACCAGCAATCCCGACACCGACTGCAGGCCGGAGGGGCATGGCGCCGCCGGCAATACGCGATCGCCCGGCAGCGGCAGCCAGCCCAGGTCGGCCAGCAGGCTCTCGCCCGCTTCGGACGCGAACACGCAGTACAGGCGCACGCCGACGCGATCACCGCGGCGCTGGTTGTCCAGCAACAGGCGCGGAGACGGCAGGAAACGGCCGCTGGCCTGCACCCGGTCGATGCCGCCTGCCCTGCCCTGGCCGCGCGCGATGGCCTGCGACAGCGCCACCGGCGGCGCCGACAGCGCGGCCGCCGCCTCGGCCAGCTGGTCGCGTTTCTGCTGCTCGCGGCCCAGTTGCCAGCGGCCCAGCAGCGAAAACCCGATCGCCAGGCACAGTGCAAGCACGGTGAGCACGATGCGGCGCTTCATGTCGCGGGCCTCCGACAGGCGGATAATGGGGACACCCCATCACGCCAGGCCGACGCCGTGCAGAAGCTGCTCATCATCGCTTTCCTGATCCTGATCCTGTGGAACCTGGGCGCCGGCCTGTATTACATGATGGTGGACAAGGGCAAGACCGACCGCACGGTGAAATCGCTGAGCTGGCGCATCGGCCTGTCGGTGGCCCTGATCCTGCTGGTGATCGCCGGCATCTTCACCGGCGTGATCAAGCCGCACGGCATCGGCGGCTGAGAAAACGAAGGGCCGGCGCGAGGCCGGCCCTTCCGAGACTCACGTGCCGGGGGTCAGAGCACGTAGACGAACAGGAACAGGCCCAGCCAGACCACGTCCACGAAGTGCCAGTACCAGGCCACGGCCTCGAAGGCGAAGTGGTGGTCCTTGCTGAAATGCCCCTTCAGGCAGCGCAGCCAGATGATGGCCAGCATCAGCGTGCCCAGGAACACGTGCATGCCGTGGAAGCCGGTGAGCATGAAGAAGGTGGAGCCGTAGATGCCCGAACCCAGCGTGAGGTTGAGGTCGCGGTAGGCGTGGATGTATTCCTCGGCCTGGTAGAACAGGAAGACCGAACCCAGCAGCACGGTGGCGCCCAGCCACACCAGCAGCGAACGGCGGTGGCCGGCCTTGAGCGCGTGGTGGGCGATGGTGATGGTGACGCCCGACGCCAGCAGGATCAGGGTGTTGATCAGCGGCAGGCCCCAGGCGGGGATGGTCTGGAAGCTGCCACCGATCTCGGACGGGCCGTTGGTGGGCCAGCCGGCGCTGTAGCCGGACCACAGGTACTGGTTGGTCAGCGCGCCGTCGCCTTCGCCCGACAGCCACGGCAGCGCGAACTGGCGGGCATAGAACAGGGCGCCGAAGAAGGCCGCGAAGAACATCACTTCCGAGAAGATGAACCACATCATGCCCATGCGGAACGAGGTGTCGACCTTCTCGTTGTACTTGCCGGCCAGGGACTCGGAGATGACGTTGCCGAACCAGCCGAACAGCACCGACAGCGTGGCAATCAGGCCGATGTAGAACACCGGCTGGCCCCAGGCGTTGCCGTTGAGCCAGTTGGACACGCCCACCATGGTGGTGAACAGCGTGATCGAGCCGACGAAGGGCCAGGGGCTGTGGTGCGGGACGTAATAAACGTTCGGATCGTCGTGGGTCTGTGCCATGGGGTTCCCCGGTATTCCTGGAAGGCCTGCGGTCAGGGCGCGGAACGGGCGGTGGCCACGGGGGCCGGGGCCGCCACGATACGGGCCGTGGCCGTGTCGTTGCTGAAGAAAGTATAGGACAGCGTGATCGTGCTGATGTGCGCCGGCAGGTCGGGATCGACGATGAAGCGCACCGGCATCAGCCGCTCCTCGCCCGACAGCAGCAGCTGCTCGGTGAAGCAGAAGCACTCGGTCTTGTTGAAGAAGGTGGACGCGGTGGACGGCGCCACCGAGGGCGCGGCGTTGCCGACGATGGCGTGGTCGGAGGTGTTGCGGGCGATGTAGTTGGCCTCGTACATGCGGCCCGGCGTGACCTTCATCGACAGCTGCTGGGGCTTGAAGGCCCACGGCAGCTTGGAGTTCACGGTGCCGTCGAACTCCACCGTGACCACGCGCGACTCGTCCACCACCAGGCCGGCCACGTGCTGCTCGCCGGCCGGGCCTTCCTCGAGCTTGATGCCGAACACCTTCTCGCAGGCGATGTAGTACAGCGGCACCAGCGCGAAGGTGCCCACGAAGGACATCACCGACACCACCACGATGGTGCGCAGGCTGGACTTGACCGAGGGCTTGGCGGCGGTCACGGCAGCATCACCGACAGCAGGAACACCACGTAGACGCCCACCGCAACCAGCCCGATGCCCCAGGCCGTGCGGCGGATGCCGCGGCGGCGGGTGTCGGGGGTGGGCAGCTTGGCGTCGGAAGGCTTCATGTCGGGATCGCGACGGCGCGGGCGCCGTCGCCGGGCCTCAGTGGGTGATGTCGCCGTGGGCCAGGTCGCCGTCGCGGATCACCGGCGGCAGGGTGAAGGTGTGGTGCGGGGCCGGCGAAGGCACCGTCCACTCCAGGCCCTTGGCGCCTTCCCACGAACGCGCCGCGGCCTTGACGCCGCCACGGGCGCAGGACCAGACGATGTAGGCGAACAGCAGCTGGCTCAGGCCGAAGCCGAAGCCGCCGATGGTGGACCACATGTTGAAGTCGGCGAAGGCCATGTTGTAGTCGGGCACGCGGCGCTGCATGCCGGCCAGGCCCAGGAAGTGCTGCGGGAAGAACAGCAGGTTCACGAAGATCGTGGACAGCCAGAAGTGCCACTTGCCCAGGGTCTCGTTGTACATGTGGCCGGTCCACTTGGGCAGCCAGTAGTACACGCCGGCCATGATGCCGTAGACCGCGCCGGTGACCAGCACGTAGTGGAAATGCGCCACCACGAAGTAGGTGTCGTGGTACTGGAAGTCGGCCGGGACGATGGCCAGCATCAGGCCCGAGAAGCCGCCGATGGTGAACATGATCACGAAGCCGATGGCGAACAGCATCGGGGTCTCGAAGCTGATCGAGCCGCGCCACATGGTGGTGGCCCAGTTGAACACCTTCACGCCGGTGGGGATGGCGATGAGCATGGTGGCGTACATGAAGTACAGCTCGCCACCCAGCGGCATGCCCACGGTGAACATGTGGTGGGCCCAGACGATGAAGGACAGGAAGGCGATGGACGCGGTGGCGTACACCATGGCCTGGTAACCGAACAGCGGCTTGCGGGCGAAGGTCGGGATGATCTCCGACACGATGCCGAAGGCCGGCAGGATCATGATGTAGACCTCGGGGTGACCGAAGAACCAGAAGATGTGCTGGAACATCACCGGGTCGCCGCCGCCGGCCGCGTTGAAGAAGCTGGTGGCGAAGAACTTGTCGGTCAGCAGCATCGTCACCGCGCCCGCCAGCACCGGCATCACCGCGATCAGCAGGAAGGCGGTGATCAGCCAGGTCCACACGAACACCGGCATCTTCAGCAGGTCCACGCCCGGGGCGCGCATGTTGAGGATGGTGGCGATGATGTTGATGGCGCCCATGATGGAGCTGATGCCCATCAGGTGGATGGCGAAGATGGTGAAGGCCGTGCTGTTGCCGCCCTGCAGCGACAGCGGCGGGTACAGGGTCCAGCCGCCGGCGGGCGCGCCGCCGCCGATGCCGAAGAAGTACAGGACCAGCGGCAGCAGCAGCAGGGTGAAGGCGAACGGCATGATCCAGAAGGACCAGTTGTTCATGCGCGGCAGCGCCATGTCGGGCGCGCCGATCATCAGCGGGATCATCCAGTTGGCCAGGCCCACGAACGCGGGCATGACGGCGCCGAAGATCATCACCAGCGCATGCATGGTGGTCATCTGGTTGAAGAACTCGGGCTCGACCAGCTGCAGGCCGGGCTGGAAGAGTTCGGCGCGGATGACCAGGGCCATCGAGCCGCCGATGAAGAACATCACCAGCGAGAACACCAGGTACAGGGTGCCGATGTCCTTGTGGTTGGTCGAGTAGAACCAACGCTGGAAGAAGCCCTGCTTGTGCTCGTGGTGGTGGTCGTCGTGCGCCGCGGCGGTGCCGTTGGCGTCGTGGGCCGTGTAGTTGGTAGCCATTAGGTCAGCCTCTGGGATTCGGATCAGCCTTCGCCGCCCGCTTTCGCGGGAACGACGGAGGTGGCGGCGATGCGGTCGGCCTCGGCGAGGTCGCCGGCCTTCTGGGCGGTGAGCCAGGCTTCGTACTCGGCGCGCGGCACGGCCTTGACCACGATCGGCATGAAGCCGTGGTCCTTGCCGCACAGCTCGGCGCAGACGCCGCGGTAGGTGCCCGGGGTGCGGATCTCGGTCCAGGCGTCGTTGATCACGCCCGGGATCGCGTCCTGCTTCCAGCCCAGGGCCGGAACCCACCAGGCGTGGATGACGTCGTCGGAGGTGATGACGAAGCGGATCTTGGTCTCGGTGGGCAGCACCAGCACGCGGTCCACGTCACGCAGGTAGTGCGGGTTGGCCTCGGCGGTGGGGGTCTCGCCGCTCTGGCGGATGCGGTCGGACTCGCGGTCGAGGCGGCTGATGAAGTTCACGTCCTCGCCGACGATCTCGTAGCGCCACATCCACTGGTAGCCGGTGACCTTGACGGTCATGTCCGAGCCCTTGGTGTCGTACTGCTCCATCAGGCGGGCGGTGGCCGGCACGGCCATGATGACCAGGATGAGCACCGGCACCACGGTCCAGATGATCTCGAGCTTGGTGGAGTGGGTGAAGTCCACGTCCGGCTTGGCGCCCTTGGAGTGGCGGAACTTGTACATCGAGTAGCCCATGGCGCCGAACACCACGAGGCCGATGGCCACGCAGATCCAGAGCATCAGCATGTGCATGTCGTAGGCGTTTTCCGCGGTGCGGGTGACGCCCTCGGGCATGTTCAGCTGCCAGCGCACCGGCTCGCTGTCGGCCCAGGCCGAAGCGCTGGCCGTCGCGGCCAGCAGGCCGGCGGCGACCCTGGCGACCATGGCGTTTGCTTTCAT
Organism: Arenimonas sp. MALMAid1274; assembly: GCF_049195245.1. NCBI lineage: Bacteria > Pseudomonadati > Pseudomonadota > Gammaproteobacteria > Lysobacterales > Lysobacteraceae > Arenimonas > Arenimonas sp. MALMAid1274. The sequence goes on from NZ_JBMIRR010000026.1 coordinate 19,174, forward strand.
CGCTGCATTCATCCGAACTTACCCCAACGTGTGGTCTTGGTCCCCGCCCCGCGCCGCCCGGGGGGCGGATGCAAAGCCGGCAATCCTGGCGTCCCGGGACGCGCCGGCCGCGGACGCGGGAGCGTCTGCAGCCTGGCGGTTCCGGCGTGATGGAAGGGTCGCGCCGACGCGGCGCGGTCCGGCTTCCCGATAACTGCCGAATTTTACCGGCCCGTGCGAGGAGCCGGCAAGCCAAATCGCCGGGCCGTCGGCGGGATTCGTGAAGGCGGGGCGCTTTCCCGCCCTCGCCGGGGGCACTAGAATCCGCGTTCTCGCGCGTCCCCGCGCCGTCCCCACCAGGACCCCCGTGACCCCGATCCTGAGTCCCGAACTCCCCGGCGCGCCGTCCGAGCTGCGCGCCCGGATCACCGCCGCCTTCCACCGTGACGAGGCCGGGCACCTGGCCGAGCTGCTGGACCAGGCCCGCCTGCCCGAGGCCGAACAGGCCCAGGTGCAGGCCGCCGCGGTGGCCCTGGTCGAACGCACCCGCGTGCGCGCCGCCGACCCGGGCATGGTCGAGGCCTTCATGCGCCAGTACGACCTGTCCAGCGAGGAAGGCGTGCTGCTGATGTGCGTGGCCGAGGCCCTGCTGCGCATTCCTGATCGCGCCACCGCCGACAAGCTGATCCGCGACAAGCTGGGCGATGCCGATTGGGACCGGCACATGGGCCAGTCCAATTCGGTGCTGGTCAATGCCTCCACCTGGGGCCTGATGCTGACCGGCCGCATGGTCAACCTGGCCGACGAGACCCGCCGCAACGCCATCGGCGCCTTCCGCCGGCTGGTGGGCCGGGCCGGCGAGCCGGCCATCCGCCTGGCCGTGCGCCAGGCGATGCGGATCATGGGCCACCAGTTCGTGATGGGCCGCACCATTGCCGAGGCGCTGGAGCGCAGCCGCAAGGGTGAACAGGCCAAGTACCTGTATTCGTTCGACATGTTGGGCGAGGCGGCGTTCACCCAGGCCGACGCGGACCGCTATTTCGCGGCCTACCGCGACGCGATCGGCGCGATCGGCGCGGGTGGCCCCTACCCCGACGTGCTCAATGCGCCGTCCATCTCGGTGAAACTGTCGGCCCTGCACCCGCGCTACGAGCTGGCCAAGCGCGCCCGCGTGCATGCCGAGCTGACCCCGCGGGTGCTGGAGCTGGCGAAGCTGGCCAAGGCCCAGGGCATCGGTTTCACCATCGACGCCGAGGAGTCCGAGCGGCTGGAGCTGAGCCTGGACGTGATCGCAGGCGCCTTCACCAACCCGGCCCTGGACGGCTGGGAGGGTTATGGCCTGGCCGTGCAGGCCTACCAGAAGCGCGCGCCCTACGTCATCGACTACCTGGCCGACCTGGCCCGCAAGACCGGCCGGCGCATGCCGATGCGCCTGGTCAAGGGCGCCTACTGGGACAGCGAGATCAAGAAGGCCCAGGCCGAGGGCTACGCCGGCTACCCGGTGTTCACCCGCAAGGCCAATACCGACGTGAGCTACCTGGCCTGCGCGCGGCGCATGCTGGCGGCGTCGGATGCGGTCTACCCAATGTTCGCCACCCACAACGCGCAGACCATCGCGGCCATCCGCCACTACGCGCAGGGCAAGCGCTACGAGTACCAGAAGCTGCACGGCATGGGCGACGACCTCTATGCCGAGGTGATTCCGGCCGACCGGTTCAACGTGCCCTGCCGCGTGTATGCGCCGGTGGGTTCGCACGAAGACCTCTTGCCCTACCTGGTGCGGCGCCTGCTCGAGAACGGCGCCAACTCCAGCTTCGTCAACCGCATCACCGACGAGTCGCTGCCGGCGGCCGAGCTGGTCGCCGATCCGGTGGCGATGGTCTCGGCCTATGCCAGCAAGCCACACACCCGCATCCCCCAGCCCGTCGACCTGTTCCGGTTCGCGGGCGAAGCAAGGAACAACTCCATGGGCGCCAACCTTTCCAACGACGACACGCTGGCCGCGCTGGCCACTTCGATCAATGCCGCGGTGAAGACCTGGGAGGCCCGGCCGCTGGTGCCCGGCGCGTCCGTGTCCGGTGCCGCGGTGTCGGTCACCAATCCGGCCGACCGGCGCGAGCGCATCGGGCAGTGGCTGGGCGCGGATTCGGCCGCCGTCGAGAAGGCGCTGGCCAATGCGGTGGCGGCGCAGGACGGCTGGGACCGGCTGCCGGCGGCGAGCCGCGCGCGCATCCTGGAGCATGCGGCCGACCAGCTGGAAGCGCGCATGCCCGAGTTCATCGCGCTGTGCGTGAAGGAAGCGGGCAAGTCGCTGTCGGCCTCGGTGGCCGAGGTGCGCGAGGCGGTGGACTTCCTGCGCTACTACGCGATGCAGGCGCGCAAGCTGTTCGGCGCGCCGGAGAAGTTGCCGGGGCCGACCGGCGAGTCGAACGAGCTGTGGCTGCACGGGCGCGGTGTGTTCGTGTGCATCTCGCCGTGGAATTTCCCGCTGGCCATTTACCTGGGCCAGGTGGCGGCGGCACTGGCGGCCGGCAACTCGGTGATCGCCAAGCCGGCCGAGCAGACCACGCTGACGGCCTTCGTGGCCACGCAGCTGCTGCACGAGGCCGGCGTGCCGGCGGACGTGCTGCAGTTCCTGCCGGGTGACGGCGCCACGGTGGGCGCGGCGCTGACGCGCGATCCGCGCGTGGCCGGCGTGTGCTTCACCGGTTCGACCGATACCGCGTGGGCGATCAACCGGTCGCTGGCGGCGCGCAATGCCTCGATCGCGGCGCTGATCGCCGAGACCGGCGGGCAGAATGCGCTGATCGCGGATTCCTCGGCGCTGCCCGAGCAGCTGGTGAAGGATGCGATGGCCTCGGCCTTCGATTCGGCCGGGCAGCGGTGTTCGGCGGCGCGGGTGCTGTTCGTGCAGGCCGATATCGCCGACAAGGTGATCCACATGCTGGCCGGCGCGATGGACGAGCTGGTGGTGGGCGATCCGGCGCTGCTGTCCACCGACGTGGGGCCGGTGATCGACGAGGATGCGCGGCGGATCCTGGTGGAGCATGCCGAGCGCATGGGCCGCGAAGCGAAGTTGATCAAGGCGGTGCCGCTGCCGGCGTCGGCGGCGCATGGCAGCTACTTCGCGCCGCATGCTTACGAGCTGTCGTCGCTGTCGCAGCTGACGCGCGAGGTGTTCGGGCCGGTGCTGCACGTGGTGCGTTTCGACGGCGACAAGCTCGACCAGGTGCTGGCCGACATCAACGCCACCGGCTACGGGCTGACGCTGGGCATCCACTCGCGCATCGACTCGACCATCGACAAGATCTCGCGCACGGTGAAGGTGGGCAACTGCTACGTGAACCGCAACCAGATCGGCGCCGTGGTGGGCGTGCAGCCCTTCGGCGGCGAAGGCCTCTCCGGCACCGGCCCGAAAGCCGGCGGCCCGCACTATCTTCTGCGCTTCGCCTCCGAACGCACCCTGACCGTCAACACCACCGCCGCCGGCGGCAACGCCTCCCTCCTCACCCTCGACGACTGAGTGAAAACATACCAGGTATGTTTTCTTTCCTGATGAGACGGCGGTGAAAACATACCTGGTATGTTTTCTTTGCTGGTGAGACAGGGGTTTTCGTACGGGGTGTCGCGGTGTTTTAGGTCGGCATCGCGTTGCGCTGGAATGGCAGGCTACGGGGCCGAGTCCTGGTAGCCGCCGACATGCCCGTGTTCCCGCGTATCGATGTTCCCGGTGTTCCGCTGCACATCGTTCAGCGCGGCGTGGATCGCCAGCCCTGTTTCGTGCAGGCGTCGAACTTCTGGCGCTACCTGGACGATCTGCAGATCGCGAGCCGGCGCCATCAGTGCGCGGTGCATGCGTACGTGTTGATGGACAACCATGTGCACCTGCTGGTGACCGGTACCGAACCGGGGTCGCCGAGCCGCATGATGCAGCAGCTCGGGCGTCGCTATGTGCGTTACTTCAACAGCTTCCGGCAGCGCACCGGCACGCTGTGGGAGGGTCGTTTCCGGTCCTGCCTGGTCGACTCCGACGCTTATTTCCTGCGCTGCCAGCGCTACATCGAACTCAATCCGGTCCGCGCCGCGATGGTGGCGACGCCCGGGAGCTGGCGATGGTCAAGCTATCGGCATCACGCCTGGGGCGATCCGGACATCGTTGCCACGCCGCATACGAATTATCTGGCGCTGGGTCTGGATGAGGATGCCAGGCGCCGGGCCTACATCGCGCTGATCGCCGAAGGCGTCCCGGCAAAGCAGATCGAGGAGATCCGCGCGCACACCCAGCAGGGCCGGGCCTGGGGCGGGCGGAAGTTCCAGTCGCGGATCGCCAGCACGTTGTCGCGCAACGTGGCCGTCGTGCCGCGGGGCCGCCCGTCTCAACGACGATGAAAACATACCTGGTATGTTTTCGGGTCAGTCGGGGTCGCGGGTGGATTCGCGGACGGTGATCCAGCGGCCGGATTCGCGCTTGAGTTCGGCAGTGCCGCGGCGGGGCTGGCCGGCTTCGGTCGCGCTGAACTCGAGCCAGGCGCGGTCGCCGTCCTGGCGGCCGCCGAGCACACGCACGTCCGCGGGGGTCATCGCCTGCATCAGGGCCAGCTGCGCCGCGAAGTCCGGGGTGTTGCGTGCCTTGGCCAGCTGCGCGGCCTGCGCGGGTGGCATGAGTTCGGCCAGGGCGTCGACATCGCCGGCACGCATTGCGGCGTTCATCGCAAGATAGGCCTTGCCTGGGTCGCCGCCGCCCGCGGGCAGGGCAACGCCCGGAGGTGGCGGCGCGTTGGCCGCGTCGCCCAGCAGCGGAAGGTCGAAGTCGATGCTGCAGGTGAGGTCCTGACCGTCCGCAGGCGTGAAGCGATAGGTCCCGGCAAGTCGATTCGCAACCGCCTTCCCCACGGTGTACGTCCCCACTTCGCCGGACGAATAGCTGAGGTTGGTGCCCGGCGAGATCCACAGGTACTGCTGCGTTACCACCCCGTCCTGCAGGGTGAGTTCCAGCCGGGCCGATTCGTCCTGCTCCCAGCTCTGGTCACGCAGGGCATCCTCGCGGTCCCCGGAACGCGCCAGGGCGCCTGCGTCGAGCTGGAAGGTGACGAAGGCCAGCATGTATTCCGGTGCCGGCGGCGCGCCCTCTTCGTCGTCCTGGCCGGACCCGGCATCGTCATCCGCCGGCAGGGGCCAGGCCGCGCCGTCGACGAATGTCACGCGCTGGCCGTCATAGGTGCAGTGGCCGCCCACCTCCGCGCCGGCGCTTCCAGCAAACAGGCCGAGGGCGACCGCAAGGGTGCAGCGGGTGGCAGGCGTCATGGCATCGGTTCCGTCGGGGCGATGACCAGTACAACGGCCCGCCGCGGGGAAAGCGGCAAGCCGCGCGCCCACCCCGTCTCACGGAGGATGAAAACATACCTGGTATGTTTTCTTTTTGTGGCAGGCTAGTGGCCCTACTTGTTGCGAGGTGGCATGTACCTCGAGCACTACGGCCTGAAGGAGCCGCCGTACTCGATCACCCCGGATCCGCGCTTCGTGTTCCTGAGCGAGCGCCACCGGGATGCCTTGGCGCACCTGCTGTTTGGCATCGGCCAGGGCGGTGGCGGTGGCTTCGTGCAGCTCACCGGCGAAGTGGGTACCGGCAAGACCACGCTGTGCCGGCTGCTGCTGGAGCAGCTGCCCGACAACGTGCGGGTGGCGCTGGTGCTCAACCCGCGCCTGAATCCCGCCGAATTGCTCGAGACCATCTGCGAGGAACTGCGGCTGGACCTGGCCGGCATGCGCGGCAGCCTCAAGGCGCTGGTGGACACGCTCAACACCTACCTGCTGGACGCATACGCCCAGGGCCTGCGTGTGGTGCTGATCATTGACGAGGCGCAGAACCTGAGCGTGGAGGCGATGGAGCAGGTGCGCCTGCTGACCAACCTGGAAACGCCGACGCAGAAGCTGCTGCAGATCCTGCTGCTGGGCCAGCCGGAACTGCGCGACATGCTGGCGCGCGAAGACCTGCGCCAGCTGGCCCAGCGCATCACCGCGCGCTTCCACCTCACGCCGCTGGACGCGGACGAGACCGAAAGCTACCTGCGCCACCGCTACGCCGTGGCAGGCGGCCAGCGTTTTCCGTTCACCAAGCTGGCGGTGCGGCGCATCCATGCCCACTCCGGCGGCGTGCCGCGCCTGAGCAACATCATCGCCGAGCGCGCGCTGCTGGCCGGGTATGCGCACGACGAGGCGCAGATCGGCGAACGCTGGGTGGACCAGGCCGCGCGCGAAGCGCTGGCGCCGCGCCTGTCGCGACTGCCGCGTCCCAGCCTGGCCAGCCTGGTGGCGGTGGGCCTGGCGCTGGTGCTGGCGGCCTTTGTGCTGTGGCGTCCCGAGCCGTCGCCGCCGCCCAGCCCGCCCGCCGCGGTGGCGCCCGCACCCGTGGTGAGCGATCCGGTGCCCTACCTGCCGGGCGAGGCGCTGGACCAGCGCATCCGTTTGGCTGGCGATGCGGCGCAACCGGCGTGGCGACAATTGCTCGGCCTGTGGACGGTGCGCGCGAACGAAACGCAGGTGGCCAATGCCTCCGCCTGCGCGCCGGTGCTGGCGCCGGGACTGTTCTGCCTGCGCGGTCGCGCCAGCCTGGACAAGCTTTCCGCGCTGGGACGCCCTGCCCTGCTGCGCCTGCAAAGCTCCGAGGGCGAGGCCTGGGCCCTGCTGCTGGGCGCAGACGCGGTGCATGTGCGGCTGTGGCTGGGCGGTGGGCGTTTTGATACCGACCGCCTGGCGCTGGAGGACAGCTGGCGCGGCGACTACCTGATGATCTGGCGTGGCCCGGCCTTCCTGGCACCGACACCGGCGGCCGGCGACAGCGGTCCGGCCGTGGACTGGATCCACGACCGTCTGCGCGATCGCGCGGGCCTGGACGTCCCCGAAGCCGGGCCGGCCGTGCTCGATCCCGCCAGCGTGGCTGCGGTGCGCCGCGTGCAGGCGGCGCACGGCCTGGTCGCCGACGGCGTGGTGGGTCCGGAAACACTGCTGGCCTTGTCGTCGCGCGACAGCGAAGGTCCGCGGCTGCGCCGGGTGCTCGACTGATGTCCCTGATTCTGGAAGCCCTGCGCAAATCCGAGGCCGAACGCCAGCGTGGCCGCGCGCCGGGGCTGTTCGTCGAACAGGCGCCGGTGCGGACGCGGACGCGTCGCGGGCTGAGGCTGTGGCCTTGGCTGCTGGTGGCCACGGTGGTAGCGGGCGGCTTGGGATGGGCGTTGTGGCGTGGCGCGCAGCCGGCCACGGAAACCACGTCCGTGGCCCCGGCGCCTGCGCAACCGACGCCTGGCGAGGTCCCGGGGAATCCGCCGATGCCTGCAACGGCCACGCCCGCGCCAATCGCCGCGGCGGAATCCGTTCCTGCATCCACCGAGTCACCGCCGACCATGCCCGCGCCAACGCCAGCGCCGATGGAACAGGCCTTGACCCCGCCGCCCCCGGTCTCCGAAACGCGCGTTACGACGATCGATACGATGACCGCGCCCGCCGTCGAACCGACGGCACCCATCGCGCCCACCGTTGAAACCGCGTCTCCCCCGCTTGCGCCCACCACGACCACACCGCCGCCGGGCGCAAGCGTGACCCCTGCACCCGTCGACGCGGCCCCGCCCCTGCCCTCGGTCGCCAGCCTGCCCGCGGCCGACCGCGCGCAACTGCCGCCGCTGAAGCTGAGCATGCATGTGTACAGCGACACGCCCGCGCAGCGTTTCGTGATCCTGGACGGCCAGCGCCTGGCCGAAGGCGCGGCGCCCACCGCCGGCGTGGTGGTGGAGGAAATCCGCCGCGACGGCCTGGTGCTGTCCATCAACGGCCAGCGCATGCTGCTGACGAGGCCCTGATCGCGATGGTGTTCGTGAACCTGCCGAGCCGACGCAAGCCGCAGTGGCGATGGGCCACGCCGCTGCTGGCCGTGCTGATGACGGCGGCGCTGGTGTGGATTGCCCTGCTGCCGGACGACGCGGCCTGGCGCGCGACCCTGCTGCGCTGGGGCACGCTGTCGGGCAGCGTCACCGAGTGGCGCGCGGCGCTGAATGACGAGCGCCTGCTGACCCTGGTCAGCGCACTCTTCATCCACCTGGGCCCGGTGCACCTGATCGGCAACCTGCTGTTCCTCTTCATCTTCGGCCTGCCGGCCGAGCGCAGCCTGGGGCCGTGGCGATTCCTGCTGCTGTTCCTGGCGGGCGGCGCGCTGGCCAACCTGGCCGCCGCCTTGCTGATGGGCACACCGGCGCGCGCGATCATCGGCGCCAGCGGCGGCGTGTCGGCGGTGATCGGCGCCTACCTGGCGCTGTTCCCGAATGCGCGCCTGGGCGTGGTGGTCCCGCTGGGCGTGTGGCTGGAATTCATCAAGGTGCCGGCCGCACTGCTGATCGGACTGTGGGCCATGCTGCAGCTGATCTTCACCTTCGTCGGCCCGAGCTTTGGCGCGGTGGCGTGGTGGGCGCACCTGGCCGGCTTCGTGGTGGGGCTGCTGTACGCGCTGGCGCTGAAGCCGATGCTGTCCCGACGCTCGCGCGGCGCCTGAGGCCGGTCGGCGGGGCTGCCGGGGCAGGTCGCGCACGCCTGCAGCCACCGCGCCCCGCACGGGCCGGGATGCATTGGCACGGCCCGCCGGGCGGCTCGTATACTGGCCGGCATGAGCACGCGCATCCTCTACAAGATCACCTTCCACAACGCCGGCAAGATCTACGAGCTGTACGCGCGACGCGTGACTGCGAGCTCGCTGTGGGGCTTCACCGAAGTGGCCGACCTGGTGTTCGACGTCAAGGAAGGCGTGGTGGTGGACCCCACGGAAGAGCGCCTGCGCGACGAGTTCGAGCACACGCGCGTGCTGCACCTGCCGATGCAGAGCGTGGTGCGGGTGGAGGAAGTGGACCGCAAGGGCCAACTGAGCATCCGCGATGCCGGCACCGGCGAGAAGGTGGTGACGCCCTTCCCCTTGCCGGCCAAGCCGCGCTGAGCGACGCGGTCGATGCCGACCGACCCGCTGTTCGCCCAAGCCCAGGCGGCGTTCCGGCAAGGGCGTTTGCCTGAGTCGCTGCAGCTGATCGATGCGCTGGTACGGCGGCAGCCGCGGCACGCCGATGCCTGGAACCTGGCCGGCATGGTGTGCCACGTGCGGCGCGACTACGAGGCCGCCGCCCGCTATTTCGAACGCGCACTGGAAGTCGGCGCCCCGGTCGGCGTGCTGGTGAACCTGGGCTACGCGCGCCAGGCCCAGGGCCGCACGGCCGAGGCCGAACAGGCCTATGCCGAGGCCGCGCGGCGCGACCCGCGCCTGGCCCTGGCCTGGCAGAAACTCGGGGGCCTGCAGGAGGCCGCAGGCCGAAGCGAGGAGGCGCTGGCCAGCTATCGCCGCGCCGTGGTGCTGGACCCCAACGACCTGCGCAGCCTGGGCGACGGCCTGTACCTGCGGCGGCACCTGGCGGACTGGGCGCCGGACGAGGTGCTGTCGCCGGAGCGTTTGCTGGCGGCCTTCGCCAGCGCCCGTCGCAGCGACTTTTCGCCTGGCCTGCTGCTGTCGCTGCCCGAGGCGGGACCGATGGCGCGACGCGAGGCGGCGCTGAAGTTCGCGCAGTCGCAGTGGGGACCCGTGCTGGCCGCGCCGCCGCTGGCGCCGCAGGCCCGCGTGATCGAGGGCCGCATGCGCGTGGGTTATCTGTCGGCGGATTTCTGCGAGCACGCGGTGTCGTACCTGGTCAATGAAGTGATCGCCGCGCACGACCGCCAGCAGGTGCAGGTGTTCGTTTATGCCTATCGCGCCGCCGCGCCGGGCGATCCGTGGCGGCAACGCGCGGTGGACGCCGCCGACGTATTCGTGGACCTGGACGCGATGGACGATGCCACCGCGGCCGCGCGCATCCATGCCGACGGCGTGGACGTGCTGGTGGACCTGACCGGCTACACCGGCCACGCCCGCCTGGGCATCACCGCGCGGCGCCCGGCGCCCGTCATTGCGCAGTGGATCGGCTACATCGGGACGCTGGGTGAACCGCGGCTGGCCGACTACGTGATCGGCGACGCCATCGCGACGCCGCCCGAGACAGCGCCGCACTTCAGCGAAGCCCTGGCGCTGATGCCGCGCTGCTACCAGCCCAACGGACGCCCGTTCGCGCCAGACCCTGCGCCCACGCGCGCCGAGGAAGGACTGCCAGAAACGGGCACGGTCTACTGCAGCTTCAACCAGACCTACAAGTTCAACCCGCCGCTGTGGGACGACTGGTGCGCCATCCTGCGCGACGTGCCCGGCAGCGTGCTGTGGGTGGCGGCGCCGCGCGACCCCACGGCCGCCACACGGCTGCGGCGCGAGGCCGAAGCGCGCGGCGTGGGGGGCGAACGCATCGTGGTGGCCCGGCAGCAGTCGCGCGCCGGGCACCTGGCGCGGCTGCCGCTGGCCGACCTGGCCCTGGACACCACGCCTTACAACTCGGGCACTACCGCCAGCGACGCCCTGCGCCAGGGCGTGCCGCTGCTGGCCACGCTGGGCGAAAGCTTCGTGAGCCGCATGGCGGCCAGCCTGCTGCACGCCGTCGGCTTGCCGGACTGCGTATTGCCTGACCGGGCGGCCCTGGTCGCCAGGGCCATCGCGCTGGGGCAGGACGAGGCCGCGCGGGAGGCGCTGCGACGTCGCCTTCGCGACGGCCACGCGGACTGCGGGCTGTTCGATCCGGTCGGATTCGCGCGTGACCTTGAGCGGCTGTTCCGCGCCATGCATGCGCAACGGCTGGCTGGCCGGCGCGAGCTGATCGCGCTGGATGCGCCTGCACCGTGGGGTTTGCCTGCCAACGCGTTCGGGAATTAACCCGAATCGCCGCGCGGCACCCAGGCCGCAGGCAATGAGAGCAGCGCCCGGAAGGCTTCGCGGTCCGGGATCTGGCCCAGCAAATCGATATGGATCGGCAGGCCACCCTGTACCGGCACCCACAGGCGCGGGGCATGCACCGCCTGCACGGTGCCCTGCGCATGGGTTCGCAGGCGGGCCGGACCGAGGTGGGCGATCGCGATGCGACGCTGCCAGAACGCCAGCGTGCGGACCTCGATGTGGCTCGAATCGAGCCGGCGGATGCGCACGGCCACCATCGGCCCAAGCACGATACCGGGCAGCGCGAGGACGCCGCCGATGGCTGCCAGCGACCACGCACCCTGGCGCCAGGCGAGGACCATCAGTCCCAGCCCCGCCAGCACGCCCGCACCCGCGAACGCGCGCCAGAGCCAGGCCACCCAGCCATAGCGGTAAAGATCCATGGCGCGACTGTCGGTGATCGCGCTGGCCAGGGCAAGCGCCGGTCATGTCGGACGGTCCAGCGGACTGAGCACGCCACCGCCGCCGCGGTTGAGCACATGCGTGTAGATCTGGGTGGTGGCCACGTCCTTGTGGCCAAGCAACTCCTGGATCGTGCGGATGTCGTAGCCGGCCTCAAGCAGATGGGTGGCGAAGCTGTGCCGCAGCGTATGTGCGCCCACGGCCTTGGCCAGTCCGGTGCGACGGGTGGCCAGCTTGAGGCCGCGCGACAATACCTGGTCGTCGAGATGGTGCCGGCGCTCGACGCCGTCGCGCGGGTCCACCGACCGGCGGTCGGAGGCGAACAGGTAGGGCTTGTTTGCACTCCATAACGTTGGATATTGATGGGGCACGTGCGTTCACGGGATCGGCTAAAGCTTTGTTGCGTCGTAGGAAAATTCTTGACCAGGCCCACGAAATGGGAGAACCATACGGTCCTATGCCTCATATTTGAGGCCTAATAGGCGTTAGGCATCGTAAAGAGCACTCGTCTCCCATGAATCCGGTCATGTCACAGCGAATTCGCAATCGAGTGATCGACTGCCTTGAGATCGCTGCAGACGAGTCCAAGCAAGACGCGTTCGGACCTGACGGGGTCGTTAACTTGTGGGAAGACTGGCGTGGCGCGGCGCTCGGACCGCCGCCCATATCCAGTCTCACCCCGGATGAACTGGCAGCCGTCTACGCGTTCGATGCCATGTGGGTGGCCCTGGCCGAGGGAACGTCCAATCCCATGCCGGCCCTCGCCGAACTTCGGCAAATTCCGTTGTGGCAATCCTTCGTTGCGGCCGCTCGGTGTGCATTGGCAGAGTTGTCCCAAGTGGGGCGTCTGCCTGAGGACCGGCCTGTTGCCTAACCAATCATTCACGCCGAACCCACGGCGTGGGTCGGCTTAACTCAGGCGTTAGGGCCCACATCGAATGTTTTCAGGAGTCCACGACAGTCTTCTCGTCGGCTATTCGGTCAATGCTGAGACCCAAGAGCTCGTGTTTTCGCTGCAGCCACACCACGGCTCGGCACCTGCGCCATTCACGGTGGTCTTCGCAGGCCTCGTCGCGCACTGCTTCGAGGCTCCATTGCTTCCAGCAATTTTGTTGGAGGTCATTCCGGTCTCATCTGAGTCAATCATCACTGCACACTGGCCGGCTATCGAGCATGGATTCAAAGCGGTGGGCTGGCCCGGTCCATGGGCCGCTTCGTTGGCCAGTGCCACGCACTTCGCTCAAACGTCGGGTGTGCAAGGGTTCCAAATCGAGTCAAGCTATGGCCTGTCTGGCTGGGTGCTAGCTCGATCAGCCGGGGTCGCCGTCGGCGGGCCCTAAATAATCAGTCAAGCCGACGCCTTCGGCGCGGCTTAACTTAGGCGTTAGGCCGCATGCACACACTGCTAGAACCTGTAGGTCCCGAGATTCACTGGCGTGGCGGCTCAGACGTTACCGAGATCACCAACACCAGTTCTGGCTTGCGGATTGTCGTGGCAGCGCCGGAGGGAGTTGATCGCTACCTTGAGGTCCACTTTCCCTTCGTTCGGGCGTTCCAGGCCATGGACGAGGGGGACATGCTTGAGTACTGGCAAAGCCCGCTCACTACGGGCCATGTGGTCTACAAGGTCATCTCGGGCGGCTGGCTGGACCGCGTCTCAGGTGACTTCCTGCATGTAACCTCATCGCTAGAAACTATGCAGGAATGGCTCATAGTCTCCGAGTCTCTCTGTGTTTCGGCACTCTCAGCGTACGTGCCGCATGTCCGTGAGTTCGGCGATGCGGTCTAACAGTTCATTCAGGCGCTAGGCCGCAGGTGAAGCATTGACGCACCGTGTCTTGTTTATATGCGGTAAGAATCGACTGCGCAGCCCGACCGCTGAGCATGTCTTCGCCGACTGGGAGGGCCTAGAGACATCTTCCGCCGGCGTCAACCGCGATGCCGATTCTCCGGTGACACCTGAGCTACTGGCTTGGGCAGATACGGTTCTTGTCATGGAGTCGTCGCACCGCACCAAGCTGACCGCACAGTTCGGCGCCAGCCTTCGCGGCAAGCGCGTGGCCAGCCTCGACATCCCGGACAACTATGAATACATGCAGCCCAGCCTGGTGGAGCTTCTCCTGGCCAAGGTTCCCAAGTACTTGCCGCCGCGCCAGTAGCTGCCCTACGGTGCGGCCTGAATCATCATTCACGCCCACGCCGTTGGCGCGCCTTAACTTAGGCGTTAGGCCCAAAAATGTGCAGCACTCACAGCGGAGTTCCAATGGCAGAGACGAGTGGAATACTGGCGTGGACGTTGGTTTCTGAATGTCCTATACCGGCGGACGTAACCAACTTGCTCGTAACGGGCGAGACGCCGATTGCCGCGTACAAGACGTTTAGGGACGCCGCGATATTTACCAACTAGCGTCTGATTGTGAGAGACGCTCAGGGCTTCACGGGCAAGAAGGTCGAGATTTATTCGCTTCCCTACTCGTCCATCTTCATGTGGTCTTCTGAGAACGGACATGGCATTTTCAACGTCAACTCAGAGATCGAGCTATGGACCAAGGCCGGTCACATAAAGGTAAACCTCAATAAGGGCCTGGACGTTCGGCGACTTGACAAGATTATTTCCGAGGCGGTTCTTGGCTCACAGCCGGCCTAACGAATCATTCAAGCCGACGCCCTGGGCGCGGCTTTGCTCAAGGCGCCAGGCAACCCATGACAATTTTCAGCAGATTGCTTCCACTGATGGCCGTCGTGGGCTGCGCATCGAGTACCGTTATCGAGCTTTCGCCGACAGAGCTTCTTCGGGTTTCGTGCAGCTCGATGGACGGAGGCAAGACGTGCTTCGGTTACGGGGAGCTTTATGCAGACGGCAGATCGGATGCTTGCGGACGCGTGCCCAACGGGCCGGAATTCGCGCTACAAATGACCTATGAAATCAGTGGAAACACCCTGTGCGAGACCGTAGTGAAGACCAGTCATTCCGCGGTCATGCCGATCGGCCAGAAGCTATGCGGGATCTACACCGAGCGCAGGGACAATGCATTGGTCTACAGGTTTACGGATGATCCGACAGACAAGGTGCGTATCTCCTATGACGCAGTCAGATCTGACAAGTGGTGTCAGCATTTGATCGATGCGCTTTGAAGATGAAGCTCTTGCATTCCCACGAGAATGGCCAGGCATAGACCCGGCGCACCCAGGGGATCAGCAACCAATGCAGCCGACTAAGTATCGTTTTAGCGAGTCCTACATCCACAGGAAGAGCCGCCCCGGCGTACTTGGCCCACTCGTGTTCGCATTGCTGCTGGTGTTGCTCGCCGCCCCATGGGGCTTCATCAAGCCCATGCCCCCGGCCCTCAGCTTCCTGCTTGGAGCGCTTGCGTTCGCGCACCTGTTTTACCGGGACCTCAAGCGGAGCCGGCTGGCCGCGGAACGGCTGCCCAGGATGGCGATCGAAGTGTCGCCAGAGACATTGCGTTTCATCGACCCGGGGGGCATGTATGAGGTCCCCGTTGCGTCAATTCAGGCAATGGCCGTTGATCGCAGGCCGAAGGGACCGCGGATCATCTACCTGCAGAGGAAAGGGGAATCGACCATCAACATCGAGGACCTTGATCGGATGACCCAGTTTGAGGCCGAGATTTCCAGGATGGTGGGAACAAGCAAGGTACGCGAGCTGAAGTGGTGGCAAGGCCCGCCCGGTTAAGCGCGCGCGATTCGTTCGAGGGGACGTGGCTGCCCGGACCGGCTTGACTCCACACCCTGCTGGCCCGAGCATCGTTCAAGCAGCGCCGCCGCGCGCCCCCTGAGGCACCGTTGCGCATGACACCGTCCGGCAAGCTCGAAGCCTACAAGCGCCACATGGAATCCAAGGGCATCGGCCGCACCACCGCGTTCCCGCCCGCGTGGCAGGTGCTCTGGTCGCTAGGGGCGGAGCTTCCACCCCGCCCTTCCTGGGTTTCGTGTCGCTGACGGTCACCGTCGGCTGTCTTTTCGGCTCACTGTTCGGCCTGGGCGTGTGGCTGCTGGGTAATCGCGGCCTGCGGGAGATGCCCGCCAGCGGCGCGCTGTGGGTGGCGCTGATCAGTGGTGTGCTCTTCGGGCTGTTCATGGCCGCGTACTACCGCCACATTTCCCGCAAGCATGGCCTGGGATCCTGGGCCACGTACTCGGCGCCGCCTGGGTAGGGGTAAGCTCACGACGTCGATGCCAATAGAGAACGGGACGTTTCCATGAGCAGGGAAGACTACGTTGCCATCGGCGTACGGCTGTTCGCGGTCTTCGTCGGTATCAAGACGCTGCTGGCCATACCGGCTTCCGTGCAGGTGCTTGTCCAAGGTGACAGCATGGACTGGGCGTGGGCGCATGCCTCGGTCTTGAGCCTTACGGTTGCCCTGTGCGCCTTCCTGTGGTTCTTCCCGCTGACGATCGCCCGAAAGCTGCTTCCCGTCATGAAGGAGCCGAGATCGGAAGCCACCATCGACGCCTCCGTTGGCATGTCGCTGGGCCTTACCTTGCTGGGCGTCTGGTTCCTGGCGCAAGGGCTGATGGATTTACTCTACTGGCTGACGTTGCTGGTCCGGACCAACTACGTCGTCCGGGCGCAGCAGTACGATCACGTCTGGCAACCGGACCAGATCGCCTCGATGGCGGCGACGGCGTTCGAGCTCGTCATTGGCGCGGTGCTGATACTCGGCAGCTCCGGGATCAGGAGAGGCATCTACAGATTCAGGTACGGAAACATCTGAGGCGCCAACCCGGCAACTGCCTTCCGGCCGGCTGTGCCCACCCCTTCCCGCTCCCCGACCCGTGGGGCTGGGCCCGGTTGCGCTGCGGCGACTGCCAGCTGATGCTGGAACCGCCTGTGGGTTGGCCAGGAACGCCCCGATTCCCCTGAAGGTCAAGCGCCATGAAGAACGCCTCCCTGTACGCCCGCTTCGCCAAGTCAGCCTCCCGCTTCTGCGGCCGCCCGCGCGTGTTCACGTTCGCGGTGCTGCTGATCGTGGCCTGGCTGGTCACGGGTCCGCTGTTCGGGTTCAGCGACACCTGGCAACTGGTGATCAACACCGGCACCACCATCATCACCTTCCTGATGGTGTTCCTGATCCAGAACACGCAGAACCGCGATACCGAGGCGATACAGATCAAGCTCGACGAGCTGATCCGCGCCACCCAGGGCGCGCACAACGCATTGCTGGACCTGGAGGACATCGAGGAGCAGAGCCTCGACGCGTTCCGCCAGCGCTACCGCGCGCTCGCCGCTTCGGCACGGGCCGAGCTCAACCAGGGCCGCCAGGACACGGGTACGCCCGAGCCCTGACGGCCGCCGCAAAGCCGGCTCGCCCGCGGACCGGCTCGATTGACGCCGGCGCGGGCCACGGTGTTCACTTCAACCATCGGGGCGCATCCCAGACCAGGCATCGGCCGACCATGAAGTTCGCTTGGATTCTGCTGCCTTCCTTGTTCCTGGCCAGCAGCCCCGGATGAGGGCCTGGCACGCCGGTTTCCTGCTGTGGGGCCTGCACGCCTGCTTCGGCGTGGCCCTGGTGGTGTTCATGCACCACAGCGAAGCCGACCTGGCGCTGCAGGCTTTGCAGTTCGTGCTCGCCACCGGCGTGCTGTTCTGCTGGGCCAGCCTGGATGCGCGGGCCTCCGGCCAGAAACTGGGCGCGGCGCAGCGCGTGTGCCTGGTGGTCTTCGGCTACCTTGCCGTGCCTTTCTACCTGGCCCGCTACCGCCGGACATCCCACTGGTGGCGATGGCTCGGCAAGGCCCTGGCCATCTTCGCTGGCTGCCTGGTTTTTTTCGTCTCGGCAGCCTTGCTTGCCGCCATCGTCGCGGCCCTGGCATCGCCAGGATTCCTGGGCTGATGCCGCCGGAGGGCTTCGCATGAACAGAGCGCTCATCCGCAACGGGCTTGTCGCCGCCGGCCTCATGAGTATCGGCGGCGTCCTGGTGTTCTCGCGTGCATTCACCAACACGGCCATCAACGAAGCCGACCCCGTGGTGATGTCGAACTTCGGCCTGCTGATGATCATGGTATGGGGCCTGGCTTATCTGGGTGCGGCTGCCGTCACTTCCAACATCAGGTGGCTGGCCGCGGCGTTCGCGTTGGAAAAGCTCGTTTACGTGGTCGTGTGGATCAGGTGGCTGTCCGACAACAGTCTCGCGAAGCTCTATGCCGAAGATCCGTTTGCGGGTGTTTTCTTCAGCATCTATGGCGCCAACGATCTGGTCTTCATGCTGTTTTTCGGAGCCATCTTCATCACGCAATCCCGCAGCAAGCAGAACTGACACAACTTGCGGCCGATCCGGCGCCCCCCCTGAAGGATGGAAGGAAAATGACGTCATTCGTCTGCACCAAATGCAATGGCACCGAATACAGCCGCAAGGAGATGCGCGCCGAAGGCGGCCTGCTGTCGGCGGCATTCGATGTCGCCACCAACCGGTTCACCGCGGTGAGCTGCGAGAACTGCGGCTACACCGAACTCTATCGAACCAATGCGGGCGCGGGATCGAAGCTGCTGGATTTCCTGGTTTCGTGAGATGGCCACCATGAAGCCCAAGGAAAAGTCCGCCCTGGTCGCAACGCTGGAAGCCCGCTTCCAGGCCCACCCCGCGCGGCACCGCAAGCTCACCTGGGCCCAGGTCCAGGCCCGCCTCGACGCGCATGCCGCCGCCCTCGACGCCCTGAAGGCGATGGAAGACACCGGCGGCGAGCCCGACGTGGTGGGCCACGACGCCGGCACCGGCGAGGTGCTGTTCTTCGACTGCGCAACCGAAACTCCCGCCGGCCGCCGCAGCCTGTGCTACGACAAGCAGGCCCTGGACGCGCGCAAGGAGAACAAGCCCGCGGGCAGCGCCGTGCAATCGGCGGCCGACATGGGCATCACCCTGCTGGACGAAGCCGCCTACCGCCACCTGCAGACCCTGGGCGAATTCGACCTCAAGACCTCGAGCTGGATCCTGACCCCGCCGGCCATCCGCCAGCGCGGCGGCGCGCTGTTCTGCGACCGGCGCTATGGCCAGGTGTTCACCTACCACAACGGCGTGCAGTCCTATTACGCGGCCCGCGGCTTCCGCGGCCAGTTGCGGGTCTGAGCCCACCGCCTCCCGGAGTTGCCCATGACCGCCCACCCGATCGAAACCTGGCACCACCTGGTCCGCACCCGCGATGCGCGCGGCCTGCCCGCCCTGCTGGCCGAGGACGCCGTCTTCCACTCGCCGGTGGTGCACACGCCGCAGCGGGGCCGCCGCCTCGTCACCGGCTACCTGGCGGCGGCGTTCGAGGTGTTCTTCAGCCCCGGTTTCCGGTACGTGCGCGAAATTGTCGGTCCACAGGACGCGATGCTGGAGTTCGAAACCGAGATCGACGGCATCCTGGTCAACGGCGTCGACCTGATCCGCTGGAACGCCGAGGGCCAGATCGTGGATTTCAAGGTGATGATCCGCCCGCTCAAGGCCATCGAGCTGATCCACCGGCGCATGGGCGCCCTGCTCGCCAAAGGAGAACACTGATGAACCGACGGATCCTGATGTTTGCGCTGGCCGCCGCCTTGCCGGTGGGCGCGCAGGGGGTGCCGCATGACGACGTGCACGAGCACGACCGCGTCTTCCAGCGCGCCAGCGAACTGGTGCCCTGGTGCAAGGCCGAAGCCGAGGCCCACTTCGTCGGCCGCGGCGAAACCACCTACCAGTGGACATCGTCCTACCACGACCGCGGCAACGTGCTGCACGTGGAGGGAAAACTGCGGGTCGAAGGCGCTGACATCGGCGTGCACTGCCGCATCGCGCGCGGCGCCCGCGAGCAATACGCTACCATCGAGATCTCCGATCCCCGCGCCTGAGACCCCTCGATGGACTACACCCCGGACCAGCAGCGCGTGCTGGACGACATCCGCAAGTACGGCTGCCACGCCATCCACGTACAGGCCAGCGACGACGAGCCGTCCTACACCTACACCGTGGGCATCGCCCGTACTTCGGACGCCGCCGACCTGGTGGTGTTCGGGCAGCCGCATCCCGACGCGCACCGCCTGCTGCACCACTACAACCGGCTGGTGCGCGAAGGCCAGCGCTTCGAGGCCGGCCAGCGGGTCTCGGGTTTCCTGAAGGGCCAGGACTGCGAGCTGCGCGCCGTCGGCGAGCGGCACAAGGCCGCGCTGTTCGAATGGAACCGCTGGCTGCACGACGGCGGCTTCGACTTCCCGATGCTGCAGCTGGTCTACCCCACGGTCGAAGGCATCTGGCCCTGGGACCGGTCGGCCAACGACTGGCTGCGTCGCAACCAGCCGCTGCTGTCGGCCTGAGGCCGGCGCTCAGCCGCCGGTGCGGGCCCGCGCCACCGTGGCGGGGGCCGGCTTCTTGAGCCGCGCCAGCGCCTGTGCGATCGCGGCATCGCCCTGGATCACTTCGCCGCGCGCATAGCCGTCACCGGCTTCGTCGGCGCCACGCAGATGGCCGGGCAGGTCCTGTTCGCGCAGGCCGCGGGTGGCTTCGCCGCGCAGCAGCACATCGGGCCGGATGCCGCGGGCCTGGATGGACTTGCCGCTGGGCGTGTAATAACGCGCCGTGGTCAGCTTCACCGAGTCGCCGTTTTCCAGCGGCACCACGGTCTGCACCGAGCCCTTGCCGAAGGTGCGGCTGCCCATCAGCGTCGCGCGGCGATGGTCGCGCAGCGCGCCGGCCAGCACTTCGGCCGCGCTGGCGGTGCCCGCGTCCACCAGCACCACCACGCGCGCGCCCTGGCTCAGGTCGCCGGCCTTGGCATGGAAGCTGGCGTTGGAGTACGGCAGCCGGCCCTTGGTGCTGACGATCAGGCCCTTGTCGAGGAAGGCGTCGGCCGCCTCGACCGCGGCATTGAGCAGGCCGCCCGGATTGCTGCGCAGGTCCAGCACCACGCCCGACAGCGGCGCGGCGTTTTTCTTCGCCAGATCCGCCAGCTGGCGACCCACCTGCGGACCCGTGTCGGCCTGGAAGGTGCTGATGCGCAGGTAGCCGTAGCCCGGCTCGAGCAGGCGGCTGCTGACGCTGACCACGCGGATGGTCTCGCGCGTGATCACCAGCTCGCGCGGCATGCTGTCGCCCGAGCGCAGGTAGGTGAGCGTGACCTTGGAGCCGGGCTCGCCGCGCAGCTCGCGGCTGGCGGCGTCGGCCCCGTCGGCGTCCAGGGCCTGGCCGTTGACGGCGATGATGATGTCGCCCGCCATCAGGCCGGCCCGCTGCGCGGGCGTGCCGTCGATGGGCGAGACCACCATCAGGGTCTTGTCGGGGCGCTGTTCGATCTCGACGCCGATGCCGGAGTATTCGCCCTCGGTCTGCTCCTGCAGGGCTTCGGCCTCGTCCTTTTCCAGGTACGCGCTGTGCGGGTCCAGGTCCGACAGCAGGCCGCGCAGCGCGGCCTTCATCAGGGCCTGGTCGTCCAGCGGCTCGACGTAGGCGTCCTGGATGGCGCGGTAGACGGCGACGTAGCGCTGGATCTCGGCCAGCGGCACCGAGCGCGGCACGCTTTCGGGCGCCTCGGGATCGATCGGCGAGGACACGGTCTGGGCCGCGGCCGGCAGGGCCAGGGCAAGCAGCAGGGGCAGGATCGGGCGCATGACGCGATTATGCCCCCGTGGCGTCGCCGCCGCGTGCATTCAGGGCCGCAGCCAGGGCTTGGGATCCTGCGGCTGGCCGTTGCGGCGCAGCTCGAAATACAGCGCCGGCCGGCCCTGCCCGCCCGAGCTGCCCACCGTGGCCAGCGGTTCGCCGGCCCGGACCCAGTCGCCCACGTCCTTGAGCAGGGCGTCGTTGAAGGCATACAGGCTCATCCAGCCATCGCCGTGGTCGATGATCACCAGCAGGCCATAGCCCTTGAGCCAGTCCGAATAGGCCACGCGGCCCGGCGCGGCGGCGCGCACTTCGGCACCGGCGGTGCCGGCGATCAGCAGGCCGTCGCTGGTGCGGCCATCGGGCAGGCGGCCGCCGAAGCCCGCCAGCGCAGCCCCGGCCAGCGGCCGGCCCAGCTGGCCGCGTCGGCTGGCAAAGGGCCGGTTGTCGTCCACCTGGCGCGGGATGTCGGCCACGGCGTCGCGCAGCTGCTCGAGCAGCTTGACCACCGATTTCTCGTCGCGCCCCAGCGCGGCCAGGCGCGCGGCGCGGTCCTTGAACGTGGTTTCCAGCGTGGCCAGCACCGCCGCGCGTTCGGTGCGCTGGCCCTCCAGCGCCGTCAGTTCGGATTGCTGCTGCAGGCGCGCGGCCTCCAGCACCTGGCGCTGGTCGACGATCTGCTGGCCGACGGTGGCCAGCTGCTGCAGCTCGGCCAGCAGGCCGGTGATGCGCTGCTGGCGGTCGTTCTGGAAATAGCGGTGGTAGGCCAGCACCCGCGCCAGGTCGCTCATGCGGTCCTGGGCCAGCAGCAGCTTGAGCTGTTCGTGCCGACCCAGTGCGTAGGCCGAGCGCACCAGGGTGGCCAGGGCCTCGCGCTGTTCGACCAGGCCGGCCTCCAGCGTCAGCTTGCGCGCCTCGAGCTTCTGCAGCTCCAGCTCTTGCGTGGCGATGCCGGCCTCGGTGCTGCGCAGGGCGCGCACGGCGTTGCTGACCTGGGCGTCGGCTTCGCGCAGTGCGCGCGTGGCCTGGCTGCGTTCGCCCTCGAAGGCGCGCTGCTCGGCGGTGATGGCCTTGATCTGGCTGCGCAGCGTGTCCAGCCGCTGCTGCGCAGCGGCTTCCTTCTTCGCGCGTTCGGGCGCGCCCTGCGCCAGCGCGCAGGGCGCCACCAGCAGCAGCGCCAGCGCCAGGGCCGCGGCGCGCAGGCTCAAGCCAGGTTCACCAGCGAGCGGCCGGTCATTTCCGGCGGCTGCGGCAGGCCCAGCAGCTGCAGCATCGTCGGTGCGATGTCGCGCAGGGCGCCGCCGGCGCGCAGGCTGGCCTTCCGGCCCACGTACACCAGCGGCACCGGGCCGACCGTGTGCGAGGTGTGCGGCTGGCCGGTGTCGGGGTCGCGCATCATTTCCAGGTTGCCGTGGTCGGCGGTGACGATCATCTCGCCGCCGACGCTGGCCAGCGCGGCGCGGATCGCGCCCAGCGCATCGTCCACGGCCTCGGCCGCCTTCACCGCCGCGGCCAGGATGCCGCTGTGGCCGACCATGTCGGGATTGGCGATGTTGCACAGGATCACGTCGTGCCGGCGCGCGCGGATGTCGTCGGTGAGGCGCGCGGTGAGCTGGGGCAGGTTCATCTCGGGCTGCAGATCGTAGGTGGCGACCTTGGGCGAGGGAATCAGCGCGCGCTCCTCGCCGGCGAGCTGGGCTTCGCGGCCGCCGCTCATGAAGAAGGTCACGTGCGCGTACTTTTCCGTCTCGGCGATGCGCAGCTGGGTGAGTCCGTTCGCGGCCAGCACGTCGCCCAGGGTGTTGCGCAGGTCCTCGGGCCCGAAGGCGACCGGCGCGGGCAGGTTCGCGTCGTACTCGGTGAGGCAGGTGAAGCGCGACAGCCGGATGGGACGCGGCTTTGCGAAACCGGCGAAATCAGGCGATACGAACACGCTGGTCAGCTGGCGCGCGCGGTCGGCGCGGAAGTTCATGAAGACCACCGCGTCGCCATCGCGCAGGCCGCGTGCGCCGGAGATCACGGTGGGCTGCACGAACTCGTCGTTCTCGTCGCGGCCGTAGGCGGCATGCAGGGCGGTGATCGCGTCCGAGGCGGTGTCGTCGGCCTCCGCCTCGGCGATGGCGCGGTAGGCGCGCTCGACCCGGTCCCAGCGGTTGTCGCGGTCCATGGCCCAGTAGCGGCCGCTGATCGTGGCGATGTGCGCATCGCCACCCTGGGCGCAGATGGCCGCCAGCTTCTGCAGGCTGGGCTCGGCCGAGCGCGGCGGGGTGTCGCGGCCGTCGAGGAAGGCGTGCACGGCGATTTCGCCCACGCCCTCGCGGCGGGCCAGCTCGATCATCGCGAACAGGTGGTCTTCGTGGCTGTGCACGCCCCCGGGCGACAGCAGGCCGAACAGGTGCAGGCTGCCGCCGTTCTCCCGGGCCGCACGGCAGGCGGCCACCAGCTCGGGGTTGGCGAAGAAGCTGCCGTCCTCGATGGCGGCGTCCACCCGGGTCAGGTCCTGGTAGACGATGCGGCCGGCACCGATGTTCATGTGGCCGACTTCGGAATTGCCCATCTGCCCGTCGGGCAGGCCCACGTGTTTGCCCTCGGTGTGCACCAGGGTGTGCGGGCACTCGGCCAGCAGGCGCTTCCAGTTGGGCAGCCTGGCCAGGGCCAGGGCGTTGTCGGCGGGGTCGTCGCGGTGGCCCCAGCCGTCCAGGATCAGCAGCAGCAGGGGCTTGGGGCGGGCAGTGGACAAGGTCGGCTCCGGGACGAACGGCATATCGAAATTGTAGCCCCGCCGGGCCAGTCTGGGCCCGCCGCCGCGCCGGGGATTTAAACCCTGTGCACGCGGGCGGCATCCCATCCGGGAATCCCCAAGGAGCAACCCCATGCGCACCCGCAAGCTGGCATCCCTCATCGCCCTGTCCCTGCTGCTGTCCGGCCCGGTCCTGGCCCAGGAAAACGTCGACAAGGTGTTCGGCGGCATCACCGCCGAAGCCGGCAAGGAATACGGCAGCCTGGAGACGGTCAACGGCGGCATCACGGTGCGCGAAGGCGCCCAGGTGCGCCAGGCCGAAACCGTCAATGGCGGCATCCACATCCACAACCGCGCCCGCCTGGGCAGCGCCGAGACCGTCAACGGCGGCATCGAGCTGGGCGACGTGGCCAGCGCGCGCTCGCTGGAGACCGTGAATGGCGGCATCGACCTGGGCGCCGGCTCGCTGGTGGAACAGAACGTGGAGACCGTCAACGGCGGCATCCGCGGCGAGAAGGGCGCGCGCGTGCGCGGCGATGCGTCCACGGTCAACGGCAAGCTCGACTTCACCGGCGGCGAGATCGGCGGCGACCTGGTCACCACCAATGGCGACATCCTGCTCGAGTCGACCACGGTGGCCGGCGGCATCCGGGTCGAGAAGCCGAATTCGACCTGGTTCAATTCGGGCAAGCAGCGCAAGCCGCGCATCGTAGTCGGCCCGGGCTCGGTGGTGCAGGGGTCGCTGGTGTTCGAGCGCGAGGTGGAGCTGTTCGTACACGCCAGCGCCAAGATCGGCCCGGTTACGGGCGCCACCGCGCAGTCCTACACCGACCGACTGCCGGCCCGCGACTGAAGCACCGTCCCCGCCGCCTCCGGGCCGCGGGGCCCGCGCCCGGGGCCCGGAAGCGCGGCCAGGGCATCGGGGCTAGAATCGGGGTTCAACCTCCTCCGGAGAACCCCTGGAATGAAGCACACGCTCCTCTTTGCCGCCATCGCGACCGTCGCGCTGGCCGCCTGCCAGCCGAGCCCGGCCCCGGAAGCCCCGGCGCCGGTCGCGGCCACCCCGCCCCCGGTCGAACACGGCTTCGGTCCCGAGATCTCGGCCGAAGACTTCGCCGTGCACGTGAAGGCCCTGTCCTCGGACGAGTTCGGCGGCCGCGCGCCGGGCAGCGAGGGCGAGCAGAAGACCGCCGACTACCTGGTGGCGCAGTTCAAGCGCCTGGGCCTGCAGCCCGGCAACGGCGACAGCTGGTTCCAGGACGTGCCGATGGTCGAGACAACGGCCGACGAAGCCACGTCCACCGCCGCGATCACGCTGGGCGGCACCGCGCAGCCGCTGGCCTTCGGCACGCAGATGGCGATGGGCACGCGCACCGCGCAGCCGGAAGTGAAGGTGGACGCCAGCGAGATGGTGTTCGTGGGCTACGGCGTGAATGCGCCGGAAGCCAACTGGAACGACTACGCCGGCGTGGACGTTAAGGGCAAGACGGTGGTGATCCTGGTCAACGACCCGGGCTTCCATTCGGGCAGCACCGAGCTCTTCAGCGGCAAGAAGATGACCTACTACGGCCGCTGGACCTACAAGTTCGAAGAGGCCGCGCGCCAGGGCGCCGCCGCCGCGCTGATCATCCACGACGACGCCGGCGCCGGTTACGGCTGGGACGTGGTCAAGAACAGCTGGTCGGGCGCGCAGTACGACCTGCCCGCCAGCGCCGACCCGGAGCCGCGCCTGCCGATGCAGGGCTGGATCACCGGCGAGACCGCCGCCAAGCTGTTCGCCGACGCGGGCCTGAACCTGGACGAGCAGCGCGCCGCCGCCAACAACCCCGGCTTCACCGCCGTGGACCTGGGCGATGCCACCTTCAGCGCGACGCTCAAGAGCACGATCAAGGAATCGAGCTCGCGCAACATCCTGGCCAAGCTGCCCGGCAGCGAGCGTCCGGACGAAGCCATCGTCTACACGGCGCACTGGGACCACCTGGGTGACCACGGCGCGGCGCACGGCGCCGAAGCCGCGGGCCAGGGCGAGGACCACATCTACAACGGCGCCATCGACAACGCCACCGGCGTGGCCGGCGTGCTGGAGATCGCCGAGGCCTTCACGGTGCAGGACCCCAAGCCGGCGCGTTCGGTGGTCTTCCTGCTGGTGACGCTGGAGGAGTCGGGCCTGCTGGGTTCGAAGTACTACGCGGCCAACCCGGTGATCCCGCTCAAGGACACGGTGGCGGTGGTGAACCTGGACGCGATGTCGGTGGTCGGTCCGACCAAGGACTTCGTGGTGATCGGCCTGGGCAACTCCGAGCTGGATGAAGTGCTGCGCCCCATCGCCGAGAAACAGGGCCGCGTGCTGGTGGAAGAGGATGGCGTCGAGAAGGGCTTCTTCTTCCGCTCCGACCACTTCAGCTTCGCCAAGTTCGGCGTGCCGGCGCTGTACGCCAAGGGCGGCATCGACCACGTCGAGAAGGGCGTGGAGTTCGGCCGCGGCATCCAGGCCAACTACACCACCGCGCTGTACCACAAGCCCGCCGACGAGTTCGATCCGTCCTGGGACCTGCGCGGCGTGGTGCAGGACCTGCAGGCGCTGTACGGCGTGGGCGCGACGCTCGCTGGCAATGACGCCTGGCCGAACTACGTGGAAGGCAATGCCTTCAAGGCGGCGCGGGACGCTTCGCGCGCAGCGCAGTGAGGGTTTGAAGCTGCTTGGAAACGGCGCCGCAAGGCGCCGTTTTCATTTGGGAGCCCGTTGCGCATCCGCCACCACCACCTCCCCCACCCTCCCCTCCAGGTAGGAAAAAAACGGATTGCTGCCGATCCGCTGCCACTGCTCCGCGCTCACCGACAGCGCGCCGCGCTCGCCGTGCAGCGACAGCGTGCCCAGCCGGATGCCGTAGTCGGGCACGGCGCGCGGCTGCAGGCCGTAAAGCGGGTCGTCGGTGGGAAACGGCAGGGCCACGTGCGACAGCGAATACACGTCGGCGGGCCAGGCCAGGTCCAGCGGCCGCGAGCTCGGCGCGGTGGCGCCGGGCTCCAGGCGCGATTCGGCGAGGGACAGGGTGCCGGCGTCGCGGTTGCGCAGCACGGTCAGGCGGTAGTCGTGCGCGTCGCCGGGTTCGAGCGTGCCCAGCAGCTCATTGGCGCCGGCGGTGAACATCGGCGCCAGCAGGCTCTGGCGGTTGATGTCGAACAGCACCAGCTCGCTGCCGTTGGCGGGCAGGCGGTCGTACAGCGCGCGCACCACGTCGGGCGTGCTCACCGTGCTGTCGAGCACCGACTGGAAGCTCAGCACCGGCGGCATGCGCTGGCTGCGGCCCGAGGCCTGCAGCGCCAGCAGCTGGCTCTTCACCGCGCCGGTCAGCAGCCACGACTGCTGCACCGCGTTCACCGGGAACGAGTTGTACTTGAAGGGATTGAACTCGGGCTGCACGTCGAGCCAGCGCGATTTCTCGAAGTAGGGAATCCAGCCCAGCACCGGCATCAGCCGCGAGAACGCCGCCATGCGGCCGACGCCGATCATCGGCGACACCAGCACCAGCCGGTCGGGCATCGGCAGCGCGGGATCCTGGCCGCCCAGGTCGAGGCGGTCCATCGTGTACTTCAGCGCCAGCGCGCCGCCGTTGGAATAGCCCACGATGTGCAGCGGGCGCTCGTCGCCGATGCGGCGGCGCAGCTCGCGCGCGCCCAGTTCGGTGGCGGCCAGCCAGTCCATCCACTGCGCGTGGCGCAGGCCCGAGGGCACGGTGCCGTGGCCGGGCATGCGCGGCAGCACCACGGCATAGCCCTGCGCTTCATACAGCGCCACCAGGTGGTGCAGGCTGTAGGGCGAATCGCTCAGGCCGTGCAGCAGCAGCACGCCGCCGCGGGGCTCGCGGGGCGTACTGGCGTAGGACCGGTTCCAGTCGCGCGTGCCGGGCGGCGCGCCCAGCGCGCTGCCGAGGTCGTAGCGGTAGCGGCCCGGCCGCGCGGTGGCCGCCATTTCGCGCGCCTTGCGCTCGAACAGCGCCTGCTCGGCGCGCAGGTACGCGTCCCAGTCCATGGTGCGCAGCGCGGCGGCGTCGGGCTCGGGCAGCTCGATCCGGTGCCAGGCCTGCAGCGGCGGCAGCGAGCGCGCGGCGAAGGCGGTGGCCAGCACCACCGCCAGCAGCAGCAGCGCCACGATGGCCACCGTCCAGGCCAGCCGCGTGCCTGACCGCCACAGCCAGCGACGCCAAGGGGCCGGTGCTTGGACGTGGTAGGGAACTGGCATGGTCAGCTCGCGGGCCGGGATCAGGCGGCCAGTTTGCCCCAGCGGCGGGCGTGCGGCGCGCGGCCGGTGGGGACGTCGCGGCGCCGGGTCGGTGTGGGCGTGGGCCGGCTTAGGCCGGCGCTGCCGCGCGCGGCATGCGTGCCTCGCGGATGGGCAGGTTCAGCACCGCGGCCAGGCCGGCCAGGGCCATGTCGGCGTACCACATCCAGGTGAAGTCGCCGAAGCGGGTGAAGGACAGGCCGCCGAGCCAAGCGCCGAGGAAGCCGCCGACCTGGTGCGAGAACAGCGTCAGGCCAAACAGGGTGCCCAGGTAGCGCAGGCCGAACAGCTTGCCCACCAGCGTGGCGGTCGGCGGCACCGTGGCCAGCCAGGTGAAGCCCAGGCCCGCGGCAAACAGGTAGAAATTGAGCTCGGTGCGCGGCATCGCCAGGTACAGCGCGATCAGCAGCACGCGCGAGGCGTACATCCAGAACAGCACGTGCTTGCTGCGGTAGCGCGACACCCATCCGCCCGCGAACAGGCTGCCGACGATGTTGGCCAGGCCGATGATGGCCAGCGACCAACTGGCCACGCTGGGCGGCAGGCCGCACAGGTTCACCTCGCCCGGCAAATGCGTCACCAGGAAGGCGATGTGGAAACCGCAGGTGAAGAAGCCCGCATGCAGCAGCAGGTAGCTGCGGTCCGTCATCGCACCGCCGATGGCGTTGAGCACGCCGGTGTCGCCGGCCGCCGCAGGCGGGCGCGGCACCGGCTCGCGCGTGAGGCGGCCGACCAGCGGCAGCGCGGCCAGCGTCATCAGCGCCATCGCCCACATCGCGCCCATCCAGCCGGTGAGCTGGATCAGTTTCTGCAGCACGGGCGCGAACACGAACTGGCCGAAGGAACCCCCGGCATTGATCACGCCCGAGGCCGCGCCGCGCGCCTCGGGCGGCAGCCGCTGCGAGGCGGCGCCGATCAGCACGGAAAAACTGCCCGCGCCCGAGCCGATCGCCGACAGCAGGCCCAGCGTCACGAAGAATCCGAAGCCGGTGTCCACGAAGGGCGTCAGCGCGCAGCCCAGGGCCAGCACCAGCAGACCCGCGACCAGCACGATGCGCGGGCCGTAGCGGTCGGCCGCGGCGCCGGCCAGGGGCTGCACCGCGCCCCAGCTGAACTGCCCGATCGCCAGCGCCAGGCTGAGCGTGGCGATGCCCAGCCCGGTGCTGGCGTCCATCGGCACGATGAACAGGCCCAGCGACTGCCGCGCGCCCATGGTTACCGCCAGGATGCCCGCGGCGGCCAGCGTGGTGATCAGGATCTCGCGGGTGCGCAGTACCTTGAACATGGCGGGCCTAGGCGGGAGCGTGCGTCGGTGATGTCGCGCTGGCGTGGGCCTGCAGCGCGCGGTGCCAGGGCGCCAGCGCCCGGTCGATGCGCTGGCGTTCGTCGGCCGCGAAGTGCTCGCGCTTGCGCGCGGCATCAGGCACGAAGCGGGCCTCGGGCTGCTTGGAGTGACGCTGCAGGCGTGCCCGCAGGCACACCTGCCCCGCTGCATCCGCGGACAGTCCGAAGCGGGGGGCCAGCGCCAGGATGGCGTCGGCATTCAGCTGCGCGTAGTCGAGCGTGGTGCCGCCTTCCTGTGCGGACAGCGCGGCCATCGCGGCCATCAGCCCCTGCAGCACGCGGATGCGCAGGGACAGCAGGTCCTCGTCGGCCGCCGGCGGCGCGAACATCGGCGCCAGCGAGCGCATCGAAGGATCTCCGGCCATGTGCCTTCCCGCCGACACGGCGTGCGAGGCCAGGATTTCCGCGGGTTCGCGGAACAGGCAGACGCGCGGCACGTCCGGGCAGGCCTGCAGGATCAGCGGCCAGCAGGCCAGGTCCCAGGCATTCCATTTCACGATCACCGCATTGCGGCCGGGGAAGGCGGCGCCCTGCAGCTGCACCAGCTGCGGCAGCAGCGCGCGCTTCTCGGCATCGGTCAGGCCGGCATCGAGCAACACCGCCGTGAGCAGCGGCGATTCCGACAGCACGCAGCTGCGGTCGAGCTCGGACAGCGCGCCCGACACCAGGGTCGAGCCGCAGCGCGAGAGGTGGAAAATGAAGCCGGCGGCGCAGGGCCCCTGCCGCGGCGCGGCGGCGAGCAGGGGCGCCATCGCGGTGCGCGGGCGGATCAAGGCATTGACCGGATCACGCTGGCGGCAATCGCCAAGGTAGTCCTCGAGGAAAGGCCGGGTCGGTGGACCCAGCGGCAGGCACCACTGAAGGCTGCGGTCGGAGGCGCGGTAGGCGCTGGGCAGCCACTGCCCGGCCAGCGCGTCCGGCGGCAGGTCCAGGGTTTCCGCATTGGCCTGTTCCAGTGCACCGATCAGCGCGTTGTCATCCAGCGAGCCGCAGTGCCACAGCTGCCTCAGCAATTGCAGCATCGGGGCGATGCCGTCCGCGTTCCGGCAGCGCGCCAGGTCGGCCGGCGAGGCCACGAGCGCGCGGTACGCCGGCCGCAGGTCCATGCGCTACGACCCTGCCGACGCCTGCGACGGCACGACGCCGCCGTGCACGCGTTCGCGCAGCCAGTCGTTGGCGGTGCAGTCGATCACCAGGTGGATGCGGTCCTGGTCGCCGCGGTTGTGCACCTCGTGCACCTGGTCGGCGTCGAAGTACCACAGCTCGCCCGGCGCCATCGGCACCACCTGGCCGCCAACGATGAACTGCACGTGCTCGCTGGTCTGCAGCGGCAGGTGCAGGCGGGCCAGGCCGTGGTCGATGCCCAGCCCGGCGTCGCGGTGCGGCCTGATCTCGGCGCCGGCCTTGAGCCGCATCAGTCGCGCGGCCTGCAGGGGCGCGTGCACGCGGTCGAGCACCGCACGCAGGGCCGGCAGGGTCTGCAGCACGGGCAGGTCGGCCCAGTCATCACCCCAGCCGATCGCGAAGCTCTGCAGGATTGGATGCTGGCTAAGATGTTCGCGCTGGCAGCGCAGCGGCAGTACGTCCCAGCCGCCGCGGTAGTCGCGCTGGTTCACGTGGTCGTACCAGGGCGCCTGCAGCAGCCGCGACAGCTCCGCCCGCAGCGGGGCCAGGTCCAGCGGGCCATCGATGCGGGCGAAGGGGATCATGCGGTCAGAACTGGCCCATGAAGTCGCGCTTGCCGATCTCGACGCCGCCGTGGCGCAGCAGCGCATACGTGGTGGTGACGTGGAAGAAGAACTGCGGCAGGCCGTAGTTGAGCAGGTAGGCCTGGCCGCTGAGCTTCTTTTCCTTGGGCGTGCCGGGGCGCAGCACGATCTCGCGCGATTGCGCGCCCTCGAACGCGGCCGGGTCCAGCGCGGCGATGAAGTCCAGCGTGCGGGTGATGCGCGCCTGCAGCTGCGCGAACGTGGTCTCGCTGTCTTCCCACGACGGCACCTCGGCGCCGGCCAGGCGCGCCGACACCGACTTGGCGAAATCGGCGGCGATCTGCACCTGGCGCACCAGCGGGAACATGTCGGGGTAGAGGCGGGACTGCAGGAAGGCGTCGGGCTCGATCTTGCGCTCGGTCGCGTGGGCCTCGGCCTTGGCCAGCACCCCGGACAGGGCGTGCAGCAGCTGGGTGAACACGGGGACGGAGGCGGCGTGCAGGGACAGGGTCATGGCAGGGCTCGATGCGGGGAGAAGCCGCGATGGTACGCCGGCCGCCGGCCCTCACGGCGACGGGCCGTGAAACGGTCAGTTGCGGCCTTCCCGCCCCCTACATTTCCACCGACAGGAAGCCGGTGACGGCCTGCGCCACCTGGCGCGGCTGGGCCATCATCGGCATGTGCCCGCAGCCCGACAGGATCACGGTGGCGCTGCGCGGCAGGCCGCGGCCGAAGATCTCGGCGGCGCTGACGTCGATCACCCGGTCGTCGCGACACCACAGCAGCAGGGTCGGTGCGGCGATGGCGGGCAGCTCGGCCTCGAGCGCGAAGGCCTCGGGGCCGCGGCCGATGCCGTCGAGCACGCGCTGCTCGAAGCCGGCGTCGGCGCGGCGACGCCGCACCAGGGCCTCGTTCGCCGGCCAGGGCACGAAGGGCGGATCGGTGAACACGATGCCCAGGTAGCGCTTGAGCTCGGCGCGGTTGGTGACCTGGAACGGGTTCTCGCCGGCCAGCACCGCATTGGCGAAGGCGTTTTCCTGGTAGCGCACGCCGGCGGAGGACATCAGCGAAATGCGGTCCACCAGGCCCGGATGGCGGGCGGCCACCAGGCCCACGATCTGCCCGCCCATGGAGTGGCCTACCAGCATCGCCGGTTTTTCCGGCAGCGCCTGCAGGAAGGCGGCCAGGCGCCCGGCCTGCGCGACCGGGCCGTAGTCGGCTTCGGGCAGGCGCTGGCTTTCGCCCCAGCCCGGCAGATCCAAGGCCAGCACGCGGTGGGTGCGGGCCAGTTCGCGCATCAGCGGCAGCCAGTTTTCCTTGCTGCCGGTGAAGCCGTGCACCAGCACGATCAGCGGCTTGTCGGCGCCCTTGCCGGCCTGCAGCGCGGCCCAGCGGTGGCCGGCCACGTCGGGAAAGCTGACGGCCTCGGCGCCGGCCAGCCAGCGCAGGCGGGCGAACTCGGCATTGAGCACGCGCTCGGGCGCGCTGGCGGCCAGGCCGACCGCGCCCAGGGCCAGGCCCAGCGAGGTGGCCAGCAGCAGCTTGCGCGGGCGGCCCGCGCGCCGGGTTTCGCTCACCTTACTGCGCCGGCGCGGCCTTGGCCTTGGCCAGCACGGCCTCGACCGAGGCGCTGGTGATCGGGTGGTAGCCGGGCTTGGCCATCGCGAACACCTGGGTGGCAAACGCCAGGCCGTCTTCGGTCTGCACCAGGGCCTCGTAGGTCGGCATGATCAGCTTGCGCCGGCCGATCTTGCGCAGGAACAGCGAGATCGCGGGCCGCGCCTCGAAGTATTCGCTGCGCACGCTGAGCGGATACCAGCGCTGGGCGATCTCGCCGTTGGCGGTGCCGGTGAAGCGGAACGCCTGGTCGAGCTCGACCAGCCGTTCGGGCGCCAGCTGCTTGGGCAGGCCCTCGAGGAAATAGACCCACTCCTGCGTGGTCCACTGCGCGGTCTTGAGCTCGCGGGCGGCGGTGCGGCGCTTGAGCCAGGCTTCGCGGGTGGCGTCCACGGCCTCGAAGCGCGGCGAGACGGTCTTGGGTGCGAACTCCGGGATGCCCGGGGCCGTGAGCCAGGTGCTCAGCTCGGCGTCGGTGACCGCGCCGGGCTTCTTCGGCAGCAGGTCGGACTTCACGAAGGCCAGGAACTGGTCGCTGTCCACGCTCTGGAAGGCGTGGCCGTCGAACCAGCTGCGCAGGAACGGATCGAAGATCTCGCGGCCGAAGCGCTGTTCCAGGAACTGGAGGAACCACGCGCCCTTGTCGTAGGCCACCGCGCCCAGCGCGTCCTCGGGGTCGCTGCCGCCGCGCATGGGCAGCACCAGCACCTGCTGGTCCACCGGCACGTCGGCCAGTTCGGCCACCAGGCCGTTGCGGCTGTTGACGAACTCCATGTCGGCGCGCTCCTTGCCGTAGAGCTCCTCGACGATGCGGTTCTCGACGTAGCTGGTGAAGCCTTCGTTGAGCCACATGTCCTTCCAGCTGGCATTGGTGACCAGGTTGCCGGACCAGGAGTGCGCCAGCTCGTGCGCGATCAGCGACACCAGCGACTTGTCGCCGGCGATCACGGTGGGCGTGATGAAGCTCAGGCGCGGGTTCTCCATGCCGCCGAACGGGAACGAGGGCGGCAGGATCAGCAGGTCGTAGCGCTCCCAGCGGTAGGGGCCGTAGAGCTTCTCGGTGACCGCGATCATCTTCTCGGTGTCCTCGAACTCCTTCACCGCCCGGTCCACGGTGGCCGGCTCGGCCCACACGCCGGCGCGGGCGGAGATGGGCTTGAACACCAGCTCGCCGGCGGCGATGGCCATCAGGTAGGACGGGATGGCCTGCGGCATGCGGAAGCTGTAGTCGCCGTCGCGCACGGCCTGCGGGTCGTTGTCGGCGCTCATCAGCACCATCACGTCCTTCAGGGTGCGGATGCGGGCGCTGTAGGTGAATCGGACCGAGGGCGTGTCCTGCAGCGGCACCCAGCTGCGGGCGTGGATGGCCTGCGACTGGCTGAACATGAAGGGCAGGCGGCCGCCGGCGGTCATGGCCGGGGACAGCCACTGCAGGCCCGAGGCCTGGGGCGAGGTGCGGTAGGTGATGCGGACCTGTTCGTACTGGCGCGGCAGGGTGACGGTGAGGCGGCTGCCGAAGCGCGCGTCCGGGGCGGCCAGGGCGTATTCCATCTTGCGCCAGCGGCGCTGGCCGTTGCGGGCCTCGACCGCGGCGATGGCCAGGTCGCGGGTGTCCAGCACCAGGCGGCGGTGGTCCTTGTCCTGCCAGGCCAGGGTGAGGGTGGCGGTGCCGCCCAGTTCGCGCTTGGCGAAATCCAGGCTCAGGTCCAGGGCCAGGTCGGCGATGCGGACCTTGTCGGGCTCGGCGTAGGAGTGTTCGTCGCTGCGGCGGTCCTGGGCCAGGGCCGGCAGGGTGGCGATCAGGAGGGTCAGCAGCAGGGCGAAGCGGCGCATGGGCGGTTCCGGGCGGACGGTTGGACTGCCGGATTCTAGCGCGGGCGGTGGGGGGCAGGGGTGGCCCTCAAACCCGGTAGCCGGAATGGATGGCCACGATGCCTGCACTCAAATTCCGGTAGTCGGTGCGCTCGAAGCCGGCCGCAGCCATCATGGCCTTGAGCTCGTCCTGCGGCGGGTGCTTGCGGATGGACTCGGCCAGGTACTGGTAGCTGTCGGCGTCGTTGGCGAACAGCTTGCCCAGGCGCGGCAGCACCTTGAACGAGTGGAAGTCGTACACCGGGCGGAACCATTCGGGCTTGACCTGCGAGAACTCCAGCACCAGCGCGCGGCCGCCGACCTTGAGCACGCGGTGCATTTCCTTCAGTGCGTTCTGTTTTTCGGTGACGTTGCGCAGGCCGAAGGCGATGGTGACCAGGTCGAAGCTGGCATCCGGGAACGGCAGGGCTTCGGCGTTGAGCTGCACGTACTCCAGGCCGCGCACCAGGCCGCGGTCGGTGAGGCGGTCGCGGCCGACGCCGAGCATCGCGGCGTTGATGTCGCCCAGCACCACGCTGCCGGCCTCGCCGACGCGTTCATGCAGCAGGGCGGCGATGTCGCCGGTGCCGCCGGCCAGGTCGAGCACGCGGTCGCCCTTCTGCACGCCCGAGGTGCCGACGAAGTAGCGCTTCCACAGGCGGTGGATGCCCAGGGACATCAGGTCGTTCATCAGGTCGTACTGCTGCGCGACCGAGCTGAATACCTGGCCGACCAGCTTCTTCTTGTCGGCCACCGGCACGTCGCGGAAACCGAAGTGGGTGGTGCCGGATTCGGGCGTCTTGTCCATGCCCCGATTATCGCAGGGATCCCCCACCGGAAACAGCAAAAACCCAGGGAAAACATACCAGGTATGTTTTCGTGGGACTTCCGGTGAACACCCAGGGGTCAGGGAAAACATACCTGGTATGTTTTCCCTGGGTTCTAGCGGGGGGTGCCGGCCTGGGCCAGGGCGGCGGTGTAGGCGGACCAGCGCAGGTCGTACTCACGGCCCAGCTGGTGCAGCAGGGTCCAGCTGAAGATGCCGGTGTCGTGGCCGTCGTCGAAGCGCAGCAGCACGCCGTAGTTGCCCATCGGTTCGATGGCCTTGATGTTGACGTTGCGCTTGCCGGCCACCAGCACCTTCTGGCCGGGACCGTGGCCCTGCACTTCGGCGCTGGGCGACTCCACCCGCAGGTATTCGCAGGGCAGGCGGAAGCGCTGGCCGTCGTCGAAGGCGACCTCCAACACGTGCGAGGCCTGGTGCAGGATCAGGTCGGTGGGGCGCGGGCTGCTCATGCGCGCATTCTACGGCGCGCGCAGCTGCTCCTGCAGGTCGCGGTAACGCTGGATGCGCGCCCGCTCCTGCCGGCAGCGCCACAGCCCGAACGCACCCAGGCCGGGCAGCAGCAGGATGTTGGCGATCAGCCCGCCGGCCAGCCCGGCCACGTGCTGGCGTGGCCAGTCGTTGCCCAGGCCCACCATCATCACGACATACAGCACGCCCCACACCGCCATGGCGCTCCACATGCCCGCGCGCCAGTAACTCAGGGTGGACTGAGCCCTGCGCAG
This sequence comes from Arenimonas sp. MALMAid1274, assembly GCF_049195245.1. Classification (NCBI taxonomy): domain Bacteria; kingdom Pseudomonadati; phylum Pseudomonadota; class Gammaproteobacteria; order Lysobacterales; family Lysobacteraceae; genus Arenimonas; species Arenimonas sp. MALMAid1274. The sequence goes on from NZ_JBMIRR010000026.1 coordinate 55,125, forward strand.
CTCCAGGTCCACCAGCGACTGCACGTCCAGCCCGGCCTCGGACAGTTCGCCGCGCCGCAGCCACAGCATGAAGGCCTTGTAGCACAGCAGGAACCCGCCCATGCCGCCGAACAGCAGCCGCTCGAACAGGTCGCTTTCGGCGCGCAGCACCATGTAGGCGCAGCCCACCGTGAACAGCACCGAGACGGCGATCTCGGACCAGAACTTGAGCCGCAGCGACCGCCCGCGCTGCCGCGCCTCCCGCCGCACCGCGTCCAGGTCGATGCCCGGCGCCGGCTGGCTGCGCCAGGTTTCCGCAAGCTGGGTCCACTCGTTTTCCAGGCTCATGCGCCCTGCCCTCCCAGCACCGACTGCAGCTGGCGCCGCGCGCGGCTGAGCCGCTGGGTCACCGTGTTTTCCTCCAGGCTCAGGGCCTGGCCGATCTCGCGCTGCGAAAAACCCTCCAGCGCCAGCACCACCACCTGGCGCTGGCCCAGCGGGAGGCCACGCACCGCCGCCAGCAGGTCGGTGCGTCGCTGGTGCGCTTCGGCGTGCTGCAGCGGGCTGGCGTCGGGATCGGCGTGCTCGTCGTGCAGCTCGTCGCCCTGGGCGCGCTTCTCGCGCGAGAGATGGTCGATGGCGCGGTTGTGCGCCACGCGCGCGGCGAAGGTACGCAGCGAGGCATCGCCACGCCAGCTGGGCAGCGCCCGCCAGACCGCCACGCTGATCTCCTGCAACAGGTCGTCCCGGCGTGCCGGATCGGATTCGTAACTGCCGGCGATGCGGGCCAGCATGGGCCCGTGCTCGCGCAGCACCTGTTCGATGTCCACGGCCGGGGCCGTGAGCGCGGGACCGGGCGTCACCTCAGGTACCCGCGGTCGCGGCGGCCGAGGGACGGCGGGCGGCAGGGCCAGGGACACAAGCGCGGGCATGGTGGTTTCCATCGGGGCTTGCCTGCATTGACCGGCCCCGCGGGAAAAACCTGACAGCCATCGCGCCGTGGCTCAGAGGATGTAGCGGCTCAGGTCCGGATCCTGCACGGCGTCGCCCAGCTGGGCGTCCACCATGGCCCGGTCCACCATCAGCGACAGGCCGTTGCGGTCGGGGGCCTCGTAGCTGAGCTTCTCCAGCAGCTTTTCCAGCACGGTGTGCAGGCGACGCGCGCCGATGTTCTCCTGGCGCTCGTTGATCAGGAAGGCAATCTCGGCCAGACGGTCGATGGCGCTGTCGTCGAAGCCGATGTTGACGCCTTCGGTCGCCAGCAGGGCCATGTACTGGCGCACCAGCGCGTTCTTCGGCTCGGTAAGGATGCGGCGGAAGTCGGCCTGGCTCAGCGCGCCCAGCTCGACCCGGATCGGGAAGCGGCCCTGCAGCTCCGGGATCAGGTCCGAGGGCTTGGCCAGGTGGAAGGCGCCGCTGGCGATGAAAAGGATGTGGTCAGTGCGCACCACGCCGTACTTGGTGCTGACGGTGCTGCCTTCCACCAGCGGCAGCAGGTCGCGCTGCACGCCTTCGCGGCTGACGTCGCCGCCGCCGATGCTGTCCTTGCGCTTGGCCACCTTGTCGATCTCGTCGATGAAGACGATGCCGTTCTGCTCGCAGGCCTGGATGGCCTGCACGCGCACGTCGTCCTCGTTGACCAGCTTGGCGGCTTCCTCTTCCACCAGCACCGGGCGCGCGGCCTTGACGGTCAGCGTGCGCTTCTGCGCCTTGCCGGCGCCCAGGTTCTGGAACATCGCGCGCAGCTGCTGGCCCATTTCCTCCATGCCCGGCGGGGTCATGATGTCCATGCCACCCGGCGCCTGGCTGAGCTCGAGCTCGATCTCGCGATCGTCGAGCTCGCCGCTGCGCAGCTGGCGGCGCAGCTTCGAGCGCGTGTCGTTCTCGCCCTCGCCCACTTCGATGGCGAAGCCGGGACCGCGGCGCTTGGGCAGCAGCACGTCCAGAATGCGGTCCTCGGCGTTTTCCTCGGCCTGGGTGCGCACGCGGACCTTGGCCTGCTCGCGGAACATCTTCACCGCGCCGTCGGCGAGGTCGCGGATGATCTGCTCGACATCCTTGCCGACATAGCCCACTTCGGTGAAGCGCGTGGCCTCGACCTTGACGAAGGGCGCATTGGCCAGCGCCGCCAGGCGGCGCGCGATCTCGGTCTTGCCCACGCCGGTGGGGCCGATCATCAGGATGTTCTTGGGCATCACCTCGTCGCGCATGGCCGGATCGAGCTGCATGCGCCGCCAGCGGTTGCGCAGGGCGATGGCGACGGCGCGCTTGGCGTCGTTCTGGCCGATGATGTAGCGGTCGAGTTCGCCGACGATCTCGCGCGGGGTCAGTTCGGACATCACAGTTCCTCGATCACGAGATTGCGGTTGGTGTAGATGCAGATGTCGCCCGCCACGTTGAGCGAGGCTTCGGCGATCGCGCGGGCATCAAGCTCGGTGTGCTGCAGCAGCGCGCGCGCGGCGGCCAGCGCGTAGGGACCGCCCGAGCCGATGGCGACCAGGCCATCCTCGGGTTCGATCACGTCGCCGTTGCCGGAGATGATCAGCGAGCTGTCCCTGTCGGCCACCGCCAGCAGCGCCTCGAGCTTGCCCAGGCGGCGGTCGGTGCGCCATTCCTTGGCCATCTCGACCGCGGCGCGCAGCAGCTGGCCGCCGTGCTTGTCGAGCTTGGCCTCGAACACTTCGAACAGCGTGAACGCATCCGCCGCCGCACCGGCGAAACCCGCCAGCACCTTGCCGTTGGCCAGGCGCCGCACCTTGCGGGCGTTGGATTTCATCACGGTGTGGCCCAGCGTCACCTGGCCGTCGCCGGCAACGACGACGCGGTCGCCGCGGCGGACCGAGAGGATGGTGGTGGCGTGGAAAACGGTAGGGTCCATGGGCATTCCTGGTCGTGAACCCCCTTTCTGGGGCCGGGGTGGGAGGCTTGCAAGCCACCCCGGTCGCCCCGGTCATCCCGCCCGAGGGGCCGTCATTCGGCCGGCGCAGGCCCGGCCTGGGTCGCGTCGTGGATCACTTCGCCATGGCGGATAGTGAGGCGGACGTCGGCGAAGGCCTCGACGTCGGCCTTGGGGTCGGACCCCAGGACCACCAGGTCGCCGGCTTGCCCGGGCTGGATCCGGCCACGGTCCGCGCCTTGGCCGAAGCGCTGGGCGGGCGCGGTGGTGAGGCTGGCCAGGATCTGGCGCCAGTCCAGGCCCGCGGCATGCATCAGCCGGTATTCGAGACGAGTGTCGTACACATCCGTATAGCCCGCGTCGGTGCCGAACAGGACCTGGCCGCCCGCGCGGGCCAGCGCGCCGAGCTGCTGCTGTGCGATGCCGACGACCTTGTCGACCACCGCGGGCGGTGCGCCTTCGCGGCGCAGCTCCGCGTCGAACAGGGTGAGCGTGGGCACGAAGGCCACGTCGTCCGCCTTGAGCCGCGCCACGAACTCGGGCGTCCACTCGCCGGCCTCGGGGGCGGCATGCACCAGCACGTCCACGCCGCTGTCCAGCGCGGCCTGCAGGCCGGCCACGTCGGTGGGATGCGCGAACGCGGGCTTGCCCTGCGCGTGCGCCGCCTCCACGGCGGCGCGGGCGATATCGGGGGACATCGGGACCACGGCACCCGGGCCGCCAGTGATGGCGCCGGTGAACAGCTTCACGCCATCGGCGCCGTCGCGCAGCTGCGCGGTGGCGCGAGTCGCGGCCTGCTCAGGCGTGGCGACTTCAGCGCTCGGGGACCCGGTCTGGGCCCACAGCTCGCGCACGTAGATCGGCGTGCCGTGTTCGGGGAAAAAGGGCATGTCCACCGTCAGCAGCTGCGGGCCCACCACATCGCCGCGCTCGATGCGCTGGCGCAGGCGGCGCGCGTCACCCGGCAGGGACGCGATGTCGAACACCGTGGTGAAGCCCCACCGGGTGAAGCGTTCGCGCAGGGCCTGGTCCAGCGCGGCGACGGGCTGCTGACCGGGCGACAGGAAGGGCGGCTTGATCAGGTGCACGTGGCTGTTCCAGAAACCGGCGGTGACGCTGGTGCCGCGGCCGTCGATGATGCGCACGCCCTCGGGCAGCCTGACCTCGGCGCGCGGGCCGACGGCGGCGATGCGGCCGTCGCGGATCCACACGGTGGCGTCGTCCAGCGGCGCGGCGTCGGGCGAGGGATAGACGCGCGCGCCGACCACGGCCAGGTCCTGCGCGGCGGCGCACGCCGGAACCAGGGCAAGCACGACAAGGGCGGTGGTTCGAAGGGAAAGAGTGCGGGCGGGCATGGGCAGGGATCTCGAGAAAGGGCGGGCGTTGCTTGCGGCGTGCTTTCGCCTGGCAAGACGTTTCAGGGCTTGCGGCGGGCCCGCGGATGCGCGGCGTCGTAGACCTTGGCCAGGTGCTGGAAGTCCAGGTGGGTGTAGATCTGGGTGGTGGCGATGTCGGCGTGGCCCAGCAGTTCCTGCACGCCGCGCAGGTCGCCCGAGGACTCGAGCACGTGGCTGGCGAAGCTGTGGCGCAGCAGGTGCGGATGCACGCGCTTGAACAGGCCCTGCTGCTGGGCCAGCGCCCGCAGCCGCAGCTGCACCGTGCGCGGATGGATCGGCGCGCCGGTGCGGCCCGGAAACACGGGCGCCTCCGCGGCGGCGGGCTGGCTGTCGCGCCAGGCCTGCAGCGCCGTGCGCGCGTGGCTGCCGACCGGCACGATGCGCGACTTGTTGCCCTTGCCGGTCACCGTGACCAGGCCGTCGGCGAGGTCCAGCGCGCCCCAGCGCAAGCCGCACAATTCGGACAGTCGCAGGCCCGAGGAATAAAACAGCTCCAGCATCGCGCGGTCGCGCAGGCCAAGCGCGCCGTCGGTGGGCACTTCCACCAGGCGGGTCATTTCGTCCGGGTCGAGCACCTGCGGCAGGCGGCGCGCGGCCTTCGGTGCGCGCAGGCCCATGGCCGGATTGAGTTCGCTGCCCTCGCTGCGGTTGAGGTGGCGGTAGAAGCTGCGCACGGCCGAGAGCCGGCGCTGCAGGCTCTTCCCCGACAGTCCGCCGCGGTGGGCACCGGCGACGTAGCTGCGCAGCGCTTCCTGGCGCAGGCCGCGCCATTGCGTGATGCCCTGCCCGCCCATCCAGGTCGCAAGATCGGCCAGGTCGCGACGGTAGGCATCCAGCGTGTTGGCCGACAGCCGGCGCTCGACCTGCAGGTAGGCCAGGAAGGCATCCAGGCCCGGCTGAAGCGCCGGCGGCACCGCGGGCGCGTCGCCTGAGTCGGCAGCGGCGGGCGCGACGGCGGCGCGGCGCGGCGTCATGGGCTCAGGCGCGCGGGAAGCGGGCCAGCGCCGTCACCAGGGACTCGGCCATCATGCGCAGGAACAGCGTGCCCATGCCGGGGAAAAACCGGTTCGCGTCCGAGCTGCCGACGCTGAGCAGGCCCACGCCAGGCAGCGGCAGCAGCACCGCGGAGGCCGCGCGCGCCTGCGCGTCGCCGTAGAGCACCGCCAGCTTGTCCTGGTTGAGGCGACCGCACAGCGGCTCGTTGCCCACCATGAAATCGCGGAACGGCGCCAGCGTGGCATCGGCCTCGGGCACCACCTGCAGCCACTCGGCCGCCAGCCCGTCCACCGGCTTGAACAGCAGCACGCGCACGATCTCGCCGTCGAAGTCCTCACCCAGCACCGCCACCATCGCCTGCAGGGTGCCGGCGGCGCTGTCGGCGCGCATCAGCGCCAGGCTCAGCTGGTGGGTGCGCACGGCCAGGCGTTCGTTTTCCTGCGCATTGGCGAACAGCTCGTGCAGGCGACGGGTCAGCTCGCGGTTCTTGTCGCGCAGCACGTCGAGCTGGTAGCTGGCCAGCGATGCGGCCTGCCCTTCTTCCTTGGGCACCACCAGCGACAGCGCCAAGTCGGGGAACTGGGCCAGGAATTTCGGGTGCCGGCGCAGGAAGGTCGCCACTTCGTGGGCGCCCAGGCGCTCGTTCTTTTCTTCGATCATTCTCGGGGCTCCTGGAGCGGGGTCGGGCCGGAGATCCGGCGCAAGGGGTTCAACCGTAATCGCCTTCGAAGACGAAGGCGGTGGGGCCGGTCAGCACGATCGGCGCATCGTCGTCGGGCCACTGGATTTCGAGGGTGCCGCCGGGCAGGTCGACGCGCACGTGCCGGCCCACGCGGCCCTGGCGCACCAGCACTGCCACCGCGGCGCAGGCACCGCTGCCGCAGGCCAGGGTTTCGCCGACGCCGCGCTCGTAGACGCGCAGGCGGATGTGGTCGGGCGCCAGGATTTCGGCGAAACCGACGTTGACGCCTTCGGGGAATTCCTCGCGCGCCTGCACCATCGGGCCCAGCAGGTGCACGTCGGTGTCGTCCACCGAGCCCACTTCCAGCACCGCGTGCGGGTTGCCCAGCGACACCGCGCCGAAATGCACTTCGCCGCCGGGCACGGACAGGGCGTAGTGCGTGGCCTCGGCGTCGGCGCGCAGCGGGATGCGCGCGGGCGCGAATTCCGGGCGGCCCATGGCCAGGCTGTAGCGGCCGTCGTCGAGCCGCTGCACTTCGATCGTGCCGGCCGGGCTGTCGAGCAGGAAGTGCCGGCCGGTGGCGGCGCCGTCGCGCTGCAGCCAGGCGGCGACGCAGCGGGCGCCGTTGCCGCACTGCTGGGCCGGCGAGCCGTCCACGTTCCAGATGCGGTAGCGCGCGACCACGTCGTGGCGGCTGCTGTCCTCGATGGTCAGCAACTGGTCGAAACCGATGCCGGTGTGGCGGTTGCCCATCTCGCGCACTCGCTCGGGCGACGGCGCGGGCTGGCCGCCGCGCAGGTCCAGCACCACGAAGTCGTTGCCTGCGCCGTGCATCTTGTCGAACCGCAGGGATCGCACGGAGGTCATGGGCCGGCGGCGGGCTCGGTCTTGTCGGGCTTTGCAGGTTGCACGAGGTCGCCCTTGGTGCCGCAGGCGGCGACCAGGACGAGGCTCAGGAGCAGCAGGGCGAGTCGGGTCGTCTTCATGGCGCGAGTATAGTCCGGGGCATGTGCAATGGGCCCTGAGGTGGCGAATGGCGCTTTCGAGCTGGTTGATGATATCCGCGGCGGTGGCGCTGGTGCTGGCGCTGTGGGCGCTGCTGCGGCGGTCCAGGGGCGGTGGCCGGGTGGTGTCGCGCGTGCTGGGCGTGGGCCTGCTGGGCCTGGCGCTGGTGCTGGGCGGGGCCGGGGTGCTGCTGCGCAACTACGCCTGGCTGCTGGAGGACGTACCGGCCGCGACGATTTCCCTGCGCCAGCTGGGGCCGCAGCGGTTCGAGGCCACGCTGCAGGCCGAGGGCGGCGAGCCGCGTGTGTTCACCCTGCTGGGCGACGAATGGCAGCTGGATGCGCGGGTGATCCGCTGGACGCTGCCGGGCCAGCTGGCCGGCATTCCGCCCGTGTACCACTTCGAGCGGCTGTCGGGCCGGTACGGCGATCCCAAGCAGGAGCTTTCGGCGCAGCGCAGCGTGCATGACCTGCGGCAGGACTGGGATTTCTGGGCCTTCCGCGAGCGCTGGCTGGCGGACCTGCCGATCGTGGATGCGCGCTGGGGTAGTGCGGCGTATTTGCCGATGCTGGATGGGGCGCGGTATCAGGTTTACGTGAGTCCGCGGGGGGGATTGGTCGCTCGGCCGGCGGATGCGGCTACGGAGGCGTTGTTGGATCAGGCGGGGTGGTGAGGGAAAGATTTCGTACCAGGTACAAATATGAACGGGCCCGGATGTCAGCTTGCTGGCTGATATCCGGGCCCGCTCATATTTGTACCTGGTACGTTCGCTTCGTCAGGGGGTCATGCCGAGGCGTTCCATGACGAAGGCGTATTCTTCGGCGCGCTCGCGGTAGCGCTGGAAGCGGCCGGACTTGCCGCCGTGACCGGCTTCCATGTTGGTGCGCAGCAGCAGCGGGTTGGCGTCGGTCTTCTTGGCGCGCAGCCGGGCGACCCACTTGGCGGGTTCGAAGTACTGCACCTGCGAATCCCACAGGCCGGTGGTGACCAGCATGGACGGATAGGCCTTGGCCTCGACCTGGTCGTAGGGCGAGTACGACAGCATGTAGTCGTAGTACTTCGGATCCTTGGGGTTGCCCCACTCGTCGAACTCGTTGGTGGTCAGCGGGATCGACTCGTCCAGCATCGTGGTCACCACGTCCACGAAGGGCACGTGCGCGACGATGACGCGGTACTTCTCCGGCGCCAGGTTGGCGATGGCGCCCATCAGCAGGCCGCCGGCGCTGCCGCCCATCGCGGCCACGCGGTCGGGCGCCGCGAACTTCTCCTTCACCAGGAAGTCGGTGACGTCGATGAAGTCGGTGAAGGTGTTGGCCTTCTTGAGCAGCTTGCCGTCCTCGTACCAGCTGCGGCCCATCTCCTGGCCGCCGCGGATGTGCGCCACCGCGTACACCGCGCCGCGGTCCACCAGGCTGAGCGCGTTGGCGTTGAAGCCCGGGTCACTGCTGCTGCCGTAGGAACCGTAGGAGTACTGGTACAGCGGGGTCTTGCCGTCCTTGACGAAGCCCTTGCGGTACAGCACCGACACCGGCACGCGGGTGCCGTCGCGGGCCGTGGCCCACAGGCGCTCGGTGACGTAGTTGGCCTTGTCGAAGCCGCCCAGCACCGGCTGCTCCTTGAGCAGCTTGCGCTCGCCGGTACGCACGTTCACTTCGAAGGTGCTGGCCGGGGTGGTGAGCGAGGTGTAGGTGTAGCGCAGCCAGTCGGTGCCCGGCTCGGCGTTCACCGACGTGCTCATCGCGTAGGCCGATTCCTCGGCCTTGACGAACTCCTCGCTGCCGTCGTCCTTGCGCACGCGCACGCGCTGCAGGCCGCCGGAGCGCTCGTTGATGGCCATGAAGCCCTTGAACAGCTCGACGCCGGCGATCAGCACGTCGTCCGAATGCGCCACCAGCTCCTTCCAGCCAGCGCGGTCACCCCAGGGCTGGCCGTCGGCCAGCGTCATCAGGCGGAAGTTCTTCGCGTCCCAGTTGGTGTGGATGACCCAGCGTCCGTCGAGGTGGTCGGCGTTGTACTCGAAGTCGCGCTGGCGCGGCGCCAGCACCTGGAACTCGCCCGGCTTGGCGGCCGGCGTGCAGCGCAGCTCCGAGGACACGGTGCTGCCCACGCCGATGCAGAGGTACTCATCCGAGCGCGTGCGGGTGACGCCCATGTAGAAGGTGTCGTCCTTCTCCTCGTACACCAGCTTGTCCTGCGCCACCGGCGTGCCCACGACGTGCGACTTCACGCGCTTGGTGAGCAGGGTGGTGGGATCGTTCTCGACGTAGTACAGCGTGCGGCTGTCGTCGCCCCACATCAGGTTGGCCGACACGCCGGTCAGCACGTCCGGCAGCACCTCGCCGGTGGCCAGGTTCTTCACCCGCACCGTGTACTGGCGGCGGCCCACCGCGTCTTCCGCGTAGGCCACCCACTGGTCGTCGGGGCTGATCTCGTAGGTGCCGATCTGGTAGAAGCTCTTGCCTTCGGCCAGCTGGTTGACCTCGAACAGCACCTGCTCGGGCGCTTCCATGCTGCCCTTGCGGCGCGCGTAGATCGGGTATTCCTTGCCGGTCTCGAAGCGCGTGTAGTACCAGTAGCCGTCCTCGAGGTAGGGCACGCTGGCGTCGTCCTGCTTCACGCGGCCGACCAGCTCGGTGTAGAGCGTTTCCTCCAGCGACTCCAGCGGCTTGAGCACGGTGTCGGTGTAGGTGTTCTCGGCGTTGAGGTAGGCCAGCATCTCGGGGTTTTCGCGCTTGTCGTCGCGCAGCCAGTAGTACTCGTCCTGGCGCGCGGCGCCGTGCGGCGCCTTGACCTCGTAGGGCTTCCTGGCCGCCATCGGCGGCGCGGGCAGGTCGCCCAGGGCAGGCGCGGCCGCGTCCTTGGCCGAGGCCGGCGCGGCGCCCGCGAGGGCAACCGCGAGCAGGGTGCTGGTGAAAGGCAGGAGGCGAAGGCTCATTCGGATTTCCCCGCGAAAAGTTTCTGCTTCAGGAAGGTATAGGCCAGCGCGCTCATGTAGGCCGACTGGGCATTGTTGGCGGCGCCACCGTGGCCGCCCTCGATGTTCTCGTAGTAGGTGACGTCGTGGCCCTGCTCCATCATGCGCGCCATCATCTTGCGGGCATGGCCCGGGTGCACGCGGTCGTCGCGGGTGGAGGTGGTGAACAGCACCGGCGGATAGTCCACGTCCTTGGCCACGTTCTGGTAGGGCGAGAACTTCTGCAGGAAGTCCCAGTCGCCCGGCACGTCCGGGTCACCGTACTCGGCCACCCACGAGGCGCCGGCCAGCAGCTTGTCGTAGCGCTTCATGTCCAGCAGCGGCACCTGGCAGACCACGGCGCCGAACAGCTGCGGGTACATCACGGTCATGTTGCCCATCAGCAGGCCGCCGTTGCTGCCGCCCTGGATGCCCAGGCGCGCCGGCTTGGTCACCTTGCGCTTGATCAGGTCCTCGGCCACGGCCGCGAAGTCCTCGTAGGCCTTGTTGCGGTTTTCGCGCAGCGCCGCCTGGTGCCAGCGCGGGCCATACTCGCCGCCGCCGCGGATGTTGGCGACCACGTACACGCCGCCGTCGGCCAGCCAGGCCTTGCCCACGCCCGCCGAGTAGCCCGGCGTCAAGGACACCTCGAAGCCGCCGTAGCCGTACAGCAGGGTCGGGTTGTCGCTGTCCAGGGCCAGGTCCTTGCGCGAGACCATGAAGTACGGCACGCGGGTGCCGTCCTTGCTGGTGGCGAAGTGCTGCTTGATCTCGTACGGCGCCGCGTCGAAGAACGCCGGCAGCTGCTTGAGCGTCTCCGGCGCGGTGCCGATGGTGCCCATCAGCAGCGAGGTCGGGGTGAGGTAATCGGTGACGGTCATGAAGTAGTCGTTGGACTCCTCGGCATCGACCGCGCTGATGCTGACCGTGCCGAAGGCCGGCGCACCCACCAGCGGCTCGCGGCTCCAGCCATCGGCGCCGGGCTTGAGCACGTAGATGCGGTTCTTGACGTCCTCGAGCACGTTGATGAAGTAGTAGTCCTTGGTGGCGCCGCTGCTGGCCAGCGAGGTGTTGGCGCTGGGCTCGAACAGCACGTCGAAATCGCGCTTGCCGGCCATGAAGGCGTCCAGCCTGATCGCCAGCAGCGAGCCGGCGGCATAGTCCTTGCCGCCGATGCTCCAGGGCTGGCGCAGCTCGACGCTGAGCCACTCGCGGAACACGCCCTTCTGGGCGCCATCGGGCAGGTCGAACTTGCTCAGCTTGCCGTCGTCGCCACGCAGGTAGAGTTCGTTGGTGTAGAAGGTGAGGCCGCGGTAGACGAAATCACGCTCGAAGCCGGGCGTGTCGTCGTGGAAGGCGCCCACGGAGATGTCGCTGTCCTGGCCCTCGAACACCAGCTTGGCCTCTGCCATCGGCGTGCCGCGCTTCCATTCCTTGGCGATGCGCGCATAGCCCGAGCTGGTCATCGAGCCGGGGCCGAAGTCGGTGCTGACGTACACGGTGTCGATGTCGATCCAGCCCAGGTCGCCCTTGGCCTCCGGACGCTCGAAGCCGCCCTTGACGAAGGCCCGCTCGGACACGTCGAACTCGCGCGTCACGGTGGCGTCGGCGCCGCCGCGGGACAGGTTGACCAGGCAGCGGTCGTACTCGGGACGCAGGCACTCGGCGCCGCCCCAGACCCAGTTGGTGCCTTCGGCCTTACCCAGGGCATCGATGTCGAGCAGCACCTCCCACTTGGGCGCGTCCTTGCGGAACTCGGCCAGGGTGGTGCGGCGCCAGACGCCCTGCGGGTTCTGCTTGTCGCGCCAGAAGTTGTAGTAGTAGTCGCCCATCTTGCCCACGTAGGGGATGCGCGCATTCGAATCGAGGATGGCCAGCAGGTCGCTGCGCAGCGCTTCGAAGCCCGGCGCCTTGGCCAGTTGCTGCTCCGACACCGCGTTGCGGGCGCGGACCCAGTCCAGGGCGCGGTCGCCCTCGACGTCCTCGAGCCAGAGGTTGGGATCGTCGGTGACGGCGGTATGCATGGTCGGAGTCTGGGCGTAGGCGGCGAAAGAAGCGGTGAGGGCGCCGGCGACGAGCCAGGCCAGAGTGGTGCGACGCATGGGAATCCCCTGTCGGGCGGTATAAGCCGCTGACGCTAGCATGCCCTCCCGCAGCGTGGCCGTAGGTACAAAGTCATGGTAGCCGGGCCTCAGCGCCCGGGCATGCCCCGCAGCGGCATCACTGCCAGGCCCGGGCGGGCGGGCTTGCGGGACCGGCGGGCCTGGACGTCCAGGCTGCGCCGGCGACGGCGTGGCGTGGCGCGGACGAGGCGCGCACGCCACGCCGCCACCAGGGCATGGCGGTGGACCAGCAGCAGGGCCAGGGCGGGCGCGAACAGCCAGAACGGGGCGTAGCCCAGCAGCAGGGTGCTGCCCCGGGCCGCGGGCAGCAGCGCCAGCGTTGCCAGCCCCAGCGCCAGCCATTGCCAGAGGGTGCGGGCCAGGCGGGGGTCGGGCAGGTCGGCGGCGCGGATCAGGGCAACAGGCAGGCTTGGCATGGCGGGCTCTCCGTGGCGGGTGGAGCCATCGTGGCCAAGGCCCGTCTCACGGCCCGAGACACGGAACCGGGGCGCGCGTGAAGACGCAGACGGCATCGCTCACGGGGTGACTGCAAGCGGACAAGTCTTGCCCGCCGGCCTTCCGCGTGTGCGCCAGCCGCCATAGTCGGGACGTCACGCTCCGTGACCCTTGCAAGGAACTGTCCATGAAGAAGTTCACCCGCACTGCCCTGATTGCCCTCGTGCTGGCCTGCTGCGCCGCTCCGGCGCTGGCCGATGGCCCGCTGGTCCAGGTCGGCACCGGCCCGATCTATGTCGACAGCTCCGGCAACCTGTACTTCTGCTCGCCGGGCGGCACCAACTGCATTCCGCTCACCACCTCGGAAGATCCGATCGAACCCTGAGCGGCAGCGCCCTCCCCGCGACAGGGCGCGAGCCTCGCGCCCTGTCGTTTGCTGAACACTTCCCACGCGTCTTGACGCCACGTTCAAACCCGCACGCCGACACTGGCCTTCCCTGCATTGGATGCCCGCCATGCGCCGCGCCGCCCTCGCCCTGCTCCTCCCCGGCCTGATGCTGCTCGCCGCCTGCGCCAGCACCGGAGAGAAGGCCATGCCCCCGCTCGAATCCACCGCCGTCGTCGACCTGGACCGCTACATGGGCCGCTGGTGGGTGATCGCGAACATTCCTTACTTCGCCGAGAAGGGCAAGGTCGCCACCGCCGACATCTACACGCTGCGCGAGGACGGCCGCATCGGCAACGTCTACGCCTACCGCAAGGGCTTCGACAAGCCCGAGAAGACGATGAACGGCGTGGCCACCGTGGTGCCCGGCACCAACAATGCGCAGTGGAAGATCGCCTTCTTCGGCGGGCTGGTGCGCGCCGACTACCTGGTGCTCGAAGTGGCGCCCGACTATTCCTGGGCCCTCATCGGCCACCCCAAGCGCAACCTGGCCTGGGTGTTCTCGCGCGAGCCGCAGATGGACGACGCCAAGTACCAGGAACTGCGTGCGAAATTCACCGCCTGGGGCTATGACCCGGCCAAGCTGCAGCGCGTGCCGCAGAGCGCCGACCAGGTCGGCCAGCCCGGCTTCCAATAAGCGCGCGGCTCAGCGCTCGTAAGCGTTGAGCGCCAGCTGCAGCAGGGTGCGCGCCTGCTGGCGCAAGGATTCGGGCTCGGTCACTTCGGCGTCGGCGCCGTAGCGCAGCACGTCCATCAGCAGTTCCTTGGCGTGGCTGTAGGGCAGCTTGAGCTCGTAGCGGCCGTCGGGCAGGAAGCGGCCTTCCTGCTTGGAATGCCAGTGTTCGTCCGCGACCCAGCGTGCCGCCTTGGCCGAGAACACAATCGTGGCGATCCCCTTCGGCGTGCCCGAAAAAATGCCGTAGCTGGAAGCCAGGTGCTGGTTGAGTTCGCTGTCGGGCAGGTCGCGCGCGGGCGCGTCCAGCAGCCTGGCATGCTGCACGCGGTCCACCGAGAAGCTGCGCAGGCCCTCGCGCTCCTCGTCCCAGGCGTCCAGGTACCAGTTGTCCTTGTAGTGCGTCAGCCGCTGCGGCGCCACCTTGCGGTGCGTGCGCTCGTTGGTGGACCGGGCCAGGTAGTCGAACTCGAGCTGGCGGCGTTCGAGCACCGCGCTGGCCACCAGCCGGAAGGCCAGCTCGTCGCGGCGGCGCACGCCGCTGGCGATCACGCGCACGCGCTCGACCGGCCAGCGCTTGCCGCCGGCCTGCTGCGCCAGCAGCGACTCGATGCGGCCCTTCAGCGGCGCCAGCGCGCTGGACAGCACGCCCTGGCCGGTGCGGTCGAGCAGCTGGTGCGCGGCCAGCAGCGCGTGCAGTTCGTCGGAATTGAGCCACAGGCCCGGCAGCTCGAAGCGCTCGGCTTCCTTCTCGTCGTAGCGGATGCTGCCCTCGCCTTCGCTCTCGATCGGCGCGCCCAGGGCGTCGCGCAGGAAGGCGATGTCGCGGTACAGCGTGGCGCGCGAACAGGCCAACTCTTCCATCAGGCCCTTGATCGGCACCGGATAGCGCGCCGACTTCAGGCTGCGGTGCAGGGCGAGGATGCGCTCGTAGCGGTCCATGGCGTGATTGTCCGGAAGGGCGGCGGAGATACGATTAGCATGGCATCGGCGCGCCTTCCCTCCAAGCGCCGGAGATCCCCCATGAAAACCCTGTTCGCCAGCCTCGCCCTGCTCGTGGGCACGCTCGCCGCTTCCGGCCCCGCGCGCGCCGATGCCGCGGCCGACCTCAAGGCTGCCTATGGCAAGTTCATCCAGGCCACCAGTTTCCGCGCCAGCATGACCGACCTGGCCACGGGCAAGGTGATGACCGAACTCGAGTTCGTGGCCCCGGACCGCTACGCGGTGACGCCGCAGGGTGGCGTGCGGCAGGTCATCATCGGCCGCACGATGCACCTGGACATCGGCGGCCGGGTGATGGCCGTGCCGTTGCCCGAGCAGGCCGATCCCAGCCGCTACCGCAACCAACGGGCGCTGGACGAACTCGCCAAGGGCATCGCGGTCACCCAGCGGACCGACGCCAGCGACGCCGGTGAGCCCGCGCGGGTTTACCACTTCACGTCCCAGGTCGACGGCAAGCCCGTGGAAACCCTGACCTGGGTGTCGAAGGCCAGCGGGCTGCCGATCCAGATCCAGACCCGGTCCGACGGCACGTCGGCGTTCCGGTACCAGATCCGCTACCGCGACTTCAACGATCCGGCCATCAGGATCACCGCGCCGAACTAGCCCGCGCTCGCGGGATCGGGCCGCGCGGGGCACAATGCCGCCCATGCGCGAGCCCGTCCTGAACCTGCAGAAGCCCGTCGGCGACGAGGTCAAGCAGACAACCTGCTATATGTGCGCCTGCCGCTGCGGCATCAACGTGCACCTGAGCGGGGGCCGCATCCGCTACATCGAGGGCAACCCGGCCCATCCGGTGAACCGCGGCGTGCTCTGCGCCAAGGGTTCGGCCGGCATCATGCAGCACTACTCGCCGGCGCGGCTGGACAAGCCGCTGCTGCGCGTGGGCGAGCGTGGCGAAGGCAAGTTCCGCGAGATCGAATGGGACCAGGCCCTGGCCCTGGCCGCCGGCTGGCTGTCGGAAACGCGCGCGCGCGACCCGGACCGCCTGGCCTTCTTCACCGGCCGCGACCAGTCGCAGGCGCTCACCGGCTGGTGGGCGCAGCAGTACGGCACCGTCAACTACGCCGCGCATGGCGGCTTCTGCTCGGTGAACATGGCGGCAGGCGGCCTGTACACGCTGGGCGGCAGCTTCTGGGAGTTCGGCGAGCCGGACTGGGAGCATGCGAAATACCTGATGCTCTGGGGCGTGGCCGAAGACCACGACTCCAACCCGATCAAGCTGGGCCTGGGCCACATGAAGGGCCGCGGCGCGAAAGTGGTGGCGGTGAACCCCGTGCGCACCGGCTACGGCGCCATCGCGGACGAGTGGATCGGCATCCGGCCCGGTACCGACGGCCTGTTTGCGTTTGCGCTGATCCATGAACTGCTCAAGGCCGACAAGGTCGACCTGGACTACCTGGTGCGCTACACCAACGCACACTGGCTGGTGGTGCACGACCCGGGCGCCGCCGACGATGGCCTGTTCGCGCGCGATGCCGAGGGCCGCGCGCTGTGCTGGGACCGCACCGCGCAGGCCCTCGCCAGCGCCGAAGGCACCGACCTGTCGCCGGCGATCGTCGGCGAGCACACGCTGGCGGACGGCCGTCGCGCGGTGCCGGTGTTCCAGCTGATGGCGCAGCGTTACCTGGATCCGCAGTACGCGCCGGACGCGGTGGCCGAACGCTGCGGCGTGCCGGCGGCCACCATCCGCCGCATTGCCGGTGAGCTGGCGGCGGCCGCGTTCAATGCACCGGTGGAACTGCCGATCGCGTGGACGGACACGCACGGCCGCGAACACAAGACCATGGTCGGCCGCCCGGTCGCCTTCCACGCCATGCGCGGTATCAGCGCGCACAGCAACGGCTTCCACACCTGCCGCGCGCTGCATTTGCTGCAGCTGCTGCTGGGCGCGGTGGATACGCCGGGCAGCTTCCGCTACCAGCCGCCCTTCCCGCGGCCGATCCCGCCGGCCAACCGGCCGGGCCGCACGCGACTGGCCAACGGCGCACTGGATGCGCCGCCGCTGGGCTTCATCCACGGCCCCGAAGACCTGCTGGTGGATGCGCAGGGCCAGCCGCGGCGACTGGACCACGCCTATTCCTGGCGCTACCCGCTGGCCGTGCACGGCATGCTGCACACCGTGATCCGCAACGCCTGGGCCGGCGATCCGCAGGAAGTGGACGTGCTGTTCCTGTTCATGGCCAACATGAGCTGGAACTCGGCGATGAACACCGGCGAGACCATGCGCTGGCTCACCGACAAGCGCCCCGACGGCGAATACCGCATCCCGAAGATCATCTACTCCGACGCCTATTCAAGCGAGATGGTCGCCTACGCCGACCTGGTGCTGCCCGACACCACGTACCTGGAACGCTTCGACGCGATCTCGCTGCTGGACCGGCCGATCTCGGATGCCGACCGCGCCGCCGATGCGATCCGGCACCCGGTGCTGGACGCCGCCGACCAGGGCCGCAGCCACGGCGCCGGCGCCCTCGGCAGCACCGGCGGAACGCGCGACGTGCGCGGCTTCCAGTCGGTGCTGCTGGACCTGGGCGCGCGCATCGGGCTGCCGGCGCTGCTCAGGGACGACGGCACGCCGCGCTATGCCGACTACGCCGACTACATCGTCAACCACGAACGTGCGCCCGGCGTGGGCCTGCTGGCCGGCTGGCGCGGCGACGGCAGCCAGCATGGCAAGGGCCCGCCCAACCCGCGGCAGCTGGACCGCTATCGCGAGCACGGCGGCTTCTGGCAGGCCGAGGTGCCGGCCTCGGGCCGCTACTTCAAGATGGCCAACCGCGATTACCTGCAGTGGTCGCAGGGCATGGGCTTCATCGCCAAGGCCGAGCCGGTGGTGCTGCAGCTGTATTCGGAGACGCTGCAGAAGTTCCGCCTGGCCGCGCAGGGCCACGGGCCGGTGCAGCCGCCGGAGCGCGAGCGCGCCCGCGTGGCGCAGTATTTCGACCCGCTGCCGATCTGGTACGAACCCTTCGAAGGCGCGCAGCTCGAACCCACGCGCTTCCCGCTAAGCGCCGTGACGCAGCGGCCGCCCTTCATGTACCACGCCTGGGGCTCGCAAAACGCCTGGCTGCGGCAGATCACCGCGCGCAACTACCTCTACCTGCACCCGGACACCGCCGCCCGCCACGGCCTGGCCGACGACGACTGGGTGCACGTGGATTCGCACCACGGCCGCATCACCGTGCAGTGCCGCGCGGTGGCCAACGTGCAGCCCGACACGGTGTGGACCTGGAACGCGATCGGCAAGCGCCGCGGTGCGTGGAAGCTGGCCAAGGATGCGCCCGAGTCGAAGAAGGGCTTCCTGCTCAACCACCTGATTTCCGACGTGCTGCCCGACAGCGACTACGCCAATGCCGACCCGGTGACCGGACAGGCGGCGTGGTTCGACCTGCGCGTGTCGCTGCACCGCGCCGACGCCGGCGAAGACACGCTGCCGCAGTTCGCGCCCGTGGGCGACGGCCCCGAAAACAATGCCCCGCTGCGCTACGGCGCCGGCTTCCGCAAGGCCCGCCCATGACCACGACTCCGCGCCGATGACCACGCTGCCGCCACCGGCGAAAAAGAAGCTGGGCCTGGTGATCGATCTCGACACCTGCGTGGGTTGCCACGCCTGCGCGGTGTCGTGCAAGGAGTGGAACGCGGGCGGCATTGCGGGTCCGCTCACTGACGAGAACGCGTACGGCAAGGACCCCACCGGCGTCTGGTTCAACCGCGTGCACAGCTACGAGCTGGCGGCCACGCCGCAGCAGCCGGCCAGCACCCTGCACTTCCCGCGCAGCTGCCTGCACTGCGAAACGCCGGCCTGCGTCACCGTCTGCCCCACCGGCGCCAGCTACAAGCGCGCCGAGGACGGCATCGTGCTGGTGGACGAGGACAAGTGCATCGGCTGCAAGCTGTGCAGCTGGGCCTGCCCCTACGGCGCGCGCGAGTACAGCGCGGTCGAGGGCGTGATGAAAAAGTGCACCCTGTGCGTGGACCGCATCTACAACGAATCGATCCCCGAAGAATCGCGCCAGCCCGCCTGCGTGCAGGCCTGCCCGACCAAGGCGCGGCACTTCGGCGACCTGGGCGATCCGGACTCGGCGGTGTCGCAGCTGGTGCAGCAGCGCGGCGGCGTGGCCCTGATGCCCGAGCTGGGCTATGCACCGGTGAACCGCTACCTGCCGCAGCGACCTCGCCGCGCCGGCCCCGCCGACGAAGTCACCGCTGCGCCCAGCCCAGCCGCCGAAACCCTGGACAGCACGCAGCTCAACCCGCTGCTGCGCTGGCTCGACCGCGCCCTGAGCCGCTGACATGCATCCGGCCTTCTCCGTCATCTTCTTCACCACGCTGTCGGGCCTGGGCTACGGCATCTGGATCTGGGCCGCCGGCGGCCTGCTGGCGCCGCGCTCCCTGCCCTCGCTGCTGCCGCTGTCGTGGCTGCTGACGCTGGCGGTGCTGCCGGTGGCGATCGGACTGCTCAGCTCCACCCTGCACCTGGGCAAGCCGCTGCGGGCCTGGCGCGCCTTCAGCCAGTGGCGCACCAGCTGGCTGTCGCGCGAGGGGGTGCTGGCGATCGCGAGCTTCCTGCCGTGGCTGGGGCTGATGGCGATGCTGTGGGGCGGGCGCGGGGATTTCGCGGCGTGGTCGCCGTGGCTGGGTGGCGCGCTGGTGCTGCTGTCGCTGGCCACGGTGGCCTGCACGGCGATGATCTATGCCTCGCTCACGCCGATCCCGGCCTGGCACCACCGCGCGGTGCTGCCGGGCTACCTGCTGTTTGCGCTGCTCACCGGCGGCCTGGCGACGGTGGCGGTGCAGTCCGCGTTCGCGCCCCTGCAGGAACTTTCGGCGCTGGTGCTGCTGGTGCTGGCCGTGGTGCTGGCGGTGCTGAAGCGGCGCTACTGGCGCGACATCGATCGCGGCCCGTCACCGGTGACGCGCGCCTCGGCCCTGGGACTTCCGTCCGACCGCACGGCCACCGTGTTCGAGCGGCCGCATACCGAAGCCAACTACCTCACCACCGAGATGGGCTACGTGCTGGCACGCAAGCATTCGCGCCGGCTGCGGCGACTGGCGCTGCTGCTGTTCGCCGGCGTGCCGGCCGCGGCCTGCATCGTCTGCCTGGTGCTGCCGCCGCTGGCCGCGCCGCTGCTGGCGCTGGCGGCCGTGGCGGCGCTGTTGGGGGCGATGGTGGAGCGCTGGCTGTTCTTCGCCGAGGCGCGGCACCTGGTGATGCTGTACTACTGAGCCCGCTCAGGGCAGCAGGGCATCGGCGCCGCGCGCCACCAGCATGTCGGCCACCTGTTCGCCCAGCTTGTCGGGCTCGGACACCGGGCCGCTGGCGTAGCCGCGCACCGTGGTGCCATCGGCGGCGTTGCCGACCAGCCCTTCCAGCGACATGCGGTCCTTGTTGATGCTGGCGAAGGCCGCGATCGGCACGCGGCAGCTGCCGCCGAGCAGGCGGGTCATGGTGCGCTCGGCGCGCACGCAGGCGCGCGTGGGGCCGTGTTCCAGCACCGACATCAGTTCGATCACGGCCGCGTCGCCCTGCTTGCATTCGACCGTCACCGCGCCCTGCGCGGCGGCCGGGATGAAGCGCGGCGCGCCGAGGCGTTCGCGGATGCGTTCGCCCAGGCCCAGGCGCTCCAGGCCGGCGCAGGCCAGCACGATGGCGTCGTAGTCGCCGGCGTCGAGCTTGGCCAGGCGCGTGTTGACGTTGCCGCGCAGGTCCACCAGCACCAGGTCGGGGCGATGCGCGCGCAGCAGGGCCTGGCGGCGCAGCGACGAGGTGCCCACGCGCGCGCCGTAGGGCAACTCCTCGAAGGCTTCGTACTTCACCGACACGAAGGCATCGAAGGGATTGGCGCGCTCGAGCACGGCGGCCAGCTCGAACGGCCCGTCCAGCTCCATCGGCACGTCCTTGAGCGAATGCACGGCGGCATCGGCGCGCCCTTCCAGCATGGCGATCTCGAGTTCCTTCAGGAACAGGCCCTTGCCGCCGATCTCCACCAGCGGCTGGTCGATGGCCTGGTCGCCGCGCGTGGTCATCGGCACCAGCTCGACCTCCAGGCCCGGGTGCGCGGCGCGCAGGCGCTGGGCCACGTCGTTGGTCTGCCAGAGCGCGAGCGCACTCTCGCGCGTGGCCAATCGGATCTTCTGCATCGGTCCTCTCCCCTCAGAGATGCTTGAGCCGCTCGCGCAGCAGCGGCAGGCAGCGGCGGCTGACTTCCAGCGGCGCCTTGCCGTGGCGAAGGATGGCATGCACCTGGCCATCGGTGGAACGCCGCAGCTCGGCGAATTCGTCGCTGGCCACCAGGCAGTTGCGGTGGATGCGCAGGAAGCGGTCGGCGAATTCCAGCTCCAGCGACTTGAGCGATTCCTCGATCAGGTCCTCGCCGCGGCCGTGGTGCACCACGACGTATTTTTCCTCGGCCTGCAGGTAGTGGATGTCGTCCACCGGAATCAGGCGCAGGCTGCCGCGCAGGCGCGCGCTGAGGTGGCTGCGGCGGCGCTCGCGGCTGGCCGGCGGCAGCGCCGGCAGCTGCTGCGCGGCGCGCTGGCGGCGGGCCCGCTCCAGGGCCTCGGCCACGCGCTCGGCGCGCACCGGCTTGACCAGGTAGTCCACCGCGGCGGCTTCGAACGCGGCCAGCGCGTGCTGGTCGAAGGCGGTGCAGAACACCAGCGCCGGCGGCGAGGCCAGGCCGGCGAGGTGGCGCGCGGCCTCCAGGCCGTCCATCACCGGCATCGCCACGTCCAGGAAGACCACGTCCACGCCCAGGGTTTCCGCGCGCTCGACCGCTTCGCGGCCATTGCCGGCCTCACCGGCGATCTCGTGGCCGCCGATCTCGGCCAGCAGGCCGGCCAGGCGCTGGCGGGCCAAGGGTTCGTCGTCGACCAGGAGCAGTTTCATCGGCGAAGTATGCCCCAGGCTGCGCGCTCAGGCCGCCAGGAAACGCTGCTGCAGCCAGTCGCCGACGTCGCGCACTTCCTCGGCGCAGACGCTGTGCGGCATGGCGTAGCTGCGCCAGTCGATCTGCATGCCCAGCGCCAGCAGCGCGTCGCGGCTGCGCTGGCCCAGGCTTTCGGGCACCACCGGGTCCAGCTGGCCGTGCGCCATGAATACCGGCGTGGAAAGCCCGGCGCGCGTGGCCTCGGCGGCGGTGGTCGAGGCCATCGGCAGGTAGGTGGACAGCGCCAGGATGCCGCCCAGCGCCGCCTCGCGCCGCACGCCCGCGGCCAGCGCGATCGCGCCGCCCTGCGAGAAGCCGGCCAGGATAATGCGGTCCGGCGGCACGCCGCGTTCGCCTTCGCGCGCGATCAGGGCCTCGACCTGGGCGATCGACTCGCGCACGCCGGTCTCGTCGGCGCGCTGGTCGAGATCGAAGTTGCGGATGTCGTACCAGGCGCGCATGCGCGCGCCGTTGTTGATGGTCACCGCGCGCACGGGCGCGTGCGGGAACACGAAGCGCAGCTCGGGCCAGCCCACGCGCAGCAGTTCGGGCACGATCGGCGCGAAGTCATGGCCGTCGGCGCCCAGGCCGTGCAGCCACAGGATGGTGAAGCGCGGCTCGGGGCCGGTCTGGTGTTCGACGGATTCGAGCAGGCTCATTCGGCGATCTTCGTGGGGGCGGCTGGTGTTTCGGGGGCCGGGGCGGGTGGCGTTTCGGCGGCGTCGTAGGGCAGCAGCTGCACATCGGCCAGGCGCGTGGCGTTGGACAGCGTGAAGCGGGCCTTCGGACCCAGCCGCAGGCGCGCGGTGCCCACGTCGTCGGGCGCGCCGAGGATCACCACGCCTGCCGTGATGGACACGTCCAGCTGGCCGATACGGCCATCCTCGATGTTGACGCCACCGTAGCAATCCCGGTGGGGGCAGCGGCTGGCCGGGCGCGCGGCACGCACCTGGAGCTCGGCGATGTCACCTTCCCAGTCCACCTGGTCCGTGCTGGCCACGGCCAGCGACTGCATGGGGACCTTCGCGGTGAGCGAGAGATTGCCGCCCTCGACCCGGGCCAGGTCGATCGGCGCGGTGATCTGCAGGTCGTGATAGGGCCTGCCGGTGGCCTTGATGACCAGCACGCGTCCCTCGCGCTGTACGGTGAGCGTGGCGTCCTCGGTCATCGGCAGGCTGACCTGCGGCGCGCCGCGGGAAAACACGACGTTGGCCTGCAGCGTCGAATCCACCCGCAGGGTGTCGACGCCGCTGAAATCCAGCGAGCGGGATTCCGGCGGCGGCTCCTCGAAGCGCGGCAGCGCCATCGCGCCCAGGAACAAGGCCGCAGCGGCGAGGAAACTGGCGGTGGTGAATTTCATCAGGCCAGCTCCCTTTCCCGCAGGGCGAACAGGCAGCCCAGCCACAGCAGCGCCGGCACCCCGAACCACACCAGCGGCACGTACACCGCCTGCCAGCCGCCGATCACGGCGTTGTCGCGCCAGAATCCGAAGAACGTCTCCGGCCGGCCCTGCAGCACCGCCGACACCAGGATGCTCAACAACAGCAGCACGAAGCCCGCGAGTATGGTCTTGATGAAGGGCATGCTGCGGAAGTACAGGCTGCCCAGCACGCCGAAGGCCTGCACCGCGGTGAGGCTGAGCAGCACCGGCGTCCAGTCCAGCGCGCCTTCCAACTCGTTCCAGACATGGAACAGCCGGAACCTGGCCGGCTGCAGGCTGTCGACCGGATAGGTACCGGCGGCCCCCGCCTGCCGCGCCAATTCTTCGGACGCCGCCGTGGCGGCCAGCCAAGACGCGGGGACGTTGCACACGTAATAGGCCAGCGTGTACGCCACCGGATACGCCACCGCCACCACGATCAGCGCCAGCAGCCACTTCTCGAAGGCCGAGGCGGGCCGCATCAGCGCCACCAGCGCCGACTCGGGCCGCGACATGGCCTGGAAATAGCGCGCCGCGAAGATCGGCGCGGTCAGGTACAGGCCGGCGAAATAGATCGCACCCTGCCCGTCGGTGTTGAGCATGCGGAAACCGTCGCCGGACAGCAGCGCCAGCACCAGCACGAAGTGCACGATGATGCCGATGCCCAGGAACCAGGCGTAGGTCTTGCGGTACTCCGCCCACTGCGCGGCGGCCAGGCGGAGGAAGCGGCGCAGGTCAAACATGGCCCGGCTCCCGCTGCGCGGCGCGCAGGGCGGCCAGCACGCCGTCCTTGTTGCGGCTCAGCGCCTTGCACAGCAGCTCCAGGTGCACGGTGCCCGCGGCCTGGCCCGGGTTGGCGGCCACGTAGGCGCGCTGGTCGCCCATGGGCTCGCTGTAGATCGGCTCGGGCATGGCCGCCAGGGCCGCAGCATCCGGGGCCACGCCCATGGTCAGCGCCTGCGACAGCTGGGCCATCGTGGCCGACAGCGCCAGCGCTGCCGTATCGATGAACAGGATGTGGCTCATGATGCGCTCCAGGTCGTGCGCCTGGTGCGTGCTGATCAGCACGGTGCGCTGGCGCTGCTCGGGCCGCGCCACGATGTCCTTGAACTGGTCGCGGCCCAGGATGTCCAGGCCGTTGGTGGGCTCGTCGAGCAGCAGCAGCGGAGTGAAGGTGGCCAGCGCGAAAGCCATCGCGGCCTTCTTCTTCTGGCCCAGGCTCATTTCACCGAAGGCGTGGTCGTCGGCCAGTTCGAACACGCGCAGGTAGTCGGCGAAGGCGGCGGCCGAGAAGCGCGGGTAGAAGCCGGCATGCGTGCGCGCCAGCGCGCGGGCGCTGAGGTTGGGCAGGTGGAATTCTTCCGGCACCAGGTAGACCTGGGCCAGGTAGTCCGGATGCCGGCGCCGGGGTTCGTGGCCCAGCGCGCGGATGCGGCCGCGCTGCGGGAAAAGCAGGCCGGCCAGCATCTTGAGCAGGGTGGACTTGCCGCTGCCGTTGCGGCCGAACACGCCGTACACGCCCGGCTCGGCCAGCTGCAGCGAAAAATCCTGGTAGAGCCGGTTCCTGCGGTAGCCGAAAGAAATGCCGTCGATCTGGATCACGTCTGCCCCGGGCGGTGTGCTCGGGCGATTCTAGCCGGCTTGGCGGATCAGGCGCTGCGCGCAGCCACGGCCGAGGGGCGAGAGGCGCACATCGGTGGCCGCCAGGCGCAGCGGGCTGCGCTCTTCGGGCAGCGCGTGCAGGCGCAGCGCGCAGGCGCGCCAGCGCGGGGCTGCGGCGTGCTTCCTGCCGAACAGGCCCGTGCGGGGCGCGGCGTCGCCGTCGGTGTGCACCGGCAGGCGGGCCAGCAGGTGTTCCCAAGCGTGGCAGTCGCTGTCGGGCAGCAGGTGCAGGCGCCAGCAGGCCTGGCCGCAGGCATCGTAGAAGTGCAGCGATTCGCAGGGGCCGTCGCTGTCGAGGCGGATGGCGGCGTGTACGCGCACGGCGCGGGTCCAGCCCGACAGCAGGTGCGGGTCGGCGGCATCGTGCAGGCACAGCAAGGGGCCCAGCGCCGACAGCGCTTCGGGCGTGCAGGCCGACAGGCCGGGCGCGGCAGGCGCGGTGATCGGGTCGCGCGAAAGGATCGGCACCATGGGATGTTCCCGGGTGGGCCGGCGGGGCTGGCGTCCAGCGATCTGGGGCGGGCGACCGGGGAGAGAGAGGGACTTACTTGACCAGGATCAGCTTGTCGTTGCGCGTGTGGCGCAGGCGGTAGACCTGGCCGGCGTGGCGGATCAGCACCTCGCGGGCGCCCCGCATCAGCTCGCGGCTGTCGAACTGCGCCTGGTCGGCGGGAGTCTGCGTCGCGGGCGCGGGCGCGGCCTGCGGCTGCGGCGGCACGACGGGCTGGGGATCGCGGGGACGGATCATGGCCATGGCAGCCTCCTGGGGTGGACGGCTTTGATGATAATGATTCGCATTTGCATGTCAAGCGGCCGCCCTGCCCTTCCTCTGATCAGTTGCGGGGCCAGGGGCATTGCGACTCGCGCGCGATCAGCTGCGGGGCAGACGGAACTGGACGACGCGCGTGGTCTTGACCGGCGCGGGGCCGGTTTCGAAGCGCCAGCGCGAGGCGGCGACCAGCGCGGCTTCCTCGAACTGGCCGGGCGAGGTGGTCGAGACCACGCGCGGCGCCGCGACGCTGCCGTCGGGCTGGATGGTGAACTCTACGGTGACGTCGCCTTCGAGCTTGCGGCGCTGCGCCATCAGCGGGTAGCGCGGGCTGGGGGCGCTGAGCAGGCGGGGAATGGCGGCGCGTGCGGCGGGGGCGGATGCGGTGGGCGCGGGTGCCGGTGCGGCGGCCGCGGTCTGCGGTGCCGGCGGTGGTGTGGGTGGGGCCGCGGCGGGCGCGGGCCCGGCGGTGGCGGGCGCGGGTGTCGTGATCGCGGGCGACGCCGTCGTGGTGGCCTGCGCAGGTTGAGTGGCCGTGGGCGCGGTCGGTGGAGGTGCGGCGGCTTGCGTGGCCGCTGCGGTCCGCGCGGCCTCGGCATCAGCCAGAGCCTGCGCTTCACGGGCGGCCAGGGCCTGCGCTTCGGCCTCCGCACGCTGCACCGCCGCGGCTTCGGCGGCGACCAGGCTGTCGCGCAGGCGCGTCAACGCGGGTGCCTGCGGGTCGGCCCGCTCGACGATGTCGAGCAGGCGACGCGCTTCGCCCAGGTCGCCGCGGGCCAGGGCCTGTTCGCTGCCGATCAGCGCGTAGGGCAGCAGCTCGAGCAGGGCGATGGCCAGTGCGCCGTCGTCCGGCTTGAGCGACCGCAGCGCGAGGTAGTGCTCGATCGCGTTGTCGCCGGCGGGGGTGTAGATGCGCTGTTCGGCCAGCGCCTTGGCAGCGGCGGCGCGCAGGCCGGCCTCGTCGGTGATGGCCGGCGGCGTCGGCGCAGCGGGGGCCTGCGCCGGGGGCGTAGTGGACGATGCCGCAGGCGTCGGCGCTTCCTGCGAACAGCCGGCGGCGACCGCGAGCATCAGGGCGAGGGCCAAGGCGTGGCGTGGGTGGTGGCGGTGCATGGTGTATCCCCGGTTACAGCCCGACAGCATGGGGGGCGTCGGTTACGGGAATACTGCGGCGGCGCGGGCGGGATGCGACGTGTGTCGCAAAAGCTGTAGGGCGTTGCTAACGGGACAAGTGGGGGCGACGTGGGGCTGAGGGTTTTCCGCATTGTCCCGTAAGAGCGATCAAGAAAATCGGAAGAACAACTCACACGGCTTAGGCTGTTCGCTCGATCCGACAGCAGACCGCTGCGCATGAACTTGGTGGGCCCACCAGCAACCGCATATCCATTGTAGGCTATTGATCTTTCGGAACTATTCTTGCGGAGACTTGCCTTGTTACTCGCATTCTTACTCACTTTCGAGACGATTGCCGGGAACGGGACGGGCTTGATGTTCTCTGCAGCCCCGGGGCTCCCGTACCCGCTCAGGTACCCGCAAATCGTTGGGCAGCGAAGGCTGATTGGTGAGGATACCCGACCACCGATCGAGCACGACACATTTGGGTTGGCCAGCGCTTCGGCCGTTACAAGCCCGGCCTGTGTAAGGGGGGCGCCCAACCCTCACGCCCCGAGCAGGAGGCAGGCGAGCGTCAGTGTTTCGCCCTCAACACTTCTGGACGCTTCATCCGCCTCGTTGTCGCGTTCCGGCAGGCACGCTGGGCCGGGTGGAAATCCCTGGGGCGAGGTATAGGTCCCACCAGCCGTCACATAGATCGGCTGAAAGGCTCTACACGCGGAATCCTTCGCCTTCTGCGGCGCCCGCATGCTCCCAAAGTATTTCCGGTTCGGTCTCGCTTCGGCTCCAACTTAAGTGGGCTTCGATTGCGACGATCATCGGACCCGCCGAATACCCCCGTGAGGTTGAGGTGAGGTCTTTTGGTGCACGTCACGGGGAAGGGGCAATGAGTCAGCTCAGGGAATCTTAGATTCCACGATGTCAGGGCTCTCCGAAAGAGAGCTAAAACGATGACGACAATTAAATGTCGTCGACTCCGTCCAAACTCCCCGAGCTCAACATTTTTGCCAACCGAATTACTCTTGGCATCTGAATGTGCGAATAGCGCTTGTCCTTTAGGCGTATGTCAGCATCAAACAGATAGTGATAGAAAAGCTCGGGCATGCCTACTCCTTGACGCACCAGCCGATCCGCATCGTCTGCCAGCAGACGTGATCGGGTCATCCATTCCTCAAGCGTTCGCTTGTCAGTAGGCTCACTCGCGACCAGCCGAGCCAAGGACTCGCCGATATGCCGTAACTGGTTGCTGACTTCGTCCATAACGCGCGTCTACCAAGGCAGCTTATTAAAATCGAAGAGTATCAGGTGCCCTTGCTTGCTTTCCGGCAAATTTGATGGGCCGTAGTTTATATGCAGAACCGGCCGGGGTCCATATTTTCTGATCTCGTGAAGATCAAGGCGCACTCCATAAACACCACCTTTCCATCGCGCGCCAAAAAGCCTTCCATTGAGATGTTTTCCACCACCGTTGGGGCCGTCGAAGCTGATGTTCTTCCATGTGGCTGCCGCAGCGCCGGTACCAGCTTTTAGACCTTGCTTTCCAGTTCTGTAGATGAGCTGTGCTTCGGCGGCGACCCCGCCTCCAGCTGACCAAAGTAGTGCTTCCCTTAAATTGCTGCCATCACGCCATTGCGGCCCACAATAATCGTCCAAACCGCCGCAGCCATCAGCGGACTCACCGACATCGTATGCGGACGCCTTCTTTGCTTTCGATTCGTTTCGCGCACTCGGTTTTGCCGACCCGCCAAGCTGAAAGTCACCAGATCCGCCTCCCCCCCAATGTGCCGGCATAGGCGGCGGCACATAACAGTTCTCCCCTATTGTGCGTCTACATATCTGACGTCCATCCGGATCAGTGAACGCGTAAGGGTTATTGGCTGCGTAATTGTACCGGTTGAAATTCCATCCACTTTGGATATCCGACATGATCGGATCTATCGATAGGAATCGCCCAATCTGGGGATCGTAGTAGCGCTGCTGCATGTACGTGAGCCCAGTCCCCGCGTCCATCACATGGCCGGTGTAGCCCATGCCATTTACCGCCGTGCCGATCGACCCTCCATAGGGGTCGTACTTGATCCGGTTCGTCACCACGCCAGACGCGTTCGTCTCCGCCACCGGGCTGCCCAGGGCGTCGGTGTGCTGGTACTTCAATCCCGTAATCGCGTTGCTCGGCCAGTCGTGATCAATGATCGCTACCAGGCTGCCGCCCAAGTAAACGTTCTCATGCGTCGTTTGGCCGCCGCCCACCGGCAGCTTAGACGAGAACATTAGCTGACCGTTCTGGGCGTACTGCCACAGTGTGCGGGCACCACTCGCGGTCTGGGTCGTCTGCACCCGGCGGCCGTAGGCGTCGTAGCGGTAGCTCTCCGCGCCCGTGCCGGTCGTGGCCCGCAGGCGGTTGCCATAGTCGAACGTGAAGCCCTGGCTGTCTTTGGACGTGACGTTGCCCTGTACGTCGTAGGCCATCGTGTGAAGGGCAGTGCCGCCCGTGTTGCGGAGGCCGGTCAGGCGTTGGTTGACGTCATAGTCGTAGTTCGCGAAGTCCTTCACGCCCGGGTGTTTCCAAGAGCGCAGGTTGTCAAGAGCGTCGTAAGTAAACCGGTGCGTGTGGTCGGAGCCGCCGAAGCTGGCCGAGGCGGCCATGGTCAGACGATCAAGCTCGTCATAGCCCATCCAGCGGTTACGCGCGCCATCGAGGCTGTCGAGAATGGCCTCGACATTGCCATTGGCGTCGTAGTTGTACTGCTGACTGAGCGCGCCGCCGCTGTCCGTGCTGCTGTAGGGCAGCTGGCGGGCGTTCTGCACCATCGTGTGCACCAGGCCGTTGCCGTAGGTGAACTGCTTGATCGCGCCGTTGGGGTGGTATTGCACGCCGGTAGCGTAGGGGCCGGCTTGGGTGGCCTGGCCCAAGGCGTTGGGGGCGTAGGCGATGATCAGGCCGGTCGGGTAGCTCTGCGAGGCCAAGGTGCCATTGGCGTCATAGCCGTAGCCCAGGCCCCAGGTGTACCAGCCCGGCTGGGCGATGGACTCGCCCGTCAGCAGGCGACGGTTGTTGTAGACGTAGCTGTTGGTCAGCACCGTGGTGCCGCCGTTGTTCCAGGTGTTGACGGTCGCCGGCAGGCCATCGGGCGTGTAGGTCCAGAGCTGGTTGCCATTGCCATCGGGGAACATCAGGTCGGTGAGGCGGCTGCGGGCGTCATAGCTGGAAGAATTCTGTTCGGGCCTTTCCGGGTCGGCGCAAACGAGCTCACAACTGTCTTGCGCGGCTTACGTTGCAGGATTTCGCTCTGGTTACAACATGAACGCTTGGGCCCTCCCGTTTGAGGCCGTATGTTGGCCAGACAAGGCTGACAACGTTCAGTTGGCCAGAGTGTTTCTCAAGTGGGCAGCCGAGAACCCGGCGAAGGGGCATGAAGATGCCGCCTCGGACCTACTAAGCGCTCTATCGGCAGCCTACCCCTGCCCCGACAAATAGACAGCCAGCCGGGCGCTATCCGAAATACCGCGCCCGCTCCCTCAGTAAGCGAGCCAGCGCCCGAAGCGACGCGCGAACCCCGACCTTCCATGTGGTGGGCCCACCAGGACTCGAACCTGGAACCAAGGGATTATGAGTCCCCTGCTCTAACCATTGAGCTATAGGCCCTGCACGGCGGCCATAGCTTATCAGGGCGCCAACCCGGCCCGTCCGCCTCGGCGTGCGTCAGGACACCAGTTCGGCGACGGGCTCTTGTGTCGCGTCCACGCCCAACCCGGTCGCGAATTCCTCCGCAGGCTGCTGCCGCCGCAACTGCATCGCCCGCGCCAGCACCGCCGGCGGCCGGCGCTCCTCCGGCGTCATCAGCAGCCGGTGGCGGCGCAGCCAGCCGCCCACGCGCAACGACGAAGTCAGCTTGGCCACCGGAATGGCCAGCACCATGCCGATGATCACCGGCAGCATCCACGCCGCCAGCGCCGGCGAGGCGGCGTAGGCCATCGCGCCGATCAGGGCGCCGAACACGCTCAGGCCGCCGTAGTCGCGCACCAGGTCGGACCAGGGCACGCTGCCGTCGTCGCGGCGCTGCGGGTTCCAGCCCGAGTCCTGGCCGGCCAGCACTTCGGCCACGGCGCGCGAATGCATGTACATGGTCACCGGCGCGATCAGCGCGGTGAGCAGGGATTCGATCAGCACGCCGGCCGAGGCGCGCAGCACGCCGCCACAGTCGCGGCGGGTGCGGGCGTCGCGCATCGTGGCAGCCAGGCCCAGCAGCTTGGGCACCAGCAGCATTGCCATGGTCAGCAGGAACACCTGCAGCAGCGCGTCGCGGTTGCCCAGCCACGACAGCTGCGTGGCCCAGGCATCCAGGTTGATCTGCGAGGTGCCGAACAGGCCCTGCAGCAGCGGGATCGCCAGGCCGGCGATCATCAGCATGGCCCACAGCGGCGACACCAGGTACTGCACGATGCCCATGGCCAGATGCACGCGGCTGACCCAGTGCAGGCCGCGCGCGCCCAGCACGCCGCCGTGCTGCAGGTTGCCCTGGCACCAGCGGCGGTCGCGGATCAGCATGTCGCCCAGCGACGGCGGGCCTTCTTCGTAGCTGCCGCCCAGCCCCGGCACCATGTGCAGGGCCCAGCCGCCGCGGCGCAGCAGCGCGGCTTCGACGAAGTCGTGGCTCAGCACCGCGCCGGCGAAAGGCGTGGGCCCGGTGAGTTCGGGCAGGCCCGCATGCGCGGCAAAGGCCTCGGTGCGGATGATGGCGTTGTGGCCCCAGTAGTTGCTTTCCGCGCCCTGCCACCAGGCGATGCCGTGCGCCTGCACCGGTCCGTACACGCGCGAGGCGAACTGCTGCATGCGCGCGAACAGGGTGCGGCCGTTGACGATGCTGGGCAGCGTCTGGATCAGCGCGACGTCGGGATGCCGCTCCATCGCACCCGCCAGCCGCACCACGGTGTCGCCGGACATCAGGCTGTCGGCGTCCAGGATCAGCATCTGCGGATAGGCGGCGCCGAAGCGGCGCACCCACTCGGCGATGTTGCCGGCCTTGCGGCCGACGTTGCGCTCGCGGCGGCGGTAGTAGACGTTGGCCACGCCGTCCAGGCGCGCGCACAGCGCGCGGAACTCGCGGGCCTCGTCCTGCGCGATCGCGGGGCGCGTGGTGTCGCTGAGCACATAAAGGTCGAAGGCCGCGGCCTGGCCGGTGTGGTGCAGGGATTCGGCGATGGCCTGTACGCCGGCCAGCAGGCGCGCGGGGTCTTCGTTGTAGGTGGGCACCAGCAGCGCGGTGCGCGTGGCCAGCACCGGCAGCGCCGGCGCATCGATGCCCAGCCGGCGGTCGCCGCGCGACAGCACCAGCACGAAGCCCGCCACCGCGCTGAGGAAGGACACCGCGATCCAGGCAAACAGCACCAGGAACATGAGCAGCGTCAGCAGTTCAAGCAGCACCAGCCCGTCGCGACGCAGGGTGGACAGCACCGGCACCGCCGCGGCCAGGGTCAGCGCGATGCCGCCGCCGAGCACGAACAGCCGGCGCGCCGCCATGTGCCGCGGTGCGCTGGGCAGGGGCACATCGGTTTCACCCGGCTGGTCCAGCGCCTGCACCGGCATGGCCAGCGGCGACTCCGGCGGCAGCCAGTCGGCGCCCGCGGGGAAGGTGGGAGACGGGGAGTGCGGGAGGTTCATGCGGCCCACCGGTAAAGCCAGGTTTCGGAACGGGTTTCGCGGCCGTCGCGCAGCAGCGCGCGCAGCTCGGCGTCGGCGCCGGCTTCGGGCGCGAATTCGAAGCTGATGCGCCAGCCGCCGGTTTCGGGGTTGGCCTGCGCCTGCGGGCGCAGCACCTGGCCGCGGCTGGTTTCCACCAGCGCCTGCAGCTTGTCCGCGCCGTCCAGCGCCGCGCCCTGGAAGTCCACGACGAAGCGGCGCAGGCCCGGCTGCGTGCCGGCGCCGACGCGGGTGTCGGCCACCGTGGCCAGGCGGTCCTGCCAGGCCTTGGGCGGGCCCCAGTGCAGCCGGTATTCGAAGCTGTGCTCGCGGCCCGCCGCCAGCGGCTGCGCCGGCCGCCAGAACGCGACGATGTTGTCCTGGTATTCGTGGCCGGTCGGGATCTCCACCAGCACCACCGCGCCCGGTCCCCAGTCGCCGACCGGCTCGACCCACAGGCTGGGGCGATGTTCGTAGCCGGCTTCGAGGTCGGCGAAATCGGCGAAATCGCGCTTGCGCTGCATCAGGCCGAAACCGCGCGGCGACGTATCCTGGAAGTGGCTCAGGCGCACCCGCGGCGGGTTGCGCAGCGGGCGCCAGGCCTGTTCGCCGCGGCCGGTGTGCAGGGCCAGGCCGTCGGAGTCATGCGCTGCGGGACGGAAGTCGTCCACGTGCTGGCCGTCGCCGTCGGTGAAGTGGAACATGCTGGTCAGCGGCGCGATGCCGGCGCGATCCAGGTCCACGCGCGGGAACAGGTGCATGCGGGTGTCGAAGCGGGTGTCCGCGCCCGGATGGATCTCGAAGCGGAACGCCGCCGCGGCGCTGGGGCCGTCCATCAGCGCGTGCACCACCAGCGCGGTCGCGCCGGCCGCCGGCTGCTCGATCCAGAAGGCGCGGAACACCGGGAATTCCTCCGGGTGCTGTTCGCCCGAGGCCAGGGCCAGCCCGCGCGCGGACAGGCCGTAGCGCTGGTCGCGGCCCACCGCGCGGAAATAGCTGGCGCCCAGGAAGGCGCAGACCTCGTCGAAGCGGCCGGCCACGTTGATGGGCGCATGCAGCCGGAAGCCGGCGAAGCCCAGGTCGCCCGAGGGCACCGGCTGCGGACCGAACTCGAACAGGGCCGGGTCGTAGGCGATCGGCCAGGCCTGGCCGCCCTGCACCACCGACAGATCCACGCGGTCCATGAACAGGTAGCCGCGGTGGAAGAACTGCGCCTGGAAGGGCAGGCCCTGCCCGCGCCACAGGGCCTTGGCCGGGCGGAAGCGGATGTCGCGGTACTGGTCGTAGCCGATGCCGCGCAGCGAGGCCGGCAGCTGGCCTTCGGGCGCGCGGAAGGGCGAGGCCGCCAGCGCCCGGGCCTTGGCCACCACGGCCTGCGCGTCGAACGGCTCCGCCGCCCCGCTCACGCCCGAGGCGGCAAGCAGGGGGAACAGGGACGCAAACTTCAGCAGGTCACGACGGTGCAAGCAGGACGCCTTGGGGGAGACTCGGTGGCGAGAGTCTAGAAAGGCGCGGATGAGCAACGCCTTAGTGCCGTTGCGCTACAGTGGGTGTCCGTTCAGCGCAGGCCCGGGTGCCGCCCTTGCGGCAGGCACCCTTTCACGCGGCCGTGACGCCTTACTCGAGGTCGAGGAAGGAACGCAGCTGTTCCGAACGCGTCGGATGACGCAGCTTGCGCAGCGCCTTGGCTTCGATCTGGCGGATGCGCTCGCGGGTGACGTCGAACTGCTTGCCGACTTCTTCCAGCGTGTGATCGGTGTTCATGTCGATGCCGAAGCGCATGCGCAGCACCTTGGCTTCGCGCGGCGTCAGGCCGGCCAGCACGTCGCGCACGGTTTCCATCAGGCCCAGGTTGGTGGTGGCCTCGATCGGCGACTCGATGCTGGTGTCTTCGATGAAGTCGCCCAGGTGGCTGTCTTCGTCGTCGCCGATCGGAGTCTCCATCGAGATGGGCTCCTTGGCGATCTTGAGCACCTTGCGGATCTTGTCTTCCGGCATCTCCATCTTCTTGGCCAGCTCTTCGGGCGTGGGCTCGCGGCCCATTTCCTGCAGCATCTGGCGCGAGATGCGGTTGAGCTTGTTGATCGTCTCGATCATGTGCACCGGGATGCGGATGGTGCGCGCCTGGTCGGCGATCGAGCGGGTGATGGCCTGGCGGATCCACCAGGTGGCATACGTGGAGAACTTGTAACCGCGGCGGTACTCGAACTTGTCCACGGCCTTCATCAGGCCGATGTTGCCTTCCTGGATCAGGTCGAGGAACTGCAGGCCGCGGTTGGTGTACTTCTTGGCGATGGAGATGACCAGGCGCAGGTTGGCCTCGACCATTTCCTTCTTGGCCTTGCGGGCCTTGGCCTCGCCGTAGGCCATGGCGCGGTTGATTTCCTTGATGTCCGGCAGGCCCAGCCACAGCGACTGCTCGATGCCGACCAGCTTGTGCTGCTCGGCGATGATCAGGTCCTTGAACTCGCGCATGCCCGAGGACCACTTCTGCTTGCGACGGATGACGTCGTCGGCCCAGTCCAGGTTGATTTCGTTGCCCGGCCAGGCGCGCAGGAAGTCCTTGCGCGGCATCTTGGCGTTGCGGGTGCAGATGTCGAGGATGCGGCGCTCGTGTTCCTTGATCGAGTTGACCACTTCGCGCAGCTTGCGCACGAACGCGTCCATCAGCGCCAGCGGCAGCTTCAGGCGCAGGAACTCGGCGGCCATTTCCTCGCGGACCTTGATGGTCTTCTTGTCGGTGGCGCCGTACTTGGCGTGCGACTTCTGGAACTTGGTGTACAGGCCCTTGAGCGCGTCCATCCGGCGGCCGACCTCGGCCGGATCCGGGCCGGTGTCGACGACGGTCTCTTCGCCGTCCTCGCCCTCGACCACGTCGGTTTCTTCGATCTCGGCGTCTTCGTCCAGCGCGGCCTCGGGGATCACTTCGGCCGGCTCCTCGATGTCGAGGAAGCCGACGACGACCTCATTCAGGCGCTTCTTGCCTTCCAGGTGCTGGTCGTAGTCCTCCAGCAGCAGCTGGATAGACCACGGGAAGCTGGCCAGCGAGGAGTGGACCTGGTTGAGGCCTTCCTCGATGCGCTTGGCGATGGCGATCTCGCCTTCGCGGGTGAGCAGTTCGACCGAGCCCATCTCGCGCATGTACATGCGCACGGGGTCGGTGGTGCGGCCGCCTTCGGTGTCCAGCGCGGTCAGCGCGGCGGCGGCTTCCTCGGCGGCGGTCTCGTCGGACTCGCGGCTGCTGGACGTGTCCGACAGCAGCAGGGTCTCGGCGTCGGGCGCAACCTCGTGCACCTCGATGCCCATGCCGTTGATCATGCCGATGATGTCTTCGATCTGTTCCGGATCGACGATGTCGTCGGGCAGGTGGTCGTTGACCTCGGCATAGGTCAGGTAACCCTGCTCCAGGCCCTTGCTGATCAGCTGCTTGATTTCGGACTGGGCCGGACGATCGGTTGCCATGAAGACGCATCCCGCAACAGGGAAAATGGAACCGCGCAGTATACAGGAGCGCCCTACCCGTGGATATCTATTTGATTAACCGGGGGAAAACGACGCCGCTCGGGGCGCGCTCATGACTGCAGGCGGAAGGTGACCGGGCCGTCGTTGGCCAGGCTCACCACCATGTGGGCGCCGAACCGGCCCGTTTCAACCCGGGGATGGGCCTGCCGGCACAGGGCCACCAGGCGCTCGAAGCCCTGCAGGGCGGCCTCGGGCGCGGCCGCGGTGGTGAAGCTGGGGCGCATGCCCCGCCCGGTGTCGGCCGCCAGGGTGAACTGGCTGACCAGCAGCAGGCCGCCGCCGGTGTCGGCCAGGGACCGGTTCATGCGGCCCTCGGCATCGGCGAACACGCGATAGCCCAGCAGCCGCTGCGCCATGCGCGCGATCCGCGGCTCGTCGTCGCCCGGCTCCACCGCCACCAGGGCCAGCAGGCCGGGGCCGATCCGGCCGACGCAGTCGTCGCCGACGGTGACCTGGGCCTGGGTGACGCGCTGGATGAGGGCGATCATGCGTGAAGTGTATGCGGACGGACGCCGCATGCCTTCCCTTACACTCGCGGCATGAGCCTTGCCCGCCCCCTCGGCCGCCTGATGTTCGCCGCCGCCTGGTGCCTGGGCCGCCTGCCGCTGGCCTGGCAGCTGCGCCTGGGCGACGCCCTCGGACGCCTGGCCTACCGCCGCAACACGCGCGAGGCCAAGGTGGCCCGCCGCAATTTCGAGCTCGTGATGCCGGGCCAGGACGGCGCCGCCCGCGAGCAGGCCGTGCGCGAGGTGCTGCGCCAGACCGGCCGCAACGCGGTCGAGACCCTGCGCATCTGGACCCGCCCGCGCGCCGACAACCTGGCCCTGGTGCACGCGGTGCACGGCCGGCACTTGCTGGACGCGGCGATCGCGGCCGGGCGCGGCGTGATTATCGCGGCACCCCACTACGGCAACCTGGAGCTGGTGGTCGAGGTGATGGCGGCGCGGGCGCCATTCGCGCTGGTGTACCGCGTGCCCGACAGCCGCGCCGGCGACGTGTTCCTGCGGCTGGCGCGCGGCGGCGACAACATCACCCTGGTGCCGGCCGAGGCCAACGCGATGCGGCCGCTGTGGAAGGCGCTGCGCGAGGGCGGCATCGTCGGCATCACGCCCGACCAGCAGCCCAAGCTGGGCAGCGGCGAGTTCGCGCCCTTCTTCGGCAAACCCGCGCTGACGCTGAGCCTGATCCCGCGGCTGGCCGAACGCAGTGGCGCCACGGTGATGTTCGCCTACGCCGAGCGGCGCGAGGGCGGCGGCTTCGACCTGCACTACGCCCCAGCCCCGCCCGAGATCGCCTCGCCCGACCTGGCCGTGGCCACCGCGGCGATGAACGCGGCGGTGCAGGAGATTGCGTCACGTGACCTGCGGCAGTACCAGTGGACCTACAAACGGTACACGCTGCGTCCGCCGGGCTCCGGCGAAACCAATCCCTACCATCCCGACTGCCGGTGAGCCTGCGCCCATGACCGAACCCGACCTGTCCACCCCGCTGCCGGCGCCCGAGCCTCCGGTGACCCTGCCCGCGGAATGGCAGCCGCTGCCCGACGCGGCGCGCACGGTATCCGGCATCGTCGGCGCGATCAGCGCGGTGGTGATGGGCGGCGGCGCTGCCTTCCTGCTGCCGCTGGTGGTGGATGGCTGGCCCGCGCGCATCGGCCTGGCCCTGCTGTGGCTGGCGGTGCTGGCACTGATCGGCACCGCCTGGGGTCGCGCGCGCTGGCGCCGCACCCGCTGGCGCCTGGACGAGCGCGGACTGCAGGTGCGCCGCGGCCTGGTCTGGCAGAGCGAAACCCTGGTGCCGCGCACCCGCGTGCAGCACCTGGACCTGGAGCGCGGCCCGATCGAGCGCCGCTTCGGGCTGGCGACCCTGGTGGCCCACACTGCCGGTACGCGCATGCACGCGCTGCGGCAGTCGGGCTTCGTGGACGCCGACGCCGTCGCCCTGCGCGACGCCCTGCTGCCCGAGGCCGCGCGCCATGACGACCCCCTCTGAGTCCATCGTCGAGGGCGGCGACGAGCGGCGGCTGCACCCGCTGTCGTGGCTGTTCGTGCTGATCCTGCAGATCAAGAGCTTCGCGCTGCCACTGCTGGTGCTGCTGTTCACCGGCCGCGGCAACAGCTGGGAGCTGTGGGGCCTGGTGGGCGCCGGCGTGCTGGTGCTGCTGTCGCTGGCCCAGTACTTCACCTACCGCTTCCGCATCGAGGGCGACGGCATCGTCATCCGCAGCGGCGTGTTCCAGAAGAGCCTGCGCAACATCCCCTTCCAGCGCATCCACAACGTGGCCCTGCACCAGTCGCTGCTGCACCGGGTGTTCAAGGTGGCCGAGGTTCGGCTGGAATCCGCGGGCGGCATGCGGCCCGAGGCCGAGATGCGCGTGCTGTCGCTGGCCGATGCGCAGGCGCTGGAGGAACTGGTGCGCAGCCACGGCAAGGCCGCGCCGGTGGGCGACCAGCCGGCGGTGGAATCGCCGACCAATGAATTGCTGTCCCTGCCCACCAGCGAAGTGGTGCGGCTGGGCCTGATCTCCAACCGCGGCATGCTGCTGGTGGCGGCGGGCTTCGGCGTGCTGGCCCAGACCGGCTCGGACCTGCTGGGCGACGCCATCGAAGGCACCGGCAAGTGGCTGCTGGGCTGGGGCAAGGAGCTGCACATGGGCGTGGTCGGCAGCATCGTCGGCCTGCTGGCCGTGCTGGTGGTGGTACTGGTGGCGATGCGCGTGCTGTCGGTGATCTGGGCACTGCTGCAGTACCACGGCTTCACGCTGACCGAGAAC
Source organism: Arenimonas sp. MALMAid1274 (assembly GCF_049195245.1). Lineage (NCBI taxonomy): Bacteria > Pseudomonadati > Pseudomonadota > Gammaproteobacteria > Lysobacterales > Lysobacteraceae > Arenimonas > Arenimonas sp. MALMAid1274. The sequence goes on from NZ_JBMIRR010000026.1 coordinate 93,579, forward strand.
GGGCCCCGGCTGAGCGCGCAGCGCGGCCTGCTGACCCGCGTGCGCGCCAGCATGCCGCGCTCGCGCATCCAGGCCTGGAGCCTGCGCGAAAGCCTCACCCACCGCTGGTTCGGGCGCCGCAGCCTGCGCGTGGACACCGCGTCCATCGAAGCGGTGAACGACCAGCGTTCGGTGCGCGACCTGGGTCCGGTGGGCACGCCCGAAGCGCTGGACGCACTGATACGGCACCTGCTGCCGCGCGCGCACTGGCCGATGCAGGCCTGGCACGGGCTGCACCGGCTGGCGTGGCGGCGCATGTTCATGCTGCCGGCGCTGGTGGCGGGGGTGGTGACCGCGGCGCTGACCTGGTTCCAGGGCCCGTGGGGCCTGGCCGCTCTGGCGCTGGTGCCGCTATTCTACCTGCGCGCGCGAATCTGGGCGCGGCATGCCGGCTACAGCGAGGAAGGCGGCCTGATCGCGGTGCGCGAAGGCTGGCTGGACAAACACTGGCGCTTTGCCGAGACGCGCAAGCTGCAGTCGCTGACGCTGTCGCAGTCGCCCTTCGACCGCCGCTACGGCATGGCCACGCTGTTGATGGACAGCGCCGGCGCCAGCCCCTTCGATCCGCCGCTGCGCATCCGCTTCCTGCCCGAGGCCGAGGCCCGCGCCCTGCACGACCGCCTGGCGGCGGCCATGGACGCCGCGCCTATTCCCGCCAGAACTGCGGCGTAAGCAGCACCAGCAGCGAGAACACTTCCAGGCGGCCCAGGATCATGCCCAGGGTGCCGAGCCAGGTCGCCACGTCGTTCACCGAGGCGAAGCTGTAGGCCACCACGCCCAGGCCCGGGCCGGAGTTGGACAGGGTGGCCATCACCGCACCGTAGGAACTCTCAAGGTCCAGTCCGGTCGCGCTCATGCCGATCACCAGCACCACGAAGCACAGCATCCAGATGGCGATGAAGCCGCTGACCGACAGCACCACGCTTTCGGACACGCGCCGGCCGCCCATCTTCACCAGGAACTGCGCCTTGGGATGCACCAGCTGCTTGATCTCGCGGTAGCCCTGCCGCACCACCATCACCACGCGCGCCACCTTGAGTCCGCCGACGGTGGAGCCGGCGCAGCCGCCGATGATGGCGATGGTGACCACCAGGAACGGCGCCGGCCCGGTCCACTGGTCGAACCCGGACACCACGAAGCCGGTGGTGGTGATGTTGGACACGACCTGGAAGGTGGCGTTGCGCAGCGCGTCGCCCATGCCCGCGTAGTCGCCGCCCAGCCACAGGGTGGCCGCGACGATCAGGCTGGCGCCGGCGACGATGCGCAGGAAGGCGCGCAGCTCGGAATCCGAGCCGTAGACCTGCATCGAGGCCCGTCGCCAGGCGATGTAGTGCAGGCCGAAGTTGATGCCGCCCAGCATCATGAAGACGATCGCGATCCACTCCAGCACCGGGCTGTTCCAGCGGCCGAAGCCCGCGTCGTAGGTCGAGAAGCCGCCGGTGCTGACCGTGGACATCGCGTGGCCGATCGCGTCGAACAGGCTCATGCCGCCGACCCAGAACGAGGCCGCGCACATCAGCGTCAGTCCGAAGTAGACCGCCCATAGCGCTTTCGCCGTCTCGGCGATGCGCGGCGTGAGCTTGGTGTCCTTGGTCGGCCCGGTGCTTTCCGCGCGGAACAGCTGGGTGCCGCCGATCTTGAGCATCGGCAGGATCGCCACCGCCAGGATCACGATGCCCATGCCGCCCAGGAACTGCAGCAGCTGGCGGTAGAACAGCACGCTGCGCGGCAGGTCATCCAGCCCGTTGATGACGGTGGCGCCGGTGGTGGTCAGCCCCGAGGTGGCCTCGAAGATCGCGTCGGTGTAGCTCAGGTAGGGCGGGCCGTGCACGAAGGGCAGCGCCGACACCAGGCTGGCGAACACCCAGGTCATGGTGACGATCAGGAAGCCGTCCCGCAGGCGCATCTCGTAGTTCACGTGCCGCACCGGCACCCACAGCGCCACGCCGATCAGGAAGCTGACCAGGAAGCTGCCGGTGAACACGTGCACCGTGCCCTCCTCGCCCCAGGCCATGGCCAGCAGCGCCGGCGGCAGCTTGGTCAGCGACGAGAGCACGATGATGACGCCCAGGATGCGCTGGATGGCGCGGAAGCGAAGGCTCACAGCCAGGTGGCCCCGGTCTGGAACAGCGCGCTCACCTTGGCCATCTCGCGCTTGTCCATCACGAACAGGATGACGTGGTCGCCGGGCTCGATCACCACGTCGTGGTGGGCGATCAGCAGCTTGTCGCCGCGCACGATGCCGCCGATGGTGGTGGCCGGCGGCAGCTCCAGTTCGTCCAGAGCGCGGCCCACCACCTGCGACGTGCGGCGGTCGCCGCGCACCACGGCCTCGATGGCTTCGGCGGCGCCGCGGCGCAGCGAGTACACGCGCGCCGGCGCGCCTTCGCGGATATGCGCCAGCAGCGCGCCCAGAGTCACCAGCTGCGGGCTGACCGCGATGTCGATGGTGCCGCCCTCCACCAGCTCGGCATACGAGGGCCGGTTGATCAGCGCGACCACGCGCGGGCAGCCCATGCGCTTGGCCAGCATCGCCGAGAGGATGTTGGCCTCGTCGTCGTTGGTCATCGCGCAGTAGACGTCGGTCTGGTCGATGTTCTCCTCGCGCAGCAGGTCCTCGTCGGCGCAGTCGCCGACCAGCACGATCGAGTTCAGCAGGTCCTCGGCGATGCCGCGGGCGCGCTCGCGCGAGCGCTCGAGCACCTTCACCGAATAGCGGCTTTCCAGGCTGCGGGCCAGGTTGCGGCCGATATTGCCGCCGCCGGCGATCAGCAGGCGGCGCACGGGGCGAGGGTCGAGCCGGCGCAGCTCGCCCATCACGGTCAGGATGTTCTTTCGGTCGGCGAGGAAAAACACCTCGTCGTCCACTTCGATCACGGTGTTGCCCTCGGGCTTGACCGGCTTGCCCTTGCGGAAGATCGCGGCCACACGGGCGTCCACGCCGGCGGGGAGGTGGTCGCGCAGGTCGCGGATCTCGTGGCCGACCAGGGCGCCGCCCGGCACCGCGCGCACCGCCACCAGCTGGGCGCGGCCGTCGGCGAAGTCGAGCACCTGCAGTGCGCCGGGGTATTCGATCAGCCGCTCGACGTGGCGGCAGACCAGCTGTTCCGGGCTGATCGCGGCGCTGACCGCGGAGTGCGCGGGGTCGGCCAGCGAGGCCACTTCCAGGTACTGCGCCTCGCGCAGCCGGGCCACGCGCGTGGGCGTGCGGAACTGGTGCTGGGCGACCTGGCAGGCGATCAGGTTCACTTCGTCGCTGGAGGTCACGGCCACCAGCAGCTCGGCCTCTTCCGCGCCGGCCTGGGCCAGCACGCTGGGCAGGGAGGCGTGGCCGACCACGGTGCGGATGTCGAGCTTCTCGGCCAGTTCGCGCAGGCGGTTGTGGTCGGTGTCCACGACGGTGATGTCGTTGTTCTCCGACGCCAGCGCCGACGCCACCGAGGTGCCGACCTGCCCCGCGCCGAGGATGAGGATCTTCATGTGACCAGATGCCCTTGCGCGCGCAGCCTGCGCGACGCCGCTAGTCTAGCGGGAAGCCCGACGGTGCGGCGGCCGGGCTTGCCGGCCGGACCTCATTCGTCGTCGTCGGCGCCGGCATCGTCGGTGCCGGCATACGTGGGCCGCGTCACCACCGGGGCCTCGCAGCCGGCCGGCACCGCCGCGGCGGGCACCAGCCACCAGCGGCGGCGGTTGGCGATACCGGCCAGTACGGCCTGGTCGCGGTCCACGCAGTCGGGCATGGCCAGCTCCAGCGACAGCACCCAGCGCTGCGCGGGCTGTTCGCGCTGCCAGTCGGCGGCGTCGTTCCACTGCTGGTACCAGGGCCGGCCCCACGAGGCCTGCTTGCCGAAGCCGAAGGTCTGCACCGGACGGCCGGCCACCAGCACCATCTGCTCGCGCCAGGCCACCAGGCCCAGTTCGGCCTGGGGTCCGATGCGCGCGGCGACGTCGGCCATCAGCTGCCGCGGCGAGCTGTGGCGATCCAGCACCGGGTAGGCCATGAAGCTGTAGGCCACCCACAGGCCGCCCAGCATCCAGGCCACGGCCAGCGGTGCGCGCGCGCGCCGGAACCAGGCCACGCAGGCCCAGGCCCAGGCGCCCACGACCACCAGCATCCACGCCAGGCGGGCCATCTCGCCCGCCGTGGCGCCGCGTTCCTGCATCAGCTTGCGTTCGAAGCCCGGATCGCCGAGCAGCACCGCCAGCCCGGCCACCAGCAGCAGCGAGCCCAGCGTCACCACGAAGGCCAGCGCCAGGCGCTGCGGCCCACGCCGGCGCAGCAGGCCCGCCATCAGCGGTGCCAGCGCCAGGCACACCATCGGCAGCGCCGGCATGATGTACACGTCGCGCTTGCCCGACGGGATCGAGAAGAACACGACGATCAACACGGTCCAGGCCAGCGGCAGCAGGTAGCGCGCGTCCTGGCGGCGAAGCCGGCGCCACCAGGCGGGCAATGCCCAGGGCAGCGCCAGCGCCGCCGGCAGCCACAGGGTCAGCATCACGCCCAGGTAGTACCACCACGGCTCGAAGTGGTCCCAGGAATCGGAGTACCGGTTCACCGTCTGGTGGAACAGGATCGTGCGCACGTAGTCGTGCAGCGCGGGATCACCGCGCGTGGCCACGGCCCACAGCATCGGCACCAGCCACACGCCCGTGGCCAGCACGAAGGCCGGCGGACCCAGCAGCCAGCCGCGCCAGCCGCCCAAGGCGATGCCGCGCCAGCGCAGGGCCGCCACGATCGCCGCGGGCAGCAGCATCAGCAGCGCCAGCGCACCCACGCCCTTGGTCACCGTGCCCAGGCCCGCGGCGAACCAGCCCAGGCACCACATGCGCCAGTCCGGCCCGCGCAGCAGGTGCCGGATCAGGCCGTAGTTGGCCAGCGTGATCAGGAACACCACCACCGGATCAATCTGCGCGCGCTTGGCCTGGAAGGTGAACTGCAGCGCGAACAGCAGCAGCCAGGCCGCGTACAGACCGACGCGGCGCGTCCACAGCCGGCGGCCCAGGTCGTACACCAGCGCCAGGCTGCCCAGGCTGGCCAGCAGCGAGGGCAGCAGGAAGCCCGTGCGCAGGCCGCCGGTGAGCTGGATGGCCATGGCCTGCAGCCACATGAAGACCGGCGGCTTGTCCGAATACAGTTCACCGCCGCGCTCGGGGAACAACCAGCGGCCGGTGTCCACCATGTGCTGGGACAGCATCGCGAAACGCGGCTCGTCGGTGGGCCAGGGATCACGCAGGCCCAGGCCGCTGGCGATCACCACGAAGGCAACAAAAAAAAGCCAGGCCAGGTCGCGGGCCGCGCCGGGAGACTGCAGGTTGCGGAGACTGGGCATGGGCGCGCGGCGGACGGCGGGGGAGCCGCGATTATTCCGGCATCGGGCCCCAGCGCCAAGCGCGGCGGGCCGCGCTGCCCCGTGCTCAGGGCATGGGAAGCTTGCAGTCGCGCGCCGCGGCGGGCGTCACCAGCCACCACTGGCGGCGGTTGGCGGTGCCGATGCGGACCGCGTCGGGACCTTCCTGCAGCCGCAGGCAAGCCAGGGCCCGCATGTCCTGCACCAGCAGGCGTCGGCTCGCGTCTGCGCGCGCCCAGTCCAGCGCGCGCGCCAGCTGCTGCGCCGGTGGCACGCGGAATCCGAACTCGGTCACCGGGCCCACCGCCTGCAGCAGGTTCTGTTCTCGCCATCCGACCAGGCCGATGCCGGTGTCCGGTCCGGCGACGGCGCGCGCACGCTGCATCACGCCCGCCGCGGAATTTTCGTCATCCAGCAGCGGGTGCACCACCAGGCCGTATCCAGACCACAGCAGCACCATCAGCAGCGCGCAGGCCTGCAGCGCGCCGCGGGTACGCCACCACAGCGCGCAGGCCAGGCCCAGGCCGCCGACCGTGGCCAGCATCCCCCAGAGCCAGGCGGCCTCGCTGCCCAGGCCGCGCTCGTCCACCAGCCGAACTTCGAAACGCGGCGAGCCCCACAGCGCCCAGGCGCCCCCCACCAGCAGGATGCCCGCCAGCACCACCACGAAAGCCAGCAGCAGTCGCCGGAAGCCGGTGCGCTGCGTGATTGCGTCCAGATAGGGCGCGGCGGCCAGCGCCATCGCCGGCAGCGCCGGCAGGATGTACATGTCGCGCTTGCCGGCGCTGGCGCTGAAGAAGGCGATGACCATCAGCGCCCAGGCCAGCGGCAGCCAGGTGCGGGCATCGCGGGCGCGCCAGGCCTGTGCCCAGGGCTTGAGCAGCCAGGGCAAGGCCAGCGAGAACGGCAGCCAGTAAAGCGCGACGACTTCGAGGAAATACCAGGCCGGTTCGTAGTGGTGCCAGGGATCCACGTACCGTTGCGCGGTCTGCTTGAACAGGATGTTGTCCAGGTAGGCCGCGTGTTCGGGATTGCCACTGCGCAGCGCCACCCACAGCAGCGGCCCGAGCCAGATCGAGATCGCGGCCAGGAACGCCACCGCGCCGCCCGTCCATCGCAGACGGTTGCCCGCGCCCAGCGGCGCCAGGCCATCCCAGCCGCGCCGCGCCATCAGCGCAAAGGGCAGCAGCGCCAGCAGCGGCAGGAAACCCACGCCCTTGCTGATCACGCCCAGGCCCGCGGAAAAACAGCCCAGCCAGAACCAGCGCCAGTGCGGCCCCAGCAACAGGTGCCGGCACAGCCCGTACAGCGCCAGCGTGGTGAACAGCACCAGGGTCGGATCGATCTGCGCGCGCTTGGCCTGGTAGACGAACTGGAAGCTGGCCAGCACCGCCACCGCCGCCCATAGGGCGGCGCGCGGTGTCCACAGCCGGCGCGCCAGGTCCCAGGTCAGCACCAGCGTGCCCATTGCCGACAGCAGCGAAGGCAGCAGGAAACTCCAGCGCCAGCTGCCTACCACGCCGTGCGCCATCGCCAGCAGCCAGAAATACAGCGGCGGCTTGTCGGGATACAGCTCGATGCCGCGGTGCGGGAACAGGAACTCGCCGCTGAGCAGCATCTGCCGGGCCACCAGCACGAAGCGCGGCTCGTCCGCGGGCCAGGGTTCGCGCAGGCCGAAGCCGACCGCGATCACGCCCAGCGCGACTGCGAAAAAAATCCAGGCCTGGCGTCGTTCGGGGGCCGTCATGGAAGCGCGGGCAGCGGCTGGGGCGTACGTCGACTCGATGGAAGGCATCCTTGCGTCGGCGGGTGGTGGCCAGCCCGGATGCTGGCAGGCCCTATCTAATTTTTACATTAACGATCCGGCCCGGATTCAGCCGGCCTTGCGAAGCAGGGCGTAGAAGAAGCCGTCCATGCCGTCTTCCCCGGGGAAGCGCTGGCGGCCCTCGCCGCTGCGGCGTCCGTAGCGGCCGTCCAGCGGGACGGCGGCGGCATCGGGCGTGCGGGCCAGGAAGGCCGCCACCTGCTGCTCGTTCTCTTCGCGAAGCACCGAACAGGTGGCATAGAGCAGGCGGCCGCCGGGCCTCAGCGTGGTCCACAGCGCATCCAGCAGCTTCGCCTGCAACGCGGCCAGCGGCGCGACGTCGGCTTCGCGGCGATGCCATTTGATGTCGGGCTGGCGCCGGATGATGCCCGTGGCCGAGCACGGCGCATCGAGCAGGATGGCGTCGAAGGCGCGGCCGTCCCACCAGGCGGCGGTGTCGGCGGCATCGGCGATGTGCGACTGGATGCGGTCGGAGGCCAGGCCCAGGCGCTCGAGCTGCTGGCCGACCTGGGCCAGCCGGCGCGCTTCGATGTCGATGGCAACCAGTGAACCGGAGCCCAGACGTTCGGCAATCTGGGCGGTCTTGCCGCCCGGCGCGGCGCAGGCATCGAGCACGTGCTCGCCATCGCGCGGATCCAGCGCTTCGATCGCCAGTTGCGCGGCGCCGTCCTGCACGCCCAGCTCGCCGCGCGACCAGCCCGGCAGGCGTTCGACCGGCACCGGGTCGTCAAGGCGGATCGCGCCTGGCGCGATCAGCGAAGGCTCCGCCGGCAGGCCCGCCTCGCGCAGCGCGGACAGCAGGTCTTCGGGCGTGGTGCGCATCGGGTTGGGTCGCAGCCAGAGCGGGGCCGAGACATTGTTGGCGGCCAGGATGGCGGGCACGTCGCCGGGCCAGTCGCGCCGCAGTCGCGCCAGCAGCCAGTCCGGGTGGCTGCTGGCCACGGCCGGATCGTCGCTGGTGGGCAGCGGTTCGCGGCTTGCGCGGCGCAGCAGGGCGTTCACCAGGCCCACCAGGGGCTCGCGGCCCAGGTCGCGGGTGGCCTCGGCGGTGGCGCCGACGGCGGCATGCACCGGCAGGCCCAGCGCATCGAGCTGCGCCAGGCCCACAAGCAGCAGGCAATGCACCGGGTAGTCGCGCGCGGCCAGGGGCTTGGCCAGCCACTGCGACAGCGCGTACTCGTAGCGGCGGCGATGCCGCAGTGCGCCGAAGCAGATGGCCTCGAGCAGGGCGCGGTCGCGCGGATCCGGCAGCGCGGGCAGGGCCTGCCGCAGCATGGCCTTGAGCGACCGGCCCTCGCCCAGTACCGACACCAGCACGCGCGCGGCGCGCGCCCGCAGCGCGGCGCCGGCGGGTGCGCTCATGCGCCGCGCCGCGCCGGCCGGGCGTTGAGGTAATCGGCGATGGCGACCGGACGGCCGCCTTCGCGCTGAACCTGCAGCAGGCGCAGAACGCCTTCGCCGCAGGCCACGTCCAAGCCTTCGCGCGTGGCGGACAGCACCGTGCCCGGCGCGGCATCGGTCCCCTGCGGCAGCGCCACGGCGGCATGCACGCGCAGGCGCTCGCCGTCGATGGTGGCCTCGGCCACGGGCCAGGGATTGAAAGCGCGGACACGGCGCGCCAGGGCAGTGGCCGACAGCCCCCAGTCCAGCCGGGCTTCGGCCTTGTCCAGCTTGTGCGCGTAGGTCACGCCGGCCTCGGGCTGGAGTTGCGCCATCGGCCGCATGCCGGCGCGCAGCAGCTTCAGGCCGTCTTCCAGCACCTCGGCCCCCAGCGTGGACAGGCGGTCATGCAGGCTGCCGCCGGTGTCCTCATCGGTGACCGGCGTTTCCAGCGACAGCAGCACGGGGCCGGTGTCGAGGCCTTTTTCCATCTGCATCAGGCAGACGCCGCTGCGGGTGTCGCCGGCCTCGATGGCGCGCTGGATCGGCGCGGCGCCGCGCCAGCGCGGCAGCAGGGAGGCGTGCACGTTCCAGCAGCCCATGCGCGGGATGTCGAGCACCGACTGCGGCAGGATCAGGCCGTAAGCCACCACGATCATCAGGTCGGGCTGCAGCGCACGCAGTGCGTCGCGTGCCTGCGCCGACTTGAAGTTCAGCGGCTGCTGCACCGGCAGGCCGCGCGCCAGCGCTTCCACCTTCACCGGCGACGGCGCCAGCTGGCGTCCGCGGCCGGCGGGCCGGTCGGGCTGGGTGTAGACGGCAACCACTTCGCCGCGGGCGGCGGCGACGCGCAGGCAGGGCACCGCGAAGGCAGGCGTGCCCGCGAAGACGATGCGCAGGGCCACGTCAGGCGGCCGCGTCGGAATCGCGCTGCTGCTTGGCGAGTTTCTTGCGGACCTGCTCGCGCTTGAGCGGCGAGAGGTAGTCGACGAAGACCTTGCCGGCCAGGTGGTCCATCTCGTGCTGGATGCAGACCGCCAGCAGGCCGTCGGCGTCGACCTCGAAGGCCTTGCCGTCGCGGTCCAGCGCGCGCACCAGCACGCGGTCGGCGCGCTTCACGTCGGCGTAGATGCCGGGCACGGACAGGCAGCCTTCCTGGTAGACCTGGCTGCCTTCGGACTCCAGCACTTCCGGGTTGATGAACACCAGTGGCCGGCTCTTGTCCTCGCTTACGTCCAATACCAGCAGGCGCAGGTGCACGTCGACCTGGGTCGCGGCCAGTCCGATGCCGGGGGCGTCGTACATGGTCTCGAACATGTCGTCGATCAGGCGGCGCAGGGCGTCGTCCACCTGCTCGACCGGTTTGGCGACGGTCCGCAGGCGCGGATCGGGGAATTCCAGGATGGGGAGCTTGGCCATGGACGGAGATTTGGGGAAGTCGGGACCGGACCTCAAGGGGCCGGCACATCATTATACCCCCGGCGGGCTTGCATTCCGGGTCGGGATTTGGGCTATAGTCGCCCAACCTGTCCGGGGAAAATCAGGTGGATAGCCGCCATGCTTAAACGGCTTCTTGCAGTTAGTGCTGCCATGTTGCTCACCGTCGCCACTGCCGCCGTCGCGGCGGAGCTTGCTGGCGATCATCCGACTACCTACACGGTCAAAAAGGGCGACACCCTTTGGGACATTGCCGGCCGCTTCCTCAAGAAGCCCTGGCTGTGGCCCGAGATCTGGCAGGCCAATCCGCAGGTCAAGAATCCGCACCTCATCTATCCGGGTGACGTGCTGAGCCTGGTCTACATCGACGGCCAGCCGCGGGTCACGTCCGCCGGCCCGCAGGTGGGCGAAGCGGTCAACACGATCCCGCTGGCCGATATCGAGCCCTTCCTGAAGCACTTCACCGTGGTCGAGGACGTCAAGTCCCTGCCCTACGTGGTGGGCCTGGAAGAGGATCGCCTGCTCAGCACCGCCGGTCAGTCCGTGTTCGTGCGCGGCCTCGACGGCGCCCAGCCCGGCATGGTGGTCGACATCGCCCGTCCGGTCTACGTGTTCGGCGGCGGCAAGGGCAAGGAAAAGCCCGGCCGTTCCGACCTCGACTTCCGCGGCAATCGCGACCACAGCCACTGGGGCAACCCGCCGGGCTTCGGCGAAGCCTCGGGCGAGTTCCTGGGCCACGAGCTGCAGATCCATGCCACCGGCGAAGTGACGCAGGTGCAGGGCGAGGTGGCCACGGTGGTGCTGCGCGAGGAAGGCCGCGAGATCCGTCTCGGCGACCGCGTGCTGCCGGCCGAGGCCCAGCCCTACGACCTGCAGTTCCTGCCGCGTGCGGCCGACAGCATCCCCGACAACGCCAAGGTCCTGGCGGTTGCCGATGGACTGCAGGCCGGCCCGCGCATCGTCGTGGCGCTCTCGGTGGGTGCCCGCGATGGCATCCGCAACGGTCATGTCTTCTCGATCTGGCATGACGGCGCGCGTCGTCCGGACATCGTCGGACATCGCAACAAGACGTCGGCCAACGGCGACAAGCTCGACATGCCCGATTCGTTCCTGGGCCACCTGATGGTGTTCCGCACCTTCGACAAGGTGAGCTACGCGCTGGTGATGGATGGCATCCGGCCGGTGCGGCAGGGTGACCTGCTGAAACATCCCGACGCCACCGAGTGACTTTCTCCTACATCACGGCGCCCTCGGGCGCCGTGATGCTATGGGGGCCGTGAATTCCGACCGCGCCCTCCTGATCCTCGCCCGAGCCCGCACTCCCGATGCCCTGCTGCGGGTGCTGCTGGCCGCCCATCCCGACCCCTGCGTGGCCCTGGACGTGGCGCGCGGAGGCGCCGGCCTGCCGCTGACGCCTGGCACGCGCGAGGCCCTGCGCCGACCCGATGCGGCGCGCATCGATGCCGACCTGGCCTGGCTGCAGCAGCCCGGTCACGCCCTGCTGGGCTGGCGCGACCCGGACTATCCCGCCCTGCTCCGTCAATGCCCCTCGCCGCCGCCGCTGCTGTTCCTGGCCGGCGACGCCAGCCTGCTGTGGCATCCGCAGGTGGCCATCGTTGGCAGCCGCAAGCCCAGTGCCGGCGGCCGCGACCGCGCGCGGCAGTTCGCGCGGGCGCTGGCGGCCCGCGGCTGGGTGATCACCAGCGGCATGGCCGAAGGCATCGATACCTCCGCGCACGAGGGGGCGCTGGCCACCGGGCGCACCATCGCCGTGGTGGGTACCGGGCCCGACATTGCCTACCCGTCGACCAACGCCGCCCTGCGCGACCGGATCGTCGGCGAGGGACTGCTGGTCAGCGAGCACCCGCCCGGGACCGAGCCGCTGCCCAGCCACTTTCCAAGCCGCAACCGCATCCTGGTGGGCCTGGCCCTGGGCACCGTGGTGGTCGAGGCGGCCTTGCGCTCGGGCGCCCTGGTCAGCGCCCGGCTGGCGGCCGAAGCCGGGCGCGAGGTCTTCGCCCTGCCCGGCTCGGTCGACAATCCCACCTCGCGCGGCTGCCATGCCCTCATCCGACAGGGCGCCGCCCTCGTCGAAGCCCCTGACGAGGTCCTGGCGACCCTGGGTCCGGTCGCGGACAGTCTGGCCACGGCCGTTCGCAACCGGCTCGAAATCCCGTCGACCGAGTCGCCAGTGCACTCAGCCGGCGGACAGCCGGAACCGGACACCGACCACAACCGGCTGTGGTCGGCCCTGGGCCACGACCCTACCGGCATGGATGCGCTGGCCGAGCGCACAGGATTGACGGTGGCCGCCCTGTCCTCCATGCTGCTGATCATGGAGCTGGAAGGGCGCGTGATAGCCGACCACGGTCGCTACGCCCGCCGGTCCTGACCTTCCCATCGCGCCCAGGGCGCAGGCTGAGGGTAATGAAAGAGACCATACTGGACGTACTGCTTTACCTGTTTGAACACTACTTCTACGACGACCCCGACGCCGTCCGGGACCGTGATTCGCTCCAGAACGGCCTGATCCAGGCCGGCTTCAGCCCCGCGGAAATCAACAAGGCCTTCGACTGGCTCGACGAACTCGCGCGCCAGCGCCCGCTGTCGTCCGCGCCCCGGCTCGACACCCCGGTGCGGGTCTACGCGGAGCCCGAGCTGGACCGCCTGGACCTGGAGTGCCGCGGCTTTCTGATGTTCCTGGAGCACAGCGGCGTGATCGACGCCGACCAGCGCGAGCTGGTGCTCGACCGCGTCATGGCGCTGGACCAGGACGAAGTGGACGTGGATGACCTCAAGTGGGTGGTGCTGATGGTGCTGTTCAACCAGCCGGGCTCGGAAGCGGCCTATGCCTGGATGGAAAGCCAGATGTTCGAGGACGAGCCCGAGCCGGTGCACTGACCCGGCGCGGATGACCTGGCGCCCGGCTCCGGCCGGGCGCTGTTTTTGGGGGAAGGCGCGCACGCGCCGGTTCGGGGAGCAGGACGATGACGACGTGGTACTACGTGGATCGCAGCCAGACCCGCCAGGGTCCGGTGGACGCCAGCGTGCTGGTGCAGGCCCATGCCCGCGGCGAGGTGGACGACGCCAGCCTGGCCTGGCGGGAAGGGCTGGGCCAGTGGGCGCCGCTCGGCCAGTTCCGTGACGAGCTGGGCCTGGGCGCCGCGGCCCCGATGCCCCCGGTCCCGCCTCCCGCTCCCGCCTACGCCGCCAGCCCGGTCGCGGCGCCGGAGAAGAAAAGCGGCTGCGGGATCGTGGCGATCGTCCTAGTCGGCGTCGGGCTGTTCCTGATCGTGCTGCTGGGCATCGCGGCGGCCATCGCCCTGCCCGCCTACCAGACGTATATCGTGCGCACCAAGGTGGCCACCGCGGTGATCGAGGCCCGGGCCGCGCAGGCGCAGGTGGAAGCCTTTGTCGCCAACACCGACCGCTGCCCCCGCGACGCGGCCGAGCTGGGCCTGTCGGCCCCGTCCTCCGAGGCGATCGAGCGCCTGGTGGTGGGCGAGGCCAACACCGGCATGTGCATGATCGAGCTCGAGCTCAAGGCGGTCGAGGGCGCTCCCGACCTGGCCGAAGGGCGCATCCGCCTGAGCCGGGACAACGCCGGCGAGTGGTACTGCACCAGCGACCTGGCCAACCGGGAACGCCTGCCGGCCGACTGCCGCTAGGACACCGCATCCCCGGGGGTCGGGGCGGTTTCCGACCCCTGCCCGCGCCGGCCTTGCTTGACAGTGCCGGCCGGGCTGGTGCCTTAATGAAAAAGAACACCCGGCCCGCGCTCCCGCGGGCCGCGCCGTCTGGGCGCCCCTTTCAACGGATTCAGCGAGCACACCCCCGGCCATGGCCAAGAACCTCCTCATCGTCGAATCGCCCGCCAAGGCCAAGACGATCAACAAGTACCTGGGCAAGGATTTCCACGTCCTGGCCTCGTACGGCCATGTCCGCGACCTGGTGCCCAAGGAGGGCGCGGTCGATCCGGCGAACGACTTCGCCATGCGCTACGAGCTGATCGAAAAGAACGAGAAGCACGTCGAGGCCATCGCCAAGGCCGCCAAGTCGGCCGAGGCCATCTACCTGGCCACCGACCCGGACCGCGAAGGCGAGGCCATCAGCTGGCACATCTCCGAGATCCTGAAGGAGCGCGGCCTGCTCAAGGGCAAGGCCCTGCACCGGGTGGTGTTCACGGAAATCACCCCGCGGGCGATCAAGGCCGCGGTGGACAACCCCCGCCAGGTGGCCGGCGACCTGGTGGACGCCCAGCAGGCGCGCCGCGCCCTGGACTACCTCGTCGGCTTCAACCTCTCGCCGGTGCTGTGGCGCAAGGTGCAGCGCGGCCTGTCCGCCGGCCGCGTGCAGTCGCCGGCGCTGCGCATGATCGTCGAGCGCGAGGAGGAGATCGAAGCCTTCGTGCCGCGCGAGTACTGGTCCATGGAGGCCGAGCTCAACCATCCGCAGCAGGCCTTCACGGCGCGCCTGGTCAAGCTGGACGGCCAGAAGTTCGAGCAGTTCACGATCACCGACTCCAAGGCCGCGGAGGCCGCGCGCGCGCGGCTGGTCAAGGCCGCCGGCGACGCCCTGCGCGTCACCGACGTGGTCAGCAAGGAGCGCAAGCGCCGGCCCTCGCCGCCCTTCATCACCTCCACGCTGCAGCAGGAGGCCGCGCGCAAGCTCGGCTTCACCACCTCGCGCACGATGCGGGTGGCGCAGAAGCTGTACGAGGGCGTGGCCATCGGCGAGGAGGGCGCGGTCGGCCTGATCAGCTACATGCGTACCGACTCCGTCAACCTCTCGGCCGAGGCCGTCGCCGAGATCCGCGACGTGATCGCGCGCGACTTCGGCACCGGCGCGGTGCCCGACAAGCCCAACGAGTACAAGTCCAAGTCCAAGAACGCCCAGGAAGCGCACGAGGCCATCCGGCCCACGTCCGCGCTGCGCACGCCGGCTTCGGTAGCGAAGTACCTCGACGATGACGCGCGCCGGCTGTACGAACTGGTCTGGAAGCGCACCGTCGCCTCGCAGATGGTGCCGGCCACGATGAACACCGTCTCGGTCGAGCTGGCCGCCGGCAGCGAGCACAGCTTCCGCGCCAGCGGCACCACCGTGATCGACCCGGGCTTCCTGGCCGTGTACGAAGAGGGCAAGGACGCCAAGACCTCCGAGGACGAGGACGAGGGCCGCAAGCTGCCGCCGATGAAGACCGGCCAGACCGTGCCCCTGGGCAGCATCCACACCGACCAGCATTTCACCGAGCCGCCGCCGCGCTTCTCGGAAGCCTCGCTGGTGAAGACGCTGGAGGAATACGGCATCGGCCGGCCTTCGACATACGCCAGCATCATCCAGGTGCTGCAGAACCGCGAATACGTGTACCTGGACAACCGCCGCTTCCGTCCCAGCGACGTCGGCCGCGCGGTGGCCAACTTCCTCACCGGCCACTTCATGCAGTACGTGGACTACGACTTCACCGCCAAGCTCGAGGACGAGCTGGACTCGGTCGCGGCCGGCGAGGCGGCGTGGATCCCGCTGCTGGAGCGGTTCTGGAAGCCGTTCAAGGCCACCATCGACGAGAAGAGCGAATCGGTCGACCGCTCCGAGGCCACCGGCTCGCGCGTGCTGGGCGTGGACCCGAAGTCGGGCAAGCCGGTGTCGGTGCGGCTGGGCCGCTACGGGCCCTTCGCGCAGATCGGCACCGCCGAGGACGAGGACAAGCCCAAGTTCGCCTCGCTGCGGCCGGGCACCAGCATGCACACCATCACGCTGGAGGAGGCGCTGCCGCTGTTCAACCTGCCGCGCAGCCTGGGCCAGCACGAGGGCAAGGACGTCACGGTGGCCATCGGCCGCTTCGGGCCGTTCGTGAAGCTGGGCGACACCTACGCGTCGCTGGGCAAGACCGACGACCCGTACACGATCAGCTTCGAGGCCGCGGTCGAACTCGTGCGCGCCAAGATCGAGATGATCGCCAACCGCACCATCAAGGTCTTCCCGGGCACCGAGATCCAGGTCCTCAACGGCCGCTACGGTCCCTACATCACCGACGGCGAGAAGAACGGCAAGATTCCCAAGGACCGTGACCCGGCCAGCCTGACCCAGGCCGAATGCGAAGAACTGCTGCTGGCCGGCAAGCCGGTGCGCAAGGGCGGCCGCTTCGGCAAGAAGGTCGCGGCGAAGAAGGTGCCTGCAAAACGCAAGGCGGCGGCAGCCGCGGACGCATCGGCCCCCGCGCCAGGCAAGAAGGCCGCGGTGAAGAAGGCACCCGCCAGGAAAGCCGCGAAGAAGGCCGCAAAGAAAACGGCGAAGAAGGCCACCAAGAAGGCGAGCAAGACGCCCGCGCGCAAGGCGGCGCCCGCCAAGGCGGCGACGCGCAAGACCGCCTGAACGGCTTCGGGATTTTTCACAAATCCCGGGGCGGGCTGTGGCTACACTAGGGGTTCCCACGCCCCTGCGGAGTCCCGCCATGTCCACCCGTCGAACCCTTTGCTCGCTGGCGATCGCGATCGCGCTCGCGGCGCCCGCCGTGCACGCCGCCGCGGTGGACCGCGTCTCCGGCGAACCCGCCCGCACCACCAAGGCCGAAGCCGCGCCGACCTGGCGCCTGCCCAACGCCTCCGCCGCCGGCACTTCGCGCATGCTGCTGTCCGAACTGCCGGTCACGCGCATCGCCGACGTGCAGAAACGCAACAGCCGCGAAGGCATTGCCACCCAGATCGGCATCGCCCGCGACACCGCGTCGGAAGCACCGGCCGGTCTGCCGGCGCTGCGCTGGCAGGATGTCGCCGGCGGCAAGGTCGCCCGCATCGAAGTCGGCTCGCCCGACGCGCCCGGCATGCGCCTGGGCCTGCAGCTCAACGGCCTGCCCGAGGGCGCCGAACTGCGCTTCGCCGGTTCGGACGATCTGGCGCGCGTGCTGCTGGTCAGCGGCGCCGAGGCGCGCAAGCTCTCCTCGCAGGACATCTACTGGACGCCGATGACCGACGGCGAGTTCCAGGTGATCGAGATCTTCGCGCCCAAGGGCATGGACACCGCGCGCATCAAGCCGCAGGTGCCGCAGATCTCGCACCTGCTGGCCAACAGCCGCGAGCTGTTCTCGCTGGGCAAGGCCATCGGCGATTCCGGCGCCTGCAACGTGGACACCGTCTGCCGCGTTGCCGCGCTCGGCCAGAACTTCGTCAATGCGAAGAATGCCGTCGCGCGCATGACCTTCGTGGACGGCGGCTCCAGCTACACCTGCACCGGCACCCTGCTCAACGACACGGTCGCCGCCACCCAGGTGCCGTACTTCTATTCGGCTGACCACTGCATCAGCAGCCAGACCGTGGCCTCCACGCTCAACACCTTCTGGGGCTTCGAGGCCACCACCTGCAACGGCCTGGTGGCCGCGGCGAACACCCAGCTCACCGGCGGCGCCACCCTGCTGTACTCCGACGCCAACACCGATGCGCTGCTGCTGCGCCTGGGCAACGCGCCGCCGGCCGGCGCCTTCTTCAGCGGCTGGAACGCCACGCAGATCGCCGACAACGCCGACGTGCTGGCCATCCACCACCCGGCCGGCGACCTGAAGATGAGCTCGCTGGGCAAGAAGGTGACGCAGGACGCGGAGATGATCCACGCCGGCTGGACCAGCGGCACCACCGAGGGCGGCAGCAGCGGCTCGGGCCTGTTCACGCTGGGCTCGGGCGGCTACGAGCTGCGCGGTGGCCTGTTCGGCGGAAGTGCTTCGTGCGCCAACAGCGGCAACATCGCCACGGCCGCCAATCGCGACTACTACTCGCGCCTGGACGTGGTGTACCCGTCGATCCAGCAGTGGCTGGCCCCCACCACCACGTCCAACGGCCCGACCCGCAACAACGGCGGCCTCTGGTACGTGCCTTCGGAAGCGGGCTGGGGCATCACCGCGTTCCAGTTCTCGGGCGGCAACAACGTGCTGTTCGTCACCTGGTATGCGTTCAACTCGGCCGGCCAGCCGGTCTGGTACCAGCTCGACGGGCAGTGGACCGGCACCGACATCAACTCCGGCCCGGTGCGCCGCTACACCGGCCCGGCCTGGAGCACCAGCTTCAATCCCGCCCAGGTCGCCTTTACCAATGTCGGCACGGCCACCATCAACTTCACCTCGGCCACCGCCGCCACGCTGACCTACACGGTGGACGGCGTCACCCGCACCGTCACGCTGTCCAAGATCGGCAGCTGATCCTGCGGTACCGGCATGGCGCAGCCGGGCGGCTCATCCGCCCGGCTGCGGCAGTCGCGTGATACCGCGGCGCGCCTTCTCGTCGGCCACGATGCGGCGCACGTCGCCCAGCAGCGCCGGCGCATCGAACACCAAGCCCCCCTTGATCGTGTAGCGCACGCCGCCCACGCGCTGCAGCTGGCCGTCATCGCCCAGCCGCAGATGGCCGGTGCCGTAGAGCACCTTCAGGTTGGCCAGCGGATTCTCGGCCAGCACCACCAGGTCGGCGTATTTGCCCGCTTCGACCGAACCCAGCCGGTCCGCCGCGCCCAGCGCTTCGGCGCCCGACAGCGTGGCCGCGCGGATCACCTCCAGCGGATGGAAGCCGGCCTCGCGCAGCAGCTCGAGTTCCTCGATGGTGCCGAAGCCGTAGGTCTTGTAGATGTAGCCCGAATCGCTGCCGACGGTGACGCGGCCGCCGCGGTTCTTGTAGTCCTGCACGAAGGCCATCCAGCGCCGGTAGTTGTCCTTCCACGCCGCCTCTTCCTCGCTGCCCCAGTCGAAGAAGAAGCTGCCGTGGTTGTCGCGGTTGGGCGTGAAGAAGTCCCACAGCGCGGGATGCGTGTAGGCCTCGTGCCAGTCCGCCGTGCGCGCGCGCATCAGGTCGCGCGTCGCCTGGTAGATGGTGAAGGTGGGGTCGAGCGTGAAGTCCAGCGCCAGCAGTTCGGTGATCACCGCCTCGTAGCGCGAGCTGCCCTTTTCGCTGGCCTGCGCCCAAAGCCGGCCGGCCTGGCCGAAGCGGTGCTGTTCGTCCATGAAGTTGTAGTCGGCCGGATACTGCTGCACGGTCTGGCCCTCGAACAGCGCTTCTGGCAGGCCGTACCAGTGCTCCATGGTGGTCAGCCCCCAGCGCGCGGTGGTGAGCACGTTCACGCGCGACACGTCGAGCTGCGCATGGTGGCAGGCGCTGCGCAGGCCCTGCTTGCGCAGCTCGTCGAAGGCCGCCTCCAGGATGTCGGGGCGGTAGCCGAAGCACTTCATGCCCAGGCCGCCCTTGGCCTTGACCTCGCGCACCCACTGCCGCGCCTGCTCCGGGGTGGCGATCGGCGTGTCGCGGCCCAGTCCGAAGAAAGCGTACGGGAAGATGCGCGGCGCAGTGATGGCCTGGGCGGCGCTGCGACGGCTTTCCGACACGCACCAGTCCAGGCCGTTGCCGCAGCCCGGGTCGCGCACGGTGGTGATGCCGTGCGCCAGCCAGAGCTTGTAGACGTATTCGGCGGTGACGCCCTGCTCTTCGCCGCCGATGTGGCCATGCAGGTCCACCAGGCCCGGCATCACGAACTGCCCGGCGAGGTCGATCTCGCGCCCGCCCGGCTTCAGCGCCGGACGTTTGGCGGGATCAATGCGAGAGCGCGCGCTGCCGACGATGCGCACCTCGGTGATGCGGTCGCCCTCGATCACGATGTCCACCGGACCGTAGGCCGGTGCGCCGGTGCCGGTGATCACCGTGGCGCCGCGCAGGATCAGCTGCGGGTAGGGACCCTCGCCTTCGGTACGCGCGGGCGCGGCGGGAATGGCGGCACCGGCGGCCGCCGGCATCAGCAGGGCAAGCATGAACAGCAGTCGCATCATGGCGGCGTCCGGGCTGGAAGTGGCGGCGTCGCGGGCGGACAATCGCCGCATGCGAACGCTTCGGTGGTCCAGCTTAGCGATATTGCTGCTCGCCGTCGGCGCGCCCGGCGCCAGCGAGATCACGGTCTACCGCTGCGTGGACGCCAAGGGCGTGGTCAGCCTGCAGGATGAACCCTGCCCGGCCGGCCAGACCGGCAGCCAGCGCAGCATGACCCGGCCGCAGGATCCGCCGGCGCGTGCTTCCGCCCCACCGCCGGCGCCCGCGGACGATGAACCGCCGGAGGCTGCCCCTGCGCTGCCGCCCCCGCCCGCCGGCCCGCTGTTCGCGCCGCCGCCGCTGTTCCAGTGCACCGACTACGACGGCGACGTGCGCTACTCCGAAGACTACGACCCCAACCGCCGCTGCGTGCCGCTGTCGGTGCTGGGCTACGACGTGCGCGGCTCCGCGCAGGGCGCCGCCACCTGCCGCTGGGTTTCCGAGTCCTGCCTGCAGCTCGACGATGCCTCCGCCTGCCGGCAGTTCAAGGCGCGGCTGGAGGTGGCGCGGTCCAACGCCCTGCATGCCTTCAGCGACACGGCGGCGTTCCGGAAATCGGAAGTGACGCGCCTGGAGCGCATCATCCGCGACAGCTGCCCGTAAGCGCGGCTCAGAACCCGTAGCGCAGGAAGCCGCCGTCCACCGCGATGCATTCGCCGGTGACGTAGCTGGACGCGGGCAAGCACAGGAAGGCGACGGCCGCGGCCACTTCTTCCGGTTCGCCGACGCGGCCCATCGGCGTGCGATCAATCACTTCGTCCAGGTAATCGGCGTCGGCCAGCGCCGCCGAGGTGCGGCGCGTGCGGATGTACCACGGCGCCACCGAATTCACCCGCACGCCGTCCTCGGCCCATTCGCAGGCCAGGTTGCGCGTCATCTGGTGCAGGGCCGCCTTGCTCATGCCGTAGGGCGACCCGGTGCGCACGTGGGTCAGCCCCGAGACCGAGCCCACGTTCACTATGGCGGACGCGGCGTGCTGGCTCAGCAGCGGGAAGGCGAAGCGGCTGAGCTCGAAGGCCGAGAACAGGTTGGCTTCGAAGATCGCGCGCCATTCGGCGTCGGCGTAGTCCATGGACGGCTTGCGGTCGTTGGCGCCGGCGTTGTTGACCAGGATCTGCAGGCCATTGCCCAGGTCCTCGACCCAGTCGAAGATTTCGCGCCGCTGCTCGGCGTCGGCCACGTCGGCCGCGAAACCGCGCACCTGCGCCTCGGGAAACTGTTCCTCCAGTTCGCCGCAGCTGGCCTCCAGCTGCGCCTCGTCGCGCGCGACCAGCATCACGTCGGCCCCGAGGCCCAGCAGCTCGGCAGCGATCGCGCGACCGATGCCAACGCTCGCGCCGGTCACCAGGGCCACTTGTCCGTCCAGCCGCCAGCGGTGTGCGCCCATCTGCGATCTCCGGAAGTCCCGGGCGTAGGATAGCGGGGTCACCCCTGCCAGGAGCAGCCCATGCGCCTCATCCTTGTACTGGCCGCCAGCCTGGCGCTCGCCGCATGCCGCGACCCCGCTCCGCTTCCCGATGACCCGCCGGCGCCGCAGGCCGCCGCCAGCACGGACGCCACCCAGCTTCGCGACGCCATCCAGGAACCGATCGACAAGGCCAAGGCCGTCGAGGCCACCCAGGCCGCCGACGAAGCAGAGCGGCAGAAGGCCCTGCAGGACGCCGGCGGCTGAGCCTACCTCAGTAGGCGCAGAGGCAATGCGCCACGGCCCGGTAGGGCGCGCGGCCATTGCGGTCCAGCCAGGCCAGCTCGCGCTCCACCTTGGCCAGCGTCTGCCGGTCGATCAGCAGCGGCGTCGGCGCCAGCACGCGCAGCAGGCCTTCGGTGCGGCTGCTCTTGCCCAGGTTGACCACGAACTGCTCAAACGGCGTCAGCGGCTTCTCGATGTAGCTCACGCCGTAGGCATCGGGCTCGAGCTTGGCCAGCCTGGCCGCCTCGGCCAGCGCCGCCTGGAAACCGCCCAGCTCGTCCACCAGATCGCGGTCCTTGGCCTGTGCGCCGCTCCAGACCCGGCCACGGGCGTGCACGTCGATCTGCGCCGGCGTGCTGTCGCGCGCCTCGGCGACCTTGCCGGTGAAGTCGGCGTAACCCTTGTCGATCACCGACTGGATGATCAGGCCCACGTTGGGATCCAGCGGCCGCGTGGGATCGAAGGCACCGGCCAGCGGCGTGGTGCCGACGCCGTCGGTGGTCACACCCAGCTTGTCGAGCACGCGCGGCGCAGTCATCCACAGGCCGAAGATGCCGATCGAACCGGTGATGGTGGATTCGTCAGCGTAGATGCGGTCGGCGTTCATCGAGATCCAGTAGCCACCGGACGCCGCGACGTTGCCCATCGACACCACCACCGGCTTGCCCGCCGCCTTCACCAGCTCCACCTCGCGGCGGATCTGCTCGGACGGGAACACGCCGCCGCCCGGGGAGTCCACGCGCAGCAGCACAGCCTTGACGTTGTCGTCCTCGCGCGCCTGGCGCAGCAGCGCGGCGGTGGACTCGCCACCCACGGTGCCCGGCGGCTGGTCGCCATCGGTGATCTCGCCCTGCGCCACCACCACGGCCACCTGCGGACGGCTGTCCACCAGGTTGGGCATGCCCGAGTGCATCAGGTAGCCGGCCAGGTCGATCTGCCGGAAGGTCTTGTTCTCGGCGTCTTCTTCGCCGCGCTCGATCAGCAGGGCTTCCATTTCCTGGCTGGTCTTGAGGCCGTCCACCAGCTTTTCCTGCAGGGCCAGCTTGCCCAGGTCGCCGCCGGCGGCAACCACGCGCGCGGGCAGGTCGGCGATCATCGCCTGCACCGCCGCGGGATCGAGCTTGCGCGCGGTGGCGATGTCGGCCACGAAGCGCTGCCAGATGTCGCCCATCCAGTACAGGTCGGCCTCGCGCGCTTCCGGCGACATGCCGTCGAGCACGTAGGGCTCGGCGGCGGACTTGTATTCGCCGACCTTGAACAGGTGCACGTCCACGCCCAGCTTTTCCTGCAGGCCTTCGCGGTAGTACATGCGGTAGCGGCCCAGGCCCTCGAGCAGGATGCCGCCCTGCGGGTCGAGGTAGATCTCGTCGGCCTGCGCAGCCAGGTAGTACTGCTTCTGGTCCATGTTGGTGGCGAAGGCGACGACCTGCTTGCCGCTGGCACGGAACTCGCGCAGGGCGCCGGCGAAGTCGCGCAGCGCCGCGAAACCCGGCGCGCTGAAGCCATCGGTGAGCAGCACGATGCGGTCGATGCGGTCGTCCTTCTTCGCGGACTCGATGGCGCGCATCAGGTCGCGCAGCTGGATCTCGGGCTGGGCCTGGCCGGTGGCCTGGTTGATCACGCGGTCGGCCGGCGAGGAGCTGAACTGTTCGACCAGCACGCCCTCGAGGTTGAGCACCAGCGCGCTCTTGGCATTCAGCGGCTGCACGCCGGGGCTGGCGACGATGGCCGCGAGCACGAGCACCAGGATGAACAGGAAGATCAGGTTGAACACCAGCATCCGGGTGAAATTGACCGTGTTCCAGATCCCGACCAGGACACGCCGGATGGGACCGGGCTGCGACTCAGACATGGAAAACTCCAGCAGGTTTGACCAGTGATGGGGCCAGCATACCCAGCCGGGGTGAAGGCCGCATGCGCCTTAGGTCACCCGCACCGGCGACAGGGGCCGCCGCGCCAGCCGCCAGAAGCGCCAGCCCAGCAGCGTCGCCGCCACGCTCAGGCCCAGGATCAGGCCCGTCCACAGGCCCGGCGCGCCTTGGCCGCGCGACAGGCCCAGCCAGTAGCCCAGCGGCAGGCCCAGGCCCCAGTAGGCGAGCACGGTGATGAACATCGGCACGCGGGTGTCCTTCAGGCCCCGCAGTGCGCCGGCCGACAATGCCTGCAGACCGTCCGGGTACTGGAACACCGCGGCATAGGCCATCAGCAGGCTGGCCAGGGCGATCACCGCCGGATCGCGCGTGAACAGGCTGGCCAGCCAGGTGGCGCCGAACACCAGGAGCACCGCCGAGAGGGTCTGCGCCAGCATCGCCAGTCCATACCCGCCCGCCGCCGACCAGCGCACCGCGGACGGATCGCCGGCGCCCACCGCGTGGCCGACGCGCACGGTGGTGGCCATGGCCACGCCCAGCGGCACCATGAAACACAGGCTGGCCATGAGGATAGCGATCTGGTGCGCAGCGATCTGGGTGGTGCCGAGCTTGCCGATCAGCAGGGCGGTAGCGACGAACAGGCTGCCTTCCATGAACACCGACACGCCCATCGGCAGGCCCAGCGCGAGCAGCGCGCGGATCGGCGCCCAGCGCGGCGGATCGAAGCGCGTGAACAGGCCCAGGTCGGCGAAACGCGGGGAGCGCCACAGGTAAAGGGCCAGCGCACCCGCCTGGCAGTACAACGTTATCGCCACTGCGTAGCCGAGGCCCGCGGCGCCCAGGTCCATCCCGAACATCAGCGCGTAGCCCAGCGGCGCCAGCAGCACCAGGCCGGCGATACCGAACACCATCGCCGGCAGGGTCCACGCAGTGCCGTCGCTGAGGTTGCGCAGGCAGAAGTACAGCGCCAGGCCCGGCGCGCCCCAGCTGATGGCGTGCAGGAAGGCCACCGCCTCGGGCCGGGCCTCGGCGGTGATCCCCATCGGCGCCAGCGCCCAGGCACCGGCGCGCACCACGAACACCAGGCCCACGCCCAGCGCCAGCGCCAGCCACAGCGCCTGCCGGAACACCGGGCCGATCTCGCCGCGGCGGCCGGCGCCGTTGAGTTGCGACACGGTCGGCGGCACGGCCATCAACACGCCGATGCTGACCAGGATCACCACCGACCACACTGCGCTGCCGACGCCGACCGCGGCCAGGGTCACCGGACCATGGCGGCCGGCCAGCACGGTGTCCACGATGTTCATCGCCATCGACGACACCTGGGCCAGCACCAGCGGCAGGGCGAGGGCCAGGCTGGTGCGCATCTCGCGCCCGAGTCGTGCGGCGCGGGTTTCAGGAGGGCTCATCGGTGTGGGGACCGGCGTCAGGAAAGCTATATTAGCGGCACTCGCCCCGGAGCCCCGCATGTCCATCGAAACGAGCCCGCCCGCCCCTGCGCCCGTGCCCGAGGCCGCACCGGTGCGCCGCTGCCAGAACTGCGGCGAAGTGCTGCTGGGCGAGCACTGCTATGCCTGCGGCCAGCCCACCAAGGGGCTGGTGCGGCACTTCAGCAGCATCATCGGCGACTTCATGGATTCGGTGTTCGAGCTCGACTCGCGCATCCTGCGCACGCTCGGGCCGCTGCTGTTCAAGCCGGGCTACCTGACGCTGGAATACTTCGCCGGCCGCCGAGTGCGCTACGTCAGCCCGGTGCGGCTGTTCGTGTTCCTGAGCCTGTTCGCCTTCTTCGCCTCGCGCCTTAGCTTCGACATCGACCGTGAGGGCGTGGACGTCCAGGGCGAAGGCCTGGCGGTGGTGGACGTGGACGAGTCGCGCAACCGCGGCCTGCGCAATGCCACCACGGTGGAAGAAGTCGAACGCATCCGCGACGAAGCGCTGGCGGCGCTGGGGGAAGCGCGCAAGGAAACCGCCAACGTCCCCGGTGCCGGCATCGGCATGGACGTGGCGCGCCAGGGCGTGATCAACGAGGCCGAGCGCCGCATCAAGGCCATCCGCCATTCCGAAGCCACCGGCGAACCGCTGCCGGTGGTGCAGGAGAACGACGGCACCATTTCGTTCAACGGCACGCCCTGGCACGCCGAGGACAACCCGGTGAACGTCGCGTGGCTGCCCGACGCCGTCAACAAGAAGATCAACGATTCGGCCGGCGATGCCCAGGCCAACATGAAGCGCATCCAGCAGGACCCCAACCTGCTCAAGGATGCCTTCCTGTCGACCGTGCCGACCACGCTGTTCGTGCTGCTGCCGCTGTTCGCGCTGCTGCTCAAGATCGCATACGTGTTCAAGCGCCGCCTGTACATGGAACACCTGATCGTGGCCCTGCACAGCCACGCCTTCCTCTGCGGCAGCCTGCTGGTGGTGCTGGTGCTGGACGCGCTGGCCACCTGGACCGCCGCCCTGCCCTGGCTGTCGCTGCCGCTGGGCTGGGCCGAGACTGCACTGCTGGTGTGGATGCCGGTGTACCTGCTGCTGATGCAGAAGCGGGTGTATGCGCAGGGCTGGCTGATGACGCTGTTCAAGTACTGCGTGCTGGGCACCTGCTACTTCATGCTGCTCAGCTTCGGCGCGGCGGGCAGCCTGCTGGTCAGCCTGGTGGTGATGTGAGCCAGGTGCTGTACGAGGTCACGCTGTCGGTGGATGCCGACATCGCCGCCGACTACCTGCACTGGCTGCAGGACCACGTGGCGGAAATGCTGGCCTTGCCCGGTTTCGTGCAAGCGCGGATCTGGCAGGTAGACGAACCCCGGGCGCAAGACGGCCGCGTGCAGTATTGCTGCCACTACACCCTGAGCGACGCGGCCGCGCTGGCCGCCTACCTGGCCGAACACGCGCCGCGCATGCGCGCCGACGGGAAGCAGCGCTTCGGCGATCGATTCAGTGCACAGCGCCGCATCCTGGCGCCAGTGACCTGACGGGCGACGCGTAGTGCCGGATCGGCACGGAGCCGGCCCGACCCTAGCGATCCAGCCGTTGCCGGATCAGCGCTTCGCGTTCCTGCGGAGGCGCCGCGACCAATTCACGTCGCAGGCTCTCGCGCTCGTTGGCCGGCAGGCGGCGCGCCAGCAGCGCCAGGTCGGCGCGGGCCTGCGGCGTCAGGGCGCGCAGCAGGTCGAGCAGGGAACCGCGCTCGGCTTCCGGCACGAAGGCAAACAGCGGCCGGAGCTGCGCGAAGCCCGCACCGATTTCGGGTCCGAGCCACCAGTCCTGCCGGCGGTCCGGCGGGAGCTTCTCGAATGCGTCGCGCACGGCCTGCTGCTGGGCCGGCGACAGCGCGGCCAGCCGCGCGGCGGCGACGCGCACCTGCTCGCGCTCGGCCAGCGACAGCGCCTGCCAGGCGGCGAAGGGACCGCGCCGTCGGGCCCATTCGGCCGGCGGCAACTGTTTCCACTCGGCCGCGCGGCGACGTAGTTCGGCGCGGCCGGCGTCGTCGAGCGAAAGCCAGTGCGTGGCGTTGGCCTGCAGGCGCTGACGGGTTGGCGCGTCCAGGCCAGGCCACGCGGCCGCCAGCGGCGCCAGAAGGGCGCGTTGGGGCTGGGGCAGGTTCTGGAAGGCCAGGGCCAACGCGGGTGCCAGCGTGAGCAGTGCGATCGCCAGCCAGGCGCGCTCAGTCCGCATCGTTGGCCTCCGATGCCGGCGCAGGCGGCGTGGCGGTGGCGTCCGGATCTCCGGCGCCGGCCCTTGTCCCTGCGGCCGGGGGAGCAATGCCCGCATCGGGCACCGCCTCGGGCGCAGGCAATTCGACTTCGCCCGAGGCCAACCAGCTCAGAAGGGCCAGGTCCTGCGCCAGCGCATCATCGGCCGGCGCGGCCAGCTGGGCATAGTCAGGATGCGTGACCAGGTCCGAATCGCTGTCCTGTGCCGCGGCGGGCGGGGTCGTTTCGGGCGGCAGACCCTCGGTGCCACCGGCCGGAAGTCCAGGCTGCGGCGACCAGAAAGTGGCGGCGAAGCCCAGCGCCAGCAGCGCCAGCGCCGTCCACAGGGCGCGACGCAGCCAGGGCGAGCGCGGCACCGGCGGCGCGGGCCGGGGCTCGGGCGCGCCCTGCAGCACACTCGCGCGCAATTCGGCCAAGGCCGCGGTGCGCGTCTCGGGCAAGGTCTTGACCTGCCGGTGCAGGCGCTCGCGCAGGGCGCCCAGCGCGGCGTAGCTGATGCCGGCGTCGCCGAGCTGCTGCAGCGCACGCTGCAGGGCGAACCGGTACGTCTGTTCCCCGACGCCCAGCACGCCGGCCGCATGGGCGAAGTCCAGGCCTGCGACGATCCGCAGCAGCAGGGCCGCACGTGGTCCGCTGCTCAGCGACGCCAGCTCGGGAACATCGCTGCCCCCGTCGGAAAGCTCGGCCTGGGCCAGCAGGAGGGCCCAGAAGCTCGCCGGCCAGCCCGACAGCGGGGTGTGCGCGGACAGGTCGGCAAACGCGCGCAAGGCGCGTCCCAGGGCGGCTTCGGCCTCACGCTCACTGCCGCACTGCAGCTGGGCGAAAACGAAGGCACGCCGCTCGATCCCGCGCAGGAAGGCGGACAGGGCCGGGGAAACGGGGGCCGCGACAGGCGGCGGGAGAACGGAAGTCACTCCCCATTCTAGCCAAGCCGCTCAGGCATCAGCGCGGTTGACAGTAGGAAAATTCCTGCTCAGCCAAGCGCGGCGCGGCTTCCGGCGTGAAACGTTGTGCACAGCGCCAGGGCGCGCACGTGAAGACCGGCCGGAAAGGCCGTGAAGAGCCCCGTGACTGAATTGTGATATCCGCAAGTTGTTGAATTAAAAGAACTATGACGGCTTGGTTAAAAAATCACCAACCCGGCTGAGGGGCCTTGTACGGTGGGGGTGCGCACCCCTGCGGCCAGCCTCTTCCACAGACTTATCCACAAAGCGTGTGGATAAGGGTGATTCGTTTTGATGAACAGTAGCTTAGGCATCATTCCTGATGGTGTTAGCAGCAATGGCGCGCAAGTCGCCCGGTTTGCCCGGAGAGGCCCGTGCGGGGCCTCGCAGGCTAGACTGGCGGCATGCCCGCCGCCCCGGAAACCGTGCTTCGCGTCGCCCTGCCGGTGCCGCTGCCGCGCCTGTTCGACTACCGCCCGCCCGCCGGCCAGACGGCCGGGCCGGACTGGGTCGGCTGCCGCGTCCGGGTGCCCTTCGGCCGGGGCGATGGCGAGCAGGTCGGGGTGGTGGTCGAGGTCGGCAGGCCGGATCCGGACGCGCCGGAGGCCAAGCCCGTCCATGCCCGCCTTGATTCCGAAGCCTTGCTCGTCGGCGAATTGTTCGAAAGCCTGCGCTGGGTCGCGGCCTACTACCACGCCCCGCTGGGCGAGGTCGTGGCCACCGCCCTGCCGGGCCCGCTGCGCAGCGGTCAGCCGCTGCCGGAAACCGCAAGGCACGGCTGGCGCGCCACCGGGGATGGCCTGGCGTCGCTGGCCGCCCCCGGGCGGGAGGGCAAGCCGCGCCGCCTGCTGCAGGCACTGGCTGACCGGGCCCTGGGTGAAGACCTGCTGGACCAGCAGCATCCGGACTGGCGTCCGGCCGCGCGCGCGCTGGCCGAGCGTGGACTGGCCGAACGCATCGCGCTCGCGGGACGCACCGAGCCGGCCGCGGCCGCACCCGGTCCGACCCTGATGCCGGCCCAGGCGGACGCCATCGCCGCCATCCGCACCGGCGAGGGCTTCGGCGCCTACCTGCTGGAAGGTGTCACCGGCAGCGGCAAGACCGAGGTCTACCTGCAGGCGATCAGTGACTGCCTCGCCGCCGGCCGGCAGGCCCTGGTACTGGTGCCCGAGATCGGCCTGACCCCGCAGGCGCTGTCGCGCTTCCGCAGCCGCCTGGGCGTGCCGGTGCTGGCCCAGCATTCGGGCCTGGCCGACGGCGAGCGTGCGCGCGCGTGGGCGGCGATGGCGCGCGGCGAGGCACGGGTGATGGTGGGCACGCGCTCGGCCATCTTCTGTCCGTTGCCCGAGGCCGGCCTGATCGTGGTGGACGAAGAGCACGACGGCTCGTACAAACAGCAGGACGGCATCCGCTACCACGCGCGCGACCTGGCCCTGGTCCGCGCGCGCAATCTCGGCGTGCCGGTGCTGCTGGGCAGCGCCACGCCGTCGCTGGAATCGCTGCACAACGCGCTGGCCGGACGCTACCGGCACCTGCGCCTGGCGCAGCGCGCAGGCGATGCGCGACCGCCCACGGCGCGCGTTCTGGACCTGCGCAAGCGGCGGCTGGTCAATGGCCTGTCGGAAGACCTGCTCGACGCAGTGGGCCGCTGCCTGGCGCGCGGTGAACAGGCGCTGGTGTTCAAGAACAGGCGCGGCTACGCACCCGTGCTGCTGTGCCACGACTGCGGCTGGAGCGCGCACTGCAAACGCTGCGACGCGGCGATGACCGTGCACGCCGGCGGCCGGCGGCTGATCTGCCACCACTGCGGCGCGCGCGCGACGCCACCCAATGCCTGCCCCGACTGCGCCAGCCTGGCGCTGCAGCCGCAGGGCGCCGGCACCGAACGCATCGAGGAAACCCTGGCCGAACGCTTTCCCGATGCGCTGATGATCCGCGTGGACCGCGAGACCACCCGCCGGCGCGACGCGATCGAAAAGCATCTCGAGGCGTTCGGCGACCGCTCCGGCATCCTGGTCGGCACCCAGATGCTGGCGAAGGGCCACGACCTGCCGCGCCTGACCCTGGTGGCCGTGGTCGGCGTGGACGAAGGACTGTTCAGCGCCGACTTCCGCGCCGGCGAGAAACTGGCGCAGCTGCTGATCCAGGTCGCGGGCCGCGCGGGTCGCGCCAGCCTGCCCGGCGAAGTGGTGCTGCAGACCCATCACCCCGACCATCCGCTGCTCAACACGCTGCTGGCGGGCGGCTATCCGGCGGTGGCGGCGCTGCAGCTGGCCGAACGCGAGGCGGCCCAGTTCCCGCCGTATGCGCACCTGGCCCTGCTGCGCGCCGAGGCGCCGACCGAGGCCGACGTGCAGGGCTTCCTGCGCGAGGCCCGCGATGAATTCGGCGATCCGCCCGGCGTGCAGCTCAACGGCCCGATGCCCGCACCGATGGCGCGCCGTGCCGGCAAGGCGCGCGGCCAGGTGCTGCTGGACGCCCGCCAGCGCGCGCCCCTGCACGCCGCGCTGCAACACTGGCTGCCGCGGATTGCCGCGCTGAAATCGGCGCGCAAGGTGCGCTGGTCGCTCGACGTCGATCCCACCGATCTTTACTGACTACTTTTTGCGGACCTTCGTCATGGCGACTCCGAACCCTTCCCTTCCCCACGTTCTGGTGCTCGGCGGCGGCTTCGGCGGCCTCTGGGCCACCCGCGCGCTGGCTTCCGCGCCGGTGCGCATCACCCTGGTGGACCGCACCAACCACCACCTGTTCCAGCCCCTGCTCTACCAGGTGGCTACCGCGGGCCTGTCGGCGCCCGACATCGCAGCGCCGCTGCGGCACATACTGCGCAAGCAGACCAATGTCACGGTCCGCATGGACGAGGCGCTGTCCATCGACCTTGCCGCGCGGCGCGTGACCCTCGCGGGCGGCACGCTCGACTACGACACCCTGCTGGTCGCCACCGGCGCCACGCACGCCTACTTCGGCAACGACGCCTGGGCCGAACACGCGCCGGGGCTCAAGACGCTGGACGATGCGCTGGCGATCCGAAGCCGCGTGCTGTCGGCGTTCGAGGCCGCCGAGCGCGAAGAAGATCCCGACCTGCGCCAGGCCTGGCTGGAGTTCGTGGTGATCGGCGGGGGGCCGACCGGTGTGGAAATGGCGGGCACGCTGGCCGAGATCGCACGCCATACGCTGCCGCGCGAGTTCCGCCGCGCCGATGTGCGCGGCGCGCGCGTGCACCTGGTCGAGGCTGGCCCGCGCGTGCTGGCTGCGATGCCGCCGGAGCTGTCGGAAAAAACCCGCGTCCAGCTGCAGAAGCTGGGCGTGGAGGTGCATACCGGCCAGCCGGTGACCGCCATCGATGCCGAAGGCGTCACGATGGGTCCGGCCCGCATCCGCAGCCGCACCGTGCTGTGGGCGGCCGGCGTCGCGGCCTCGCCCCTGGGACGGCAGCTGGGCGTGGCGACCGATCGCGCGGGGCGCGTGCCGGTGGCCCCCGACCTCTCGCTGCCCGGCCATCCCGAGGTGTTCGTGCTGGGCGACCTGGCCAGCGTGGTGCAGGACGGCAAGCCGGTGCCGGGCGTGGCGCCTGCCGCCAAGCAGATGGGCGCGCACGTCGCCGGCGCGATCCGCGCGCGCCTGCGCGGCGCAACGCCCAAGCCGTTCCGCTACCGCGACTTCGGCAACCTGGCCACGATCGGCCGCATGGCGGCGGTGGTGGATTTCGGCAGGCTGCGCTTTTCAGGCGTGGTGGCCTGGTGGTTCTGGCTGGTGGCCCACCTGTTCCTCCTGATCGGATTCCGCAACCGCATCATCGTGCTGGTGAACTGGGGCTGGTCGTACTGGACCTACCAGCGGCACGCGCGGATCATCGTCGGGCGCGCGCCGCCGGGCGACTGATCCGCCAACGAAAAGGCCCCGCGATGCGGGGCCTTTCGATCTCGGCGACGCGGGCGGATCAGGCCGCGAAGAGCGCCCGCATCTTCTTGAGCGCATTGGCCTCGATCTGGCGGATGCGCTCGGCGCTGACGCCGTACTCGTCGGCCAGCTCCTGCAGCGTGGCCTTGGGCTCGCCCAGGAAACGACGCTTGAGGATGTCGCGCGAACGCTGGTCGAGTTCGGCCAGGCCGTCACGCAGCAGCTCGAGCTGGTCGTCCTCGTGGCTTTCGCGCTCGTAGGCCATCGCCGGGTCGTCGCTGGCGTCGCGCAGGTAGGCCACCGGCGACGGCGGGGCGTTGTCGTTGTCCTCGTCCGGCGCGTCGAAGCCGACGTCGCGGCCGCTCAGGCGCGACTCCATCTCCAGCACTTCGCGCTTGGAAACGTTGAGGTCCTTGGCCACCGCGGTGACTTCGGCGTCGTTCATCCAGCCCAGGCGCTTCTTGGACTTGCGCAGGTTGAAGAACAGCTTGCGCTGCGCCTTGGTGGTGGCGACCTTGACGATGCGCCAGTTGCGCAGGATGAACTCGTGCATCTCGGCGCGCACCCAGTGCACGGCGAACGACACCAGGCGCACGCCCTGGTCGGGGTCGAAGCGCTTGACCGCCTTCATCAGGCCGATGTTGCCTTCCTGGATCAGGTCGCCCATGCCCAGGCCGTAGCCCTGGTAGCCGCGGGCCACGTGCACCACGAAGCGAAGGTGCGAGACCACGAGCGCCTTGGCGGCGTCCAGGTCTTCCTCGTCGCGGAACTTGCGCGCCAGGGCCTGCTCGTCCTCGACGGTGAGCACGGGCACGCGGTTGACCGCGGAGATGTAGGCGTCCAGCGAACCCAGCGCGCTCGGGATCGGCAGGTTGTTGGCGATCAGGGCAGTGGTCATCGTGTCCTCTTTCATGGGCCGGAGTTTAGCACTCGCACCATTGGAGTACTAAATAGGCCATAAGTTCCCTGTCCGTTCCATTCATGGAACAGCCAGCTCCCCGGCAGTCCGGTTGATCTGGGGGTGGCCTGACCGGCTTCAAGGGCCGGAACCGGGATGGCCGGGGAGCCGCGCCGGGACGGGCGCTCAGGGCAAAACAGCGCCCGGCGCCGCGGGGTCGGGGACCCGCCGGGACGCCAGCATCGCCTCGACCTCGGCCCGCGGCGGCAGCGCCCACCGGATCGGCGCCTGCCGGGCGCCCTCCAGCCAGCGGTTGGCCTTGCCGAAGTGGCCGCAGCCCAGAAAACCCCGGTGCGCCGACAGCGGCGAGGGGTGTGGCGCGCGCAGCATGCAGTGCCGGCGGGCATCCACCAGCTTGCCCTTGGCCTGGGCGTAGCTGCCCCAGAGCATGAAGACCAGGCCCTCGCGCTCGCGGTCCAGGGCCTGCACCACGGCATCGGTGAAGCCCTCCCAGCCTTTGCCCTGATGCGCGCCGGCGCGGCCCTCCTCCACCGTCAGCACGGCATTGAGCAGCAGCACGCCCTGTCGCGCCCACGAGACCAGGCAGCCGTGGTCGGCCGGGGCGATGCCCAGGTCGGCCTTGAGTTCCTTGTAGATGTTCTGCAGCGACGGCGGCACCGGCACGCCCGGCCGCACCGAGAAGCACAGGCCATGGGCCTGCCCGGCCCCGTGGTAGGGATCCTGGCCCAGCACGACCACCTTCACCTGGTCGAAGGGCGTGGCGTCGAGCGCGGCGAAGATGTCGGGTCCGGGCGGAAAGATGCGCTTGCCGCGCGCCTTTTCCTCACGCAGGAAGCGGGAGAGTTCCTGCATGTCCGGACGCAACAGATAGTCGCCGACGCGCGCCTTCCATGAAGGCTCGAGCCGGACCCGGGGATCCGCAGCCACGCCTTACTTGCCGAGCTTCTCGCGCAGCATCCGGCCCACGCGCAGCTGGAACAGCAGCTTGGTGATCAGCAGGCGCTCTTCGATCGGCTTCTGCACCAGGTCGTTGGCGCCTTCGCGCAGCAGGTCGCTCTGGTTGGCCGGGTTGGCGTCGCCGGTCATCACCAGCACCGGCAGCAGGCCCTTGGCGTAGCCGAAGTCGTGCCGGATGGAGTGCAGCAGGTCCTTGCCGGTCAGTTCGCCCTTCAGATACACGTCGGTGAGCACGATGTCGGGGCCCGGCACCTTGCCCTGGGCCTTCATGGTTTCCAGGTGCGCGATCGCGTCCTCGACGCCGGTGGCGTGGGTGACGGTGAGGTTGTGCTTCTCCAGCATGCGCCGCGTGGCCATGGCCACGACGCGGCTGTCCTCGACGTACAGCACTTCGCCGCCGGCTTCGGACTCGGGGGCCACGTAGCCCTTGATGAAGGCGGCCAGGGCGTTGAAGCCCAGCGCCTTGTCGAAATAGTCGGTCACGTCGTCGCTGATCGAGCGGCTTTCCAGCCGCTCCTGCACGTCGCCCGAAACCACGATGATCGGGATGTAGGCCTGCGGCGTGTGCTCGCGCAGGTAGCGCGCCAGGTCCAGGCCGTCCATGTCGGGCAGGCGCAGCGCGGTGGTGACCAGGTTGACGGCGCCGGCCTGCAGCGCAGCCTTGGCTTCCTCGCCGGTTTCGCAGCCGACGAACTCCAGGCCCGGCAGCTGCTGGCGCAGCACGCCCTCGATCATCTTGCGCACGACCTTGGAACCATCCACGACCATGATGCGCGGGTTGGTGGTGTCGAAGCTGCGGAAGCTGGGGCTGGGGCTGTTCATGTCACACGTCCACAGGACGGGTCCGACGTAGATGATGCCCGGTTGCGAGCCACGCGCCCAGCCACCCCATCGCCGCGGCCCCGGCCAGCAGGGCCAGGCTGCCGCGCCAGCCCGGGCCGGCCAGCGCGAATTCCGAGCCGTAGCTGGCCACCAGCGCCGACAGGCGGCCCTGCAGCATCAGGCCCGCGACCCAGAGCACCAGCCCCGCCAGCAGGCCCGCGGCCAGGCCGTACCAGGCGCCCAGGTACAGGAAGGGGCGGCGCACGAAGGCGTCGGTGGCGCCCAGGTGCTGCAGCACGCCGATCTCCTCGCTGCGCGCGCCGATGTCCAGGCGCACGGTATTGCCCACCACCAGCAGCACACCCAGGCCCAGCAGGGCGGCCACCACGTGCACCACGCGGTCGCCGAAGGCCAGCCAGGCCGACAGCCGCTGCCGCCAGACCGCGTCGTGCTGCACGATGTCGGCCTCGGGCAGGGCCCGCAGGTCGGCCGCCAGCGCGTCGCCATCGCCGGTGGGCTGCACGATCAGCACCGTCGGCAGCGGGTTGTCCTCCAGCACGTCCAGGGCGCCGGCCAGGTCGCTCATGGCGCGGAACTCGGCCAGGCCTTCGTCCGGCGTGCGCACGGTGACCGCGGCCACGTCGGGGCGATCGCCCAGGCGTGTGGCCAGCGCCTGCGCTGCCGCCACGTCCACATCGGCCTTCAGGAACACACCGATCTCGCGCGATTCGCTGACCGAGCCCGAGAAGCGCTCGATGTTGCCCAGGGCCAGGCCCAGGCCCAGCGGCAGGGCCAGCGCGATCGCCATCACGCCGACCGTTAGGCCGGTGGCGAAGGGCCGCTTGGCCAGGCGGCCTAGGCTGGACACCAGGGAATACAGATGCTGCTCGCGCCAGGCGCGCAGCCGGCTGCCGATGCCGCCCGGCTTGACGCGTTCCGCGGCGGCGGGTTTGGCGCGGGCCTCGGGCTTGGCGCTCATGCCGCCAGGTCCTCGGGCGAGATGTCGTCGAGCAGCTTGCCGTGGTCGAGCACCAGCACGCGGCGCCGCATGCGCTTCACCAACGCCAGGTCGTGGCTGGCCACGATCACGGTGGTGCCCAGCGCCGGCAGCGAGGCGAACAGCTGCATGATTTCGGCGGCCAGCTGCGGATCGAGATTGCCGGTGGGTTCGTCGGCCACGAGCAGCTGCGGCTGGGCGACGATGGCCCGGGCGATGCCCACGCGCTGCTGCTCGCCGGTGGACAGCTGCATCGGCAGCGAGCGCTCGCGGTCGCCCAGGCCGACTTTGTCCAGCACCGCGCGCACGCGCTTGCCGACCTCGGCGCCAGGCGTGCCGGCGATCAACAGCGGCAAGGCCACGTTGTCGAACACGCTGCGGTCGGTGAGCAGGCGATGGTCCTGGAACACCACGCCCACCTGGCGCCGGTGCAGCGGCACCTTGCGGCCGCGGACCTTGGCCAGGTTGCGTTCGTTCACCAGCACGGTGCCGCGGCTGGGCCGCTCGGACAGGTGCACCAGGCGCAGCAGGGTCGACTTGCCGGCGCCGGAATGGCCGGTGACGAACAGCATCTCGCCTTCCTCCACCGCGAAGCTGACCTCGCTCAGCGCCGGCGCGCTGCCCGGATAGGCCTTGGACACATTGTCGAAACGGAGAAGGGCCATGCGGCTCGGCTGGACAGGGGGCCGCATCAATCTAGCAGACCCCTCCGGAAAAGCAGGAGGGCCCGGGGGCCCGCCTGCGGATCGGGCTCAGTGGCCCGTCGGCGGGTTGCGCTTCACCAGCGAGCGCAGGCTGGCCTTGATGCGGCCGAGCAGCGAGGGCTTGTCGCCACCGGCGGCCGCGGGTGCGGTCGTCGAGGGCGATTCGGACGTGCGCGGCTTGCCGCCGGTTTCCGGCGCGGCACCGTCGCCCACCGGGCGACCGCCACGACGGCGGCGGCGCTTGCGCGCCGGCGCGTTCGGATCCACCTGCATCGGCGAGGACGGTGCCGGACGCTGCGCAGGCCGGGTCGGATCCACCGGGGCCTCGACCGCCGGCGGCAGCGCCTCGGCCGCGGGAGCCGGCTTGCGCTCGCGATGCGCGCCGGGGCGCGGACCGCTGCGATCGCGCGAACCCCCGCCCGGACCGCCACGACCGCCGCCCGGCGAACCGCCGCCGCTGCGACCGCCGCGTCCACCGCGGCGCTCGTCCTCGGCCGCCTTGGCCTCGCGCACCTCGCGGAAGATGGCGCTGACGCTCTCGCCTTCCTCCTCGCCTTCCACCCGCTCGCGCGGGGCGCGCGGCACCGGCACCAGCAGCTCCTTCTCGACCTGGGCCACCGGCAGCTTCTGCTCGATGTAGGCCTCGATGTCGGGCAGCGACATGGCATAGCGCTCGCAGGCGAAGCTGATCGCGTCGCCCTCGGCGCCCAGGCGCGCGGTGCGGCCGATGCGGTGCACGTAGTCCTCGGCGTCGAACGGCAGGTCGTAGTTGTAGACGTGCGACACGCCGTCGATGTGCAGGCCGCGGGCGGCCACGTCGGTGGCCACCAGGATGTCCAGCTGGCCCTTCTGGAAGCGCGCCAGCAGCGTCTCGCGCTTCTTCTGCGGCACGTCGCCCGACAGCACGCCGACGCGGAAGCCGGCGCGCTCCAGGCCGCGCGCCACGCGCTCGACCCAGACCTTGGTGTTGACGAAGACCATCGTGCGATGGCCCTCGCTGCGGGTCAGCAGGCCGATCAGCAGCGGGATCTTTTCCTCGTCGGCCGGGAAATACACCAGCTGGCGCACCTTGGCCGCGGTGATGAACTCGGTCTCGACGACCAGCTTCTCCGGCTCGTTCATGTGCTCGTAGGCCAGCTCCAGCACGCGGTGGCTGAGCGTGGCCGAGAACAGCAGGGTCTGGCGCTCGGTGCGGATCGGCATGCGCCGCAGCAGGAAGCGGATGTCCTTGATGAAGCCCAGGTCGAACATGCGGTCGGCTTCGTCCAGCACGCAGACCTCGCAGGCGTGCAGGGACACGACCTTGCTCTGCTTGACGTAGTCGATCAGGCGGCCGGGGGTGGCGATGATGACGTCCACGCCCTGCTGCAGCAGCTCGCGCTGCTTGTCGTAGTCCACGCCGCCGTACACCAGGGCGAAACGCAGGCCCAGGTCGGAGCCGAACTTCACGGCGTCCTTGTGGATCTGGATGGCAAGCTCGCGGGTGGGCGCCAGGATCAGGGCGCGCGGGTCCTCGGGCTTGCGGTCGGCCAGGGCCGGGCGGGTGAGCAGCCGGTTGATCAGGGCGACCAGGAAGGCCAGGGTCTTGCCGGTGCCGGTCTGGGCCTGGCCGGCGACGTCGCGGCCGGCGAGCGCCAGCGGCAGGGTCAGGGCCTGGATCGGCGTGCAGCGGGTGAATCCGGCGGCGTCGAGCCCGGCGTGCAGCGCGGGATGCAGCTCGAAGCTGGAAAAAGCGATATCAGTCAGGGGTTTATCGGACATGGGTCTCTCTGGGTGCGCGTCTCTGCGCTTGCGCGGCCGGCCCGGGGGGTCGCAAACTGGGTGCGTCCGGGGTTTGCCGCTGGCGGTTGAATAGTCGTCTGCAACGCCCCAGTTTAACCCAATGGCGGCCGCAACCGGCCGCATCCCCCAAGAAAATCAGGAGTTTGAAGCATGAGCGACCAGGTGCTCCATGTGGGTGACACCGACTTCGATGCCCAGGTGCTCAAGTCCGATACCCCGGTGCTGGTGGATTTCTGGGCCGAGTGGTGCGGCCCCTGCAAGATGATCGGCCCGATGGTCGATGAACTGGCCGGCACGTACGCGGGCAAGGTCAAGGTGGTCAAGATCAACATCGACCACAATCCGCAGACGCCGCGCCAGTACGCCGTGCGTGGCATCCCGACCCTGATGCTGTTCAAGGACGGCAAGGTGCACTCGACCCAGGTCGGTGCCGTCGGCAAGGCGCAGCTCGCGCAGTTCATGGACAAGGCGCTCTGAAGCGCATCGCCCCGGCCCAGGCCGGGGCATGGCCGTCGCCGCGGCTTGTCGCGGCCGGCCCGGCGGTGTTAGCGTAGCCGCCATCAGGTGCCCCTGGCGCCGATCCTTCTGCAACAACCCCCTTCCTCCCCCACGCTCGCTTTCGCGAGGTGATATCCGTGTCAGATACCGAAAACGAATCCGGCGCCAGCGCCGAGAAGCGCCCGCGCAAACCGCGCGCGGCCAACCCAGGCAACACCCCCGCGGCTGAAACCCCCGCGGCTGCCTCCACCCCCGCACCCGAGCGTGCCCCTGCCCCGCCCCAGGCGTCGGGTGTCGATGGCGCGTCCGGTGGCCCGTCCGGCGGGGATGCGCAGGCGCGCGGCGACGGCGGTCACTCCGGTGGCGGCCAGAACCAGGGCGGCCAGGGCCAGGGTGGTCAGAACCAGAGTGGTCAGAACCAGGGCGGCGAAGGCCAGCCCGGCGGTGGTGGCCAGGGCGGTGGCGACGAAGGCGGCTTCCAGAACCGCAACCGCAACCGCCGCGACCGCTTTCGCGACAAGCGCGACCGCTTCCGCGACCGTCCGCGCGACGGCGAGGGCGGCGGTGGCGAGGAAGGCGGCGGCAACGGCAACAACGGCGGCGGAGAACGCAATGACCGCCCTATGCCGCAGCTTCCGCCCGACTTCCCGACCTACAGCCTCAACGACCTCAAGCGCATGCCTGCGCACAAGCTGCTCGAGATCGCCGAGAAGCTGAACCTGCATGAGGGCGTGGCCCGCATGCGCAAGCAGGACGTCAACTTCGCCCTGCTCAAGGTGCTGACCCGCCACCCCGCCGGCGTGGCCGGCGACGGCGTGCTGGAAATCCTGCCCGACGGCTACGGCTTCCTGCGCTCGGACGACGCCAGCTACCTGGCCGGGCCGGACGACGTCTACATCTCGCCCAGCCAGATCCGCCGCTTCAACCTGCGCACCGGCGACTACATTGCCGGCCGCATCCGCAGCCCGAAGGACGGCGAGCGCTACGTCGCGCTCAACATCGTCGACACCATCAACGGCGAGCCGCCCGAAGCCTCCAAGGGCAAGGTGCTGTTCGAGAACCTGACGCCGCTGTTCCCGCGCGAGCGCTTCCGCCTCGAGCGCGGCAACGGCTCGTCCGAGGACATCACCGGCCGCGTGATGGACCTGATGTCGCCCCTGGGCAAGGGCCAGCGTGCCCTGATCGTCTCGCCGCCCAAGGCCGGCAAGACGGTGCTGATGCAGAACCTGGCCCAGGCCATCATCCACAACCACCCGGACGTGCACCTGATCGTGCTGCTGATCGACGAGCGGCCCGAGGAAGTGACCGAGATGCAGCGCACCGTGCGCGGCGAAGTGATCTCGTCCACCTTCGACGAGCCGGCCGCGCGCCACGTGCAGGTGGCCGAGATGGTGATCGAGCGCGCCAAGCGCCTGGTCGAGCACAAGAAGGACGTGGTGATCATGCTCGACTCGATCACCCGCCTGGCCCGCGCCTACAACACCGTGGTGCCCAGCTCGGGCAAGGTGCTGACCGGCGGCGTCGACGCCAACGCGCTGCACCGCCCGAAGCGTTTCTTCGGCGCGGCCCGCAACGTCGAGGAAGGCGGCAGCCTGACCATCATCGCCACCGCGCTGGTCGAGACGGGCTCGAAGATGGACGAGGTGATCTACGAAGAGTTCAAGGGCACCGGTAACTCGGAAGTGCACCTGGACCGCCGCATCGCCGAGAAGCGCGTCTACCCGGCCATCAACATCAACCGCTCCGGCACCCGCCGCGAAGAGCTGCTGATCGAACCGGACATGCTTCAGAAGATCTGGATCCTGCGCAAGCTGCTGCACCCGATGGACGAGCTGGCCGCGATGGAGTTCCTGCTCGAGAAGATGAAGAACACCAAGTCCAACGACGAGTTCTTCTCTTCGATGAAGCGCTGAGGCCTGGCGCCGCTGCAAGAAAAAGCCCCGCGAATGCGGGGCTTTTTCATGCCGGACCGGTGGCGCGGCGGGGTCAGGGGCCGCGGCTCCCGGTCGCAGGCGGCACCTCGTCCAGCGGGGTGAGCAGCTTGACGCGCCGGGAGGCGGCGGCGCCCGAGGCGTCCAGCGCGACGACACGTTCGCCCGCCAGGCCGGCGACCGCCCAGGCCGGCAGCTCCACCGGCTGCACCGACGCCTGCACCCAGCCCGGGTTCATCTGCGGCGGCGTGTAGCGCAGCGGCATCCGCACCACCGCACCGGGCTCGTACCCCGGCAGCGTCCAGCGCCGCGCCGCCGTTTCCGCCGATGACCTGAACTGCTGGGCGATGCGCGCCAGCTGCGGCTGGCGTGCGCCGACGCGCAGCAGCGCCAGGCGCTCGACCGCGACCTGCTCCACGCGGCCCTGTCCGTCCAGCTTCAGCACCAGCCCCATGTCCGCGCCCACGCCGTACTCGATGCCCAGCTTCGGGAACACCGGCATGGCGCGATCGGCCAGCGCGGGCGCCGCGACGCCTTCCTGCGACGGCGGATCCAGGAAGTTCACTTCGCGAATGCCCATCGTCGTGGTCTCCACCCCGCGCTTGCGGGCCGCCACCAGCGCCAGCGACAGGTGCGCACGGGCATTCACCGGCCGGCCCTGCTCGGTGATGGGCTCGAAGCGCCAGGCCAGGATGCGCTGCTCGAATCCTTCCAGCACGCCCTTGCCCAGGTCGCCTTCACTCGTCAGGTCCACTTCGGTGACGCCGCCATCGGGACCGATCACGAGCGTGCCCCGCGCATAGGCCGTGAACAGCTGAAGGTCGGACGGGGCGGCCAGCGCGGGTGCAGCGGCCAACAGCAGGGTGAACAGCAGCTTCTTCATGGGCGGACTCCTGGCAGGCGGCAAGTACAGCATCGCCGCCCCGGCCGTTACAAGCTTCACGCCCGGACCCCATAATCGCGCCATGCACGGAAACGACGGCTACCTCGGCATCATCCTGGTCTTCCTGATCGCCACGGTGATCGCGGTGCCGCTGTTCCGGCGCCTGGGCCTGGGCGCGATCCTGGGTTACCTGGTGGCCGGCGTCGCGATCGGGCCCGACGGGCTCAAGCTGGTGCCGGATCCCGAGGACGTGCTGGCCGCGTCCGAGTTCGGCGTGGTGATGCTGCTCTTCATCATCGGCCTGGAGCTGAGCCCGCCGCGGCTATGGGTGATGCGGCGGCAGGTGTTCGGCACCGGCGGCCTGCAGGTGCTGGTGTCGGCGCTGGCGGTGGCGTTCTTCGCCGGGCTGTTCCTGTCGGGATGGAAGGCGCCGTTCGTGGTCGGCATGGGCCTGGCGCTGTCGTCCACCGCGGTCGGCCTGCAGCTGCTGGCCGAACGCAAGGAACTGACCGCCGAACACGGACGGGTGGCGTT
The DNA here is from genome assembly GCF_049195245.1 of Arenimonas sp. MALMAid1274. Taxonomy (NCBI): domain Bacteria; kingdom Pseudomonadati; phylum Pseudomonadota; class Gammaproteobacteria; order Lysobacterales; family Lysobacteraceae; genus Arenimonas; species Arenimonas sp. MALMAid1274. Next base: position 135,595 of record NZ_JBMIRR010000026.1, read on the forward strand.
CGCGATCCTGCTGTTCCAGGACCTGGTGGCGATCCCGCTGCTGGCCGCCATCCCGCTGCTGGGCCAGGCCAAGGCGCTGGCGCGCTCGGCGCCGCCGCTGGAATCGGTGCTGGTGGCCGTGGCCGCGATTCTGGCGCTGGTGGTGCTGGGACGGTTCCTGCTGCGTTACCTGCTGCGCATGGTGGCGCGCGCCAATTCGGTGGAAGTGTTCACCGCCACCGCGCTGCTGGTGGTGGTGGCCAGCGCGTGGCTGATGCAGTGGGCGGGGCTGTCGATGGGCCTGGGCGCCTTCCTGGCCGGCGTGCTGCTGGCCGATTCGGAGTTCCGGCACGAACTCGAGTCGCACATCGAGCCGTTCAAGGGGCTGTTCCTGGGCCTGTTCTTCATCGCGGTGGGCATGAGCATCGACGTGGACCTGATCCGCAACGAACCGGCCCTGATCGCCTCGGGCGTGCTGTTGCTGCTGGCGGTGAAGACCGGCGTGCTGCTGGTGGTCGGCCGCACCATGGGCGGACTGCCGCTGCGCGGCTCGCTGATGCTGGGCGCGGTGCTGGCGATGGGCGGCGAGTTCGGCTTCGTGGTGTTCGCGGAAGCGCTCAAGGCAGGCCTGATCAGCGAAGCACTGCGCGACCAGCTGTTCGTCATCATCGCGCTGTCCATGGCGGCCACGCCGCTGGTGCTGCTGGCGGTGTCGCGCTGGCTGCGGCATGCGGCGCCGGCGACCACGGCACGTGCGCCGGACACCATCGACAATGGCCATCCGCGCGTGATCATCGCCGGCTTCGGCCGCATGGGCCAGATCGTCGGCCGCATGCTGCGCGACCGCAAGATCGCCTTCACCGCGCTCGAGACCAGCGCCGAACAGGTGGAATTCCTGCGCCGCTTCGGCAACAAGATCTATTTTGGCGACCCGGCCCGGCCCGAGCTGCTGCGCGCCGCCAACGCGGCGCATGCCGAGGTCTTCGTCATCACCACCGACGACCCGGACGCGAACATCCGCACCGCGCGCGTGGTCAAGCGCCTGTTCCCGCACCTGAAGGTGTTCGCCCGCGCCCGCAACCGCCAGCACGCCTTCAAGCTGATGGACATGGACGTGCAGGTGACGCGCGAAACCTTCCATTCGAGCCTGGTGATGGGCCGCCGCGTGATGGAAGCGCTGGGCGTGCCGCCGGAAGAGGCCGCGCGCAACGCCGAGAGCTTCCGCGAGCACGACGAAGCCCTGCTGCGCCAGCAACACCTGGTCTACGACGACGAAGCGGCGCTGGTGGCCTCCGCGCGCGAAGCGCAGCGCGAGCTCGAATCCCTGTTCGAAGCCGACGCGCCGGAGGTGGCCGACGTTGACGCGGCGGCGGCGATGGCTGCGGAGGAGCAGGCGTCGCGGGTTCCGCCGGCGAGGCTGTGAAGGGCCAGGAACCAGGAACTAGAAATTAGGAACTAGGAACTAGTGATGCCCGAGCCTCCCCGCCCAAGCCTCTACTAGTTCCTAGTTCCTAGTTCCTAGTTCCTGGGTTCCCTCAGGAACCGAGCCAGCGACGGCGCGCTGCGCGCGGGCTCGAACTCCGAGGCGACGTCGACGAATCCGCGCAGCACGGCGATGTCATGCGGCGTGCGCCCCAGCCCGTCGCGGGCAAGGCGGTTGGCGCCTTCGCGCAGCAGGCGCTGCACGACGCGCGGCAGGCCGTGCAGGGCGGCCAGGTGCAGCGGCGTGAAGCCGCGCTGGTCCTGCGATTCCAGGCTGACGTCTTCGGCCAGCAGCCGCTCCAGTGCGGCCAGCAGCACGTCCTCGTCGCAGGCGGTGCCGGGTTCGGCGCGCGCACCGAGCAGCAGCAGCAACGGGGTCTGTCCCAGGGCATTGGCGTCGTCCGGCGCAATGTCGGCCAGCAGCAGCGTGTCCACCAGGGCCAGCACGCGCTGGCGGTCGCGCGAGGAGAACGCATGCAGCGCGGCGCAGTGCAGCGCGCCCAGGCCCTGGGCATCGCGCGCCTGGGCGTTGGCGCCGTGGGCAAGCAGGCGCGAAATGAGTTCGGGCTGGCCCAGCGCGGCGGCCAGCATCAGCGGTGTCACCTCGCCGGGCAGCGCGAGGTCGGGCTGTGCCCCGGCGCGCAGCAGCTGGTCCACCACGCCGACGTGACGCATGCTGATCGCCGCCGACAGCGGCGTGGCGCCGGTGCGGGCGGCCAGCGCGGTGTCCGCGCCGCGTTCCAGAAGCAGGGCCACGACCACGTCGTGGCCACCGCCCGCGGCGCGAAGCAGCGCGCTGCAGCCCTGCGCATCCACGCCGTCCACGGCCAGGCCCAGCTCGAGCAGGCGCAGCACCGCTTCGGCATCGCCGGACATCGCCGCCGATGGCAGGTCGGCGGGCTGCAGCGCGCGGCCCGGCAGCTGCCACTGCCGCCACTCGAGCCAGTGCGACAGTTCGCGGCGGTCCGCGGCCAGGGCCAGGCCCAGCGGCGTCTGCCCGTCGGGCGCGGCCAGTGCGGGCGAGGCGCCGTGACGGATCAGCACGCGCAGCGCGCCTTCGCGACCCAGGGTGGCGGCGCAGTGCAGCGCCGTGTGGCCGCGGCCATCCCGCGCGTTGGGATCGGCGCCTGCCGCCAGCAGCGCTTCGGCCAGGCGCAGCCAGCCCAGGCGGATCGCCAGCCCCAGCGGCGGATCGGACGGTGCGCCACCGAAGGCATCGGCGCCGCGCTCGAGCAGGCTGATCGCCAGCTGTTCGTGGCCGCGCGTGGTGTGTTCGCCGGCCAGGCAGGCCTGCAGCCAGCGCGAGAGTCCGCCGCGGCCTCCAACCGGCTGGCCGCGTTCGAGCAGGCGCAGGAGCGCGGCGCTGGCGTGTCCGCCGCGTCCGAGCAGGTGGAACAGCACGCTGTCCTCGCCATCCACCAGGTAATCGGCGCTGGCCCCGTGGCGCAGCAGCCAGTCGAAGTTCTGGCCATCGCCTTCGCCCGCGAATTCCAGCAGCAGCGAGGCCAGGCCATTGCCGTCGGGGCCGGCGCCCAGGCGCAGCATCGCCTCGGCTGATTCGCGGCGCCCGGCCAGCAGGGCCTCGCGCATGAGTTCACGCGGGGTCTTCTCGAAATGGCCTTCCGACAGGCCCTCGGCCACGCTGGCCGGCAGCGGATAGGACGGATCGAGCACGGCCACCAGCGGCCAGCGGCCGGCGCCCAGCGCATGTTCCAGCGCGCGACGGCCGTCCTGGTCGCGCTGCTCGGGATTCACGCCCAGTGCGATCAGGTGGCGCAGGAACTCCGGGCCCACGCCGGCCTCGGACGCCAGCACCAGCGCATTGCGGCCGCGCGCATCCACGGCCGTCACGTCCGGTCGCGCCTGCGCCAGGCGGGCCAGCACGCCGGCCTGGCCGCTGCGCGCGGTTTCCAGCAGCGGCGTCATCTCGTCGGCATCGCGGGCATTGCGGTCGGCGCCGGCGTCGAGCAGTTCGCCCACGATCTCGGCATTTCCGGTGGCACAAGCCAGCAGCAGCGCGGTCCGCTGGCGCGCGCCGCGCGCATCCACGCGCGCCTTGTGCCGCAGCAGCAGCTGCACGCCGGCGATGTCGTCGTCGCCCAGCACCGCCGCCAGCAGCGCGGGTTGACCGTCCTTGGGCTCGGGCTTGGCGCCGCGTTCGATCAGAAAGCGCGCCAGGCGCCAGTTGCCGGCGGCGCAGGCGATGCCCAGCGGGCTGAAGCCTTCGGCATTGAGCGCCTCGATCAGCGCACCGGCGTCGAGCAGCAGGGCCGCCACTGCGGCATCGGTGCTGCGTGCGGCGTGGTGCAGCGGCGTATTGCCTTCGGCATCCGCGCGACGCGCATCGGCGCCGTTGGCCAGCAGGGTCATCACCGCTTCGGGGCGGCCGTGCCAGCTGTCGCGCGTGGCCGCCAGCAGCGGCGTCAGGCCGGCGTGGTCGGCATTGAGATCGACGCCGCGGCCGATCAACTCGCGCAGCAGGCGCAGGTCGCCCAGCAATGCGGCCAGCATCGGCAGGGTGCGCTGGTCGCGATCGGCGGCCTCGGGCAGGGCCGAGGGATCGGCGCCGGCTTCAAGTGCGGCCATGGCGGCCTCGATCCGTCCGGCCCGGGTGGCCGCATAGAGCTGCGCATCCGGATCGTCGTTCTCCTCCGGTGCGGCCGACGCAGACGCATCGGGCTCGTCCTCGTCATCGCCGTATACCGGCAGCGATCCCAGCATCGGTACCGACGGCGGCGTGCCCAGCCGCTGCAGCAGCAGGTGGCCCGCCACCGACAGCAGCAGCGCGCCCGGCACCGCAACCAGGCGATAAGGGTCGGGGACCAGGCCGGGCCACACCAGCACCAGGCCCAGGCCCAGCATCAGCGCCACGATCACCGCCACCACGAACCCGCGGCCCGCATCGGACGGACCGGCCGAGCCCACGGCCGCGGCCAGCGCCGGAATGCCGCCACCGCCGCGCTCGGCCAGGCCGAACGCCGGCCAGGCGCGCCACAGGCACAGCAGCACCGCGCCGGCCATGCCGCTCAGCGCCAGCGCGGACGCGAGCGAGCCGGTGTCGCGCAGGGTGGACAGCGGCCAGCCGATGGCCAGCGCCACGCCAGCCCAGCCCAGGCCCCAGACCGCGGCCAGGGCCAGCGCGTCGCGCCGGGCCAGGCCGTCCAGGCCAGGCAGCGGCCGCAGGCCGCGCAGCGCGCCCAGGCCCAGGGCCAGCGCGGGCTGCGCCAGCCACAGGCCGGCCAGGCTGGCGGGATGCGGCCACAGCGGGGCCAGTGAAAGCAGCAGGCCGGCAGCCAGCCAGGCCCAGGCCATCCAGGGACGCCGCGGCTCAGCCATCGACCAGGGGATCGAGCTGGGTGGGCGGGAACTGCAGGAAATAGCCGTGCGACTGCAGGTTGCCGCGGACCACCGCGGCGTCGCTGCGGGCCAGTTTGCGTTCCGGCGTAAGCGCCAGCTCCATCACGAACTGCAGTTCGCCCAGCGGCGCGCGCACGGGTTCGGGAAGCACGGCGAAATCGTCCCGCTTGCGCAGGTAGACGTAGGTATCGGGCTTGCGCAGGGATTTGTAGATGAAGGCTTGCATGGGCCCGCCGCAGGATTCGGTCGATTGTCGCCGCAAACGCCCCATGGGAAAAGCAGCACGGGCGGCGGCCGCCGCGGCTTTGTTAGGCTTGCGGACCCCTTCAAGCCGTTCCGGAGCCACCATGCGCCACTGCCTGCTTGCCCTTGCCCTGTCCGCCGCCGCCGCGGCGCCGGCCTTCGCGGCCGACGTGCCGCTGACGCTGGACCAGGCCATGGCGCATCCGGACTGGATCGGTCCGCCGGTGGAATCGGCCTGGTGGTCGCTGGATGGCCAGCGCGCCCACTACACGCTCAAGCGCAAGGATTCGCCGGTGCGCGACACCTGGACGATGCCGGTGGCCGGTGGCGCGGCGCAGCGCGTCGAAGGCGCCGCGCAGGCCGACCTCGACGCCGCGCAGCCGCAGTTCGACCGCACGCGCCGGCGCGCGGTGTTCATCCGCAATGGCGATGTGTTCCTGCGCGAGATCGGCGGCGGGCTGACCCAGCTCACGCGCAGCGCCGAGGCCGAGGGCGAGCCGCGCTTCACGGCCGACGGCCGCGGCGTGATCTGGCGCGTCGGCAACGACTGGTTCCGCTGGCATGCCGACGCACGCCTGGTGCAGACCGTGGCGCTGCCGCGGGCGGAAAAGGATCCGGCTGCGGCACCCGAGGCCGATCCCATGCGCGACCACCAGCTTCGGCTGAGCGCGGCGCTGGCGCGCGAAAAGGCGCAGCGCGAGGCCCTGCGCGAGGAAGCCGAGGCCAACCGCCGCACCGACCCCACCCGCGCGGCCGCGCAGACCTGGCTCGGCGACAAGATCGAGATCGCCAACACCGCGCTGTCGCCCGACGGCCGCTGGCTGCTGGTGGTCACCGACGCCAAGGGCGCCGAGGCCGGACGCGCGGGCAAGATGCCCAAGTACGTCACCGAGTCGGGCTACGAGGAAGTGGAGGACGTGCGCGTGCGCGTCGGCCACAACCCGCCCCAGGGCCAGCAGCTGAAGCTGGTGGACCTGCGCGACAACCGCGTGCGCGACCTGGCGCTGGCCGCGCTGCCCGGCATCACGGCCGATCCGCTGGCCGACCTGCGCAAGGCCGCCGGGCTGGAGCCGCTCAAGGGCGAGCGCCCGGTGCGCGTGGCCGCGATCAGCTGGAGCGACGACGGCAGCCGCGTGGCGGTGATGACGCGTGCAGTGGACAACAAGGACCGCTGGATCAGCACCGTGGACCTGGACGCCGGGACGCTGCAGCCCGCGCACCGGCTCACCGACCCGGCCTGGATCAACTGGAACTTCAACGACTTCGGCTGGCTGCCCGACAACCGCACGCTCTGGTACCTGTCCGAGGAAAGCGGCTGGTCGCACCTGTACACGCTGGCGCCCGGCGGTAAGCCGGTGGCGCTGACCCGAGGCCGCTGGGAAGCGTCGTCGCCGCAGTGGTCGGCCGATGGCGCCACCGCCTACGTGGTGTGCAACCGCGCGCGGCCCGGTGATTACGAGGTGTGCGCAGTGCCGCGCCAGGGCGAGATCCGCGAAGTGACCGCGCTCGACGGTGTCGAGGACTTCACGCTGTCGCCGGACGGCTCGAAGCTGCTGCTGCGCTGGTCGGCGCACCACACGCCGCCGCAGCTGGCGGTGCAGGCGGTGTCCGGCGGGGAAGCGACGAAGCTGACCGATACGCGCAGCGAGGACTTCAAGTCGCGCACCTGGCTGGCACCGCAGATGGTGCGCGTGCCGTCGAAACACGGCGCGGGCGAAGTGTGGGCCAAGCTCTACCGTCCCGCGCAGCTCGAGGCCGGCCGCAAGTACCCGGTGGTGATGTTCGTGCACGGCGCCGGCTACCTGCAGAACGTCAGCGACCGCTACCCGAACTATTTCCGCGAGCAGATGTTCCACCAGCTGCTGGTCGAGCGCGGCTACGTGGTGCTGGACATGGACTTCCGCGCCTCGGAAGGCTACGGCCGCGACTGGCGCACGGCGATCTACCGCCAGATGGGCCATCCCGAGCTCGAGGACTACCTGGACGGCATCGAGTACATGGTGGGCCAGCACCAGGGCGACCGCGACAACGTCGGCATCTACGGCGGCAGCTACGGCGGCTTCATGAGCTTCATGGCGCTGTTCCGCGAGCCCGGTGCGTTCAAGGCCGGCGCGGCGCTTCGTCCGGTGACGGACTGGACCTCGTACAACCACGAGTACACGTCCAACATCCTCAACACGCCCGAACTCGACCCGGAGGCCTACCGCAAGTCCTCGCCGATCGAGTACGCACAGAACCTGCGCGGCCACCTGCTGATCAGCCACGGCATGATCGACGACAACGTCTTCTACCAGGACTCGGTGCGCCTCTCGCAGCGCCTGATCGAGCTGAAGAAGGACCACTGGGAACTGGCCAGCTACCCGCTGGAACGCCACGCCTACCAGCACCCCGAAAGCTGGTACGACCAGTACCGCCGCATCCTCCAACTCTTCGAGCGGGCCCTGAAACCCTGAAGATTTGGCCGCGGCAAAGAGCTCTAGTCCGCCGCGAAGACGCCTTCGAGTTCGACGTCGAGTTCGCGGCGGCAGATGTCGCCGCGCAGGTAGGTGATGCGTTCGGCCGGGATGCCGCTGGCGGCCATCACCGATTGCGCCGTGCCCAGGTCGTGGGCGTGGCGCAGGTAGATGCGAAGGGCCTCGCAGCCGGCAGGCTGGAAGTCGCGCCCTGATTTCTTGCTGCCCTCCGCCATCAGGGCGGCCAGGTTGCGCAGGCTTTCGCGAAGCTGCTCGGCGGTGTCGCCCGGGTGCTGGGACAGGTGGCCGACGATGCTGGCGGTGCCGGACGCAATCAGGCGCGGCGTGTCGCCGTCGGCGTCGAGCACGGCGCCGCGGGAGAAGCCCGGCGATACCGGGCCGTGTTCACGCGGATAGCGCCAGGCCGGCGTCTGGCGCGGGTTCTCCAGCGCCATCGCGGGACCGCGGGCGCACAGCGCGACCACCTGCAGGCGGCCGGGCACGCCGTCGGTGCCGATCGCGGTGGCCGCCGGCGGGGGATCGTTGAACATGCCGTCCACCGCGCGCGCACGGCCGACGCAGAAGCGGCGGTAGCGCTCGGCGTCGCCCTCGCCTTCGTTGATCGCGGCGAAATAGTTCCAGAGGCGCAGCAGGTAGGGATGCGCCGAGGGCCGCACCGCGACCAGCAGGCGTTCGTAGGCTTCCGCGGCTGCGGCCTCGATGTCGCCGGCGGCCTCGTCCACCACCAGGGCCACCATGGCGTAGTGCTCGCCGTGCGCCCAGGCGGCGCCGCGGGTGTCGGCCGACTCGCCGATGGCGCCGGCCAGCCAGCTTTCGGTGCCGGGACCCGCCAGCCGCGCGCAGTCCACGGCCAGCGGGGAATCCGCGTCGGGCCGGAAGGCGAAGCTGATCAGGGCGTCGTCGCGCGGCTCGGGCACGATGCACAGGCGCGCGGGGGTGGGGGTCTGGGAAGTCATTGCTGGGCGCGATTATACCGGCCGGCGCGGGCGGCTATCATGCGGGTCCCTTCGTCCCTGCCGCCGACATGACCGATTTCGCCGCCGTGCACGCCTACCTGCAGTCGCTGCAGGACCGAATCTGCGCAGGGCTGGAAGGCGTGGACGGGGGCCGCTTCCTCGAGGACGCCTGGACCCGTCCGGCCGACGCCGGTGCCGGCCCGGGCCTGGGCGGTGGCGGGCGTTCGCGCGTGCTCAAGCAGGGCGCGGTGTTCGAACAGGCGGGCGTCGGCTTCTCCGACGTCTCCGGCGCCAGCCTGCCGCCCTCGGCCACGGCGCACCGGCCCGAGCTGGCCGGCGCGCCCTGGCGCGCGGTTGGCGTGTCGCTGGTGATCCATCCGCGCAACCCGCACGTGCCAACCTCGCATGCGAACGTCCGCTATTTCGAAGCGCGACCCGAAGGCCGCGAACCGATCTGGTGGTTCGGCGGCGGATTCGACCTCACGCCCTTCTATCCGCTGGACGAGGACGTGCGGCACTGGCACCGCGTCGCCCACGACCTGTGCGCGCCCTTCGGTGCCGATCGCTACGCCGCACACAAGGCCTGGTGCGACCGCTATTTCTTCCTCAAGCACCGGGATGAAGCGCGCGGCATCGGCGGCCTGTTCTACGACGACCTGCACGAGGACGGCTTTGAACGCAGCTTCGCCTATACCCGCGCGGTCGGCGACGCCTTCCTCGATGCCTACCTGCCGATCGTGCAGCGGCGGAAGGACACGCCGTATGGCGAGCGGGAGCGCGAGTTCCAGCTCTACCGCCGCGGCCGGTACGTGGAGTTCAACCTGGTCTGGGACCGCGGCACGCTGTTCGGCCTGCAGAGCGGCGGCCGCACCGAAAGCATCCTGATGAGCCTGCCGCCGCTGGTGCGCTTCGAATACGCCTACACGCCCGAGCCCGCCAGCCCGGAAGCCCGCCTCGGCGACTACCTCAGGCCCCGCGACTGGCTGACCGAACTGGCGGGTTGATCCACCCCGCGCGTCCCCCCGAAAACAGCAAAAACATACCAGGTATGTTTTCTTGAGGGCCTCAGTGATTGCCATCGGTCCCGGGAAAACATACCTGGTATGTTTTCGCTGTTTTGGGTGGGGGCAAATAAAAACCCCGCGGGCCAGGGGAAGCCCGCGGGGTCAGGTGGAGCCTAAGGCTGGGGAGAGCCCGGCTCCGGTTGGATCCACTCAGGGGAGGGAGTGATCCTGCGCCGGACCTTGCATCCGACGCACGTAGTTGACCACCCGGACCATGAGAAGTTCGTGAACAATGACGTTAAATAAATGTTGGATTCAGGACGCGTTCATTCCTTTCCAACCGATTGATTGTCAAGGCTAATTCCGGGCCAAAAATCAGTGCGCCTGGTCCCAGTTTTCACCACTGCCCACGTCCACCACCAGCGCCACCTTCAGGCTCGCGGCCTCGGCCATCCGGCGGCGCACTTCCGGCACCAGCGTGTCGACGAAATCGGCATCCACCTCGAACACCAGTTCGTCGTGGACCTGCATCAGCATCAGCGCGCGGCCCGGGTGCAGGTCCAGCCAGGCCTGCACCGACACCATCGCCCGCTTGATGATGTCGGCGGCCGTGCCCTGCATCGGCGCATTGATCGCCGCGCGCTCCGCACCCGCGCGCTGGGCCTGGTTGCGGGAGTGGATTTCGTTGAGCTGCAGGCGCCGCCCGAACACGGTCTCGACGTAGCCCTGGTCGCGCGCCTGTTGCCGCACGCGCTCCATGTAGTCGCGCACGCCCGGGTAGCGGTTGAAGTAGAGCGCGATGTAGTCCTGCGCCTCGCCGCGGCCAATGCCCAGCTGCTTGGCAAGGCCGAAGGCGCTCATGCCGTACATCAGCCCGAAGTTGATGGCCTTGGCCGCGCGCCGCTGGTCACCGCTGACGTCGGCCACTGGCACGCCGAACACCTCGCCCGCGGTCGCGCGGTGCACGTCCAGCCCGCCTTCGAAGGCGCCCAGCAAACCGGGGTCGCCCGACAGGTGGGCCATGATGCGCAGCTCGATCTGCGAGTAGTCGCAGGCCACGATCCGCCGCCCGGGCGGCGCGATGAAGGCGGTGCGGATGCGCCGGCCGTCTTCGGTGCGGATCGGGATGTTCTGCAGGTTGGGATCGTTCGAGCTCAGCCGCCCGGTAGCCGCGCCCGCCTGGTGGTAGCTGGTGTGCACGCGGCCGGTGTCGGGGTTGACCATGTCCGGCAGCTTGTCGGTGTAGGTGTTGCGCAGCTTGGCCAGGCCGCGGTAGTCCAGGATCAGGCGCGGCAGCTCGTGCTGGTCGGCGATCGCCTCCAGCGCCTCCTCGTTGGTGGACGGCGCGCCGGTGGGCGTCTTGACCAGCGCCGGCAGCTTCAGCTCCTCGAACAGCAGCTGGCCCAGCTGCTTGGGCGAATCCAGGTTGAAGGCGCGGCCCGCGATGTCGTGCGCACGCTGCTGCGCGGCCAGCATGCGGGTGGACAGGTCGGCGCTCTGGCGGCGCAGCTCCGCCACGTCCACCAGCACGCCATTGGATTCGATGCGTTCGAGCACGGGCACCAGCGGCATTTCGATGTCGCGGTAGACCGAAGCCAGCGAAGGCGCGCTGGCCAGTCGCGCCGACAGCACGCGGTGCAGGCGCAGGGTGACGTCGGCGTCCTCGGCGGCGTAGCGGGTGGCGTCGTCCAGCGCCACCTGCGAGAACAGGATCTGCTTGGCGCCCTTCCCGGCCACCTGCTCGTACTTGATGGTGGTGTAGCCCAGGTACTTCTGCGCCAGCGTGTCCATGTCGTGGCGCTGGCCGCCGGCGTTCCAGACGAAGCTCTCGAGCATCGTGTCCTCGCCGTAGCCGCGCACGTGCACGCCGTGCCGGCGCAGCACGTGCAGGTCGTACTTGCCGTGCTGGCCCAGCTTGGTCTTGCCGGGGTCTTCCAGCAGCGGCCGCAGCGTGTCGAGCACCTTCGCGCAATCAAGCTGCGCAGGCGCGCCCGGATACTCGTGGCCGACGGGGATGTAGCAGGCGTGCCCCGGCTCGACCGCGAAGCTCAGGCCGACCAGGTTGGCGCGCATCGGATCCAGCGAATCGGTCTCGGTGTCGAAGGACACCACGTCGGCGGCGGCCAGGCGGGCGACCCATTCCTGCAGCGCCGCCTCGTCGGTGATGCACTCGTAGCGACCCGGCGCCGACAGCGCCGGGTCCGGCGCTTCCTCGGCCACGGGCGGCACCGGCGCCGTGCCGGCCTGGCGCGCGGCGGGGGCGGCGGCGCCGCCGTCGAGCTCGCGCAGCGCGGCCCCGAAACCGTACTGGGCGTACAGTGCGCGCAGGGCCTCGACGTCTCGCGGCTTGAGCTTGAGGTCCTGCGGCGCCTGCGCCAGCGCCACGTCGGTCTTGATGGTCACCAGCTGCTGGTTCAGCGGCAGCCGCCCCAGCGCCGCGCGCAGGTTTTCGCCGATCTTGCCGCCGATGCGGTCGGCGCCGGCGATCACGGCCTCCAGCGTGCCGTACTCGCCCAGCCACTTGGCCGCGGTCTTGGGCCCGCACTTGTCCACGCCCGGCACGTTGTCCACGGTGTCGCCCATCAGCGCCAGCAGGTCCACCACCTGGTCGGGCCGCACGCCGAACTTCTCGAACACCCCCGCGTCGTCGAGCACGCTGCCGGTCATGGTGTTGGTCAGCGTGATGCCGGGCCGCACCAGCTGGGCGAAGTCCTTGTCGCCGGTGGAGATGGTGACCGGGATGCCGGCCGCATGCGCCTGCAGTGCCAGCGTGCCGATCACGTCGTCGGCCTCCACGCCCGGTTCGCGCAGGATGGGAAAGCCCAGCGCCTGCACGATCTTCATCATCGGCTCGACCTGGGCGCGCAGCTCGTCGGGCATCGGCGGGCGGTTGGCCTTGTACTGCGGATACAGCGCGTCGCGGAAGGTCGGGCCCGAGGCGTCCACCACGAAGGCGGTGTAGTCGGGATTCTCCTTCAGCGTGGCGCGCAGCATGTTGACGATGCCGAACAGCGCGCCCGTGGGCGTGCCGTCGGCGGCCGTCAGCGGCGGCAACGCGTGGAAGGCGCGGTAGAGATAGGACGAGCCGTCGATCAGGACGAGGCGGGACATGGCGGGGCCTGGCTGAATGAAGCCCCGATTTTAGTCCCCCCGGGCCTTGAGCGTGGGCAGGCCATGGGCCATTCTCGAAGTCCCGCCGGGAGTTCCCCGCCATGACCCTGATCATCCCCCTGCTGTTCGCCCTCGCCGCCCAGGACGCCGCCGCGCCCGCCCCGCGCGAAGAAGTGCCCATCCCGCCCAAGGTCCAGGCCGAGGCGCCGGCGGAAGACCCGCCCACCGTGGCCATCCGCACCCGCGAGAACGGCGACCGGGTCGAGGAATACAGCCAGAACGGCAAGATCTACATGGTCAAGGTCACGCCCGAACGCGGTCCGGCCTATTACCTGATGGACACCGACGGCAACGGCCGCCTCAACCGCGACGACCGCGATCCACGCGTGCAGCCCGTGCACTGGACCCTGTACGAATGGGATTGAGCGGACTGCGCATCAGCGCCGACCGCGCCGACGTCGACTTCGAGGTCGTGCACGGCTTCCTCAGCCGCGAGGCCTACTGGTGCCCCGGCATCCCACGCGAAACGGTCGAGCGCGCTGCGGCGAACTCACTGTGCTTCAGCGCGCTGCTCGACGGCCGACAGGTGGGCTTCGCGCGCGTGGTGACCGATGGCGCCACCTTCGGCTACCTGGCCGACGTCTTCGTCCTGCCGCCGCACCGCGGCCAGGGCATCTCGCGCGCGCTGATGGACGCCGTGATGGCGCATCCGGATCTGCAGAAGCTGCGGCGTTTCCTGCTGGCCACCAGCGATGCGCACGGGCTGTACGCGCAGTACGGCTTCACCGCGGTGGCCCGGCCGGACCGCTTCATGGAGCGCTACCGGCCCGACGCCTACCTCGGCTGAGGCACGGCCTCAGCCTTTCGCGGCCTTGCGTTCCCGCGGCGGCAGCGCCGAGAGATAGCGCCAGATCGCGCGCAGCTCGTCATCCGTCATCGCGGCGTAGGTGCGCCAGGGCATCAGCGGATGCAGTTCGCGGCCATCGGGCCGGCGACCCTCGCGGATCACGCGCACGAAGTCGGCCTCCGTCCAGCCGGCCAGGCCGTTCGCATGCGGCGTGAGGTTGGCGGCATCGGGGAAGTCGGCCGGCGTGCCCGGCACATGCTGTCCGCCGTGGTCCTTGCCATGGCAGCCGGTGCAGGTCTGGGCCAGGTAGCCGCCGTACTCCGCGGTCGGGCCCGGCGCCGGCGAGGTGCGCACGCGCGGCGCGTGGTCCAGGTGCCGTGCCGGCAGCAGTTCGAACTGCCCCAGCATGAAGAGAACGCGACCCAGCGGCCGCAGCTCGAACGCGCCGGGATCATTGCCGGAGTCCGGCAACGACTGCAGGTGCCGCACCAGTGCGGCCGTATCGGCGTCGGAGAGCTCGTGGTAGTCGGCCGAGGGCATGAAGCGCAGCGGGCGGCCGTCCGGGCCCACGCCGTGCCGTATCGCGGCCGCCAGCTGGTCGGCGTCGTAGCGTCCGGCCAGCGCGGTCGGCGTGAGGTTGGGCGCCACCACGCGCGCCACCGGTCCCGCATCGAAGACTTCCTTGCCGACGCCACCGGCCGCATGGCAATCCACGCAGCCCAGCACCTGGTACAGGTGCGCGCCGCGCGCCGCCTCGGCGGCATCGCCGGTGCCGCGCAGCGGCGGATCCGAGAGCACGTAGCGCGTCTGCATCGCCTGCTCGCTGTAGAACCAGGCCGCGCCGAACAGCACGCCCACCGCACCCGCCAGGGCCGCGACCGTCCAGGCCGCGCGCCGTAATCCCTTGCCCATTCCGCTTCATCCGCTGTTTCGATGACCGTGCAACACGGGCAACAGGGACGACACCGGCCGCGCCGCGTTCAGTGGCGATTTCGCTACGGCTGCCCTGCCATGACTTGCGGCAGGGGTCGCGGCTCAGCCGCGGATGGCGTGGTAGGACTCTTCGGAGACGGCGCTCCAGGCCCGCGCCTGGGCCTGGAAGGCACGCATCGAATCGAGCGCGCGGCGCGCCATCGGGTCCGACGCCGCCAGTTCGTCCAGCACCTTCTCGGCGGCACGACGCAGCACCAGCAGCACGTCGTCGGGCAGTTGCCGCAGTTCGACGTCATGTTCGCGCACCAGCGCATCCAGCGCCTGCTGGTTGCGCGCATCGAACTCCGCCAGCACGCGCTCGGCCATCGCGCCGCAGCAGCTCGCCACGACTTCCTGAAGGTCCTTGGGCAGGTCTTCGTAGGCCTTCTGGTTCACCAGGCACTCGATGGCGGGGCCCGGCTCCTGCCAGCCCGGGTAGTGGCAGAACCGCGTTGCGCGATGCAGGCCGAACGCGAGGTCGTTGTACGGCCCCATCCACTCCGCCGCATCGATCACCCCTTCGTCCAGCGCTTCGAAGATGTCCGCGCCCGGCAGGTTGACCGGCGTCGCGCCCACGCGCGCCATCACGTCGGCACCCAGGCCGGGAATGCGCATCTTCAGGCCCTTCAGGTCCGCCACCGATTCCAGCGGCTTGCGGAACCAGCCCGCCAGCTGCACACCCGTGTTGCCGGCCGGGAACGGGACGATGCCGAAAGGCGCATACAGCTCGCGCCACAGCGCCAGTCCGCCGCCCTGGTGCAGCCAGGCGTTCATTTCGCGCGCGGTCAGGCCGAAGGGCACCGAGCAGAAAAAGGGCGCGGCCGCGGCCTTGGCCTTCCAGTAGTAGCTGAAGGAATGGCCGAGTTCGGCCGTGCCGCGGCTCACCGCGTCGAACACCTCGAAGGCGGGCACCAGCTCGCCGGCGCCGTGCACGGTGACGCGCAGGCGGCCGCCGCTGGCGCGGGTGATCATCGCGGCCAGCTCGGCCGCGCCCGTGCCCAGGCCCGGGAAGTTGGTCGGCCAGGAGGTCACCATCTTCCATTCGCGCGGCGCCTCGCGGGCGGCGCGGTCCTTCCGGCCCTCGGGTGCCGCGCCGCAGGCCGCCAGTCCCGTGGCCACGGCCGCCACGCCGGCGCCACGCAGCAGATCGCGACGTTTCATGCCTTCTCCTCGCTGGGACGGGGCCAGTATGCGGTCATCGCTCAGGCCGGCTGCAGGTTGGCGTAGCCCAGCACCAGCCACTTGGCGCCGCCGCGCTCGAAGTTCACCTGCACGCGCGCATGCGCGCCGCTGCCCTCGGCGTCCATCACCACGCCTTCGCCGAAGCTGGGGTGGGTGACGCGCTGGCCCAGGCGCAGCGCGCTGCCGCCGGTTTCCAGGGCCGCGGCGCGCGGTGCGCCGTACGAGGCCGGCCGGTTCACACTGACCTTGGGCCGCACTTCGCGCACCAGCGCGGGCGGGATCTCGCGCAGGAAGCGCGACGGCAGGCCGTACATCTCCATGCCGTGCAGGCGGCGCGACTCGGCATAGGTCAGCACCAGCTTCTGCCGGGCGCGGGTCAGGCCGACATACGCCAGCCGGCGCTCCTCCTCCAGCCGGCCGCTTTCGTCCAGCGACTTGCCGCTGGGGAACAGCCCTTCCTCCATGCCCACCAGGAACACCTGCGGAAACTCCAGGCCCTTGGCGCTGTGCAGGGTCATCAGCTGCACGCCGTCCTCGCCGGCCTCGGCCTGGCCTTCGCCGGCCTCAAGCGAGGCATAGCTGAGGAAGGCCACCAGCTCGCTCATTTCCGCACTGCCTTCCTCGTCGCGGCGCTCGAAGCGGCTGGCCACCGACACCAGCTCGTCCAGGTTGTCGGTGCGCGAATCCAGCGCGCCCTTGGACTCGGCGGCGTAGTGCGCGCGCAGGCCCGAGTTGGCGATCACATGGTCGAACTGCTCGTGCAGCGGCGAATGTTCGGTGCCCGACTGCAGTCCTTCCACCAGTTCGGCGAAGGCCTTGAGCGCATTGCGCGCGCGGCCGGGCAGGCTGCCGCCGCCCGACAGCGCCACCGCGGCATCCCACAGCGGCACGGCGTGTTCGCGCGCGTGGCGGCGCACCTCGTCCAGGGTCTTGCCGCCGATGCCGCGCGGCGGCGTGTTCACCGCGCGCTCGAAGGCGGCGTCGTCGGCGCGGTTGGCGATCAGGCGCAGGTAGGCCAGGGCGTCCTTGATTTCCATGCGCTCGAAGAAGCGCTGGCCGCCGTACACGCGGTAGGGCAGGCCGGCCAGCACCAGCTGCTCTTCGATCGCGCGCGACTGGGCATTGGACCGGTACAGCACGGCATTGTCGCCGGCGCTGCCGCCGTCGCGGATCTGGGCCTGGATGCGCTCGATGACGAAGCGCGCCTCGTCCACCTCGTTGTAGGCGGCGAACAGGTCGATCGGCTCGCCCTCGCCGTCCGAGGTCCACAGCTGCTTGCCCAGGCGGTCGGGGTTGTGGGTGATGACGGCATTGGCCGCGGCCAGGATGGTGCCGGTGGACCGGTAGTTCTGTTCGAGCTTGAAGGTGCGCGCGCCCGGGTAGTCGCGCAGGAAGCGCTGCACGTTCTCGACCTTGGCGCCGCGCCAGCCGTAGATGGCCTGGTCGTCGTCGCCGACCACGAACACTTCGCCGGTATCGCCGGCCAGCACGCGGATGAAGGCGTACTGGATGGCGTTGGTGTCCTGGAACTCGTCCACCAGCAGATGGCGGAAGCGCTGCTGGTAGTGGTGCAGCAGCACCGGATGTTCGAGCCAGAGCTCGTGCGCACGCAGCAGCAGCTCGGCGAAGTCCACCAGGCCCGCGCGCTGGCAGCGTTCCTGGTAGGCCTCGTACACGCGCAGCATGGTCGAGCCGTAAAGGTCGCCGGCAGGCGGCTGGATGTGTTTCGGGCGGCGGCCTTCGTCCTTCTGGGCGTTGATCCACCACGCCATCTGCCGCGGCGGGAAGCGGCCCTCGTCCAGCTCCAGGTCGGCCGAGATGCGCTTGAGCAGCCGCACCTGGTCGTCCTGGTCCAGCACCTGGAAGGACTCGGGCAGGCCGGCCTCCTGCCAGTGCAGGCGCAGCAGGCGGTGCGCCAGGCCGTGGAAGGTGCCGACCCACATGCCGCGCGAGCCCCCGCGCAGCAGCGCCTCGACCCGGCCGCGCATCTCGGCGGCGGCCTTGTTGGTGAAGGTGACGGCCAGGATGCCGTGCGCCGGCACGCCCACCACTTCGTTGAGCCAGCCGATGCGGTGCGTGAGCACACGGGTCTTGCCCGAGCCCGCGCCGGCCAGCACCAGCGCATGGCCGGGCGAGGAAGACACGACGTCGCGCTGGGCGGGATTGAGTTCGTCTAGCAGGTGGGACACATCCATGGCGCCATTGTACCGGCGCCGCGCACCGCTATCGCTGGGGCCGGCGCAGGTTTTCCAGCACCTGTGCAAAAGGCAGGGGCCGCGCCAGCAGGAAGCCCTGGATCTCGTCGCAGCCACGCTGCCGCAGCCAGTCCAGCTGGGACTGGGTTTCCACGCCCTCGGCGATCACCTTCAGGCCGAAGCTGCGGGCCAGGGCCAGCACCGATTCGCAGATCGCCGCGTTGTGGCTGTCGTTCTCCACGTCGGTGATGAAGCTGCGGTCGATCTTGAGCTTGTCCACCGGCAGCCGGTGCAGGTAGGCCATGCTCGAATAACCTGTGCCGAAATCATCGATCGACAGCAGCACGCCGAACTGGCGCAGCTGCTCCAGCACCTCGATCGCGGCCTCGGGGCTGTCCATCACGATGCTTTCGGTCAGCTCCAGCTCCAGCACGCCCGGCGGCAGCTGGAACTCCTGCATCAGCGCTTCCACGTCCGACACCAGCTCGCCGCTCTGGAACTGCACCGCCGACACGTTCACGGCGATGGTGAGGCCCGACCAGCCGGCGTCGGCCAGCAGCCGGTGGTGGCGCGCTGCCTCGCGCAGAACCCAGCGGCCCAGCGGCACGATCAGGCCGCTGTCTTCGCAGACCGGGATGAATTCGTTGGGCGGCACCAGGCCGCGCTCGGGATGGCGCCAGCGCACCAGCGCCTCCAGCCCGACCGGTTCGCGGCCCGAGGCGAAATACTGCGCCTGGAAGTGCAGCTCGAACTCACCGCGCTCGATCGCCTCGTGCAGGCGCGACACCAGCTGCAGGCGTTCGTTGACGGCGCGCTCGAAGGCCGCGACGAAATGCACCGGGTGCGCCGGCCCCCGGCGCTTGGCCTCGTGGTTGGCCAGGCCGGCGTTGCGCAGCAGCCGTTCGGCGTCGGCGCCGTCCGCCGGGAAACTGGCGATGCCCACGCTGGGGCTGAGGTAGTGCAGCGTGTCGAGCACGTCCACCGGCTCGCTCAGCGTCGCCTGCACGCGTGCCGCCACCTCGTCGGCCGTCGGCTGGCCCGCGTCCTGCCGCCAGGCCAGCGCGAATTCATCGCCACCCAGCCGCGCCGCCTCGATGCCGGGGCCCAGTGCCTGCAGGCGCAAGGCCACGACCTTGAGCACCTCGTCGCCGACGCCATGGCCCAGGCTGTCGTTGATCAGCTTGAACTGGTGCAGGTCGATGTAGATCACGTGCACCGGCTGCTGCTGGTCGGCGGCCTCGCGCAGCAGCGTGTCCAGCCGCGCCAGCATGGCGCTGCGGTTGGGCAGGTCGGTCAGGCCGTCGTGGTTGGCGCGGTGGGCGATCTGCTGCTGCACGCGCAGGCGGTCGGTCACGTCCTCGGCCAGCACCAGCCGGCAGGCATGGCCCTGGAAGTCGATGTCGGCAGCGTAGATGCGCACGTCGATCAGGCTGCCGTCCTTGCGCAGGTGGCGCCAGAGCTGCCCGCCGGGGTCGCTGGCCGGATTGCGCACGGCATGCTTGAGCGCCTCGGCGTCCGCTTCCGGGCGGATGTCGAGCAGGGTCATGCCCAGGAATTCCTCGCGGCTGTACCCGTAGTTCTCCACCGCGGCATCGTTCACCGCCACGAACTGCATGGTGTCGCGGCGGTACACCCAGAACGGCAGCGGGTTGCGGTCGAACATGAAGCGGTACTGGCGCTCCGCGGCCGCCTGCGCCTGCTCGGCCCGCGCCCGCTCGGTGATGTCGAGCACGGTGCCGGCGTCGCGCACGCGCCCGTCCTCGTCGCGCACGCGGGTGCCCCGGGCCCGCACCACCCGAACCTTGCCATCGGGATGCACCAGCCGGAACTCGCTTTCCACCGGCTCCAGCGCGTCTTCGCGGAATCTGGCGAGCCAGGCTTCGACCTTGGCCAGGTCGTCGGGATGCACCGCCTTGAAGCCGGCGTCCATCGACACCGGCTGGCCGTCGTCGGGGAAGCCGTGGATGCGCTTGGCCTCGGGCGAGTACTCGACCCGCAGCCGCTCCCGGTCCAGCGACCACGAGCCGACGCTGGCGATGCGCTGGGCCTCGTGCAGCTGGGCGGCGCTGCGCGCGTTGTCTTCCAGCAGCGCGCGCTGGCGCTGGTTGGCGGCGCTGAGCGTGCGCACCAGGTACAGCCAGCCCAGCACGTACATGGCGCAGGCCAGCACCGCCACCGCGACGAAGGGCCGCCACGAGGCCAGCACGTCGTCGCGCGCCAGGCCCACCGCCAGCACCATCGGATAGTCACCCAGCGCACGGAAGGAGCGGATGCGGTGCACGCCGTCGAGCACGCTGGTTTCCTCGGACACGCCATGCGAGCCGGGGGCCAGCGCCTCGCGCAGCAAGGGGTGCTCGGGGTAACGCTGGCCGACGTAGCGGTCCGCGTCGCGACTGCGGGCCAGCACGGTGCCGTCGTGCTGGATCAGCACGGCCACGCCGGCCGGCCCTACCTCCAGCGATTCCATCAGCGATTGCAGGGCCGACAGTCGCAGCTCGGCCATCACCCAGCCACCGCCCGCCTCCGGCGGCAGCGGGCGCAGCAGCGGCAGGCGCCATTCCCCGGCCACCCGGTGCGGGGGGCCCAGCCGCAGGCCGTCACTGCCCACCTGGCGCGAAGGATCCTGGAACCAGCCGGTCTGACCGGCCAGGCCCGGGCCGCGGGTCAGGGCGCGGCCCTGGTCATCAAGCAGCACCACGTCGACCAGCTCGTCGTGCCGATCGTCCACGCCCTGCACGAGGGCCTGCACCACCTCCGGCCCGGCCCCGGGTGCAGTGGCGGCGACATGGCTCACGTCAGCGGCGATGCCACGCATGGCCCGGTCCAGGTTGCGCAGCTGGAAGCCGATCAGGGCGGCCGTGCCCTGCGACAGGGCCGCCGACTGCTTCTCGGCGGCCTCGAGCTTGCCCTGGTAGTCCCGCCACAGCACGAAGCCCAGGGCCGAGGCCAGCAGCAGGCTCAGCGCGAACCCGTACGCCAGCAGACCCTGCAGGCTGGCGGGATGCGTGAGGCGGGCGGCGGCGGCGGCGCGTCTGGGCGTCACTTCGGACCCTCGGAGGGGCCCCGCGCGGAAGCCATCGGCGGGGCCTGTCTGAAATGCCAACGTCACCGGCCGCAGCATCAGGCCAGCGAGCCCAGCCTACCCCGATGCGGCCCGCGTCGCGCCACAGGGGCCCGGCTGGACCGACAGCCGACAGCCGGCAGCCGCCCCGGCCGGGGCGCCGTGTCTGCCCTCACCCCGCCCAGGCAGGCGGGCCGCGACCCTCAGTGGGCGCGGGCCGCCTTGGGCGCCGCCGCGTGCGACATCAGGCGGTCGGTCCAGGCGATGCCCACGGCCGACAGGATGAAGATGGTGTGGATGATGGTCTGCCACATCACGCCGCCGGCGGTGACATTGGTGCAGCCCTTTTCCTTGGAGCCGATTTCGACCATCAGGCGCATGGCCTCCACGCCGGCCTGGCTGCTGCACAGCGGAACGCCGCCCAGGGCACCGGCCTCGATGAAGGTCTTGAGCAGGTGGATGGACGAGATGCCGATGATGGCCATCGCCAGCTTCACCTTCAGCACCGAGGCGTTGACGTGGCTCAGCCACTCGGGCTGGTCCGGGTGGCCCTGCAGGTTGAGCCGCGACACGAAGGTCTCGTAGCCGCCGACGATCACCATCACCAGCAGGTTGGAGATCATCACCACGTCGATCAGGCCCAGCACCAGCAGCATGATGCCCTGCTCGGTGAGGATGTTGGCGTCGGTGATGAGGTGCAGCAGCTCCTTCATGAACAGGTAGACGTAGACGCACTGGGCCAGGATCAGGCCCAGGTAGAGCGGCAGCTGCAGCCAGCGCGAGGCGAAGATCAGGCTCGAAAGCGGCCCGATCTTCTGGCGCCCGCCCATCACGGGGATCGCGTCGGGGTCGCGCACGGAGTCGGGCTGGTGGGGGTCGCTCATCGTCTTCGTCTTCCGCTGTCTGTGCCTGGATTACTTCTTGCTGACCGCGCCGATCACCACGGCCACGGCGCCGACGCCGATCAGCACCCAGCCCAGGTTGATCGGCGGAGTCTTGGTGTCGGTCTTGCTGATTTCGATCGGGCCGATGTCGGCGACCTTCTCGGTGGATTCGAACTTGAAGACCCCGGCGGTGATGAGGCCACCGACGATGAGCAGGATGACGCCGATGATCAGGGCAGGCGTGCGCATGGTTCTACTCCAGGGACTGGCCCGAAGGTGGGCACGCGAAGGGTAGAGGCTTCGCCTGCGCCTGCCAAGCGCCGCGGCATGCGGGTTCAGTCCAGGCTCACGCCCGGCAGGCCCAGCACGTAGTTGGCGCCCATCAGCCGCGAGGGCGTGTAGTAACCGCCCGGAGGACGTTCCCCCTCGAGCAGGCGCGCCACGATGCCCAGGGCTGCCGTGACGGTGATCTCGTAGCCGTTGGGCGTGCGCAGGCGCCGCTTGACTTCGTTGCCCTGCGGATCGCGGGCCTCGCCCCAGACCACGCAGCCGGTCTTGCCGCGGGTGCCTTCCGACGGACCGCGCACCTTCTTCTGCACCTGCGCCTTGAGCCAGGACTGCACCGGGCCCAGGTCCAGCAGCGGGCCGAGCAGGCGCAGCCGGCGCAACCGCTTGGCCGTGGACGGCGGCACGCCCATGTAGACCTCGATGTTGGGGATGCCGGTGGAGACGTAGGCGGTGTAGACGTCACCCCAGGGAATGGTCATCGCGAACCGCGACTGGCCGTCGCGCTCGAAGCTGCGCGTCTTCCAGGCCAGCGGTACGCGCGTGAGCTTGCCGTCGATGCGCGCGCGCCCGCCCTTGCCCAGGCCTTCCACGCTGGTCTTGGCGGTGCCGGGGCTGGGACCGCCGCCGGCCTCGAAGGCCAGCACCAGCGCGTCGGCGGTGGGCAGCGCCAGCTTCAGCTGCGCGGCCAGGCAGTCGGTGGGCACCACGTCGAAACCCGAGCCCGGCAGCACCACGATGCCCTTGTCCTTCGCACGTGCGTCCTGGGCGTGGCAGTGCGCGAACACGTCGATCTCGCCGGTGATGTCCAGGTAGTGCGCGCCGACCTCCAGGCAGGCTTCCAGCATCGGCGCGCAGGTGGCCGAAAACGGGCCGGCGCAGTGCAGCACCAAACCGATGCCGTCCAGCGCACTGCGCAGCGAGGCCGCGTCGTCCAGCGGGAAGGCGCGCACCGGCAGGCCGTGCGGCGCCGCCAGCGCCTGCAGCTGCGCGGCATTGCGGCCCGCCAGCACCGGGCGCAGTCCGCGCCGCACCGCCTCCTCGACCACCAGCTTGCCGGTGTAGCCGTTGGCGCCATAGATCATCCAGGCCTGCGGCGCGGACATCAGTGGCCGGCCTCGCGACCCTTCACCAGCTTGAGCACCTGGCCGAAGTAGAACTCCGGCAGCCAACGCTTCAGGCGCCAGCGCATCGGCTCGCGCTTCGTGGGCAGCACCAGGAATTCGCCGCGCTCCACCGCCGCGAACACGGCGTCGGAAACGCTGTCGAGCGTATCGGGCGAGGTCTCCATCATCTTGTCGGCGAAGCTCTTGAGCCGGGGATTGCCCTGCCAGCTCTCGAGCAGGTTGGTGCGGAAGAAGGCCGGGCACAGCACGCTGACCTTGATGCCCTTGGCGTGCACCTCGGCGCGCAGCTGCTCGGACAGCGCCACCACCGCGGCCTTGCTGACGCCGTAGCTCATGATGCTGGGCGCGCCGGCCAGGCCCGCGAAGCTGGCGGTGTTGATCACCTGGCCGCGGCCGGCGGCGATCATGCCGGGCAGGAACAGGCGGCAGCCGCGCACCACGCCCAGCAGGTTGATCTCGAGCACGTTGCGCCACTCGGGCATGGTGCTTTCCACCATCGAACCGCCGGTGGCGATGCCGGCGTTGTTCACCAGCACGTCCAGGCCGCCCCACTCCCCGGCGATGCGTTCGTGCACCTGCTCCATCGCGTCGTCGCTGGCGACGTTGGCGCTCATGGCGAGATGGCCGCTGCCCGGCAGCGCGGCGCGCGTGAGTTCGGCGCGGGTGGCGTCGAGGTCGACGCAGGCGACGCGGTCGCCGGTCTTGGCATACCGTTGCGCCAGGGCCTGGCCCAGTCCGCTGCCCGCACCCGTGATCAGTACCCGCCGCTGTGCCATGTGCCATCCCCGGAAGAGCCAGGCCGCGCAGGGGCCTGTGCTAGGCTCGGGAGCATACCAAGCCGTACGGCCCGGCCGTGCATCGCCCCCGTCTTTCCCTGCGGAGTCCCACCGTGTCCGACCCCCTTTTCGACCTCTCCGGCAAGACCGCCCTGGTCAGCGGCGCCTCGCGCGGCATCGGCCAGGCCATCGCCCAGCTGCTGGCGGCGCACGGCGCCCACGTGATCTGCACCAGCCGCAAGCTTGAAGGCTGCGAGGCCGTGGCCTCCGCCATCCGCGACGCCGGCGGATCGGCCGAAGCGCATGCGGTGCACGTGGGCGACCCGGCTGCGATCGAAGGCCTGTTCACGGCGCTGGACGCGGCCGGCCGCCACGTGGACATCCTGGTCAACAACGCCGCCGCCAATCCCTACTTCGGGCCCGCCGTGGACATGACGCTGGACGCGTACGAGAAGACGGTGGAGGTGAACCTGCGCGGCTACTTCTGGACCACGGTGCAGGCGGCGCGGCGCATGAAGGACCGCGGCGGCGCCATCGTCAACATCGCCTCGGTGAATGCGCAGCGCGCGGCGCCGGGTCAGCTGGTGTATTCGATGACCAAGGCCGGCATCGTCAACATGACCGAAGGCTTCGCCAAGGAACTGGCGCCGATGGGCGTGCGCGTGAACGCGGTGCTGCCCGGCCTGACCGACACCAAGTTCGCCTCGGCGCTGACCGGCAATCCCAAGATCCTGGACATGATGCTGCGCCTGATCCCGATGGCGCGCGTGGCGCAGCCGGGCGAGATCGCGCCGGCGGTGCTGTTCCTGGCCTCCCCCGCCTCGTCCTACCTCACGGGCACCGCCCTGCCGGTCGACGGCGGCTACCTCGCCTGAGCCCCTGCCGATGAAGAGCCTGCTGCTGATCGCCGCCATGACCCTCGCCCCCGCCGCCCACGCCGAAAAACTGACGCTGGAAGCCATCACCGGCGGCGCCCCGCTGTCGGGCCCCAGCCTGATGAAGCCGGCGATCTCGCCCGACGGCAAGCGCGTGAGCTTCCTGCAGGGCAAGGACAGCAACCGCTTCCAGCTCGACCTGTGGGAATACGACATCGCCGCGGGCCAGAAGCGGCTGCTGGTGGACTCGGCGGTGGTGACCGGCGGCGCGGAGGAACTCTCGGACGAGGAGAAGGCGCGCCGCGAGCGCCAGCGCATCGCCGCCTTCAGCGGCATCGTCGAATACCAGTGGGCGCCGGATGGCCAGTCGCTGCTGTTCCCGCTGGGCGGCCAGCTGTTCCTCTACGACCTGCGCCCGGGCGCGGCCTCGCCGCTGAAGAAGCTGACCCGGGGCACGGGCTTCGCCACCGATCCCAAGGTGTCGCCGGGCGGGCGCTACGTCAGCTTCGTGCGCGATCGCGAACTGTGGGTGATCCCGGCCGCGGGCGGCGCCGAGCAGCGCATCACCACCGATGCCAGCGACACCGTGGCCAACGGCGTGGCCGAGTTTGTGGCCGACGAGGAGATGGACCGCCACACCGGCTACTGGTGGGCGCCGGATGATTCGGCGATCGCCTTCGCCCGCATCGACGAATCGCCGGTGCCGGTGCAGAAGCGCTACGAGGTCTACCCCGACCGCACCGACGTGGTGGAGCAGCGCTATCCCGCGGCCGGCGAGGCCAACGTGCTGATTTCGCTGCACGTGGCGAAACTGGGCGGCACCGCGCCGGTCATCACCGACGTGGACCTGGGGCCGGAGCGCGACATCTACCTGGCGCGCGTGAACTGGCGCGGGCCGACCCACCTCACCTTCCAGCGCCAGTCGCGCGACCAGCGCCGCTTGGACCTGGTGGAAGCCGAGCTGGCGACCGGCAGGCAGCGCCTGCTGCTGACCGAGACCAGCCAGACCTGGGTGCCGCTGCACCATGGCCTGCGTTTCCTGGCCGACGGCCGCTTCCTGTGGCTGTCCGAGCGCAGCGGCTACGAGCATCTGTACCTGCATGACGCCGACGGCAAGCCGGTGCGCGCGCTGACGTCCGGCGAGTGGGTGGTGGATGCGCTGCTGGCGGTGGATGAAGCCGCGGGCATGGCCTACGTTGCGGGAACGCGGGATTCGCCGATCGAGAAGCATGTGTACGCGGTGCCGCTGGCGGGCGGCGAGCCGCGGCGTCTGAGCGCTGAGCCCGGGCTGCACGAGGCCAGCTTCAGTGCGAATGCCGCGGTGTTCGTGGACCTGTGGTCGAATACCGAAACGCCGCCGCAGACCGAGCTCTTCCGCGCCGACGGCACCCGGCTGGCCACGCTGGTGGCGAACGATCCCACGCAGCCGGGCCATCCCTACGCTTCGTACCGCGCCGCGCACCGTCCGGTCGAGTTCGGCACGCTCACCGCCGCCAGCGGCGAGACGCTGCACTACAGCCTGGTCAAACCCACGGGCTTTGATCCGGCGAAGAAGTATCCGGTGGTGGTGTTCGTCTACGGCGGGCCCGCGGCGCAGACCGTGCTGCGCGGCTGGCCGGGCCGGGCCGATGCCTTCTTCAACCAGTACCTGGCGCAGAACGGCTATCTGGTGTTCTCGCTGGACAACCGCGGCACGCCGCGGCGCGGCGCGAAGTTCGGTGGTGCGCTGTACGGGCGCCAGGGCGGCGTGGAGGTGCAGGACCAGAAGGCGGGCGTGGCCTTCCTGCGCGGGCTGCCCTACGTGGACGGCGCGCGCATCGGCGTGCACGGCTGGTCCAACGGCGGCTACATGAGCCTGATGCTGCTGGCCCAGGCCAGCGACCACTATGCCTGCGGCATCGCCGGTGCGCCGGTCACCGACTGGGCGCTTTATGACACGCACTACACCGAGCGCTACATGGACCATCCGGCGCGCAATGCGGACGGCTACGCCAGCTCGTCGGTGTTCACCCACCTCGACGGGCTGCGCTCGAAGCTGCTGCTGGTGCACGGCATGGCCGACGACAACGTGCTGTTCACCAACTCCACCAAGTTGATGTCGGAACTGCAGAAGCGCGGCACGCCCTTCGAGCTGATGACCTACCCCGGCGCCAAGCACGGCCTGCAGGGCGCCGACCTGCTGCACCGCTACCGCCTGGCCGAATCCTTCCTCGCCCGCTGCCTCAACTAACCAAAATCAAGTCCGGGGTCAGAGTAAATTCATCTTGCCCGACAGCCGCGTGGTCCGCCGGCTGTCGGGCAAGATGAATTTACTCTGACCCCGGATTTTTTCAGGGGGCGAGGTTGACGAGGGCGGGGGCGTGGTCGCTGGGGCGGTCCCATTCGCGGGGGTCGCGGTCGATGCTGGCGCCGACGCACGCGGACTTCAGCGCGTCGCTGACCAGGCACAGGTCGATCCGCAGGCCGAGGTTGCGGCGGAAGCCGGCGGCGCGGTAATCCCACCAGCTGAAGACGCCGCCTTCGTCGTGGTGCAGGCGATAGCTGTCGTGCAGGCCCAGGTCGAGCAGGCGCCTGAGCGCCGCACGCTCGGCGGTGGAGGTGAGGATGCTGGCGTCGTTCCACACGGCCGGATCGTGCACGTCGCGGTCGTCGGGCGCGATGTTGAAGTCGCCCAGCACCACCATGCGCGGATGCGCCTGCAGCTCCTGCGCCAGCCAGTCGTGCAGCGCGTCCAGCCAGCGCAGCTTGTAGGCGTACTTCTCGGTGCCCACGTCCTGGCCGTTCACCACGTACAGGTTGACGATGCGCAGGTCGCCGATGGTGGCCGCCAGCACGCGCCGCTGCTCGTCGGCAAAGCCCGGGATGGCCATCACGCAGGACGCCTCGTCGATCGGCGAACGCGACAGGATGGCCACGCCGTTGTACGTCTTCTGGCCGCAGAACACGCTGCGATAGCCCAGTTCCGCCAAGGCCGAATCGGGGAAGCGCGCGTCCTCGAGCTTGGTCTCCTGCAGCGCGACGATGTCGGGCTGTCGCAGCTTGAGCCAGTCGACCAGGTGCGGCAGGCGCACGTTGAGCGAGTTGACGTTCCAGGTGGCGATGGTGGTGGGCTTGTCCATGCGCGAATGCTACCCGTTCCGGCCCGCGCGGCCATCCCTGGACGCCGGTCAAGCCCGCAGCGCCCGCAAGGCCTAGACTGGCGGCAGGCGAAGTTCCGGCCTGACCCCACACAAGGCGCCCTCCCCATGCCCCCGCTGAACGCGGCCCCGCGCTACTCCGCCGCCCAGCGCCGGCTGCACTGGCTGATGTTCCTGCTGGTGGCCCTGGCCTACCTGTGCATCGAACTTCGCGGGAGTTTCGAGCGCGGCTCCTGGCCACGGGCCACCGTGGTGCAGTCGCATTACTGGATCGGCCTGGCCGTGCTGGCGCTGGCGCTGCCCCGCCTGCTGCTGCGCCTGCGCCGCGGCGCGCCGCCGATCACGCCGCCGCTGCCGGCCTGGCAGGCCTGGCCCTCGCGTGCGGTGCATGGGGCGCTTTATGCCTTCCTGCTGGCACAGCCGCTGCTGGGCCTGCTGACCGCGTGGACCGACGGCAAGTCCGTGCTGGTCCCGTTCACCGCCCGGGTGGTGCCGGCACTCGTCGCTCCGGACCCGGCCTGGGCCGCGCGACTGGAAGACCTGCACGGCAGCCTGGGCAGCGCGTTCTACTGGGTCATCGGGCTGCACGTGCTGGCGTCGCTGTACCACCATGCGATCCGCGGCGACGACACGCTGCGCCGGATGCGCTGAAGCCTCACCCGCCCCAGCGCACTTCGCCCGCGGCGATCACCAGCTCCAGGTCCAGCGTTCCCGGCGCCAGCAGCAGAAGGTCCGCATCCGCGCCCACGGCCAGCCGTCCCTTGCGGGCAAGACCCCAGATCCCCGCGGGCGCGCTGGTCGCCGACGGCAGCGCCGCCGCAAGCTCCAGCCCGCACTCGCGCACGGCCTGCACCAGCGTCTGCAGCAGGCTGCCCACCGACGCCACCTCCATGCCCAGCAGCCGGCCGCCATCGTCGAAATGCGGCAGGCTGGCCTGCCCGTCCGAACTCAGGCTCACCTTCGACGCGGGCACGCCCGCCCGCAGCAGCCGCGCCAGCGCATCTGCCGCCGCCACCTCGCCGGCCTGCAGCAGCGCCACACTGGTGCTGGTGGTGAGGTCGACGCTGCCCCCGCGGGCAATCCAGTCTGGCGCCTGCTCAAGGAGGCGTGCATTACGGTTGAGATGGGTGGGATGCCACTGCGACGCTGGCAGCGGAAAGCGGTCGCTCACCGCATGCAGCAGGGCCAGGCCTTCCTCGGCATCGCCCACGTGCACGAGCACGGTGCCGGCCTTGCCGGCCAGCATGCCGCCGACGCGGGCATCGGCGCCGATGCGCGCGAGCTCCTCGACGCCGGGCTGCGAGCCGCGGTGGTCGGCAATGGCGATCTCGCCCACGCCGATCACGTCGCTGATCAGCACCAGGTCATCGCGCACGTGGCCGGTGATCGTGGCGACCGGGACGCGGTAGCTGCCCGTCAGCGCGTAGGCGCTCAACCCATGGCTGCCCAGGGCGCGGCAGCAGGCCAGCAGGTCGCCGTGGCCACGCGTCACCTCGTCGGTGCCGAGCGCGCCGATGTAGGTGGTGACGCCGGAGGCCACCGCATCGCGCGCATCCAGCGCCGGCGTGCGGGTGGCGAATCCGCCTTCGCCGCCGCCGCCGCTGACGTGCACCAGCGAATCCACCAGGCCCGGCACCGCGAGACGTCCCTGGGCCTCGATGACGCGCAGCGGCCACGCGGTGCCCGGCGTGATCCGCGGCGCCATCGCGACGATGCGGCCACCGGCCAGCAGCAGGTCGCGGCGGCCGATCGGCGCCGGGTCGTACACCTCGGCGTCGCGCACCAGCAGCATCGTTTCAGACATAGCCGATGGCCACGGCCAGCGCGACGGCGGCCGAAGCCATCAGCATGAACACCAGCACCAGTTTCCAGACCATGCGCAGCCACTGGCCCCAGCCGATGCCGGCCACGCCGATGGCGCCCATCAGCACCGCCGAGGTGGGAACGACCAGGTTGGTCAGACCATCGCCGAGCTGGAAGGCCAGCACCGACACCTGGCGCGAGACCTGCAGCAGGTCGCCCAGCCCGGCCATCAGCGGCATGGTGATGGCGGCCTGCGCCGAGCCGGAAGTGACGAAGAAATTGAAGATCGACTGGAACAGCAGCATGCCCTGCGCCGCCGCCCAGGTCGGCCAGCCGTCCAGCGCCAGGCCCATGCCGTACAACAGCGTGTTGAGCACGGAAGGCTGGTGCGGGTCGGATCCGCCCAGCAGCCACAGCATGCCCTTGGCGGCCGCGATCACCAGCGCCACCGGCACCAGCTGGCGCACGCCCTCGGTGAAGGTTTCCGCCAGGCGGTTGGCGCTCAGGCGCCGGTCCAGCCAGGCAACCAGGGCCGCGAACAGCCCCAGCCCGAAGAACTGCGCCGAGAGTTCGGGCAGGTAGTACTGGCGCTCGGTCACGCCCCACACGATCCAGACCACGGTGCCCAGCAGACCGAGCAGGATCGCGCGGTCGGCCCAGTTCATCGGCGTGGCGACGGGCGCCGCGTCCGCCGCGTCCGCCGCGTCCGCCGTTGCCGCCGCGTGCGGCGCGCGCCGGTGCCGCTTGGCGTACATCACGGTGAAGGCCATGCCGACCGCGGTGAACACCGCCCACATCACCACCCGGAACGGTGCGCCCGACAGCGGCGGCAGCCCGGCGATGCCCTGCGCCACCAGCACGCTGAAGGGATTCATCCACGACGTGGCGAAGCCGACCTGGCTGGCCAGGTAGGTCGCCATCACCGCACTCTCGCGCGGCAGGCCCAGACGGTCCACCAGCGGCAGCAGCAGCACGATGAAGGCGATGGTTTCCTCGCCCATGCCGAACACCGCGCCGCCCAGCGAAAACGCCAGGAACAGCCCGGACAGCAGCCACGCCGGACGGTCGCCGGTGCGCGCCACCAGCGCCATCAGGCCGCGGTCGACCGCGCCGGTGGCGTTCACCACCGCGAACGAGCCGCCTACGATCAGCACCAGCGCGATCACGCCGACGGCCGCGCCGTTGCGGTTGCCCGAGGTCAGGCCCTCGAACAGGAAATTCAAAAAGCCGCGCCCATCCCCGGTCCCGAATAGAGTCGAGGTGGGCGCGTCGGGGACCCACAAGAACCGCTCCAGCGCCACGGGCGCCCCGGGCTCGAACAGCCCCGCCGGTATCCACGGCACGACCAGGGCCGCCAGCGCGGCAAGCGCCAGCAGCACCAGGAGCGTGTCGACGCCCTTGGGGGGCGACGCGGGAGCGGTGGTGGTCAAAGCCTCAGTGCCTGTAGACGTAGCTCAGGGTCAGGTAGCGCCCGAGCGAGTTGTGGTTGTAGTCATCGAAGTTGTTGGCCGAACCCAGGGCCAGCGGCGGATCGCGGTCGGCCAGGTTGCGGATGTTCAAGCCCAGCGACTGGCGCTCGTCCAGGTCCCAGTTGATGCTGGCGTTGAGCGTGGTCCACGAGGACACGCGGCGGCCGGCGGGGACGTTGGACAGTTCGTCGTCATCATAGAACCCATCCACGTGGTTGACCCAGAAGCGCGCGCTCCAGTCGCCGCGCGACCAGGCCAGGCCCGCGTTGACCAGCCATTCGGGGTAGCGGAACTCGCCCACCCGCTCGAACAGGCGCTGGCCGTCGACACAGGCGCCGGCGCCGCGGCGGGTGCTGGTGTCGTTGGGCGAACACGATTCGCTGCGCTGGAAGGACCGGGTCCAGGTCGCATCCACGTAGCCCTTGAAACGGCCCCAGTCGCCCTCGTTGAACTGGTGCTCCAGCCCGATGTCGATGCCGTCGGTCTTCTGCTGGCCGATGTTGATCAGCTGCAGCTGCACGTCGTCCACCGGGTCGCCGATGTCGCCGCCGCGGGTGGCGATGCCGATCACGCCCGGCAGCAGCACGCGCTGATTGGGGTCGCCGGCGCGCGGCCGCGCGTTGTAGACCAGGCTGGGATCGGCCAGCGCCTGCCGGAACAGCTCCAGCGGATCGATGTCCACCAGGTCGCGCTGGTCGAAGTTCCAGTAGTCCAGGGTCAGCGTGGTGCGGTCGCCGAGGTTGAACACCGTGCCCAGGTACCAGGCGGTGGACGTTTCCGCGTCCAGGTCCGGGTTGCCGTAGATCTCGGACAGATAGGCATCGTCGCCGGCGAAGCCGCCGCAGAAGCTGGTGAAGAACTCGCTGCCGGTCGAACAGGGCAAGGCGCCGGAACTGAGCGAGGTGCCGGCGCCCACCTGCGCCAGCGAGGGCGCGCGGAAGGAGGTGTTCCAGCCGCCGCGCAGCAGCACGCTGTCGCTGGCGCGCCAGCGCAGGCCCAGCGACGGATTCACGTCGCCGCCGAAATCGTCGTAGTGGTCGTAGCGCGCGGCCAGCCGCACGTCGAAGGTGTCGGTCACCGGCAGGTTGGTTTCCGCGAACAGCGCCCACTGCGTGCGCGCGGCGTCCACCGCGGTCGAGCCGAAGCCATAGACCGGCACTTCGCCGGTGCTGCGGTCGATGGTGGCCAGCGGCGAGGGTTCGTCGGTGATTTCCTCGCGGCGCAGTTCGGCGCCGAAGGCCCAGGCGATGTCGCGGTCGCCCAGCGTGCCCAGGCTGCCGGTCAGTTTGCCGTCCCAGCTGTAGAGCGTGGACGTGCCGTCGCGCGGCACCTGCTCGCGCACCAGGTCCAGCACCTGGGCGGAGTTGCCGGCCTGGCCGTTGAAGGGGTCGTACCACAGGCCGCCGCTGCCGGGGCTGCAGTTGGTGGCGCCGCTGGCGCAGAGTTCGCCGAGCAGGCCGGCGCGGATGCGTTCGACGTTGTAGATGCCGGCCACGGCTTCCTGGCGCGACTCACTGCGCGCCGCCGACAGCGCGGTCTCCCAGTCCCAGCGGCCGGCGCTGCCGCGCAGGCCGTTGAGCAGGCGCCAGTTGCGCGTGGTCACTTCCAGCGTGCGCGCATCGGGGAACCGGCCGATGCCCACAAGCGCACCGGTGTCGAAGCCCAGCGCCAGGAAGCGCTGGCGCAGCTCGGCGGGCATGCCCGGATGCGCGAAGTCCACCAGTTCTTCCGTCCACGGCGCGGGTGCGGAGTCGGCGCGGGACTGGTTGCGCTGCAGCGCCACCTCGGCGAAGTATTCCAGCCCGTCCGCGAAATCGACCGACAGCGTGCCGTAGGCGCCCAGGGTTTCCAGCTGCGGGTCGGTGGCGGTGTAGGCATTGCGGTTCACTCCGCAGTATTCGCCGAAGCGGCCGATGCCGAACTGGTCCGGCGGACAGGCCGCCTCGACGATGTCGTCCTGCGCGAAGTCCAGGTCGTTGAAGCTGGGGAAGATGCCCTGCTGCGACGGGCGCGGCTCGACCGCGGAAATGTCGCGGTCGCGGTCGTACAGCGCGTTGCGACGGTAGGCATCCACGATCAGCATGCCGCGCACGCGGTCGCGCGCGAA
Organism: Arenimonas sp. MALMAid1274; assembly: GCF_049195245.1. Taxonomy (NCBI): domain Bacteria; kingdom Pseudomonadati; phylum Pseudomonadota; class Gammaproteobacteria; order Lysobacterales; family Lysobacteraceae; genus Arenimonas; species Arenimonas sp. MALMAid1274. Next base: position 168,921 of record NZ_JBMIRR010000026.1, read on the forward strand.
GCCGGCGACCAGGTTGGCGTTGTAGCGGCCCTCGTCGGTGCCGCGGCTGGAGTCGCCGTAGCTGCCGGACAGGCGCAGGCCTTCGAAGTCGCGGCGCAGCACCAGGTTGATCACGCCGGCCACGGCATCGGCGCCATAGATGGCCGAGGCGCCGGTCGTAAGGATCTCGATGCGGTCGATCGCCGCCATCGGGATCGCGTTGATGTCCACGAAGTTCTCGGAGCCGTTGGCAAAGGACGATGCGGCCACGCGCCGGCCATTGACCAGGGTCAGCGTGGACGAGGTGCCCAGTCCGCGCAGCGAGGCACCCGCGGTGCCGGCCGGCGCATCGGCCTGCAGCGCGCCGGAGTTGGCGGTGCTGAAGTTGCCCGTGCCGCCGCCGGTTTCGGTCACCTGCTTGAGCAGGTCGCCGACGGTGTTGGCGCCGAACTGACGGATCGCCTCCGCGTCCAGGATGGTGATCGGCTGCGCTTCCTGCAGGTCGATGCCGCGCAGGTTGCTGCCGGTGACCGTGACCTCGTCCAGGGTCACGGCTTCGGCTTCTTCGGGCGCGTCGGTGGACGGCGGTTCGGACTGGGCCAGCACGGCCGGCGCGGCCAGGGCCATCGCCACGGCGAAGGCCAGCGGATTGAGCAAGGATTTCATCGGTTGTCCCCCGGAACGGCCGCGAAGACGCCCGGAGGCGCGGATGGCGGCGTTGTCTTGGATTTGGCGCCGTCGACGACGGCGATTCACCGACCTGCGGTCGGCGTCGGGCCCGGGGATGGCCCTACTCGTCCCACCACTCGCTGAGGTAGTAGGTGCGGCCGATATGACGAATGTGGTTGCGGGGTTTGGACATGGCGACCATTCGTTGTGCGGGCAAGTGATACTCCCGGCGTCCGCCCGGCGTCAAGTGCACTTGCCGCCGCGATGCCCACCCACTACGGTCACGCCATGCCCAAGACCTTGATTCTGCTGATGCTGGCGGCCGCCTCCGGCGCGCTGGCGGCACCGCCCGTGCGGACCGTGCTGCCATCCGAACTCTTCCTGGCGGGGGGTTCGCTGCGCACCTGCTCGGACCTGGCGCCCGGGGCCTGCCGCACGCCGGCCAGGGGTGGCGTGATGCGCACGCCGCCGCAGTACCGCGTGGATGCGGAGGGCACGGCGCGGGCGCTGGATCCGCTGCTCTGGAAGGACCGGACGGAGGCGCCGGCGCGCGCGGAACTGGCGGCGCTGCTGCGCGCGCTGCGTCGCAACGCCGCCTGGGACCGCGACGCCATCGAGGACGCGATGGATGCGCATTGCGCGCAGCGCGCCTGCCGGCGGGATCCTGCCGCGCGGCCGTGGCGACGGCTGCTCGACGACGAACGCGCGGCGCTGCTGTCGGCGCTGGAGATTCCGCAGATGCACGATGGCCAGCGCCTGCGCGAACGCGCGCGTCCCGGCGACAGCATCGAGGGCGCCGGCGTCGACGTGCTGCGCGCCTTCATCGCGGCGGCCGCCAAGCGCAGCGGCGCGGCGCCACCGCGCATCGCCATCGTCACCGCCTCCTCGCAGGACCCGTTCGAGGCGGTGGATTTTTACCTCGACACCTTCCGCCAGCTCGGCGCCGATGCCCGGTGGTGGCCGGTGGATGCGGCGCTGAATGCCGCGGTATTCCAGGGCGGCGAGTGCGACGGGCTGGAGGCGCTGCGGCGCGGGACGCTGCGGATCGCCGCGCGGGACCGCGTCTATCCCGATCTGGCCCGGCAGCAGCAGCAGGCCTGCCGCGATGCCGCCGCCACGCAGAACCTGCCGCGCGAGGTGCACGGCATCTTCTTCGCCGGTGGCGACCAGTGGCTGCACCGGCAGGCTTTCTTCGACCGCGACGACCGGCCCAATGCCTGGCTGCTGGCGCTGCGCGAGGCGCACGCACGCGGCGACCTGGTGGTCGGCGGCACCAGTGCCGGTACGGCGGTACAGGGCGGCGCCGCGATGTTGAGCAATGGCGACAGCGCGCAGGCACTGGTTGACGGCGCGCGGGCGCGGGCGCCGATGCAGCCCGGCTGCGGGCGCGCGCGGCGGTGCGCGGACGGGCTGTCGGAGGACACGCTGACCTATTGGCCCGCCGGCGGCCTCGGCCTGCTGCCGGGCTGGAGCGTGGACACGCATTTTTCCGAACGCGCTCGCGAACTGCGGCTGCTGGTGCTGATGCATGCGGCCCAGGCGGACCTGGCGATGGGCGTGGACGAGACCACGGCGGTGCACGTCAGCCGGCTGGGCGGGAGGACACGGCTGGAGGCGATCGGCGCCCGGGGGGCGTGGGTGTTCGAGCGCGGACAGCGGGGCGCCGACGGCAGCCTGTCCGCGCGGGCGCACTACCTCGTGCCGGGGGCGGTGTTGGAGCTCACGCCCGGCGGGCTCGAGCCAATGGCACCGCTGCCCTCGACCGACATCGTGCTGCACTTCGGCCCGGAAGCGGAAGACGCCCTGGCCGATCGCGCGCTGCGTAGCGCATCCCGCTCCCTGTCGGGGTGTCCGGATGGCAACGCGGCGCGCACGCTGCGCGCCGGGGCCGGACGCGTCACACTGGCCTGCACGCCGGCCACGGTGGCCTGGTCCCATTCTGCGCAGCCTTCGCTGCTGGCGGAACGGCTGGGCATCCTCAACTTCGATTTCCGCTACGAACCAGGAACAACGACGCCATGACCGACTGGGTGGACCTGCGCAGCGACACCGTCACCCGCCCCACCGACGCCATGCGCGAGGCGGGCCTGCGCGCACCGGTGGGCGACGACGTGTTCGGCGACGACCCCAGCGTGAATGCGCTGCAAGATCGACTGGCGGACGACCTGGGCTTCGAGGCGGGCCTGTTCGTGCCCAGTGGCACGCAGGGCAACCTGCTGGCGCTGATGGCGCACTGCCAGCGCGGCGACGAATACCTGGTGGGCATGGATGCGCACACCTACAAGTACGAAGGCGGCGGCGCGGCGGTGCTGGGTTCGATCCAGCCGCAGCCGATCGTGCAGGCCGATGACGGCACGCTGCCGCTGGACAAGGTGCGCGGCGCGATCAAGCCCGTGGGTGATCCGCATTTCGCGCGTACGCGGCTGCTGGCGCTGGAGAACACCTGGCATGGGCATCCGCTGCCCCTGCCCTATCTGGCGCAGGCCGGTGCGCTCGCGCGCGAGCACGGCCTGGCCTACCACCTCGATGGCGCGCGCCTGTTCAACGCCGCAGTGGCCGGTGGCGTCACGGCGCGGGAGATCGCGCGGCATTTCGACAGCGTGTCGGTGTGCCTGTCCAAGGGGCTGGGGGCGCCGGTGGGCTCGGTGCTGCTGGGCACGCAGGCGCTGGTGGGCGAAGCGCGGCGCTGGCGCAAGGTGCTGGGCGGTGGCTGGCGCCAGGCCGGCCTGATGGCGGCGATGGCGAATCACGCGCTTGACCACCACGTGGCGCGGCTGGCCGACGATCACCGCCGCGCGCGCGCCCTGGCCGACGGCCTGCGCGCGATCCCGTCGCTGCGGGTCGAAACGCCCGAGACCAACCTGGTGTTCGTGACCATCCCCGACGGCACCGGCGACGCCCTGGCCGAGCGCCTGGCGCGCAACGACATCCGCATCGCCGGCCGCGGCCCACGGCTGCGCCTGGTCACCCACCTGGACATCGACGACGAAGGCGTGGCGCGGACCGTCGACGTCTTCGCCGACTTCTTCGCCTGAAGGAGCGGGAGGGAAAACATACCAGGTATGTTTTTGTTGGACGACCGGCGAACACCGGAAGCCGCATAAAAACATACCTGGTATGTTTTCCCTCTCGCTCCTTCAGGTCGCGGGCCGCTGGGCGGCCTTGGGCTCGATCACTTCCTGCCCGTCCTTCGCGCGGCCCGACATCTCGGCGCCGGCATCGGGCGGCAGGCGATACATGATCCAGGCCGAACTGGCGGAAATCGCGCCCACCGTCAGGAAGGCCCAGAGGAAGTTCGACGCATCGGTATAGCTGCGGCCGGTCAGCTCGCCCGCGATCTGCAGCCCGTAGCCGCCGATCGCCACGCCCAGCGCCAGCGAAAACTGCTGCGCCATGCCCGACAGGCTGCTGGCCTGCCCCATCTTCGGCGCCTCGACCTCGGCGTAGCTGATCGCGTTGAGGCTGGTGAACTGCAGCGATCGGAAGCAGCCCGACACCACCAGCACCGCGATGATCAGCAGGTGCGGCGTCTCGGCCGTGAACAGCCCGAAGCCCGCCAGCATCGCCGACGCCAGCAATGCATTCGTCCACAGCACGCGGCGGAAACCGAAGCGCCGCAGCACGCTGGCCGCGATCGTCTTCATGAACATCGCGCCCATCGCCGAGGCGAAGGTGAGCAGGCCCGACTGCAGCGCGGTCAGGCCAAAACCCAGCTGCAGCATCAGCGGCAGCAGGAAGGGCGTGGCGCCGATGCCGATGCGGAACAGCGCGCCGCCCAGCACGCCGGCGCGGAAGGTGGCGTGCCGGAACAGCCTGAGGTCGATCAGCGGATGCGGATGCCGGTTCGAATGCCACACGTAGGCGGCCATCGCCAGCAGCCCCGCGACCAGGCTGGCCGCGGCCACCGGCGTCGACACCAGATGCCGCCCCAGCGTCGAGAACCCGAACAGCGCCAGCGCCAGTCCCAGCCCCGACAGCACGAAGCCCAGCCAGTCCAGCGGCGCCACCGGCTCGCGGATGTCGGGGATGTACTTGCGCGCCAGCACGATGCCCAGCAGTCCCATCGGGATGTTGATCAGGAAGATCCAGCGCCAGTCGCCATAGGTCGAGATCAGTCCACCCAGCGGCGGCCCGATCATCGGCGCCACCAGCGCCGGAATCGTCAGCCAGCTCAGCGCCTGCACCAGTTCACTCTTGGGCACCGTACGCAGCAGCACCAGCCGGCCCACCGGCACCATCAGCGCACCACCCATGCCCTGCAGGAAGCGCGCGGCCACCATCTGCTCGAGCGTGCTGCTGGCCGCGCAGGCCAGCGACCCCAGCAGGAACACGGCAATGGCCGCCATGAACGTGGGCCGCGCGCCGAACCGGTCCGCCACCCAGCCACTCACCGGGATGAACACCGCCAGCGACAGCAGGTAAGCGGTGAGCGCCAGCTTCAGCGCAATCGGCTCGGTGCCCAGGTCGGCCGCAATCGCCGGCAGCGAGGTCGCGATCGCCGTGGAGTCCATGTTCTCGATGAACAACGCGCAAGCAACGATCAGCGCGAGCCGTCGGCCTGGGTTCATCGGGGTGGCGCGCGGTGTGAGGGTGAGGGAGTTTTTGCCACGGATTTACGCGGATGGACGCGGATAAGGGCGGATAGGTCTGGATAGTCTAGCGTGCGCGCCCCTCTGCGCCGCCGCGAGCCCACGCCTCCTTCTCGCGCTTATCTGCTCTTATCCGCGTTCACCCGCGAAAATCCGCGGCCAAAAAATCAAGCCGCCAGACCATACGAGCGAAGCAAGGCATCAGGCTGCGGTTCGCGGCCACGGAAGGCGATGAAGCTTTCCAGTGCCGGACGGGAGCCGCCGACGGCCAGGATTTCCCTGCGATAGCGCGCACCGGTGGCTGAGTCGAAGACGCCGGCTTCCTCGAACGCGCTGAAGGCATCGGCGCTGAGCACTTCGGCCCAGAGGTAGCTGTAGTAGCCGGCCGCGTAGCCGCCGGAGAAGATGTGCGTGAAGGCGTGCGGCCCGCGGTGCCACGACGGCGGCGGCAGCACGGCCACTTCCGCGCGCACCTCGTCGAGGATCTGCAGCGCGCGCGCCCCCTGCGCCGGGTCGAACTCCAGGTGCAGGCGGAAATCGAACAGCGCGAACTCCAGCTGCCGCACCAGGAACAGGCCGGCGTGGAAATGCCGAGCCTGCAGCATCTTCTGGTACAGCGCCTCGGGCAGGCGTTCGCCGGTTTCGTGGTGGCGGGCGAACACGTCCAGAGCCTCACGCTCCCAGGCGAAGTTCTCCATGAACTGGCTGGGCAGCTCCACCGCGTCCCACTCGACGCCGCTGATGCCGCCGATGCTGGGCCAGTCCACCTCGGTGAGCAGGTGGTGGATGCCGTGGCCGAATTCGTGGAAGAGCGTGATCACGTCGTCGTGCGTCAGAAGCGCGGGCTTGCCGTCGCTTGGCGGCGCAAAATTGCACGTCAGGTAAGCCACCGGCTTGAACAGTGATTCACCATCGTTCATGCGCGAGCGACACACGTCCATCCAGGCGCCGCCGCGCTTGCCCGAGCGGGCGTAGTGATCGAGATAGACGCCGGCGCGCACCGCGCCATCGCAATCCACCACGTCGAAGAAATGCACGTCGGGATGCCAAGTGTCCACGTCCGCGCGCTCCACCAGCCGCACGCCGAACACGCGCTCGGCCACGGTGAACAAGCCCTGCATCACCGCCGGCAGCGGGAAGTAGGGCTTGATGTCCTCTTCGCTGAAATCAAAGAGCTTCTCGCGCAACTTCTCCGAGGCGTAGGCCACGTCCCAGGGCTCGAGCGATTCCAGGCCCAGCTCCGACGAGGCGAAGGCGCGCAGCGCGGTGAGTTCACGCAGCGCGACGGGCCTGGCCTTCGCGGCAAGCTCGCGCAGGAAACCAAGCACCCGCTCCGGCGTGCCGGCCATCTTGTCGGCCAGCGACAGGTGCGCATTGGACGGGAAGTCGAGCAGCTGCGCGGCCTCGTGCCGCAGCGCCAGGATCGATTCGATGCGCTGGCTGTTGTCGTGGGTGCCGGCCTGCGGCCCCTGGTCGGAGGCGCGGGTGTTGTAGGCGGCGTAGATCTCGGCGCGCAGCGCGCGGCTGTCGGCGAAGGTGAGGATGGCCTGCACCACCGGGCCCTTCAGCGTGGCCAAGTGGCCGTCGAGCGATTTCTCCTGCGCCATCGTGCGCAGCATCGCGCGCGCGGACTCGGGCAGGCCGGCCAGCTCCTCGTCGGTCAGCGGCCGGGTCCACGCATCGGTGGCGTCCAGCACCGCTTCCTCGAATTCGGTTTCGGTCTTGCTCAGCAGGCTCTGGATGTCCTTGAAGCGCGAGCGCGCGGGCTCTTCCAGCGCGACGCCGGAAAGCCGGAAGCCGCGCAGGCTGTCCTCGACGACCGTGCGGCGCGCGAGATCCAGCGCTTCAAAGCCAGGCGCTTCGCGCACGGCCTTCACGGCTTCGTACAGCGCGCGGTTCTGGCCCAGCTCGGTGCCGTGCTCGGTCAGTTTTTCCAGGGCCGCCGAGTAGGCCTCGCGCAGCTCGGGCGAATCCTTGACGCCGTGCAGGTGCGACACCGGCGCGAAGGTGCGGCCCAGGCGTTCCTCCCAGCGCTCCAGCGGTGCCATCAGCGTGGCGAAGTCGCGCTCGGTCGGGTCGGCCGTGAGGCGATCGACGGCCGCGCGGAAGTCGGCAAGCACGGCATCGATGGCCGGGTTCACGTGCTCCGGCGTGATCGCGGAGAAGGGCGGCAGTTCGGCGTCGCCGAGCAGCGGGTTGTTGGGCTGGGTCATGGCTTCAAGATGGCGATCGATTCGGGGACATTCAACACCTGGCCTGCGCAGACGGGGCTCCCGCCGGGAGGCTTCCGCGTGGGAAGCCCCGGGCGTGAAGACCCTCCGGCAGCGCGAGGGCTCAGCGGGTAAGCAGCTTCACGACGAAACTGGCGACTTTCCCGTACGGCGGGTCGAGCACCCACATGCTGTTCACGCGCGCCTGGTACAGCACCGGCATCGGCTTGCTGAAGGCCATGAAGCCGTCGCGCCCGTGGTACTGGCCCATGCCGCTGGGGCCCACGCCACCGACCGGCAGCTCGTGCTGGCCGAACTGGATCAGGCAGTCGTTCACGCAGACGCCGCCGGCCACCACCGCATCCAGCGTGCGCTGCAGCCGGCCGCGGTCGCGGTCGAAGGGATAAAAGGCCAGTGGCCGGTCGCGGCCGTTGATGTAGGCGATGGCGGCGTCGTGGCTGTCGTAGCTCTTCACCGGCAGCAGCGGGCCGAAGATCTCCTCCTGCATCACCTTGGCCTCGTCGGGCGGATCCAGCAGCACCGTCGGCGGGATCACTTCCACGCCCGGGGGCGGGGTTTCGCTGTCGGGGCGGTACTGCATCACGGTGACGCCGCGGTCGCGCGCGTCGTCCAGCCACTCGCGCAGGCGGCTGGCCTGGCGGTGGTTCACCACGGCGGTGTAGTCGGGATTGCTGGCCAGCGTGGGGTAGCGCCTGCGCACGCTGGCCAGGTAGGCGCGCACGAACTCGTCGCGCTGCGCGCGCGGCACCAGCACGTAGTCGGGCGCCACGCAGGTCTGGCCAGCGTTGAAGCACTTGCCGGCGGCAATGCGGTCGGCGGCGTGTTCGATGGGATAGCCCGGCGCGATCAGCGCAGGCGACTTGCCGCCCAGTTCCAGCGTCAGCGGCGTCAGGTTGGGCGCGGCGGCGGCCATCACCGCGCGGCCCACCACGGTCGAGCCGGTGAACACCAGGTGGTCGAAGGGCAGCCGTGTGAAGGCCGCGCCGACCGCGGCATCACCCTGCACCACGGTGACGCGCTCGGGCGGGAAGGCCTCGCCGACCAGGCGCGCCAGCAGTTCCGACGTGCGCGGCGTGTGCTCGGATGGCTTCAGCATCACGTGGTTGCCGGCCGCGATGGCGTCGGCCAGCGGGATCAGGGCCAGCTGGATCGGATAGTTCCAGGGCGCCACGATACCGACCACGCCCAGCGGCTGCTGGCGGATCTCGCCGCGGGCGGGCAGGAAGGCCCAGTTCAGGCCGCGGCGCTGGGGCCGCATCCAGGATTTCAGGTGCCGGCGCAGGTACTTGATCTCGTCCAGCGTGGTCATCACGTCGGCGGCCAGGGTTTCGTGGCGCGAGCGGCGGCCGAAGTCGGCGGAAACGGCCTTGGTCAGCTCGTCGCGGTGCCGGCGCACGGCCTCGGCCAGCTTGTCGAGATCGGCCAGGCGCTGGCGGGCGTCGGGCACCTGCTTGCGGTGGGCGGCGCGGACCTGGTCCAGCAACGGGCGCAGGTCGGTATCGGGGTGGGCGGGGGTATCCATGGCCCGAGTGTAAGGCCAACGGCGTCAGGCGCCAGTCTAGAATGGCCCCATGACTATCCGACCCTTCCGCGGCACCCTGCCCACCCTCGGCCCCCGGGCCTATGTCGATCCGGCCGCCTGCGTCATCGGCGACGTGCACCTGGGCGAAGACAGCTCTATCTGGCCCTTCACCGTGGTCCGCGGCGACGTGAACCACATCCGCATCGGTGCCCGGACCAACATCCAGGACGGCAGCATCATCCACGTCACCCACGAGGGGCCCTACACGCGCCCCAATGGCTGGCCGACGCTGATCGGCGACGACGTGACGATTGGCCACGGCGCGATCATCCATGCCTGCACGATCGGGGATGCCTGCCTGATCGGCATGGGCGCGACAGTGCTGGATGGCGCGGTGGTCGAGAATAATGCGTTTGTCGGTGCCGGGGCGGTGGTGCCGCCCGGGAAGACGGTGCGCAGTGGAGAGCTTTGGCTGGGCAATCCGGCGAAGTTGTCGCGAATGCTGTCGGATCGCGAGATCGAGCAGCTTTACTACAGCGCGAAGCACTACGTACGGCTCAAGGACGAATACCTCGGCGGCTGAGCGCTTTCAGCCCCGCCTGAAGCGCGACCGCACCTGCCACTGCGCCCCCCGGTAATCCGTGGTCAGCACGCTCCCCGCATTCACCCAATACGTCTCGCGATTGAACATCGCCTCGGGCTGGTACTCGGGATGATTCATCGCCAGCGGCAGCGCCTGGCCGGGCCGCTTGTCGGTGGCCTCCAGCAGGTAGGTGCGCGCGCCGTCGTGGATCACCACCCAGGCGTGGCCCTCGCCTTTCACCTTGCCGATCACCACGCGTGCGTCGTGGCCCAGGCCGATCAGCCAGTCGGCCAGCGCGATCGCGTGGTCCTCGCAGTCGCCGTTGGGATAGAAGAAGGCCTCGCGCGAGGTCTGCCAGAGTTCGGGCGCGCCCGGGTACTGGTCGTGGTCGAACTGGTAGGTCTTGCTGCGCGACAGCGCGTACAGCGGTACCCACGCGTCCACCTTTTCATAGGGCACGTAGCCGACCAGGTAGGCGTTGGCGAAATGGTGCCGGCGGTCGAGGCCAGGCGCGACGGTGGTGACCGTGACGTCGTTGAACAGCCACGAGAACGCCGACCACTGCTCGTGCTGGCCGGCCGCGCGCAGCGCATCGGCGACGTGGCCTTCGTGGATCTGCATGCCGTTTTCCAGCGCGATGCGGCGCGTCTGCGGCGGGGCCGCGAAATCCGCGCCTGGCTCGCCGGGCGCCACCGCGCCCAGGTCCACCGGCTGGCCATCGGCATCCACCACGGCGGGGCCGCCGCAGGCGCGCAGGCCCAGGAACAGCATGGCCAGCAGCCCCATCCACAGCAGCGGCGAAATGCCGCGCGAGCGGTTCACCCGCGCAGGCCGAACACCGTGACCACCGCGACGAACAGCAATATCGTCGAGGCGAAGATGGACACGGCCAGGTTGCCCTTCTGCAGCTCCTGCTCGATGTCGATGTGCTTGAGCAGCTTGCGGTCGATGAACTGCAGGCCCAGCACCGCCACCACCAGCGCGACCAGGGTCTGCACGATGTTGACGCCGAGGTTGAAGAAGGTGGCGATCAGGAAATCCGAGGTCATGCGGGGCTCCGGGCCGGCGGCGCCGGCGTGCTGGTGAGGTGTTCCAGGCGCGCCAGGTAGGCCATCGCGTGGTCGCGGTGCGTGCCGCACATGGTGTCCGAAGGCCGCAGCGAGGCGCAAACGGCCGGCCGCGTGGGCTGGCCGAAGATCCGGCAGCCGTAGTGTTCGTCCAGCTGCACGCAGGGCATGCCCGCCGGCTTGCCGTAGGGCATGCCGGGAATCGGCGAGCTGATCGAGGGCGCGATGCAGCAGGCCCCGCAGCCGGCGCGGCAGTCCATCAGTCGGCGGTCTGCAGCGCGTCGGCCTTCGCGCTCAGCATCGCGAATACCGGGTCGGTGTCGGGCCGCTGGCCGTGCCAGCGCGCGAAGCTTTCGGCGGCCTGCTCCACCAGCATGCCCAGGCCATCGAAGCGGTGTTCGCAGCCCGCGGCGCCGGCCCAGGCCAGGAAGGAAATCGCCGCCTCGCCGTAGCTCAGGTCCACCGCCAGGCAACGCGTGCCCGCCAGCGAAAACGGCAGCGCCAGGCCGCCGCTGTCGCGACCCGCCGACGTGGCGTTGATGATCATGTCGAAGGCGCCGATGTCGGGCAGGTCGGCGGGGTAGCGGGTGTGCACGCGGTCGGGCTCGCCCAGGGCATCCGACAGCGCGTCGGCCTTGTCCGCCGTGCGGTTGACGATCCACAGCTCGGCGATGCCGGCATCCAGCAGCGCCGGCGCCACGCCGCGCGCCGCGCCGCCGGCGCCGAGCAGCAGCACGCGGCGGCCGCGCAGGTCCAGCCGTCGCCGTTCGGTCAGGTCGTGCACCAGGCCGATGCCGTCGGTGTTGTCGCCGATCCATTCATTGCCTTCGCGGATCAGCGTGTTGGCGGCACCGGCGCGGCGCGCGCGCTCGCTGGCGTGCGCGCACAGCGCCAGCGCGCGCTCCTTGTGCGGCAGCGTGACGTTGGCGCCCAGGCCACCCACGGCCGCGAAGGAGCTGATTGCCGCGGCGAAATCCTCGGCGGTGGCATCGATGGCCACGTACTCCATGGCAATGCCCACCTGCCGCGCGAACTCCGCGTGGATGCGCGGCGACAGCGAATGCGCCACCGGGTGTCCGAACACGGCGTAGCGGGCGCCCATGTCAGTCTTCCTTCAGCCAGCGCGCCGCGTCGAGCGCGAAGTAGGTCAGCACGCCGTCGGCGCCGGCACGCTTGATCGAGGTCAGCGCCTCGAGCGCGCAGGCGCGCTCGTCCAGCCAGCCGTTGAGCGCGGCGGCCTTGAGCATCGCGTACTCGCCGCTGACCTGGTAAACGAACGTGGGCGCGCCGTAGTGGTCCTTCACCCGCCGCACGATGTCCAGGTAGGGCAGGCCCGGCTTGATCATCACCATGTCCGCGCCTTCCTCCAGGTCCAGGCCCACTTCGCGCAGGGCCTCGTCGGAATTGGCCGGGTCCATCTGGTAGGTGTACTTGTTGCCCTTGCCCAGCGCGCCGGCGCTGCCGACGGCGTCGCGGAACGGGCCGTAGAAGCTGGACGCGTACTTGGCCGAATAGGCCAGGATGCGGGTGTTGAGGAAGCCGGATTCCTCCAGCGCCTCGCGCACCGCGCCGATGCGGCCGTCCATCATGTCGCTGGGCGCCACCACGTCGGCGCCGGCCTCGGCATGCGACAGCGCCTGCTGCACCAGCGCGTCCACGGTCTCGTCGTTCACCACGTAGCCGCTGTCGTCCACCAGGCCGTCCTGGCCGTGGGTGGTGTAGGGATCGAGCGCGACGTCGGTGATCACGCCCAGCTCGGGGAAGCGCTGCTTGAGCGCGCGGATCGCCCGCTGCGCCAGGCCGTCGCTGTCCCAGGCCGCGGCCGCATCCAGCGACTTCGCCTCGGGCGCGGTGACGGGGAACAGTACGATCGCCGGGATCTTCAGCGACACCGCCTGCTCGGCCGTGCGCAGCAGCTCGTCGATGGACAGGCGCTCCACGCCCGGCATCGAGGCCACGGCGGCGCGGCCGGAAAGTTCATGTATGAACACCGGCAGGATCAGGTCGTCGGCGCTCAGGCGATGCTCGCGCATCAGCCGCCGCGAGAAGTCGTCGCGCCGCATGCGCCGGGGGCGGGTGTAGGGAAAAGCCATGCCGGGAAGCCCATCGTTGACCAGCCGCCATGATACGCCCGTGGCCGTGATGCGCCGGCACGCGGCGGCTAAGATGCGGCCATGTCCCCGCGTCCGCTGCCCCGCTCCGCCCGCGTCTGCCTGGCCCTGATTGCCGGGCTGGCGGCCGCCTGCTGGCTGGGCCTGCTGCTGCCTGGCCACGACCCGCACCGGCCGGACTGGACCGCGCTGTCGGCCGCGCCCAGCCTGGCCGGCGGCCACTGGTTCGGCACCGACGCGATCGGCCGCGACATCCTGGCGCGCACCCTGGCCGGCGGCCGCCTGTCGCTGACTATCGGCGCGCTGGCCACGCTGGTGGCGCTGGTGATCGGCCTGGTCTACGGCGCGGTGGCGGGTTACGCCGGCGGTCGGCTCGAGCGCGCGATGGTGCGCGTGCTCGACGTGATGTCGGCCCTGCCCTTCCTGCTGATCGTGATCCTGCTGCTGAGCCTGTTCGGCCGCTCGCTGTGGCTGCTGCTGGCCGCGATCGGCGGCTACGTGTGGATCGACCTGGCGCGCGTGGTGCGCTCGGAAGCGGCACGGCTGCGCGAAGCACCCTTCGTGCTGGCGGCGCGCGCGGCCGGTGCACGCTTCGACCAGGTGCTGCGCTGGCACCTGCTGCCCAACCTGATGCCGCTGGCGGTGGTGTACCTGGGCCTGATCCTGCCGCAGGCGATCCTGGTCGAGAGTTTCCTCGGCTTCCTGGGCCTGGGCGTGGACGAACCCTCGGCCAGCTGGGGCAGCCTGCTGCAGGAGGGCAGCCAGGAACTCGACACCGCGCCGTGGACCCTGCTGTTCCCCGCCGGATTCCTGGTGGCCACGCTGGCCGCGTTCCAGTTCCTCGGCGATGGCCTGCGCGACTGGCTGGACGTGCGCGGGGCCAGCGCATGAGCGCGCCGATGCAGCTGCAGGGCCTGCAGGTTCACGCCGCCGGCAAGCCGCTGCTGGGACCACTGGACCTTTCCCTGCAGCCCGGCCAGTGCCTGGGCCTGGTGGGCGAAAGCGGCAGCGGCAAGAGCCTGACGGTGCTGTCGCTGCTGGGCCTGCTGCCGCCCGGGCTGAGGGCGCAGGGCCAGCTGCATTTCGACGGCCGCACGATGGCGCTGGGCTCGCGCGAGCACCGGGCGCTGCGCGGCCGCGCGATCGCCTGGATGCCGCAGGATCCGCAGGCCAGCCTGCATCCGCTGCGCACCGTCGGCGGCCAGCTGATCGAGAGCCTGCGCGCGCTGCGCGGGCTGGATGCCGCGGGCGCGCGCCGGGAAGCGATCGCGCTGTTCGAAACGCTGCAGCTGCCCGATCCGCCGCAGCTGCTCGATCGCCATCCGCACCAGCTGTCGGGCGGCCAGCGCCAGCGCGTGCTGCTGGCCCTGGCCCTGGCCGGGGCACCGAAGCTGCTGCTGGCCGATGAACCCACCTCGGCGCTGGATCCGCGGCTGGCGCGCGAGTCGCTGGATATGATCGACCGCCTGCGCCGCGAGCTGGGCCTGGCCGTGCTGCTGGTCAGCCACGACCTGCCGCTGGTGGCGGCGTACGCGCAGCACGTGGCCATCCTTCAGCGCGGCGCCCTGGTGGAGCATGGCGAAGCCGCCGCCGTCTTCGCCCAGCCGCGCCACGCCTACACGCGCGAGCTGCTGGCCGCCGAACACCTGCCCGCGCCCGCGCCGATGACCCCGGGCCCGCGCCTGCTGCGGATCGAATCGCTGGGCGTGCACTACCCGCGCGCGCCGGCGCCGTCCCTGCAGGAGGCTTCGCTCGAACTGCATCGCGGCGAATGCCTGGCCCTGGTGGGCGAAAGCGGCAGCGGCAAGAGCACGCTGGGCCGCGCACTGCTGCGGCTGGCCGGGCGTGGCGCACGCGGACGCATCCTGCTCGATGGCGAAGACCTGCTGCAGGCCGGACCCGGACGCCTGCGCCAGCTGCGGCGACGCATCGGCGTGGTTTTCCAGGACCCCTACGCCTCGCTGGATCCGCGCATGCGCGTGGGCGACCTGGTGGGCGAGCCGCTGCGCATCCACGGCCTGGGCGATGCGGCGCAGCGGCGCACGCGCGCGGCCGCGCTGCTCGAAGCCGTGGGCCTGGACCCGGACTTCGTGGCGCGCAACCCGCACCAGTTGTCCGGCGGACAGCGCCAGCGCGTGGCCATCGCCCGCGCCCTGGCCACCGAGCCCGACCTGCTGGTCTGCGATGAGGCGGTGTCGGCGCTGGACGCGCACCATCGCGCCGGCATCCTGGCCCTGCTGGCCCGGCTCAAGCGCGAGCGCGGGCTGGCCCTGCTGTTCATCACCCACGACTTCGCGGCGGCGCGCGCGCTGGCTGAACGGACCGCGGTGATTGCCGGGGGCCGCATCGTGGCCTGCGGCCCCACCGGCGAGGTGCTGCCCGGAGAGGCCCGGGTCGGCTGATACACTCGGCCCGTCCCCGGGGAAGGGGGAGTTCGGAATCGCCATGTCGCAACGCACGCTATCGTCAGGACAGCCATCGCCAACCGGGCCCGCCGCGCCGCGCCCGGACGATGCCGCCAGCCTGGCGGCCGAGGTGCAGCGCCTGCGCGTGGACGTGGAGCGGCTGGGCAAGGCCGAGCGCCTGCAGCGCGCGCTGTTCGCGATCTCCGACCTGGCCAGCTCCGACCTGGACACCGCCACCGTGCTGCACGGCCTGCACGAGATCGTGGGCCGGCTGATGTACGCCGAGAACTTCTACATCGTGCGCTACTCGCCCGAGAGCGACACGATGCGCTTCATCTATTTCGCCGACAGCCTGGACCCGGTGTCGCCCGACCCGCGCGAGGAGCTGCCGGCCTCGGAGATGGGCAACAGCCTCACGCTGGCCCTGATCCGCCGCGGCCGGCCGGTGCTGGGCCCGTCCGACCAGGTGCGGCGCGAGCTGGGCGTGTCCCGCGACGAAACCCTGGGCCCGGACAGCGAGGACTGGATGGGCGTGCCGATGCTGGACGAGGGCATCGTGCGCGGCGCCGTGGTGGTGCAGAGCTACGACCCGGAATGGCGCTACACCGAGGACGACCGCGTGCTGCTGGGCTACGTGGCCCAGCACATCCTCACCGCGCTGGCCCGCCGCGACGCCCAGGAGGAACTGGAGAGGCGCGTGGACGAGCGCACGCGCGAACTGCGCGAGCAGGTGACCGAGCGCGAGCGCAGCGAACGCCTGCAGGCGGCGCTGTTCCGCATCGCCGAGCAGGCCGGCCGCAGCGAGAGCATCGAGGTGTTCTACGCCGAGGTGCACGGCATCGTCAGCGACCTGCTGGACGCGCGCAATTTCTTCATCGCCCTGCTCACCGACGACGGGCAGGAGCTGGTGTTCCCCTACTCGGTGGACGAACGCGACCAGAAGCGTCCGCGCCGCCGCCTGGCCAAGGGCCTGACCGAATACGTGCTGGCCTCGGGCCAGCCGCTGCTGGCCGACCGCGACGGCATCCACGACCTGGTGGCGCAGGGCGTGGTGCAGAGCTTCGGCACGCCCTCGGTGTGCTGGCTGGGCGTGCCGCTGCAGATGGGCGGGCGCTCGATCGGCGTGCTGGCCGTGCAGAGCTACACGCCCGATTACCTGTACTCGCGACGCGACCAGGAGCTGCTCAGCTTCGTGTCCTTCCACATCTGCCAGGCGCTGGAGCGCCGACAGGCGCACGACTCCCTGCGCCAGGCCTATGCCGAACTGGAGCAGCGCGTGGCCTCGCGCACCAGCGAGCTGGCCGACGCCAACCGCGAGCTGCTGGACCAGATCTCGGTGCGCGAGCGCATGGAGCACAAGCTCAAGCACGAGGCCATGCACGACACGCTGACCGGCCTGCCCAACCGCAGCCACCTGCTGGGGCGCATGGGCATGGCGCTGTCGCGCTTCCGCTACGACCCCACCCAGCTGTTCGCGGTGCTGTTCCTGGACCTGGACCGCTTCAAGGTGGTCAACGATTCGGTCGGCCACTTGGTGGGCGACGAGCTGCTGAAGGAAGCCGCGCGCCGCATCGGCCGCTGCGTGCGCGACCCGGACATGGTGGCGCGCCTGGGCGGCGACGAGTTCGCGATCGTGCTCGACTTCATCCACACCGCCGAGGACGCGGTGGCGGTGGCCGAACGCGTGATCAAGTCGCTGGCCGAGCCCATGCGCATCGCCGGAAAGGAGCTGTACACCTCGGCCAGCATCGGCATCGCGCTGGTGGACGGCCGCTACCGCAGCCCGGAAGAGCTGCTGCGCGACGCCGACGTGGCCATGTACCGCGCCAAGGCCACCGGCCGGCAGCGTTATGCGCTGTTCGACGAACACCTGCACGAGGCCGCGCTGAAGCTGCTGGAGCTGGAGGGCGACCTTCGGCGCGCGCTGCAGCGCCAGGAGTTCGAGCCCTACTACCAGCCCATCATCAGCCTGGCCGACGGGGGCCTGGTCGGCTTCGAGGCGCTGATGCGCTGGCACCATCCGGTGCGCGGGCTCAGCGTGCCGGGCGACTTCATCGGCATCGCCGAGGAAACCGGCAGCCTGGAGCCGATGGACTGGCAGATCTACGAGCTGGTCTGCCGCGACATCAAGCGGCTGTCGGCCAACAAGGCCTACACCACGCTCAACGTGTCGCCGCGGCACCTGCGTGCGCCCGACTTCGACCAGCGCCTGCTGGAGATGATGGCGCGCAATGACGTGCTGCCGGCGTCGCTGCGGCTGGAAGTGACCGAGGGCGCCCTGCTGGAGCAGCCCGAAGAAGTGAAGTCCTGCCTGGGCCGCCTGCGCGACGCCGGCGTGCTGACCCTGCTGGACGATTTCGGCACGGGCTATTCGTCGCTGTCCTACCTGCACCGCTTCCCGCTGCACGGGCTGAAGATCGACCGGAGCTTCGTGGCCGAGCTGCGCAGCGGCGAGAGCGGCGGCAGCACGGCCATCGTGCGCGCGATCCGGCTGCTGGCCGATTCGCTGGGGCTGGAAGTGATCGCCGAAGGCATCGAGACCGAAGAGCAGCGCTACCAGCTGCGGCTGCTGGGCCTGAGCCTGGGCCAGGGCTATCTGTTCTCGCGGCCCGCATCGGCCGCCGAGATCCTGCGGCGCTACGGGCTGGACGGAGCCTGAGGCGGCAGCAGGCCGTCCTCGCGCAGCCACGCAATGGTGTCGGCCAGCAGCCCGGGCAGCGGCGTGCCGCGGTAACCCAGTTCGCGTTCGGCCTTCGACGAATCCACTTTCAGGTGATGGCTGGTGAAGGTCGCCGCCACCGGCGTCAGTGCGGGCGCGCGGCGCGTGAGGCGCGAGACCAGGTCCAGCGTGCGGGCGTAGACGCGCAGCGCGGCCGCGGGCATCGCCCGCGCCGGTACCGGCTTGCCCAGCTGGCGCCCCACTTCGGCGATCAGGGCCAGGAAGCTGGCGTGTTCGCCGCCCAGCAGCCAGGCCTCGTCGCGCGCCGGCTGTTGCCAGGCGCGCACCTGGGCGCGGGCGATCTCGCGCACGTCGGCAAAGGCGCCCGAGCCCGGCGGCACGCCCGGCAGCCTGCCGGCATCGACCAGGCGGATCAGCTGCGACCAGTTGTTGCGATCGCCGGGGCCGAGGATGTGCGAGGGCTGGAAGATCAGGAAGGGCAGGCCCGATTCGCGCACCAGGCGTTCGGCTGCGTACTTGGTGCGCTCGTAGTTGATCCAGGATTCGGCGCCGCGCTGGGGGACGTCCTCGCGCAGGGTTTCATGCACCAGGTGCGAATAGGCCGAGACGCTGGAGGTGTGCACGAAGGTGGCCACGCCGGCCGCGCGCGCCGCCTCCAGCACCCGCGCCGTGCCGCCCACGTTGGTGCGCGTCTGCGCCGCATCGCCCGGGCCCCAGTTGTTGGTGTCCGCGGCCGTGTGGAACACCGCGGCGACGCCGGCCGTGGCGGTACGCAGTGCGTCCGCGTCGGCCAGGTCGCCGCGCACCGGCAAGGCGCCCAGCGCCGCCACCGCCGCATCGCCCGCCGGCGAGCGCGACAGCGCGCGCACGCTGGCTCCGGTGGCCACCAGTTCGCGCAGCAGGTGCTGGCCGAGGAAGCCGGTGGCGCCGGTGACCAGGACGGTGGGCATGGGTCAGGAGCTCCGGAGACCACCGCAGGATTCGCGCACCACCAGCTGCGGCGCCAGCACCACGCTCTCGGCGGGGCGGCCTTCGATGGTGGCCGCCAGCAGGTCCACCAGGTGCTCGCCGGCCTGCACCGGATCTTGGCGCACGGTGCTCAAGGCGGGCGTGGTGAGTGCGGACAGCGGAATGTCGTCGAAGCCGATCACCGCGACATCGTCGGGAACCCGCAGGCCGCGGCGGTGCAGTTCGCTGACGGCGGAAATGGCGATCTGGTCGCTGGCCCCGACGATGGCATCGAAGCGCCGACCCTGCGCGAGCAGTTGGCTGACGGCTTCGGCCCCCGCGTGCGGGTGGCCCAGCGCGGCGTCGACGCGCAGGTCCGGGTGGGCGGGCAGGCCCGCTTCGCGCAATGCCAGGGTGTAGCCGCGATGTCGTTCGCGGCACTCGGGACTGCTGGCGGACACCTCGCCGAGGAAGGCGACGGCGCGCCGGCCGTTGGCCACCAGGTGGCGCGTCGCCGCGGCTGCGCCCGCGACATTGTCGCAGCCCACCGACAGCCCGCACTGTCCGCGGCGCAGGCTGCCCCAGCGGACAAAGCGGGTCTGCTGCGCCACCAGGTGCCGCAGCGTCCGCTCCAGGCTCCGGAAGTCGCCGTAACCGAGCACGATGAGGCCGTCCGACTTCCGGCTGCGCAGGTAATCCGCATGCCAGTCCGCGGACAGTTGCTGCAGGGACACCATGAGGTCGTAGCCGCGGCGGTGCGCCGCCAGCGTGAGGCCCGCGAGCATCGCGAGATAGAACGGGTTGAGTTCGGCATGGCCGGCGTCCTGCCCGGCGAACATCAGCAGGGTCATGGCGCCGGTCTTGCGCGTGCGCAGCTGCCTGGCGCGCAGGTCGACCTGGTAGTCCAGGCCCGCGGCGATTTCCTTGATCCGCTGTCGCGTCGCGGCACCGACGCAGGTGTTGCCGTTCAGCGCACGCGACACGGTCGACTGCGAGACGCCCGCCAGCAGCGCGATGTCGAGCGAGGTGTACTGCGCGCCACTGCCCGGCAGGCCCTGCCGCCGCGCGCTGTCGCGGGGCGTGACGGTGCGGGTGCTTGCCTCCGGCAGGCTCACGGCGCCGGTCCGGTCGAGCTCCGGACCTTCAGCGTATGGGTCACGTGCTGCAGCCCGGTGTGTTCGCCGCTGCGGACGAAACCCAGCAGGGCATGCGTGGCGATGCGCCCCATCTCGTCGGTGGGCTGATGGATGGTGGTGAGCGAGGGAAAGAGCTGGCGCGAGATCGGCGTGTCGTCGAAGCCGCAGACCGAGAGGTCGGCCGGAATCCGGATGTTGCGCTCGTGCGCCAGGTGGATGACGCCGGCGGCCATGTCGTCGTTCGCGGCGAAGACCGCCGTCGGAGGCTGGGGCAGATCGAGCAGCTGCCTGGCTGCGGCCACGCCGGATTCGAAGGAGAACTCGCCCGGCACTTCCAGTTCGGGGGCGATCGCCAAGCCGCCCGCGGCCAGGCCGCGGCGGTAGCCGTCCAGGCGCCAGCCGCTGGCGCCGTGCGCCGGATGGCCGATGATGTGCGCGATGCGGCGGTGTCCGAGCGACACCAGATGCCGGACCATCTGCTCGGCGGCGGCCGGCTCGTTCATGGTCACGCCCACGCAGCCTTCCGGCCGGCGCGGGGAGATGCTGGCAAACGGGATGGCCAGTTCGGCGAGGTGCGCGAGCAGGGCCGGGGAATCGGTGAGCGGCGGCGTGAGCAGCAGCCCGTCGGGCCGCGAACGTGCGACCAGCTTGTCGACTTCCTCGAGCAGGCCGGCTTCGTCCAGCGCCGCCGGACACAGCAGCAGGTGGTACTGCTCCTGGGCGCAGGCCTCGAGCACGCCCGAGATCACGCCCATCATGTAGTTGTCGGAGGGGTTGTTGTAGAGCAGCGCGATGTTGAACGAGCGGTTGCCGGCCAGGCTCCGGGCGGAGGCGTCCGGCGTGTAACGCAGGGCCTTGACCGCCTGCATCACGCGTTCGCGCGTCTCCGGGCGCACGTTCGCTTCCCGGTTAAGCACCCGGGATACCGTCTTGATGGAAACGCTCGCCGCCGTGGCCACGTCCTCGATTCGCGCCCGCGCCATACACCCCTCTCCGGGTCTTCGGAACCAGGCTCAACTATAAGCGAAACCCGGTCGGCTGACAGCGTTGTCATCAGCCCCCGGACGGGGTCACAATGCCGCGACACGTCCGCAACGGACGGAGCCCGGGGAGGGGTTCGCGCATGAGCCACAGTCCAGTCCACAGCATGCCGGCGACGGCGACGGCCCAAGGCGGGTCGAACGTCCGCGCCCTGGTGATCATTACCATTCTTTTCTTCATGTGGGGAATGCTGACGTCCCTCAACGACGTGCTGATTCCGCACCTGAAATCGGTCTACACGCTGACCTACGTGCAGGCGATGCTGGTGCAGTTCTGCTTCTTCGGCGCCTACTTCGTGGTCTCGCTGCCGGCCGGTGGACTGGTGCGCCGGATCGGCTACCAGAGAGGCGCTGTCGCCGGCCTGGTGATCGCGTCCACCGGCTGCGCGCTGTTCTATCCGGCGGCCAGCAGCGGCTATGGCCTGTTCCTGCTGGCCCTGTTCGTGCTGGCCTCGGGCATCACCATCCTGCAGGTGGCGGCCAATCCTTTCGTCACCCTGATCGGGGACCCGCGCACGGCCTCCAGCCGCCTCAACCTCACCCAGGCCTTCAACTCGCTGGGCACCACGGTCGGGCCGCTGTTCGGCGGCCTGCTGATCCTGGGCGGCGTGGCCCTGGTCAGCGAGGCCGAACTGGCCGCCATGACCGAGGTCGAGCGCGCGGCCCATCGCGCGGCCGAAGTTGCCACCGTCCAGACCCCGTACCTGATGCTGGCCGGTGCGCTGTTGCTGCTGGCGGTGGTGTTCGCCTTCGCCCGGCTGCCGCGCGTCGAGCACGCCGCCGCAGCGAGCGGACCCGACAGCGGCCCGTCCCTGCTGAGCCGACGCAACCTGGTGCTGGGCGCCGTTGCGATCTTCCTCTACGTCGGTGCCGAGGTCAGCATCGGCAGTTTCCTGGTCAGCTTCCTCTCGGAACCCGACGTGGCCGGCCTGGATCACGCCACCGCGGCCAACTACGTCGCCTACTACTGGGGGCTGGCCATGGTGGGCCGCTTCCTGGGCTTTGCGGTGATGCGCAAGGTCAGCCCCGGCCTGGTGCTGGGGATAAGCGCGGGCGGCGCGATCCTGCTGATCCTGTTCACCCTGCTGGGCAGCGGGCGCGCGGTGATGTGGGCCATCCTGGCGGTCGGCCTGTTCAATTCGATCATGTTCCCGACCATCTTCAGCATCGCCCTGCACGGGCTGGGGGCCCGCACCGGCCAGGGGTCCGGCGTGCTGTGCATGGCCATCGTCGGCGGCGCCGTGGTGCCGTTTGCGCAGGGCTACCTGGCCGACAACGTGGGCCTGCAGCCTTCCTTCGTCGTGCCGATGCTGTGCTACGGCTTCATCCTGTACTTCGGGCTGCGCTACGCGCGCGTTTTCCTGGGCGATCCGGCCCGGCCCTGAGCGGACGGGTTGCCTCCCCCGCCTCGCCCCGCGCGCGCTGCGCTGCGGGGCGGTGCCAGGCCCGCCGCGCCAAGGCTCAGCCCCGCGCACGCGCGGGGTCCTCACTCCGGGGCCGCCGCCTTCTGCTGCATCACGCGCTTGAAGAACGCGCCCTGTTCGGACGGCTCGAAGTTCCAGTTGTTGATCAGCGTGGGCGACCACTGCGGATCAAACGCCCAGGCGGTCCAGGAAATGCCGCGGCTTTCCATGAACTCGACGATGCGGGGGCCGTAGCGGCCGTCGTCCTTCACCGGCACATGCGCGCCGTAGCCGCCGGGCTGCACCCAGCCCAGCTCGGTGCAGACCAGCGGATAGGTCTTGCTGGCAAAGCCCCATTTTTCTTCCCAGAGCGCGAAGTACCGTTCCTCGGTCGCCGGGTCCGGCTGCTCCTTCTGCGGGTAGGGATGGCAGGCGTAGGCGATCCCGGCGCGATCGACCGGGGCACGGCGCAAGGGCGTCAGGTCGTACGCCCAGTCGAAGCCGGCGACGACGGCAATCGCGTCATCGTCCACCGCGCGGATGACGTCGATGATCTGCTCGTTGAGCGCCTTCCACTGGTCCCATTCGCGCTCGCCCCACGGATCCTTCAGTGTGGTCGGCTCGTTGAAGAGTTCATACAGCGCCGTGGTGGGCACGTCCTGGTAGCGGAAGGCGATGTCGTGCCAGAACCGCAGGGTCTCCTGCCGGTCGGTGACATACATGGGGTGCTGGTAGTTGCCGCTGGCCAGGGCGCCGATGGAGTGCCAGTCGATGATCAGGTACAGGTCCAGCGCGTTGGCCCAGACCACGGCCTGGTCGAGCAGACGGAAGTATTCCGCCTGGCCGCGGCTGCGCCAGGCGCGCGGGTGAACCGGCAGCCGGATGGTGTTGGCGCCCCAGTCCTTGACCTCCTGGAACAGGCTCTGCTTCCACTGGCCCTCCGTCGCCAGCTTGTCCGGGTCGGCAATGCTCACGCCGCGGAAGGTGAAGGTCTTGCCCGCCTCGTCGATGAAGCGGTTGCCCTGGATGCGGATGACATCCTGTTCGCGCGCGAGCTGGCGGGCATCGAAGCGGCCGATGTTCGGATAGACCGCCGGATCGGCGATCACCGGGGCCTCCGCCTGCGCGTATGCGGCCGGGGCGGCCAGGAGCAGCAGGACGGCCAGCAGGCCGTGCGTGAGCGAGGGCAGCAGACGGTTCATTGCGCTGGTTTCCTTCAGGGGGACGTCGGGTGGGAGTGCCAGGCGGGCCGTGCACCGGCCAGGGTCAGCTTGCCTAGCGTTGGGAGGGCGCCTGGCAATGCTGGCGGATGAAATCCTCGTGGCTCGGCATCACGCCCGCGGCGCGCCGGATCACCTGCCGGGCATGGTCGAGGTAATTGAACAGCGGCTCGACCGGATAGCCGTCCACCAGCGGGTGGTAGCCGTCCGGAACGATGCGCTGGCCCAGCATCACCGCCAGCCAGCTGGTCTCGGAGAAAAGTTCATCGTGCTCCCGGTACAGCCGCCCGTTGGCGCGGAAGATCGCAATCTTCTCGGCCAGGCTGTCGGGGATGGACATCGTGCGGCAGTAGCGCCAGAACGGCGAGTCGTCGCGCTCGGTGGCCTTGTAATGCAGGATCACGAAGTCGCGGATCCGCTCGATCTCGTTGATGGATTGCTGGTTGTACTTGTCGGTGTCCACGCGCGGGAAGTCGCGGCTGGGGAACATGCCGATCAGCTTGGCGATGCCGGACTGGATCAGGTGGATGCTGGTGGATTCCAGCGGCTCCAGGAAGCCGCTGGACAGGCCGATGGCCACCACGTTGCGCTCCCAGAAACGCTCGCGGCGTCCCGGCGTGAAGCGCAGCCGGTTGACCGGGCCGAGGGTGGGTCCATCGAGGCTGCCCAGCAGGATGGCCTCGGCCTCGGCTTCCACCATGAAGCCGCTGCTGTAGACATAGCCGTTGCCGTTGCGGTGCTGCAGCGGGATGCGCCATTGCCAGCCGGCCGCGCGCGCGGTCGCGCGGGTGTAGGGCTCGGGCGGGCCCGGGCGCTGGCAGGGCACGGCCAGCGCGCGGTCGCAGGGCAGCCAATGGTTCCAGGCGTGGTAGGGAACGCCCAGCGCGTCGCCGATCAGCAGGCCGCGGAATCCGGAGCAGTCGATGAACAGCTCCCCTTCGATGAGCCGGCCATCCTCGAGCTGCACGGCTTCCACGAAGCCGTCCTCCGAGCGCAGCTTCACCTGGCTGATACGGCCCTCGACGCGCTGCACGCGACGCGCCTCGGCATAGCGGCGCAGGTAGAGCGCATACAGGCTGGCATCGAACTGGAAGGCGTAGGCAATCTGCGCCAGCGGCGAATTGGGAATGTCCTGCGGCCGGGTGAAGCGGTTCTGCGCGGCCGCCATGCACGCCAGCGAGAACTCGTCGATGCGCCCCAGGCGCCCGAGTGCGCGCAGCTTGAGGTAGTAGTGGTGGAACGGGATCGCCTCCATCGGCAGCCCGAACACGCCGAAGGGATGCAGGTAGCGGTCGCCGATCGCGGCCCAGTCATCGAAGCGGATGCCGAGCTTGAACGTGGCCTGGGTGCTGCGGACGAAATCATCCTCGTCGATGCCCAGCAGCCGGTTGAACGTGAGGATTTGCGGAATCGTGGCTTCGCCCACGCCCACCGTGCCGATCTGTTCGGACTCGACCAGGGTGATGCGGCAGTCCGACTTCGCCAGCACCTTGGAAAGCGCCGCGGCGGTCATCCAGCCCGCGGTGCCGCCGCCGACGATGACGATGCTGCGCAGCGCCCGGCTCATGGAACCGCGCCTTCCGCTTGGCGAAGCCGGGCCAGCGCCTGCGCGTGCGCCGGCAATCCGGCCACTGCCTGCGCCAGCGACGCGCCTACCCGCTCCATGCGCCGCGCCAACTCTTCGGGCGCCATGGCCGGCAGCAGCCGGTCCGCCGCCCCGGCCAGGACATGCATCGCCTCGAGCAGCATCATCCAGCGCGGTGCGTCGAGCGGGTCCTCTTCGTGGAAAGCCAGCCGGCCTCCGGCGCGGTAAAGCATCATCCGGTAGCGCAGATCGGCGGCCGCCGCCTCGTCGATGCGCACGCGGGCCGCCGCGTCCGGCGTGCGGTCGGCCGCGCACAGCAAGGGCAGGCCCTGGGCATCGGCCAGACGCCGTGCCTCGGCCACCACCACCCGGTTGAATTCGTCACGCAACTTGGGACACGGTTCCCGCCCCGGCAGCAGCCGCAGCCAATGGGCGATGGCCCGGCGCGTCAGCCGCCAGCGGTCGACCACCAGGTCTTCCGGTTCGCCCAGCGCCGGGCCCAACGCCACGCAGCGGCCCTGCCACGGCGCGCGCAGCCATCCGTGTGCGCCTGGCGCGCTGGCGTCGTCGTCAGGACCGGCGGTCCACACGCGCTCGGCCTCCACGCTGTCGGCCACGCAGCGGAACCGCTCCCAGCCGTCGTCGCGCCGGACGACCTGGTCCACCAGCGGCGCCGGGCCGTCGAGCCGCGCGCGCCGGAACTCGCGCCGCGTCACGCCGACGCGCGCGGGAAACGCATGGCGCGCGGTCGAACCTCCCACGCTGGCCAGCCTCGCGTTCTGGCTGCAGTCGAAGAAACCGTCGGCCGACAGTGTCTGCCCGTCTTCCAGCAACACTGCCTGGGCGTGTCCGTCGGCGTCGTACTGGACCTGCTGCACGACGCCGGGCACGTGCTGCACGCCCAGATCGGTGCCCAGCGCACGCAGGAAGGCGAGGTAGTCCGAACGCTCCACGCTCAGTCCGGCCTCCAGCCCGGCCAGCGGGCCACGGCCACCCGTGCCGAACCGGCCCGCCCGGGCCGCCAGCGCGGCGGGCGCGAAGTCGGCCAGCCGGGCGTCGCCGCGCACTGCGCGCAGGGCGGTGACGTAATGCTGGAAAGGCACGCGCTCGATCATCTGCCCGGCATCGCCGAAGGGTGCGAAGCCGCTCCGGCCTGCACCAGCCCAGTCCACGAACTGGGTGCCGTAACGCAGCCCCGCGCGAAGGTGGCGCAGCAGGTCTTCCAGCCCGACGCCCAGGCTGCGGTGGAACGCATGGATGTCGGGATCCAGGCACAGGATGCCAGGACCCGGGCCGGGGGCGTCCTCCAGCAGCACGATGCGCACCTCGTGGCGGCGCAAGTCTCGCGCGAGCCGCGCGGCGACCATCCAGGCGTGCACGGCATCGCCGATCACCAGCAGGCTGCGCAGCGGCGGTTCGACGGCGTTAATGCACGGCCTCGCGGACGCCGTAGAGGCTCATGGACGCGCTGCGCCAACCCTGGTCGCCGGGATCGCCGACGCGGTCGAGCGCCTGCTGGTGGCGCGGCATGGCCTCGGCACAGTCTCGGATGCGGACCCGCAGCGCCTCCAGCCCCGCCTGCAGCGATGCCAGCGGATAACGCTGGATGCGCGGGTCGATGCGGCGCGGCAGCAAGCGCTGTCCCAACAACACGGCAATCCAGCTGGGCTCGAGGAACAGCCCTTCGCGGTAGCGCACCACGTGCCCGGTTTCGCGGAAGGTCTCGAGCTTGTGCTGCAGCGAATCGGGCAGGGCCAGCGTGCGGCAGTGGTCCCAGAACGGGCTGTCGTCGCGCTCGGTGACGTGGTAGTGCGTGATCAGGAAATCCTTCACCCGCTCCACTTCCATCTGCATCACGCGGTTGAACTCGTCGCGCAGGCGGGGCTCCATCGCGCGGCCGGGGAACAGCTCCACCAGCTTCATGATGGCCAGCTGTATCAGGTGCAGGCCGGTGGATTCGAGCGGTTCCAGGAAGCCCGCCGACAGCCCGATCGCCACGCAGTTGTGCGACCAGCTCAGGCGCCGGCGTCCGGTCTGGAAACGCAGCAGGTTGGGTTCGGCCATGGCCCGTCCCGGCAGGGCCGCGCGCAGCACGTCCAGCGCCTCGTCATCGCTGCAGAAATCACTGGCGTAGACGTGGCCGTTGCCGATCCGGTGCTGCAGCGGAATGCGCCAGCGCCAGCCGGCGCGCTCGGCGCGGGCCTGGGTGTAGGGCGGCGGATCCGGCACGCCCTCGCACGGGATGGCGATGGCCCGGTCGCAGGGCAGCCAGTGTTTCCAGTGTTCATAGCCCGCGTGCAGGGTCTGCTCGATCAGCAGGCCGCGGAATCCGGAGCAATCGATGAACAGGTCACCTTCGATGCGATGTCCCGACTCCAGCGTGACGGCCCGGATGAAACCACTCTCGGGCGCCTGATCGACGCCAACGATGCGGCCTTCCTGCCGCTGCACCCCGCGCGCTTCGGAGAAGCCGCGCAGGTAGCGCGCGTACAGCGCCGAGTCGACGTGGTAGGCATAGGAATAGGTGGCGGCAAGATCCGTCGGGTCGGCCGCCGGGAACGCGAAGCGGCCGGCGGCGGCCATGAAAACCGGCAGCGAGTACTCGCCCAGCGCATGCGGACTGCCGGCGGCCTGCGCGCGAAGGAAGGCGTGGTGGAAGCCTACCCCGTCCACGTCGCTGCCGAACTCGCCGAAGGGGTGGATGTACGCATCGCCGCGCCGGCCCCAGTGCGCGAACTCGATGCCCAGCTTGTAGGTCGCGCCGGTGGCACGCATGAACTCCGGCTCGTCTATGCCCAGGCGCTGGTTGAAATAACGCAGGTGCGGCAAGGTCGCCTCGCCCACGCCGACCGTGCCGATCTGCTCGGATTCGATCAGGGTGACGCGCACACCCCGGCCGGCCAGCACGCTGCACAGTGCGGCGGCGGTCATCCAGCCGGCGCTGCCGCCGCCCGCAATCACCACGTGTGTTACCGGCCCGCCGTCACCCGCTTCCGTCGCGTCCATCCATCCCGGCCTTGCCTGCCTTGAAGAGCCGCCTCAGGTTGCCCAGAGGCGGCGGCTCGGGTCAATGTCCGCTAGAAGGTGCCGCGGATCACGAAGGTGTAGCGCGTGTCGAAGATGAAGGAGCTGCGGAACACGCGCAGGCCGTCCGGATTGACCTGGTTCTCGGTGATCACTTCATCCTGCAGCAGGTTGGAGCCCTGCAGGCCGAGCTGCCAGGTGTCGTTGATCCGGTAGAACAGCGAACCATCCAGCTGGCCGTAGTCCTTCGCGAACGTGGGCAGGCCGATGTTCACCTCGCGGATGGTGAGCAGGTAGTCGTCGCGCCAGTTGTAGGCCAGTCGGGCTTCCCACTTGTCGTTCTGGAAGATGCCGACCAGGTTGAACTGGTTCTTGGACAAGCCCTGCAGCGGCAGGTTGTCGAACGGGATGGCGGCCCGGTTCGCATCGTCCTGGCTGCCCGACTGCACCGGACGCAGGTTCTGCTGCGGCACGTCGCTGGGGTTGAGGTAGGTGTAGTTGAACTGCACGCCCAGCCCGCCCCAGATGCCCGGCAGCTCGTCGAAGAACTGCTGGTAGGAGAACTCGAACCCGCTGATGGAGGCCTCGCCGATGTTGATCGGCTGGTCGATGTCCACAATCTGGGTCACGCCGTTGTTGGTGACCGGCGTTTCCACGGTGTTGTTGGAGAAGAAGTTCTTGATGTCCTTGTAGAAGAAGCCGAGCGCCACGAAGTCCGATTCGTCGAAGTAGTACTCGAGCGACAGATCGAAGTTGTTCGACTCCATCGGCTTCAGGAACGGGTTTCCGCTGCTCTGGAAGAAGCGGTTGAGCGTGGCGACGTCGTTCACCGTGGTGATGTCGGCCGAGATGTTGTAGTTGTAGCGCAGGTTGCCCAGGTCGGGCAGCGCCACCGCCTTGGACGCGCCGAAGCGCAGCAGCATGTCGGGCGCCAGCTCGTACTTCAGGTTCAGGCTGGGCAGGAAGGTGTCGTAGCTCGACCGTGCGGCTTCGCTGCTGCTGGCGCCATTGGCGAAGGCCACCACGTCGGGAGGCAGGGTGGCCAGCACGTTCGGAGGCAGGTTCAGGGTCGGGAACGTGATGCCGCCATCCACCCGCGTGTCGAGCCGGACGTAGCGCAGGCCGATGTTGCCGCCGAAGCGGCGCTCGGCGTCGTTCTCGAAGTTCAGGCGCACGTACAGCGCGTCGTTCTGCTCGTTGGTGCCGTTGATTTCCGCGGGCAGGTAGAAGCCGTCGGCGCCGGGGCGGCCGCTGAGCGAACCGCGCAGCACGCCGGGAACATCGAAGCTCTGGCGGAAGGTGTTGTAGTTGGTCACCAGCCCCGGGTTCGGGAACAGGCCGATACCGCCGGGCAGGCCGCCCACGTTGCCGTTGTGGAAGCTGCGGAAGCCGAAGGGGCCGGCCTGGTTGAGGCTGAAGCCGGTGGACGTGGGCCCGCCGGCGAAGCTGGCCAGGCCGTTGCCGGTCCAGGCTTCCGACAGGTTGCCCCAGTTGTAGGTGGACCAGCGGGTGGTCTGGTCGCGCTCGGACGTGCGGAAGCCGGTCTCCACGCCGCGGAAGAAGTCACCGTCCAGCGCATAGTCGGCATCGAAGCGGAAGGCCAGTGCATCACCCTCCGACTCCTCGATGTGGTCCATCGCGGCGCGCCAGAAGTAGTTGTTGGGATCGGTGAAGTAGGCGGCGTCGGTCTGCGACGAGCCGGTCGGCGCCCGGAAGTCGATCCGCGGTGCGCCGCCGCGGCGCACAAGATCGATGTTCACGCCGCTGGGACCGCCGGCCTGGTTGGCCAGCGCGCCGAACACCGACAGGTCGACGATGTCGGTGGTGGACTCGACGTACTGCAACTCGGCCTTGAGGGTCAGCCGGTCGGTCGGCCGGAAGTTCATCGTGACAGAGTAGTCCTCGAGCAGGGTGTTGCCGTCCGAGCCGCGCGTCTGCGGACCCAGGCCCGAGGCGACGCCCTGCAGCGTGCCGCTTACGAACCGGCCCTGGCTGTCGTACACCGAGCCCGGCCCCGGCGTACCGCCGGCATCATCGGAGAAGAAGGCGTATTCCACCCACTTCGAATCGCTGTCCGAACGAACGTACTCGCCCGTGATGTCGAAGGTGCGGTCGGCATTCTGGTACTGCAGTGCCAGCGACGCGCCGTCGCGCTTGCGGTTGGTCGACGTGGTGCGGATACCGGCGTTGATGGGCGCGTACAGTCCGCTGCCCTGCCCCTGCTCGACGTGCGCGCCGAACTGCGCGCCGTCGGAGCGGAAGTCCAGGTCCGAGTGCGACAGGCTGGCCAGCAGGCCGAAGCGGCCGCCGCCCACGTCCCAGACGTTGCTGAAAAGTCCAGAGAAGCTCGGGGTCACTTCGCTGGCCAGGTCGCCGTAGTTGGCTTGCCCGGTGAACTGCAGCAGCCGCGAGCCCGAGTCCAGCGGCTTGCGGGTATTGAGGTTGATGGTGCCGGAGATGCCACCTTCCACCATGTCGGCGGTCTGGTTCTTGAACACCTCGACGCTGCCGATCAGCTCCGGCGGCACGTCCTGGAACGACAGGCCGCGGCCGCTGTTGGCGGAGAAGGTGTCCCGGCCGTTGAATTCGCTACGGGTGTTGGGCAGGCCGCGCAGGGTCACGCCGCTGCCTTCGGTGGAGAAGTGGTCCGGGTCGTCCTTGGCCGCGAAGCGTTCGATCGAGATGCCGGGGATGCGCTGCAGCGCCTCGAGCACGCTCACGTCGGGCAGCGCGCTGATGTCGACGGCGGAGATCGCGTCGATGTGGGTATCGGCGTCGCGCTTCATGTCCTGCGCGCGGATCAGCGAGGCGCGGATGCCGGTGACTTCGATCGCGTCGAGGGTGGTGACCTCCTCGCTCTCGGCTTCCTTGGCCTTTTCAGCCTCGGCCTCCGCCGTGGTCTCCTGCGCCCACACCGGGGCGTGCAAGGCCGCGCTGATGCACAGCGCAAGCAAGGCACGACGGCTGCGCGAGCGTCCCGCAAGGCCGCCTTGACGACGACGCTTCGAATCGATGGACATGGTGTTACCCCTCCCAGAGTTAGACCGTGTTGTTGTGTTTTTTCCTGGCTTCTGCCGGCCACCCGCCCGTTCGGTGAGTGCGGTCCCGCTTCCCCGTCCCCGTCAGTACGCCCCTGTGCGATTGGCTCCACGACCCTCCGCAAGTCGATGAGAACGACCCTTCCGACGGTTCGTGCAGGCATTTGTAAACCTGCATGACAACGCTGTCAACAGCTTTCCGACAGCGCAGGACATTTTCAGCCAGCGCCGCCGGAAGGCCTTGCCGGGCTTGGGGACTTCCGTCCCGGGCGAAGCCGGCCGGACGCGCTTGACAACGCTGTCAGGCTGGGCAAATGTCCGCCCGGGGAGCCCAATGGGGCTGCCGCCCACCGGAGAGACCGATGCCCGCCACGTCCCGCTCGAGTCGCGCTGGCCTGTGCCACGAAATGGCCCGTGTTTTCCTGTTCGCGAGCCTGCTGGGGGCCGGCATTGCCGCCGCCTCCGAGGCGCCGTCGTCGAAAGGCGTGGCCGACCCTTCGCAGTGGCCCGCGATCACCCCGCCGGTGCAGGACGATCCCGCGCTGATCCGCCGCGTCGACGCCCTGCTGGCCAGCCTGTCGCTGGAGCAGAAGGTGGGACAGCTGGTGCAGGGCGATATCGGCAGCATGCAGCCGGCCGACCTGGAGCGTTATCCGCTCGGATCCATCCTGGCCGGCGGCAACTCCGATCCCGGCGGCCGCTACAACGCCAGCCCGGCAGAGTGGCTGGCCCTGGCCGATGCCTACCATCGCGCCTCGCTGGCGCCGCACCAGAACCGTCCCGGCGTGCCGGTGCTGTTCGGCATCGATGCGGTGCATGGCCAGAACAACGTGGTCGGCGCCACCGTGTTTCCGCACAACATCGGCCTGGGCGCTACCCGCAATCCGGACCTGGTGCGGCGCATCGCCGAAGTCACGGCCGTGGAAGCCCGCGTGACCGGCTTTGACTGGACCTTCGCGCCCACGCTCGCCGTTCCGCAGGACGACCGCTGGGGTCGCACCTACGAGGGCTATTCCGAGGATCCCGCCATCGTCGCCTCCTTCGCCGCGGCCGTGGTGGAAGGCATCCAGGGCAAGGTGGGCGCGGCCGACTTCCTAGGGCCCCGGCGCGTCGTGGCCTCGGCCAAACATTTTGTGGGCGACGGCGGCACCTTCGAAGGACGCGACCAGGGCGACGCGCAGATCAGCGAGGCCGAGCTGCGCGACATCCACGCGCCCGGTTACGTCGAGGCCATGCGGGCCGGCGTGCAGACCGTGATGGCTTCGTTCTCCGGCTGGAACGGCGTCAAGCACCACGGCAACCGCAGCCTGCTGACCGGCGTGATCAAGCAGCGCTGGCAGTTCGACGGGTTCATCGTCGGCGACTGGAACGCACACGGGCAGATTCCCGGCTGCACCAACGAAAAATGCACCGCCGCGGTCGAGGCTGGCCTGGACATGTACATGGCGCCCGATTCGTGGAAGGGCATCTACACCTCGCTGCTGGCCGCCGCGCGCAGCGGCGAGCTGCCGATCGCGACCATCGATGACGCGGCGCGCCGGGTCCTGCTGGTGAAGGCGCGCGCCGGCGTGCTGGACGCTTCGCTGCCGTCCTCGCGCGAACTTGCCGGCGATTACGCGCTGCTGGGCAGCGCCGAACATCGCGCGGTGGCGAGGCAGGCGGTTCGCGAGTCGCTGGTGCTGCTGAAGAACGACGGCGTGCTGCCGATCCGGCCGACCGCGCATGTGCTGATTGCCGGCGACGGCGCCGACAGCATCGCCAAGCAGTCGGGCGGCTGGACGCTGAGCTGGCAGGGCACCGGCACCACCAATGCCGACTTCCCGAACGGGCAGTCGATCGGCGGGGCGCTGGTGGAGCGCATCCAGGCGGCCGGCGGGCGCGCGGCGCTGTCGGCCGAAGGCGAGTTCACGGACAAGCCCGATGTGGCGGTGGTGGTGTTCGGCGAGGACCCGTACGCCGAATTCCAGGGGGACATTGCCGACCTGCGCTACAGCCCCGGCGACGATGCCGACCTTGCGCTGATGAAGCGCCTGGCGGACGCGGGCATTCCCGTGGTCGCGGTGTTCATCTCGGGCCGGCCGCTGTGGGTGAACCGCGAGTTGAACGTGGCCGATGCCTTCGTGGCCGTGTGGCTGCCCGGCTCCGAAGGCGGCGGCGTGGCCGACGTGCTGCTGGCGGCCGACGACGGCAGCGTGGCCCATGACTTCAAGGGCAGGCTGTCGTTCTCGTGGCCCAAGCGCGCCGACCAGGCGCGTCTGAATCGCCATCATCCGGACTATGAACCGCTGTTCCCGCTGGGCTTCGGCCTGACTTACGCCCAGCCCCGGCCCTGGCAGCCGCTGCCGGAAGATCCCGGGGTGGTCGCGGCCGCCGCCCAGCGCATGTGGTTCTCCAAGGGTGCGACCAGCGACGGCTTTTCCTGGCAGGCACCGGCGGGCAGCGTCGCCCCGGCGGCACGGGCGGTGGATCACCTGGCCCAGGAAGATGCGCGCGAGTTCAGTTTTCCGGAAGCAGGCGCCATTGCACTCACCGCGGGCACGCCGCTCAACCTGGAGCGCGAGGCCAATGGCGACGTGCGGCTGGAGCTTTGGCTGAACATCGAAGGGGAAGCCGCGGGTGAACTGGCCCTGGGCTGCGGCGCCGCATGCCCGCACAGCGTCCCGCTCGACAGCCTGCCGCGCAAGCAGTGGTTGCACGTGGGGACCATGCTCAAGTGCTTCCGCGCGGACGGCGCCATGCTGGGCCAGGTCGACGCGCCCTTCGTGCTGCACGGGCACCGCGGCGCGAAGATTAGGGTGGCCAGCATCGGGCTGGGGCAGGAGGCCCGGGTGGTGTTGCCCTGCCCGCAGAAGTAGTCAAAGCCCGTGGTTTGGCCGCATTAAGAATTTGTTCCCGTTACTAGATTATGCTTTAGTAACCGGGAATAAGTGTCTGGTGCAAATGACTAATCTGAACGCACTGCCCCTGCCCGCGCCGCTGGCCGTCCTGGCCCGGGCGGCCGGCATCTGCCGGGTGCCCGACAACTGCGTGGTCACCGTGAACCGCTCCGGGCGCTACATCCGCGCCCTGGGTGCCGGCTGGCACTGGACCCTGCCGGTCCTGGACAGGCTCGGCCAACCCGTCTGCCTGATCGGCCACCACCTGGACGTGCCCGACGCCACCGGCGCCCACGCCGAGCTCTACTACCAGATCCTGGATCCGGCCCAGGCCGGCGCAGCCCTGGACCGCGTCGACGCCCTGGTCACCGACCAGGCCCGCGACGCCCTGGCCTCGCTGCCCAGCCTGGCCGACGCCACCCGCCCGCTCGCCGACACCCTCAAGACAGAGCTCAACCGCCGCGTCGGCCGCCTTGGCCTGCGCGTCATCCGCTGCTCCCTCCACACCGCCTGAAATCCGAACTCCGGGGTCAGAGTCGCTTCAGCAAAACGGCGCGCTTCTGGCCGTCTTGCTGAAGCGACTCTGACCCCGGATTTTCTGCGGCGGTTTCCTGAAGCGACTCTGACCCCGGATTTTTGGCGACAATGGGGGTATGAATCCGTTGACGCCATTGTTGCCCGAGCTTGAGGCGGGCCTGGTTGCGCTGGGGCTGCCGGCGCAGCCGCTGGGCGCGCGCCTGCTCGACTACCTGGCGCTGCTTGATCGCTGGAACCGGACCTACAACCTCACCGCCGTTCGCGACCCGCGCGAGATGCTGGGCAAGCACCTGCTCGACTCGCTGTCGATGTGGCCGCACGTGCACGCCGGCAAGCTGGCCGACCTGGGCACCGGCCCGGGCCTGCCCGGCATTCCGCTGGCGATGGCCATCCCGGGCCTGCAGGTCACCCTGGTCGAGAGCATCAGCAAGAAGACCCGCTTCCTGCGCGAAGTGGTGCGCCAGCTCGGCCTGGACAACGTGCGCGTGCTCGATTCGCGCGCCGAGGCGGTGGACGAGCCCGGTGCCTACGACCAGGTCACCGCCCGCGCCATGGACACCCTGGCCGGCATCCTCGCCGTCGGCGGCCACCTGCTGGCCCCGGGCGGCCGGCTGCTGGCGATGAAGGGCCAGCGTCCCGACGCCGAGATCGCGGCCCTGCCTGCGGGCTGGCGGGTCGAATCGATCCAGGACCTGGCCGTGCCCGGCCTGGAAGGCGACCGCCATCTGGTCACCGTCACCCGCGACCCGCCGCAGGCGGCATAATCCCCGTCCGGGCCGACGCTACGCCGACACCCGATCCAACACCAACCACCGGCCTCGCCAGGCCGGCGCCAGGAGACTGCATGGGTCGCATCATCGCCATCGCCAACCAGAAGGGCGGCGTGGGCAAAACCACCACGGCCGTGAACCTGGCCGCCGCGCTGGCCGCCGTGCCGCGCCGCGTGCTGCTGGTGGACATGGACCCGCAGGGCAACGCCACCATGGCCTCGGGCATCGACAAGCGCGAGCTGGAGAATTCGACCTGCGAAGTGCTGCTGGCCGAATGCCCCGCCAGCGCCGCCATCGTGCCCACGGCCGAGAAGTACGACCTGCTGCCCGGCAACATCGACCTCACCGCGGCCGAAATCCGCCTGATGGACGAAAGCGAGCGCGAGCGGCGCCTGAAGAACGCGCTCGAGCCCATCCGCGGCAACTACGACTACATCATCATCGACTGCCCGCCCTCGCTGTCGCTGCTGACGCTCAACGCGCTGGCGGTGGCCGACGGCGTGATCGTGCCGATGCAGTGTGAATATTTCGCACTCGAGGGCCTGAGCTCGCTGGTGGACACCATCAACGCGCTCAAGGGCAAGCTCAACCCCGCGCTGGAAATCGACGGCATCGTGCGCACCATGTTCGACGTGCGCAACAACCTGGCCAACGCGGTCTCGGGCGAACTGACCAAACATTTCGGCGACAAGGTGTTCCGCTCGATCATCCCGCGCAACGTTCGCCTGGCCGAGGCCCCCAGCCACGGCCAGA
The DNA here is from genome assembly GCF_049195245.1 of Arenimonas sp. MALMAid1274. Taxonomy (NCBI): domain Bacteria; kingdom Pseudomonadati; phylum Pseudomonadota; class Gammaproteobacteria; order Lysobacterales; family Lysobacteraceae; genus Arenimonas; species Arenimonas sp. MALMAid1274. The sequence continues at coordinate 205,087 of NZ_JBMIRR010000026.1, forward strand.
GCATCGTGGGCTACGACCGGGCGTCGCGTGGCGGCATCGCCTACCTGGGACTGGCCGGCGAGATCGTGCGGCGCGAGAAGAAATTGAAGGAGCTGGCATGAGCACCAAGAAACGCGGCCTGGGCCGGGGCCTGGATGCCCTGCTGGGCACGGGCAACAAGGGCGCGGCGCCGCCGGCCGAAGCGGCCGACGCCGGCGAGGGCATGCGCTCGCTGCCGATCACCGCCATGCAGCCCGGCAAGTACCAGCCGCGCACCGGCATGGACCCGGCCAAGCTCACCGAGCTGGCCGAGTCCATCAAGGCCCAGGGCCTGATCCAGCCGATCGTGGTGCGCGAGATCGCCCGCGGCAAGGACGGCCAGCCCCGCTACGAGATCATCGCCGGCGAACGCCGCTGGCGCGCCGCCACCCAGGCCGGCCTGAGCGACGTGCCGGTGGTGCTGCGCGAGGTGGATGACCGCGCCGTCATCGCGATGGCCCTGATCGAGAACATCCAGCGCGAGGACCTCAACCCGCTGGAGGAAGCGCAGGCGCTGAGCCGCCTGATCGACGAATTTTCGCTCACCCACCAGCAGGCCGCCGAGGCCGTGGGCCGCTCGCGCGCCGCGGTGTCCAACCTGCTGCGCCTGCTGGAGCTGCCCGACGGCATCCGCAAGCTGCTTGAGGACAAGGGCCTGGAAATGGGCCACGCGCGCGCGCTGCTGACGCTGGCCCCGGCCGCCGCGCTGGCGCTGGCGAAGGAAGCCGTGGCCGAGGGCTGGTCGGTGCGCGAGGTCGAGCGCCGCGCCCAGCTGCTGGGCAAGGGCCAGATCCCGGGCAAGAAGCCGGCCAAGCCCAACGGCAAGAAGGTGGACGCCGACATCGCCGCGCTCGAGCGCGAGCTGTCGGAAAAGCTCAGCGCCAAGGTGGCCGTGCAGCACGGCCGCGGCGGCCGCGGCAAGCTGGTGATCAGCTACCACGGCCTGGACACGCTCGACGGCATCCTCGAGCGCCTGCGCGGAGCCTGATCGCGTGAACCAGCCCCACCTGTCCGTCGTCGTCCCGGTCTTCAACGAGGAAGGCAACGTGTTGCCGCTGCTGGCCGAGATCCTGGCGGCCCTGCGCGGCGTCACCGCCTTCGAGGTGGTCTTCGTGGACGACCGCAGCCGCGACGGCACCCTGGCCGCACTGCAGTCGGCCAAGGCCGCCACGCCCGAGCTGCGCGTGCTCACGCATGAATCGCAGAGCGGCCAGAGCACCGCGATCCGCACCGGGGTCAAGGCCGCGCGCGGCACCTGGATCGCCACGCTCGACGGCGACGGCCAGAACGACCCGGCCGACCTGCCCAAGCTGCTGGCCGCGCGCGACGCCGGCGCCGCCAACGTGAAGCTCTACGCCGGCTGGCGCGTGAACCGCCAGGACACCGGCAGCAAGAAGTGGGCCTCGAAGTGGGCCAACGGCATCCGCTCGCGCCTGCTGCGCGACGCCACCCCCGACACCGGCTGCGGCACCAAGCTGTTCGAGCGCGCGGCCTTCCTGGACCTGCCCTGGTTCGACCACATGCACCGCTACCTGCCCGCGCTGATGCAGCGCGCCGGCTGGCAGACGGTGAGCGTGCCGGTGAACCACCGGCCGCGCGGCGCCGGCGCCTCGAAATACACCAACCTCGGCCGCGCCCTCGTCGGCGTGCGCGACCTGATGGGCGTGGCCTGGCTGATCAAGCGCAGCAAGCTCACCGCCGTCCGCGAACTGGAGTGACCCGATGAACGAAGAAATCGCCTGGCTGGCCTGGACCGGCCTGCACGTCACCGCGTGGAAGCTGATCGGCTACACCGGCGCCCTGATGTTCGGCGGCCGCTGGCTGGTGCAGTTCATCGCCTCCAAGCGCGCCGGCAAGCCGGTGATCCCGCGGGTGTTCTGGTACATGAGCCTGCTCGGCAGCTTCATGACCCTGAGCTACTTCCTGTTCTCCGCCAAGCAGGACTCGGTGGGCGTGCTGCAGAACCTCTTCCCCAGCTTCACCGCGGCCTACAGCCTGTACCTGGACATCAAACACCGCGGCTGGCACCGCGACCGCGCGGGGCACTAAGGGCCTCTTTGGCCACGGATTTACGCGGATGAACGCGGATAAAGCATTGAAATCATTGGATTAGCTTTTGCCCTATCCGTGTGCATCCGCGTAAATCCGTGGCCAAACCGCCCTAAGTGATTGCCTGGAAAGGGGAAGGTGGGCATAATTGCCGGCTCGCTCCGCACCCTGCCCACCGGCCCCGGCCCCGGAAGTGCGATTCCGGCCCTTGGCGGAGCGTCTGATCCATCCCGCATCGCATGCGCCTGCCGGCCTTTTGGCCAGCCGCGAGGGGCCGTCGCCACCCGGGCTATGGGTGGCCAGTCCTGACCCAGGAGTTGAACCATGAGTCGAGTTTGCCAGGTGACCGGCAAGAAAGTGATGACGGGTAACAACGTCTCCCACGCCAACAACAAGACCCGCCGCCGTTTCCTTCCCAACCTGCACGAGCGCCGCTTCTGGGTAGCCTCGGAAAACCGTTGGGTGAAGCTGCGTGTTTCCGCGAACGCGATGCGCACCATCGACAAGAACGGCATCGATGCCGTGCTGGCCGATCTCCGCGCCCGCGGCGAAAAGATCTGAGGAGGACTCCACCATGGCATCCAAGCGCGACAAGATCCGCCTGACGTCTTCTGCCGGCACCGGTCATTTCTACACGACCGACAAGAACAAGAAGACCACCCCGGCCAAGATGGAGATTAAGAAGTACGATCCCGTCGTCCGCAAGCACGTGATGTACAAGGAAGGCAAGATCAAGTAAGCCCCGCGGCTGCTTGCCTCGCTTCCGGAAAACCCGCCCCCGTGGCGGGTTTTTTGTTGGCCGCGCTCAGAGCTGGGACTTGAACGGCAGCACCAGGGTCTCGGTCAGCCGCTCGTGCCAGGGGCGGGCCTGCCACTGCTCGTAGGTGTAGGGCTTGGCCTGCTGCAGGTCGCGCTCGAACACGGCGGTCATGTGCGCGGCGAAGGCGGCGTCGTAGACGTTGAGGCTGGCCTCGTCGTTGAGCTGGAAGCTGCGGACGTCGAAGTTGGTCGAGCCCACCGAGACCAGGAAGCCGTCGGCGATCAGCGACTTCACGTGCATCATCGTCGGCTGGTAGACGTGGATTTCCGCACCGGCCTGCAGCAGGTCGCCCCAGATCGCGCGCGAGGCCACCTTCACCGTCTCCGAGTCGATGTGCTCGCCCGGCACCAGCACCCGCACCCGCACGCCGCGCTTGAGTGCCATGCGCAGCGCCCGCACCGCCAGCTCGTCGGGCACGAAATACGAGGCGTGCACGTCCAGCGTGCGCTTGGACGCCGCGATCGCCATCAGGTACATCAGGTGCATGCTTTCGCTGCCGCCTTCGGGCGAACTGATGAACAGGTGCGCGTCCATGTCGCCGGCCGGCGCCAGCGGCGGGAAATATTCCTCGCCGTTGAGCACGCGCCCCGTGGTCTTGATCCAGTTGTCGATGAAGGCCGCCTGCATCTGCGCCACCACCGGGCCCTCGACCCGGAAGTGCATGTCGCGCCAGTGGTCGGGGTCTTCGGCGTGGCCCGACCACTGGTCGGCGATGCCGACGCCGCCGGTGTAGCCGACGCGGCCGTCCACGATCAGCAGCTTGCGGTGCGTGCGCTTGTTGAGGCGCGAGAAGTTGTACCAGCGCAGCGGCCGGTAGTACTCCACGCGCACGCCCGCGGCGCGCATGCGCGTCACCAGGGCCGACTCCATCTTCAGGCCACCCACCCAGTCGATCACCACGTTGACCTTGACGCCGGCGCGCGCGCGTTCGGCCAGGGCCTCCGAGAACTGCTTGCCCACGTCGCCCGACCAGTAGATGTAGGTCTCGAAGTTGACCGTGCGCTCGGCGGCCCGGATCGCGGCCAGCATGGACGGGAAGATCTCGTCGCCGTTGTCCAGGGCCTGCACCGTGTTGCCGGCGGTGATGCCGGGACCCAGCAGCACGCCCATCTCGCGCCGGAACTGCGGGTCGTTGATCGCGTACTCGTGCTCGACGCTGCGGTCCAGCGCCTTCTCGGATCGGGTGAAATTGAAGGAGAACAGCACCACGACCACCGTGGCCAGCACGGTGAGGGCGAGCATCCAATAGGCGCGTTTGCGGGGAATGGGCATGGCGAACGACCGGATGGGGGCTGCAGGTGGCGAGTGTGCCACGCGGCGAGCCAGGTATCGTTACCTTTTCCTGCACGACGAAGCGAGCGTGCAGATCACCCGGCCGGGCCGTGCATTCCGCGCGGCGTGCGCCATGGCTGCGACGCAGCGGCCGGCCGCTACTCCGCGTCGGCGCCGACCACCGATGCAGGCGGGGCCAGGCCGATCTCATCGAGAAAGCGCACGCGACCCTCACCGGTCGCCCGGTCGATCGCGTAGAGCGCCGTCCGGCCGGGCGCGTCGTGCCCGGTGCCGGGAACCTTGCCGCCGTCGGTGCTTCCGTGGAATACGAGCGTGGTCGCATTGGCGGCCAGGGCATGCAGTCGGGCGAAGGGCAGTTCGCGCGTCCACGGCGTGCGGCCATCGTCGGCGCGCCGCTCCACGCGCAGCCTCGCGCCGGCCTGGTCGCCCCCGCCGGTGACGTGCAGGTGGAAATAACCCGCGGGATCTTGCGCGCGGAGCACGGCCTCGCTGCCGGGCAGACGCAGCGCGCCGCCCTCGCCGTTGGGCGGGCCATCGTGGAGCTGCCACACCGCGCCTGCGGCGCGCGGCCAAGCCAGGCCGGAAGGCGGCAAGCCGGCGGCCGCGGCATCCGCCCCGTCGCCAACGGCAATCGCACCCTCCCGCTCCGGCATCGCGTCCACGCCGGCCGCGGGCTCGGCGGCCGCGGCCGCCGCATGCCACCAGACCACGCCGTCGCGCGCCGCCAGCAGCCGCGCTGGCCGCGTCCGGCCGGTCGGCCGGTATTCGCGCAGGGTGCGCCGCCACTGCAGTTCCAGCGTGACAGGGTCGAAGGACCACAGTTCGTCGCGAATCACGCTGTGCGTGCTTTCCAGTCGCCGGGTGAATCCCATCGAGGTGCGATGACTGACTTCGGTGCGCTGCAGCGACTGCTCGGCCAACAGCACCAGATGCTCGCCCGAGGGTGCCGACACGAGCACCGGCACCTCCAGCACCGAGGTGTCGCGCAGCTCGTCCGGCGGTACCGGGGGCAGCGCGCACCCGGCCAGCCAGATCACCGCCAAAGTCAGTACATGACCAAGGCGCCACCCGCCGCGCACCTGCCTGCCTGCCTCATGCATGGTCCACCTCCGTCCGACCCGCCGCCATTTGCGAATGCGCCCGCTCCGGCGGGCCGAACAGCTGCCCCAGCCGCGACCGCCATGATTGCGGCCGGGCCGCATCGCGGAACATGTCGCCCCATTCGTGGAAACTCAGGGTGATCGGATTGTGCGTGCGCACCGGCTTGACGATGCCGTACTCGCAGGGGACCGCGGGATCTTCCTCGACGAAGCTGCCGAACAGCTTGTCCCAGATGATCAGCACGCCGCCGTAGTTGCGGTCGATGTACTTCGCATTGCGCGCGTGGTGCACGCGATGGTGCGAGGGCGTGTTGAACACCTTCTCCAGCCAGCCCAGCCGACCCACGGCCTGCGTATGCACGAAGAACTGGAAGCCCAGGTTGATCGCCACCACCACCACGATGTGCGGCGGCGAGAAGCCCAGCCAGGCCAGCGGCAGCCAGAACAGCCACATGCCCGACAGCGGATAGGTGACCGACTGCCGGAACGCGGTGGAGAAGTTGAGCCGCTCGGACGAGTGGTGCACCACGTGCGAGGCCCACATCCAGCGCACGCGGTGGTGCGCGCGGTGGAAGAAGTAGTAGACGAAATCCTGCGCCAGGAACAGCAGCGCGATGGTCCACCAGGTGGTGGGGATGTCGAACAGGCGGTACTGGTACACCCACCAGTACACGCCGATCACCACCAGCCAGGTCAGCGCATCCGCGGCCTGGTGCATCAAGGCCAGGGTGGCGTTCGACACCGTGTCGCGCAGGCTGTAGTGGGTGTTGCCGTCGGTGGCGCTGCGGCGGCGCCAGTACCACGCTTCCCACAGCACGACGCCCAGGAACACCGGGGCCATCGCCAGCAGGAGCCACTCGCCCATCAAGCCCCGCCGTGCGAAAGCGCGCGCGACATGTTCTTGAGGCAGCGGTGCATCGCCCGGCGCATGAACACGTGCAGCACCACGGCCGCCACCGGCGACAGCCAGCGCTTGGCCACCGTGAACTCGTAGTCCCAGCGCACGCGCGAGCCGAACTCATGGCCGGCGAAGGTCCAGATCGCCTCGCCCTTGCTCACCATCCAGGCCATCGGCGGGCGGAAGCCGGTGAGCGTGTAGGCGTGGCGCACCGGCGGGTCGAGCTCGGTCACGCGCTCGGTGAGCACGGTGCCGTCCTTGCTGTGCACGCGGCGCGTGCTGCCTACGGCCAGCGGCGCATGCAGGCGGATGCCGCTGAGCGCGGGAATGGGACCAAAGCCGGTGAAGAAACCCGGAAATCGGTCCGGATCCGTGGACAGCGCGAAGGCCACGTCGGGCGTGCAGGGCAGGCTGCGTTCGGCGGAGACGGTGAGGTGCATGGCTGAATTTTGGCCGCTGTCACCGGCCGCTGTCCACGCCGGCGCAACGTCCCCGGGCCTACACTGCCGCCATGCGCCTGCGTACCGTCCCGCTTGCCTGCCTGCTGTCGATGGCCCTGCCCGCCTTTGCCGCGGTGGCCCCGGCCACGCCCCGCGCGTCCGGCGACACCGCGGTTACGGCCGGTGCCACGCGCACCGTGTATCGCTGCAGCCGCGACGGCAGCATCAGCCTGGCCACCGCGCCCGAGCCGGGCTCGCGATGCACCGCCATCACCTACGACGCCAACAGTCCCAAGCTGCCCGACCTGTGGCAGGTGCCCGGCGCGCAGCGCGGCGTGCTCTACCAGCGCCAGCAGGACGGCCGCACGGTCTACAGCACCCGCAACCTGCCCGGCTCCACCCGTGTGCTGGCGTTCTCGGTGCCGGCGCCGCCGGACTCGCCTGCGCATCGCGGCCTGGGCCGGCTCGGCCCGCCCCGCCTGGACGTCTACCGCGAGGCCTTCCGCAGTGCCGCGCGCCAGTGGCGCGTGGACGAGGCCTGGCTGCGTGCGATCGCGCACATCGAAAGTGGCTTCGACCCGGCGGCGGTTTCGCCCAAGGGCGCGCAGGGCCTGATGCAGCTGATGCCGGACACCGCCGCGGCCTGGCAGGTCACCGATCCCTTCGATCCCAACCAGTCCATCCAGGCCGGCGCGCGCGAACTGCGCCAGCTGCAGGATGCGTACCGCGGCGACCTGTCGCTGGTGGCCGCAGCCTACAACGCCGGCGCCGGCAACGTGCAGAAATACGGCGGCATTCCGCCGTGGGCCGAGACCCAGGAGTACGTGGCCAATGTGATGGCGCTGCACCAGCGCTACCTCGAGGCGCTGGCGAAGGGCTCGCGCGCCGACTAGTCGTAGCGGACGGACACCACCTGCACCGCCGGCACCGTGCCTCCCTGCGGCAAGGCGACCGTGGTGGCGGACGCGGCAAACAGCGGTTGCGACATCTGCTCCAGCCCGACCAGGCAGCCGCGCAGTTCGTCATCCGTGAACTCCACTTCGCCGGAAGGCTTCAGGGTGCCCAGGTCGAAGTGGCGGAAGGCGAGATAGCGCAGCAGGTTGCGCGTGGCCGGCGCGGCCGGGATGGCGATCACCTCGCGCGAACTGCCGGGGCCGGTGGCCGCCTGGATCCTGCGCGCCTTGCCAATGGTCTGGTGATACAGCGTCAGCCACAGCAGCAGTTCGTAATGCGAGGTCAGGCTGGCGCGCAGCGCCGGCATGTCCAGGGTCAGGGACTCCACCTCGTCGCTGAAGCCCTGCAGCGCCTCGTTGCCGCCCAGCGACTCGAACAGCTCCTGCAGCACAGGCTGGGGCAGGTCGCCCGTGCTGCGCAGCACCTGCCGCGTCAGCCGCAGGAAGGCGATCGAGGATTCGGCCGCCTGCAGCCACGGCTCGAAGTAATCCTGCACTTCCATCTTCATCGCCACGTCCACCGGCACCGCCAGCGCGTTGCCGGCGTCGGGCTTGGACTTGGCGGCGGTGTCCATCATGCGGGCAATCGATTCCACGGGCTTGGCCAAGGCGACGCTGCCGGCCTTGCTCACCAGATCGGGCGTGCCGTCGGGATTGGTCTTCAGGGTGGACAGACGCTTGGTCAGCGCCGCGGCGCGGCTGATGGCATCGTCGCCGATGCTGCCCAGGGCCAGCTGCTTTTCCAGCACCGGAGGCTTGAAATCCTGGAAGGCCTTGGCGCGCTTGGCCAGCCCCTCGTTGAGCACCTTGCCCGACTTGCGCCGGCCCCGGTCGAATCGCGCCAGCTGCTTCTGCGATCCCTTCAGCTGGCCGGCCAGCGTGGTCAGCGAACTGCGCCGCTCGGCGAAGAACTGCGTCAGGCTGGCCTGCCGCTTGCGCTGGAAGCCGCCGCCGGTGATCGCGAAGGCGCCGGTGAGGATCAGCTGCAGCACGCCGCCCAGGGCCGAGGTGATCACGCCGGCCAGCAGGTTGGTGACCACGAAGGCCATGGCCGAGCCGGCCAGGCCCATCTCCTGCGGCGATTCCAGGAAGTCGATGCGCTTGGTCTGCACGATGTCCACCGCGTTCTGGACGCTGTCGCGATGCACGTCCACCAGCCGGCGCAGCCGGTCGAGGTCGTTCTGGCGATCCAGCACCAGGAACTCGAGGAATTCGTCGATGGCCTCGGCATCGCCTTCGGCCAGGATCGTCGCCAGCTGTCGGGCCTCGGCCTGCGCCTGCGCCGCGCGCGCGGCCTCGGCGTCGCGCTCTTCCTGCCGCGGGTCGAACGGGATGCGCTCGCGCAGGGTGAAGAACACCCCGTCGCGCGGCGGCCGTTCGGTCGCATCCAGCTGGAACAGGCGGCCGTCGCGGACATCGGTCCTGCGCAGCAGCAGCGCCAGCGAGCGCGTGGCGTCCAGCTTCGACAGCAGCGCGGCCACCGATGCCGGCGACGGGGCGAGCGGCGCGGCGTTGTGGGCGGCCAGCTCGGAAACCAGCACCGCCTGCCCGTCGAGCATCGATTCGAAGCTGGCTTCGGGCGTGGCCTCGGCGATCGCGGGCAGCAGGTCGGGGCCCAGCCGCGCCGGTGACAGCGCAGGCGGCACGGCGATCAGCGCGGGGCGCGACAGCGCGCCAGGGAACGAACCGGACATGACGGGCGCCTCAGGGGCCCGGCGCCGGCAGCGGCGTCGGCGCGGGGGCGGGCAGCGGCGCCGGTGTGGTGGCCGCCAGGCGGTTGCGCGCATCCTGCACGCGCAGCTCGGCCAGGTCGGCATCTGCCTGCGCGATGCGCCGCTCGATCTCGCGACGCTGCTTGAGGTAGGGCTCCAGCAGTTCGCACTGGCCCAGCCCGCCATCCATGAACACCGCCGAGGTCGGCAGCGACACCGTCTGCGCCGCGGTCTGGATCGGGCCCAGCGTGCGCGCCGAGGCGCCGGAGCCGACCGTTTCCGAGGCGACCGGATCGAAGGCGGTCAGCTTGTCGAGCAGCGTGCGCCGCACCAGCGGATCCAGCGCCGACAGCCGCAGCGGGTGGATCGCCCGCGCGCCGACGAATCCCACCAGCCGGTTCTCGACGTAGGCGTCGATGCCCATCGCGCGGAAGCGTTCGTAGCGTGCGTTGGGATCCTCCGAACTCCAGACCTGGTTCATGTAGTAGGTGCGGTTGGCCTCCAGGTGCAGGCGCAGCGCATCGAAGTCGGCGCGCGCCATCGCCAGGTCCTGCAGCGAAAACAGCTGCGGCGGCGGCTCGCGGGTCTTGAGGTCGGCCGAGGTGCTGGCGTCCGCGCCGGGCGGCACCACGGAGGCGGCGGTCTCGTAGGCCTTGAGCTCCTGCTTGGCCTTGCCGCACAGGCCGGGATAGCCGGCGTTGTTTTCGATCACCGCCAGCGAGATGAACACCGGCACCAGCACCGGGAAAGGAATCAGCAGCAGCGAGGCCAGCTGCGCCGAGACCAGCGACGCGGCGATCATCTTGAGGTTGGTCATCCACTCGTCGTCGGTGCCGGCCAGCAGCGCGCCCAGCGCGGCGACCACCGCCGCTTCGGAATCATCCTCGCGCATCGCATCGATGAACACGCGGGCGCGGTCCTCGGCGCCCGGCGACACGGTCTTGAGCTTGAAGGCGTAGTTGAACAGGCCCAGCGCCGACTCGGCCGCGGCGCGGTCGCGCTCGCTGACGTCCTTGCCGTCGAAGGGATTGTAGTACTCGGCCAGCACGCCGGCCGCCTCCAGCAGGTCGGCGTCGAAGATCTTCACCAGCGCGTCGCGCAGCTGCCTGGCCACCACCACCACCGGCTTCTGCGGCGTCGGTGCGGGCGTGGCCGCCACGCTCTGCTGCGCGGCTTCCTCCAGCTCCGCCTTCTGGATCGAGGCGTGGTCGAACCAGCCCTGCGCGTACAGCGAGCGCGCCGCATCGAACCCGGACTGGTAGGTCTTGCTCAGCAGGGCGCGCTGCAGCCGGTCCTGGTAGGCCAGCACGAAGGGAATGTCGATCGCACCCAGGTCGGGCGGTTCGACCAGCAGGCAGAACTGCTTGACGTCCTTGAGCTGGGTTTCGACCTGGAAGGTCTCCAGCACCTCGTAGCAGTTCAGCGTAAGCGCATGGCCCTGGTTGGCGTTGCGCAGCTTGCGGGTGACGCGGTCCTCGCGGCCGGTTTCGCGCGACTCCACCACCTTCACCTGCCGGGTCGACTTGACGCGTTCCGAGACCCGCGATGTCACCTCGGACACCTGGTCCAGCGAAGCCTGGATGTCGGCCTTGACCTCGCTGCTGGCCGAGGCGCCGACGTCGATGTTGACCGGCACCCCGCCGGCGGGCAGCGGCAGTCCCAGGCCGATGTCGCCGCTGACCTGGCTGGACTCGGACAGCTCGCGGGCGATGGTGCTGGTGACGCTGGCCATCACGCTGAGCTCGGTGTTGCGCTCGAACTCCGAGCCCTGCGTCTTTTCTTCCTCCACCTTGCGGCGGTCGAAGGTGAAGACTTCGATGGTCATCTCCTCTTCCGGCGCCAGGGTGAGGCTGTTGAGCAGCGAGCCGCGCGAGTAGCCCTGCAGGGTCCAGGTCTGCTCGAAGGAGGTGAACAGGCCGATGTCGTAGCGCGGCAGTTTGGGGCGCGAGTGCTGCAGCCCGGCCGGGCGGCGGCGCAGGCGCAGCATCAGGGCGGCAAACCGCGGGTCGGCGCTGAAGCTCTTCACCACGCCGCGATAGATGTGGTCCGGCAGCGAAGCCACGACGCGTGCCATGTCCACGCTGGCCTCGAAGGCGGGGTTTGCGTTGCGGCGGTCGGCCAGCAGCGCCATCACCACGTCTTCGTAAACCGCGTCGGGGAATTCGGCCGGCGCGTAGCCGACCAGATCACTCGGGCTCACCCGAGGACCCGACGACGACAGCGTGATGGCCTTCGCCTTGCGCGTTTTCACCACCGGCGGCGGGTCGGGCGCCAGCGTGATGCGCACCGTGCGCGCGCCCAGCTTCACCAGGGCACTGGACTGACCGGCCAGTCGGAGCTGGTCGCGCGGATCCAGTTTCAAGGTCTGCTTGCCGATCTTCACGCGACCCTTGGCGACGTCGGCGGCGGACACGATGTGCTCGTCCAGCAGCGGCGCCCGCGGCCTGGCGGGATCGAGCGGCAGGAAGCTGCCTTCGGTGCTCATCTGCACCGACAGTCGCTTGCCCGGCACCGCCGGCGTGCGCACTTCCTGGTACTTCACCTGCAGCTCGGGGAACAGCTTCACGATCGGCAGGCCCAGGCGGAAGCGCGCGGACCCGACGCCGCCCGACGGGGCGTGGCGGTCGAACGAGATCGGCAGCTCGGCGGCGTCGGCGACCTCGGACAGGGACACTTCGAACACCAGCACCTTGTAGAAGCTGAGCTTGTTCTGGACAGGGTTGAGGGGCAGCAGGGCGTTGCACGCCTGCGAGGGATCGAACAGCTGGTAGGGCATGGGGGCCTCGGGTCACGGCGGTTACGCCGCTGACCGCGCGGCGTCGGGGGGAGGGGTCGGAGCCGGCACGGTTTGCGCCTTGCTCACTTCCATCAACGCGGCTCGGCTCACGCGCCGGCCACGCGACCTCTGGCCGAATCTCTTCACGCGGCGCACTATCGGACTACACCCGCTGCCGCTTGACCGGAGACCCCGCATGACCGAGACCATCTACGACGCCCTGCGCGAAAGCCATGAAACCCAGCGTTCGCTGTGCCGCAAGCTGCTGCGCAGCAAGGCCGGCGATCCCCGTCGCGCGGAGCTGTTCCGCGAACTCCGGATCGAGCTGGCGTCCCATGCCGCCGCCGAAGAACGTTTCCTGTACGCCCCGATCCTGATGGACGACGCCGGCCTGGATGTTTCGCGGCACGCGCTGCACGAACACCACCAGCTCGACGAACTGGTGGAGAAGCTGCAGGACGGCGAGCCCGGCGACCGCGGCTGGATGGCCACCGCCAAGGCGCTGTCGCACAAGGTGCACCACCACCTGCGCGAGGAGGAGAAGAAGTTCTTCCAGGTGTCGGGCAAGATCCTGGGCACGCGGGAGAAGGCCAGCGCCGCGAAGAAGTACCGCAAGGATTACGCGCGCATGCAGAAGGTGCTGCGCGAGGGCTGATCGCGGGTCGCCGGCGTTTCGACGCAACGCCGGCTGAACCGGAGTCGCTGCCCGACCCGGAATTGTCGCGGCCTTGACGCACGGCTCACCACTGTCGCGCCATGGCCACTCCGATCGAACCAGGAACCCCGCAAGCCGACGCCAACCTCGCCGGCTTGCGCTACGTGCTCGACAGCGAGCCCGGCATCGCCCGCCGGCGCGCCGGCAAGGGCTTCAGCTATCGCGATCCGGCCGGTGCGCCCGTGCGCGACGAGGCCACGCTGGCGCGCATCCGCAAGCTGGCCATCCCGCCCGCCTACACCGAGGTGTGGATCTGCCGCAGTGCGCTCGGTCATCTGCAGGCCACCGGCCGCGATGCGCGGCGGCGCAAGCAGTACCGCTACCACGTGCAGTGGCAGGCCACGCGCGGCGACGGCAAGTTCGAGCGGCTGGTGGAATTCGGTCGCGCGCTGCCGCGGCTGCGCCGCCGGCTCGCCGAGGACCTGCGCGCACCGGGCTATCCGCGCGCCAAGGTGATGGCCCTGGTGGTGGCGGTGATGGCGCAGACCCTGGTGCGCGTGGGCAACGACGAATACGCGCGCAGCAACCGATCCTACGGCCTGACCACGCTGCGCAACCGGCACGTGGACTTCCTGCGCGGCGGCCGCGCGCGGCTGCGCTTCCGCGGCAAGGGCGGGCTGGAACACGAGATCGCACTCGACGACACACGCCTGGCCAAGCTGGTGCGCGGCTGCCAGGAACTGCCGGGCCAGGCCCTGTTCCAGTACCACGACGACGCGGGCACGCTGCGACCGGTGGACTCGCAGGACGTCAACGAGTACCTGGCCGCCGTCATGGGCGAGGGTTTCACCGCCAAGGACTTCCGCACCTGGGGCGCCACCCTGCTGGCGTTCCGGCTGCTCTCGGACACCGCCCTGCCCGAGCCCGGCCGCAGTGGACAGCCATCGGAACGCGCACTGGCCACCGCACGCAATGGCGTCGTCGCCGAGGTCGCCCAGCTGCTGGGCAACACGCCCGCCGTCTGCCGCAAGTCCTACATCGACCCGCGCGTGTTCGAGGCCTGGCAGGACGGGCGGCTGCAGCGCGCCGCCGCCGGCGCCCGCGGCGCGCGCCAGTGGGAACAGGCCCTGCTGAAGCTGCTGGGCCGGCCCGCACGTACACGCAAGGGCTGAGCCGCACCTACGACTTTGGTCGAAGGGCGGCCCGGCGCGCCGGCGCTACACTGCCCTCCACTGTAATTGCCCGGGGCGGGATGCGTGATACCTGGCTGGATCCTGCTGCTGGTTTCGGTCGGTTACGTCGGGCTGCTGTTCGGCGTGGCCTGGCTGGGCGACCGCAAGCCGCTGTATCCGGGGCGCGACTGGCTGCGGCCCGTGGTCTATGCGCTGGCCCTGGCGGTCTACTGCTCGTCGTGGACCTTCTACGGCGCGGTGGGCACCGCGGCGAAGTCCGGCCCGGGCTTCCTGCCGATCTACCTCGGGCCGATCCTGCTGTTCCTGTTCGGCTGGCGCATCCTCGAGCGGCTGGTGCTGGTGGCGCGCGAGCAGAGCACGGTCTCCATCGCCGACTTCCTGGCCGCGCGCTACGGCCGCGCGCAGAACATCGCGGCCATGGTCACGCTGATCGCGGTGATCGCGGCCATCCCCTACATCGCGCTGCAGTTCAAGGCGGTGGCGATGAGCATCGACGTGATGTCGGGCGTGCCGCTGGACCTGCAGCGCGCGCCCTGGGCCGATCCGGCGCTGTACGTGGCGCTGCTGCTGGCGCTGTTCGCGATCCTGTTCGGCACCCGCGAGATCGACGCCACCGAACACCACCACGGCATGATCCTGGCGGTGGCGCTGGAGTCGCTGGTGAAGCTGGTGGCCTTCGTGGCGGTGGGCGTGTTCGCGCTGGGCCACCTGCCCGGCAGCGAGGACCTTCTGACGCGCTTCCGCGCCGCGGCCAGCGACTTCGTCGCGCCCGGTATCCCGCAGGGTTTCGTCGCGCAGACGCTGCTGGCGTTCGCGGCCATTGTCTGCCTGCCGCGGCAGTTCCACGTGGCGGTGGTCGAATGCGGCGACGTGGCCGACGTGCGCAGCGCGCGCTGGCTGTTCACCGGCTACCTGGTGATCATCTGCGTGCTGGTACTGCCGATCACTGCGGCCGGGCAGTTCGTGCTGGCGGGCACCGGTGCCTCGCCGGATGCCTACGTGCTGGCGCTGCCGCTGGCGATGGACAACACGGCGCTGGCGCTGGCGGCCTACGTGGGCGGCTTCTCCGCCGCCACCGGCATGGTCATCGTGGCCTCGGTGGCCCTGGCCACGATGGTCAGCAACGACCTGGTGATGCCGCTGATCTGGCGCGGCAGCCTCACCGACCCCGACCAGCGCCATCACCTGGGCAAGCGCGTGCTGTGGGTGCGCCGCATCGCCATCGTCGCAATCGCGCTGCTGGCCTACGCGTATTACCGCGGCGCCGGCGAAGGCGGCAGCCTGGCGGCGTTCGGCCTGCTGGCCTTCGCGGCGGTGGGGCAGTTCGCGCCCGCGCTGATCGGCGGACTGTACTGGCGCGGCGCCAGCCGGCGCGGCGTGATGGCCGGCCTGGTGGCGGGTTTCGCGCTGTGGACCTACACACTGCTGCTGCCGACGCTGAGCCGCGCGGGCTGGCTGGACACCGCCTGGCTGGCGATGGGTCCGCTGGGCATCGCCTGGCTGCGGCCGGAAAGCCTATTCGGGCTGCAGGGCTGGGATGCGATCACGCACGGCACCTTCTGGTCGCTGCTGGTCAACATCGGCGCGCTGCTGGTGGTGTCGGCGCGCTTCCGGCCCAGCCTGGACGAACGCCTGCGCGCCACGCCCTTCCTGGATCCGTATGCGCAGCGGCCCAGCCTGGCCACCGGCGGCTGGCAGGGCAGCCTGAGCGCCGGCGACCTGCTGGCCTTGGCCTCGCGCATCGTCGGCGAGCGCCATGCGCGCCGCGCCTTCGCCGAACACTCGGCCGCGCAGGGCCGCGAGCTGGCCGCAACCGCGCTGGCCGACCGCGCGATGATCCAGTTCACCGAGCGCCTGCTGGCGGCATCGATCGGCGCGGCCTCGGCGCGTCTCACGCTCACCACGGCGCTGCGCGGCTCGGGCATGGAGCTGGGCGAAGTGATGTCGCTGCTGGACGAGGCCAGCCACGAGCTGCGCTTCAATCGCGAAATCCTCTCGGCCACCCTGGAGAACCTGTCGCAGGCGGTCAGCGTGGTGGACCGTGACCTGCGCCTGGTCGCCTGGAACCGGCGCTATCAGGAAATGTTCGAGTACCCCGACGGCATGCTGTACGTCGGGCGCCCCGTGGCCGACCTGATCCGCTACAACGCCGAGCGCGGCGAGCTGGGCGCGGGCGACATCGAGGCCCAGGTGGGCAAGCGGGTGTCCTACCTGCGCCAGGGGTCGCCGCACGTGTTCGAGCGGGTGCGCGCCAACGGCCAGGTGATAGAGATGCGCGGCCAGCCGCTGCCCGGCGGCGGCTACGTCACCACCTACAGCGACGTCACCGACTACAAGCAAGTGGAGCAGGCACTGCGCGATTCCAACGAGACCCTGGAGATGCGCGTGGAGCTGCGCACCCGCGAGGCCGCCGAGGCCAACCAGTCCAAGACGCGTTTCCTGGCGGCGATCAGCCACGACGTGCTGCAGCCGATCAATGCCGCGCGCCTGTTCACGTCGGCGCTGCGCGACAGCGAGGAAGGCCCCGAGCAGCACCGCCTGGCCGAGCGCGTGGACGCGTCGCTGCGGGATGCCGAGGAACTGCTGGACGGGCTGCTGGACATCTCGCGGCTCGACGCCGGATCGCTGCAGCCCGAGCTGTCGGTGTTCCGGCTGGATGAACTGCTGGCCAGCGTCGCGGCCCAGTATGCGCCGCTGGCCGCAGGCCGCGGCCTGAAGTTCCACGTGCACGCCAGCCGGCTGTCGGTGCACAGCGACCGCCGGCTGCTGCGGCGCGCGCTGCAGAATTTCGTTGCCAACGCCCTGCGCTACACCAAGCACGGGCGCGTGATCGTCGGCACGCGCCGCCGCCAGGGCGCCGTCGAGATCGAAGTCTGGGACAGCGGACCCGGCATTCCGCCGCACCACCTGGCGCAGATCTTCGAAGAGTTCCGCCGCTTCGACCAGCCCTCGCCCTGGGGTGAACGCGGCCTGGGCCTGGGCCTGTCCATCTGCCAGCGCGTGTCGCGCATGCTGGAACATCCCATCGGCGTGCGCTCGTGGCCCGGCCAGGGCAGCGTGTTCAGCATCCGCGTGCCGATCGCCAGCACGCCGGTGCTGGCCAAGCCCCCGCGGGCGCCGATGGCGCATCGCACCCTCGACGGGCTCAAGGTGCTTTGCCTGGACAACGACCGCGAGATCCTGGACGGCATGGACGCGCTGCTGTCGCGCTGGGGCGTGGCCGTGCGCGTCGCCGAAACCGTCGCCGCGGCGCTGGACCTGGCGCAACGCGAACGTCCCGACGTGATCCTGGCCGACTACCACCTTCACGATGAATTCAACGGCCTGGAGGCGCTCGTCGCCTTGCGCCAGGCCTGCGGTGCGCATACGCCGGCGGTGCTGGTGACGGCCGATGGCAGCGACACGCTCAAGCGCGTGGCCCGCGACCTGGGCATCCCGGTGCTGACCAAGCCGGTCAAGCCGGCCAGCCTGCGCGCCTTCCTGGCCGCACAGCAGCGGCGGGTGGGCGTGGGCGCCTAGCCCCGGGGTCCGCGCATCGCCGGACAGGGCGACGACCCGCGGCCAGGGTCGGCGGCAATGTGGGACGATGGGGCCCCCGCAACTGCCCTCCGATCGCCATGCCGCTCACCGTCTACGGCCATCTGTTTTCCTCCTACACCCAGAAGGTGCTGGTCGCGCTCTATGAGAACGCAACGCCGTTCCAGTTCCATTCGGTCTTCCCGGACACGCCCGGGATCACGGACGAGTGGCTGCGCCGCTGGCCCCTGCGCAAGTTCCCGCTGCTGGTCGACGGCGACCGCCAGGTGGTCGAGACCACGATCATCATCGAGTACCTGCAGCTCGCGCACCCCGGGCCGGTGCGGCTGATTCCCCCGGATCCCATGGCGGCGCTCGAGGTCCGCTTCCTCGACCGGTTCTTCGACCTGCACGTGATGGATGCGGCGCAGCATGCGGTGGACGGCGCGCTGACCGGTGACCCCGTGAAGCAGCGCGACGGCCTGGCGAAGTCGGTGGAAAAACTCGACCGCGCCTACGCCGGGCTGGAAACCGCGCTGGCCGGCCGTACCTGGGCCGCGGGCGAGGACTACACGCTGGCCGACTGCGCGGCCTCGCCCTCCCTGTTCTACGCCGACTGGGTGCATCGCATCCCGGACCAGTACCCGGCGCTGCGCGCGTATCGGGCCCGCCTGCTGGCGCGGCCCTCGTTCGCGAAAGCGGTGGACGATGCGCGCTACTTCCGGCCCTACTTCCCGCTGGGTGCGCCGGACCGGGATTGAGGGCAGCGGCCTGCTGCGCCGGCCGGGCGGATCAGTCGGCCGCGATCGCGGCGTCGGGATCCAGCGCCAGCCGGCCCGCCAGCAGCACGGCCTGGGTGCGGTTGTTGGCGCCCAGCTTGCGCAGGATCGCGGTCATGTGCGCTTTCACCGTGGCCTCGGACACGCCCAGCGCGTGCGCGATCTGCTTGTTGAGCAGGCCGCTGCCCAGCATGCCCAGCACGCGGAACTGCTGCGGGGTGAGTTCGCGGATGCGCGCGGCGATGTGCGCTTCCTCGGGGGCCAGCCCTTCGCCGTGCTCGGCCTGCGGCGGCGACCAGTGGCCGCCGTCCAGCACCGCCGCGATGGCGGCGCGGATGGTGGCGGGGTCGGAGGACTTGGGAATGAAGCCGGCGGCACCATGCTCCAGGGCGCGCCGGACCACGCCCGCTTCTTCGCGCGCCGACACCACGATGACGGGCAGCTGCGGCTGCGCGGCGCGCAGGTGCACCAGCGCGCTGAAGCCGTGCGCGCCGGGCATGTTGAGGTCGAGCAACAGCAGGTCGGCTTCCGGGTGCGCCTCGGCGCTGGCGAACAGCGAGTCGGCGTTTTCGGATTCGACCAGCCGCGCCTGCGGCAGCAGCTTCTCCACCGCCCCCTTCAGCGCTTCGCGGAACAGCGGGTGGTCGTCGGCCACCAGGATGGTCGGCGCCCCGGCGTTCATGCTCAGCGCGCCTGCCGCTCGCGCACCAGGCTGTCCACCACGCCCGGGTCGGCCAGGGTCGAGGTATCGCCGAGACCGGCGCGGTCCACGCCTTCGGGGCCCGCTTCGGCGATCTTGCGCAGGATGCGGCGCATGATCTTGCCGCTGCGGGTCTTGGGCAGGCCCGGTGCCCACTGCAGCCAGTCGGGCGCGGCGATCGGGCCGATGTCCTTGCGCACGTGCGCCACCAGGTCCTTGCGTAGCTGCTCGGTGGGCTCGATGCCGGCCTTGAGCGTCACGTAGGCGTAGATGCCCTGTCCCTTGATGTCGTGCGGCGCGCCAACCACGGCGGCCTCGGCCACCGCCGGGTGCCCGACCAGCGCGCTCTCCACTTCGGCCGTGCCCATGCGGTGGCCCGAGACGTTGATGACGTCGTCCACGCGGCCGGTGATCCAGTAGTAGCCGTCGGCATCGCGGCGGCAGCCGTCGCCGGTGAAGTACTTGCCCGGATAGGTCCTGAAATAGGTGTCGATGAAGCGCTGGTGGTCGCCGTAGACGGTGCGCATCTGGCCCGGCCAGGAGTCGAGCAGCACCAGGTTGCCTTCGGTGGCGCCTTCGAGCGTGCGGCCTTCCGCATCCACCAGCGCCGGCTGCACGCCGAAGAAGGGCACCGAGGCCGAGCCCGGCTTCATCGGGATGGCACCGGGCAGCGGCGAGATCAGGATGCCGCCGGTTTCGGTCTGCCACCAGGTATCCACGATCGGCACGCGGCCGTCGCCGACCACGCGGTGGTACCACTCCCAGGCCTCTGGGTTGATCGGCTCGCCGACCGTGCCCAGCAGGCGCAGGCTCTTGCGCGCGCTGCGCTGCACCGGCGCGTCGCCCTCGCGCATCAGCGCGCGGATGGCGGTGGGCGCGGTGTAGAAGATGGTGACCTGATGCTTGTCCACGGCGTCCCAGAAGCGCCCGGTGTCAGGGTAGCTGGGGATGCCCTCGAACATCACCGTGGTGGCGCCGTTGGCCAGCGGCCCGTACACCACGTAGCTGTGCCCCGTGACCCAGCCCACGTCGGCGGTGCACCAGAACACGTCGTCGGGCTTGAGGTCGAACACGCACTCGTGCGTGTACGAAGCCCAGGTGAGGTAGCCGCCGCTGGTGTGCAGCACGCCCTTGGGCTTGCCGGTGCTGCCGGAGGTGTAGAGGATGAACAGCGGGTCTTCGGCGTCCATGGCGGCCGCTTCGTGCGTGGCCGGCTGCGGATCCACCACGGCGTCGTACCAGCGGTCGCGCGGCATCTGCATCGGCACGCCGGCACCGGTGTGGCGCACCACCAGCACGGTTTCAACCGAATTCGTGCCGGGCCGGCGCAGGGCTTCGTCCACATTGGCCTTCAGCGGGATGGTCTTGCCGCCGCGCAGGCCTTCATCGGCGGTGATGACCAGCTTGCTGGCGCAGTCGGCGATGCGGTTGGCGATGGAGTCGGGCGAGAAGCCGCCGAACACCACCGAGTGGATCGCGCCGATGCGCGCACAGGCCAGCATCGCCACCGCGGCCTCCGGAATCATCGGCAGGTACAGCGTGATGCGGTCGCCCTTGACCACGCCCAGCGCGGTGAGGGCGTTGGCCAGGCGGCAGACCATGGCGTGCAGCTCGCGGTAGCTGATGCGCCGCGAGGGCGTGGCCGGATCGTCGGCTTCCCAGACGATGGCGGTCTTGTCGCCGCGCTCGGCGAGGTGACGATCAAGACAGTTCACGCTGACGTTGAGCTGGCCGTCGGCGTACCAGCGCACACGGAAGTCATCGGCGTCGAAGCAGGTGTCCTTGACCTGGGTGTAGGGCCGCGACCACGCCAGGCGTCGTCCCACGTCGCCCCAGAAGCGCTCTGGATCGGCCAGCGCCGCGGCGTACAGGCGATCGTAGTCGGCGCGCCGGATCGCGGCGGCGGCCTCGAAATCGGCGGGGACGGGAAGGATACGTTCGGACATGGGAGCTCCTGCGGGCATGGTTCACGCGCCTGCCGCAAGAGTAACCGGATTGCGCGTGCGGCTGGCGCCGGCGGCGGCCTGCGCGGCTTAGACCATCGTCTAACGACCAATGGCGAATGGTGGACGCCGTCGTCGCGCCACAGACTCCAGCGGCCATCGTGGCAACGTTCCGAATTCCGGGAGGGGAAGGATGAACCGACAGACGCACACAGCCCGCAAACGGCTGAGCTTGGCCCTGGTGATTGCCCTTGCGGCGCCCGGGCTCGCCCTGGCGCAGGACGCCAGCCCGCAATCCATGGAAGCCCGCATCGCCCAGCTCGAGCAGCTGGTGCAGGGCCTGAAGTCGGAACTGGAGGCGCAGAAGGCGGCGATGGCCGCGCAGCCGCCGGCGCCGGCACCGCTGCCGGCCGGCACCCAGCCGATCCAGGCCAGCACGATCAGTCCGGCGGCGAACCCGGGCACGAAGTTCAGCTACGGCGGCTTCATCAAGCTCGACGCCATGGTCACCGACACCAGCGACGGCGAGATCGCCGACGGCAGCGCGGGCCGCCTGTTCTACCTGCCCAGCGCCACGCCGGTCGGCGGCGCCGACGAGGACAGTGCGGACCTGGACATGCACGCGCAGTTCTCGCGCTTCTGGTTCAGCGCCGACACCGAGGTCAATGGCAAGAAGGTGAAGGGCTATATCGAGGCCGACCTGTTCGGCAACGCCAACGGCAACGAGCAGTCCACCAACACCTACGGCCTGACCATCCGGCATGCCTACGTGAGCTGGGACAAGTGGCTGGCCGGCCAGACCTGGTCCAACTTCCAGGACGTGGCCGCGCTGCCCGATGCGGTGGACTTCGTGGGCCCGACCGAAGGCACCATCTTCGTGCGCCAGGCCCAGCTGCGCTACACGAACGGTCCGTGGTCGGTGTCGCTGGAGAACCCCGAGACCACCGTGTCGCCCTTCCTGGCGGGCGCGCGCATCAGCAGCGACGACAACAGCGTGCCCGACGCCACCCTGCGCTACCTGCACAAGGCCGACTGGGGCCACTTCACCGTGGCCGGGCTGGCGCGGCAGCTGCGCTACGAGACCGCCACCACCAGCGAAAGCGACACCGGCTTCGCGATCAGCGTGTCGGGCAAGTGGAACCTGGGCGCCAACGACGACCTGCGCTACATGGTCAGCACCGGCAGCGGCATCGGCCGCTACCTGGGCTTCGGCCTGGGCAGCGACGCGATGCAGGAAGCCGACGGCTCGCTGGATGCGCTCGACGGCTACGGCTACTTCGTGGCCTGGCGCCACGCCTTCAACCCCAAGCTGCGCGGCAACCTGTTCTATTCGGCGGCCAGCTTCGACAACGACATCGGCCTGACCGGCGGCGGCGTGACCAAGTCGGCCAGCTCCCTGCACGCCAACCTGATCTATTCGCCCCTGCCGAAGATCGACATCGGCGCCGAGCTGATCTACGGCGACCGCGAGATCGAAAGCGGGCTCGACGGCGATCTCCGCCGCCTGCACCTGCACGTGAAATACAACTTCTGACCGGGGACTAGACCATGGCAACCGCAACGCACGACATCAACGGCAAGCCGTTGACCGCCGGCCACAAGAAGGTGATCTTCGCCTCCAGCCTGGGCACGGTGTTCGAGTGGTACGACTTCTACCTGTACGGGTCGCTGGCGGCCATCATCGCCGCGCAGTTCTTCAGCGGCGTCAACGAGACCACCGGCTTCATCTTTGCCCTGCTGGCCTTCGCGGCCGGCTTCGCGGTGCGTCCCTTCGGCGCGATCGTGTTCGGCCGCATCGGCGACATGATCGGGCGCAAGTACACGTTCCTGGTCACCATCGTCATCATGGGCGTGTCGACCTTCCTGGTCGGCATCCTGCCCAGCTACGGCAGCATCGGCATCGCGGCCCCGATCATCCTGATCGTGCTGCGGCTGCTGCAGGGCCTGGCCCTGGGCGGCGAATACGGCGGCGCAGCGACCTACGTGGCGGAACACGCGCCGCGGGGCAAGCGCGGGCTGTACACCAGCTTCATCCAGACCACGGCCACCATCGGCCTGCTGCTGTCGCTGGTGGTAATCCTTACCGTGCGCGAGACCATCGGCGTCGAAGCCTTTGCGGACTGGGGCTGGCGCATCCCGTTCCTGCTGTCGATCGTGCTGCTGGGCATCTCGGTGTGGATCCGCATGCAGCTGTCGGAGTCGCCGCTGTTCCAGGAGATGAAGGAGAACGGCACGCTGTCCAAGGCGCCGATCACCGAGAGCTTCTTCTCCAAGAACGGCAAGATCGTGCTGCTGGCCCTGCTGGGCGCCACGGCCGGGCAGGCGGTGGTGTGGTACGCGGGCCAGTTCTACGCCATGTACTTCCTCACCCAGTCGCTGAAGGTGGACAGCACGATCACCTGGATGCTGATCGGCGGCGCGCTGATGATCGGCACGCCCTTCTTCATCTTCTTCGGCTGGCTGTCGGACAAGATCGGCCGCAAGCCGATCGTGATGGCGGGCTGCCTGATCGCGGCGCTGACCTATTTCCCGCTGTTCAAGGCGCTGACGCACTACGCGAACCCGGCGATCGGCGAGGCCACCATCTCGGCGCCGGCCACCGTCACGGCGGACCCGGACACCTGCAGCTTCCAGTTCGATCCGATCGGCAAGAAGAAGTTCAACAGCTCCTGCGACATCGCCGCGGCGGCACTGCTGAAATCCGGCGTGCCCTACACGGTGAAGGAAGCGCCGGCCGGCACGCTGGCCGTCGTCAACGTCGGCGATGTGAGCATCCAGGGCTACGAGGGAGACGGACCCGACGCCGCCGCACAGGGCACGCGGTTCTCGGGCGAGCTCAAGACGGTGCTGGCCGAGGCCGGCTACCCGGCCACCGCGGATCCGGCACGCATCAACAAACCCATGGTGCTGGCCATCCTGACCTTGCTGGTGATCTACGTGACCATGGTCTACGGGCCGATCGCGGCCTGGCTGGTGGAGCTGTTCCCGACACGGATCCGCTACACGTCCATGTCGCTGCCCTACCACATCGGCAACGGCTGGTTCGGCGGCTTCCTGCCGACCATCTCGTTCGCGCTGGTCGCGGCCACCGGCAACATCTACTACGGGCTGTGGTACCCGATCGGCATCGCGCTGATGACCTTCGTCATCGGCTCGCTCTTCCTGCGCGAAACCAAGGACGTGGACATCCGCGAGTAGTCCCTCCCTCCCCGCCGGGCTCCGTGCCCGGCCGTTCCAGGGCCGGCGTCCTCGGACGTCGGCCCTCTTTTTTGGCGGCCGCCTTGCCGCGCTCACGCCGGGGCGTCACCCGCTCAGTCGCGGTCGGGCGGCCGCGCGCCACGGCGCGGCAGCACGCCCTGCAGGTTCCGGTGGGCAAGACCCTGGGCGACGTCCTCCGGCAGCGCGTCGAGGAACGGGGTGAACGCCTCGAGCTTATCCGCCGCGCCGTCGAAGTGCCCGACGTGGTCGGAACCGAGCAGGAAGCGCGTGGGATATTTCCCGACCAGCGCCAGCCATTCGGCGTCGGGCTTGCCGTCCTTGTCGAGCAGGTAGGGCTCGAGCACGGTCCACGACAGGTCGATCCAGAGGTTCTCGTGTTCGCGCAGCAGGCGCGAGAGCGTCTCGTGCAGGAAGTCGAGCTCGCCCTGGGTGCGGTGGATCTCGGCGCTGGTGCCGGCGTGGGCCCAGATGAAGCGGGTGTCCGGATGCCTGGACAGCGCCTGCTGCAGCTCTTCCAGGTACAGCGGCTCGCGTTCGCGCACCGAGGTGAGGTTGGAGTGCAGCAGCACCGGCAGGTCGTGCTTCGCGGCCAGCGCGTACACCCGCATCATCGCCTCGTTGTTGGCGCGCGGCACGTCGCCCTGGATCAGGGCGGTGAGGTCGTCGTGCCGGGTCAGCACTTCGCCGATGCCCTGCCAGAGGCCCGGGTACAGGCGGATCATGCCTTCGATGTGGGTGGTGGCGTTCTTGTCGGCGGGATTGAAGCCGGAGAGAAAGGGGTGGAAGCGCGCGCGCTGGTCTTCCGGCAGGGCCAGCACCGCCTCGGCAACGAAGGCATCGGTGGCGCTGTACCAGTAAAGCGGCGAGTCGTCGCCTTGGTAGTAGCGCGGGCGCTTGGGCGCATCCTCGTGCCACTTCTTCGCGACCGGCATGCCCATCAGCACGGCCGAGCGAACGCCGCCGGCGTCCATGCTGCGCAACAGCGCGGGCATGCCGTCGGTTTCCTGGAAGAAGTCCACGTAGTGCAGGTGGGCATCGGCCCAGGTGTAGTCGCGCGCGGACGCAAGGCCGGGCAGGGCCAGCAGCAGGGCCGTCAGGAGGGTGGGCAGTTTCATGCCGCGCACCTTATCGGCCACGGCTTAACACGGCCGTGAACGGCGCCCGGCGGCGGGTCCACGGCGCCGGGCCGCGGGTCCGCGCCGCCGCCCGGAGGCGACGGCGCGGCAGGCCCCTCAGCGATAGACGCCGAACTCGGCGCGGCACCCGTGGTCGACCCAGACCTGGTTGCGCTCGACGCCCCACGAGTAACCGTAGCGGCACTGCGACTTGCTCAGCTGGCGCACGATCTCGACGTGGCCACGGCCGCGGATGCTGCCGGCGGTGCAGCGGGTGTACTCGTCATCGCGCGACTCGCACTCGAAGGTGTAGTCGGGCGCACCCCAGTTGCCGGAGTGGTAGTCGTCGTCGTAGTAGCCGTCGTCGCGGTAGTCGTTGCGGTAGTCGTGGCGGTCCCGGTCCTTGTCGTGCGAGGCGATCGCGGCGCCCAGCAGGCCCAGCACCACGGCGCCGGCGACGATCTTGCCGGCATCGCTGCCGCCGCCGGACGAGGACGAGCCGCCGCCGCTGCCGACCCGGAACTCGGCGCGGCAGCCGCGCGTGACCCAGATGCGGTTGCGGTCGTAGCCCCAGGTGTCGCCCTGCCAGCAGCCCTGCGAGCTGAGCTGGCGCGACAGGCGCACGCCGCCGCGCGTGTCCACGCTGCAGCTGCGCCACTGGTTGTCCTGGGATTCGCAGCGCACGGTCTGGTCGGCCAGCGCGGAAGGGGCGTGCAGCAGGCCGAGGCCCAGGGCCACGGCGGCGATCATCGGAAGTCTGGCGTTCATCAGGCGTCCCCTGCTTTGGCGGCTTCGCGGGCCTTGCGGGCCGCGACGATCTCGGCGAGATCCATGTAGCCATCTCCGTTGCTGTCGTGGCTGGCGAAGGCGGCGTCGGACTGGGCGATGAAGTCGTCGCGGCTGATGTCGCCGCCGTCGGCGACCCCGTGCTCGTCGGCGCTGATCACGCCGTCGCCGTTGCGGTCGCGGCGCGCGAACAGGCGGGCGGTGAAGTTGCGGTACTCCTCGGCGTCGATGCGGCCGTCGCCGTTGCGGTCGTAGCGATGCAGGAACCGATTGCCCGGCGCCTCCGATACCTCGGCGGCCCAGGCGCCTGACGCGGCCAGCAGGCCGGCCAGCAGCACGATGGTTTTCATGGTCACTCCCCTGGGCGGCATGCCCGCGCCCATCATGAAACCCGGCCGTTAAAACCCCGTGAAGCCGGGGTTTACCAGTCCGTGGGGCGGTAATCCTTCAGGAACTGGCCCCAGACGTGCCGGCCGGTGTTGATGCCGTCGATGATCGGGTCGACGATGCGCGCCGCGCCGTCCACGATGTCCAGCGGCGGATGGAAGCGCTCCTCGCGGGTCTTGCGCGCCGCGATCTCGACCGGATCCTCGTCGGTGATCCAGCCGGTGTCCACCGAGTTCATGTGGATGCCGTCGCCGTGGTAATCGGCGGCCGAGGTGCGCGTCATCATGTTCAGCGCGGCCTTGGCCATGTTGGTGTGCGGGTGCCGGGTGGTCTTGAAGTTGCGGTAGAACTGCCCCTCCATCGCCGACACGTTGACGATGTGCTTGTCCCGTTCCGGCGTGCGCAGCATCAGCGGCTTCAGGCGCGCGTTGAGGATGAAGGGTGCCACGGCGTTCACCAGCTGAACTTCGAGCAGCTCGACGGCGGGCACTTCGTGCAGCAGCAGGCGCCAGGAGTTGCGGCCGCGCAGGTCGATCTGCTGCAGGTCCTGGTCGAGCTGGCCGTCGGGGAACAGGTGCTTCTGGCCCAGCAGTTCCTCGGCCAGCAGGGGCACCTGCGAGAGTTCGGCCGCCCGCGTGATGCCCGGCGCCGCCAGCCCGGTCACCAGGGTCTGGCCGCCGGGCAGGATGTCGCCGGCGCGCACGCCTTCGTAGCTGCCCAGCAGCTTGCGCACGTGCTCGGGCATGTCGGCGTGGGCGGCGGTCTCGCCGGCCATCATGTGCGCATAGAACTCCGGCGGGCGGCGTACGGTCTGGCAGGCGTTGTTGACGATGAAATCGAGCCGGTCGTGGGTCTGCAGCAGCTGCTGGCAGAAGGCCTCGACGCTGGGCGTGTGCCGCAGGTCCAGGCCGAACACTTCCAGGTTGTGGCCCCAGTCGCCGAAGTCCGGCTCCTGCGCGTAGCGCGCCGCCGAGTCGCGCGGAAAACGCGTGGTGACGATCAGGCGGGCGCCGGCGCGCAGCAGCTTCAGCCCGGCCTGGTAGCCGATCTTGACGCGACCGCCGGTGAGCAGGGCCACGCGCCCGCGCAGGTCGGCGGTCTCGGTGCGCTTGTGGAAATTGAACTCGGCGCAGTCCGGGCACATCTGGTCGTAGAAGTGGTGGATGCGGGTGTACTTGAGCTTGCAGACGTAGCAGTGCTGCGGCTCGACCGACTCGCGGACCGGATCGTCGGTGATCGCATCGGCGGGTTTGGCCTGCGGCGGGAAGTAGTTGGGCGTGGTGAACACCGGCTTGCGGCGCAGCTCGCGGATGCCGGTGGCGTTGAGCACCGCATCGTCCTGCTGGTTCTTGAGCTGCACCTGCTCGCGCTTGCGCGCACGCCGCAGCTTGCGGTGGTGGATCGGGTCGGGGTTGTGGAAGCGGTGCACCGCGGCCTTCAGGCGCTTGCTGTCTTCCACGGGAAGCGTATCGAGCACGGCCTTGTCGGCCGCGACGGTTTCGAGCAGCTCGGCCGCCGCGCGCAGGCGTTCGAGCAGGGAGTCGGCGCCGGCGCTGGCGTCGGGCGGGGAAGTGGGCTTGGACATGGCTCGGGATCTTGGCGTGGCGGGCGGGGCCGCAGGCCGCCATTGTCCCAGACCGGCGGGCCCGGGGCGATCCGGCCTTTACATCGCTTGCTATTGCATCGTGCGCTATGTATATTCCCGGCCATGGCCACCCGACGCCCCGCCGCCCCGCCCTCCCCGCCGGTGCGCCTGCTGGACGAGCAGCTCTGCTTCGCGCTGTATTCCACCGGCCTGGCCATGGCCAAGGCCTACCGCAAGCCGCTGGCCGCGCTGGGCCTGACCTACCCGCAGTACCTGGTGCTGCTGGTGCTGTGGGCGCAGGACGAGCAGACGGTGTCGCAAATCGGCGAGAAGCTGTTCCTGGATTCGGCCACGCTGACGCCCCTGCTCAAGCGCATGCAGGCCGCGGGCCTGGTCAGCCGCACCCGCGGCCGGCAGGACGAACGCCAGGTGCTGATCGCGCTGGCGCCCGCCGGCCGCGCGCTGAAGTCCCGCATTCCGAAACTGCAGCACGGCATCTTCTGCGCCACCGGCTGCGACGCCGAGACGCTGCTGGCCACCAAGGCCCAGCTCGAAACCCTGCGCGCCAACCTGCTGGCCCAGGACTGATCCCCATCCATCCCGAACCGACCCACGAAGGAGACCCGCCATGTCCATCGAAAACGTGCTCTACCGCGCCACCGCCACCGCCACCGGTGGCCGCGAAGGCCGCGCCTCGTCGTCCGACGGCGCGCTTGACCTCAAGCTCAGCACCCCGCGCGAACTCGGCGGCGGCGGCGGCGACGGCACCAATCCCGAGCAGCTGTTCGCCGCGGGCTATTCGGCCTGTTTCATCGGCGCGATGAAAGTGGTGGCCGGCAAGATGAAGATCGCGCTGCCCGCGGACACGTCCATCACGGGCGTGGTCGGCATCGGCCCGATTCCGGCCGGTTTCGGCATCGAAGTGGAGCTGAAGATCTCGATCCCCGGCATGGACCGCGCGCAGGCGCAGCAGCTGGTGGAAACGGCCCACAAGGTGTGCCCTTACTCCAACGCCACGCGCGGCAACATCGACGTCACGCTGACCATCGTCTGAATGACATCGCCGCATCGCGCGACCGTGCGTTATGCCGGTCGCGCGATGCGATTCGCCCTAGCCGCGCCGTTAACGCTGGCGCGCCTAGACTCCTGTGCAAAGCACCAATCGGTGCGTGGACACAGGAGCAACACATGGAAAAGATTCCCGCTGGAACCTGGATCGTGGTCGCCGACGGCGCCGGCGCCCGCGTGTTCACCAATGTCGGCAACGAGCACAAGATCGCGCTGCGCCAGGACGACCATCTTTCCCAGGGCGACCTGGTCGAAGGCGGTGCTGGCGACGTTCCGCAGGAACAGACCGACGCGGAGCTGGGCGAAGCGGCGTTCTCGCGCCAGCTGGCCCACCGCATCAATGCGGCTGCGCTGAACAACAAGTTCGACCACATCGTGCTGATCGCCGATCCGCAGTCGCTGGGCCGCATGCGCCCGCTGCTGCACAAGGAAACCCAGTCACGCCTGGTCGGCGAACTGGCCAAGACCCTGACCAACGCGCCGCTGGAAGACATCGAGCGCGCGCTGCACTGAACGTCGCCGGCGGAGGGGCGCGTCCCGCCCCTCCGCTCAGTCGTCGCCGGCCGCCGCCGCTTGGTCCGGAATCTCGCGGCGCTGGCCGTCCAGTCCGGCGCGACTCAGCACACCGTCCTCGACCAGCAGCAGTTCACCGGACACGCCTTCCTTGATGCTGCTGTCGATCGCGATCACCCGGCCACCGTGCCGCGACTGCACGCCGGGCTGCGAGGTGTGGCCGACGACGATGCGCTCCGCGCCAAGGGCGTCGAGGATGACCTGCACCTGCGCCGTATCCGGTCCGTCCGGCAGGAAGTAGCCGCGATACCAGATCGGGCTGCCGACGCCGTCCTGCAGCGCCGCCAGCACCGGATCGCCGCGCAGCTGGTCGCGTGACAGTCCCAGCGAAGCGCGCGAGCGAACGTTGATCTGGTCCAGGTCCAGGCCGAGCGCCAGAAACCCGGGCCCGATGCCGCCGTGCACGAACACCAGCCCGTCCACCTGCAGCACCGTGCGCTTGCTGCGCAGCCAGTCGCCCAGCACCGTGTCGGGGCCGTACAGGGCCGGGAACGGCGTGCCCAGCGCGATGGCAACGCGGCGATCGTTTTCGTGCAGGTAACGCAGGTCGTCGCGCAGCACCAGCGATTCGTGGTTTCCCAGCGTGAAGTGCACGGCGCCGCCTGCGTCGCGCGCCTGCTGTTCCAGCATGTACAGCAGCCACAGCACGTCGTTGGCGCGCGGGCCCCGATCAAACACGTCGCCGGTGACCACGAGATGGCCGCGGCCGTAGGCCCAGTCACCGTCCGCGTCGATGATGCCGTTGGCCTGCAGCAGGCGCCGGGTCAGGTCGAACTGGCCGTGCAGGTCGGACAGCGCCGCCAGCCTCGGCGCGCCGGTGGTGCGCGCGGGCGCGTCGATGCCCGCACGCGGCCGCAGCGCCAGCGTCCGTGGATAGCCGCAGCGGGAGGCGACCTGCACGGGCCAGGTGGGGCGCTCGATGCGCTCCTTCGTCACGACGCCGGCGCAGACCCAGCGCAGCTCCAGGTCATCGCCCACGTAGCGTGCGTAAGGGCCGGCATCGTCCGGCGCCGCGGGTTCCGCCGCGGGCAGGGACAGCGGCGCAGCGAAGAGCGCAGCCAGCAGCAGCCAGACCAGGGGCCTAGGGCGCATGCGTGCTGCCCCGGAACTGGCCGCGCTCGGGCGGCGCCGGCCACAGCGACGGCACGGGTCCCCACTCGCCGCCGGTCTGGCGAAGGAAATGCCGCACGAATTCCCCCAGGTCGATATCCAGCGCGGCGTGCGCGGCGGATCGCCCGGCGTCCTCGAGATGCGCCGCCTGCGCGAAGCGCTTGAACGCGGCCCAGTCGCTGCTCAGTCCGTTCACCATCAGGCGGCCCAGGTCGTAAGCGAGCTCGCTGCCTTGGTCGGGACGCAGGAAGGCCGCACCCGACCAGAACTGCTGGATCGTCTCGACAGTCCAGAATTTCCGATGCTGGTCCTCGAGCTTCATCACCGACCAGGCGTCGGCACCGATGCGGGTCAGGCGCTGCTCGGAATTCACGGCCATGCCTTCGTTGAGCCAGGCCGGGATCGGCAGGTGGCTGAGTTGGCTGTGCGTCATCTCATGCACGATCACCGGTTCGAAGTGACTCAGCTCTTCGCCATGCACCACGAAGTGGCTGCAGCCTGCATGCAGGAACATGCCCGAGCTCATGGCGAACTCGCCTTCGTCCGGATAGTAATAGCCGACGTAGCGGTAATAGTCCTCCTCGTCGGCGAACACCACGAGGATTTCCTTGCCCGCGTCGGAGGACGCGGCCAGTTCCTCCAGCAGGTGCTGCACGCGACGCAGGGTCGTATCCAGGAATCCCAGGGTGGCCGCGGCGGTTCTCGGTGACTGTGCGCTGAGGAGGAAGCACGTCGCCGATTCATGCAATCGGTAGTTCCCGCCGAGGGACTCACGGAAAAGCTCCAGCCACGTCCGTTCGCAAGCCAACCAGGCGTCGTTCCGCGCCGACTCCGGCAGCCCTTCCAGCCAGGCTTCCACGCGCTCCCAACGCGGATGATGGAAGCCGTCCCGATGGCCGGCCTCCTCGAGCAGGTCGAGAAACCCATCGCCGCTGCGGACCCTAGGGTCGGCGGGAGCTACGGTCGGCAGCGCCTCTTCGGCCGGGCCCGGGCCTTGCCGGGCACCTAGTATCCGTTTCACGAAACTCAGCATGCGCGCCAGCATCACAGATTCCACGCAAATGAAAAGGCCCCGTCGGACTGCCGACGGGGCCTGGACTTGCCGCGGACCGGATCAGGCCCGGGCCGGTACCATCGAATAGCCTTTCAGGCGTGCCGAGAACTCCTGCAGCTGGCGGATGCCCGAGGCCTCGGCCTCGGCGCACCAGGTTCGCAGCGCGTCCATCTTGGCCTCGGCCTCGGCGCTCTTGAGCTCGTAGATCGCCAGCAGGCGCGAACGGAACTCCATCAGCCGCGCGGTATTGGGACGCTCGGCGATCCAGGCGCTGAAGCGGGCCCGGTTCTCCTCGCTCAGCCACTTGCCCTCGCTGCGGAAGGCGCGACGCAGGCGGCCCGGCAGGTCGGCGGCCTCGGCCTTGAGGTGCGGCTTGAGCACGATCTGGAAGTAGTCGGTGGCCACCTGCCAGCGGTGCGCCATCACCGCGCGCATCGTGTCGGCATCGGGCACCTGGATGTTGGGGCGCACGTCCAGTTCGGGCGCGACGCGCAGCACCTTGGCCAGGCCCAGCGCCTGCAGGCCGCGGATCACGGTCCAGCCGATGTCGAACTCGTACTTGCGCAGCGCAAACTTGGCCGAGCTCGGGAACGCGTGGTGGTTGTTGTGCAGCTCTTCGCCGCCGACCCAGAAGGCCCACGGAGTGAGGTTGGTGGCGGTATCGGCCGTGTCGAAGTTGCGGTAGCCCCACCAGTGGCCCAGGCCATTGATGACGCCGGCGGCCCAGAACGGAATCCACGCCATCTGCAGCGCCCACATCGCGATGCCCGGGAGGCCGAACAGCGCCAGGTTGATGGCGAGCATCAGGATCGGACCGAAGGTGGCGCGCGGCGTGTACAGCTTGCGCTCGATCCAGTCGTCCGGCGAACCCTTGCCGTACTTCTCCAGCATGTCCTTGTCCAGGCGCGCTTCCTGGTACAGCTCGACGCCGCGCCACAGCACCTGGTGGATGCCCTGGAAGCGCGGGCTGTGCGGATCTTCCGCGGTCTCGCACTTGGCGTGGTGCTTGCGGTGCACCGCCGTCCATTCCTTGGTGACCATGGCGGTGGTGAGCCAGGCCCAGAATCGGAAGAAGTGCGTGAGCACCGGATGGAAGTCCACGCCGCGATGCGCCGCGCTGCGGTGCAGATAGAGCGTGGTGGTCATGATGGTGACCTGGGTGACCACCAGGAAATAGACCGCCATCTGCCAGTAGCTGGCCTGCGTGATGCCGCGCGCCAGCCAGTCGAACACATCCAGTGACATGGGGAAGACTCCGAAGGAATCGGGCGGGGGCCCGTGACAGGGGGCGATGATGCCCGCGGCGGCGTGGCTCGTCACCCTGCGTCAAGGTATGGTGTTCAGGCACCGCCGCCACAAGGGCCGCCATGAACGCGCATTCATCCCGCGGCTGCCACGGGATGCCGGCGATCGTGGCCGCGTTCGCTGCGCAGGGCGGAGCGGGTTCAGTCCGGTTCGCGCGCCGGCGGCTGCGGCGGCTTGCGCGGCGGCTTGGCCGGGCGCGCCTCCTCGGTTGCCGCACGCGTCGCCGCCACCAGCTCGGGCACATCACGCACGTGCACGTCCAGCTGCGGGTAGGCAAACGCGATCTCGTTCTGCTCGAACAGCTCGATCAGGCGCGTGTTGAGTTCGTTGCGCACCGCCAGTCGGTCGCCCATCGAACCGACGAACACCCGCAGCTCGAAGTCCAGCGTGCTGGCGCCGAAGGCCATCAGCCAGCTGCGCGGCGGCCAGTCGCGCAGCACGCGCGGGTTCTCCTCGGCGGCCTGGATCAGCAGGCGATGCACCAGCGCCGGGTCGGTGCCGTAGTCCACGCCGACCTTGATGGTGATGCGGGTGGTTTCGTCCGACAGCGTCCAGTTCACCAGCTGGCCGGTGATGAAGCTCTTGTTGGGGACGACGATTTCCTTGTTGTCGAAATCCAGGATGGTGGTGGCGCGGGTGCGGATGCGCGTCACGGTGCCGTCGAGGTTGTTGACGGTGATCACGTCGCCGACCCGGAACGGCCGCTCGAACAGCAGGATCAGGCCGGAAACGAAGTTGGCGAAGATTTCCTGCAGGCCGAAGCCCAGGCCCACCGTGAGCGCGGCCGCCATCCACTGCAGCTGGCCCCAGCGCAGGCCCAGCAGGCCCAGCCCCAGCACCAGGCCCACCAGCACGATGACGTAGCGCGACACGCTGGTGATGGCATAACGCGAGGCCGCGTCGATGTTCACGCGCGACAGCAGCCCGATCTCGATCAGGCCCGGCAGGTTGCGCGCCGCCACGAAGGTCAGCGCCAGCGCCAGCAGGCCCAGCAGCACCGCCATCAGCGACACCGGCACCAGGGTCTTGGCAACGCCGTCGGCCGCGGTTTCGGTGACACTCCACAGCGTGATCTCGTCGAAGCGGGCGAAGGCCGGCAGCACTTCGGCCCAGACCCAGGCCAGGCCCAGCACCAGCAGGCTCAGCTTGAGCGCGCGCAGCAGGCTGCGGCTGTGCGCACTGACCTTCTCCAGCGTGATCTCTTCATCCAGCTCCAGCGGCACCGCTTCGCCGCTGTCGGGGTCGGGGCCGCTCTCGCCGGCCTGTGCCTGGGCGCGCGCCTCGGCTTCGGCCTCGCGCTTCTGCTCCATGCGGCGCAAGGCCAGCCGGCGTTCGCCCAGCAAAAACCAGCGCGACAGCAGGCCGTGCACCACCGCCACCGCGGTCACCACCCCCACGCTGGCGAACTGCGAGTCCAGCAGCAGCGCACTGGAATACACGTAGCCACTCAGCGCCAGCGCGGCGCCGGCCAGCATGCCCGCCGGCAGCATCAGGCGCAGCAGCTTGCGCAGGCGCGAAGGTTCGCTGCTGGCGCCGCGCGTATGCCACAGGCGCTCGGGTGCCAGCATCTGCCACAGCGCCCAGGCCGAGGCCAGGGAAATCAGCACGATCGCGCCGCGTGCCTGCACGCTGATGGCCAGCTCCTGGTTGCGCATGAAGGCCAGGGCGACCACGAAATACAGCGGCAGCAGCACCGCAGTCATGCGCGGCAGCCAGCGCCGCAGCGTGTCGCGTCGGGGTTTGGTCCAGCGGAAGTGCGCATGCGCCAGGCCACGCTCGCGCACCAGCCAGCGCAGGAAGGACAGCGTGAACAGCGGCAGGGCGGTGGCCTCGAAGGCCCGTCCCAATGAATCGCTGTACTTGCCCGTGCTGCCGACATCCTGCAGCAGCCAGCCCACCAGCAGCAGCGTGACTGCGCCCGGCAGCGCCGCCGCCACGGTCCAGCCCAGGGCCTCGAGCGTGTTGCGGTAGCTGTCCTTGCGCACTTCGCGGATCGGTGCGGCCAGCGCCGTCAGCCGGGGCCGCGCGCGCCGGCGCAGCAGCAGCAGCGCCACCACGAGCAGCAGGCTGCCCAGGTAGGGCAGCGAATTGTCGGCCAGCGCGCGCTGCACCAGTTCGGCCGTGGTGACGAAGCGCGAGGGCTTCACCAGGTCCCGCAGTCCCTCGGGAACCATCGCGAGCCAGGCTTCGCCGACCGGGGCGTGGCTGCGTATCCACAGCAGGTGGCGGTCCAGGGTCTGGCGCAGTTCGGTGTTCGCGTCCAGGCGCGCCTGCAGGCTGCGCTCGCTCTGCTCCAGCGCGGTGATGCGGCGCCAGATCAGCGGCTCGAGCTGGTCGGCAAGCGAGAGCCGCTGCTCCAGCAGGCCAGCCAGCAGGTCCGTGCCGGCGGTGCGCGCGACCGGGCCGTCATCGTCCACGCCGGCGGCATTGGCGCGCAGCTCGCGCACCACGTCGGGAATGTCGTCCAGGTCGCGCTGGGTTTCGTTGAGGCCGATCAGGCGCAGGCGCAGGTCGCCCAGCGTGCGGCGGACCTGGTCGAGTTCGTCCTCCAGCCGGGCCTGGGGCTCAAGCCGCCGCAGTTCGGCCCAGAGCCAGGTGCCGACCTGTTCGCTGCGCTCGCCCAGCTCAAGCCGCGTGCGGCTGTCGCCCAGCCCGGCCAGGTCACGCTGCAGCGCCTGTTCCTGTTCGACCAGGGCGCGGCGCTGCGCGGACAGGCGTTCGTTGGTGAGCACCAGCTCCTCGGCCAGGGCCAGGTTTTCCTGCATGGCCGCCTTGACCACCGGGTCGCGCCCGTCCAGGGCTTCGGCCTGCGCGCGCACGCCGGCCGCGACGGCTTCGAGCTGTTCGCGTCCGATCGCGACGATGCGCTGCTGCAGCAGGGCCAGGCGCGGCTCGCGCAGTTCCAGCAGGTGGCGCAGCACGCGCAGCTCGAGTTCCTGCTGGCGCTGCCGGGTGCCGGCCAGGTCCTGCTGGGCCTGCGCATAGGCCAGCTCGGCCTGCAGCTTGCGGCGCTCGGCATTGTTGCGCAGCTGGCGCGCCTCGCTGAGCGACGCGGGTTCGTCGGCGGCCGGCGACACCGGGGCATCGAGTTCGTCCAGCCGCCGCTGCTGCTGGGCCTGGGCCAGGCCCGAACGCGCGGGCTGCGCCAGTCCCTGCGACAGCTCGGCGGTGAGCGCCTGGATCTGGTCGCGCAGCTGGTTGGCGGCCACGCGCTCCTGTTCGAGCACGGCCTCCAGCACTTCCACGCCCGCCGAGGGCGGCAGGCGGGCTTCCCAGTCGGCCAGCGACGCCGCCGGATCGATCGCCAGCTGCGCGCTGAGTTCATTGTTGCGGGCCGGCGCGTCGGCGGCGCCGGCGCGCAGTTCCTGCAGGCGCTGTTCGACCTCGGCGGCCTGTTTGTCGAAGGCGGCCGCCGCCTCGCGGGCGTCCGCCTCGGCCTTGCCCTGCGGGTCGGCCAGCGTATCCACGGCCTCGTTGAGGGTGGCCAGCGGCCCGGTGGCGGTGGCCATCGCGGCGTTCCCCTGCAGCAGGGCCAGGGTCAGGATGGCGGCAAAGAGGGAACGGACGGGCATGGGCATGCCC
Organism: Arenimonas sp. MALMAid1274; assembly: GCF_049195245.1. NCBI lineage: Bacteria > Pseudomonadati > Pseudomonadota > Gammaproteobacteria > Lysobacterales > Lysobacteraceae > Arenimonas > Arenimonas sp. MALMAid1274. Next base: position 241,716 of record NZ_JBMIRR010000026.1, read on the forward strand.
CAAGGCTAGCCCCGACGACCTGTACCGGCAATTCACGGCCTCGGGCACCTCTGCGACACTGGCGGCATGCCCGAACTTCCGGAAGTCGAAACCACCCGCCGCGGCCTGGCCCCGCACGTTGAAGGACGCCGCATCACGGGCGTGGTGCTGCGCCGGCCCGACCTGCGCTGGCCGATCCCGCCCGAGGTGGCGCGCGAACTCCCGGGCCAGCCCGTGCTGGCGGTGCGCCGCCGCGCCAAGTACCTGCTGCTCGACACCCCGCCGGGCAGCGCCCTGCTGCACCTGGGCATGTCGGGCATGCTGCGCGTGCTGCCGGCGACGACGCCGGTGGACACGCACGACCACGTCGACCTGGCCCTGGATTCGGGGCGCGTGCTGCGCTTCACCGACCCGCGGCGCTTCGGCTGCCTGCTGTGGCAGCCCGCCGGCCAGACCCACGACCTGCTGGCCGGGCTGGGCCCGGAACCGCTGTCCGAGGACTTCGACGGCGACTACCTGTTCGAACGCAGCCGCGGCCGCAAGGCGCCGGTGAAAGCCTTCCTGATGGACCAGGCCATCGTGGTCGGCGTGGGCAACATCTACGCCGCCGAGAGCCTGTTCCGCGCCGGCATCGCCCCGGGCCGGGCCGCGGGCGCGGTCAGCCGCGAGCGCTACCACCGGCTGGCCGCCGCGGTGAAGACGATCCTGGCCCATGCCATCACGCGCGGCGGCACCACCCTGCGCGATTTCCTCAGCCCCGACGGGGCGCCCGGCTATTTCGAGCAGGAGCTGTACGTGTACGGCCGCGAGGGCGAGCCCTGCCGGACCTGCGGCCGGCCGATCCGGGACGGCCGGATGGGCAACCGCGCCACCGCCTGGTGCCCCCGCTGCCAGCGCTAGGCGCCTCGGCTATAGTGTCGGCAGCCCGCGCAGACGGGACCCGGGGACCCATGAACGAAACGGCGGACATCACCCAGTGGCTCAGTGCCGCGCGCGGCGGCGACAAGTCGGCGCTCGACCGCGTGCTGGCCACGCTCTACCGCGAGCTGCACGGCATGGCCCGGCGCCAGCTGGGCGGCCAGCAGCAGGGCCACACCCTGGACACCACCGCCCTGGTGCACGAGGCCTACCTCAAGCTGGCCGGCCGCGCCGAGGCCGAGTTCGAAGACCGCGCCCACTTCTTTGCCTATGCGGCCAGCGCGATGCGCAGCGTGGTGGTGGACTACGCCCGCCAGCGCATGGCCGTGAAGCGCGGCGGCGACCTGCACCGCGTCACCGACCTGCCCGAGGACGCGGGCGGCGGCATGCGCCTGGACGAGGACATGCTGGGCCTGGACGTGGCGCTGAACAAACTGCACGACCTCGACCCGCGCCTGGCGCAGGTGGTCGAGATGCGCTACTTCGCCGGCCTGTCGGAAACCGAGATCGCCGGCCTGCTCAAGCGCTCCGAGCGCAGCGTGCGCCGCGACTGGCAGAAGGCCCGCATGTTCCTGCTGGCCGCCCTGCAGGGCTGAGCCTGGCGCCGACCCGTGGACACCGAGCGCTGGTCCACCCTGTCGGCCCTGCTCGACGAGATGCTTGAGCTGGAACCGCCGGCGCGCGCGCGCCGGCTGGCCGAAATCACGGCCGGCGACGCCGGACTGGCCGATGAGCTGAAGAAGATGATCGCGCTCGAGGACGAGCGCCCGGATTTCCTGGCCAACTCGGTGGTGGATGCCGCGCTGTTCGCGCCGCAGGCCGGCCAGTCGATCGGGCCCTACAAGCTGGAACGCCCGCTGGGCGAAGGCGGCATGGGCCAGGTGTGGCTGGCGCTGCGCGCCGACGGCCTGTACCAGCGGCGCGTGGCGCTGAAACTGCTGCGGCCCGGCCTGGGCGATGCCGGCCTGCGCAACCGCTTCACCCGCGAGCGGCAGATCCTGGCGCGGCTGGGCCATGCCCACATCGCGCGCCTGCTCGATGCCGGCGTGAGCAGCGACGGCCAGCCCTACCTGGCGCTGGACTACGTGCAGGGCGAGCCGATCACGCAGTACGCGCGGCAGCTGGCGCTGTCCACCAACGACCGGCTGCGGCTGTTCCTGCAGGTGTGCGCGGCGGTGAGCCATGCGCACGCCAACCTGGTGGTGCACCGCGACCTCAAGCCGTCCAACATCCTGGTCACGTCGGCCGGCGAGGTCTGCCTGCTCGACTTCGGCATCGCCAAGCTGCTGGACGAACCGGTGGAGGGCAATCCCGAGATCACCGGCACCGGCACGCGCGCCTTCACCCTGCACTACGCGGCGCCCGAGCAGCTGCGCAACGGCGTGATCACCACCATGACCGACGTGTATTCGCTCGGCGTGGTGCTGTACGAACTGCTGACCGGGCGCAAGCCCTACGACCCGGCGCGCACCAGCGATGCCGCCTGGGAAGAAGCCATCCTCACGGGCGACCCGGTGCGGCCGTCGGTGGGTGCGCTGAAGCTGGCGCGCGAGAGCGGCGTGGCGCATCCGCGCCGCGTCGCCAGCGAACTGGCCGGCGACCTGGACAACATCCTGCTCAAGGCCCTGGCCAAGGCGCCGGACGACCGTTATGTCTCGGTGGAGGCGCTGGCCCAGGACCTGCGCCGGCACATGGACGGCGAGCCGGTGCTGGCGCGGCCGCAGAGCCTGGGCTACCGCGCGCAGAAGTTCCTGCGCCGCAACGCGCTGGCGATCAGCGTGGGCACGTCGGTGACCACGGTGCTGGTGGTGGCGCTGCTGTTCGTGTCCTGGCAGGCGCGCAAGGCGCTGTCCGAGGCCGACCGCGCGCAGGCCATGCAGGATTTCGTGGTCGCGCTGTTCGAGAACACCGACCAGGCCGGCAGCGGCACCGGGCTGGACGTGCGCACGCTGCTGGACGCGGGCGTGCGCCGCGCCGACACCGAACTGCTCGGCCAGCCGCAGGCCCGCGCCGAGCTGCTGGGCCTGGTGGCGCGCCTGCGCCAGGGCCTGGGCGACGACCGCCAGGCGCTGGAGCTGCTGGACCGGCAGTCGCAGGTGCTGTCGAGCGTGTCGGGCGAAGCGCCGGCGCGCATCGGCATCGAGGCGGCGGCGCTGCGCGGACGCAGCCTGCGTGCGCTGGGCCAGCCGGAAGTGTGCGAGCGCGCGCTGATGCCCTGGATGAAGGTCAGCGAAGAGCAGGCGACCCGGCATCCGCGTGAAGTGTCGGAGTTCCTTTCCCAGCTGGGCCGATGCCACCGCAGCCTGGGCGGCGGCGAAGTGGCACGCGATCTTTTCAGTTCGGCGCTCGCGCTTCGCAGCGGCCCCGGTCTGTCGAAGGCGCTGCAGGCCGAAAGCCAGGCCGACCTGGCCAGCCTGCTGGCCGACGAGGGCAAGTACGCCCAAGCCATCACCGGCATGCGCGCCGCGCTGGGCCTGCTGCGCGAAAGCGGCGGCGACCGCAATGCCCTGGGCGTGGAGATCTGGCGCGACCTGGGCGGCCTGCACCGCGCCATCGGCGATCCGCTGGAAAGCGAGGCCTCGTATCGCCAGGCGCTGGAGATCGCGTTGAACCGATTCGGTCCCGGCCATCCGGCCAGCACCGGCGTGCAGCGGCCGCTGGGCGCGATCCTGGTCGAGGCCGGCAAGCTGGAGGAGGCCGACCGCCTGCTGCGTACCGCGCACGATCGCCTGCTGGCCCGGTTCGGTCCGGAGCATCCGGAGGTGGCGTCATCCTGGCAGCAGATGGGCCGCCTGGCCTGGGAACAGGGCCAGCTTCCGCTGGCGCAGGATGCCTTCCAGCGCAGCCTGCAGCTGAGGCGTCGGAGCAACGAGCTGGGCCTGCGCGGCTCGGTGCTGTGCGACCTGGCACAGGTTCGCCTGGCCCTGGGCCAGGCCGACAGTGCCGAGCTGCTGGCGCACGAGTGCCAGCAGATTGCGCTGGCCACCGATGCCCTGCTGGCCGCGCGCGCCGACGGCCTGCTGGCGGACGTGGCGATGGCGCGCGGCAACAGCGACGCGGCACAGGCCCTGCTCAGCTCGGCGCAGCAGCGACTGCTGGCGGCGGGACTGGCGGCCGATGACCTGGCGCTGGAAAGCATTGCCCTTGCGCGGGTACAGGCCCTGCTGGTGGCGCGCGATTTCGACGGCGCCGAAAATGGACTGCAGGGGCTGCTGGCCGCACCGCGAGTGCGCACGCCCGAGGCTGAACAGGGACTTTGGCGGATCCAGGCGCTGCAGGCGCGCTGGCATTGCCTGCGGGGCGATGACAGCGCCGCCCGCGTCGTGCGCGACCGGATGCTGGCGGAGGCCAGCGCACGCCAGCCCGAGCGCCAGCGCCTGCTCGACGAACTGGCCGCGACCGCAGCCTGTCGCTGAGCGCGGGCGCCCTCAGCCCAGCGGCAGCTGCGGCTGCTGCAGGTCGATGCGTCCTTCGCCGGCCATGATCTTCTTGAACTCGCCGCGGCTGACCGACACGTAGCGGTCGTTGCCGCCGATCTCCACCTGCGGGCCATCGGTGATCGCGCGGCCGTGCTCGTCCACGCGCACCACCATGGTGGCCTTGCGGCCGGTGTGGCAGATGGTCTTGATCTCCACCAGGTTGTCGGCCCAGGCCAGCAGGTACTGGCTGCCCTCGAACAGTTCGCCGCGGAAATCGGTGCGCAGGCCGTAGGCCAGCACGGGCACCTTCAGGCGGTCCACGATCTCGGTGATCTGCCAGACCTGGGCCTTGGACAGGAACTGCGCCTCGTCCACCAGCACGCAGTGCAGCGGCCCGCGCGCGTCGATGTCGGACTGCACGCGCGACAGCAGGTCGTCCTCGCGGCCGAAGATGGTGCCGCGGGCTTTTAGCCCGATGCGTGAGGCCACCACGCCCTCGCCGTAGCGGTCGTCCAGGCGCGGCGTGAGGATCAGCGTGCGCATGCCGCGCTCGTGGTAGTTGTGCGCGCTCTGCAGCAGCGTGGTGGTCTTGCCGGCGTTCATCGCCGAATAATAGAAATAGAGCTTGGCCAAGGCGGTGTCCGGCGGCGGCGAAGGGGGCATTATCGCCGCCGCCGCCGCCGCTGTCCTGCCGTCAGGGCTCGTCGTCGGATCCGGCCCCGGCCTCGTCTTCGGTCAGACGGGTCTGCACTTCGCCCACTTCCACCGTGGCCTTGCCGGTGCGCTTCCAGTCCTGGTCCTGCCACTGGAAATAGAGGTCGGGCTGCCAGAACTTGCGGTCGTAGTAGTCGTCGCCCGAGACGTAGCGCACGCCGCTGGCGGTGGGGATCATGATGCGCAGGTTGCCGGTGGAGCCCACGCGGCTGCCGGTTCCCCAGAGCCGCTCGCGGCGCAGCATCAGGCGCATGCGGGCCTTGGCGACGTCGTCGCCGTACTCGCCGTACATCTTGTCGCCGTGCGACAGCGCACGGGCGCGCTCGGCCTCGTCCAGGTCGCGCCAGTAGCTTTCACGCTTGGCCACCATCAGCGGGTAGCCGCGCTCGGCGGCCAGGTCCATCCAGACGTAGGCCATGGCGCGGTCCACCGGCACGCCCAAGCCTTTCCAGTGCATTTCACCCAGCATGCTCTGGGAGGGCTTGTCGGCGTACTTGGCCGCCCGCGTGAACAGGCCCAGGGCTTCGGCGTGCTTGCCCTTCTCGTACGCGTCCAGGCCTTCGAGGCGGTAGCGCAGGTCCGGGTGGGCCGTCAGGAAACCTTCGGTGGTGATGATGCGGCGGTCGTCCCGGTCGGTGATCTGGGCCGCGGCCTGGCCGCCGGCGGCGAGCAGCGCGAGCCCGACCAGGACTGCGGGGAAGAATTTGCGCACGGGAGGCTCCTTTCGGTGGGGGGATCGATGGCCCGCAGGCCACGGGCCGATTATTCTACATTTGTAATATCTGAACTATTACGTCTGTAGATTTATTTGTCAATCCCTCGCGGCACGCGCTCCCGCCCTTGCCCGTGTCAGCGCGGATCCGCTTCCGGGGACTCACTCTCGTCCTCGGGAATGGTGGGCTCACCGACGGACTGGATGTCGCCGATCTCGACCGTACCCTCGCCGAATTCCTTCCAGTCCTCGTCCTGCATGCGCCAGTACTCGGAAGGCTTCCAGTACTTGTCGGCGTAATAGGTGCTGCCGTCGACCACGCGCGAGCCGCCCGGGCCCGGGATCTCGATCTGCAGGAAGCCGGAATTGGCGCCGACCCGGCTGCCGGTGCGGTTGAGGCGGGCGCGACGCAGCTGCCGCTCCATGCGCGGCTTGGCGTAGGCGTCGGCGTATTCGCCATACAGGGCATCGCCCAGCTCCAGCGCGCGGGCGCGCTCGGCTTCGGTGAGCGCGTTCCAGTAGTGCTCGCGCTTGGCCAGCATCAGGCGGTAGCCGCGCTCGGCCGCGATGTCCATCCACAGGTAGGCCATGGGTCGGTCCATGGGCGCGCCCTCGCCTTTCCAGAGCATCTCGCCAACCATGGCCTGCGAGGGCTTGTCGGCAAAGCGCGCGCCGCGCATGAAGGAAGCCAGCGCCTGTTCGTACCGCTTCTTCCGATAGTGACCCTGACCGGCCAGGCGATGGCGCAGGTCGGGGTGGTAATCGAGGAAGCCGGTGGTGCTCATGATGTATTTCTCGTCGCCGGTGCGCTCGTTGTCCTTGGGCGTGGGCGGCGGCGTCTGCGCCAGTGCCGACGAGGACAGCGCGGACAGCGCCAGGCACAGCGCAAGCATCAACGGGCGGGAAGCGGTCATGGCAACTCCGGTGGGGCGATCAGGGAAGGACTATAGGGGGATGCCGGAATGGCCACATCGGTCGCAAGTAATGCGGATTCGTCGGGCATCTCCCAGCCCAGCTGTGCGAACGCGCGCAGCCACTGCGCATCGCCTGGCGCCACGACGGTCATGCGCCGGCCATCCAGCGGGTGCGTGAACGACAGCTGCCAGGCGTGCAGCAGCATGCGGTGCACGCCCATCCTTCGGAACGCCTGGTTGTGGCGGCCATCGCCATGGCTGGAATCACCGATCAGGTGGTGGTGGATGTGCTTGAGGTGGCGGCGGATCTGCCGGAAGCGACCGGTGCGCGGCCGGCAGCACAGCAGCGCATAGCGCGAGCTTGGATGCTGCGCGCTGGGCTGCGCCAGTTCCGCCGTGGCCAGTCGTGCGTAGTCGGTGATGGCCGGTTTCTTCTGCGGCTTGCCGGGGCCGCCGTCGAGCGCATGGTCGATGACGCCCTGCGCGGGCTCGGGCCAGCCGCGGCACACGGCCAGGTACTGCTTGTCGAAGTCCTGCGACATCAGCGATTTGCCCAGCGCCGAGGCGCTGTCGCGATCGAAGGCCAGCAGCAGGCAGCCGCTGGTGGCGCGGTCGAGGCGATGGACCAGGAACACGGGCCGGCCGAACTGCTCGCGCAGCCGGTCGGCGGCGAAATCGGTCTCGCCGCGGGCCAGGGCGCTGTCGTGCACCATCAGGCCGGCGGGCTTGTTCACGACCGCCAACTGGTCGTCGGCGTGCAGCACGTCCAGGGCCTGGTTCATGCGGGCTCACGCTGGGAAGGGGCGGCGATTCTCGCACGCCGCGCCCTGTCTTCCGGCAGATGCGCGGCGCGCCGGCGGGGCGTAGGCTGCGTTTCCACACCGCCATCCGGGGACCGATGCCATGGCCACGCCGCGCCCGCTGCTGTTCCTGTTGTGCGCCCTGCTGGCGGCCACGCCCGCCGCGGCCCGCCCGCCCGATGGCGGCCGGATCATGGCCACGCAGGAGGCCGCCGACCAGGTGTCGCCCGAGCTGGACCGCGAGATCGTCAAGCGCGTGGCCGAGAACATCGAGACCTTGCGCAGCACGGGCCAGTTCCGGTTCCAGCCCAAGGCGCTCACCGGCCTGACCTGGCCGATGGGCCCGACGCCCGGCGTCGGCAGCGACTGGTCGGGCATCTCCAACTTCGTGGACCTCAACCCGGCCTTTCCCAACCAGGTGCGCGAGTACACCTGCGGCACCCGCAGCTACGACACCGCGGCCGGCTACAACCATCGCGGCATCGACTACTTCATCTGGCCCTTCCCCTGGCACCTGATGGACTCGGGCGCGGTGGACGTGATCGCGACCGCGCCCGGCACCCTGATCGAGAAGCGCGACGGCGCCAGCGATCGCAGCTGTTCCTTCGACGCGCCCGACAACGCCAACTACGTGATCATCCTGCACGGCGACGGCAGCATCGCGCGCTACCTGCACCTCAAGCGCAACTCGGTCACGTCGCTGCCGATCGGCACGCAGGTGGCGGCGGGCACGGTGCTGGGCAAGGTCGGCAGTTCGGGCATTTCCACCGGGCCGCACCTGCATCTGGAGCTGCGCGCGAACAATTCCGTCAACGCGCCGGTGCTCGATCCCTACCAGGGCCAGTGCAATGCGGTGACTTCATCGTGGGCCAGCCAGCGGCCCTACCGCGACACCCGCATCAACCGCATCTCCACCCACAGCGCGCCGCCGGTGTACCCGCAGTGCCCGAACACCACCGACGTGCCCAACTTCAAGGACGTGTTCAACCCCGGCGACCCGATCACCTTCATGGCCGCCTACCGCGACGTGGGGCGCGGCATGGTGACGCAGTTCCGGCTGCTGCGGCCCAACGGCACGGTCGAGTCGAGCTGGAACTTCGACATGGCCGAGACCGGCAGCACGCCGGAGTACTACAGCGGCGCGTACTGGTACTGGAACCAGGCGCTGCCGGCCAACGCCGCGCTGGGACTGTGGACGCTGGAGGCGACGCTGCAGGGCCAGGTGATCCGGCACACCTTCCGGGTGGGCAATGCGGTGCCGGCCAGCGGGCCGTTCCCGAACGAGATCCAGGGCAGCTGGTTCAACCTGGCAACCTCGGGGCAGGGCTTCACGCTGGAGATGGTGGATGACCAGCGCTTCATCCTGTTCTTCTACGGCTTCGGCAATTCCGGCGAGCATCTGTGGCTGTACGGCGACTACCGCCCCAACCGCCAGACCTTCGGCTACGGCCAGCCCATCGACGTGCCGATGTCCTTCGTCACCGGCGCCACCTGGAGCAACTTCACCGGCTCGCGCGTCTACACGCCCTGGGGCACGGCCCGCATCACCTTCAACAGCTGTCGCTCGGCCACGGTGCAGCTGTCGGGCAGCACGGGCACGCAGACGCTGGCGCTGGAGAAACTGCTGACGCCGATTGGCCTCACCTGCCCCTGACGCTGCTGAAACAGAGAAAACATACCAGGTATGTTTTTATTTACCGTCCGTTTTCCGCCAGACAGCACATAAAAACATACCTGGTATGTTTTCTCTGTTTCAGCGGCGGGGCCAGGCGGCGAGGAAGGCGCCGAAGGCACCCAGGCCGGCAATGCCGGCGGCGGCGGGAATGCCGAGCATGCGCGGACCGCCGGCATCCAGGCCCACCAGCACCGCGGCCACCACCATCAGGCCGGTGCCCAGGATCGCGTACACCGTCTGCCGCTGGCCCGCCTTCGAGATGCGGGCCAGTTCGGCCAAGTCTTCGCTGCGCATGTGGATGCTGTGCTGGCCGCGCACCTGCTGGGCCAGGAAGTCGTGCAGCAGGCGCGGCATGTCGGGCGCGTGGGTGATCAGCTCCGGCAGCCGCTTGCGGAACTCCTCGCCCAGCCGCGCGGGGCTGTAGCGGTCGCGCAGGATGCGTTCCAGCACCGGCCGCGCCTCGGCCCAGATGTCGAGCTTGGGATCCAGCAGCCGGCCCACGCCCTCGATGTTGAGCAGGGTCTTCTGCAGCAGGATCAGCTGCGGCTGCAGCGTCAGCTCGTAGCGCTGCGCGGTCTTGAACAGCTTGGCCAGCACCTCGCCCAGCGAGATCTCGCTCAGCGGCCGGGTGAAGTAGGGCTCGCACACCGCGCGCGTGGCGGCCTCAAGCTCGTCGATGCGGATGTGCGCCGGCATCCAGCCCGCCTCCACGTGCAGCTCGGCGATGCGCCGGTAGTCGCGCTGGAAGATGGCCATGAAGTTCTCGGCCAGGTAGTACTGGTCGCGCCGGTCGAGCTGGCCGACGATGCCGAAATCGATGGCGATGAAACGCGGGTTCTCCGTGCGCGTCGCATCCACCCAGATGTTGCCGGCGTGCGCGTCGGCGTGGAAGAAGTTGTCGCGGAACACCTGCGTGTAGAACACCCGCACGCCCTTGGCCGCCAGCGCGCGCCGGTCGATGCCCGCGGCATCCAGCGCCGCCACATCATCCGACGGAATGCCGCGCACGCGCTCCATCGTCAGTACCGTCTCGGTGCTGTAATCCCAGAACACCTCGGGCACGTACAGGTCATCGCTGCCCAGCCAGGTGCGGCGCATCAGGCTGGCATTGGCGCCCTCGCGCTGCAGGTCGAGCTCGGCGTAGAGCGTGGCCTCGATCTCCGACACCACTTCCTGCGGCCGGATCTTGTCGGCATTGGGATGGTGGCGGTCGGCCAGCGTGGACAGCGTGCGCAGCAGGTCCACGTCGGCCGCGATCTGCTTGCGGATGCCGGGCCGCAGCACCTTGACCACCACCTCGCGGCCATCGTGCAGGCGCGCGGCGTGCACCTGGGCGATCGAGGCCGAGGCCAGCGGCGTGAGGTCGAACTCGGCGAACACTTCCGAGACCGGCCGTCCCAGCGCCGCCTCGATGCGCGCCCGCGCGTCCTCGCCGGGAAACGGCGCCACGCGATCCTGCAGCAGGGTCAGCTCCTGCGCGATGTCGGGCGGCAGCAGGTCGCGGCGCGTGGACAGCACCTGGCCGAACTTCACGAAGATCGGGCCCAGCTCCTGCAGCGCCAGCCGCAGGCGTGCGCCGCGCGGCAGGTCGGCCGCGCTGCGCGCCGGGGTGATCGGCCGCAGCAGCCACAACCAGCGGCCGAGCACGGTGGTTTCCAGGAAATCGTCGAGCCGGTGGCGCAGCAGCACGCGGGCAATGCCCAGCGCGCGCAGGCTGGCGCTGAAGCCGGTCTTGCCGCCGCGCAGCAGGCGCACCGGATTCACGCGTCGCGCTCCGGCGGCAGGCGCGCCGCGCGCGCGGCCAGGCGTTCGGCGCGATCGCGCAGTTCGTCCACGTCGTCCAGGAAGGCGGCCAGTTCGGCCTTGCCGACCAGGTCGCGCGATTCCTCGGTGAGGTAGTCCACGCCGTCGCGGGTGAAGCCCTTGGCGAAACCGGCGCCGGCCTTCAGGCCCTCGCGCAGCACGCGCGACACCTGCGGGCCGATCACGGGTCCCAGCACGTCGGCGAAGGGCTTGTCCCAGTCCGGATCGAAGCCCTTGGCCAGCTGCTGCACGGTGCGCGCGAGTTCGGCATCACCGTTGATGCGCACCTTGCCCACCGGCGGCGCCCCCGGCGTACGCAGGAACGGCAGCTGCGACAGCACGCCCGAGAGCGTGGCGCGGATGCCCAGGTCGGGCTCGACAGAGGGCGGGCCGACCCGCAGGCGGCCCTCGGCCACGCGGATGTCGAGCGCGACCGGCGGCGCCTCCAGCGCCAGGCCGATGCGGCGGCCCTCTAGCCGCGCCAGCGCAGCGCCGGTGTCGGGATCCAGCGCGACCAGACGGTTGAGCGCCTGCTCCAGCGCGCGGCCGGCCAGGGGCTTGAGGGCATCGAAGGGTGAAGCGGCAGCTTGCGTCATGGCGCCATTCTAGGGGAAGCGCGATGCACGCACGGGTGAATGCGGCCAAGGCCCCGGTGCGCGCCGGGCCCGCGGTTCAGGCCGGTCGCGCCGGGTCGTGCCACCAGCGGGCCAGGCGCTGCAGTCCCTCGGCGGTGGACACGCGCGGCAGGTAGCCGAAATCGCGCGCGGCCGCGGAGATGTCATACCAGTGCGGCGTGGACAGCTGCTCGGCCAGGAACCGGGTCATCGGCGGCTCGCCGCCCAGCCGCAGCAGTTTCCAGACCGGCTCGAGCAGCGCACCGGCCGCGTACGCCACCGCGTACGGCACTTCGCCGGTGACTGGCGGCACGCCGGCCGCGGCCAGCATGTCGTTGACGATCTGGCGCACCGGCCGCGGTTCGCCGTTGGAAATGAAATACGCGCGCCCGGCGCAGGCCGCGCCCGGGCGCAGCGCCGCGAACGCATCCAGGTGCGCCTGCGCCGCATTGTCGATGTAGGTGGTGTCCATGCGGTTGTGGCCGCCGTCGATGAAACGCAGCCGGCCCGCACGCGCGCGCTCGGCCAGGCGCGGCAGCAGCTGGGTGTCGCCCGGCCCCCAGATCAGCCGCGGGCGCAGCGCCACCGTGGCCAGGGTCGCGTCGTTGGCCGCCAGCACCTCGCGCTCGGCCACCAGCTTGGTGGCCGGGTAGGGCGCCTTGAAACCGTGGCCGTAGGGCGTATCGGCTTCATTGCCGCCTTCCACCGGCGTGCGGCCGCTGTGGGTCACGCTGGGCGTGGAGGTGTAGACCAGGGTCGGAATGCCGTGCTGGCGCATCGCCGCCAGCACGTTGCGTGTGCCGACCACGTTGGCCTGGAAATAGCTGTCGTAGCTGCCCCAGGCACCGGCCTTGGCGGCGTTGTGGAAGATGGCCTGCTGCCCCGCGAACGCCGCCGTCACCGCGGCCGCGTCGGCCAGATCGCCGCGCACCTGGCGCACGCCCATCGCGTCCAGCGCAGTCGAGTGGCTGCGCTGGAAGCTGGTCACCTCATGCCCCTGGGCCACCAGGCCCGCGCACAGCGCCTGCCCGAGGAAACCCGCGCCACCGGTCACCAGCACTTTCATGCGGCACCGTCCCGGCAGCGTCGGTCGGCCCAGGGCGCAAGGATCTCGCGGGTGATCTTGGCGTTGTGGCGGATGTCCACGGGGAAGCCCGGGTGCACCAGGAAGGTTTCGATGCGCGCGGTGTGCACGAAGCCCTGCCCCAGCTTCCGCAGTTCGGCCAGCACGCGCGCGTGCTCGCCGCGCGGCAGGCCCGGGCGCATTTCCACGCACAGCACCGGCCGCTGTTGGCCCGGCTCGCCCACGCCGACCAGGGCGGTGCGCAGCACCTCGGGATGCACGTTGAACACCGGCTCGACCTGCTCGGTGTACAGGCCGCCTTCGGCCGTGCGCACGCGATGGCTCTTGCGCCCGCAGAACCACAGCCGGCCCTGCGCATCGAAACGCCCCAGGTCGCCCATGCGGTGCACGATGCGGGTGCTGCCGTCGGCCAGGGTCTCGCGGATCTTGGCCAGCGCGGTGGCCTGGGGCCGGTTGAAGTATTCGTCGGTGGCGGTGGGCCCGGCCACGGTGATCTCGCCGATCGCCTCGGCACCCAGCACCCGGGCCTGTCCCCAGTCGGCGATGGCCTCGTCGGTGATGGCGATGATGCGCACCTCGTTGGGCGGCACCGGCCGCCCCACGCAGGTGCCGGCGCCCTGCTCGGTGGCCTCGCGGGTGGATTCCAGCTCGCGGCCCTCGATCACCGCCACCGGCAGGCATTCGGTGGCGCCGTAAGGCGTCCAGAACTGCGCATCGGAAGGCAGCAGCGCGCGCATGCGCGCCACCACGTCGGCCGGCACCGGCGCGCCGGCCGACGTGACGCGACGCAGTCCGGGCAGCGGCGCGCCGTGCCCGGCCAGCACGCGCATCAGCGCCGGCGAACCGAACAGCTGGTCCACGCCGAAGTCCTGCATCGCCTTCACCAGCTTGCGCGGATCGGCCTTGGCCGGCCGCGTCGGGTCCATGTCGGGGATGATCGAGCTCAGGCCCAGCGCCGGATCGAACAGCGCGAACGGCGGGAAGGTCGGAAGGTCCACGCCGCCGGGCTGGATGCCGAAGGCCTCGCGCAGCAGCGCCACCTGCGCCACGAAATGACGGTGCCGATACACCACGCCCTTGGGCACGCCGGTGGATCCGGAGGTGAACAGGATCGCCGCGACCTCGTCGCCCTGCGTGTCGGCCAGCTGCGGACCGGCGCCGGCACCGGCCGCCTCCACCGCCGCCAGGTCCACGCCGCCCCAGAACCAGCGCCGTCCGACCGTGACCAGGACCCGCGCACTGCGCGCCCAGCGCAGCAGAACGCGCGCCGCGTGCGCCAGCGGAATGCCGATGAAGGCCTGGGGCTGCGCCTCGTCCAGGCACTGCCGCAGCGCGCGCCGGTCGATGCCCGGATCCACCAGCACCGGCACCGCGCCGCGCTTGAACAGCGCGAACATCAGCAGGAAGAACTCCGGCGAGGGCCGCACCATCAGCGCCACGCGATCGCCGCGGGCGATGCCGTGCCGGCCCAGGCCGGCGGCGATCGCATCCGATCGCGCATCCAGCTCGCGGTAGCTCAGGGTCAGGTCATAGCGCGCGTAGCCGTCGGGCCCGCGCGTCCCGGGGCAGCGCATCGCGATCCGGTCGGGCGCTTCCGCCGCCAGTCGCGGCAGCGCCGCCGCGATGTTGCCGGCGTTCACAGCAGGTTGCGGTCCAGGAAGTCGCGGATGCGCGGCACCAGAACGGCGTGCTTGTCCTCCAGCACGTAGTGCCCGGCATCGTCGTAGATCTGCTTCTCGGCCCGGGGCAGCGTGGCTTCGAACACCTTCAGGAAATGGTGGTCGAACACGAAATCGCGCAGGCCCCAGCCGATGAAGGTGGGCCGGTTGGCGAAGTCGGGCAGGCGGCGGCCGGCCTCCTCGACGAGGTCCCAGGCGCGGTCGCCGTCCTTGAGCGGGATGTCCTGCACGAAGCGCACGGTCGAGATGCGGTTGGCCCAGCTGTCGTAGGGCGCCAGGAAGGCGCGCTTGACGTCGTCCGGCATCGGCGACACCACGCCGTCGCGGGTGGCGCCGGCGGCGAAGGCATTGGCGCCGCGGATCAGCCATTCGCCCAGGCCCCAGTTGCGGCCCAGCTTGAGCTGCCAGGGCAGGGGCTTGTCGGCCGGCAGCGGGAAGGCCGCGGTGTTGAGGATGACCAGGCGCTTCACGCGCGCGGCGTGCTTGAGCGCCCAGCCGAAGCCGACCATGCCGCCCCAGTCGTGCACGGCCAGGGTGATGTCGTCGCCCAGGTTCAGCGAATCCAGCAGCCGGTCCAGGTCCTGCACGCGGTTGCGCAGCGTGTAGCCGTAGTCCTTGTCGGCCGGCTTGTCCGACAGGCCCATGCCGATGTGGTCGGGCACGATGCAGCGGTAGTCGCCGCGCAGGGCCAGCACCAGGTGGCGCCAGTAGTAGCTCCACGAGGGGTTGCCGTGCAGCATCACGATCGGGTCGCCCTCGCCCTCGTCCAGATAGCTCTGGGTCAGGCCGTTGGGATGCACGAAGGCCTTGGGGGTGAACGGATAGTCCGGGAACGGACCCTTGGCGAGGACACGCGCCTGTTCGGCGCTGAGGGGGCTGGCAGTCATGGGCGGGGATTCTACCCGACCCTGCGCCGGTGCCCGCCCTGTCCGCCCCGGGATCAGAAGGCCTGGGTGTAACGCAGGTAAGTCGTTCGCCCGTAGCCGTCGTACAGATAGAAGTTGTAGGGCCGCCCGTCGTAGGGCACCTGCGCGGGATGGCGGTCGCCCAGGTTGGTGGCGCCCAGCGTGATGCGGCCGTCCCATGGGGCCCGCCACGTCAGCTGCAGGTCGTGGGTGGCGTAGCTGCCGATGCGCGCGCTGCCGCTGTCGCCACCGTGGTCGCCGATATGGTTGACGTTCCAGGTCACCGACACATCGCCGAGGCGCCAGGTGTTGGACAGCGCGGCGCGCAGGTCCGGGTAGCCCGGCCGGCCCAGCAGGTCGAAGCGCCCCAGGCCGCTGTCTATCGTGTAGTCCAGCACGTGCGACACGGCCAGTTGGCTGTCCAGCGCGCCCCAGTCGCCCAGGCCGAAATCCAGGCCGATACGCAGGTCCACTCCGTCGGTCTCGACCCGGCCCCGATTGACGTAGCCGGACGTGATGCGCTGGATCCGGCCATCGGGTCCACGGTCCACGCCCAGGCCGGCCGGCAGCGGGCCGTACAGGCCTGGATTGGCGGCGAAAACCACCACCTCCTGCGGCGTGAACTTCGAGATGCGGTCGTCCACGCGGACGCGGTGGTAGTCCACGCCCAGGCTCATCCAGGCGGTGGCGTCGTAGCTCAGGCCCAGGCTGGCGTGCTCGGCGCGTTCCGAGCCGAGGTCCGGGTTGGCCAGCGTGACCGTGTCCACCTGGGTCTGGCAGTTGGACGGGGCGCCCAGGGCGAGGCAGGTGGCGGGATCGGAAATCGGTTCGGCCGAGAAGGTCGGGGCCTGGGTCAGGATGTCCAGGCCCGGCGCCACGAAGCCCTGGCCCCAGGACGCACGGAAGGTGAGCGGATCCAGCGGCTGCCAGCGCAGCGCCACCCGGGGCGAGAACTCCTGGCCGTAGTCGCTGTAGTCGTCGTAGCGGCCGGCCAGGCTGAGGTCGAAGCTGCTCACGAACGGCAGCAGCCACTCGAAGAACACCGCGTCCACGTCGCGGTCGCCGCCGGAAGAGTTGCCGGCGGTGCCGAGGATCGCGCCGGCCTCCGACAGCGAGTCGAAGCGACTGTAGTAGGTGCCGCGCCGGTGCTCGGCGCCGAACACGGCGCGCGAGCGGCCGCCGCCGAGGTCGAACAGGTCAACTTCGGCGGTCGCATGGATCTCGTCGCTGCGCCAGCGCGCATCCGTGCTCAGCGTGGCCTGCAGGCTGGACAGCAGCGACGGGTCGGCGCCGTAGGGATCGGAGAGGTCGTAGCGGCCGGAGTTGGCGGCCTCGTTGGCGATGTCGGAAACGATGTAGCCGCGACCCAGCGACACGAACCGGTAGTCGGCGCGGCGCAGGCCCACGTCGATCTGCACGCGGTCGGTGAGCTGGCCCTGGAAGCCGAGCACGAAGTCCAGGTTGCTGGCCTCGGTGAATTCGTCGCGGTTGCCCGCCGCGGCAAAGCGGTGGAAAAAATAGGTGGGAAGGCCGTCGGTGGGATCCACGTCGTTGGGGCTGCCGTCGTCCACCACCAGCAGTCCCGGCGTGGGGGCATAGCGGCCGAAGCTTTCGACCCGGGTCAGGCTGGCGCTGGAATAAAGATTCCAGCGATCGTTGATCTGGTGGTCGGCGCGAACGTCGAGTCCCACCCGGCTGAGCTTGGCCTCGTTGGCCGCGACCTGGTTGAAGTCGAAGCCGCACAGCCCGTTGTCCTGCACGTAGAACGCGCCCTGGCTGCAGTCGAAGCCGGGCACGGCGCGCGCACTGCCGGTACTCCAGTCGTAGTAGTTGTTGCCGTACAGGCCCACGCCGCGCACGGCGCCGCCGATCTGGTCGCGGGTAAACACAATGCCGCGCCGCGAGGCCGAGGCGCCGGCGACCAGGCGGGTGCGCTCGCTGCCGCCGCCCATCAGCATCGACATCTCCTCGGTGTCGCCGCCCTCGGCTTCGCTCCAGCCGCGGCCGTAGCGCAGCTGCGCGCCTTCGAAGTCGCGGCGCAGGATGATGTTGACCACGCCGCCGATCGCATCGGCGCCGTAGATCGCGGACGCGCCGTCGGCCAGTATTTCGATGCGCTCCACCGCCGACAGCGGAATGGCGTTGAGGTCGGCGCCGAAGGACGCGCTCATCGGGTTGGTCGGCGCGCGCCGGCCGTCCACCAGCACCAGAGTGCGGTTGGGCCCGAGGCCGCGCAGGTCCACCGTGGCCAGCGACTGGGCGGTGCTTCCGGACTGGGGCCGGAAATTTCCGGTCGTGGCCAGGGGCAGGTCGCGCAGGAGATCGGCCACGGAAAAATCGCCGCTGGCATCGATTGCCTCGCGGTCGATCACCCACAGGGGCGTCGCGCCTTCGGGCGTGCCCCGGGCCAGGCGTGAACCGGTGACCTTGACGGCGTCGAGGCCCACGTCGCCCTCCGCGGCCGCGGTCGGGCCGGGGGCCGCAAGGGCGGCCGTGGCGGCCAGCGGAGACAGCGCCAGCAGGCTGCGGCGCAGGGCGAGGGGCAGGGCGCGCGATCGGATCACAGGGGACTCCCGGGCCGTAAACGGCGGCCTCCGGAATCTTTTACAAGCGTTTTAGTTTGTTTGGCAAGGGCGCCCGGCCCGCCCCGGGCGGGATCAGCCGCGGAACGTCTGCAGGTGCACGCTGGTTTCGGTGGCGCTGACCCCGGGGATGCGGCGGATGCGCTCGAGCGTGCCGGACAGGTCGGCCAGGCTGCCCACGCGCAGCTCGGCCAGCAGGTCCCAGCGGCCGTTGGTGTCGTGCAGCGCAAAGACGCCGGGCTCGCCGAGCAGGGCGCGGATCACGTGGTGCTGGTTGCCCTCCACCGCCAGCGAGGTCCAGGCGTGGATCTCGTCCGGGGTGGCATCCGGGCGCAGGCGCACGGTGTAGCCGGCGATCACGCCGTCGCGCTGCAGCCGGGCCATGCGGTTGGTGATGGTGCCGCGCGAGACACCCAGGGCGATGGCCAGGTCGGCGACCGGCGCGCGGGCGTCGTGGCGCAGTTTGGCGATCAGGCGGTGGTCGAGGTCATCCATCTGCGCAATCCGGCATTTCGTACTGACTATTTAGCAGCTTTCTGGCGCATACGCTGCATTGTTGCCGTTTCGCACTGACGGCCCGGTACGGACAATGGCCACACCGTCCACCGAATCCGGAGCCCCGCCATGGCCATGACCCAGCTCACCACCCAGGACCTGACCCGCATCGTCGCGACCTACGGCCTGCCGACCCTGCTGGCCCGCCTGGTGGACTATCTGGAGGCCGATTTCCGGCGCTGGCCCGAGTTCGACAAGAGCCCGCGGGCCGCGGCGCATTCTCCGCTGGGCGTGATCGAGCTGATGCCGGTGGCCGACGCGCGCGAGTACAGCTTCAAGTACGTCAACGGCCACCCGGGCAACACCCGCCTGGGTCTGTCCACGGTGGTGGCCTTCGGCGTGCTGGCCGACATGGACACCGGCATGCCCAGCCTGATCAGCGAGCTGACGCTGACCACCGCGCTGCGCACCGCCGCCACCTCGGTAATGGCGGCGCGGCTGCTGGCGCGTAAGGATTCGCGCAGCATGGCCCTGATCGGCAACGGCGCGCAGAGCGAGTTCCAGGCGCTGGCCTTCCACCATCTGATGGGCATCGACGAAATCCGCGTGTATGACGTGGACCTTGCCGCCACCGACAAGCTGGTGCGCAACCTGGCCACTGCCGCCCCCACCTTGCGCGTGGTTCGCAGCGCCAGCGTGGCCCAGGCCGTGCGCGGGGCCGACATCGTCACCACCGTCACCGCCGACAAGGCCAATGCCGACATCCTGACCCCGGAGATGATCGAGCCGGGCATGCACATCAACGGCGTCGGCGGCGACTGCCCCGGCAAGACCGAGCTGGCCGCGGCCGTGGTGGCGCAGGCGGCGGTGTTCGTCGAGTTCGAGCCGCAGTCGCGGATCGAGGGCGAAGTGCAGCAGATGCCGGCCGACTTCCCGGTGACCGAACTCTGGCGCGTGCTGACGGTGCAGGCGGCGGGCCGCCGCAATGCCGCCGAAGTCACGCTGTTTGATTCGGTCGGCTTCGCGCTGGAGGATTTTTCGGCGCTGCGCCTGGTGCGCGACTGCGCCCGCGAACTGGGCCTGGGCCACGAGGCGCACCTGGTGCCCGCGCTGCGCGACCCGAAGGACCTGTTCGGCGAGCTGGCCGCACCGTCGGCGCCGGCGCGACGCCAGGCCGCCTGAGGCCGGAAACGACAAGGCCCGCCGAAGCGGGCCTTGCTGCATGCCGGTGGAGGCGCTGGCTTACCAGACCACCTCGGCCATCGAGCAGTTCAGGCCCGAGCCGATGCCCAGCAGGGCCACGCGGTCGCCCTTCTTCAGGCGGCCCATTTCCTTGAGCTTGCTCAGCACGATCGGCACCGAGGCCGGGCCGATGTTGCCGTGCTCGGCGAAGATGGTCAGCACCTTCTTCGGGTCGATGCCGAAGGCCTTGATGAAGGCCTGGGTGTGCACCTGCGACACCTGGTGGATGACGAATTCGTCCAGCTCCTCGACCACCCAGCCCAGGGCTTGGCGCGCGGCGCCGAAGGTGGCCGTGGCCAGCTTCAGGCCTTCGATCAGCAGCATGCGGGTGTCGGTGACCATGCGGTCGAGGTTGCCGCGGCACAGGGTGTTCCACTGCGTGGCGGCCTTGGTAACGCCGCCGCGGTAGCGCGGGGCATCGGGCGTGAGTTCGGCGCGCGAGAGCACCATCGCCGCGGCGCCGCAGCCCAGGGTGAGGGTGGCCAGCTCGTTGCGGAACTGCTCCTCGGTCACTTCCGGGGAGGCCATGCGCTCGAGCGTCTTCTTGTAGGCCAGGTTGGCGGTCTCGCCGTCCACGACCAGGGCGTATTCGATCTCGCCGCGCTCGATCATGCGGCTGGCGATGTCCATGCCGTTGAGGAAGGCCAGGCAGGCATTGGCCACGTCGAAGTTCTGGCAGTTCTCGCCCATGCCCAGGTTGCCCGAGACGATGGAGGCGGTGGACGGCTCCAGGAAGTCGCGACTGACCGAGGTGTTGACCAGCAGGCCGATCTTGCTGCGGTCGATGCCGGCGTCGGCCAGGGCCTTCTCGGCCGCCAGGGTGGCGGCGTCGCTGGCCTGGGTCTCGTCGTCCCAGAGGCGGCGGGCGTAGATGCCGGCGATGTCCTGCAGCACATCGGTCTTGATGCCCAGCCGGTCCATGGTGGGCTTGAGCTGGGCATTGATGTCGGCCGAGCTCAGGCGGTGCGGCGCATCGATGTGCGCAAGGCCGGCGATGGAGACGTGCTGGAACAACATGGGCAGGGTTGACCTTGGCGGAAACCCACGAAGGTTACCCGTTTCGGCGCCCCGGCTCCACTTGGGCCGGGGGCCGGCGTGAAGAACCGGGGCCGGGGCCTCAGTCTTCGATGGGGAAGGTCTCGACCGTGCCCTCGGCGGTTTCGCGCGTGCTGGGGCCGGTGTTGCGGGCCGGGGCCACCGCCGTGCCGCAGCGGTAGGCCTGGAAACGCTGCTCGCCGTCCAGGGGTTCGCCCTTGGGCTGGATGGTGTCGGCGCCCAGGCTGGGGGCCTCGTTGCGGGCCAGGGTTTCCAGCTCGTCGCGCACCTTGAGGTCGTTGCGCTCGTAGAAGCCGACGCTGTTCTTCACCGATACGGCCACTTCGCCCTTGAGCTGGCAGCTGCCCAGGGACTGGTCGGCGCGGACCACGCGGACCTCGGCGCCGCCGGGGGCCATCTTCACCCAGGTGCAGGCGGAGACGAGGGGGATCAGCAGCACGGCCAGCGCAAGGGTTCGCATCGGTTGCTCCAAAAAGAACACGGCCGGGATTGTCGCCCCGGCCGTGCTGAACCCGCAATGAGCCGGGCGGTTACGGCTTCGGGGCCACCGGCTGGCCGTCGGCGTCCACCACCTTCACTTCGCCCAGGTTGAGGCCGCGGATGCCGGCCTCGATCTTGGACAGGTCGCCCACGATCACCCAGGTCAGGGCCTCGGGCTTGATGGTGCCGGCCTGGGCCTGCACGACCGCCGGGGTCAGCGCTTCGATCTTCGCGCGGCGCTGCACCACGTAGTCGTCGGGGCGGTTGAAGCGGACGATGCCGCCGATGGCGCCCATCACCGAACTCGCCGTCTCGAAGGAACCGGGCAGGCTGCGGATCTCGGTGGCCTGGATCTTGGCCACTTCCTCGGCCGTGGCCGGCTCGCTGCCATCGGCGAAGGCCGTGATCTCGCGCTTGAGCTCGGCGATCGACTCGCTGGTCTTGTCGATCTGCACGTTGGCGAACGCGCCCCACGGACGCTGTCCCTTCGCGCCCTGCAGGAAGCTGTAGCTGCCGTAGGCCCAGCGCTTGTCCTCGCGCAGGTTCATGTTCAGGCGCGAAGTGAACTCACCGCCCAGCACGGAATTGGCGATCTCCAGCTCGGTGGCCTTGGCATCCATCGTGGACGGGGCCAGCTGGCCGACGAAGATCGTGGCCTGGATCGCGCCCGGCTGGTCCACCAGGTAAACGCTGGGCTTGGACGGCAGGGCCACGGTGGGCACCGCGATCGGCGCCGGCGCCGGACCTTCGCCCTTCCAGTCGCCCAGGTGCTTCTCGAGCACCGGCACGATCTCGGCCAGGGTGGTGTCGCCGGTGACGATCAGGGTGGCGCCTTCCGGACGCACCCAGGCCTTGTGGAAGGCCACCAGGTCGTCGCGGGTCAGCGAGGCGATGGAGGCCTCGGTGCCCGAGCCGGTGAACGGAATGGCGTAGGGATGGCCCGCTCCGTACAGCAGCGGCGGCAGGATGCGCTGCGAGGCCGAGTTCGGACGCGCCTTCTCCTGCTTGATGCCGGCGATCCAGCTCTGGCGCACGCGCTCGATTTCCTTGTCGTCGAAGCGCGGCGCACGCAGCATCTGCGCGAACAGCGCCACCGACTCATCGAGGTTTTCCTTCAGCGCCGACAGGTAGGCATTGCCACCGTCGAGCGCGGCACCGGCGGCCAGGTTGGCGCCCAGCTTTTCGGCGCGGTCACCGAAGGCCAGGGCGTCGAGGTCGCCCGCGCCTTCGTCGAGCATGCCGAAGGTGAAGCTGGACGTGCCCAGCTTGCGGCCCAGGTCGGCCGAATAGCCGCCCGGCAGCTCCAGGCTCATGGCCACCACCGGGATCGTGTTGCGCTCGGCCAGGATGACCTTGATGCCGTTGCTGAGCGTGGCGCGCTGCAGTTCGGGGAAGCTCAGCGCGGGGAACTCGGTGGTCTGCGGCACGCCCTTGCTGCGGTCCACCGTGCTGGGCGTGGTGGTGTACTTCGGATCGGCCGCCGGCACCGGCGCCATGTCCGGATGGGTCTTGGATTCTTCCTCGACCGTGGCCACGCGCTCTCCCGGGTTCACGACGATGGTGTGGTCGCCGCGCGACAGCCAGCGCTTGCCGGCCGCCACCACGTCGGCCGCGGTGGCCTGCTCGAGCACGTCCAGGCTTTCGCGGAAGCAGCCCGGGTCGCCGGTGTAGACGGCGCACTCGGCCAGGGCGTCGGCCTTGCCGCCGAAGCCGCCGATGCGCTCGATGCCGCGGATGAAGCCGGCCTTGTAGACGGTGCGCGCCTGCTCGAGCTCGCTCGCGGTCGGGCCTTCGCTGATCAGCTTGCGCAGCTCTTCGTCCAGCGCGGCCTCGACGGTGGCCACGTCCACGCCCTGCTTCACGTCCACCTGGATGAAGAACAGGCCGCCGAGCAGGTTGGACCAGGCGCCGGCGGACACGTTGTCGGCCAGCTTGTCGTTGAACACCAGGCGCTTGTCCAGGCGCGAGGAGCGCGAGCCGCCCAGCACCTGGGCCAGCAGCTGCAGGCGTTCGACGTCGGCCTGGCCGTACTCGGCCGTGTTCCAGGCGCGGTAGACGCGGGTCTGCGGCACGCGGTCGGTCATGGTCTCGCGCGTGGACGCGGTGCGCGGCGCCGGATCCACCTTGGGCTGGGCCATGGTCGGGCCGGCCGGGATGTCGCCGAAGTACTTGGCGACCTTTTCCTTGGCGGTGGCCAGGTCGATGTCGCCGGCCAGCACCAGAACGGCGTTGTTGGGGCCGTACCAGGTCTGGAAGAAGCGCTTGACGTCATCGGGCGAGGCGGCGTTGAGGTCGCTCATCGAGCCGATGGTGGTCCAGCTGTAGGGATGGCCCTTGGGGTAGGAGGCCTTGAGCAGGCGCTCGTAGAACTGGCCGTAGGGCTGGTTCTCGCCCTGGCGCTTCTCGTTCTGCACCACGCCGCGCTGCTCGTCGAGCAGGGCCGGGGTGACGTAGTTGATGAAGTGGCCCATGCGGTCGGACTCCATCCACAGCGCCATGTCGAGCGCGGTGGTGGGCACGTTCTGGAAGTAGTTGGTGCGGTCCTGGTTGGTGGTGCCGTTCTGGTCGGTGGCGCCGACCAGCTCGAAGGGCGCGAAGAATTCGGTCGGATGGTTCTCGCTGCCCTGGAACATCAGGTGCTCGAACAGGTGCGCGAAGCCGGTGCGGCCCGGCAGCTCGTTCTTCGAGCCCACGTGGTACCAGATGTTGACCGCGACGATGGGCGCCTTGCGGTCGGTGTGCACGATCACGCGCAGGCCGTTGGGCAGGGTGAACTGCTCGAAGGCGATGTCGGCCCGGGCGGCCTGTTCCTTGGCGATGGCGTCGGTGGCATGCAGCGGCGAGGTGCCGGCGAAGACGAGGCCCAGGGCCAGGGCAAGCGCGGTGGCGCGCGGACGGCGGATCGAGATCATTCGGATACCTTGCAGGGACAGCCGGCGATGCCGGGGGACCCGAATCCTAGCCTGCCTTGACGGGCCATACACTAGGCCAAAGGCCATAGTCGGCACATGCCTACAAAAACCCGCGGAAATTCCTTCCCGATCAATGGCCAGGCGCGGCCGTGGTCGGGCCTTGCGATCGCGGTCTGCCTTGCCCTGGGGCTGGTCGCCAGCCCGGCCCATGCCGCCCTGAGTTTCGAGGAAGGCCTGGCCCGCGACCCCGAAAGCAACGCACTTCTGTATCGCGAACAGCACCTGGTGCGACGAGTGGACGGCCAGCCGCGCGAGCGCCTCGTGCTTTACCGCTGCGCCGACGGCACCGCCTTCGCGCGCAAGCGGGTGGACTACCGTGACTCGGTGCAGGCCCCGGAGTTCAGCCTGGAAGATGCGCGCCTGGGTTACGGCGAAGGTCTGCGGCGACGCGGCGATGCCGGCACGGTGTGGGTGCGCGAGGGCGCCGGCCGCAAGGAACGCAGCGCGGCGCTGGACGATGCCCGCGCCCGGCTGGTGGCGGATGCGGGCTTCGACGAATTCATCCGCGGGCAATGGGCGGCACTGAGCGCCGGCAAGTCGGTGCCGCTGCGCTTCGCGGTGCCGTCGCGGCTGGAAAGCCTGGGGTTCAAGCTCAGCCGGGTCGGGCAGGCCACGCACGCCGGCGAGGCAGCGGACGTGTTCCGGCTGCGGCTGGGCGGCGTGCTGGGCTGGGTGGCGCCGCATATCGACGTGGCTTACGGCCGCGAGAGCCGTCGGCTGCTCCGCTTCGAGGGCCTGAGCAACCTGCGCGAGGACGATGGCCGCTCGCAGCTGGCGGCACGCATCGATTTCCCGCGGCCGGCCCGGGCCGCCACCGAGCAGCAGTGGCAGGCCTTCCAGGACCTGGCCCTGTCCGGCTGCCGCGTCCGGGGCTGATCGCGGACAGCGGCGGACAGCCTGCGGCGCGCCGCAAGTGTCTGATTATCAAAGCGTGAGGGCTTGGCACGGTTCCTGCTGACCAGGCTTATCCGACCACGCCGGAATTCGCCATGCGCCTGTCCACCCAGCTCCACCGCAGTCTCTTCGCCCTGCCCCTGCTGGCCGTGGGCCTGCTGGCCACCACCGCCGGCGATGCCTCGCCGGTGTCGCTGCCGGTGCCGGCGGCGCTGGCCGAAGCGGCCCTTCCGGGTCTGGACTGCAGCAATCCGCGGCCGGCCGGCCCGCGTGGCCTGGCCCGCGTGCCCGGCGACATCGCCACCCTCGGGCGCCGGCTGCGCTGCGCCAGCTGAGGCCGCGATAATGGCCGGATGATCCAGGTCATCCTGTTCGAACCGGAAATTCCGCCCAACACGGGCAACGTGATCCGCCTGTGCGCCAACACCGGCGCCGGGCTGCACCTGGTCGAACCGCTGGGTTTCGAGCTCGACGATGCGCGGCTGCGGCGCGCCGGCCTGGACTACCACGAGGCCGCGCGCGTGGTGCGCCACGCCAGTCTTTCCGAATGCCTGGCGACGCTTGATTCGCCGCGTGTGTTCGCCTTCAGTGCGCGGGCCACGCAGCCGTGGCAGGACGTGCGCTTCGCGCCGGGCGATGCGCTGCTGTTCGGGCCCGAGACGCGCGGACTTCCCGATTCGGTGCTCGACGCGCTGCCGCCGCAGCAGTGCCTGCGCCTGCCGATGCGGCCGGGACAGCGCAGCCTGAATCTCTCCAACGCGGTGGCGGTGGCGGTGTTCGAGGCCTGGCGGCAGCTGGGTTACGTCGGCGCCGCGGGGCATGACTGACGACAGGGGGTGGGGGTTTTCGGTCGTTTGTTAATGATCCGTTACGGTGCGATTCCCATACTTGCGCCAGCCCGGAGCCGAATTCCGGGCCATCCCCACCGAAAAGGAATAAGAAAAATGAAGCGTTCCCTCATTGCCCTGGCCCTGGCTTCGCTGCTGCCCCTGTCGGCCCAGGCCGACGACAAGCTGAGCTACACCTACGTGGAAGCCGACTACGTCAACGTCGACAGCGACGCCGACGGTTTCGCGCTGCGCGGTTCGTTCGAGTTCGGCGAGTCCAACTTCTACGGCTTCGGCAGCTACTCGCAGGTCGAGACCGATGACTTCAACATCGACATCGACACCACCGACGTCGGCCTGGGCTACGCCCACGGCATTTCCGACAACGCCGACCTGATCGCCGAGATCGCCTACGTCAACACCGACGTGCAGGGCTTCGGCGACGCCGACGGCTACCGCGCTTCCGTGGGTGTCCGCGGCTCGTTCACCGAGAACCTGGAAGGCCTGCTGAAGGCCAACTACTTCGACGGCAGCGACATCGACGGCGACTTCACCGGCACCGCCGGCCTGCACTGGAAGTGGACCCAGACCTGGGGCATGACCGGTGAGGTCGAGTTCGCCGATGGTGGCGAGGCCTACACGGTCGGTATCCGCGCCAGCTTCTGATCCTGTTGCATGCGTTGCGGAAAAGCCCGGCCCTTGCCGGGCTTTTTCTTTTTGCGCAAGTTTTCCTGTTCAGGCTCGCGCACCTCGTTAACCGGAGGTTGCAGTGGGGTTTCCATACTCGGCCTGCCCTGTTCGCAGGGCATCCCCCCGAAAGTAGAAAAGGAAACACCATGAAACGTTCATTGATGGTTCTTGCCCTGGCCTCGCTGCTCCCTGTCGCGGCGCTGGCCCAGGATGGCCCCAGCTACACCTGGATCGAAGGTGATTACCTGAGCACCGACGGCGATGGCGGCCTGGATGCCGACGGCTTCGGCCTGCGCGGTTCGTACGAGTTCGGGCAGTCGGGTTTCTACGGCTTCGCCGGCTACCACCAGACCGACATCGACAACACCAGCATCGATGCCGAGGGCCACGAGGTCGGTCTGGGTTACGCACTGGGCGTGAGCGACCGCACCGATTTCATCGGCGAGCTGGCGCACCAGCGCAACGACCTGGAAGTGGCCAAGATCGACGGCTTCCGCACGTCGGTGGGCCTGCGCAGCGCGTTCAGCGAGCGCTTCGAGGGCCTGATCAAGGCCAACTACTACGACGGCAGCGACTACAGCGGTGACTTCACCGGCACGGTCGGCGCCCAGTGGCGCTTCACCGACACTTGGGGCATCACCGGCGAAGCCGAGTTCGGCGATGGCGGCGAGTCGTACCTGGCGGGTCTGCGCGCCACGTTCTAAGGCAAAGAAAACATACCTGGTACGAACTTACGAACTTAGGGTTGTTCGAAGAGGCCGTCGGGGTATTCGGGTTTCTGTTCGCGCGACAGCAGCATCTTCAGGCCCTCGACGGGCGTGATCTGCTCGTGCAGCACGCGGTGCACCAGGTCCGAGATCGGCAGCTCGATGCCGTGGCGGTCGCCCAGGCGCATCACTTCGTCGGCGGTCTGCACCGACTCCACCACCTGGCCGATCGCGGCCACGGCTTCCCTGATCGACTGCCCGCGACCCAGCGCCAGGCCCAGCCGGCGGTTGCGCGAGAGGTCGCCGGTGCTGGTCAGCACCAGGTCGCCCAGGCCCGCCAGGCCCATCAGTGTTTCCGCGCGTCCGCCCAGCGCGACATTCAGGCGCAGCATCTCGTTCAGGCCGCGCGTGATCAGCCCCGCGCGCGCATTCAGTCCCAGCTGCATGCCATCGGCGACGCCGGTGGCCACGGCCAGCACGTTCTTCATCGCGCCGCCCAGCTCGGCGCCCAGCATGTCGTTGCCCGTGTAGGCGCGGAAGGTGGGCCCGTGCAGCGCCGCCGCGACCGCCGTGGTGAAGTCCTCGTCGTCCGAATGCACCGTGACCGCGGTCGGCAGCCCCTGCGCCACTTCCTTGGCGAACGACGGTCCGGTGACCACCGCCAGCGGCACGCCCGCGCCCAGCACCTCGCCGGCCACTTCGTGCAGGAAGCGCCCCGAGCCGGGCTCGAAACCCTTGGTCGCCCAGGCCACGCCGGCCTGCGCGCGCCGGTGCGGCGCCAGCGCGTGCAGGGTTTCGCTGAAGGCATGGCTGGGCGTGACCACCAGCACCAGGTCGGCCGAGGCCACTGCCGAGGCCAGGTCGCCCGTGGCCACCAGCGCCTCGGGCAGCGGGATGCCCGGCAGGTAACGCGTGTTCTCGTGTTGCCCGTTGATGGACGCGACCTGGGCCGCGTCGCGGCCCCAGATCGTGGTCGCATGCCCGTTGCGGGCAATCAACGACGCCAGCGCCGTGCCCCAGGACCCGGTCCCGAGCACGGCGATGGACGGCTTGGCGGTGCTCATCGGCGCCGCGCCTGGATCAGGCGTTGCCGGCCTCGGGCAGCGCGCCGCCCTGGGCCGCTTCGGCGCGTCGGCGCAGGCCTTCGGCGTACAGCGCCTCGAAGTTGATCGGCTGCAGGTAGAACGGCGGGAAGCCGCCCTGCGCCACGAGGTCGCCGATGGCCTGGCGCGCGTACGGGAACAGCACGTTCGGGCAGTAGGTGCCCAGCATCATGTCCAGGGTGCGGTCGTCGAAACCGGCCAGCTGGAACAGGCCCGCCTGCTCGATCTCGGCCAGGTAGACCACCTTGTCGGCCAGCTTGCAGGTCAGGGTGATGCCCAGCGCGACTTCGAACACGCCGTCGCCGACGCGCGCGACCTTCTGGTTGAGGTTGAGCTCGAGGTTGGGCTGGCCGGGCTCGTTGAAGATCTGGGGCGCGCCCGGGACCTCGAAGGACACGTCGCGCACGTAGATCTTCTGGATCGCGAACTGCGCCTGGTCGGCGCCGACGGCGCCATTGTTCTGCTCGGCCATTACGGCAACTCCGGTATCGATGTGGGTGGGAAAAAGAGGGCGATTATCGCACGCCGTCGCGGATCAGGCCTTGCCCTTGGCCAGCGGCAGGCCGGCGGCGGTCCACGCCCCCAGGCCGCCATCGAGCACGCTGACGCGCTTGAAGCCGGCCTTGACCAGCTTCTCGGCGCTGGCCGAGGCGGTCAGCCCCGCCGCGCACACCAGCACCACCGGCGACTCCTTGGCCTTGGCCAGCAGCTTGCCTTCGGGTTCGACCTGGCTGGGCAGCAGGTGCCGGGCGCCGATGATGTGGCCCTTCTCGTAATCGGCCTGCGCACGCAGGTCCACGACCAGCGCGTTCTCGCGGTTGATCAGTTCGGTGAGCTGGGCGGGCGTGACGGCCTTGTAGCCGCGGAACAGCCGCATGACCTCGGTATAGATCAGGGCCAGGGTGATGCCGGCCAGGGCAATGGAGAGCAGCGGATTGGCTTGGGCGACTTCGAACAGGCGATCCATGGGGTGCGGGGTTCCGGCAGCGGGGCGGGCATTATGGGCGCCGCCGCCGCCCCGGGCAAAGAAGCCGGTTCAGCGCGGCTCGAGGTCCGGCAGGCCGCTCATCAGCCACCAGCGCTTGGCCTCGGCGTCCCAGCGCCACTGCTGGCGGTCGGTGATGATGCGTTCGACCTGGGTATTGCGGTTGACCAGGCGGATTTCAACGACCTGCTCGTAGCGGTCTTCGGATGGCTCGGACGAGCCCTTCACCAGGTAACCCGAGACCTGGAACTGCTTGAAGCGCTCCTTCTCCAGGTCGGTGATGGGGTTTTCCGCCAGCACCATCGGGTCGACGAAGTTGGCCGCGGCCTCGAAGTCGCTCCAGCGGATGGCGCTGACGTAGGTGTACAGGGCCTCCTCGCGCGGCGTGCGCTTGGCCGCCATCGAACCGCAGGCGGTGATCAGCAGAACGGCCAGGGCCGGGGCGAGCCATCGAATCGGTCGGATGTCCATGCGGCCCATTATGCACAAAGGCCCGCGCGCGTCTCAGTCGGCGCGCAGGGCCGCGAAACGCCCGGTCAGCGTGGCCATCGGCTCGCCTTCCGGGCCCAGCACCGCGGACACCACGGCGGCGCGGGCACGGCCGCGGTCGCGATAGCTGTGCAGGACGTGGTCCCAGTCCACCTCGGGCTCGAGCCGGGCCTCGGCCAGCAGGTCGGCGTAGAGCGGCTTGAGGTAGCGCACGTGGCTGTCGGCCACGTACACCTGGGCCTGGATGCCGCACTGCTGCAGCTTCAGGGTCAGCATGCCCCAGGCGGCCAGGGTCATGATGCTGGCCAGGCTGCCGCCGAAGGCGCTGTGCTTGTCGTTGACGTTGGCGGCGATCGGCGCCCGCAGCCGCAGCGCGTCGCCGTCCCAGGACAGGGCCTGGATCTGCATCGCGGCCACGGGCGGCATCGAGCGGTATTGGGCGTTGAGGAAGTCCAGGGGGTTCATGCGCTGCCGTTTCCAGGGTGGCTGTGCGAAGCTGCGGCCATGGCCAGGCCGAAGTCCCCACCGGTATTGGCGGGATGGTACGTCATCTCGCTGCGCCCCTCGGGCAGCCACGCACCGGTGCGGCGCGCCGCGGCGACGCTGGGCGCACGCGCCTTCCCCGTCAGTACGCTGCGCCTGGAAGCCGTGGATGCAGGCGTGGCGCTGTCGGCCGCGCTGGCCTGCCCGCGCGTGGTGTTCACCAGCCCCGCCGCGGTGCGGTTCGCGCGATTGCACGCGCCGCTGCAGGCGCAGCCGGGGCAGCGCTGGGTGGCGGTGGGCAGCGGCACCGCGGCGGCGCTGCAGCGGGCCGGCGTCGACGATGTCGAGCTGCCGCCGGGTCGCAGCGATTCCGAACACCTGCTGGCCCTGCCGGCACTGCAGGACGTGGCCGGCCTGGACGTGGGCCTGGTCACCGCCCCGGGTGGCCGCGGGCTGATTGCCGAGACCCTGGCCCAGCGCGGCGCACGCATGCACCTGGCCGAGGTCTATCGGCGGGTACCGGTGGCGCCCACCGCGACGCGGCTGGCGCGGCTGGACCAGTTCCAAGAGCGCGGCGCCCTGCTGGTCAGCAGCGCCGAGGCCTTCGACGGCCTGTGGTCGCGCCTGCCCGAACCGGCGCGCGCCCGCTGGCGCCTGCGCCCGGTGGTGGCCAGCAGTCCGCGCCTGGCCGCAAGCCTGGCGGCCCTGGGCTTCACGGCCATCGTGCTGGCCGAGGGCGCGGCCCCGTCGCACCTGCTGCAGGCCCTGGCCCGCGATGTGGCGGCGGGACGCTTCCGGTAGGATTGCGGTTGTTTTCGCGTTCCTTGTCGGCAGTGGACACCGTGCTCGAACAATCCTCCGATACCCCGCCTGCACGCCGCCCGTTCGGGGCCCTGGGCTGGCTGCTGCTGTGCGCCGTGCTGGCCGCGGGCGTCTACGGCGCCTGGCGCGGCTGGCAGGCCCTGCGGCCAAGCGAAGAAGCGGGCCCCGACCTGAGCCCGGAAGCGCTGGACGCGCGCCTGCTCGAGGCCGAACAGGCCCTGGTCTCGCTGCGCCGCACCCACCACGGCCTGGACCAGCGCCTCACCGACACCACCGCGCGCACCGGCCTGCTGCGCGACGAGGTGCTGGGCGTCGGCCAGCGCGCCGCGATCCTGGAAGACAACCTGCGCGAACTCTCGGCCCAGGCCAGCGAAGGCCGCGATGCGCTGCGGCTGGACGAGGTGGAGCTGCTGCTGAGCCTGGCGCAGGCGCGGCTGGATATCGCCGGCGATCTGCCCGGCGCGATCCAGGCCACGTCGCTGGCGCACGACACGCTGGCGCCGCTCACCGATCCGCTCTACATCAACCTGCGCCAGACCGTGGGCCAGGAACTGGCCGCGCTGCGTGCGCTGCCGGCCGATCCGCGCACCGCGGCGGCGGCCGAACTGGACGCGCTGCAGTCGGGGCTCGCGGGCTTCACCAGCCGCGCGCCCGGGTCCACGCCTGCCGCCGCGCCCGCAGCTTCGGGCTGGCAGCGCCTGCTCGACGCCGTGGTGCAAGTGCGCCCCAGCAATCCGCAGGACCTGATCTCGCCGGCCGACCGCGCCACCGGCGAGGCCACGCTGGCGCTGGAGCTGGCGCTGGCGCGCACTGCGCTGGACCGTCGCGACGAAGGCGGTTTCCGCGCCGGCATCCAGCGCATCGACCAGTGGCTGCAGCGGCTGTACGCCGACGACGCGTCGCTGCGCGCGCAGCGCGAAAAACTTTCCGGCCTGGCCACGCTGACGCTGCGGCCCGACCTGCCGCTGCAGGGGGCGGGGCTGCAGCAGCTGCGCGACCTTCGCCGCGGACGGACGCCGGCGCCATGAATCTTTACCGCAGCCTGCTGTGGTGGCTGGCGCTGGCGGTGCTGGGCGCGTTTGCGTGGAGCGTGTTTTCGCAGGACCTGGGCGATGTGGTGGTGCGGTTCCGTGGCCTCACGTACACCACCACGCTGGCGTATTTCGTGTTGGCCTGGGGCCTGGCGTGGTTCCTGATCTGGGCGCTGTGGTGGCTGCTGCAGCTGCCGCTGCGCGCGTGGCGCCGGCATGCGCGGCAGCAGGCGCGCAATCGCCTGGTCAGCGGGCTGGAAGCGCTGCACCAGGGACGCTGGGCGCGCGCCGAATCGCTGCTGGCCAAGGCCGCCGACGACGCCGAGCTGCGCACGCCGGCGCTGCTGGGCGCGCGCCGCGCGGCCGCCAGCCACGGCGACGTCGAGGCCGCGGCGCGGCACCAGGCGGCGCTGCTGGCGCACGATCATCCTGCGGGCGTGCTTGAGCAGGCCACGCGGCTGGCCGAACTGCAGCGTCATGACGAAGTGCTCGAAGCGCTGTCCGGGCTGACGGGTCCGCTGCCGCCGCGCGCGCTGGTGCTGCAGGCGCAGGCGATGGCCGCGCGTGGCCGTGCCCACGAGGCGCAGGCCCAGCTCAATGCACTGCGGCGCGAACAGGCCCTTCCGGCTGACCAGCTGTCGGCGCTGGAACTGCAGCTGGCCGCGGCCGCGCTGGAGCAGGCACCGCAGGCCGACGTGCTGCTGCAGCGCTGGCAGGCGCATCCGCAGCGGCTGCAGCTGGCGCCTTCGGTGGCTGATGCCTTCGCGCATCGCGCGGTGGCGCTGGGCCTGGAAGCGCAGGGTGTGCAGGCGCTGGCCGATGCCCTCGATGCGCAGTGGGAACCTGCGTTCGTCTCGCGTTACGGCCGCCTGCCGGTGGCGCGCGAGATCGCGCGGCTGCCGCGCGCCGAAGCTTGGATGGCCGCGCATGCCAACGATCCGGCGCTGCTGGTCGCGCTGGCGCAGCTGTGTTTCCAGCAGCAGCTGTGGGGCAAGGCCGAGGACTACCTGCACCGCGCCCTGGCCCAGGGCGCAGGCGCCGAAGCCTGGGAGTGGCTGGGCCACGTGTGGACCGCGCAGAACGACAGCGCCCGCGCCGCCCTGGCCTACGCCAACGCGCTGCGCGTCTCGCGCGACGAACCGCCGTTGAGCCTCTCCGGCCGCACCCTCCGCGAACAGATCGCCGACCAGGCCGTCGCCGAACAGCGCAACGAACACGGCATCCCCCTGCTCCCCCGCTAACCAAATCCGGGGTCAGAGTAAGTTTATCTTCGGAGCGTTCGCCCCGCGGCGAGCCGCTACGAAGATAAATTTACTCTGACCCCGGATTTCGCTCGGAAGATAAACTTACTCTGACCCCGGATTTTTAGCGTTCGACGATGGCGGTGACGCCCATGCCGCCGGCGGTGCAGACGGAGATCAGGACGCGGCCGGAGCCTTTTTCCTTGAGCAGCTTGGCGGCGGTGGCGACGATGCGGGCGCCCGTGGCGGCGAAGGGGTGGCCCAGGGCCAGCGAGCTGCCGACCACGTTGAGCTTGCTGCGGTCGATCGAACCCAGCGCCTTGTCCAGGCCCAGCTTGGTCCGGCAGAACTCCTCGCTCTCCCAGGCCTTGAGCGTGCACAGCACCTGGCCCGCGAAGGCCTCGTGGATCTCGTAGTAGTCGAAGTCCTGAAGCGACAGCCGGTTGCGCGTCAGCATCTGCGCCACGGCCCAGCACGGCGCCATCAGCAGGCCTTCGCCATGCACGAAGTCCACCGCGGCCACCTGCGCATCCACCAGGTAGGCCTGGATCTCGAGGTTGCGCGCCTTGGCCCACTCCTCGGACGACAGCAGCGCAGCTGACGCACCGTCGGTGAGCGGCGTGGAATTGCCGGCCGTCAGCGTGCCCTGGCCGGAGGTCTTGTCGAAGGCCGGCTTGAGCGTGGCCAGCTTTTCCATCGACGTATCGGGGCGCAGGATGTTGTCGCGCTCCAGGCCGCGGAACGGCGCCACCAGGTCGCTGTAGAACCCGCGCTCGTACGCCGCGGCCGCCTTCTTGTGCGACTCCATCGCCAGCTGGTCCTGCGCCTCGCGCGGGATCTGCCATTCCTTGACCATCAGCTCGCAGTGCTCGCCCATGGACTTGCCGGTGCGCGGCTCGCCCACGCCCGGGAAATCGGGCTTGAGCTCCTTGAACCTGAAGCCCTTGAAGGCCTTGAGCCGCGCCCCGAACGACCGCGCCATGTTGGCGTCCAGCAGCCGGCGACGCAGGCGCTTGCTGACCACGATCGGCACGTCGGACGTGGTGTCGGAGCCGCCGCCGATGCCGGCCTCGATCTGTCCCACCGCGATCTTGTTCGCAATCAGGATCACCGTGTCCAGGCCGGTGCCGCAGGCGCGCTGCAGCGTGATGCCCGGCGTGGCCGGCGACAGGCCCGAGGAAAGCGCCGCCTCTCGGCCCAGGTTCCAGTCGCTGCTGTGCTTGAGCACCGCGCCCATGGCCACTTCGCCCAGCGTCTCGCCGTGCAGCTTGAACTTCTCGACCAGCGCGCCGAGCGTCTTGATCGACATGCCCAGATTGCCGACGTCGTGGTAGGCGGTGTTGTTGCGGCAGAAGGGAATGCGGACGCCGCCGAGGATGGCGACACGACGGGTGGGCGACATTCGATCACTCCTGGCTGGCCGGCATTCCGGGCCGCGACGGGCGCGGTCCGGACCCGGGGACAATGCGTTCACCGGCCCCGGCAGCGGGCAGCCGGGGGTCGGCGGGTATGATGGGATCATAACCCGACGCCACCGTATGCCGATGACCCGACCTGCCCTGAGTTGCCTCGCCGCCGTCGCCCTGGAGCTGTCGCCCGGTGCCGGCGCCGGCCGCACGCGGCTGGGTCCCGAGGCCGCCGGCGCGCTGGCCGCGCTGGTGGCGCGCGACCTGGCCAAGCTGGTGCCCGAGGCCGCCGAGCTGGACCTGGGCCTCGTGGCCGCGCTGTTCGATCCGGTGGAACTGCTGCGTCCCGGCTATCGGCTGCACGCCGAGCTCGAACGCCTGGTCGCCCGCGCGCCGGGGGCCGCCGGCGCCCGCGTGATCGGCTTCGGCGCCGGTGCCGAGGGCCTGCCCGCGCCGCTGCAGCCCGCCGACGAACACGCGCAGGGCCCGCTGCGCCTGCTGCCGCTGCTGCTGCGCGGCGACGCCGAACGCGTGGCCCGGGTCGGCGACCAGCTGGAACAGGTGCTGCTGGACACCGGCATGGCCGGCGCCGACACCGCGCTGCTGGCGCAGGACGGCTTCCAGGCGCGCATCGAACACGCGCGCCTGCTCACCCTCAACGACCTGGCCGCGATGATGGCCATGCAGTACGAGCACGCCGGCCTGGCGCCGCTGTGGCCGCTGGTGGAAACCGCGCTGCTGGCCCCCGCGGGCGAGGAGTGGCTGGACGCGCCGCCCGAACCGCTGGCCCGCTACGCCGACGGCGGCGTGCGCATCGCCCTGCTCGACATCGACGCCTGGGCCGAAGGCGGCTTCGCGCCCGCCGGCGTGGATGCCGAGCGGCTCACGCGCGCCTTCGAACAGTTCCAGATGCGGCAGCGCCAGTTCGCGACGGTGCTGGAAGCCCACGGCATCCCGGTCACCTTCGACCATTGCCCCGCGGGCCGCGATCCGCGCGGCGTGCTGACCGAAGCCTAGGCTTCAGGGCGGCGGCGGGCGGTCGCGCCCCACGCGCAGCCGCGCCACTTCCAGCGCCAGCTCGAAGCCCGGGTCAGGCGCGGCGCCGCGCCAGCGCGAGTCCTCGCCGTCGAGCACCAGCACGTGTTCGCGCCCGGCCACGCGCGCCAGCACCTGGTCGTAGCGCATCGGATCGGCCAGCACCAGCGCCGGCGCGGCCTGCGGATCAGCGCCCAGCATGCGGCCCTGCAGCGGACTGCGGCAGCTGCGCGCATCGAGCAGGTACTGCAGCGACGGCACCAGGTCCACCTGCTGGAACTCGCCCGGCACCGGCCCCGGCGGCAGCCCACTGGCACCGACCACGAAGGCGGGCACCCGCACCATCGCCGCCGGCCCGAAGCGCTGCAGCTCGTCGCGCCGCACCGGCGCCATCATGCGATGGTCGCCCACCACCACCAGCAGGTTGTCGCGGAAATAGCCGCGCTGATCCAGCGCGCGCGCAAACTCCGCGATCGCCGCATCGGCCTTGCGCACCGCGGCGGCCTCGCCGCCATCACCGCCGTCGCGCGCCACGAACGGCGGATGCATGCCCACCGTCAGCACCGTGGCCATGAACGGCGCCGGCCCGCGCTCGTGGTCGTACCACTGCAGCACGCGGTCGAACAAGGCCGCATCGCTGGCGGCATTGAAGGCGCCGCGCGGCAGGCCGTCGTAGGCCGGATGCTTGTCGCCCTCCATCGCCTCCACGCCGATCGCACGCAGCCAGCGCTCGCGCCCGGTGAACTGCAGGTCGCCGGTGGTGAAAAAGTGCGTGCGATGCCCGCGCGCCGCCAGCCGCCGATGGAAATCGCCGTGCACCTGGGTGAACAGCATCGTGGTGCCGTAGCGGATGCCCGACAGCGGCGCATGCCCGGTCATCAGCGCGATCAGCCCGCCTTCCGTCGAAAACCCGTTGGCGTAGAAATCGGGGAACCAGCTGCCCCGCTGCGCCAGCGCGTCCAGACCGGGCGTGAGGTCGTCGGGCAAGCCCGAGAACAACCGGCTGTGGCGCAGCGACAGCGACTCGACCACCACCACGATCACCGACGCCTGGCGCTGCAGTCCGGCCTCGCACACCGGCGCCGGCGGCGCGGTGTCTTTCAACCGCTGCAGGGTCGCGGGGCCGTAGGGCCGGGCCATGCCGTTGCCGCGGTTGATGGCCAGCACGTTTTCGTAGCCCAGGGTGTTGAGGTACCAGGTCCTGCCGGGCAGCCAGGCCAGGGCCAGCACCAGGCCGGTGGCGGCAAGCCAGGCCCCGCGTCCCTGTCGCCGCGGTGCCCGCGCCGCGCGCGCCACCGCCAGTCCCGCGGCCAGCACCAGGGCCAGGCCCGCCACGCCGAATGCCGCGCCTTCGGGCGTGCGCAGGAAGGGCCACAGCACCGACGCGTTCGCCGCCGCCTCGCCGCCGTAACGCTGCAGGTCTTCCCACAGCAGGCGCCGGCTCAGCAGCCTCTGCACGCCCACGTCCACCACGAAGGCCAGCATCAGCGCGGCCGCGCCCAGGCCCAGCATCCAGGCCAGCACGCGCGTGCCCAGCCAGCGCGCCAGCAGGAAGGCGGACAGCAGCGCGAACAGCAGCCACAGGTCCTGCCCGATCACCGGCACCACCAGGCAGCGGTCGCAGTCCAGGTAGGCGCCCAGAGAGCGGTCCACCTGCCAGGCGCGGTAGCCCGACAGCGCCAGCAGAAGCAGCGCGGCCAGCCCCATCAGGCGGTCGCCGGCGCGCGTGCGGGTCGGGGTCGGAGGGGTGGGGGTGTCGTTCATGCGGGGCAAAGCGTAACAGTCCCCCGCGATAGACTAGCCGCCGCACGGGCGTCGCCGCCGCCCCACACCGTGGATGTCCCATGATGCTTGCCCGCCTGATGGTCCTTGCCTGCCTGTTCGCCGCGGCCGCGTCCGCCGCGCAGGCACCCTCCTGCCGCCGCGCTGACGGCGACCCCGACCGCCCGCGCATCGGCCTGGTGCTGGGCGGCGGCGGCGCCCGCGGTTTCGCGCATGTGAGCGTGCTCAAGGAGCTCGAGCGCCAGCGCATCCCGGTGGACTGCATCGCCGGCACCAGCATGGGCGCGCTGGTGGGCGGCCTGTATGCCTCGGGCATGTCGGCCGACACCATCGAGCGCGAGCTGCGGGCGATGGACTGGCAGCGCATGTTCACCGACCGCCTGGACCGCCCGCAGCGTTCCTTCCGCCGCAAGCGCGACGACGACCTGGCCCTGGTGGCCGGCAAGCCCGGCATCGGCAACGAAGGCCTGAAGATCGCGCCCGGCGTGCTGTCGGGCGAACGCGTGCTGCTGCTGCTCGAGCAGATGACCCAGCCGGTGGCCATCCGCGACGATTTCGACCAGCTGCCCATCCCGTTCCGCGCCGTGGCCACCGACCTCAACTCCGGCCAGGCCGTGGTGCTGGGCCGCGGCAACCTGGCCCTGGCCATGCGCGCCAGCATGTCCATCCCGGGCGTGTTCAAGCCGGTGATCCTGGACGAGCGGGTGCTGGTGGACGGTGGCCTGGCCAACCAGGTGCCGGTGGACGTGGTGCGCGCAATGGGCGCCGACATCGTGATCGCGGTGGACGTGAGCACGCCGCTGTCCAAGCTTGATGAAAGCGCGGGCCTGTTCAACATCGTCGACCAGATCAGCGGCTTCCTCACGGTGGGCAGCGCCAAGGCGCAGATCGCCACGCTCACCGAGCGCGACCTGCTGGTGCAGCCGGCGCTGGGCAGCGAAGTGTCCACCACCGACTTCGCCAAGATCGAGCTGGCGCTGAAGCTGGGCGACCAGAGCCTGGAAGCGCTGCGCCCGCGCCTGGCCGCGATGGCGCTGGACACCGGCCGCTACGATGCCGCGCTGGCCGCGCGCCCGGTGCCCGACAAGGACGCGCCGGTGATCGACTTCGTGCGCCTGGACAACCGCAGCCGCTACGCCGACGAATTCCTGCTGGCGATGATCGACATCGCGCCGGGCAAGCCGCTGGACACGCCGCGCCTGCAGGACAACCTGCAGCGCATCTACGGCCTGGACACCATGGACCTGGTCACCTACGACCTGGTGCGCGAACAGGACCGCACCGGCGTGGTGGTCACGGTGACGCCGCACAGCTACGGCCCGAACTATCTGGAAACCGGCCTGAGTCTGTACTCCGACTTCAGCGGCGACTTCTTCGTGAACCTGCGCGCGGGCGTGCTGCGCGCGCCGGTGAACGCGGCCGGCGGCGAACTGCGCGGGCTGATGCAGATCGGCGACGAGCCCGGCCTGCTGCTGGACTACTACCAGCCGCTGGGCGTGGCCAGCGACTATTTCTTCATCGGACAGGCCAGCTACGAAAGCCCCAAGTTCGGCCTGTTCGCCGACGACGGCACCCGCGTGGCCAACTACCGCGTGCCCAGCTGGGGCGGCGAGTTCACCCTGGGCCGCGAGTTCGGCAACTACGGCGCCGCCACCTTCGGCTGGAAGCGTCGCGCCGGCACCGTGAAGCTGGAGCTGGGCAACCCGCTGTTCGACGACCTGCGCTTCGACCAGGGCGAGGTGGAGCTGGCGCTGACCTACGACCGCATCGACAGCGCCTACCTGCCGCGCGCCGGCACCTACGGTGTGCTCAGCCAGGTGGTGTCGCGCGGCACGCTGGGCGCCGACCACGATTTCCAGCAGACCAACCTGGACCTGCTGCATGCGCAGGCGATCGGCAAGCACTCGGGTTTCCTGGGCCTGCGCTACCACGCGTCCAGCGATGACGTGATCCCGGTGCAAAGCCTGTTCCGCCTCGGCGGCCTGACGCGCTTCGCCGGCTACCGGCCCAATGAACGCCTGGCCGAGAACTATGCGCTGGCCTACGGCGGCTACACCTACGAGCTGGGCCGCATCTTCAACCGGCCGGCGGTGTTCGGCGGCACGCTGGAATACGGCCAGACCTGGCTGGCCAACGAGTCCATGTCCGACGGCGAGGCCGAAATCCACGGCAGCCTGTATTTCGGCTTCGACTCGTGGCTGGGGCCGCTGCAGTTCGGCTACGGCCTGCGCGAAGGCGGCGAGGGCATCTTCCTGCTGGAACTGGGCCGGCCGCGTTGAGCCGCGGCCGCGCGCTCAGCCGGCGCGGCCCCAGTAGCCCAGCTCGCGCCGGATCTGCAGGTGCCGCAGCCAGTTGCGCGGCTTGGGGCGCAGCGCACCGAGCCGCCCGGCGATGAGGTCTTCGGTGGCGGCGATCACGCGCTGCGAGGACTGGCCATCGCGCCAGGGATGGATGCCGTCGGCATAGCTGGCGATTGCCAGCTGCAGGGCCTCGTCGGCGGCGAAGGCGCGGTCCAGCATCACCGGCAGCCAGGACGGCCGATCGAAGTCGAGCATGTGCGGTTTCGGCGCGCGGTTGCGGAAGGTCACCACCGGCTTGCGCTGCACCGCGAACTCCGAGACCACCGAGGTGGTGTCGGCCAGCAGCACGTCGGCGGCGCGCTGGGCCGAAACCAGCTGTTCGGTTTCGAAGAACAGCGCGTTGTCGCCGGCCAGCGCGCGGTAGCGCTGGAACAGCCCAGGCGCGCACTTGGGATGCAGGGTGAGCAGCCAGTAGCGGTCGCCGGCCGCGATCTGCGCGGCAATGGCCTCGTGCAGGTGCGGCGCCGCGCTCAGCCGCTCGGTGAAGGTGGACGCGAACATCACGATCGGCCGGCCGCCGGCACGCGCGCGGAAATCCTGCGCCACCGCATCCTCCGGCCCGAACAGCGGGTCGAGCTTGGGCCAGCCGGTTTCCACCACCGCGAAGTGGCCCTGCTGCCTGGCCAGCTTGCGGAACGGCGCCGTGGTCAGCGGACCCTGCGTGCAGTACAGGTCGAACAGGCCGCGCACGCGGAAGTGGCCGCGCGCATCGTCGCGCTTCTCGACGTTGAAGCCGTGGAAGAGCTGCACCTTGGCGCCACCCAGGAAAGGCGGCACCCAGTTGGCGGCGCTGAAGACCGCGCGCGGCTTCAGGGCCACCGCCCGCGCCACGTCCACGGCCTGCACGCCACCCGACAGCGTGGCGCCCGCGGCGCCGTCCACCAGCAGCGCATGCACCCCGTGGCCCGTGGCCAGCAGCGCATCGGCCAGCGGCTGCAGGATGGGCAGGGCGTAGCGTTCGGTGGCAAACAGCAGGTAGCTCGGCACCCGGGACCTCGATCGACGGCGCCGGTCGGCGGCGGTTTCCACGTTGGACCAGACCGTAGCCCGTCCCGTGCGGCGGACGGATAGTATGCAGGCACCGCCAACGGGGGCAATCACGGGCATGTCGGGTCAACAGCGCCATCCTTCGCTGGCGGGCAGCCTGGTCATCGGCGTCACCGGGCACCGCGACCTGCGCGCGGACGAAGTGCCGGCCCTGCGCCAGCAGGTGCGCGACTTTTTTCTCGGGCTGCAGTCGGCCTATCCCGGCCTGCCGCTGACCCTGCTGTCGCCGCTGGCTGCGGGCGCCGACCAGCTGGTCACGGCCGTGGCCCTGGAGCTGGGACTGCGCGTGGTGGCCGTGCTGCCGGTGCCGGTGGCGATGTACCGCGACGATTTCGACAGCGACGACAGCGTGGCGGTGTACGACCATCAGCTGGCTGCGTCCGAAGTGCTGGCGCTGCCGCTGCTGCGCAGCACCGATACCCAGGCCGCCGCAGCCAGCGGCCATGCGCGCGACCTGCAGTACGCGCAGGCCGGCATCTTCACGTCCACCCACTGCCACGTGCTGCTGGCGCTGTGGGACGGCGTCGAGTCGGGCCTGCTGGGCGGCACCGCGCAGGTGGTGGCCTTCCACCTGCAGGGGCACATGCCCGAAGCCATCGATCGCCGTCAGTCGGCGGCGGCCACGCTGGGCCTGGACGAGGAAACCCTGGTGCACCACCTGCCCGTCGGCCGCGCGGGCGGCAGCCCCGGCCTGGGCCGCGGCCGCTGGCTCACCTCGGGCGACACGATGCAGGAACACGCCGCCATCCCGCCCGCCTTCGACCAGATCTTCCGGCGCCACCGCGAATTCCTCGCCGACCGTACGCGCTACGAAAACGAGATCACCGCCGCCGTGGCCGCCGCGCCGTCGGGCTGCCCGATACAGCAGGCCTTCGTCGCCGCGGACTGGCTGGCCACCACCTATCGCCGCCGCGTCAGCCGCGTGCTGCTGATGACCTACCTGCTGACCGGCATGATGGGTTTCGCCTTCATCGCCTATTCCGACCTCGTGCAGCAGGACCTGATGCTGTACGTGTTCCTGGCGCTGTTCGCGCTGGGCGTGGCGGTGAACGCGGTGGCGCAGCGGCGCGAATGGCACCGCAAGTACATCGACTACCGCGCCCTGGCCGAAGGCCTGCGCGTGCAGTCGTACTGGCGCCGCGCCGGCATCGTGGACAGCAGCCGGCCCTCGTTCGCGCACGACAACTTCCTGCAGAAGCAGGACGTGGAGCTGGGCTGGATCCGCAACGTGATGCGTGGCGCCAGCGTCGAGGGCATGCTGGCGCCGCTGTCGGCCGACCACGACGGCCTGGCCCGGGTGATCGCCGAATGGATCGGCGCGCCGGGCAGCGCCGGCCAGCTGGACTACTACCAGCAGACGGCGGCCCGCCGTGCGGTGCAGCACCGGCGCACGGAATGGCTGGCCTCCATCTGCCTGTGGACCGGCATCGGCCTGAGCCTGCTGCTGGCCGTGTTCGCGCGGCGGCTGGACGGGCAGCTGCAGAACCTGATGGTGGCCGCGATGGGCCTGCTGTCGCTCACCGCCGCGGTGCACGAGGCCTATGCCTACAAGAAGGCCGACAAGGAACTGATCAAGCAGTACCGCTTCATGGCGCGCATCTTCAGCGCGGCGCAGCGGCGGCTGGGCCAGTGCCGCAGCGACGAGGAGCGCCGGCAGATCCTGCGCACCCTGGGCGAGGCCGCGCTGGGCGAACACGCCGAATGGACGCTGATGCACCGCGAGCGGCCGCTGGAGCATTCGCGGCTGTGACGCCGCGGCCTCAGCGTTTTGGCAAGGCCGCCTCGTACATGCGGTAGCCGGCGTCGGCCATGCCCAGCGACTCGTAGGTGCGCTGGGCATTCGCATTGGCGTGTTCAACATACAGACGCAGGCCGCAGACGTCGGGGCGGGCCTGCGCGGCGGCGCGCACGTGTTCGTACATCGCCGCATAGACGCCCTGGCGGCGGTGGCCGGGCGCGACGTAGACGCTTTGTATCCACCACCAGTCGCCGTTGCGCCAGTCGCTCCACTCGTAGGTGAGCATCAGGGTGCCGGCGGCTTCGCCCGCGCGTTCGGCGATGTAGTAGATGCCGCGGCCGGGCTGGTCCAGCACCGCGCGCACGCCGAGGCGCACGGTGCCGGGGTCAAGCTGCTTGTGCTCGGTTTCCAGCGCCATGGCCACGGCCCAGTCCGCCAGCCGGTCGACGTCGTCGACGGTGGCCTGGCGGATGTGCAGCGGGGCGGGCGCGGGACTCACGAGGCGTCGGGCATCGCGTCGGCGGCCGGCGCGTCGGCCGGCAGGTCGGTCGCGGGCATCGCGCCCTCGGCCATGATCACGCCGCAGGCGATGCGGCCGCCGGCGTCGCCGGTGGGCTGGGTGGTGTAGTCGTCGGCCTTGGCATGCACGATCACGCCCTTGCCGACGATGTCGTTGGCACCGCCGCTGCCGATCTCCAGGCCGTCCAGGCGCTGGTCCACCGCGGCCTGGCCGTCATCGCCGGCCACCTGGTTGGGGATGTCGCCGGCGTGGTGCGGGCCGCCGGTTTCGCGGTTGCCGTGCGGCTGCTGGCCGGGATTGAAGTGGCCACCGGCGCTGGTGGCATCGGGCGCGCTGCAGTCGCCGAACTCGTGCACGTGGAAGGCATGGGTGGCGCCGGGCTTGAGGCCCGTCAGCGTGCCGGTGACGCGCACGCCGCCGTTGTCCACCGTGAACACCAGCTCGCCGCCGGCGCCGCTGTCGCCGACCGCGGCCAGGGTGGCACGCGCGGTGGCGGCCAGTTGCGTGGTGGCCATGGTGGGCGCGGGCTCGGTGACCGCCGGCGCGATCGGCGCGGGGGCGGCGGGCGCCTCGGCCACGGGGGTTTCGGCGGGCTTGCAGGCGGACAACGCGAGGGCGGAGCCGAGCAGCAGCAGGGAGCGGATGGGGGTCATGTCGGATCCTTTTCGAACGGGAAGCCGCAGCTTGCGCGGGTCTGCATTAACGCATGGTCAAGGCGGCCCGTGCGCATTGCCCGATGGACGCAAGGGTGGCCACGGGTTCGCGGACGCGGCCAGGGCCGTCGTTGCGGCTAGGTTCTGCGCACGGCCCGCAAGAGCCAGT
This sequence comes from Arenimonas sp. MALMAid1274, assembly GCF_049195245.1. Lineage (NCBI taxonomy): Bacteria > Pseudomonadati > Pseudomonadota > Gammaproteobacteria > Lysobacterales > Lysobacteraceae > Arenimonas > Arenimonas sp. MALMAid1274. Next base: position 285,741 of record NZ_JBMIRR010000026.1, read on the forward strand.
TCCGCATCGGGCGCATGTCGGCCTTTGCATACAGCACCTGGCCGGACGTGGACAACGCGCTCAACTGTGCGCGGCTGCTGGTGTCCGCGGCCGCATCGATGAAGGCCGGGCGCTGGGCCGCCGGCAACCGCGCCAGGCGACGCCCGGACCGGTCGAGGCGATCGCCCAGCTCCGACGCCTGCGGTTTCCGCAGCCCGTCCGGCGTGGCGTCCGCCGTCCAGGCCCGCGCGTCCTTCCACGCCTCCAGGCTTTCGTCCCATTCCTGCACCCCGACCCCGGAATCGGTCCAGGTCGGATTGAACAGCAGGTCCCTGCGCGCGAGGTTGTCCACGTGCACGCCATTGATGTAGCACTCGATCTTCTGGTCCACGCCGGCGGACGCCAGCCGGGGAAAGAAGGCCCCCAGCTGCGAATCGACGCCGCCGGAGAATTTCGTCTTCGCCTCGATCCGCAGCAGCACGATGTAGCGGCCTTCGAACGGCATTAGCAGGGCGCCGTCCACGTAGTCCCTGCCTCCGATGCGGAACCGGTCGGCATAGACCAGTCCCTTCTTCGCCAGCACGTCCGGATGCGCGCTGGCGAACGTGCCCAGGGCCTGGGTCCGCTTCACCAGAGCCGCGCGGCCTTCGTCGGTCAGGTACACGTTCTGCCCGCTGGCGTCGAAGAACCCGGTACCGCCTGACAGCCTTCCCGTGCGCGGGTCGACCTGCACGGTCGCCGAGTGGATGCGGCCCAGGAAGAAGGCCTGCATCCGGATCGCGTTGTTCAGCGGATCGGCCAGCCTTCCGTGCACGCTGGGCGCACGCAGCATCAGGCGTTCCCACAGGCGGCCGATGAACTGGTCGACGGTGATCGTCCTGCCCTCGAAGTCCTTGGCCGTGCGGGCGATGGCATCCAGCACGACCTTCTGGTCCGGGATACCGGCCACGTCGCGCGGCACCGGATTGTCACGCACGAAGCGGCGCATGTCGTCGGCGTGAAGCTTCGCGGTTTTCGTGCCCATGGTCGTTTCCACGGCGGCCTGGTTCCTGGCTCGCTTCTCGCGCTGCTTCTTCGGCAGCCCGCCCGGCACATCGGCTTCGCTCAGCCCCTTGCTGCGCGGCGTGACCGTGCGTGCGCCGCCCTTCCGGGTGAACAGGCTCATCGGCCCGCCCTCATGGCGCCGGCCTCACCGGCGCGAACACGATCGCGCCGTCGGTGGCCACGGCGCCGATATCGTCGGCCAGGTAGCCCAGCTCCAGCGTCCGCCGGAACAGCGCGATCTTGCCCGGGATGCCCAGGCGCAGCCCCAGCGCGGCATCGGCCAGGCGTGCGGCCTTCTGCTTGAGCAGCACCAGCACCAGCTGCGCACCGATCTCCCAGCCCATCGCGCCCATGGATTCGAGCGTAGGCCCGAGCACCCTCAGGGTTTCCGGCGACTCGAGCGCGAGGCCAGCGACCGCCTGTCGCCACTGCTCGCGCGCGTCCGCGGCGTGGGCCATCACCTCCACCGTCGTCAGCGCCAGCACCAGGGCGGTGGCGATGGCATCGGCGCCTTCGATGAAGGCGAAGATGGCGGCCACCCCGGCCGGCGCCGCGGCGCCGCCGCTGGCGAAGGTCAGGGCGACGAAAGAAACGACCGCAGTGATGGCCGCGATCCAGTTGACGAGGGTGAACAGGGTCTGGAACCGTTTCTCCTGCGCGCGCATTTCCTCCATCTCCGCTTCCAGCGCATGCAGGTAATGCGTCGCGACACAGGCATGGAACAGGCTGCGTCGGCCCTTGCCGGAAGCGAAGGCATACTCGCGCACCAGCGGCAGCACGCTCATCACGCCGTTCTGCGCGGACTGGAACGAGAAGGCCAGCAGGGCCTGGTCCCAGCTCACCCGGAGCGTCACCACCCGCTTGAGCGCATTGCCCAGGTCCCAGGTTTCCAGGCTGCGGCGCGCGACGATGCGCTCGGCCGCGACCAGGCCCGCGATGCCCTTGCGCCGGGAGGTGTTCCAGGTCTCGCCTGTGTCGGGCTCGAGTCCGCCGGACTTGGCGGTGAGTTCGGCGATGCCATCGAGCCGGGTGGCGGCACACAGCGCGTCCAGCTGCCGGATCGCCTGGTTCAGGGTTCGGACGATCTTGCCGCCCACATGTTTTTCCCTGGCGGCGCTGGCATTGTTGGGCACGAACCAGGCGCTGTTCCGGTCGAAGGCGTCCGCCGTCGCGTCGGCCACCAGCACGGCCGCGGGGCAGATGCCATGCAGCTTGCCCAGCACTTCGGCCGCCTCCTTCATGAACTGCTTCTCGCGTTCGCCCCAGTTCCTTGCGATCAGCGGATAGGCCTCGTCGTTGACGCCCGGTACGTAGTCTCGGCCCAGGCCGGGCGAGCCCTTGCGTTCGTCCTCGCTTCTTTTGCGCTTGCGGTTGAGCGCGTGGTACTTGTCCAGCTGCGCATCCACCTGCTCCCAGCTGCCGTCCTCGGGAAACAGGAAGGAGTGGTCGTTGATGGAATAGCGCCGGAACGGCGCGCGCCACTCCGCCAGGCGCTTGCTCGTTTCCTGCCAGCGGCGCAGGCCGAAGACGCCCAGTTCGGCCTCGACCGAGGCCAGCTCGGTGGCGATGCGTTCGCGCAGCAGCAGGCATGCGCCCTGCGCCAGTCCGGTCAGGGCGGGATTGGGCGTGGGCCGCCTCTCCAGCAGGTCCAGGGTATCGACCAGCGCGGGCCAGCCCCACAGCGCGTAGATCGAGGCGAGCTGGCGGAACAGGGTGTCGTCGACCACCAGTTCGATCTCGACGGCATCGGACTCGGGAAGCACCGCCAGCGAGAGGCCGATGCGCTGCGGCTGCACCGCCTTGCCGAGGTAGCCGGCCCAGTGCTCGCGCTTCCAGCGTTGCTCGACCGCGGCCAGCTCTTCGAGCAGCTGCTCCACGGACTCCGCCTTGCGGACGGCATCGTCCTCCTCGTCCAGCACCATGCTTACCGCGATCATGGCGGTCTCAGCCGGGCTGGCCGGGCTCGGCGGGCTCCTCGGGATCGGAAAGATCCTCGGGAATGGGGGAGCTGCTGTCCTGCAGGTAGACCAGGCTGGTGGGCACGGTGAAGTTCCACGAGGCGCCATCGGGCACGGCGCCGGCGAGGTCGTCCTGCTGCTTGCGGATCTCTTCGTGGATGGGGATGAACAGCGGGTCGCCGATCACCGGCGCCGGCCCGCCGCCCCAGGGCTCACGCGTGGACAGGTAATACATCACCGCGTCGTAGTAGCCGGGCGTCACCGCGACCAGCACCCGGGCCGAACCGGCACGGAGGAACGCGGTCATGGTGCTGTCGGCGTAGTCGAGCCGGTTCATCAGCTCGATCCACTTCTTCCTGCGGCCCCAGAAGTAGGGATAGAACAGGTAGGACACCTGCTGCCATTCGAAGGCCTGCTCGAGGAACTGGGTGAAGCGGCCCTTCTTGCGCGAGTCCGGCAGGTGCATGAACGGGAACTCGACGTCGAACTCGAGCGATTCGAACTTCGAATACGGCTTGCCGTTGTCGTCGCCGGCCTGGAAGGTCGGGTAGGCCATGCCGGTCTGGCGTTCGCGGATCGGCTTCAGCGTGCGGATCAGGTCGTCGGACTCGTCCCAGTCGAACTCGTGCGAAATCATGCTGACGCACTGGCGCTTGAGCTCTTCCCGTATGACGCCCAGGTTGAAGGCCTCGGATCGCCCCTGCAGCAGGTCGTTCACGGTTTGCGCGCGGAGCGTGTCCAGCGCCTGCAGGTACTCGTTCTTCGCCGCTTCGAAGGCCAGCTGCCGCGGCGCGTTGATGGCGTCCACGCGCTCCTGCTCGACCTCCTGGATCTTGCGGAACACATCGGCCTGGAACCGGGCGGTGGTCGGGTCCGTCAGGACGCCGGTGATGGTCAGCCGGTAGTACTCCAGGTCGTTGAAGGACAGCGTCAGGGTGCTGTCTTCGCCCGCCATCACCAGGCCGGGATTGATCGGGATGACCTGCGGCGTCATCCGCCAGCCTTCCCGGTCGTCGTCCTGCTGGCTCCACACCCGGGCACCGCCCAGGGTGATGACCATGCGGTTGTATTCGCTCTCGAACAGTTCGCGTCCGCCGGTGCGCGAGTCGGGCTCGCCCGAGCCGCGCCGGCCGCGGAAGTCGACGATGCCTTCCAGCCTGAGCTCGGACAGCACCTTCCCGGTCGCGCCCGGAAGCCGCACGCGGAAGGAATACGCCGACGCGGCGTTCTCCGTTTCATGCGGGAAGGTGTCCTTGACGTAGTAGTTGGAGCCGTCGTCCTGCTTGAGGATGTCCACCGGCGTCTGCGCGGCCGGATAGGTGAATCCGCTCAGGTCGTAGGAAACCGCGAGGGCATTGAACACCGCCGGCGAAATGTCGGACGCGGTGAGCACCCTGTCCTCGTAGGGATGGCGGATGTCCACCTGGGCCAGTTCGGGCGCCGTGGGCGGTCGCGGCAGGCGCAGATCCTTCGCCACCGCCTGCAGCCGGGACTCGACCAGGAAGGCGGCCGGCTCCGGAATGACGAACTCGATCATCCAGCGCTTGCCGTAGTTGAACAGCTGCGCCTCGTAGCGCTTGTCCAGCCACCGGTAGATGCCCGAGACATGTTCGGCGGTGGCGCCGGTGTTGATGTACTTCTGCCTGTCGATGTCCACCAGCTCACGGGTGGAAGTGACCGAGCGCGACTGGGACGTCTTGCGCTCGACCGCGGTGACCGCCTTGTCCATCACCTCCCGCGCAAAGGCGTTGGCGCTCTTGCGGGTCGATTCGGACGCGTTGGTGAAGGCGAAGCCGGCGCCGATGCTGGTCTGGATCTTGTAGCCGGTCATCTCGTAGCCGATGTCGGTGTTGGCCTTGGCATTGGCCTCCAGCTGGGCCTTGAGGACGGTTTCGGCCTCCTGCTTGATGTCGTACTTGTCGGTGGCCTGGCGTTCGGAGGTGGTCGACTGGCGGTCGTCGGTGGTGTAGGTGAGCGTGTCCACGCTGCGCTCGGTCAGCCGCGAGCTGCGGGTCCTTTCTTCGCCCTTCATGACGTTCACGACCTTGGCGATTTCGCCGACGCGGTAGCCGCGCAGCCATTGCTTGACCACCTTCAGGTCGCCCAGGTAGGGCGTGATGGCGTTGAACTTCCCGATCGGGTAGTAGCCCAGTTCGGCGACGATCGGCGGAATCACCACCTGGGCCTCGAGGCAGGCACGCAGGTCGTCGGCGCTGGCGATGAAGGTGTAGGCCTGCGGCGACAGCGGGTCGTTCCGCAGGCCCTTGTGTTCCTGGAAGATGCCTTCGAACAGGGTGGCGTAGTAGTCGACACCCGGGAAGGCCGGCAGGGTGCCGGCCCTGGCCGCGGCCAGGCAGGCGTCGACCGCGACCAGCTCGATCGCATGCAGCACGCGCAGGCCGTCCATCACTTCGCCCAGGTCGATGTCGACGATGCGGCGCAGGATGTAGAGCTGGTACAGGGTGTCCCACAGGCTGGCGCGCGCGAAATGGAAGCCATTGTTGTAGGCGTGCCCCTCCGACAGGTAGACCATGGACCAGACGCCCTGGTATCCGGCGAACAGCGCATTGAGTTCCGCCACCAGGGCGTCCTTGTCGAAGACCCGGGCGTGGCGGTTCAGCAGGTCGCGCGCACGCGGCAGCCAGTCCCTGGCGTCGAAGGCCGGCGCATCGATCAGCCGCGTGGGCAGCAGGTAGAACCGGTCGCCGCTGGCGGTGGCGATATGCACCTGGTTGTCCAGCTGGTGCACGATGTCGATGCTCCGGCCGCCCACGGGCGCGGTACCCAGCTGCGGCTGCAGCGTGACCATCTGGCCCAGCACCCCCTCGACGACCGCAGCGTTGATCTGCTTCGGGCTGACCTCGCCTCCGGGCTGGAATACCTTTTCGTACACCAGGCGACCCACCGCCGAATCGCTGTCGGGACGGAACGGCTGGCGGCGGGGCCGCGAGACCTTGTAGTCGGCGGCAAGGTCGCCGTTTTCATCCAGGTACTCGAGGGTCTGCCGGGAGAGCTCGCCGGTATCCCAGACGTAGCCGCGGGTGGAACCGGGCGAGTCGGTCGCCTCCGGAGCGCGGAGGGTCATGAACTGGAAAACGTTGATCTTGTCGCTGCTGCTCACAGGGCACCTTGGCGTCGTAGGGGTGCAGCGTTCGACGACCGCAGGGTCCGGCTGCACGGGGGGGGCAAGTAAAGAAACGCGGTGGATGAAGGCGGACGGCCAGCTGGCCGCAGGGGGGTGCGGAGTCCGTTGATTCCTGCAAACCGGACCCCGCCCGCGCATGAAAAGCCCGACACCGTACTTCGCCGAACATGCGTTCCTCATCCTCGTCTACGGGCTGACGCTGGCCGGCTTCTGGCACCTGTATGTGGGCGGGGAAGCACGTCCGAACGCGCACCATCACCTGCACGTGGCGACGGTGGTGGCCTGGCTGGTGCTGCTGTCGTGCCAGCTGTGGATGGCCGGGCGGGCCCGGTTGCAGCAGCACCGCAGGATCGGGCTGGCGGTATTCGTTGCCGGGCCCCTGCTGGTGGCCACCACGGCCCTGCTGTCGGTGCATTCGGCCTACAAGGGGCTGGTGTCGGGCCAGGGCGATTTCCTGATCGTGCAGAACGTGATGGGCACCCTGGAGCTGGCGTTCCTGATCGTCGCCGCCTTCGTCGTGAAGAAGCGGCGCGTGCTGCACGGCAGTTTCCTGCTGAGCACGGGCATCCTGTTCATGGGGATCGCGCTGTTCTTCGCGCTGATCGGCTTCGTGCCCGCGTTCCGGATCGACGGGCCGGAGACCTTCTACCGTTTCCAGACGGCGGCGATGACGGGACAGGTCGTGTGCCTTGTCGTCGGCGTGCTGTTCGTGATCAAGGATTTCCGGAACGGGTGGCCGATGTTGCTGGCGGCTGTGTTTATCCCGTTCAACGAACTGATTCGCGTGGTCCTTTCACGACAGGGCTGGATCGCGCCGCTGACCGAAGCCGTGGGGACGATGAGCCAGACCGCCACGTTTCTGGGCACCTTCGTCGTTGTTTTCGCATTGATAGCAGCGACCGGGACCGGCCGGACGGCTGTGTCCGGACGTCCGCGCGCGGATTGAACGCGCCAACGGCGACGGGCTTGTCGGAAGCCCGTACTGCCGGCTACTCCAGCCAGGCGTCAATGGCGGCGGCGCGGACGCTCAGGCTTACGGCAGGATTCTCCTTCGCCAGCTGCTCGTCCATCGGCAGGCGAAGTTCGCCACGGGTCGCTGGCAGGACGATGTCACCCGAGGCGGCATGCAGGGTAAGTCTTGCGCTGCGGTCGCCATCGAAGCGGATCAGCAGGCCACGCAGTTCCGGGGCGAACAGGGAAAGCCCGCCTGCGCTGCGCTTGAGGAAAGCCTGCAGCTGCCGGTTCAATACCACCAGATCGCGATAGCGCCATTCCAGACCGGCGGGCAGCTTGGCCGTCACGTTGGCGAACAACTGACAGGGCGGCGCGCTGTCGGGCTTCTGCAGCCACAGCTGTGCGCCGCGATCGGCCAGCCCCTGCGCCAGCGGGACGTCGACGCGGCCATCGGCGGCAATGGCCAGCTGCCGGGTTCGGCCACGCTCGACCAGACGAACGGTCGCACCGGGGCAGGCGCGCGAGCTATCCACCTGGCGCAGCAGCACCAGGCCCTGCATCCGGTCGAACTGCGGATCGGTGAGCGCCAGCAGTGGCTTCAGCTCCTTCGCGTACGAGAGGCGCTGCTCCTTGGCTTGGGCCAGAAGCGGGCACAAGGCCAGCATCAACATCAGGCTGGCCAGTTCGAGGGAGCGCAGGAGGCGTGGCATGGCGGGCTTCTCCAAAGCGGGCTCAGATCATCGCAGATACTCACTTCCAACTGTCCGGCACCGGACGCCGGACATGGCGAATCCGGGAAGCCCTTTCGGACTCCCCGGGGTTCCTTGCCGCCAGGATCATTTCGCCGCGGCACGCGCTGCTTCGATGATCACCTTCGCGACCGACTGCGGGTCGGACGCCATCGGCACGTGGCTGGTGGGCAGCTCGGTGGTGGTGGCACCGATCTTCTTCGCCAGCGCACGCTGCGCGCCCGGGTCGATCATGCGGTCGTTCGCGGCCACGATGTACCAGGACGGCCTACTGCTCCAGGCTTCCACGGTGACGGGCTGCTCGAAGTTCGCGCCGCGCACCGCGCCCTGGGTGGCGTGGATCAGGTTGGCTTCGGCGGGGCTGACGTCCTGCGCGAAGTCGCGGGCGATGGCGTCGGCGGGCAGGGTGAGGAAGCCGTCGGCATCGGCGATGAAGTGGGCGAAGCCCGGGGGCGCCGGGAAGTCCTTCGTGTCCACCACCGGCGCGGTGCCCAGCGACGGCGCGAACGCGGCGACGTACACCAGGGACTTCACCTTGTCGTGGCCGCCGGCCTGGGTGATCACCGAACCGCCCCAGGAATGGCCGACCAGCACCACCGGGCCGGACTGCGCGTTGATCACGCGGTTGGCGAAGGCCACGTCGTCTTCCAGCGAGGTGAGCGGGTTCTGCACGGCGATGGCGTTCAGGCCTTCGGCCTGCAGCAGCGGGATGACCTTGTTCCAGGACGAACCGTCGGCGAAGGCGCCGTGCACCAGCACCACGGTGGGGCGGGTGTCGGCAACGGGCGACGGAGTGGCGGCGGCAGCGGTGCCCAGGCTGAGGGCGGCGGCGAGGGCGAGGGGGGCGAGGATGTTCATGGCGGCTCCTTAGGGTTGGGGTGGCCGGGTCGTTCCCGGTGAGGCCACTATCCCCGTTCCGTTTGGCCGTTAAGTGCCTTAAAGTCCAGATAACTTGTCCTGGAGTCCAGAGATGACGGATCGGCTCGAGGCCTTGCTGAGGCACTTCCCCGTCCGCGCCAGCATCCTGCATGCGGGCGCCCTGTGCGGCACGCACGAGATTCCGCTGCGCGAGCACCTGGGGCAGCTGCACCTGGTCAAGCAGGGCACCGTGGTGGTGCACCACGCGGCCGGCAAGCCGATCACCATCGCCAGGCCCAGCCTGCTGGTGTACCCGCGGCCCTGCGCGCATAAGTTCGTGATCGATAGCCACGAGGGCGCGGAGCTGGCCTGCGCAGATCTAGGCTTCGAGGCCGGCGCGCAGCATCCACTGGTGGCCGCGCTGCCCGACGCCCTGTGCCTGCCACTGGCCGAACTGGGCAGCGCGCGTCCGCTGCTGGACCTGCTTTTCGAAGAAGCGTTCGACCAGCGCTGTGGCCGCGGCGAAGTGCTGGCGCGTTTGTTCGAGCTGGTGCTGATCCAGGTGCTGCGACATCAGATGGAAGTGCAGCACGGGCACGCGGGCCTGATGACGGGCCTGGCGCATCCGCGGCTGCGGCGGGCGATCACGGTGATGCACGAAAGGCCGGGCGAGGACTGGACGCTGGACGCGCTGGCGGGCGTGGCGGGCATGTCGCGCAGTTCGTTTGCGCAGACGTTCCGGGCGACGGTGGGGTGTACGTCGGGCGAGTATCTTCAGCGCTGGCGGATCCTGCTGGTGCAGAAGGGGCTGCGCGCGGGGAAGCCGCTGAAGCTGCTGGTGGATGATGTGGGGTATGCCAGTGAGTCGGCGTTGTCGCGGGCGTTCAAGGCGCAGGTGGCGGTGTCGCCGCGGGAGTGGGTGCGGAAGGCGGTGGGATAGGCTCGTGGACAGGCAGGCGCGTTCGTCCAAGAGGTACCCCCGTGGGTCCTATAGTCTGCTCCGGGCTTGGACCCAAGACCCGAGTGGTCGCCGCGACGATCAGGGCGGGCAGCTCGCTGCAGTCAGGTCAGTAATGTCCCTGACAGTATGGGCATTTGGGTGTCTTCGAACAGCCGGTCGATTTAGTGCGCACCCTGGGCCGACTGATCGCCCTGCAAGGGCTAGTTCAGAAGTGCGGACGGCGGCAGCCAGGTCGCGGACTGACGGTCCGACGATGCGATTCGCCTCATGCCACTGTTAGTCGTCCCTTCGCGGGCTGATCAAATTCTCAAATTCCGAAACTACCGTTCGTACAAGTAGAACGCCTCCAGCTGCAAATACCGCATGAAGCAGCCAGTCGCCGTAATCAGGACTCACGTAGTAAAACCCACCCCGTTGGGTCAAGAACTTTCGGTATTGCCATGCCCATCCGAATGCTAGTGGCAGCAGCACAAGAATAGACAGGAGCATTTTTCTCAGGAACGTCTTATTCATCATCGCCAGAACATTTCTTCGCTGCGCATACCAGAAAACTTTTTAGTGTCATTGAGAGTCATGATAGTGCCTGCTCCTGAAATAACGGCAGCAGATTTCTTGAGTCTTTCCGGAGAACAAAGCAGGCTAAGTTACCACCCACCCAACATCAATGTCGTCGCACTGCCCATCCACTACAAATACGGTAAGCACCACAAGGCCTGACTTATCATTGGGTACCAAGTAGTAGGTGTGTAAAGTTTCACCCTCGTTTGATTCCACGACATGGTCCCTTATGGCGAATTCGCGAGACTCGAGAAACCCCCTCATTTCCTCATCTCCTTCTTCCCACGAATCATCCAACAATCGGCATGTTGCGGGTGACTCGGTCATTGCCTGAATTGCAATTTCCAAGTAGTAGTTTTCAGGCAAAGACTGACCAACTTTTTCCTTGATAGAACTAGTGCATCCCGATGCCAACACAAGTGCGATCAGGCATATGCTGTTCACGACATTCATTTGAACGCCTCCCAAAGCAAGTCAAAGTCTTCAGTTGTTACTCTTCTGTCTAAGTCTGAACCAATAATGCTCTTGGTGCCGGGGTTGCGATTCGTGCTAAACCCGAAGATGTGACCCATCTCATGACCCGGTGTGTCAGGGCGCGCAAGACTCGCGTTGTGCCAGAGCCTTCTACCGCCTGTCCGAGCAGCCCCTCCCCTTTGGCTGCCATCTTCTCCGCGACAATCACTTTCGCCACAGGCTGGTGCAGAAGAGGCTGCGTGCGGGAAGCCGCTGAAGCTGCTGGTGCATGATGTGGGGTATGCGAGTGAGTCGGCGTTGTCGCGGGCGTTCAAGGCGCAGGTGGCGGTGTCGCCGGGGGCAGTGCGATAATGCCTAGAAGCCCAAAAATCCCGCCCGCCACGTAAGGCGACGCCTTTCGCACTGCTTTGTGCTTCGCTCCACAATCCCGGCAGGATTGCTCCGAGATTTCGAATCTCTTCAAGGAGTGCCCGCACAATTCGCAACGAATCATTCGGCTGATTCCCCAGCGAATATGGTCGTCGCTACGCGTGGTACGTCCTTCAAAGCCAAGTGCCCCCGATTCTTCGGTGCCAGTGCATCGGCGCTGTCCGCCAGACTCTGATCCTGCTGGCTACAGATTGACTCGAAGTTTCGGTCGAACCATTGCAAACGCTCGGAACACCATTGCAGCGCTTAAGCGCTGCACGAGACAACTTGAAGGGGTGGATGTAAAGCGACTGGGCGACATCCTGCACTGTGACGCCTTGCAACTGACTCGGCGGACGGCGGTTGCCTTGAACTGTCCGCTGTAGCGCGGGGTGGTGCGGGGGCCTGGGGTTGGCATGGGGACGACTCCTGATTCGTTTAGGTCAGGGTGTCCACTAAAGCGTAGGAAGTGCCGCTCCCACGTGGTAATCGTTCTTAGGCCCGAGTTGCGTGATTCTTCAACCCCCCGCCAATCCACCTCTGCGATACTGAATAAAAGTTGGTCGGTTGCATTCAACCCTTTATCCAGCGCTGCGTTGCAAGCGACCCGGCTATGCCAACAACTATCAGGAGAAGAGGAATCACCACCAATGGTATCCAAATGGGACCGGGCAGCCAGAAGCCGCCGATCAGGATAACGGGAAATAGAAGGCCGTAAACTAGGCCAACAATGGAGCCGCGCTCAGCTTTAGCTTTGTGGGTTGTGCCGCACACCTGACATTTTTGCTTGAAGATTCGGAACTGGTGCAAGGTTGCCCCGCAAGATTCGCAAAATGCAGTCATTCTGGAACTCCATACAAAATTGTTCGAATTACGGCCCCTTGGTCTTCTAGGTCGACTCCGGCGTTCAATACATTGCCCGCTGCAGCGCCCACGTTGAGGGCCATGCCCGTGCCAAGTGTTAGGCTCGTTACGCCGGAAGCCAAGGCCAATCGTCCAAACGCTCTTCCTTGGAGATTCGCTTGTTGTCCTGGAGTCAGGTTATCCCACCCTGCATGCGCGAGCCGCATGGCTTCTTCAGGATTCTCATTCAGTAGAATCATTGCATCGATGACGGCATGTTCCCCGCGAATTGCCTTTAGCTGTGTTTCCTCGCCCATAGCACCATATCGCTTGAGTGCATGACCGGGGAGATCCCACGCAACGCCCTTAAGATAGCTTCCTAATCCTTGTACTATTCCTTTTTGCTCCCTCGACCGGCTTGTCGTTCTGTTCGTCGGGCCTTGGCGTGCGATCCGAGCCCTCTCCTGCGCTCAAGCAAACCGGCTGTCCACATGGATTGTCGAATGGCCCCTTCCGCATCCGATCACCCAATCTGTCGCGCCAAGGACCTTGAATCATCCGACCATCGGGATCAGTGAATTTGTATGGGTTGTTTGCTGCGTAGTTGTATCGGTTGAAGTTCCAAACCGTTGAGGTGTCGGGAGTGACCGGATCCACACTCAGGAACCGTCCAATATGGGGATCGTAGTAGCGCTGCTGCATATATGTCAGCCCGGTCCCCGCGTCCATCACGTGCCCGGTGTAACCGATGCCGTCGATGGTCTTGCCGATCGCACCGCCGAACGGGTCGTAGTTGGTTCTTGTGCCGATCAGCGTTCCGGCAGCGTTCGACTCCGCCACCGGGCTGCCGAGAGCGTCGGTGTGCTGGTAGCGCAGCGCCGTCACCGTGTTGCTGGGCCAGTCATGGTCGATGATGGCCACCACGCTGCCGCCGAGGTAGACGTTCTCGTGCGTGGTCTGCGTGCCGCCGACCGGCAGCTTTGACCAGAACAGCAGCTGCCCGCCTTGGGAGTAGTGCCACAGCGTCGCGGCCACGCCGGTCCGCGTCGTCTGCACGCGGCGGCCCAAGGCGTCGTAGCGGTAGCTTTCGCTGTTGGTTCCGCTGCCGGCGCGCATGCGATTACCAAAATCGAACGTGTAACTGTGCGCGTTCTTGGACGACACGTTGCCCTGCACGTCGTAGTTCATGGTTTGCAAGAGCGTGCCACCGGTGTTCCGGATGCCGGTCAGCAGGTTGTTGCTGTCGTACTGGTAGTTGGCATAGTCCTTCACGCCTGCGTGTTTCCAGGACCGCGGGTTGTCGAGCGCATCGTAGGTGAATCGATGGGCGAAATCCGAACCCCCGAACATGCCCGAGCTGGCTTCGGTCAAACGGTCCAGGGCATCGTAGGCCATCCAGCGGCTGCGGCCTGAGTCATCGAGGTCGGTGATCGCCGTGACATTGCCGTTGGGATCGTAATCGTAGACGTGGTCGAGAATGGCGCCACTTGTCGTGCTGCGTCGCGGCAGCTGGCGCACGTTCTGCGTCATTGTGTGCACCAGGCCGTTGCCGTAGGTGAACTGCTTGATCGCGCCGTTGGGGTGGTACTGCACGCCGGTGGCGAAGGTTCCCGCTTGCGTGGCCTGGCCCAGGGCGTTTGGCGCGTAGGTGACCACCAAACCGGTCGGATAGCTCTGCGAAGCAAGGTTGCCGTTGGCGTCGTAGCCGTAGCACAGGCCCCACATGTAGGCGACTGGATTTGCCCCGGGCTGGGCGAGGGATTCGCCGATCAGCATGCGACGGTTGTTGTAATGGCTCTATCCTCTCAAGTGAGGAGCCTCCGGGAAAGCCGGGGCGATTCAGTACGGGTCAGGGGGCCTCAGCTGTGAACTCCGTCGTGTACTTCTTGCCGCACATACGCGCCTCGTTGATGACCGTAATGCACGGTCTGGAGATGTCTAAGCACCCGGGGCGATTCACAAACGTGGCGCATTCACTCTCGCAAGATCGAAGCGATTAGTTCGTCTGCATCCCAGGCAATCCCAACCTCTTCCTGCATGAACGCCAAAATGGTGAGCACACTCATGGCGTGACAATCCCCAACTCCTTTTGACCTGAACCAGTCAGCCAAGTCGGATTCTCGATCAAAGGGCTCGATACGACACATTCCGCCGAGCCAATTGACCTGAACCCACTCCTCAAGCTGTAGGACGTACCCACACTCCGAATCTCTAGAGCCTACAGGGATCAACGCACAGAAGGCCGGCAAACAGCTCACAAATGCGCTAGAAGCCGAGGCAGCACTGTCGATCTCGCATCTACTTTTGGCGGTTGCCATGTGGAGTCGCGAAATCGGAACGATCTCCATAAGCATGGCTACTGCAGCCCCAATATCCTCTGGACTTCTCTCGGCCGCGCCTACCGTCAATTTGATGGGGTCAGGATAATTTCTGGATTGATTTGGTTCCGTAACTGCAAACCGTTCAAAGTAAACGAGCCCATGTTCGCTTGGCTGGCGTACGGCGCTCGCACATCCGGCGGCAAGCAATCCCAGCATCGCTGAAAGACTAAATTTCAACATCCAACTACTCCTTGGAAACAGGAATACAATCTTCACAGAGAAGAACTCCCTCTGCGCTGCCACCGTACAGCGTAACGTCTTCTGTCCTTCCGTTCAGCCTCATTCCATTCACGAATGCACGAAACTCGCCAAAGTTGTTTCCCATAAACACGGGCGCATTAAAGGCCCTTGCCGCCGCAACATCCTTACTTGAAAAGTACTTGTTGGATGGTTCGCTACTGCGGCCATGCGTGTGCCCAACCGCCTTTACAATTCCCTTCAGCCCAGACCACGGCACTCCCCCAACCGTGCCTTCTTCAGACTTGGTCAGCTCCAGCGGTGAAAATGCTCCATTCTTGTTTATCTCAAAGCCCCACTCCTTTCCTCCGGGCATAGTGGAAACCAAGTTGTCTGCGGATATTCTTCCGAACGCCAAATCCGTTAGCTCTGTGGTTACCTGCGGATATTTTTCTTGGACCTTCGCAAGCGCACCGTCGTAAGGCGCTTTCTGACGGGGCCGAGCCTCGGGGAACTTCAGTGGACCGCAACGGATCTGGAGTACGCACGTCCCGCCAGGCAGCATCCTATCGAATGGTCGTCTACCATCCGGGTCGGAGAATTTGTAAGGATTGTTGTTTGCGTACCAGTACCGATTGAAGTTCCCGCCATTAACCGAACTGGCCGTCACCGGGTCCACACTCAGGAACCGCCCAATCTCCGGATCGTAATAGCGCTGCTGCATATACGTCAGCCCCGTCCCCGCATCCATCACGTGGCCGGTGTAGCCGATGCCGTCGATGATCTTGCCGATCGCACCGCCGAACGGGTCGTAGTTGGTTCGTGTGCCGATCAGCGCTCCGGCCGCGTTCGACTCTGCCACCGGGCTGCCCAGTGCGTCGGTGTGCTGGTAGCGCAGCGCCGTCACCGTGTTGCTGGGCCAGTCATGATCGATGATGGCCACCACGCTTCCGCCGAGGTAGACGTTTTCGTGCGTGGTTTGCGTGCCGCCACCTGGCAGCTTTGACGAGAAGAGCAGCTGCCCGCCCTGAGAGTAATGCCACAACGTCGTCGCCCCGCCGGCGCGCGTGGTTTGCACGCGTCGGCCCAGCGCGTCGTAGCGGTAGCTTTCGCTGTTGGTTCCGCTGCCGGCGCGCATGCGATTGCCAAGGTCGAACGTGTAGCTGTGCCCGTTCTTGGAGGACACATTGCCCTGCACGCCGTAGTTGATGGTGTGCAAAAGCGTGCCGCCGGTGTTCCGGATGCCGGTCAGCAGATTGTTGCTGTCGTACTGGTAGTTGGCATAGTCCTTCACGCCCGCGTGTTTCCAGGAACGCAGGTTGTCGAGCGCATCGTAGGTGAATCGATGGGCGAAATCCGAACCCCCGAACATACCAGAGCTGGCCTCGGTCAGTCGGTCCAGGGCATCGTAGGCCATCCAGCGGCTGAGCCCAGCACCGCCAGTACAGCGACAGCTGCGAGAGCCAGCTTGTATCGCGTAGGCAAGGGCGGCTGATCGTACACTTCCCACCTCGTCTTCAAGGGCTCGCACTCGTTCTGAGTCGCTTCCACCGGCGGGCAACCAGGAGAGCTGTCACCGTATCTCGATCAGGTTACCAGCCAGCCAAAATCAATCTCCCGGCATTTCCCATCTCGCACAAGCACAGTAAGCATCAGAACGCCTTGCTGCCCATTGGGAAGCAGGTAGTAGGAATAAAGCAGCCCGCCCTCATCTGCCTCGACTGCGTGATCCTTCAGGGTGAAGTCGCGAGAAGCGAGGATTTTCTTTAGCCGCTCATCGTGGCGTGCATCTTCCGAGAAGCTACACGTTGCTGCTGGATTTCCTGTCGCCCGGATAGCAGTCTCCAGGTAGGGATGGTCAGAATCAGACCGGCTGGCTGACTCTTTGACAGAGCTCGCGCAGCCAGCTGCCAGGACAAGCGCAACCAAGGATGTGTATCGCATGAACTCCATTCGACGGCCTATCCGGGAAACGCGAATTCCTCGGTAGTTTATCTGACTGCATCCGCCCCCATTACCGCGTTCCTTTGCGCGAACGCTAGGGCGATCGGCAAGTTCGATTCGTCATGCTGACATTCATTTGTCGTGTCTCCATCGGCTGGTCAAGGTCGTAGCCACGAATCAGCTCGACAGAGACAATCTCGAAGCCCTTGATCGAGTACACAGCGCTGACGTCCTGCTCGTCCCGATACTCGCGGAAGGGAATGATCAGTTTGCGGTACTGATGCCCTTCAACCCGGCCGCCCATATAAATCCGCAGGCCGGCCAGCTTTGGATATCGCAATCCGTCGAAGGATGTTGCGGGAATGCGTGCACTTCTTCGTCCGATCTGAATGCAAACCTCGTCCAGCGCTGACCCATCACTGTTCGCTCTTGCTCGAATGAAGTCACCCCTGTCAGTGGTCAGTGACAGATCGACAATCTCGTCAACAATGTACGAGGATGCGCTGGCACTGACGGAACAGATTCCGGCAACGATGGTCGACGCGAGTGCGGCAAGCAGCTTGTTTTCCATTTCCGGTTACCGTTTTGGTTGTGCGACCCCATTGCTTGAACCAGACCGGTCTCTTGGCCGTACTGCCTGATGCCGCGGCCTCGACCGCTAAAGATCGTGATGGCGACGCTGGCCAAGGACTAATGCCAGGACGGGTGTTGCCATCAACCCGGCCATCAGCATCGCAATCGCTTGAAATGGTTTCCCATTGTCCATCGATAACTCGACGTATCTCCTGATGCCCCGGCTTCGCCCTTTCATGGCGGCGCGGAAATAGTATGACCTTGCGGCGTCAATGTCCGGCGGGACTTTGCTCTCGTAGTAGCGTGCGAATCCAAGAAGCAACTCGGGCGGTGATCTCTCCGTTCTCGCCTTCATCAGGCAATCAAACGCTTCCTGATGGCGCCCAAGCTTCAGGAGAAGCCTGGCCAAATTTCTGTACACAATCGGCCCTGGCGCGAGCTCCTTGAGCCTCTCCCAATCTGCCAGTGCACGCGAAAGCCTTTCTTCCGGCCCCGACTGCCATTTCTCGTACGCACTGGCCCTGAGTATCAGCCCGTCTATCAGCCCAGGCTCACCCGCCGCGACAATGGCATCAGCAAGCGGAATGACTGCCTCAAATTCTTCATTCCCAAGAAGGGCTTCCGCGGCACGAATGTCATCGGTTACGGATCCATTTTTCATTCTTGAATCCTGCTCGCCAGAAGTGAATCTCGTACGTTGCCCAGGCCTAGGATGTGAGGTATCGGAAGAACCGACACTTCGCCGATTCCCAGAGCCCTGCCGTTAGTTCCGAGATCGAACTTGTGCGGCGAAGTCGGGACGCTTACTTCCTTTCCGGGCATTCGTCAGGCATGGCTCTGATGGTGAAGATTGCATTCCCGTCGCGGCTGGCAGCGAGCATTCGCACCTCGATTGATTCACTCACGGCAACTGAATGTAGTCCAAGAAGTCCATGGATGTGATTGAGGTCTCTCGACAGACACCGTCAGGGGATCTCGATTGCGATCCATCACTCAAAAAGGTTCGTACTGCGCCCCCACTTTTCAGATCAACTCGCCAGATCAGTGATTTCATCTTCTGGCAGCCAGTTGGTTCACCATGCTCCATGGCGTGCAACAAACGACCAATGAACAGGAAATTGTCGCTCCTGATGGAGATGGTTGCAGAGCGCTTCACATCGTCGGCCTCAACAAGCACGTTAAGGGCGCCACGAGACTCTTCCACACTTACCGCAAATATCTCCACAGACTCAAAATCATGAAGCTCCAATTTCGTTTCGGCAGCTCTACTTCTTTCAGCACCCGCGTTGGCCACGCATGGAAGAGACGTCATTGCCAAGCAGATCGAGAATAGAACCAAGTTATTCATGCGAGAAAAGCCTAATTTCTTCTGCTACTGGCTGGTCGATTCATTCTCAAGGCTTGGTGTTGGCCAACGCAAACAGAAACTCCGCATAAAACAACGCCTGCCGATCAATCCCCGCCAGCTTGGGATTCTTCGCATCAATCAGATACCACTCATCCGGCGCATGCATCTGGCCGCCCTGGCCGATGCCGACGAACACCGCCGGCAGCGATACCGGCGGGTCAGTGAACCGGTAGCCGGGCCAGGACCCGGCCAGGCGCGGATTGACCGTGTACGGCAGCCCGGCGCCTTCCACCGTGGTGACCAGCGCGTCGACGATGGCCGAGTCGCGCGGCGTCTCGGTGGGGCCGTAGATGCCGCCGGGTACGATCTCGATGTCGGTGAAGCCGCGCTTGTCGAGGTGGGCGCGCAGCTTGGCCACCACCTCGCTGGCGCGCATGTCGGGCACCAGGCGGAAATCGATCTTCGCCTCGGCGCGGCTGGGCATCGAGGTCTTGCCGCCCGGCCCGGTGTAGCCGCTGACCAGGCCCTGGATGTTCACGGTGGGCTGCGAGGCCAGCCGCACCAGGCTGGTGCGGTAGTCTTCGCCCGCCACCCAGCCCTGCACCTTCAGGCCCTTCTTGGTCAGGGCCTCGGCGTCGGGCCGCAGGCCCGCATCAATCAGCGCGATCTGCGCGGCCGACAGCGGCCGCACCTCGTCCATCCAGCCATCGATGGTGGGCGTGACGCCGTCGTCGGCCACCAGGGTGTCCAGCGCCTTGATCAGGCGCCAGGCCGGGTTTTCCACGCGCGCGGCGTTCATCGAATGGATTTCCATGCCCGGGCCGCGGCCCGACCTGGCGCCATCCGCCACCAGCTGGATCTCGGCCACGCCCTTGGCGCCCAGGTGGATCTCGACGCCGCCGTCCTCGCCCTGCCAGGCCACCGGCAGGATGACGCCGACCGACCCGGCCAGGGCCTTGGCCACTTCCGGATCGCCGGTGATCTGGCCGAAATGCTCCGAGCCCGTCTCTTCCTCGCCCTCGGCCACCAGCACGATGTTGACCGGCAGCGGCGTGCCGGTGGCCTTGAAGGCCCGCAGCGCCGTGAGGAAGGTGGCTTCCGGACCCTTCTGGTTGATGGCGCCGCGCCCGATCAGCACGGACTTGCCGTCGTCGCGCTCGACGATGCGCCCTTCCAGCGGCGGCTGGCTCCATTCGGCCGGGTCGAACTGCTTCACGTCGTACATGAAGTACACGGCCAGGGTGGTGGGCGCGCCGGCATCGAGGCGGGCGAAGACGCCGGGGGCGCCGTCGGTGGGGATGATGCGCGCGGTATCGAAGCCGGCGTCGAGCAGCATGCGCTGCATGAGTTCGGCGCCTTCCTGGCGGTTTAGTTTTTCGGCGTTGATGGATGGGAGGGCGATCCATTCGCGGAGGCGGGTGAGGGCCTGGGCGTGGTCGGCTTCGATGGCGGTGGTGAGCTTTGAGCGAGTTTCGGCAGGGATCGGCGGCGCGGCCGGTTGGGCCGTGGCCGCGCCCGCGAGGACACAGGCGAGACTGGCGCACAGCAAGAGGCGGGATCTGCTCAGCATGGTCCGTGCACCTTAAAAGAGGTCGAGCGATGAGTATGCCGGAGGACGAATAGGCCTGACGAGTGCGGCGATGGTCTAGATAGTTCACTGCCTCGTAGCGCCCTATTCTGCTTCCGAACTGGCGACGTTATTGATTCCGCGCGCGGTCCAAACCCAGGATCGCTCGCGGCGAAGACTGAGCCCATGTCTTGGCTGCACAACGCGTTAGCTAAGCCGCGCCGAAGGCGTCGGCCTAATTATTAGTGGGCCACCTACCACGGGCGTGGACATCCAAGTCTGACCAGGTGGTCTGCAATTGCATCGTCCGTGCTCGACGCCAGGTTCTTGAATAGGCCAGGGAGCCATCCCGCGTATGCTCTGTGCACCGTTGGCCGTGGGTTTACGCCGTGCGCAATCTCGTGGCGCTTATCCAGTGCCGTGTTCAGGTATCGGCAAGCACTTTGTGATGTGCAATTCTGCCAACGCCATTGACGAGTGACATCGTTTAATCCCAAACAGCTTCTGATGAGTGTTCTGGTGTTGCCAGAGTTTGGGGTGTTGAAACGATTGACCTGCGCCAAGGCCGGCTCTTTCAAAACATCCCAGACTCCGGCCGTAGCCGCCGCTGGCCGCAGCAGCTCAAGAGACTCTTTAACTACTTCCTCAACGTATGCTTCCCATGCAGAGACGCAGATAACAACCGTTGTTCGATTGATTGCGCCAAGGCCGCGCTGACGGCCACGAGCTCCGGTGCTCAGCTTCTTATGCGCAGAGCCCAACTCCACAGCATCGCGGAGGAGTACATCCAGATACTGCGTATGCGCACGAGATGGCACAGCGCGCTAGCCTCCCAGCCCAACTGCGTATTTGTTGTAGCGCACCGACGGCCAATATTGTTGCATTAACGAACCTCCAGAAGCTCAGATAGCACAACCCTCACCAAATCTAGAACTCTAAGAGCTTCGTCCTTGGACGTTGGTGTATGGGTTGACACGCTTGATCGCGTATACACAGAGCGAACGAACGCACCTAACGCTTCATCGATCGCGCTGGTGGCATCTTCCGTAGTTGCTGACTTATTCCTTGCAACGTCACGACTCCTGAGAACGTAGCGAACCTTCTGCTTCATTGTGGGGCCGTGCGTATCCTTCTCTTGCTTATAGCCTTGGACAGCAATGACATCGCCGTCCGGAGCAAGGTGGTCGAGAGTCTCTCGAAGCGCCTCTCTCAAATCAGTGGCTGGCCCTCTCCAAGATAGCCTCTCAGTCTGAGAGAGATCTATGAGCGCCTGCTCATACGACATCGCTGCACTGGGGAGAAGCGCTCGAAGTGTTGATACAATTTTGGTATCAATATTTTGCCTGCCGCTCACCACGGATCGAACCGGAGCTGAAACCAAACGACTGTCTAGCAAGACAAGGTGCTTCTTAAGCTCTTTGAGAGTTTCCTTGTACTTATTTGTAGCTGAGTTCTTGTGACTCAGCTGAAGCAGTTGTTGCATAAGGGAATCCACGCTAGCGATGTGCGACCCGTCTCCCGTGTTGTCCTCAACCAGTGGCCTTACTTTCTCGAAGTAGCTTTCAGCGAGAGACCGCAACCTCCCTCGATGTACTTTCGAGTGAATTTGAGGGCCTGGAGCAGCATTAATCGCTTTCCGCTCAACCTCAATTTCCGCCAGAACTGATGTCACATGCGACGGCATCAGTCTTCGCCGGGAAGGTTGTGCGCAACAAGGTTGTGACCAACGGCGTTGAGTTTGTATTCGCCGCGACCTACCGACTCGAAGTATCCAGATGCTTTAGCGTCGATCAGGACTTGCGGCATACGCGTCGGTAGTTTGTATCCCGCCTGTTTAAAGTACTTTTCTAGGTCAGCGGACGAAACGGTTTCCTTCTGTTCTTCGGCATTTGCCAGTTCTTTCAAATAGTACGCAACCACGCAAGCCATTTGCTTCACAGAGTTTGGCTTCTTTTCGTCTTTAAATGAACGAATATCAACTCGTAGCGCTGCCTTGGCAGGCGCCTGAGGAGAGGAAGACGTTGGCGCCGATTGATCGACCTCGGTTGGCCTGTCCGAGGAACCAGCTTCTTTGGGTGCCGGCCCACTGGAAATCTTCAACTGACGACAAACCGCAAGCATCGCTGTTTCCCGTGAAGCTTCGTCCAACGGCTCCAGCGCTTCCAAAAGAATATCGATAGCTTTTCCCAGCGACATTTTTTCGGTACTCATCATGTGTCTCCCGGTTTTTATGAATGGCCTAGTTCCGGAGCTGAGTCGCGACGCAAGGTAGTGTCGGCTCCATCTATTTTTTGGCGTGCGTTTGCGCGCCCTACGGTGATGCGTTCAATGTTTATTCCGCCCCCGCACCACGCCCAACTTCCGCGTAACGGTATTCCTCCCCAACCCCAACTTCTCCGCCGCCTGCTGCCGATGCCCCTCGGTATGGTCCAACGCGGTCTCCAGCAAAACCTGGTCAAAGCGTTCACGCAGGGTCGCGTGCAGGGTGGCGTCGCCGCGGGCCAGGGCCTCGCGCACGGCCTGGGCCAGCGGACGGGTCCAGTCACCGGGGTCGTTCGCCGGCCCGCTGCCGCGCAGCGCATTGCCCAGGTCCCGCGGGGTGATGGCTTCGCCCGGGGCCAGGGCCGCCAGGCGCCAGCACAGGTTCTCCAGCTCGCGCACGTTGCCCGGCCAGTCGTGCGGCTGCAGGCGCTTCAGCGCCTCGGGATGGAAGCGCTTCGCGGGCGCGCCCAGTTTCTTTGCGGCCTGTGCCAGGAAGCGCGCGGCCAGCGCCGGCACGTCGCCCTTGCGCTCGCGCAGCGGCGGCAGCTGCAGGCGCACCACGTCCAGGCGGTGCAGCAGGTCGGCGCGGAAGCTGCCGTCGCGCACCTTGGCGTCCAGGTCCTGGTGGGTGGCGGCGATCACGCGCACGTCCACCTTGATCAGTTCGCGGCCGCCCACGCGGAAGAATTCGCCTTCGGCGAGCACGCGCAGCAGGCGGGTCTGCAGGCTGGCGGGCATGTCGCCGATTTCGTCCAGGAACAGGGTGCCGCCGTCGGCCTGTTCGAAGCGGCCCACGTGGCGCTTCTGCGCGCCGGTGAAGGCGCCGGCTTCGTGGCCGAACAGTTCGCTTTCCAGCAGCTCGGCCGGGATGGCCGCAGTGTTGAGCGCGACGAAGGGTTTGCGCGCGCGCGGTGATTCGCGGTGCAGGGCGCGCGCCACCAGCTCCTTGCCGGTGCCGGTTTCGCCGGTGACCAGCACCGACAGCGGCGCCTGCGCCAGGCGGCCGATGGCGCGGAAGAGTTCGCGCATGGCGGGGCTGTCGCCCAGCAGCTCGTTGCCGATTTCCGGCGCGGCGCTGGGCACGGGCGCGTCGCGCTGGGGCAGCGCGCGTTCGGCCAGGGCCACGGCCTCGTCCAGGTCGAAGGGCTTGGACAGGAACTCGTGCGCGCCGCCGCGGAAGGCGCCGGCGGTGCTGGCGATGTCGGTGTAGGCCGACATCACGATCACGGGCAGGTCGGGGCGGCGGGCCTTCAGCGCGTCGAGGAAGGCCAGGCCGTCCATCTCGGGCATGCGCACGTCGGTGAAGACCAGGTCGGGGGCGGGCTCGTCTTCGAGGGCGGCCAGGGCCTGGCGGGCGCCTTCGAAGCCGGACACCGCGTAGCCGGCGTCGCGCAGGGCTTCGACCAGCACGAAGCGGACGGCGCGGTCGTCGTCGATGACCCAGAGGCGGGAGGGGGTGGTCATCGGCCCAGTTTGCACCAAACCGGTGCAGATGGAAGGGCTTGGGGGACGCGAATCCGGCTTCAGGCCGGGCCGCTGGGGGCTAGGCGAACTCCACCTTCGCCATCAACGCCATGGCCAGCGCACGGCTGTCCGGCCGGCTGCCGATGAAACGCGACCCGGTGAATACGGCGCTGCCGAACGTGGCGTCGTCCCAGCGGCACTGGTCGAACACGGTGCGTGGCCACTGCACGGCGACCAGGCGGGCGCCGCTGAAGTCACAGCGAGTGAACGTGGCCTCGCCGCTGGTGCAGCGCGACAGGTCGGCGCCGCGGAAGTCGCAGTCCACGTAGTGCCCGCGCAGCAGCGACCGTGCCAGCTTGGCGCGAACGAAAGTGCAGCGCTCGAAGTGCTTGCCGAGGTTGCTCTCGATGGCACTGTAATCGAAGCGACAGTCGATGAACGTGGCCTGCGCGAGTTGACCGCCGCGGCCATCGGTCGCAAAGGACAGATCGACGCGCTCGATGCGGCGGTTCGCGGGTGCGCCGGCGAGCGGCAGGTGGCGGAAGTCTTCGTAGCCGTCCACCTGGCCAAATGGCGACACGCAGGCGTGCGGGGGCGGCCGGCCCTGGTAGGCGGCCACCGGATCCATCGCTGAAAAGGCTCGGTCAGCGGCGGCCAGCGCCTCCGGGTGCCAGCGTGCCTTCAGTTCGGCGGTGGTGCTTGCCGTCAAAGCGTTCTCCTCGGGGGATGCTTGGTCAGCCTCGCGGCGTGCATCGCGCGGATGATGCGGTAGAGGTTGCCGTCGACGAAATCGGACGCCTGCTCGGTGTTCACGCGATGCACCATCACCAGGCCGTGCCTGGGATACACGCCCAGCATGTGGACGCCGACACCGGTGTGGTAGAACGACGGCCGCTCTTCGCCTGGCCCCGGCACCAGCACGTTCCAGAGTTGGCCGTAGGCCAGGCCGTACTCCGGTTCGATCATCGAGATCGGGCGCAGGCTGTCGTCCAGCCACTGCGACTGCAGCAGTTGGCGGCCCTGCCAGCGCCCGTGGTCGAGGTAGAGCTGGCCGAACAGTGCGAGGTCGTGCGCGCTCAGGCGGAAGTGGTAGGCGCCGTAGCGCGACTTTTCCGGCTCCAGGCGGCGGAAGCCGTCGGCGACTTCGGGCGGCGGCTGGCTGTCGTCGGTCCAGGCGTAGATGCGGGCCTGGTAGTCGAGCATGCCCAGCGGCGCGGCGATGTCGGCCAGGAAGGCTTCGTGGATGCCGCGGCCGGTGCAGCGCCGGTAGACCTCGCCCACGGCGTTGAAGTCCCAGTTGTTGTAGTAGAAGTACTCGCCTGGCGCGTGGCTGCCGCGCGCGGGGCGCTGGGACTGCATGCCTTCGCTCTCGGCCGCGGCGGGGTGGTAGATGCCGCTGCGTGACTGGAACAGCTGGCGCAGCGTGGCGGACTTCTCTTGCGCCGTCAGGCCGGGCGGGCGTTCGTCCAGGCCGAGTTCGGCCACGGTGCTGTCGCCGTTGAAGCAGGCGTTGCCTTTCTCCAGCTCAACGCCCACCAGGGCATGCAGCAGCGGCTTGCGGATGGAGTGCACCAGGCGCTTGCGGCGGATGTCGCCCCATTCGAAGAACACCTTGCCCTCGTGCAGCAGCAGCATGGATTCCGAACCGGACTCCGTCAGCAGCTGTTCCAGCGCTTTCAGGCCTTCGTCGGAATAGCCGGCCTGCGCTGGCGCGATGCGTTCAAAGGCGTCAGCTGCCGTGGCCGGCATCGCGTGCAGCAGGCAGTTCAGGAAGAACGCAAGAACCAGGGCCGGAACCCATCGCATGCTCGTGTCCTCTTTCAGGCCGCGCCGGCGCAGGCCGGCGGCAGGGCAGCCACACTATGCCATCGCCGGGCGGCTGGTCCCGGAGCGCTGGACCCGCTGGACGCGCTTCGAACGGCCCGCAGGCCGGCAATCCGGCGTAATGCCTTCTCATTCTGCCCGGCGCCGACGCGGTGGCGCAGGCGGTAGAGCCCATGCAACGCGGCGCAGGCATTGGCACATGTATTGCACCTTGTTCTCGAACGCCGGGCATCCCCGGCTACAGACAGGAGCAAGTCAAATGGGCGGCAAACATCACGACACACAGCGAAATTCCTCCGCGGGCCGGAAGCCGGCGACCCGGGACGACAGCCACTCGCCCAGGTAGGGCAGCACCACCGCCAACGGCGGCTACGCCGAGAAACACGGCCCGCGCGTGGACGGCGACGGCTGGGGCGAAGCGAATACCGGCCAGACCGGCAGCGACGGCGCCTCGGAGTCGGACGGCCACAAGGCCGGTGAGCGCAGCTTCGACGATGGCGTCGCCGACACGCCCGCGGACAAGGCCGCGCCTGCGTCCAAGCCGCGCGAGCCGGGCAAGAAGGAATCCACGAAGCCTGCCAAGTAGGACGATCGTTCGGACCGCTGCGGCCCGCTTTGATCCCGGTTTGTGGGTTCGCCAGTGGCTCAGCCCACGAACCGCCGCAACGGCGTATGCCTCACGAAAACCTGATACGTCAGCAGGCACAGCCCCAGCGTCGCACCCAGTCCCACCACGAACTTCAGCGGCCACGCCCAGTCCCGGTCCATCAGCAGGTACTGGATCGCGAACAGCAGCGGCAGGTGCAGCAGGTAGGTCCAGTACGCGCTTTGCGCCAGGTAGCGCATCACCGCGCTGGGCCGGTCCAGCAGGCGCTGCCCGGCCCACAGGCACAGCAGCGTGCCCCACACGCCGAGACAAGCCTCCAGCGCGGCCAGTGGCCACGACGCGGAGGCGTACGCCGCCGCGGCGTCCCGCTGCTTCATGCCCCACAGGAAAGCGACGTAGGCCACACCACACGCCAGCGCCAGCCACGGCACGAAGGGCCGCAGGGTCTGCAGCCAGTCCGCCCGCGCGTGCACGCCGGTGCCCAGCGCGAAGAACGCACCGTAGTAAACGAGGGCCCAGAACTGCGGCAGCACGCTTTCCGGCGCGGGATGCGGCGCGGTGACCGAGGCCAGTGCTGGCACCAGCAGCAGCGGCAGGCCCAGCAGGATCCACAGCGGGCTGCGCAGCAGCAGCGCATCCAGCCACCGTCCCGCCTCCAGCGTGCGCGCCACCCAGTGCAGCAGCGCGAACAGCAGCAGGTAGTACAGGAACCACAGGTGCGCCGTGCCCAGCGGCGCATCGGGCGCATCGGGCATGGCCAGCCACTGGCGCACCATCGCCAGCAGCGGCGACGGGTGCTGGACGTTTTCGGCCGCCCACACCACGCCGGCCGACAGCGATAGCCACACCAGCGGCCACGCCACCAGGAAGGGCAGCAGGATGCGCCGCACCCGCTGCCGCGCCAGCGCCGCGCCGCCGCGCCGCGCGATCACCCAGGCCGCGAAGAAACCCGCCACCAGGAAGAACAGCGGCATGCGCACCAGGTGCAGCGCCCAGGCGACCCCATCCACCGCCGGCGACATCTGCCGGTCGGCGGTGGGAAAGATGGGATGCATCAGCGGGCTGTAGGCCAGCATCGCGTGGAAGGCCACGCCCGCCAGCATCGCCAGCGCGCGCAGGTGATCCATGTAGTGCAGCCGCTCGCTGGCGTCCTGCATCGCGGTGGCTTCAGTAGAACGCGGGCTTGCGCGCGTGCACCCAGGCGGTGGCGGCCAGCACCACCGCGCTGAGCACCACCAGCACCGCCAGCAGCCCGGTCGCTTCCGGGGTCCACACGATCGCGTCGCGGGCCACGTGGGTGCTGATGCCCGGCACCTGGCCCAGGCCCATGATGTAGGGGTTCAGCAGCACCATGGTGCCGATCATGGTGAACGTCACCCAGCCTTCCGACTCCACCGACATGGCCACGGCCAGCGACACGCTGAAGGCGAACAGCACGTAGCCGAAGATCAGCAGCGCATACACGAACAGCCCGTCGGGCAGCGGCGTCATCAGCACCACCGCCACCGTGCCGCCCGCGATCAGCAGGAAGGGCACCGCGAAGGTGAGCAGGTTGCCGGCCAGCTTGGCCACGGTGAAGTCCAGCGGCGACACCGGCAGACTCATCACGAAGGCCAGGGTCTTTTCCTTGCGCTCGGTGACCAGCGAGGTGGCGATGGAAAAACACGCCACCGACACCATCACGATCAGCAGCATCAGCGAGCCCACGTAGAAGGCCCAGGGCCTGGCCAGGCCCAGGAAGGCCAGGGCCACGATGCCGGCCAGCACGTACAGCGCCAGCTGTTTCTGGAACAGCTGCCAGTCCTTGGCCACCAGCAGCTTGATCACGGGAAGGTTCAGGCTCATGCCACGGCTCCGGTACGCACGGCGGTGATGAAGATGTCTTCCAGGTTCATCGGGTCGGTGCGCTGCACCTGCAGGCCCTGGGCGGCCAGGCGCGCCGGCAGGTCGTCGTTCCAGGTGCGCACCTTGACCTCGACCAGGCTGCCGTTGGCGCGCGCGCTGGCCACTTCCGGCCAGGCGCGGATGGCCTCGGGCAGGGCGCCCTGGCACATCACGCGGCGCCAGCTGTCGAGGAAGCTGTCCTTGTCGGCCGAGGCCACCAGCCGGCCCTGGTGCAGGAAGCTGATGGTGTCGGCCAGCTGTTCGATGTCGTGGGTGTTGTGCGAGGAGAACAGCACGCTGCGGCGTTCGTCGCGCAGCACGTCGGCCAGCGCTTCCAGCACTTCGATGCGCGCGACCGGGTCCAGGCCGGTGGTGGGTTCGTCCAGCAGCAGCAGGCGCGGGCGGCGCGCCAGGCACAGCAGCAGCAGGGCCTTCACCCGCTGGCCGTGCGAATAGCCGTGCAGCGCCTGATCAACGCGCAGGTCGAAGCGCCTGATCAGTTCGCCCGCATAGGCCTCGTCCCAGCCCGGGTAAATGCTGCGCACCAGGTCCATGTGCCAGCGCAGGCTCTGGCCGCGGTACAGGCGCATGTCCTCGGAAGCGAAGCCGATGTCGCGCTTGGCCGCGACCTGGGCCTGCGGCAGGCGGTGGCCCAGCACGTCCACCGTGCCCGCGTCGGGCGCGGCCAGGCCGGTGAGCAGGCGCAGCAGCGTGGTCTTGCCGGCGCCGTTGGCACCCACCAGGCCCATCACCTGGCCTTCGGGCAGCTGCAGGGTGACGTCGTGCAGCGCGAAGTCGGGGTAGCGCTTGGCGATGCCGCTCAGCGAGAAGGCCGGGGTCATGGCGTGTTTCCTTTCGGAGTGTCCGGGGTGGCGGAAGGCGCCGGGTCGGCGGCGTCATCGATCAGGCGGTGCAGCTGCGCGCGGTCCAGGCCCAGGCGGGCGGCGCTGGCCAGCACCGCGGCCAGCTGCTGCTGCAGTTCCAGGTGCATCAGGGCGCTGGGCAGGTCGCTGCGTTCGGCCACCACCGAGCCCTTGCCCTGGCGGGTGGCGATGACGCCGGCGCGCTCGAGCTCTTCGTAGGCCCGGCGCACCGTGATCACGCTGACGCGGCTGGCCGCGGCCAGCTCACGGATCGAGGGCAGGGCCTGGCCGGCCGCCCAGTCGCCGGCCATCACCTTGGCGGTGATCTGGTCGACGATCTGCTGGTACATCGGCCGGGGGTCGCCGGTCGACAGGAACAGGTCCATGCCGGGGCTGCTGTGCTTATTGGATATGCACAGCATGCACAGTCATGGAGCCGGATGCAAGTCCCTCGACTCTGCGGGTTAGGACGGGTCCGGTGCCGGCTCAGGCTCGTCGGGCACCGGAATCAACAGGGTGAACACGGTATGCCCCGGCCGCGAGCGGTAGCTGAGCGAGCCGCGGTGTTCGCGTGCCACCTGCTGGGCCAGCGGCAGGCCCAGGCCACTGCCTTCCGCGCGGCCGCTGACCAGCGGCAGGAAGATGCGTTCGGCCAGGTCCTCGGGCACGCCGCGGCCGTCGTCGGCGATCTCCACCCGCACGACGAGTTTGTGCGCGGCGTCGCCGATCAGCAGGTGGTGCTCGGCGCGGGTGCGCAGCTGCACCGTGGTGGCGCCGGATTCGAGCGCGTTGCGCACCAGGTTCCAGAGCGCCTGCGACAGCCGGTCGGCATCGCCGGGGAATTCGGGCAGCGAGGGATCGAAGTCGCGCGCGATGCGGATCGCCCAGCCGGCCTCGGCCTCGGCCAGCTGGCGCACGCGCTCTAGCACGGCATGGATGTTGGTGGCGCTGAAGTCGCGCGGGGGCGCCGGGTTGAGCAGGCGATCGACCAGGGCCGCCAGGCGGTCCACCTCGCTGCCGATCAGGTCCACCAGTTCGCGCGCGTCGTCGCCCTCGACACGGCGGCCCAGCAGCTGCGCCGCACCCTTCAGGCCGGCCAGCGGATTGCGGATCTCGTGCGCCAGGCCCTTGAGCGCGGCCGACAGCGCGGCCGGCAGCGCGGTGGCCGGATCTTCGCCGGGGAATTCTTCGGCCGGGTGCGCTTCGATGCGCAGCCCGCCGGCCTCATCGCGCGCCAGCCACAGGTCGGCGAAGCGGTCGGCGTTGCCGGGGAAGGCCAGGCGTGCGCGGCGCACGCGCATGGCGTCACCGGTGTCCGAAAGCCGCGGCAGCAGGCTGGCCAGCCGGCCCGCTTCGGCATCCAGGTCGGTCAGCGGCTGGCCCAGCAGGCGGCGAGCGCTGACGCCCAGCCAGCTGGCGAAGGCGGGATTGCAGCCCAGCAGCAGGCCGTCGGCATCGGCCCAGGCCAGGGGCGTGGCCAAGGTGTCGGCGGTCGGCGGCACGGGTTCGGTCATCGCGCCAGCCTAGCGCAGGCACGGGGCGCTCGGCCTCAGTCGGGGAATCGCGGGGCGGGGAAATCGAGCGAGGCCAGTGGTTCGGGCAGGTCGTCGGGCAAGGGCACGCCCAAAAAATCCAGCCAGGCCGGGTCACCCGCCCCACACGGGTCCGGCCTGGCCGGTCGGCAAAACGTCCACGCGGCCAGCAGCGGCGACGGCGCCGGGCGCGGGAAGCGCGGGTCGCGCACTTCGTGGCAGTCCACGGGCCGCGGTTCGAACTCGAAGGTCTCGCGGCAGCTGTCGTCGTCTGAAATCACGGCCGTCCGGCATCGTCAGGGTCGCTGAGCGATAGCAATTTCCAGGCCAGATCGCGCAGGCCGCCGTGGCGCGGGATCGCGCGTGCCAGACGTGGCGCGGGCGTTGCACCGTGCCCGAATTCGGGTTTATTGCCCGATCCTTCGCGGTCTCAGGCCAGCGGCCATTCGACGACGAAGCAGGCGCCGCCGCCGGGGCGGTCTTCGTAGCGCAGCTCGGCGCCCTGGGCGCGGGCGCGCTGGCGCGCCAGGGCCAGGCCCAGGCCCGTGGCCACCTCGCCCTCGCTGGGCCGCGCCGACAGCGGCGCAAACCGCCGGAACAGCGCGGGCTGCTCGGACGCGGGCACGCCCGGGCCGCGGTCCATCACCTCCAGCCGCGCGCGGCCCTGCGAGGCGCGCAGCACGATGTCCACCGCGCTGCCGGCCGGCGCGTACTTGAGCGCGTTCGACAGCAGGTTGGCCAGCACGTGGCCCACGCCCGTGGGCTGGGCACGCACGCTCAGGCTTTCGTCCAGGGCCAGGTGCACCGGCATCTGCCGCTCCTGCGACTGGCGCTGGTGGGCGGCCACGGTGTCGCGCACCAGCGGTGCCAAGACGACCGGGGCCGCCGGCTCGCCGTGGGCTTCTTCGGCGCCCTGCTCCAGCACCGCCTGCAGGAACAGCAGGCCGGAGTTGGCGGCGCCGCGCGCGGTGCGCGTGAGCTGTTCGCGCGCGTCGGCGCGGTCGGCCGTTTCCAGCAGGTCCAGGCCGAACAGGATGTTGCCGAAGTGCTGGCGCAGGTCGTGCGCGATCAGGTCCAGGCCTTCCTGGCGTTCGCGCGCGAGCCGCTGCTGCACGGCCAGCAGCGCGCCCTGCTCGCGCTCGGCGCGCTGGGCCTGCTCCATTTCGGCGCGGGCGCGCTGCGCTTCCTCGGCACGGCGGCGCAGGCGGCGCAGCGCCAGCAGCACCGCGGCGCCGGCCAGCAGCGCCAGGCCGTTGGCACCCAGCACGGTGATGCGGTTCTGCCGGATCATCTGCGTGCGCTGCTCGCTGCGCTGGGCCAGCAGCTGCTTCTCGCTGTCGGCCATGTCTTCCAGCAGCACGCGCATGGACTCGGCGTTGTTGCTGGGCGGCGCGCCGTCGAATTCGGTTTCCATCTGCGCCTGCGCGGCCGGGTCGCCGGCCTCGGCGCGCTGCTTGATCGCGATCACTTCGTCGGCGCGGCGCACGCGCGCACGGTGCAGGTCCTCGATGCGGTCCAGTCGCGCGCGCTGGGCGGCGTTGTCGCCCACCAGCGCGTGCAGCTGCTGGTGCGCCTGCTCCATTTCCACCAGGGTGCGGCGGAAGGTGGCCAGGCTTTCGGGATCGCCGCTGAGCAGGTAGCGCAGGATCGAACTGTCGCGATCGCCCAGCACGCCCCAGTAGCGGTTCACCTGTTCCAGCACGCGCTGGGTGTGGCTGACCGACGCGATGGAATCGGCCAGGCGCTGGGTGGTGCGCAGCGAATAGATGGAACTGCCCAGCGCGATGGCCAGGGCCAGCGCCGACAGCAGGATCAGCCACCCGCGCTGGCGGCTGGCGGCGGCCGGCGTGTTCACAGGCCGTAGAGCTTGCGCTTGCGGTACAGCGTGGACAGGTCCACACCCAGCGTGCGCGCCGCGGCGTCCAGGGTGTCGCTGGCCGCGAGCACGGCCGCCATGTGCCGGCGCTCGACGTCTTCCAGCGTGGCACCGGTGTCGTACTCGACCGGCGCAGCGACCGGTTCGAGCAGCAGCTGCGACGGACCGATGCTGGCTTCGTTGCCCAGGATCACCGCGCGTTCGATCACGTTCTGCAGCTCGCGCACGTTGCCTGGCCAGGCATAGCCGCGGATCTTGGCCAGGGCCGCGGGCTGCAGCCGGCGCGCGGGCCGGCCGTGGCGGCGGGCGAAGCGCTGCAGGAAATCCAGCGCCAGCGGCTCCAGGTCTTCGGGTCGTTCGCGCAGCGGCGGCAGCGTCAGTGCCACCACCTTGAGCCGGTAGTACAGGTCGGCGCGGAAGCGGTTGGCGGCCACCGCCGCGGCCAGGTCGTGGTTGGTGGCGGCGATGATGCGCACGTCGGCGCGGCGCGTGCCGGGGTCGCCGATGCGCTCGTAGGCCTTGTCCTCGATGAAGCGCAGCAGCTTGGGCTGCAGCGCCAGCGGGAAATCGCCGATCTCGTCCAGGAACAGCGTGCCGCCGTCGGCGTGGCCCACGCGGCCCACCGTGCTCTGCGCCGCGCCGGTGAAGGCGCCGCGCGCGTGGCCGAACAGTTCGCTTTCCAGCAGCTCGGGCGACAGCGACGGGCAGTTGACGGTGGCGAACGCGGCGCCGGCGCGCGCGCTCCAGTCGTGGATGCAGCGCGCCAGCAGGCCCTTGCCGCTGCCGCTTTCGCCCAGCACCAGGATGTTGGCGTCGGTCTGCGCCGCGCGCCGCGCCGAGGCCAGCAGCGCCTGCATGGCCGGATTGGCCGAGGCGAATTCGCCGCCGCTGTCCTCGCGTTCGCTCTCGAGCGTGGTGACGCGGTCGACCAGGCGGCGGGTGTCGAGCTGGCGCGCGACGGCCAGCTGCAGCTGCGCCGCGGAACAAGGCTTGATCAGGTAATCGGCGGCGCCGGCGGCGAGCGCGGCCACGGCGTCATCCACCCTGGCATGCGCGGTGAGCATCACCACCGGCATGCGCGGCGCCAGCTCGCGCAGGCGCGGCAGCGCCTCGGCGCCGTTGTCCAGGCCCAGGTTTCGGTCCAGCAGGCACACATGGAACGGCAGGCTGGCGGCCAGCGCCAGGCCCTGCGCCAGCGTGTCGGCCACGGTGACCTGGTGGCCGGCGGCCTCCAGGCAGTAGCGCAGGTTGTCGAGCAGGTCGCGGTCGTCGTCGATGGCGAGGACGCGGCCAGCGGGAGCGGGACTCGCTTCAGGCACGGTCGGGATCTCGGGGCGCGGCGCGCGCGGCGCCGCTGCGGGAGGCCAGCATCCTTGAGGCGGGGGCGGGCGTCAACGCGAGGCGCCGGCGTTTGCCGTATCACCCAGCCCGGAAATATCGACTTCGAATTGCTGGCCGTCGAGGGCCCGCTGTGCGATGGACCACCGCTTCCCGTCCGCGTCTTCGGCGACCGGATAGCCGGGCAAGCGCAGCGCCAGCCAGGCCTCGTGCGGAGTCTGTCCACCCTCCGCCAGCCGATGTGCGGCCAGCAGCAGGCGCAGGGACGCATAGGCGTCGAGGGCACGAAGTGCCTCCTGCTCCGGGATCTGCCGTCGTGACTGTTCGTGACAGGACGCCGGTGCGGCGTAACACGCCAGCTGGCCCGGCGTGATTAGGTCGCGGTTCGCCGGAGTCCGGCCCGCCTCCATGTCATCGACTGCGGCTTGCCCGCAATAGGCGCTGAACTGCTGCGCGTGCCAGGCTTTACGCAGCGGCTCATAGATGCCGAACCACTCGTGCAGCCAGCGATCAATGCGTGGCTTCGAGGGATACATGCGTGCGGCCAGCTGGTAGTAATGCTCAAACAATGCATTACGGTCGCGCATGGCGTTGCACAGGATGTAGTCCTCGGCTTCTACAGGCCTCAGGGCCTCCGTACAGGCAGGAGGCAAGGGTTGCGCGGGATGCGCCCGACGGAGATCCAGGACCAGTTTGCCGGCCCGCTGGATATTGACCGTCAGTCCGAAGTGGGCAGTCGCGACGTCGGTGTCGGCCCTGAACCGTCGCAGCGTCGCCATCTGCCGGCAGGCCAGCTCCAGGGACTCGCCGACCCGGCCGTCGGCACCGGCCAACGCGGCGCGTAGCGTGACCAGACCCATGCCGTTGAATTGCAGCGAGTCCACCGGTGCGGAGCGCGGAAAAAGATTGCTCAGATGGTCTGCCGACAGCGCGCGGTCCATCATCTCCAGCCGGCCTGCCTCCTGCTCCAGCAGGGCGCGGACCGGACCCACCTTGCCACGCACCGTGTCCAGGCAGCTCGCGTTCACGTCGCGCATGCACTCGAGCGCTCCATAAGCCGGCGGCGGTCGAGCGCCGTATTTTTCCTTGGCTGCGAAAGGATAAGGCCGGAAGTCGGGGCGTCGCGTTGACACCGCCGCCAGCTCCATCCGGCGGTTCCAGTCCTGGAAATGGCTGATCTCCTCGGCCATCGCGGCGTCGACCTGCCCGGGTGATACCTGGTAGTTGGCCAGGGCCAGCCACTTGAACGCGTTCTCGCCCTCACGCGGTGGCAGCGGCTGCATCCACCGGAGCGCCTCGCGCTGCGCCGGACCCATGGCGTGCCAGCGGAGCAGCTGGAATCCGCCCAGCAGCAGCAGGGGCACCATCAGGCACACGATCGGCAACCGCCACGTCGAAGGCAGCCTCACCGTCCGCCCCCCACGGCGCGGTAGCGGATCCGGAGTCCGGATTCTTCGCCCTCGCGGGGCTTCTTCAGCGTCAGCAGCAATTCGCCGGTGGATGTATCCAGGCGCACGTCGTATCCGGGAGACGCGGCCGCGGCGGCCAGCGCCTTATCCTCCAGTTCGCCTCCCGCCGCAGCTTGCGCGGCTAGCAAAACACGCAGGGTGGCAGCGCTGTCGAGCATGCGCGCCTGATAATCCACGTACGACTGCGTGGCGATGTCGAGCAGGATGCAGTCGAGCACGGCCGCAAAACACTGCCACGTTCCAGCGATTGGCTCATGGGCTCGCGGCGGAGGGAGGTGGCCATCGAGGACCTGCCGGACATAGTCCTGGCTGCAGTAGGTCGACGCGCTTCTGGCAAGCCACACGCTCATCAGCTTGCGGTCGCTCAGCAACAACCGCGCGATCACGTCACGCGGATTCCAGCTGGCGGCAAGCGCGGCCGCCATGCGTTCACGGGTCGCGGAATGGATCCGGAATTCGCCGCGGATGGACGGGCACGCCAGGGCCGCCTGCGCCAGGACCGGGCGCAGCGCCTCGTCGCATTCGGCGGGCAGTGGCAGGGCTGCATGCTCCCGGCGGATATCCAGCAACAGGCTGGCGGCACCCTCGGCCAGCGCGTCGCCGATCATCTTGTCCAGCAGGTGTTCCGGACGACCGGCGATCCGCCTCGCGCCGGCAAGCGTGCGGCAGGCTCGTGACAGCGCCTGCGGTACGCGGTCCTGCACCGCATCCAGCGCCGCCTGGTTCAAGGGCAGCCGCAGCAGGGCATAACTAACGAACGGCGTGTCCCATGACGGGGGATAGGGGTTGCGCAAATGGTCAGCGGCCAGCGCGACGTCCGCCCTTGCCAACGCGTCGGCGTGCTGCCGCAACCAGACCTCGGCCACGCGTGGCGACGTCCGGACCATCTGGAGGCAACCAAACTCCCGCAGACTGCACGTCCCCTCCACCATGGGCGGCGTTTCGCGGTAAGGGAAATGACCTGCGACCTGGAGGTGCTGTTCGGTGTCTTCCCAGCTCGCGAAGTTGTCTTGCTGCGGATCAAACATGACCTCGCGAAGGCCCTCTGCGTGCGCCGCTTTCGGGTCCGCCAGCCAGGCCTCGAACGCCCGCACGTCTTCGCCCACCACCCGCTCGCGCTGTTCCAGGGGAATGTCCCGGTCCGCGAGTGCAAGGGCCGCGAATCCACTGCGACCTTGCGAAGGACGCTCGTCCACCTGCATCGTCGCCAATGCTTCGCGGTCCGCGTCATCCACCGCCAGCCAACGCAGGACGTGCACCGTTAGCAGCGCGGCCGCGAACAGGGCCAGAGGCACCAGCACGATCCACTTCAGTCGCTTTCCCATGCCGTTCCCTGTCGACTCGAGCCTGGATGCTACCGACGCCAATCCGCGCCGACAATAAAAACGGCCCGGGTTTCCCCGGGCCGTCGGCATCCCACGTGTCTCTGGGGGAGGGTCAGATGCCGTAGTACATCTGGTATTCCAGCGGGTGCGTGGCCGCGCGGAACTTGGTCACTTCCTGCATCTTCAGCGCGATGTAGCCGTCGATGAAGTCGTCGCTCATCACGCCGCCGGCCTTGAGGAACTCGCGGTCCTTGTCCAGCGCCTCGAGCGCCTGGTCGAGCGAGTGGCAGACGGTCGGGATGTTCTTCTCTTCTTCCGGCGGCAGGTCGTACAGGTCCTTGTCGCTGGGCGCGCCCGGGTCGATCTTGTTCTTGATGCCGTCCAGGCCGGCCATCATCAGCGCGGTGAAGGTGAGGTAGCCGGAGTTCATCGGATCCGGGAAGCGGATCTCGATGCGGCGCGCCTTCGGGTTGGACACGTACGGGATGCGGCAGGACGCCGAGCGGTTGCGCGCCGAGTAGGCCAGCATCACCGGCGCCTCGAAGCCCGGCACCAGGCGCTTGTAGGAGTTGGTGGTGGAGTTGGCGAAGGCGTTGATGGCGCGCGCGTGCTTGAAGATGCCGCCGATGTACCACAGCGCCATCTGGCTCAGGCCGCCGTAGCCGTCGCCGGTGAACAGGTTGGTGCCGCCCTTGGCCAGGCTCTGGTGCACGTGCATGCCGCTGCCGTTGTCGCCCACCAGCGGCTTGGGCATGAAGGTGGCGGTCTTGCCGTTGCGGAAGGCGACGTTCTTGATGATGTACTTCATCATCATCAGCTCGTCGGCCTTCTTCACCAGCGAGTTGAACTTGGTGCCGATCTCGCACTGGCCGGCGTTGGCCACTTCATGGTGGTGCACTTCCACTTCCTGGCCGGCGGCCACGAGCAGCTTGCACATCTCGGCGCGGATGTCGTGCAGGGTGTCGGTGGGCGCGACCGGGAAGTAGCCGCCCTTCAGGCCCGGACGGTAGCCGCTGTTGCCGCCCTCGTACTTCTTCTTGCTGTTCCAGTGCGCTTCCTCGGAGTCGACCTCGAAGAAGGTGTGGCCCATGTCGTTGGCGAAGCGCACCGAGTCGAAGATGAAGAACTCGGGCTCGGGACCGAAGTAGGCCTGGTCGGCGATGCCGCTGGCCTTGAGGTAGGCCTCGGCGCGCTTGGCGACGCCGCGCGGGCAGCGCGAGTAGCCCTGCATGGTGGCCGGGTCGAGCACGTCGCAGGTCAGGATCAGGGTCGGGTCGGCGGTGAACGGGTCGAGCACGGCGGTGTCCGGGTCCGGCAGCAGCACCATGTCGGACTCGTTGATGCCCTTCCAGCCCGAGATGGACGAGCCGTCGAACATCTTGCCGTCCTCGAACAGCGAGGGCTCGATGATCGACACCGGGAAGGTGACGTGGTGCTGCACGCCGCGCACGTCGGCGAAGCGCAGGTCCACGAACTCGACGTCGTGGTCCTTGATGAGTTTTTCGATGTTGGCGATGGACATGCGGGCAGCTCCGGGAGAGAAGGGATGCCTGAGGGTTGCAAGGGGCGTGCCAGTGGGCTGGCGAGGGTAAGCGGTTGATTAAACGATCTTTTCCCCTAAGCCGGGAGAAGCGCTGCACTGTTGTGGTGCATTCTGTGGCGTGATTTGCGCTGCTTTAGGGATTTGTCTCGGCAACGAGTGAAGAGGAAATAGGAACTAGTGAAGGGCCAAGACCCCGCTCCCACTAGTTACTAGTTCCTAGTTCCCATGTTCCTGGTTCCTCCCCCCCACCCCGTATCATCCCCACCACCCAACCTCCACCGGCCCGCCCTTGAACGACCTGCTCTCCGCCCTCCTGCTCGGCCTCATCGAGGGCGTCACCGAATTCCTGCCCATCTCCAGCACCGGCCACCTGCTGATCGCGCAGCACTGGCTCGGCGCGCGCTCGGATCTGTTCAACATCGCCATCCAGGCCGGCGCCATCCTGGCCATCACCCTGGTCTACCGGCAGCGGCTGTGGCAGCTGACGACGGGGCTGGCCGATCCGGCGCACCGGCTGTATGCGATGAAGATCGCGGCGGCCTTCCTGGTCACGGCTGTGGTGGGCCTGCCGGTGCGGCTGCTGGGCTGGGAGCTGCCCGAGACCGTGACGCCGGTGGCCTGGGCCCTGGTGATCGGCGGCGTGTGGATGCTGGTGGCCGAACGCATCGCCGACCGGCGCCCACCTTCGGACAACCTGACCTGGACCGTCGTGGTCGCCGTGGGTCTGGCGCAGGTGCTGGCCGGCGTGTTCCCGGGCACTTCACGGTCGGCGGCGGCCATCTTCATGGCCCTGCTGCTGGGCATGAACCGCAAGCCGGCCGCGGCCGAATTCGTTTTCCTGGTCGGCATCCCGACCATGTTCGCGGCCACTGGCTACGCGATGATGGAAACCCTCAGCGAGGGCCGCGCCGGCGAGGAAGACTGGGCCAGCCTGGGCATCGCCTTCGCGGCGGCCACGGTGACGGGCTTCGCCACCGTGCGCTGGCTGCTGGGCTACATCTCGCGGCACCGCTTCACGCCCTTCGCCTGGTACCGCATCGGCCTGGGCGCGGCGCTGCTGCTGGGCCTGCCGGCCGGCAGCTGAGGCGGGGCGGCCCTTGCGGCCGACCCCGCATGTTCGCGGTCAGCTGAGCGGATAGCCCAGCCGCACCGCCACCGGCGCCAGCCGCGCGAACTCGGCGCCGAACGCATCCGCGTACTGGCGCCAGTGCCCGGTCGGGAAGCGCATGCCGGTGCCGAACACCGCGGGCAGCGGCTCGGGCAGGCCCAGCGTGTTCTCGATCACGGTGGCCGCCTCGGCCGGCTCCAGGTCCAGTCGGGCCAAGGCCACGCGATCGGGATGGGCATCGCGATGGTCGGCCAGGGCCTCAAAGCCGTGGGCCAGCCAGTCGGCCGCATCGGTGAGCACCGGCGAGACCAGGTAGTTCTGCAGGCTGCCGTGGATGATCCAGTTAAGGAAGGCGTCGCGTGGGTCGGTGACCAGGGCCAGCACCTGGGCACCGCCGAGCGCGGCCAGGGTGTAGCCGTCCAGGTGCGGCAGCCAGTCGACCGTGTTGGCCGGGTCCAGGCCATTGGCCACCAGGGCCTGGGTCCAGCGCTCGGCGGTGCCGGCTTCCGGGTGGCCGGGCGCGTAGCGCAGCAGGCCGAAACCGTCGCCGCTGTTCTGCGCGCCGATGCGGTCCAGGCGCAGGCGCGGGCCAAGGGCTTCCTTGGCGGTGCGCAGCACGAATTCCGCGCGCACGCCGACCGGCGACCACAGCAGGGTGCCGGGGATTTCGCCGGCCGGGGCGCGCTCGGCGCCCTGCGGGGTCGGCGGCGGCAGCGCGCCGGTGATCACGTCCTGCAGCATCTCGCGCCAGCGGGCGGCGGCTTCGGCATGGCGGCCCAGCGCGTCCAGCGCCACGCCGGCCCAGCCCTGCATCGCACGGCGGCGCTCGGGGTCGGTAAGTCCCATCAGGTGGCGGTCCACCCGTTCCAGCGCCAACGCCGGGTCCTTGGCCAGCTCGGCCTGGATCATCACCACGGTGCTGATCTGCAGGCCGGGATCCAGGGCCAGGCCGCGCTCGGCATAGAACTCGGCCAGCGCGGTGTCGCCGCGGGTGCGGTGGTAGTCGGTCAGCAGCTCGAGCGCGCCGACGCTGTCGGGATTGCGGTCGAGCCAGCGGTCCAGCAGCTCCTTGGCGTCTTCCTGCAGCTGGCCGACCAGGTTCAGCCGCACCATCCACAGCAGGTCGTTGCCGGGCGAAAGCTCGAGTGCGCGTTCGATGATGGCGCGCGCCTCGTCGGTGCGGCCCTGCCGGTGCAGCAGGGCCGAGGCCGAACGCAAGGCCGCGACGTGGTCGGGGCGGTGTTCCAGCACGGCCAGGAAATCGGGCAGGGCGTCGTCCTCGCGGCCGGTGCCGGCCAGGATCTCGGCGCGCAGACCGCGCGCGGGCAGGTCGCCGGGCAGCTTGGCGATCAGCTCGTCGAGCACGGTCACGGTCTGCTCGGCCTTGCCCTGGCGGCGGCGCGCCTCGGCCAGCGCACGCAGGGTGTTGGGCGCGCGCGAGGTGTCCAGCGCCAGCGAGTTCGACAGCGCCTGCTCGGCGAAGCTCCACATCTTGCGATTGAGGAAGGCCATGCCCAGCGCCAGCTGCGCCGCGGCCAGGGTGGGGTCGGCGGCGGAGGCGGCGGTGAAGCAGCGCATCGCGCGCTCGCCGTCACCCTGGGCCTGGGCCAGGTAACCTTCGGCCACCAGCACCTGCGGGTGCTCGCCGTTCACGCGCTTGGCCAGGCGCAGGTTGCGCTCGGCTTCGGCCAGGTCATTGCGGCCCAGGGCCAGGTGCACC
Source organism: Arenimonas sp. MALMAid1274 (assembly GCF_049195245.1). NCBI lineage: Bacteria > Pseudomonadati > Pseudomonadota > Gammaproteobacteria > Lysobacterales > Lysobacteraceae > Arenimonas > Arenimonas sp. MALMAid1274. Next base: position 326,477 of record NZ_JBMIRR010000026.1, read on the forward strand.
AGGGTCACGTAGGCGCCCAGCTGGTTGGGGTCCAGGGCCAGGCTCTGCTTGAGGCCTTGCAGCCCGGCATCCACCCGGCCCTCGGCCAGGTCCAGCGAGGCCAGGCTGAAGTGGAACGCGGCCTGGTCGGGGGCCAGCCCCAGGGCCTGGCCGAAGGCGGCGCGGGCGCCGGCCAGGTCGCCGCTGCGCTGCAGGCAGACGCCGTGCAGGTGGTGGGCGACGGCATTGTCGGGCTGTTCGGCCACGGTGGCGCGGGCGGCGGCGAGGGCCGCGGCGAGGTCGCCCTGGCGCAGGGCCTCGGTGATGTTGGCGAGCATGGGGAGTCTTCGGTTAAGCGGAAACCGGGATTGTACCGCGAGCCTCCGCCCCGGCCGCGGCTTCCAGCCGGGCAGCCACCCAGCGCTCGGCGTAGCCCCGCAGATCGGCGCCTTCCAGGAAGCCGCAGTGGCCCCCGAAGTCGGCGATCTCCAGGTGCGAGTGCGCCGGCAGCCGCAGCTGCGGGAAGCCGTCTACCGGGATCACCGGGTCGTCGCGCGAGGCCAGCACGCTCACCGGCACCTGCAGGCCGGCCAGGCGCTCGCCGGCCACGGCATAACCGTCGAAGTAGTCCTCGACCCCGCCCATCGTGGTGTGGCGCTCGACCAGCCAGTGGGTCAGGCCGCGCATGTCGCGCGCCAGCACGGTGTCGTCGAAGTCGTGGTGCTGCGGGAACAGTGCGCGCTTGCGCTGCAGTGAGCCGCGCCACTTCTTCATGAAGTACCAGTTGTAGAACGCCGGGCCGGATTCCAGCTGGCGCATCACCGCCGACGGGTCGATCGCCGGGCACACGGCCGCGGCGTGCAGCAGCGGGATGCCGGCGGCCGGCGCCGACAGCGCCAGCCGCAGCGCGAAGTTGCCGCCCAGCGAATAGCCCGCGGCCATCATCGGCCGCGCCGGGAAACGCCGCGCCACTTCCGCCGCCGCCTGCACCACTTCGGCCAGGCGGCAGGAATGGAACAGGCCTTCGTTGAGGTGGTGGGTGTCGCCGTGGTCGCGGAAATTGAGCCGGAACACCTCGAAGCCCTTGGCCAGCAGCGCCGCCGCGGTGTGGCGCATGTAGCTGGACTCGCTGCTGCCCTCCCAGCCGTGCAGCAGCAGCACCAGGCCGCGCGCGGCCTGGCCGGGCACCTGGCTGTGGAAGCCCTGCAGGCGCACGCCGTCCTCGACTTCGATGATGTGCTCTTCGGTGCGCGCGCCGAGGCGCTGCAGCGCACGCTGGCCGGCCACGCGGCGCAGCGGCATTGAGCTCAGCACCGACTGGAGGTGCGGGTTGCGCAGCCAGCGCGGCGGCCGGTACGCGCCGACCACCGGTCAGCCCGCCATGGCCGCGATGATGCGCTCGCGGCAGGTTTCGGCCATGCGCCGGCGGCCGTCCTCGCTCGAGGCCACGGGCTCAAGGAAATGCACCTCGGCCACGCGCCCGGGCTCGCCCAGCAGGCGCAGGAAGTTCTGCAGGAAGTTTTCCTTCTCGCCGAAGGCCACGATGGTCTGGGCGTCGCCGCGCAGGCCGTACTTCAGCGCCACCGGCTGCGCCGGCACGCCGGCCAGCACCGCCGGCTGGAAGATGCGCGCGTGGAAGGTGCCGATGGCGTCGCCGCGCGTGGTCTTGCCTTCCGGGAACACGCCCACCGCCAGGCCCTGCTGCAGCCGCTCGACCATGGCATGCATCACGCCGTGCAGCGAATCGTTGCTGCCGCGGTGGTGGTAGATGGTGCTGCCCTGGCTGGCGACCCAGCCCACCAGCGGCCAGCGCGCGATCTCGGCCTTGGCCACGAAGCCCATCATGCGCTGGCTGTGGATCAGCGTGATGTCGATCCAGCTGACGTGGTTGGCCACGAACAGCGCCGCGCCCGGCAGCGGCGTGCCGTAGCGCCGCAGGCGGAAACCGAACACGCGCATCAGGGTGCCCGACCACCAGCGGATCATGCGGTGGTCGAGCCGCTCGCCGCGCATTTCGATACGCGCCGACAGCGGGTTGATCATCACCAGGGTCAGCGGCAGGCCCACGCCGACGTGCAGCGCCAGCAGCGGCGTCCGCCAGAGATAGCGGAAAGGTCGGCGCCAGTCACGGCGGCTCGGGGAGGGCGTGGGGGACATGGGCCGGCATTGTGCCGCAGCCGGACCGAGTAAACACCCGACGCCGCGGTATCGGCCCAAGGAACGGGTTTGCAGCCGCGCCGCGCGCAGCGGCACGGGTTCAGGCGGCGCGACCGATCACCGCGGCGGTCATGCGCGAAATGCACACGGCGCGGCCTTGCTCGTCTTCGATGCGGATTTCCCAGACCTGGGTGGTGCGGCCGATGTGGATCGGCCGCGCGGTGCCGGTGACCACGCCCTGCGTGGTGGCACGCAGGTGGTTGGCGTTGATCTCCAGGCCTGCGGTCTGCTGCTTGAGCGCGGGGTCAAGGCACAGGTAACCGGCGAAGCTGGCCAGGGTTTCGGCCAGCAACACCGAGGAGCCGCCGTGCAGCAGCCCGAAGGGCTGCTTGGTGCGGGCATCCACCGGCATGGTGCCGCGCAGGAAATCGGGGCCCTGCTCGGTGATGCGGATGCCGAGACTTTCGGCGGCGGTCCCCAGCAGCATGCGGTTGATGCCGTCCAGGTCCGGACGCTGCTTGAACGGACCGCCGGCGTCCATGGCGGGGCTCAGCGGACGCGCATCAGGCCCGGACGGTAGGCGCTGGTGTAGCTCTTGCGCGCGTAGCCGGAGCTGTCGCCGTAGCCGCCGCCGGTTTCGCGGTTGCGGCGGCGGTGCATGCGGTCCACCAGCTCGTCGCGGCGGGCTTCGAGCCAGTCGGCGCGGCCGACGGCCGCCGGGTCGAGGCCGCGGCGAACGGCTTCACCCTGGCGGTATTCGCAGAATTCGTCGTAGGCCTCGATCTCGAACTTGAGTTCCTTCACGCACATCTCGATGGCGATGGCGTCGTCGAAGTAGCCCAGCACCGGCACGCTGTCGGGAATCACGTCCGACGGGTCGGCGAAGTACACCAGGGCCGACAGCACGCGCTGCTTGTCTTCCTCGGGCAGGTGCCAGCCGTCGTCGCGCGACATCGCGATCAGCGCGTCCAGGCGCTCCAGGCGCTCGGCGATGAAGTCGGGGACCTGCACCTTGTTGGCTTCGATCAGCAGCGTGGACGCGGCGGCGATGATCTCGTCGGCGCTCTTGTGGGCCGCGGTGGCGCGCGCCGCCTCGAGGGCCTTGGTGAAATGTTCCAGGTCGCGGTCGGAGAGTTCGAAGCTGATCGAAAGGGGCATGCGGGCGGGTCCGGCAGAGGATTTGCGAGAGCATGCAGCCTAGGCCGGGCGGGGGGCGGCGTCAATCGAACGGGGGCTGGGGCCGGACCGGCCAGACCGGCCCGCGCGGCCTACAGGATGGGCACCAGGCCGGCGCCGAAGGCGGTGAGGATGCGGGTGTAGAGCATCTTCAGCGGCAGGTCGACCTCGGGGAACGCACCCACGTCCTGGTAACACTCGTAGAAGCCCGGCTGCCCCGGCGGGATCGGGTTGCAGCCCGGCTTGAGCTCGTAGCTGGTGGCGTAGGGGAAGGGCCAGATGTCGAAGATCGGCAGCTTCTCCGAAATCTTGCCGAGGCTGTAGTTCAGGCCCGACAGCACCGGCAGCTTTTCCTGGGCGGCGATCAGCCAGGAGTTCTCGGGCTGCATGTCGCGCAGGATGCTGGCCTTGAGCGCGCCCGCGAACTCCACGTCGTGCACCACCACCATGGACTCGGTGTTGTAGTTGTCCGAGCGCGGGTCGAAGTTGTGGCTGCCGACCACGCCCACCCGCCCGTCCACCACCAGCGATTTGGCGTGCAGGCCCACGCGCACGCCCGCGCGCTTGAGCGGCAGCGGCCCGGTGGCCGAGCCCGACGAGCCCGAGCCGAACAGCGGCAGGCGCGCGGCGCGCTCTTCGCCCAGGGCGCCGGTGGCGGCCACGTTGATCGGCGAATTGGCCGGGTAGGGCCGGTATTCGTGGATCGTGAAGCCCAGCTCGCGCAGGTACAGGCGCTTGTACTTGTGGCTCATCGCGTAGACGGGGAAAGCGTCGGTGGCGGCCAGCGAGTTGGTGGACACCAGGATGGCCGGCCGGTCCGGCCGCTTGCGCAGTTCGCGGAACAGCTGGCGCGCGGGCCGCGACAGCACCAGGTAGGGCGTCTGCATCACAAGCTCGTTCCGGGTGCCCGCCACCAGGTCGCGCATCTCGCGCGAGGCATCCTCGCCCGCGGCCAGTTCGCGCTCGTGTTTTTCCGGCAGGTCGGCGAAGAATTCCACCCGGCCGACCGCCAGCGTCAGCGGCTGCAGCCGCGCGAACACCGCGGCGCCGTCGCCGGCCTCCTCGCGCATCGCCACCGAACGCGGCGAGCGCTCCACGTCCGGGCCGAACAGCTTGTGCGGCGGCACCTGGCCGGCCCGCAGCAGGCGCTGCGCCACGTCCACCAGGCGCTCGGCCGGCTGGGTGCGGTCGAAATCCCAGAAGGCGTCGAAATTGTCGCGCATGGCCTTGGCGACCGGGCCGGCGACGATGATGTCGCGGTCGCGGTAGTTGTAGCCTTCGGCCCAATCGAAATAGCGGTCCTGGATGTTGCGGCCGCCGGTGATGGCCACCTGGTCGTCCACCAGCAGCAGCTTGGTGTGCATGCGCTGGTTGAATTCGGTGAAGCAGCACAGGATGCCTGCGGCGTACTGCAGGGCCTGGGTCTTGGCCTCGTCGAAGGTGGGGTTGTACAGGCGCAGCTCGAAGTTGCGGTGCTGGCCCACCAGGGTGGCCTGCAGGTTGGGATCGGGCAGGCCGTAGAGCTGGTCGAGCAGCACGCGCACCTTCACGCCGCGCCGCGCCGCGGCCAGCAGTTCGTCCAGCACCAGCAGGCCGCTGTCGTCGGGATCGAAGATGAAGATCTGCAGCTCGATCGAGCGCCGCGCGGCGCGGATCAGGTGCACGCGCGCCAGCAGCGAATCCTGGCCGCGGTCGAGCAGGGTGACGTGGTGCCGGGGCGCGCCCGGTGCCGATTGCGCGATGGCCTGGCGCCCCAGGTCGAGCAGCGGCGACGCCACCGCGCAGTCCACGCCCGCGGTGCAGCCGACCTCGGTGGACTGGCCGCCGTGCGCGATGTCCACCGCGTCCTGGCGTTCCTTCTCGCCCAGCGTGGCGCAGCCCGACAGGGCCAGCAGGACAAGCAGCAGCAGGCATCGCAGGGGTCGCTTCATGCGCACCAGAGTGGCGCATTCGCCTGCGGAAGTCGAAGGGTCGGGCACGGGCAAGGGCGCCACCGGCGGCGCCGGCGGCACGCCGCGATGGCCGGTCGGGGCGTTGGGTGCCGATAAAACCAGTGCCGACGAGGTCGACGCCCCCCACCCGCAAGGAGTGTTCCATGAAAGCCCGAGCTTCACGCCCCGCAATCTGCATGGCCCTCGCCACGCTGGTCGCCACGACCACGGGTGGCTGTGTCCTGGACCGCAGCGCCATCCTTCCCGGCTGGTCGGTGGTCGAGCCGCGACAGTACTGCCCGGGCGACAGCATCGCCGTGTCGTACGACTTCCTGCGCGGGGAAACCTGCCGAAGCGCCACGGCCTGTGCGACGCACCAGCCCACGGTGACCATCACCAGCCTGCCCGCGGATTTCCCCACCCGCACCACCGCCGGCTACGCCGACAGCTTCAGCTTCGTGCCCTCCGGTGACCGCGTGCAGCTGGACTTCACGCCGGACCGGAACGCGGTACGGGTGCCGACCAACCGCACCGACGCCGAAGGCCGCGCCATCGACCTGCTGCGCGAGAACGTCAACCCCGAGCGCGCGGTGCTCACCCGCATCACCGGCACGATCGAGACCACGCTGGTGCACGAGGGCCTGTGCGCCGGCTCCTCGCCCACGCATGCGCCGGCACGCCTGCCGGGCCCGCCCACGCTGTCGGCGAACCTGGACCTGGTGGAGTTGTGCAACCTCAACGGCGTCCCCGTGATCGTGACGCTGAGCGAGACCGACTCGGGCGTGGTCACCGAACGCATGCTGGGGCCGCGCGAGTGCTTCTCGCCCTCGGAGCCGGGTGCGCCCGGCGGCGGTGAAACGGCCAACGTGGTGTCGATCCGTTCCCTGATCCCGGACGTGGGTGCCCGCTGTTCCGCCACCGGGCCCAACACGCCGCCCGCGCCGCTGCGCACCCTGGCCCGTTCGGCCTGCGGCTGAACACCCCTTTTCCTCCCGGAGCCCCCCATGAACCTGACCCGATCCCTGCTGCTGGCGCTGGCGCTCACCGCCGCGCCGCTGATGCCCAGCCTGGCCGCCGACGGCGCCGCCGACGCACTGGCATTGCTCGACAAGACCACCGCCAGCGGCTACCTCACCCTGCAGGTCAGCCACCACGCCGCGCCCTCGCCCAAGGGCAAGCCCGGTGCGGTGCGGACCTACCAGGCCACGCTGCTGTTCGACCGCCCGGACCTGTTCCGCTACGTGCTCAATCCCGGCAAGTCCAATGAGTTCCGCGCCGTCGGCGACGGCGACCAGGTGCGCTGGCTGGACCTGGCCACCGGCGCCTCGGGCAAGGGCGAGGCCGCGAAGCTGGCCGAACCGGTCGCGCTGGCGCTGCTGGGCACCGCGGGTGAACTGGGCCGGCTGGCCACGGTGCGCCCGGTCGGACTGGGCAAGGACAACAAGCTCAGCGGGGCGCGCGTGGTGCCGCAGGTCTACGGCAGCCGCGTGAGGCTGGCCACCGCGTGGTTCCACCAGGGGCAGCCGGTCGGCTTCGATTTCGAGATGCATGACGGAACCCGCACCTTCGTCGCGGTGCTCGGCTTCCAGCCCAATGTGCAGACCGCGCCCAAGGACTTCGAGCTCTAGCTCAGGGCGGGGCTTCGGCCAGGCGCACGCGGAAGTCGAAGCCCACCTCGTCGCGCAGCCACATCCGCTGGCTGGTCATGCCGAAATCGCGGCGGCTGATCATGCCGCTGACCCGGATGTCGCAGCCGTGCCCGGGGCGGGGGCAGCGCGCCGGCGACAGCGTGAAGGCCACCGGCCGCACGCGGCCGCGCAGGTGCAGCTCGCCCTCGAGCGGTCCGCCGCTGCGCAGCAGGGCCCGCGTGAACGGGGCCGAGATGAAGCGGATCTGCGGATGCCGATCCACGTCCAGGAAGCTGCGCGAGCGCGTGCTGCGTTCCATCCACCCGGGGCCGTCGAGTTCGAGTTCGCGCGCGTCCACGCGCACCTGCACGCGCCAGCGGCGGCCGTCGGGCTCCAGTTCGCCTTCGATCTGGCGGAAGCTGCCGTGCACCAGCCCCGACAGGCGCAGGCCCACTTCGAAGCGGGCCGAGGACAGCGCGGGATCGACGGTTTCGCGCATGGGGATGGCGTCCGAGGCGGCCGCGCTGACCAGGCCGGCCAGGCAGACCGCGCCGAGCCAGGCCCGGCTCATCCGCTCAGGGCCACCAGAAGGCCGACAGCGTGGCCACGCCGGGTTCGAGCACCGCGTCGTCGGCGACGGTGAGCACGGCAATGCCGCCGGCGGGCATGCCGCGGAAGTCGCCCGACTGGCCCGAGCTGAGCAGCGCGGCCAGCTGCTCGAAGCCGGGGTTGTGCCCCACCAGCAGCAGGCGGGCGATGTCGCGGTGTTCGTCCACCACCTGCATCAGCATGCCGGGGGTGGCGTCGTAGATGCGTTTTTCCTGGCGGATCTCGATGTAGCCCAGCGCGGCCAGCGCCTGTTCGCAGGTTTCGCGGGTGCGGCGGGCGGGCGAGGCGACGATGCGGTCGGGCAGGTAGTGGTGGTCACGCAGCCAGCGGCCGGCGGCCTCGGCCTCGGCCTGCCCCTGCAGCGACAGCGGACGGTCGAAGTCGTCCTGGCCCGGGGCGGGCGGTTCGGCGTGGGCGTGGCGGAGCAGGATCAGTTCGCGCATGGCATTCCTTGGCGGCGACGGTGGGACGGGACCCGGAGCGGGGAACCGGTGGCCGGATGGCGGAGGAAGGCGCTCAGATCGCCTTCTTCAGCCAGCGCAGCAGCGGTGCCCAGTCTTCCTGGTGGCTGCGGATCTGCTCGGAGTGGTAGTCGAACACGCTCTTGCCCAGCGCCACCATCAGCACGTAGGCCTGGGTGTCGCGCAGCTCGGCCACCACCGGGTAGGGCCAGGTCTTGAGCTGGCCGACGGCCTGCTGCGAATTGGTGGTCCAGGGCTTGAGCCGGTTGCCGATGATGCCCACCGGCAGCTTGCCCTTCTTCACCCGCGGGTGCTGCACCAGGGTGTTGAGGAAGGCCACGGTGGCCTCGAGGTCGATGGTGGACGGCTGCACCGGCACCACCACGGCGTCGGCCAGGTCCAGGAAGGCGGTGAGGTCTTCGCCCATCGCGCCGGCCCGGGCGTCCACCACCAGGCGCTGGATGCCCTCGGGCAGGGACTTGTCCCAGCCGCGGCGGGTGCCGTCGAGCGGCAGCACGGCGGTGTCCAGCGCGGCGCGCTTCTCGCACCAGTGGGTCGAGGACTTCTGCGGGTCGGCGTCGAGCAGGGCGGTGGCCTTGCCCTCCACGGCGAAATGGGCGGCCAGGTTGGTGGCCACCGTGGTCTTGCCGGCGCCTCCCTTCGAACTGGCGACGAGGATGGTGCGCATGCCGGACCTCCACATCGTGAAGAGACCTCACTCTAACCCGCCTTGCGCGGGCGAAGGAAGGCAACGGAGCAGAAACTCTAATACGGTGTGTGACCTTGGCCCTGACCCCGTCGCGGGCGCTTTCGCGCCGGCATTGTGCGGGTTTCCCAGACAAGCAGCGGAGGGCGCATGCCAGCACCCCCGGTCCCGGGCCTGCATTCCCCGGATTTCGAGCGCGACAGCTGCGGTTTCGGGCTGATCGCGAATCTCGACGATCGCCCCGGGCGCGGGCTGGTCGAGGCCGGACTGCGGGCCCTGGCGCGGCTGACCCATCGCGGCGCGGTCGGCGCCGACGGGCTCAGCGGTGACGGCTGCGGACTGCTGATCCGGCGGCCACGCGCCTTCCTGGCGGCGATTGCCGCCGAATCGGGATTGCCCTACGCCGACGGCGATGCCTGCGGCATGGTGTTCCTGCCCACCGACGTTGACGCCGCGGCGCGGTCGCGCGCGGCCCTGGACCAGGCGCTGCAGGCGCAGGGGCTGGCGGTGTCGGGCTGGCGCACCGTGCCGGTGTCGCGCGCCGACTGCGGCGAGATCGCGCTGCGCGGACTGCCCCGGATCGAACAGGTGTTCGTGCGGGCGCCGGCCGGTGCCGATGCCGCCACCTTCGAACGGCGGCTGTTCCTGGCGCGCCGCGCCGCCGAGCAGCAGCTGGCCGACGAACCCGCGTTCTACGTGGTCACGCTGTCGGCCGACAGCCTGGGCTACAAGGCCATGGTGCTGCCCGATGCGCTGGCGAAGGTTTTCCCGGACCTGGCACGCGCCGACCTGGCCTCGTCGGTGGTGGTGTTCCACCAGCGCTTCTCGACCAACACCGCGCCGGCGTGGAAGCTGGCGCAGCCCTTCCGCCTGCTGGCGCACAACGGCGAGATCAACACGATCGAAGGCAACCGGCACTGGGCCCGCGCGCGCGCCGCGCACTGGCAGTCGCCGGTGCTGGACCTGGCCGCACTGCAGCCGCTGGTGAGCGAGCACGGCTCGGATTCGCAGAGCCTGGACAACATGCTGGAGCTGCTGCTGGCCGGCGGCATGGACCTGCTGCAGGCGATCCGCATCCTGGTGCCGCCCGCGACCGCGTCGCTGGAGTACAAGGACCCGGACCTGGCGGCGTTCTACGAGTACTACGGCCTGTCGCTGGATCCCTGGGACGGCCCGGCCGGGATCGTACTTTGCGATGCGCGCTACGCCGCCTGCACACTGGACCGCAACGGCCTGCGCCCCGCGCGCTGGCTGCTGACCGCCGACCGCACCCTGGTGGTGGCCTCCGAAACCGGCGTGTACGACGTGCGCGACGAGGACGTGGTGGCCAAGGGCAAGCTCGGCCCTGGCGAGATGCTGGCGGTGGACCTGCAGCGCGGCGAGCTGCTCGACACCGACGCCATCGATGCGATCAACAAGTCGCGCGCGCCGTTCAAGGCCTGGCTCAAGCAGGGCGTCACCTACCTCAGCACCAGCCTGGTGGACCCGTCGCTGGCCGCCGAACCCTTCGACGCCGGCACGCTGCGGCGCTTCCAGAAGCTGTTCCAGCTCAGCCGCGAGGAACGCGAGTCCGAGCTGCGCGTGCTGGCCGAAACCGAGCAGGAAGCCACCGGCTCGATGGGCGACGACACCCCGGTGGCGGTGCTGTCGCGGCACGTGCGGCCGGTGTACGACTACTTCCGCCAGGCCTTCGCCCAGGTGACCAACCCGCCGATCGATCCCCTGCGCGAGCAGGTGGTGATGTCGCTGCTCACCCAGCTGGGCCCGGAAGGCAACGTGTTCGAGGCCACGCCGGCCAGCGCGGTGCAGGTGATGCTGAACTCGCCGGTGCTGTCGCAGCGCAAGTTGCGCCAGCTGCTGGCCCTGCCCTGCTTCGCCGAGGCCAACGTCCTGCTGCCGCTGTACTTCGGCGCCGACGAGTCGCTGGAGCAGGCGCTGCGCCGCCTGTGCGCGCAGGCCGAGGCCGCAGTGCGCGGCGGCGCGGTGATCCTGCTGCTCAGCGACCGCTACCCGGAACGCGGCCAGGCGCCGGTGGCGGCGCTGCTGGCCACCGGCGCGGTGCACCACCACCTGGTGCGCGCGGGCCTGCGCTGTCGCGCCAACCTGATCGTGGAAACCGGCAGTGCGCGCGATGCGCACCAGATGGCCTGCCTGATCGGCGTGGGCGCCACGGCGGTGTATCCCTACCTGGCCTACCAGACGCTGTCGGCGCTGGGCCGCAGCGGCGTGGTGGACGGCAAGCAGGGCAACGAACCGGCCGAGCTGGGCCGCAGCTACCGGCGCGGCATCAAGAAGGGCCTGCTGAAGATCATTTCCAAGATGGGCATCAGCACCATCGCCAGCTATCGCGCGGCGCAGCTGTTCGAGATCATCGGCCTGGCCGACGAGGTGGTGGCGCTGTGTTTCCCCGGCATGGTGAGCCGCCTGCAGGGCGCGGGCTTCGCCGAGCTTGAGGCCGAGGCGCGGCAGCTGGCCGCGCGCGCGTGGCTGGATGCGGAAGAGATCGAGCCCGGCGGCCGGCACAAGTACGTGCACGGCGGCGAGTACCACATGTACAACCCCGACGTGATCGCCAGCCTGCAGCGCGCGGTGCGCAGCGGCGACGTCGCCGACTACCAGGCCTATGCGCAGCACGTGGATGCACGCCCGGCGTCGACGCTGCGCGACCTGCTGCAGCTGAAGTTGTCGTCGCAGCCCATCGCGGTGGCCGACGTGGAGCCCGTGGAGGCGATCCTTGCGCGCTTCGATTCGGCCGGCATGTCGCTGGGCGCGCTGTCGCCCGAGGCGCACGAAGCCCTGGCCACGGCGATGAACCGTCTGGGCGCGCGCTCGAACTCCGGCGAAGGCGGCGAAGACCCCGCGCGCCACGGCACCGAGCAGCGCAGCAAGATCAAGCAGGTGGCCTCGGGCCGCTTCGGCGTCACGCCCGAATACCTGGTGAACGCCGAAGTGCTGCAGATCAAGATCGCCCAGGGCGCCAAGCCCGGCGAAGGCGGCCAGCTGCCGGGCCACAAGGTGAACGCGATGATCGCGCGCCTGCGCTATGCCAAGCCCGGCATCGGCCTGATCTCGCCGCCGCCGCACCACGACATCTATTCCATCGAAGACCTGGCCCAGCTGATCTTCGACCTGAAGGAAGTGAACCCCACCGCCCTGGTGTCGGTAAAGCTGGTGTCGCACGCCGGCATCGGCACGATTGCCGCGGGCGTGGTGAAGGCCTATGCCGACCTGATCACGGTGTCGGGCTACGACGGCGGCACCGGCGCGTCGCCGCTGTCGTCCATCCACCATGCCGGCACGCCCTGGGAACTGGGCCTGGCCGAGGTGCAGCAGACCCTGCGCGCGAACAACCTGCGCCACCAGGTGCGGGTGCAGGCCGACGGCGGCCTCAAGACGGGGCTGGACGTGGTGAAGGCGGCCATCCTGGGCGCCGAGAGCTTCGGCTTCGGCACCGCGCCGATGGTGGCCCTGGGCTGCAAGTACCTGCGCATCTGCCACCTCAACAACTGCGCCACCGGCGTGGCCACGCAGGACGCGCGCCTGCGCGCGCACCATTTCATCGGCCTGCCCGAGATGGCGATGAACTTCTTCCGCTTCGTGGCCGAGGACGTGCGCGGCTGGATGGCCCGGCTGGGCGTGGCGCGACTGGAGGACCTGATCGGACGCACCGACCTGCTGCAGGTGATGGAAGGCAGCACGCCGCGGCAGCGCCGGCTGGACCTGTCGCCGATCCTGGAGGCCGCCGACGGCCGCGGCACCGGCGCCCGCCACAACACGCTGCCGCGCAACCTGCCGCGCGACGAGGGCCGCCTGGCCACGCGCATGCTGGCCGAGATGCGCGCCAGCATCCATGCGGGCGCCGGCGGTGAGTTCGCATTCGACGTCTGCAATGCCGACCGCAGCATCGGCGCCCGGATTTCGGGCGAGATCGCGCGGGTGCACGGCAACGAAGGCATGTCCGACGCGCCGCTTCATGTGCGCCTGCGCGGCAATGCCGGCCAGAGCCTGGGCTGCTGGAACGCCGGCGGCCTGATGCTGCACCTGGAGGGCGATGCCAACGATTACGTCGGCAAGGGCATGGCGGGCGGGCGCATCGTGCTGCAGCCGCCGGCCGCCTCGCGCTTTGTCGCGCGCGACACGCCGATCATGGGCAATACCTGCCTCTACGGCGCCACCGGCGGCGAGCTGTATGCCGCGGGCCGCGCCGGCGAACGCTTCGCGGTGCGCAACTCCGGCGCGCAGGCCGTGGTGGAAGGCGTGGGCGACCACGGCTGCGAGTACATGACCGGCGGCGTGGTGGTGGTGCTGGGCCGCACCGGCCTGAACTTCGGCGCCGGCCTCACCGGCGGCCTGGCCTACGTGCTCGACCTCGACCGCGACTTCGTCGACCGCTACAACCACGAGCTGATCGACGTGCTGCGCATCACGCCTGAAGGCATGGAACACCACCGCCACCACCTGCGCAGCCTGCTGCGCAACCACGTCGAGCTCAGCGGCAGCGCCTGGGGCGCCCAGCTGCTGGAGCAATTCCGCGACGTCGCCGGCCGCTTCTGGCTGGTCAAGCCCAAGGCCGCCTCGCTCGAGCAGCTGGCCGAAGAACTTCGGCGCGCGGCATGAAGTCCAGGCCCTTCCAGTTCATGGACGTGCCGCGGCGGCTGCCGCGCGAACTGCCGGCCACGCTGCGCGTGCTGGGCTGGCAGGAGATCTACGGCGGCTTCTCCGCGCCCGAGGCCGCCGACCAGAGCGGCCGCTGCCTGGACTGCGGCAATCCCTACTGCGAGTGGAAGTGCCCGGTACACAACTACATCCCGAACTGGCTGGCGCTGGTGCGCGAGGGCCGCCTGTTCGAAGCCGCCGAGCTGGCCCACGAGACCAACCCGCTGCCCGAGATCTGCGGCCGTGTCTGCCCGCAGGACCGGCTGTGCGAAGGCGACTGCACGCTCAACACCGGCTTCGACGCGGTCACCATCGGCGCGGTCGAGAAATACATCGTGGACGAAGCCTTCCGCCAGGGCTGGCGGCCGGACCTGTCGCAGGTGGTGGCCACCGGCAGGCGCGTGGCGGTGATCGGCGCCGGCCCGGCCGGCCTGGCCTGCGCCGACCGGCTGGCGCGCGCGGGCATCGAGGCGCACGTGTTCGACCGCTACGAGGAGATTGGCGGGCTGCTCAGCTTCGGCATCCCGGCCTTCAAGCTGGAGAAGCAGGTGATCGAAACCCGGCGCGGCGTGCTGGAGGCCATGGGCGTGCGTTTCCACCTGGGCGTGGACGTGGACGCGGCCAAGGGCCATGAACTGGTGCGCGACTACGACGCGGTGTTCCTGGGCACCGGTGCCTACACCTTCGTGGACGGCCGGCTGCCGGGCCAGGCCCTGCCCGGCGTGCTGCCGGCGCTGCCCTTCCTGGTGGCCAACGCGCGCCGCCAGCTGGGCAGGCCGCATGCCGACGACCCCGCCTTCGACCTGGCCGGCAAGCGCGTGCTGGTGCTGGGCGGCGGCGACACGGCGATGGACTGCGTTCGCTCGTCGCTGCGTCTGGGCGCGGCCGAGGTCACCTGCGCCTACCGCCGCGACGAAGCCGCGATGCCGGGCTCGCGCCGCGAAGTGAAAAACGCGCGCGAGGAAGGCGTGCGCTTCCTGTTCAACCGGCAGCCGCTGGAGATCATCGGCGGCACGCGTGTGGACGGGGCGCAGCAGGCCACCGGCGTGCGCCTGATCGAGACGCGCGCGGTCGGCGGCCGCGGCAACGCGGCCGAGAACGTGCCCGGCAGCGAGCACGTGGTGGACGCCGACGTGGTGATCCTGGCCTTCGGCTTTCGGGCCAGCCCGGCCGCGTGGTGGAACGACTACGACATCCAGCTCACCGGCGAAGGCCGCATCCGCACCACCGGCGCCGGCGGCGGCACGGGGCACGCCAAACTGTTCGCCGGCGGCGACAACGTGCGCGGCGCCGACCTGGTGGTCACCGCGGTGCACGATGGCCGCGAGGCGGGCCTGGCGATCGCGCGGCAATTGCTCAGCGATCCGGATACCCGATGAAAACCACCCGCAGTGAGTTCGCGATGCGCGCCCTGCTGCTGGTGCCCGCCCTGATCCACCTGTTGCCCGTCTCGGGCGTGCTGGGGCCGGACGCACTGGCGCGTCTTTATGGCCTGGACTTCTCCGATCCCACGCTGGAGCTGCTCATGCGGCATCGCGCGGTGCTGTTCGGTGGGGTGGGCGGACTGTTGCTGGCGGCCATCGCGCTTCGGCACCTGCGCAGCGCCGCACTCCTGGTGGGCCTGGCCAGCGTGGTCAGTTTCCTGGGGCTGGCATGGCTGACCGGCACGCACGGCCCCTTGATCGGCCGGGTGGTGGTGGCGGACTGGATCGCCCTGGGCTGCCTGGGTGCGTCGGCGGCGCTTCACTTTGCTGGCGCGGCGACAGGCGCGGCCAACGCCGCCCCGCCTCCGCGGCCCTGAGATCCCGCGGCATCCGCGTCCCGCGCTCCGACCCGGCATCACGCCTCCGGTATCATTCGCCTTCCCCGTGAAGGACGACCCATGAGCGAGCTGCAGGACCTGACGTCGCTGATCCGCGCCAATACCGCGCTGATCGTGATCGAGACGCCCGACGAGGGCCGGGTGGTGGACCTGTTCCGACACGTGCTGATGAACGTTTGGCGGCCGCTGTACCGCTGGTCGATCACCGAGGGCCTGCGCCGGGTGGACCTGGACGGCGAGGACGCGCCGCTGTCGCCGCCCGACGCCACCACCACCCTGCGCACGATCCGCGCGATGGACCAGCGCGGCATCCACCTGCTGCTCGATTTCCATCCCTACCTGGGCTACGCGACCACGCAGCGCATGGTGCGCGAGATGATCGACCGCCGCGACTGCAAGGAGCACACGCTGGTGCTGGTGGGCGCCAAGATCGAGCTGCCGGAAGACCTGGAGCACATGGCCGTGCGCTTCTCGCTGCGCCTGCCCGACGAGCGTGCGCTGCTGAAGCTGGTGCAGGACGAGGCCGCGCTGTACATGCGCGAGCACGGCGGCAAGCGCGTGGAGGTGGACCAGGAGGCGCTGAAGGCGATCGTGCGCAACCTGCGCGGCGTGTCCATGACCGAGGCGCGGCGGCTGGCGCGGCACCTGATCTTCCGCGACGGCGTCATCAGCGCCAACGACCTGCCCGAGCTGGCCAAGCTCAAGTTCGAGCTGCTCAACAAGAGCGGCCACCTGCATTTTGAGTACGACACCGCGCGCTTCGCCGACGTGGCCGGGCTGACGCGCCTGAAGGCCTGGGTCCACCAGCGCCGCGCCGCCTACAGCAGCGAAACCCTGCCGGTGGGCCTGGATCCGCCCAAGGGCATCCTGCTGCTGGGCGTGCAGGGCTGCGGCAAGTCGCTGGCGGCCAAGGCCGTGGCCGGCGGCTTCGGCGTGCCGCTGGTGCGGCTGGATTTCGGCACGCTGTACAACAAGTACCACGGCGAGACCGAGAAGAACCTGCGCGACGCGCTGGCCTCGGCCGAGCAGATCTCGCCCTGCGTGCTCTGGATCGACGAACTCGAGAAAGGCCTGGCGGCCTCGGGCAGCAGCGAGGACGGCGGCGTCTCGCGCCGCGTGCTGGGCTACTTCCTGACCTGGATGGCCGAACGCAAGTCGCGCGTGTTCCTGGTGGCCACCGCCAACGCGGTGCAGGACCTGCCGCCGGAGCTGCTGCGCAAGGGCCGCTTCGACGAGATCTTCTTCGTGGACCTGCCCGACCACGGCGCGCGCGCGGAAATCTTCCGCCTGCACCTGGCCAAGCGCGAGGTGGACTGGGAAGGCTTCTCGCTGTCGTCGCTGGCCGATGCGGCCGACGGCTTCTCAGGCGCCGAAATCGAACAGGCGGTGGTCAGCGCGCTGTACTCGGCGCACGCCGCGGAGACAACGGTGGACGAAGCGCGCGTGCTGGAGGAAATCCGCGCCACCCGCCCGCTCAGCGTGCTGATGGCCGAGCAGGTCAACAGCCTGCGCGAATGGGCCCGCACCCGCACCGTCCCCGCCGACTGATCCGGGGTCAGAGTCGATTTATCAAGGTGAACCCGGGGCCGTCAGCGATCGACGCGGAACGGCTTGCGCCGTGCGTCAGCTTCAGGAAAGCCGCTGCAGCAACCACGCCCAGGCCGGCAGCGTCGCCAGCGACAGCAGGATGCCATAGCCCACCATCGCCGCGGCCAGCCCCGGGGCCAGGCGATGCGAGATCGCCAGCGCGGCGGCGGTGATCATCGGCGGCATCGCCGATTCCAGAACCACGGTGTCGTGCTGCTGGCCCTGCAGGCCCAGCAGCGGCGCGATCGCCAGCGAGATCAGCGGCAGGACCGCCAGCTTCAGCGCCAGGCCTGCGGCCAGCGGCTTGAGTTCGTCGCGCGGCAGCTTCAACTGCAGGCTCAGGCCGATGGCCAGAACCACCAGCGGCAGCAGCGCGTCGGCCAGGCGCTGCAGGCCGCCGGCGATCCACGCGGGCGGCGCCTCGGGCATCAGGGTCAGGCCGAACAGCAGCGCCAGGAACGGTGGAAAGGTGACGATGCGTCGCGCGATCAATCCGGCCGTTGGCTTGGCGTCGCCACCGTAGCGCGCCAGCACGTACAGCCCGAACGTGGACAGGATCAGGAAGGCGCCGAACTGGTCGTAGATCACCGCGTAGGGCAGCGCGTCCTCGCCCAGCAGTGCGCGCACCAGCGGATAACCAAGGAAGCTGGTGTTGCCCAGGGCGACGCACAGCAGCAGCACCGCATGTTCGTCGGGCCGCAGCTTCAGCAGCTTCGAGACGCCGGTCACCAGCAACACCGTGGCCGCCAGCAGCAGCCAGGGCACGGCCGCGATCGCCAGCACGTCGCGATTGAGCTCCAGCCGCGGCGCATACAGCAGCACCGAGGCCGGCAGCAGCACGTACAGCACGACCTTGTTGAGCACCTCGGCCGCGTTGTCCGGGAACACGCGCAGGCGCTGGAACAGCAGTCCCAGCGCCAGCATCGCCAGGATCAGCGCAAAGGCGTCGAAGGCCATGGCTCAGGCGCCAGCCACGGCCCACCGCGGCAGGCGACGGGCGGTGGCCACCGGACTCACGCGCCCGCGCCCGCCGCCTTCTGCGCGGCGATCCATTCGCGGATCTTCACCTGCAGCACGTCCATCGGCAGCGCGCCGTCCACCAGCACCTGGCGGTGGAAGGCGCGCACGTCGAAGCGCTCGCCCAGTTCGGCCTCGGCTTCGTTGCGCAGCTCGCGAATCACGCGCTGGCCGACCTTGTACGACAGCGCCTGGCCCGGCATCACGATGTAGCGCTCGACCTCGGCCACCACGTCCGACTCGGCCATCGAGGAGTTGGCCATCATGTAGTCGATGGCCTGCTGCCGGGTCCAGCCGTAGTAGTGCAGTCCGGTGTCCACCACCAGCCGCATCGCGCGCAGCTGCTCGTCGCTCAGGCGGCCGTACCACTGGTAGGGATCGGTGAACAGGCCCAGCTCCTTGCCCAGCGACTCGGCGTACAGCGCCCAGCCCTCGGCGTAGGCGGTGTAGCCGCCGAAGCGGCGGAAGGCCGGCAGCGATTCCACTTCCTGCTGGATCGCGATCTGGAAATGGTGGCCGGGCGAGGCTTCGTGGATGGACAAGGTCTCGACCAGGAAATTGGGCTGGGCCTTGAGGTTGAAGGTGTTGAGGTAGAACACGCCCGGCCGCGAGCCGTCCGGCGACGGCGCCTGGTAGGACGCGCCCGCATTGCTCTCGGCGCGGTAGGCCTCGACCGGCCGCACTTCGTAGTCGGCCTTGGGGAAGATGTCGAAGAGTTTGGGCAGCAGCGGATTGATCTTCTTCTGCACGTCGCGGTAGGCCTGCAATGCCTCCTCGGGCGTCTTGAAGTAGAAGCGCTCGTCGGTCTGCAGGTGCTTGAAGAAGGCCGGCAGGTCGCCTTCGAAGCCGACCTGCTCGCGCACCGCGTTCATCTCGCCCAGGATGCGCGCCACTTCCTGCAGCCCGAACTCGTGCAGCTGCTCGGGCGTGAGGTCGGTGGTGGTCTGGCGACGCACGCTGTACGCGTACCAGGCCTTGCCGTCCGGCAGGTTCATCTGGCCCACGCCTTCGCGCGCGGCGGGCAGGTACTCGTCGCGCAGGAAGTCGCGCATCTTGGCGTAGGCCGGGATCAGCTGGGTGGCAATGGCCTCGCGGTAGGCGGCGGTCAGTCGGTCGCGGTCGGCCTGGCTGAACTCCTTGGGCAGGTTGGTGATCGGGGCCCAGAACACGCTGTCCTCGGGCTTGGCCACCGCATGCGCGGCGAACTGCGGGATCGACTTCTCCACCACCGGCCGCGGCTGCACCACGCCGGCGGCCATGCCTTCGCGCATCGCGGCGATGGCGCTGTCGTTGAGCACCGGGAAGCGGGCCATGCGCGCCAGGAAATCGTCGTAGTGCTTGACCTCGGTGAAGGGCTGCAGGCTCTGGCCCGCGCCAAGCTGGGCGAAGAAGCTGCCGTGGCTGCCGAACTGGTTCACCGGCAGCATCCAGCCCGGAAAGCGCAGTCCTTCCAGCGAGCCTTCGCGGTCGCTGACGAACACGTCGCGGCTGAGCCGGTGCTGGCCGGTCAGGGCGTCGCGGTCCAGCTTCTGCACGCGGGCGAGGAAATCACGCTCGCGCGCTTCCTCGGCATCGCGGTAGTCCTTCGCGTAGTAGTCCGGCAGCTGGTCGTTGTAGCGCAGGTCGCCCAGCGCGGTGGCGAATACCGGGTCGGCCTTGAGCTGGGCTTCGTGCCATTCGGCCAGCAGGGCGTCGAGTTCGGCGGCGACGGCGGCGGGATCGGCCGCGGGCGCCTGGGCCGCGGGTGCCTGGGGCGCGGGGGTTTCGCGGCCACAGGCCGACAGCAGGAGGGAGCTGGACAGGAGCAGGGCCAGGAGGCGCATCACGGATCCTTCGCTGTAGCGGGAGGGGATTGCGCTATCTTCGCCCAGTCCCGGTCCGGAGCCTACCGATGAAAGTCATGCCTGCCTGTTTCCTGCTGACCCTGGCGCTGTCGGTGCCCCTGGCCCAGGCCGGCGACCGCATCACCGGGCAGGCCTTCGCCACCCGGTCGGAGGTGTATGCGCCCGAGGCCATGGCTGCCACCTCGCATCCGCTGGCCACCCAGGTGGCGCTGCAGGTGATGCGCGACGGCGGCACCGCGGTGGACGCGGCGATCGCGGCCAATGCCGCGCTGGGGCTGATGGAGCCGACCGGCAATGGCATCGGCGGCGACCTTTTCGCCATCGTCTGGGATCCGAAGACGGGCAAGCTGCATGGCTACAACGGGTCCGGGCGCTCGCCGCGCGGGCTGAGCCGGCAGTGGTTCGCGGACAACGGGCATACGAGGATCCCTTCGCACGGGCCGCTGCCGGTGACGGTGCCGGGCGCGGTGGACGCGTGGTTCGCGCTGCATGCGCGCTTCGGCAAGCGCACGATGGCGCAGAACCTGGCGCCAACCGTGGCCTATGCGCGCAAGGGGCATCCGGTTCCGGAGGTGATCGCCTATTACTGGTGGCGCAGCGTGCCGGTGCTGTCGAAGTGGCCGGGCTTCACCGAGCAGTTCACGATCGACGGGCGGGCGCCGCGCATGGGCGAGGTGTGGCGCAATCCGAACCTGGCGAACACGCTGGAGACGATCGGTGCGCAGGGGCGCGACGCGTTCTACAAGGGCGACATCGCGCGCACCATCGATGCGTATTTCAAGGCCAATGGCGGCTTCCTGAGCTACGAGGACCTGGCCGCGCATGCGGGCGAGTGGGTGGAGCCGGTCAGCGCCAACTACCGCGGCGTGGATGTGTGGGAGCTGCCGCCCAATGGCCAGGGCATCGCGGCGCTGCAGATCCTGAACCTGCTTGAGGGGTATGACTTTTCGAAGATCGCGTTCGGCAGCACCGAGCATGTGCACCTGTTCGTGGAGGCCAAGAAGCTGGCTTTCGCCGATCGCGCGCGCTGGTATGCCGATCCGGCCTTCCATCCGGCGCCGGTGGCGCGGCTTATCTCCGAAGCCTATGCCGATGAACGACGCGCGCTGATCGATCCGGCGCGCGCGGCCAAGGCGGTGGACGCCGGCGGGCCGCTGAACCAGGGCGACACCATCTACATGACCGTGGCCGACAAGGACGGGATGATGGTGTCGCTGATCCAGTCCAACTACCGCGGCATGGGCAGCGGCATGGCGCCGCCGGGGCTGGGCTTCATCTTCCAGGACCGGGGCGAGCAGTTCGTGCTCAAGGCCGGGCATCCGAATTCGTTCGAGCCGGGCAAGCGGCCGTTCCATACCATCATCCCCGCCTTCCTCACGCGCGACGGCAAGCCGTGGGTCAGCTTCGGGCTGATGGGCGGCGCGATGCAGCCGCAGGGGCATGCGCAGATCGTGATGAACCTGGTGGACTTCGGCATGAACCTGCAGGAGGCCGGCGATGCGCCGCGCATCCAGCACGACGGCAGCACCGAGCCCGATGGCCAGCTGGTGGAGATGACCGACGGCGGCGTGGTCAACCTCGAATCGGGCTTCGCCTACGAGACCGTGCGCGGCCTGATGCGCAAGGGTCACCGGGTCGAATTCGCCGACGGCCCCTACGGCGGCTACCAGGCCATCGCCCGCGACCCCGCCACCGGCATGTACATCGGCGCCAGCGAAAGCCGCAAGGACGGCCAAGCCGCCGGCTACTGACCCGCGTTTTTCCCCCCGAAAACATACCAGGTATCTTTTCCGTCTCAATGAGACTGAAAACATACCTGGTATGTTTTCGGGGGGTTAGTGGTGGGTGGTGATGTGGCGTTTCAGGCGTTCCAGGGCGGTTTCCAGGTCGGTGGTCAGAGGGAGGACCTGGGGCCAGTCGGCGGTCTTGGCGTGGGCTTCGAGGGCGGCGGCGGCTTCGGCCAGCGGGTGGGCGCCGACCAGGCGTGCGGCGCCCTTGATCTTGTGGGCCTGGCGCGCGAGTTGATCCAGGTCGCCGTGGCTGCGGGCCTGCTGCAGCTGGGCCAGGTCGCCCTCGGTCGCGTCGAGGAAATCATCCAGCAGCGCGCGCGTGTCCGCGGGATTGCCGCCGGTCAGCACGCCCAGCACCGCGGCATCCAGCGGCTCGGGGTGCCCGCCCAGCTGCGGCAGCGGCACCGACGCGCGCACGTCGCCCGCCAGCGGCACCGTGTGCGGCATCCAACGCTGCAGGCAGGCCACCAGTTCGGGAATGCTGACCGGCTTGGCCAGGAATTCATCCATGCCCGCCGCCTGGCTGCGCTCGGCCTCGCCCTTGAGCGCGGCGGCGGTGAGCGCGATCACCGGCGTGCGCTTGCGCCCCGAGGCCGCTTCCTCCGCACGCAGAGCCCGCGTCATCTCGTAGCCATCCATCTCGGGCATGTGCACGTCCGACAGCACCAGCGCATAACGCCCGCTGCGCCAGGCCGCCAGTCCCTTCACGCCGTCCTCGGCCGATTCGCTGGCGTAGCCCGCCAGCGCCAGCTGCCGCGCCACCACCAGTCGGTTGGTCGGATGGTCGTCAACGATCAGCACCAGGCTGCGCTCGGACAGTGCCTGCGCCACCGACGGCAGCGGCCGCGCCAGGAAGCCCTGCCCCGGCTCGGCCGGCGCATCGGGCTCGATGTCGGCCACCTCGCCGCGCGGCAGCGTCAGCGTCATGCGCAGCGTGGTGCCGGCGCCCGGCGTGCTCTCCATCTGCACGTCGCCCTGCATCAGCTCGGCCAGGCGGCGTGAGATCACCAGGCCCAGGCCGGTGCCGCCGAAGCGCCGCGTGGTGCTGCCCTCGGCCTGCTGGAAGGGCTGGAACAGCCGCGCCTGCTGCTCCGGCGTGACGCCGATGCCGGTGTCGGTGATTCGGAAGCAGACCCGGTCGCCATCGCCCTCGCGCCCCTTCCATTCCAGCGCGGCCTCGACCATGCCGGCCTCGGTGAACTTGATCGCGTTGGACAGGAAATTGCTCAGCACCTGCCGCAGCCGCAGCCCGTCGGCCACGTGCGCCGGCCCGATGCGGTCGTCCACCTCGCAGGTCAGCACCAGGCCCTTGCTGGACGCCGAGCCGCTGAAGTTGGCGACCGTGGACTGCAGCAGCCGCGGCAGCGAGATCGTGCTCGGCGACAGCTCCAGCCGCCCCGCCTCGACCTTCGAGAAATCCAGGATGTCGCCGATGATCTGCAGCAGCGAGCGCGCCGACTGCTGGATCACGCCCACGGTGCGCCGCTGGTCGTCGTCCAGCGCACTGTGCGACAGCACCTCCAGCATGCCGGTGACGCCGATCATCGGCGTGCGGATCTCGTGGCTCATCGCCGCCACGAAGCTGGACTTGGCCTCGCTGGCCTCGCGCGCCCGCGACTCGCTGCTGCGCAGCTGCTGCTCGAGCTGCTTGATCTGGGTCAGGTCGGTGCCCACCGCCAGGTAGCCCACGGTCTTGCCGGTGCCGTCGCGCATCGCCGAGGTGGCCAGCAGCACCGGCACGTGGCTGCCGTCCTTGCGCACCACCGTCCACTCCAGCGGCGGCGAGCCCTGCTCGATCAGCACCGGGATCATGCGCGCATCGGCCGCCACCGGCCGGTCCAGCGCCTTGGTCAGGTCCTGCGCCACCTTCTCGGCTTCGGACTTCAGCAGCAGCCGGTCGACGCTGCGCTTGCCGATCATCTCCTCGGCGCGATAGCCCGACAGCCGCTCGGCATAGGGATTGAAGCTGCTGAAGCGACCGTCGAGGTCGATGGACATGATGGCCACCCGCGCCGCCGCGAACAGCGAGCGCTGGAACACCTCGCGCTCCTGCAGCGTCGCCCGCACCTGCTCGTTGCGCGCCAGCTGCTGGTTGAGCTCGCCCTCGAACTTGCGCACGTCGTCGCGCATGCCCAGGAACACCTCCAGCACCTCGCCCAGCTCGCCCGAGGGCCGGAAGCGAGGCGCCGCCTGGTAGTCGTGCCGGCGCATCTGCTGCGCCAGCGCGGTCAGGCTTTCCACGCCCTTGTAGATGTTGCGCACCAGCTTGGTGCCCACCACCGCCACCACCACCAGCGTGAACAGGCTCACCAGGGTGCGGATCCAGGCCGCCTGCCGCGAGCGTTCCTCCTGCTCGCGCACCGCCTGCTCGGCCTCGATCATCTCCAGGTCGCTCAGGTGCTTCATGCGCGTGGTGACCGGATCGATCGCCGGGTACAGCTCGGTGTCGGCGAACCGCCCCAGCGCGACGATGTCCTTCGCCAGCAGGATGCCGCGCAGCGTCTGCGCCGCGGTGTCGGCGCGGATGCGCGCGCGCTCGATCTGGGTGAACAGCTGCTGCTGCGCCGGCGTGTGCGGCATGCCCTCCAGCGCCGCCCAGTGTTCGCGGATGCGCAGGCGCGCGTTGTCCACCACCTGCACGCCCTCTTCCCAGGCGATCAGGTCGTTGCGCACGCGGAAGGTGGTGTCGACGATGTCCAGGCCGTAGGCGTCCGACACCGCCTTGATGCGGCGCAGGCCGGCGAGCGATTCGTCCTTGAGCTGTTCCAGCGCCTGCTGGTTGCGCTGGCGCTCGATCTCGTCAAGGGTCAGCACCCCGGCGCCGGTGAGCAGCAGCAGGCCGAACAGGCCCAGCAGCTGCAGACGGATGCCGAACTTGGGACCCGGCCGCGGCATCCCGGATCAGTGGTGCGTCTGCCGCCAGCGCAGGATCGCGTCCGGCAGCTGGTCGCCGGGCACCGGGGCCGAGATCAGGAAACCCTGCGCGAAATCACAGCCCAGGCCGGCCAACAGCTGCCATTCCTCCACCGTCTCCACGCCCTCGGCCACGACCTTGAGGTCGAGCTTGCGGGCCAGGTCCAGGCTGGTCTCGATCATCGCGCGCTTGCGCGGCTGCGACGGCGCGCCGCTGACGAAGCCGCGGTCGATCTTGAGCGCCGTGAAGGGAATCTGCGACAGCTGCGACAGCGAGGAATAGCCGGTGCCGAAATCGTCCACGCTCAGACCGAAGCCCTTGAGCCGCAGCCGCGCCAGCATGCCCAGGCCGCGCGCGGTGTCGCTCATCACCGAGCTTTCGGTGATCTCCAGCACCACCTGGTCGGGGCTCAGGCCGTGCTCGCGCAGCACCGCCTCGTAGCGGTCGGCCACTTCGGGGCCGGTCAGGTTCTGGGCCGACACGTTGACCGAGATGTTGAGGTCCAGGCCCTTGGCCTGCCAGCGCTTCCACCAGGCGCAGGACTGCACCAGCATCAGGTTGGTGAGTTCGTCGATCAGGCCGCCGGCCTCCATCACCGGCACAAACACCGCCGGCGGCACCATGCGGCCATCGGCCAGGCGCCAGCGGGCCAGCGCCTCGACGCCGACGATCTTGCCGTTGCCGAACTCGGCCTGCGGCTGGAAATAAGGAAAGATCTCGCCGCGCGCCAGGGCCTGGCGCGCCTCGTCCAGGCTCACCTCGATGTCGGTGGCCACGGCGCCCTGGCCCACCTCGGACTCGTACACCGACAGCACCGTGGTCAGTTTGCCCGGGGTCAGCGGCTTCTCGATGCAGCCCAGCACGCGCAGGCCCGAGGCCTTGGCCATCACCTGCACGGTGTGCAGCAGGGCCGGCTCCATGGCGCTGACCACGGCGATGGAATGGGCCAGGCGCTCCTGGGCGACGATGCCGATGAACTCGACGCCATCCATGCCGGGCATGTCCAGGTCCACCAGCACCACGTCCGGGGCGGCGGGCAGGGCGCGCAACAGGTCCAGGGCTTGGAATCCGTCGGCGGCCTCGTGCAGCTGGGTCAGGCCCAGGTCGGCGAGCAGGCGCAGGCCCAGCCGGCGCTGGAAGCCGTGGTCCTCCACCAAAAGGATAGTCAGCCCCGCCAGACCCATGCCTTTCCCCCGAAAGCGCACCCCGTGCCGGAGTGTCCGCCGACTCTACCTGTCGGGCCGTGAAGGCGAAAGCGCACCGCGGCGCGCGCCGGGAGCCGGCCCTGCTCGTGTGCAGTAACGCTGTCAGCGACAGCCAGCAGCCATGTCCCGGGACAGATATTGCGCCGCAGCAGCGAAAACCGTGCTGCAGCGCACATTGCTTAGCTTTCGGGCCATACGCTAGCGTCCGGCCAGCGGTGGCAGGGGGGTGGTGCCGGGGGGATTCCGGACCGTCGCCAGCGCAGCAAGACGAATGCCTGTCTCATACCGGACACCGGTCCCGGGTCCGTGGCGCAAGACGATTCCTTGGGGAGATGACGATGACGATTCCATTCCGCAGCCCTGCGGCCCGCTGGCTGCCGGCCATTGCCGTACTGGCGCTGGCCGGCCCGACGCTGGCCAATACGCTCAACCAGAACGTGTCCTGGACCATCGACCGGGCCGGCACCAGCACCAAGTACCGCATCGTGGCGTACGGCGATTCCATCTATGCCGGCTACAACGGCTCGATCAGCAATGCCGCGAAATACTCCGCGCCCACGGTGGACGCCGAGTACCTGGCCGCGCGCTGGGGTGCCGACATCGAGAGCATCCGCCGCACCAAGTCCGGCGCGGTTGCCAGCGACGTGTACAACAACAAGATCGTCGCGGAGCGCTCGTACATGCAGGCCGCCTCCACCCGCGTGGTGACCTTCGAGATGTGCGGCAACGACGGCCTGCAGGCGCGCACCAGCTTCAAGGGCCAGACCGGCACCTGCAACTACGCCGTGCTCGATTCGGCGGTGAATGCCTGCCGCACCTACGTGGCCGCCGGCATGGACTTCATCAATGCCAACGCGCATCCCAACACCCGCGTGAAGGTGATCGCCAACCTGTACTACCCCGGCTACAACGCCGACAACGTGCAGAGCTCGTGCCGCGACGCCAGCACCGGCCAGACCGTGAACCTGCGCGACCGCTTCCTGCCGGCCATCGCCCGCATGAACTGGAGCATGTGCGACTTCGCGCGCCAGAAGGGCTTCCAGTGCGCCGACAGCTTCGCGCAGTACATGGGCGCCGACTACGACACCAATGGCGACGGCCAGGTCGACTCGGCCGCGCTGCGCTACGTGTCGGGCGAAAGCGAGGCCAGCTACGTGACCCGCATCACCTCCACCCTGCGCTCGACCCTGCGCGACGCCAACACGCACTTCGCCACGGCCTCGACCAGCTACGACTACATCCAGTCCGACGACGTGCACCCGACCTACACCGGCGGCACCGTGTCGGCCGGCCTGTGGGGCGGCACCACCGGCACCGGTGCGGCGCGCTACACCAGCTTCACCAATGGCCAGAGCCCGATCTGGAACCGCTTCGGCCACGAGCGCATGGGCTGGGCGATCTCGGTCTACAACACGGCCACGCCGTAAGCCGGCGCCGGACGGATACCGACCGTGAGCGCCAACGGCCCGCCGCCGCCCCCGTCGTCCGGACCGGACGACGCGGGCGTGCGGGTGGTGCGCAAGCCTTCGGGCCCGCCGGGTCCGTGGCGGGGCTTGGCCATCGCCGGCGTCATGCTGGCGGTGGCCGGCGTTGTGGCCTACCTCGGCCTTCGCGAACCGACGCTGCTGCCGCAGAACCCGGTGGCAACACCCGCGGCGGCGCCTTCGGCGCCCGCTGTGCAAGCCAGGGCACCGACCCGGCCGCATCCGGCCCTGGCCACCGACAACCTGCCCAGCGGCGACCCCAATGACCTGGCCAGCTACTTCCGTCCCGGCGACGAAGAGCCGACCGGCGCCGAAGTGATCGGCGCGCTCAACGACGTGGGCATCCACACCGGCATCGGCGCCTTCAATCCGCCGGGCACCAGCCCGCCGCTGGAAGGCCTGGCCGTGCCCGAGGACTTCGAGCTGCCCGAAGGCTACGTGCGCCACTATCAATCCACCGACGAGGGCGTCGGCATCGAGCCGATCCTGATGTTCTCGCCCGGCTTGCAGCTGCGCGACGGCAACGGCCGGCTGATCGCGCTGCCCGATGACCTGGTCGTGCCGCCGCACCTGGCGCCGCCCGGCCTGCCCCTGCGGCGGGTGCGCATTCCCTCGCCCTGAGGATTCACCCGGAGTTTCGTGATTTGAGCATGGAGCGCTTGCCGCCTTCCCGCTGGCGCCACCTGGCTGCCGTCGTGTTGTCCGCCGTGCTGCTGGGCCTGTATGCGCGAGGTGGCCCGGCGTGGATGCTGGGCTTCGTGGCGCTGGTGCCGTGGCTGATGGCGCTGGAGGCGACGCGCACGCTGCGCGGCAGCCTGGCCAGTGCGGTGCTGATGGCCGTGGGCTTCGTGGCGGCGGTGTTCGCCTGGTTCGGCGCCGCGATCGGAGGCTTCACCGGCATCGGCGTGCTGCCCGGCACCGCGGTGCTTCTGGTTCTGGCGCCACTGATGCAGCCGCAGCTGCTGGCCTACGCGCTGGCGCGACAGCTGGCCGCGCGCAGGCATGGCGCGGTGCTGCGCGCGCTGGCGGGCGCCAGCGCCTGGGTCGGCTGCGAGTGGCTGCTGCCCAAGCTGCTGGGCGATACGCTGGGCCATGGCCTGGCGCCTTCGGCGGCGTTCCGGCAGGCCGCGGACCTGGGCGGCGCGGCGGGCCTTAGCCTGGTGCTGATCCTGGTGAACGAAGCGGTGGCTGCGGCGCTGCAGCGGCGCGCCGGCGGCCTGCGTGCGATGCGCGCGCCGCTGGGCGCGGCCGCCGCGCTGGTGGCGGCCCTCGGCCTGTACGGCGCGGCGCGCCTGGCCACGCTGCAGGTGCCGCCGCCGGACGCGCCGATGCTGCGGGTGGCGATGATCCAGGCCAGCATCACCGACTACGAACGCCTGCGCCAGGAGATCGGTACCTACGGCGTGGTGCGAAAAGTGCTCGACACGCATTTCGGCATGTCGCAGTCGGCGGTGATCGAACACGGCGCCGATGTACTGCTGTGGTCGGAGACCGTCTATCCGACAACCTTCGGCAAGGCGCGCAGCCAGGACGGCGCCGCGCTGGACCAGGAGATCCAGGCCTTCGTGGACGTGGCCGGCGTACCGCTGGTGTTCGGCACCTACGACCGCGACGAACTGGGCGAATACAACGCCGCCGCCTTCCTCGAGCCGGGCGCGGGCCTGATGGGCTTCTACCGCAAGACCCATCCCTTCCCGCTGACCGAACACGTGCCCGCGTGGATGGACAGCGCCTGGCTGCGACGCCTGCTGCCCTGGACCGGCAGCTGGCAGCCCGGCTCGGGCGCACGCGTGCTGCCGCTGCGCGCGCGCGACGGCCGCGAGGTGAACGTGGTGCCGCTGATCTGCCTGGACGACGTGCGTCCGGGCCTGGCCATCGACGGCGCGCGCCTGGGCGCGCAGGCCATCATCGGGCTCTCCAACGATTCCTGGTTCACCGGCTATCCGGCCGGCGCGCGGCTGCACCTGTCGGTGGCGGCCTTCCGCAGCATCGAGACGCGGCTGCCGCAGGTGCGCGTGACCACCAACGGACTCAGCGCGATCGTGGACAGCAGCGGTGAAGTGCTGGCCAGCACCGGCATCGGCGACCAGGCGGTGCTGACCGCGGAGCTGTCCGCGCGCGATCCGGCGCCGACGCTGATGGTGCGCTGGGGCGACTGGGTGGGCCGCGCCGGCATGGCGCTGCTGCTGGTCCTGATGGCGCTGGCGGCGTGGAGGAAACTGCGCCTGCGCAGCGACGACCCCGCGGCGCCGGTGTATTCGGACACCGTGGCGCTGCTGGCGCCGGGCTGGCGCTGGACCGCGGCGGCGCTTCGGGGAGTCGCAGGTCTGGCGCTGGCGTGGATCGCCGTGGACATGCTGCTGCGCAGGGGCCTGCAGGTGCAGTCCTTGTCGCAGCTGCGGATTTTCGGTCTCGGGGTCGTGCTGCCCCTGCTGGGCGCGTGGGCGATCCAGCGCCTTTTCGCGGCGCGCGTGCGCATCGCCGACGGGCGCCTGTGGCTGGACCAGCGTCGCCAGCAGGTGTCGATTCCGCTCGCATCGATCCAGCAGGTGAAACCCTGGCGGCTGCCGCTGCCGCGCGCCGGCGTGGACCTGGCGCTGTCGGGGGCGAGTGGCTGGCGACAGGGCCTGGCGGGCGCCGACGCGCTGCGGCTGGAGGCCGCGCTGGCCGCGGCCGGCGCACCGGTGCACGTGCAGGCGGGCGCAGCGCGCGGCGCGAGGATGGCGCACGCCCGCGCCCTCACGCGGCATCGCTGGCTCGACCACGGCCTGGTGAAGTTCGTGCTGTTTCCGCTGCTGCCGGCGGCGGTCGCGTTCCGCCTGCACCAGGTCATTGCCTTCGGCGGACCGCTCGGCGAGTTCTACACGCACGGGCCGCTGGCCTGGGCCACGGGCGCGGTGATCTGGTGGGCTTCCTGGTCGATCGGGCTGATGCTGCTGGCGGCGGTGCTGCGCCTGGGCGTCGAGGCGGGGTCGCTGTTGGCGCTGGCGCTGGCCCCGGCACGCCTGGTGGTAATGCGGGACGGGCTGCAGTGGCTGGCGCGCGCGATCTACTACCTGGGCGTGCCGGCCTGGCTGGCGCTGCGGCTGCTGTCGGACTGAAGTGCGGAAGGGACGTCGGCGCAACGGGATGTGAAGGCCGCGCCAGAGGCCGGCCCGGCCGGGACGGCCCCCGCTGCTATAATTCCGAGTCTTTGCTCCAGCCCCCGGAAGCCCGCCATGTCCGTGCCAGCCCCGTTCGCCGCCCCCAGCCTCGACCGCGAGTACGACCTCGAGTCGAAATACACCCGCGAGGAAGGCCGCATCTACCTCTCCGGCGTGCAGGCCCTGGTGCGCCTGCCGCTGATGCAGCAGATGCGCGACCGCGCCGCCGGCATAAACACCGCCGGCTTCATCTCGGGCTACCGCGGCTCGCCGCTGGGCGGCTTCGACCTGGAGCTGTGGAAGGCCAAGAAGCACATGAAGGCCTCGGGCATCGAGTTCACGCCCGGCCTGAACGAGGACCTGGGCGCGACCATGGTCTGGGGCACGCAGCAGACCAACCTGTTCCCGGGTGCGAAGTACGACGGCGTGTTTTCGATGTGGTACGGCAAGGGTCCGGGCGTGGACCGCTGCGGCGACGTGTTCAAGCACGGCAACGCCGCCGGCACCTCGCAGTTCGGCGGCGTGCTGGCGCTGGCCGCCGATGACCATGCCTGCCGCTCGTCCACGCTGCCGCACGGCTCCGAGGGTGAGTTCGAGTCGGCGATGATGCCCATCCTCAATCCGGCCGGCGTGCAGGACATCCTGGACATGGGCCTGCTGGGCTGGGCGATGAGCCGCTACACGGGCCGCTGGATCGGCTTCAAGACGATCGCGGAAACGGTGGAGTCGTCGGCCTCGGTGAACGTCAACCCGCACCAGCTCGACATCATCCTGCCGCGCGATTTCGAACTGCCCGCGGGCGGCCTCAACATCCGCTGGCCGGACCCGCCGCTGAACCAGGAAATGCGCCTGCACCAGTACGCCGTGAAGGCGGCGCAGGCCTTCGCGCGCGCCAACCACATCGACAAGACCGTGGTGGATTCGCCGAACGCGCGCCTGGGCATCGTCACCACCGGCAAGAGCTACCTTGACGTGCTGCAGGCGCTGGAATACCTGGGCATCGACCGCAGGACCGCCGAGGACATCGGCATCCGCGTGTACAAGGTCGGCATGACCTGGCCGCTGGAGCCGGTGGGCATCCGCGAGTTCGCGCGCGGGCTGCAGGACATCATCGTCGTCGAGGAGAAGCGCAGCTTCATCGAGCGGCAGATGAAGGAATACATGTACAACTGGGAGGCCCGTCCTTCCATCATCGGCAAGTACGATGAAGCCGGCGAGTGGGTGCTGCCCAGCACGAATGAGCTGACTCCAGCCACCATTGCCGGCGTGATCGGCCGCCGCATCCAGCGCTTCCACGACAGCGAGCAGATCCGCGCGACGCTGAAGTGGATGCACGAGAAGGAGTCGGAGCTGGCGCAGCCGCGCGCGCTGTTCCCGCGCGTGCCGCACTACTGCTCCGGCTGCCCGCATAACTCGTCCACGGTGGTGCCGGAAGGCTCGCGCGCCCTCGGCGGCATCGGCTGCCACTACATGGTCACGTGGATGGACCGAAAGACCGACACTTTCACCCACATGGGCGGCGAAGGCGTCACCTGGAGCGGCCAGGCGCCGTTCACCGAGGAAAAGCACGTCTTCCAGAACCTCGGCGACGGCACCTACTTCCACTCCGGCTCGCTGGCGATCCGGCAGTCGATCGCCGCCAAGGTCAACATCACCTACAAGATCCTCTACAACGACGCCGTGGCGATGACCGGCGGCCAGCCGGTGGACGGCACGCTCACCGTGCCCGACATCGCGCACCAGGTGCGCAGCGAAGGCGTGAAGACCATCGTGGTGCTGTCGGACGACATCGAGAAGTGGAGCGACAAGTCCATCTTCCCGTCGGGCGTGGAGTTCTACGACCGCGACGAGCTGGACGCCCAGCAGAAGCGCCTGCGCGAGGTCAAAGGCACCACGGTGCTGATCTTCGACCAGACCTGCGCCGCCGAGAAGCGCCGCCGCCGCAAGCGCGGCAAGGCCGTGGACCCGAAGAAGCGCATCGCCATCAACTCGCTGGTCTGCGAAGGCTGCGGCGACTGCGGCGTGAAGTCGAACTGCGTGTCGGTGCTGCCCAAGGAAACCGAGTTCGGCCGCAAGCGCGACATCGACCAGAGCAACTGCAACAAGGACTTCAGCTGCGTGAAGGGCTTCTGCCCCAGCTTCGTCACCATCAAGGGCGGCGGGCTGCGCAAGCGCAAGGGCGTGGGCAAGGCCGAGCTGCTGGCCAGCCTGCCGGCGCCGGTAATCCGCGGCACCCTCGAGCAGCCCTGGAACATCCTGATCACCGGCGTCGGCGGTACCGGCGTGGTGACCATCGGCGCGCTGCTGGGCATGGCCGCGCACCTGGAGAACAAGGGCGCCAGCGTGCTCGACCAGACCGGCCTGGCCCAGAAGGGCGGCGCCGTGACCACGCACGTGCGCATCGCGCGCACGCCGGCCGACATCCACGCCGTTCGCATCGCCGCCGGCGAAGCCGACCTGGTGCTGGGATGCGACATGGTGGTGGTGAACGACTACTGGGCGCTGTCCAAGATCCGCGCCGACCGCACCGAAGTGGTGATCAACGACTACCAGGCCATGCCGGGGCCGTTCACGCGCCAGCCGGACATGCAGTTCCCGGCGGCGGGCATCGTGGATGCGATCCGCACCGCGCTGGGCGGCCGCGAGCCGGTGCAGGTGGCGGCGACCGAGATCGCCACCGCGCTGATGGGCGACGCCATCGCCACCAACCTGTTCATGCTGGGCGTGGCCTGGCAGCGCGGGCTGGTGCCGATCAGCTTCGAGGCGCTGGTGCGCGCGATCGAGTTGAACGGTGCCGCGATCGAGATGAACAAGACCGCCTTCGCCTGGGGCCGCCTGGCCGCGATCGACCCGCAGTCGGTGCTCGAGGCCGCGGGTCTGGTGGAATCGCCGCAGACCGAGGTGGCCGCGCTGCCGCTGGACGACGAGCGCCTGTCGCGCAATCTCGACGAAACCATCGAGCGCCGCATCGCCTTCCTCACCGACTACCAGGACCGCGCCTACGCGGGCCGCTACGCCGGGCTGGTGGACAAGGTGCGCCAGGCCGAGGCGCGCAAGGCGCCGGGCTCCACCGCGCTGACCGAGGCCGTGGCGCGCTACTACTTCAAGCTGATGGCCTACAAGGACGAGTACGAAGTGGCGCGGCTGTACACCTCGGGCGAGTTCAGGCGCCGCATCGAGCAGCAGTTCGACGGCGACTACAAGATCCACTTCAACCTGGCGCCGCCGCTGTTCGCGAAGAAGGACGCCGACGGCCACTTGATCAAGCAGGAGTTCGGGCCGTGGATGTTCACGGCGTTCAAGCTGATGGCGAAGTTCAAGTTCCTCCGTGGCGGCGCGCTCGACATCTTCGGCAAGACCGAAGAGCGCCGCATGGAGCGCCAGCTGATCGTGGACTACGCCAGGACGGTCGAGGAGCTGCTGACCACGCTGGACGGCGGCAACGTCGGCCTGGCCGCCGAGATCGCCGCGGTGCCGGAACACATTCGCGGCTACGGTCACGTCAAGGAAGCGCACCTGGCCAAGGCGAAGGCGCGCGAGGCGGAGTTGATGGCGGCGTGGCGCAACCCCGCGCGCGCCGTCGCCGCCGCGTAAAAGCGTCCGTACCAGGTATAAATGACTTCGCCCCCGGAACTCTGGCCTTGGCCAAGGTTCCGGGGGCGAAGTTATTTATACCTGGTACGTTGTCCCTGCCTGGTACGTTGTCCCTGTCGGTGGCTTCAGCGCGAGGAGACCAGGCGGTCGAGGGCCTGCTCCACTTCGCCGCGCTCGAAGGCGCCAAGCTGGCGCGCCGCCGCGCGATAGCGTTCGATCAGGCCCGCATCCGCAGGCATCACCCGGGCCAGCGCCTTGAGCACTTCGCTGGCCTCGAAGTCCGAGCCGATGTCCGTCAGCGCGACCAGCACCCCGTCGGCGGTGGCGACGTCCACCTTGCCCGCGTCCATCAGCGCATTGAGCGCCTCGCGCAGCTCGAAGTCCGAGCCGAGAGTGGCGGCCAGCCGGAACCAGGCGGCGCGCGCTTCGGCCGAGGCGCCAAGCCGCGGCGCCGCGGCGGTCAGCACTTCACGCGTCTCGAAGTCGCTGCTGATACCCTGCGCCAGGTCCAGCGCCACAACCACGGCCGCGGGGGAGGCCTTGCCGCGCTCGAACATCGCCTCGATCACGCGGCGCTGCTCGAAATCGGAACCGATGGTCGCGACCGCACGCTTCCAGGCCGCCAGCACCTCGCCCTGCAGCTCGCCCGACTCGGCCAGGGACGACAGCAGCTCGGCCTGCTCGAAGTCCGAGCCGATGCCCTGCGCCAGGTCCAGCAGCTGCACCTGCTGGGCCGGCGCCATGCCCGGCGACGACAGCGCCGCCTGCAGCGCCTGGCGTAGTTCAAAATCTGAAGAGATGTCCTTGGCCAGCGCCAGCGCGCGCGTCATCTGCGCCGCGTCCGGCCGGGCATGCTTGAACAGCACCGCCAGGTAACGCGCGGCCGAGTGGTCGGATTCGATCAGCGCGATCTCGTCCAGCAGCGCGGGCACGCCGCCCTTGGCCAGCAGCGCCTGGCCGCGCTGCTCCGCGTTGATGCCCGATTCGCGCATCACGTCCGGCAGCGTCTTCGCCAGCCAGGCGCGGCCGTCGGCATCCAGCGGCACTTCCTTGCCGGCGCGGCGGTATTCGCGCTGGATCACGCCGTCCTTGCCGAAGTAGCGGACCTCGCGCTCGACGCCATCGCGGGTTTCGGAGACGCGGAACGTGGCGCCCGGTCCCAGGTGCGCGATGTCGGTGCTGTCGGCGTTGAACACCACCTTGCCCGTCATCTTCAGCCGCAGCTTGTAGCCGTTTTCGCTGTGGCTGATGCTGATGCTGTCGTCGTCGCTGAACATGTGGCGGCTGTAGCCGCCCTCTGCCAGTTCCGAGGCCAGCGTGGTGACGGCCAGGCCGGGCAGGGCCACCAGGGCCACCACGGCCAGGGCAATGGCGGTGCGGCGCAGTGCCGGGGACAGGGGACGGATCGACATCGGGGATTCCTCCAGAAGGTTCTGTACGCGGCGCAGCACCGGACCGGACTCGCCGGCCATGGCCACCGCCAGCGCGGGTTGACCGGCATGCGCGCCGGCGTGGGTGAGGCAGGTGGCAAGGCATTCGGCCAGCGGAAGGCCGCTGCCCATCAGCTGCATCGCGCGGGCATCGCAGGCGTCTTCGGCCAGGGCTTCCAGGCGCCGGCAGGCGTGCCGCGCCAGCGGATGGAAGGCCAGCGGCAGCAGCGCCAGGCGCTGGGCCACGCGCCAGGCGGGGTCGCGGCGCTGCAGGTGGCTGAGTTCATGCGCCAGCAGGGCGCGCTGCTGGGTTTCATCCAGCGTGAGTGTCCACGCCGGCAGCAGCACGCGTGCGCCAGGCAGCACCATCGGGCTGGCCACCGCGCGGCTGATGCGCAGCGAGGGCGCCGCGATGCCCAGTTCGGCCGCCAGCTGCCTGGCGTGCTGCTTCAGGGCCTCGTCGGCCGTTTCGCCATGGTGCGCGGTGGCGCGGCCGAGACGATGCAGGGCCAGGCCCTGCATCGCGAGCCGCAGCGCGCCGAGGACGATGACCAGCATCCACAGCGCCAGCAGGCCCGAAGCGATGACGCCGGGCAGGGCGATCGGCGCGGGCCGCAGGTTTTCGCGCGGCGATGGCGCCAGCGCGGGCATCGGGACGGCATCCCGCGACGACGCGGGCGCGGCGATCGCCTGCGGCAGCGCGGCGGCTGTCTGCGAAGCGGATGACATCGCATCGGCAGGCGCGCGCGTCGATGACGTCTCTGATCCGGCCTGGTCGGGCACCGACGCCACTACCGGCCGCGCCGTCTCGCGCCACGCCGGCACCAACACCGCGAAGCTGGCCGAAGCCAGCGCACCGAACAGCGCCACGCGCCACGCCAGCTCGGCCCAGCCCGTATGCCGCAGCCCGCCGGCACGCTCGGCCAGCCACGCGGCGCCGAGCAGCACGGTGGCGTGCACCGCCAGGGTCAGCAGGAAGGAGGTCGCCAGGTCGAGCGCGCTCATGGCTTGCGCGCCTTCGCCGTCGACAGCAGGGCCTGCACGCGCTCCAGGTCGCCGGGCTTGACGTCCTTCTCGTCCACCAGGTGCGCCAGCAGTGCCTGCGGATCGCCGCGGAACAGCGACTGGATCAGGCCGCCGACCATGCTGCGGCGCACCTGCGATTCGGTGAGCAGGGCGCGGTAGTACAGCACCCGGCCGTCGCGGCGCTGCGCGACCACGCCGCGCTTGGCCAGGCGCGTGAGCAGGGTGGCCACGGTGGTGTGCGCCAGGCCGCGGCGCTGCGCGAGGGCGGCGGCCACGTCGGCCACGCTGGCCTCGCCGCGCCACAGCACGCGCATCAGGTCGAGCTGCAGCTCGCTGAGCGCGACGGCCTCGAGATCGTTTTCCATCGGCGTTCCCTTGTTCTACATCTGTCGTACTACAGTTGTAGAACAGGCCCTCCGCCTTTGCAACAGGCCGGAAGTCACCCATCCTGCGGCGACCCGGGTCCGGGCCGACCGGTCAGGACGCGGGCCGGGCGTGACGCGACGACGCCGGGCCTGTGATGTTTTTCCCCGCCGCGCGAATCACCCTTCAAGCACCCCGACCCGAGACGCCATGTCCACCGCCCGGCCCGACCCGGCCCGATCCGACTTCGAGACCCTGATGGCCGCGCACCGCGGCATCGTGGTCAAGGTGGCCGCCAGCTACTGCCGCGACGCGGAAGACCGCGCCGACCTCGCGCAGGAGATTTCGCTGCAGCTCTGGCGCGCCTGGCCCGGCTACGACCCGGCCCGCCGCTTCTCGACCTGGCTCTACCGCATCGCGCTGAACGTGGCCATCTCGCACCTGCGCCGCGAGCGCGGACGGCCCGCGCCCGACGCGCTGGGCGAGGCGCACGAACACCTGGTCGGCGCCCGCGACGTGGACGCCGAACAGCGCGAGCAGCTGGCCCTGGTACAGGCCGCGATGCAGTCGCTGGGCGCGCTGGACAAGGCGCTGCTGCTGCTGCACCTGGAAGGCTGCAGCCATCGCGACAGCGGCGAGATCCTGGGCATCCGCGAAGGCAATGTCGCCACGCGCCTGGGCCGCATCCGGCAACAGCTGCGCCGCACCGCGGCCGCCGCCCACATCAACGGAGACGACCATGGAACTGACTGAACTCGAACGCGCCTGGCAGGGCCTGGACCAGCGCCTGGCCGGCCTGGAACACGAACTGCAGGCCACGCGCCGGCACCGCACGCTGGACACGGTGCGCCGCCGGCTGCGCTGGCTGGGCTTCTGGCAGGCGGTGCAGCTGGCGGTGGGCGCAGCCATCGTGCTGTGGGCCGGTCCGTACTGGATCGGACACTGGGGCCAGTGGCACCTGGTGGGCTACGGCCTGGGCATCCACGTGTACGGACTGGCGCTGTTGATCACGGCGGTGGTGCAGCTGCTGTCGGTGGCCTGGGTGGACTACCGCAAGCCCGTGGCCGAAGTGCAGCAGCGGCTGCTGATGCTGCGCCGCGTGCGCGTCTGGGGCGAACGCTGGGGCGTGGTGCTGGGCTTCGCGGTGTGGATGCCGGTGCTGTTCGCGCTGCTGGCCGCGATGGGCATGGACCTGTGGACCACGCGGCCGGGCGTGGTGTTGGCCAATGCGGGCCTGGCCGGCGTGCTGGCGGCGACCGCGTGGGGGGTGACGCAGCGGCACCGCGAGCGCTTCGCGCGCGATGCCAGCGGCCGCAGCCTCCTGGCCGCCGAGGCGGAGCTGTCGGAGCTGCGCGACGCGACGCCGCGCGGCTGATACCTAGGTCGCGTCGGCCTGGTTCTTCAGGATCAGTTCGGCCAGCCAGGGCTCGCCTTCCTGCATCAGCTCCAGCGGGGTCTTGGCCCAGCCGGTCAGCACCATGGCTTCGGCGATGGTGAACTCGAGCTGGGCCTTGGTGAACTTGCGTTCGCCGGCGATGACCGCTTCGAGCACGGCGCGGCCGGGCATCGGCGCGTCCATCTCGGCGGCCTTGGCCGCTTCCACGGCGCCGGGCGCCGAGGCGCCGTGGGCGACCAGGTGTTCGATGCGGCGCAGGGCGTCGCTCTGCGCGTCCTTGCCGGCCGGCACTTCCGGCACCGCGGCGGCCAGGCTCTTGTGCAGGGTGTTGAGCTGGCCGGCCACCTTCATGCGCTGCAGGTTGGCGGCGTCGCGGGCGTGTTCGGCGTCTTCGACGTCCTGGCGCAGGCGTTCGGTTTCGGCGGGGTTGCCACCGGCGGTGGGCAGGGCCTGTTCGATCGCGGCGAGGCGGGCGAGCCAGTCGCTGCGCTCGGGCAGGGCCGGGGCGGCCTCGATCAGGGTGCGAAGCTGCTGGATCTGGGCGCGGGGGTCGCTCATGGCCAGAGTATAGGTCGGCAGCCCGTGACAATTCAGCCCTGCCCGGGGGCCGGCGCAGCCGCTGCGGATGTCCGGCGGCGGGGGTGGCTTCGCGTACTGACAGGGGTCCCTCCCACCAAGGATTACCGATGACCCTGCGCCTCCTGTTCGCCACCGCCCTGGCCCTGTCCCTGTGCGCCTGCACGCCGGCCGATCCCTCCGCTCCCGCGGTGGCTGCCGACGGCGCGGCGGTGGCCGAAGCCCCGGTCGCCGAGGCGCTGTCCGATGCCGCCGAGGCACCGGCGCGCGGCGGCCGCGAACTGGCCGAGGGCAGCCTGGACTTCGCGCTCACCGCACGCACCATCGAGAGCAACAGCCGCGGCGACGCCAATTCGGTGCAGTGCCAGATGGACTTCAAGGCCAGCAACCGCAGCCAGGCCCAGGTGAAGTCGGTGGTGGCGGAGTTCCGCATCGCCAGCGGCGACCAGGTGATCGCCACCGACAGCACCCTGGTGATGCCCTTCGAGATCCCGCCGGGCCAGACCCGCGACGCCTGGGGCCCGATCGTGATCGACGACCACCGCTGCGCCGACCTGGACGTGCGGGTGCAGCCCGCCACCGTCGGCATGTGCCGCACCAAGGACAAGGGTCCGTGCCCCGCCTACCAGCTGTCCGCCGAAGGCCTGGGCAGCACAGGCTGAGGTGTCCGTGTCGCACGACGCCGGCGGCGTGGCCAACGCGGGGCCGCGATTGCACGGCCCTGCGGGAAACGGGATGCTGGCCTCGGCACCGGCACGGAACGAAGCATGACCCACCCTCTGCATTGGCCACAGGTCGAAGCACTGTTCGACGCTGCGTGGGAGTTGCCCGACGCCGAGCGCCGGGCCTGGATCCTGGCGCAGCCGGCAAGTGAGGCCGTGCGCCGCGCGGCCTGCGACCTGCTGGATGCCGCCATCGCCAGCGAACGCTTCCTGGATGCCGAGGCCGATGCCGGCACCACGGACACCGACGCCACCACCGTGGACCGCCTCGCCCCCGGTGATCGCGCCGGCGCCTGGCGGGTCCTGCGCAACCTCGGCCGCGGCGGCATGGGCGAGGTGTACGAAGTGGAGCGCGCCGATGGCCAGTTCACCCAGCGCGCCGCGCTGAAGGTGATCACGCGGGCGGATGCGCGCGCCTGGGACGGGTTCAACCACGAACGCCAGATCCTGGCGCACCTGGACCATCCGGGCATCGCGCGCCTGATCGACGGCAGCCTGCTTGAGGGCGGTACGCCCTTCATGGTGATGGAGCTGGTGGACGGCGCGCCGATCGATGCCTGGTGCGAATCGCATGGCGCCAGCCTGGACGCGCGCGTGGCCCTGGTGCAGCAGGCCTGCGAGGCGCTGGCCCATGCGCACGGCAAACTGGTGGTGCACCACGACCTAAAGCCGTCCAACCTGCTGGTGGATGCGGGCGGCCGCGTGCGGCTGATCGATTTCGGCATCGCGCGCCTGGCCGGCCAGGAAAGCGGTGCGGCGGTGGCGGCGCTGTCGCAGGACTATGCGGCGCCGGAGCAGGCCACGGGAGCCGGCACATCCACGGCCACCGACGTGCATGGACTGGCCGCGGTGCTGTATCGCCTGGTTTCGGGCAAGCCGCCGCGCAATACCGCGGGGCTGTCGCCGGCGGCGGCGCTGGCGCGCATCGTGTCCACGCCCCCGCGGCCGCTGCGCGAGGCCACCGATGCCGGGCGCTGGCGTTCGGGAAGCGCCGAGCGGGCGCTGTTCGAGGACCTCGATGCGATCCTGGCCAAGGCGCTGGCGACCGATCCCGCACATCGCTATGCCACCGTCGACCAGTTCTGCGACGAGCTGGCGCAGGCGCGGCAGCGCGGGCCGGTCGCCGCGCGCGCACACGAGCCTTCGCACCGGATGGCCAGGCAGCTGCATCGGCATCGCTGGTCGGTCGCAGCCGGCGCGACGGTGCTGCTGAGCCTGGCCGTGGGGCTGGGCCTGGCGCTGGGGCAGGCACGCGAGGCGGCGCGCCAGCGCGACCAGGCGCTGGGCGAACAGAAGCGGCTGGAGGCGGTGCAGCAGGCGCTGTTCCTGATGTTCCGCGGCGCCGGTGAATTGCGCGGCGGCGAGGCGACTGCGGCCGACGTGCTGGGCCACGCGGCCCAGCGCGTGCAGGACGAGTTCGACCGCAACCCCGGGGAGGCCGCGCCGATCCTGCATGCGCTGGGCGAGCTCAACTTCCTGATCACCGACTACGAGGCGGCGGCGCCGATGCTGGAGCGCCTGGCCGGCGCGTCGTCCGCGCAGGTGGACCCGAGGCTGATCGCGGCAGGGCGCTACGACCTGGCGCAGGTGCGGTTCCGGCAGGGCGATGCCGCGGCGGCGCGGCCGCTGCTGGCGCAGGCGCAGGCCTTCTGGCGCAGCGACCTGGCGCGCTGGGAATCGCGACTGGTGGACAGCCGCCTGCTCGAGTCGCAGCTGACCAAGGCCGAGGGCGACGTGGACGGCGCCATCGCGCTGCTGCGCGAGGGGCTGCAGCGGCGCATCGCCCTCAGCGGCGCGCAGCACCGCGAGACCGGCATCTTCCACAACAATCTGGGCGTGGCGCTGTTCGGCGCCGGGCGCATGGACGAGGCGCGCGATGCGTTCCAGTCGGCGCGCGCGGTGTGGCAGGCCACGGGGCTGCAGCAGACGCCCGATGCGCTCAACACGCTCAACAACTGGGGCGCGGTCGAAGTCGCCTCCGGGCGGCCGACCCAGGCCGAGCCGCTGTTCCGCGAAGCGGTGGACCTGCGGCGGCGCTACTACGGGCCTTCGGCCGCGACCGCTGCGCTGCTCAGCAACCACGGCAAGCTGCTGCTGGCCACGGGCCGGCCCGAAGATGCGCTGCCGGTGCTGCGCGAGGCGGCGGCGATGGGCGCACGATTCGCGGGGCACGGCAGCCTGCACCATGTGGCGGCGCTGAGCGGCCAGTCCGAAGCGGAGCTCGCACTGCAGCGCATCGAAGCCGCGGCGCTGAGCGCGGAGACGGCACTGGCCGCGGCGCTGGAAACGCTGGGGCGCGACCATCCGGGCACCGGCATGGCCAGCCTGGCGGTGGCCGCGGTGGCGGGACATCAGCAGCGATGGGGCGACGCGGACGCCCTGCTGCGTGAGGTCGAGCGGATTGCCACTTCGGCAGGACCGGCGGGTGCGCGCCTTACGGCGCAGGCATCGGTGCTGCGGGATCGCTATCGGGTTCCGGGGAATCGCCCAGGGCCTGGAACAGCCACGCCCGCGCCTTGATCCAGTCGCGGCGCACGGTGCGGTCGGTGACCCCGAGGATGCGCGCGGTTTCCAGGTCGGAATAGCCGCCGAAGAAGCGGCATTCGATCACCTGGGTCAGGCGCGGGTTGAGTGCGGACAGCTGCTGCAGCGCTTCGTCGAGTTCGACCATGCGTTCGTCGCTGACCCAGAAGGGCTCGACCGGATGGTCTTCCAGCGAATCCACCGCGCCGCCGCCGCGCTTGGCGGCCAGCTTCTGCCGGGCGTGGTCCACCAGCGCCTGGCGCATCGCCAGCGCGGCGGCGCGCAGGAAGTGCAGTTCGCCGTGCCAGCCATCGCTGCGCTGCAGGCGCAGGTAGGCCTCGTTGACCAGGGCGGTGGTGCGCAGGGTTTCGCCGGCGCGGACGCGGCGGCGCTCGCGGCGCGCGTGCCGGCGCATGTCGTCCATCAGCAGCGGCGCCAGGGTGGCGGCCGTGGCGAGCACTTCGGGCGGGTGGTCGAGCGTGGCGGAATCCATCGTCGGGCGGGTCCTGGGCGGTGCGGCGGCGTGTCCGCATCAGGGCCATGCCTGCGTAGGAAGGCTATTCCCCAGACACGGTGATGACGATGCGGTTGTTTCCAAATACGTTGCAAGCAAGGTGGGCAGGCCAGCTCCGGCGCGCCGCGGTGTTCATGTTCGTCGTCGCGGGCGTGCTGGCGATGCCGCTGGCGCGTGCGGAGCCGGATGCCGATGAGGTGCTTATCGCGCCCAGTGCGTTCCATGGCAACTGGCGGGTGGTCGCGCGCGACGATCGGGGTGAGAGCGCGCTGATGCAGATCGCGCTGCAGCACGGCGCGGGCCAGCCCGAGGGCCACGGTGACTACACGCTGTTCCAGCCCTTCTGCGATGCGGTGGCCGGCCAGCCCATCACGGGCATGTCCGACTGCGAGCTGATCGGCGCCAGCGACCGCTTCGACCAGGTCGTGCCGCGTCGCCGCTGGCTGGTGCTGGTCTTCCGCCCCACCGCCGATGGCCAGCCGCACACCCTGGCGGTGCGCCGCGACGGCGACCGCCTCGTCGGCCAGTACCGCAACCCCGACCTCACCCTGCCCATCGTCCTGCACCGCACCGACTGACCCCGAAACGAAAACATACCAGGTATGTTTTCCGGCCCGCCTGTCTCACTGAGAGTGAAAACATACCTGGTATGTTTTCACGGGGGTCAGGGGCTGACGTTGATGAAGCGGAGGAATTCCGCGCGGGTGCGGGCGTCCTCGCGGAAGTCGCCCAGCATCTTGGAGGTGACCATGCTGACGCCGCGCTTGTGGATGCCGCGGGTGGTCATGCACTCGTGTGCACCCACCACCACCACGCCGACGCCGCGCGGCTGCAGCACGTCCTGGATGCAGCCGGCGATCTGCGCCGTCATCTTTTCCTGCACCTGGAACCGGCGCGCATAGGCTTCGACCACGCGCGCCAGCTTGCTGATGCCCACCACCTTGCCGCTGGGCAGGTAGCCGATGTGCGCCTTGCCGATGATCGGCGCCATGTGGTGTTCGCAGTGCGATTCGAACTCGATGTCGCGCAGCACGATCATCTCGTCGTAGCCGGCCACTTCCTTGAAGGTGCGCTCCAGGTACTCGCGCGGATCGATGCGGTAGCCGCTGAACCAGTCGCCATAGGCCTTCGCCACGCGCTTGGGCGTGTCGAGCAGGCCTTCGCGCGCAGGGTCTTCGCCGGCCCAGCGCAG
This sequence comes from Arenimonas sp. MALMAid1274, assembly GCF_049195245.1. Taxonomy (NCBI): domain Bacteria; kingdom Pseudomonadati; phylum Pseudomonadota; class Gammaproteobacteria; order Lysobacterales; family Lysobacteraceae; genus Arenimonas; species Arenimonas sp. MALMAid1274. Next base: position 369,922 of record NZ_JBMIRR010000026.1, read on the forward strand.
CAGCACCCGCACCGCATCCTCGGCCTGGGCCTGCGTGACCTCGTCGGCTTTGTCATCGGCGCTCATCGGCAACACTCCAGGCAGGGGACGCACAGTTTAGCCAAGCGCCGTGACCCCGCCGCGAAGGCGCGGCAAGCTCAGCCCGGCCGGGTGCTGCGATGGGAAACCCAGCCGGCGACGGCGACGATCAGCGCCGACAGCAGGAAGGGCGCGCCCGGGAAATCCACGCCCAGCGCCGGATTGATCGCGCTGGCGAACACGGTGGCGAAGATCATCGGCGCAAACACGCCCGACAGGCTGCCCAGGCTCATGAAGGCGCCCTGCAGACGCCCCTGCTCGTCGGGCCCCACCCGCGCGGTCGCCAGCGCCTGCACCGCCGGATTGGCCAGCCCCCAGAACGCCATCACCGGAATGCCGGCCAGGAACCACGCGCCGGTCGGCGCAAACGCATACACCAGGAAACCCGCCAGCCCGCAGGCCTGCCCCACCAGCAGCGCACGGCGCTCTCCGATGGCCTTGACGATGCGGCCCGTCAGCCCGGCCTGCACCAGCGCCGTGCAGATGCCGACCAGGGCCAGCACGTAGCCCACCTCCTTCGTGCCCCAGTCGTAGCGGTAGGCCGCGAACAGCACGAACACGGTGGGGAACACGTAGTGCGCCAGGTTGTCGAGCAGGATCACCGCCGCCAGGCCGAACACCTGCGGATAACGCCGGATCATCAGCACCGAGCCGACCGGATTGGCATGCGCCCAGTCGAACTTGGGGCTGCGGCGTTCCGGCGGCAGCGATTCGGGCAGCACGAAGTAGCCGTACAGGAAATTCGCCAGCGCCAGCGCCGAGGCCGCCCAGAACGGGGCCCGCAGGTCGATGTCGCCCAGCAGCCCGCCCGCCACCGGCCCGATGATGAAGCCCAGGCCGAAGGCCGCACCGAGCATGCCGTAGCTGCGGGCGCGGTCGGCCGGCGCCACCACGTCGGCGATGTAGGCATTGGCGATGGAGAAGCTGGCCGCCGTGATGCCCGAGATGACGCGGCCCACGAACAGCCACGGCAGCGTGTTCGCCAGCGCCATGAAGATGAAGTCCACGCCCAGCCCGAAGCACGAGATCAGGATCACCGGCCGCCGCCCGAACCGGTCCGACAGCGCGCCCTGGATCGGCGAGAACACGAACTGCACGGCCGAGAACACCATGCCGAACAGGCCCACCCACATCACCGCCGTGCCGGTGTCGCCGCCCGCGAACTCTTCCACCAGGTGCGGCAGCACCGGGATGATCAGCCCGAAGGCGAGGATGTCGATCAGCACCGTGACGAAGATGAAGATCATCGCGGCGCGGCGCGGAGGCGCGCGGTCCAGGGGTGCGTCCAAGCGGCCGGCTCCGGGGTGAAGGCGCGCAGTCTAGCCGACCGCGGCCCGGTCTATGGGGTCAGCCAGCTGGCCTGCCAGACGCCAGCCGCGCGGTCGAAGCGGGCGCGGACATGGCCGGCCGCGGACAGGCAAAGCCAGTCCAGCGACATCACCTGCAGACGCACCAGGGCGAAATTGCCGCGGGCCACGTCCAGGCCCGCGTCGTCGGTACGGGCGGTGGCGTGCTTCGGCCCGCCCTCGCCGGGTGCTTCGGCCACCGTGCCGGGAGCCCGCTGGCCCGCGTAGTTCACGCGGGCGGCACGGCCGCTGGCCGACCAGGCCGCGTCCGCCTCGGCATCGTCCAGGTGCAACTGCACGGTGCCCGACAGACGCAGCTGTTCGCCGTGGCCAAAGAAGCACCAGGCCACCCGCGGGTCGGCGCCCAGCTGCAAGCACTTCGGACTGCGCCGGTCGGTGTGGAACGCGACCGTGCCTGTCCCGGGGTCCACGGCGCGCAGCACGGCATAACGTGCCTGCGGGCCGTCGGCCGAGGACGAAGCCAGTACGCCCTGGTGGAAGGGATCGGCACGGCCGCGCGCGCCCGCGAGCAGGCGTGCCCAGGCATGGGTCCAGATGGCGTCGAGGGAGTCGTGCACGACGTGGATTGCAGCAGGCGCGCCGTGTGCGGCGCGGCAAGGCTCACTCGACCCGGCAGAACACCGCCTTCAGGTAGCGGCTTTCCTTCACGTGGGCCATGAACGGATGGTCGGCGCCGGCGCCGGCCACCTTCAGGATCTGCACGGTGCGCCCGGCGTAGAAGGCCGCGCGGCGGATCATGTCCAGGAACTCCTCCTCGCCCACCAGGCCGGTGCACGAGCAGGTGAGCAGCACGCCGCCGGGCTTGATCACCTGCATGGCGAGCTTGTTCATGTCGTTGTACTTCTTCAGCGCGGCAATGACCTGCTCGCGGTCGCGGGTGAGCTTGGCGGGGTCCAGGATCACCACGTCGAACTGCTCGCCGCGCTGGTGCGCGTCGCGCAGGTAGTGGAACAGGTCGGCCTGGACGAACTTCACCCGGGCGTCGTTGAGCCGCGCGTTCTTTTCGGCGACCTCCAGGATCTCCTCGTCCAGGTCGATGCCGATCACCTCGTCGGCGCCGCCGCGGGCCTTGGCATAGATGGCGAAGCCGCCGGAATTGCAGCAGATGTCGAGCACGCGCTTGCCGGCCGTGAACCGGGTGAGGAACTCGCGGTTGTCGCGCTGGTCGGCGAAGAAGCCGGTCTTGTGGCCGCTGCCCGGGCTGGCCCGGAACTTCAGGCCATGCTCGGTGATGACGCTGGGCTCGGGCGCCGGCGGCGAGCGGAAGTCGAAGCTCTCCTGCTTCTGCACGTGCTCTTCGGAGAAACTGTAGAAGCGGCAGCCGGGGAATTCGGCGCGCAGCGCGGCGTAGATCCACTCGCGGTAGCGGAACGGCCCGGCCGAGAAGAACTCCACCACCAGCAGGTCGGCGTAGCGGTCCACCACCAGGCCCGAGATGCCGTCGCCTTCGGAATGCACCACGCGCCAGGCGTCGGTGGTCTCGTCCAGCTTGAGCAGGTCGCGGCGCAGGGCCACGGCCGCGCGGATCCTGCGCGCGAACCAGGCCTCGTCGATGGCCTCGTCCGGGTCCTCGGTGAGCACGCGCAGAGCGATGCGCGAATGGCCGTTGTAGAAACCGCGTCCCACCCACACCCCGGTGTTGTCGACGATGTCGACCAGGCTGCCCGGCTTGGGCTTGGCGACCGGCTTTTCGACCATCTTCTGGAAGATCCAGGGATGGTTGGAACGGCGTTCGATCTTGAGGCGGACTACGGGCAGGGCATCGGTCGTCATGCCCGAATTGTACCGGCCGGCGACCCCGGGCGCCCGCGGCGGGCCTGTCCGGCCCGGGGGCTAGGCTTCCGCGGCGCCGTGAACGCGGTCGCCACCGGCGCGCTTGGCCACGTACATGGCCTCGTCGGCGCGCTTGACCAGAACGTCCAGCTGCACCTGCTCGCCCACCATGGCCGCCACGCCGATGGACATCGGGCAGGCCACGGCGCGACCGCGGAACTGGAAGGGGGTCTCGACCAGCGCCGCGCGCAGGCGTTCGGCCACGATGCGGCCGCCCGGCCCGTCGGTGTTGGGCAGCAGCACCACGAATTCGTCGCCACCCAGCCGGCACAGCAGGTCCTCGCCGCGCAGTACGCGGTTGGCGATCATGGCCAGGTGTTGCAGCAGCCGGTCGCCGGCCTCGTGGCCCAGGCCGTCGTTGACCTGCTTGAACTGGTCCAGGTCCACGAGCAGGGCCGCCAGCGGACGGCCCGAGCGCCGCGCCGCGGCGACCATCGCCTTGCCCTGGGTATCCAGCGCGCTGCGCGCCAGCACGCCGGTCAGGGTGTCCACCGTGGCCAGCCTTCGCACCGCGGCGTAGGCGCGCTCGGCGTGCATCAGCACGAAGGCCAGGCTGAGGAAGACCACCCCGGTGTTCATGTAGAGGAAGACCAGCAGGTCACTGGCGCCGGCTTCCAGCAGCTGGCCCGATGGCCGCGGCCAGAGCACGTGGTCGACCAGCCGCGCGCCCAGGGTCACCACGCCCAGCAGGGCGAAGGCCGCGGCCGCGCGCCCGGCATGCGCGGTGGTGTCGCGGGCCGCGTGGCGCAGCGCCCAGGCCATGGCCAGCAGCAGCACCATGCCGGCGGCGGAGTTGAGGATCACGCGGCCGCTGGAGTGCGGCCATGGCATCGGCAGCACGGCCGACAGCACCACGCTGGCGATCACCACCGACCACAGCAGCCAGCGTCGTTCCGGCAGGCCATGGAACCCGCGCACGGCGCGGGTCATCTCGGCGAAGCTGGCCTGCATCAGCACCGTGCCGATGCCGATGGCGACCACGTCAGGCCAGATCCCACGCTGGGCCAGGGCCAGCCAGGCGACGGGCAGCATCACCAGGGCCGCGGTCCAGATGCGCATGTGGCGGCGGTGTTCGACCGGGAATCCGCGCGCCACCTGCAGGAACAGCAGGGCCGTGAACAGGCTCAGCACCATGCCCAGCACCATCACCGACCGCACGCCCAGTTCCATGGCCTCTCCTCGTCCAGGCGCCAGCGTAACGCGTCCGCGTCATTCAAATTGACGCCCTGTTCATGTTTCGTGGCAGACTCTGTCCCCGTAGAAGGGGAGTAGCTCCCGCTGCCGATATCGTCATCACGGGTCCGGACCCCAGTTCCGCAACCCCGGTACGGCAGGCAGGCCCACGGGCCTGCGAGCGAGACCTTCGCCCGCCAGCGGCGAAGGCGTTCCGTGTCCGGAACAGCGCGCGCGCCTGCGGCCGCGAAGCTCGTTACCGGAGATCTGGATGGAAACCATCGCCACACCCCTGATGTGGGCCGTGTTCACGGCCTTCGTCGTCGTCGCCCTGCTCGTGGACCTCGTGGTGCTGCGCCAGAACGGCCCGCACAAGGTCAGCACCCGTGAAGCCCTGACCTGGTCCGCGGCCTGGATCGCGCTGGCCATCGTCTTCAATGCCGGCCTGTGGTGGTACCTGCAGGGCCGCGTGCCCGGGCCGGAAGCCGACCGCATCGCGCTGGAATTCTTCACCGGCTACCTGGTGGAGAAGGCGCTGGCCGTCGACAACATCTTCGTGTTCCTGATGCTGTTCACCTACTTCGGAGTGCCGGCGCAGTCGCAGCAGCGGGTGCTGATCTTCGGCGTGCTGGGCGCGATCGTGCTGCGCGCGATCATGATCTTCGTCGGCGCGGCGCTGATCGCCCAGTTCCACTGGGTGCTGTACATCTTCGGCGCCTTCCTGCTGCTCACCGGTGCCAAGATGCTGTGGGCCGCGGGCCAGCAGCCGGACATGGACAAGAACCCGATCCTGCGCTGGATCACCGCCCACCTGCCGCTGATCCGCCGCTACCACGGCGAGGCGCTGTGGATCGGCCAGGGCAAGCGCCGCAAGTACACGCCGCTGTTCGTGGTGCTGGTGATGATCGCGATCACCGACGTGATCTTCGCGGTCGACTCGATCCCGGCCATCTTCGCCATCACCACCGACCCCTTCATCGTGCTCACGTCCAACGTGTTCGCGGTGCTGGGCCTGCGCGCGCTGTACTTCCTGCTGGCCGACATGGCCGACCGCTTCCACCTGCTGGCCTACGGCCTGGCCCTGGTGCTGATCTTCATCGGCGCCAAGATGCTGATCGTGGACTTCTACAAGATCCCGGTGGCGGTTTCGCTGGGCGTGGTGGCCGCCACCCTGGCGGGCGCGATGCTGCTCAGCCTGTGGATCAAGCCGCGCGATCCGGCGACCGAAACCTGAGCCGGGCGGCCGGGGCGCCCTTGCGGGCGTCCCGGCCGGCCCCATCTGGTGTCGATGGAACCCGAACGAGAACAGCACGCAGCCGCGGTGCGCGAGCGCTTCCAGAACGCGCTGCTGGCCAGCCTGGCCTTCATCGCGCTGCTCGGCGCGATCTTCTACCTCGAGCCCCTGCTGGGCGACACCCGGCCGTGGAGCCTGGTGCCGCAGAGCTGGCCCGGCCTGGTGGGCGTGATCACCGCGCCCCTGCTGCACGGCTCGGCCGGCCACTGGCTGGCCAATGCCAGCGGCGTGCTGATCCTGGGCACCCTGGTGGGCACGGTGTATCCGCGCGCCAGCCTGCGCGCCCTGCCGCTGATCTGGATCCTGTCCGGGCTGGGCACCTGGATCATCGGCCGGCCTTCCTTCCACATCGGCGCCAGCGGCCTGACCCACGGCCTGATGTTCCTGCTGCTGTTCCTGGGCCTGCTGAGGCGGGACCGGCCGGCGATCGCCGCGGCCCTGATCGCCTTCTTCTTCTTCGGCGGCATGGTGCTGACCGTGCTGCCGCGCGAGCCCGGCGTGTCCTGGGAATACCACCTGTGCGGCGCCCTGGCCGGCGTGCTGGCGGCCTTCCTGTGGCGGCGCGCCGACCCCGAGCCGCCGCGGCAGCGCTACAGCTGGGAGGACGAGGCCGAGCAGGCCGAGCCCGATCCCGAGCTCGAGCTGCCGGGTCCGGACGCGGTGCCGGTGCTCTGGCACCGGCAGGAGGAACCGCGGGGCGTGGTGCTGCCGTTCCGGCCGCGGGCCGCGCTGGTGCCGGCCGCCGCGGCGTCTGCGATCGGCGAAGAACCGGGGGCTCCGCCACCCCCGCCGGAAACGGATTCACCATCCATCGGGCCGGTTCGTCCGACTGACGACGTTCCCTTGCGCTAACCGGGCGGCGATGAAAGGCTAGCGCCCGGTTTTTGCGTCCCCGGGGAAGCTCCACCCGATGTCCTGGTCGTTCGACATTCGCTCCGCCCTGATGGTCGGCGCCCTGCTGACCGTGCTGGTCGGCGGGCTGATGTTGATCGCCAGCCGTTCGTTCCCGCCGTCCTACCGCACCAGCATGGGCTGGTGGGTGGCCGCGTGCGTGATGCTGCCGGGCAGCTTCGTGGCGATGGCCCTGCGCGACCTCGCGCCGGCCTGGCTCACCGTCGGACTGTCCAACCTGATGGTGGCCGCGGGCTTTGCCTTCGTGGCGATCGCGCTGGAAATCTTCCAGGGTCGTCCGAAGCGGCGCGCGCACCTGTGGGTGCTGGTGGTCGCCACGGTGGCGGCCTCGGTGGGCCTGCGCCTGCTGGAGGCAAGCCTGTCGCTCCGACTGGCGGTGGTGGCCGCGCTGCTGGGCCTGCTGCTGGCCAGCGTGCTCTGGAACCTCTACCGCAGCCCGCAGCCGGGTGGTCGCACGCAGCACATCCTGGGCGCGGTGTTCGTGATCTCGGCGGGCATCCTGTTCTACCGCGCGGGCGCGATGTTCCTGGCGCCCAACCTGGTTACCGACCTGTTCCAGCTTACCCACCTGCAGGTGCTGACCTACGCGGTGGGCAGCGCGCTGCCCGTGGTGGCCAGCTTCGCCTTCCTGCTGATGTGCACCGAGCGCAGCCAGCGCGAGCTGGCGCGTGCGGCCGGCACCGACTACCTGACGGGCGCCTTCAACCGGCGCGCGATCGAGGAACACGGCGCGCGCGCGATCGCGGCGGCGCGCCGGCACGGCATGCCGCTGGCGACGCTGGTCGTGGACATCGACCACTTCAAGCGCATCAACGACGAGCTGGGCCACGCCGCCGGCGACGAGGCCCTGGTGCAGGCGGTGCAGCGCATCCGCGGCCTGCTGCGCACCGAGGACGTGTTCGGGCGGCTGGGCGGCGAGGAGTTCATCGTGCTGATGCCCGGCACCGACGGTGACAGCGCGCTGACGGCGGCCGAGCGCATCCGCGAGAACTTCGCGGCCGAGACCCTGCACCTGGATGGCGATGAACGCCGCATCACGCTGTCCATCGGCGTGGCGGCGCTGGCCCCGGCCGACCGCCAGTTCTCGCAGCTGCTGCAGCGCGCCGACCGGGCCATGTACGCGGCCAAGAACGCCGGCCGCGACCTGGTGATGGCGGCGGCGGTGAGCGGCTGGAATCCGCGCGAGGAAGATCAGCCGCGCTGAAGGCCCAGCTGCCGGTCGTGCACGCGCGACAGCAGCAGCAGGGACAGCACCGCGCCGCACAGGGCCAGGAACATGTCCCACTGCGTGTCCCAGACGTCGCCCTGGGTGGCCAGGAACGCGTCGGCCTCGCCGCCCCAGGCCAGGGCTGCCCACCATTCGATGAACTCGAAGAAGGCGCTGAACGACAGCGCCGCCGCGCACACCAGGTAGAACAGCCAGCCGCCGACCTGCAGCGGCGTCTTCCGCAGCAGCAGTTCGCGCGCCAGGATCGCCGGCACGAAACCCTGCGCGAAGTGGCCCAGGCGGTCGTAGTGGTTGCGGGCCAGGTCGAAGCTGTCCTTGAACCACAGGCCCAGCGGCGTCTCGGCATAGGTGTGGGCACCGCCGTAGATCAGGATCACGGCGTGGATGGCCAGCAGCCAGCACAGCAGGCGCGTCAGCGGGAAGCGGCCCCAGGCCCAGGCCACCAGCGGCAGGCCGACCATCACCCAGATCACCTCCAGCAGCCAGGTGAGCCGGTCGGTCGGGTCGATGCCCGACCAGGCCAGCGCGCCGATCACGGCCAGCGCAAGGAACCAGCCTTCGGCGCGTGTCGGCGTGCGGATCTTTCCGGTCCCGGCCATCGTGTGATCTCCCGTTTCGTGGCGGCCATCATTCCACGTCGGCCGGCGCGGTGTTAGCGTCGGCGCTTCCTTACCGCGCCGGGATCCGTCGATGAAGCCGATGTTCGCTCCGCTTGCCCTTTGCCTGCTGGTGGCCTGCGGGCGCACGCCCGGACCCGAGGCGCGGGCGGCGCCCGCAGCCTCGGCCGACGCCGCGCCTGCGGCCGACGCCAGCGGCGCGCGCCGCATCGAGGCCGACGTGGCCTTCCTGGCCGACGACCTGCTGGAGGGCCGCGCCGCCGGCACCCGCGGTTATGACCTGGCCGCGCTGTACGTGGCCAACCGCTACCGCGCGATCGGGCTGGAGCCGGCCGGCGACGACGGCACGTACTTCCAGGCCGTGCCCCTGCTGGAAGGCCGCCGCAAGCGCGAAGGCGCCGAGTTCAGCGTGCAGCGGCCCGATGGCAAGGTCTCTTTCGTGTTCCAGGACGAGTTCCTTTCGGGCGTGAACTTCAATGCGGCCAGCCACGTGCTCAACGCGCCGATGGTGTTCGTCGGGCAGGCGGTGCATGCGCCCGACCTGGGCCGCGACGACTTCGCCGGCGTGGACGTGCGCGGCAAGGTGGCGGTGTATTTCTCCGGCGCACCGGCGGCGTTCCCGAACACGCAGCGCGCCTTCCACGCCGCCTCGCGCGACAAGCTGACGCTGCTGGCGGCGCGCGGCGCCGTCGGCGCCATCGTCATCGGCAATCCGGTGGACGAGGCCAAGAATCCGTGGGCGCGCATGGCTGCCAACTGGGAGATGCCGGGCATGCGCCTGGTGGACGCCGACGGCAAGCCGATCGACGCCTGGCCCGAGCTCAAGGCGACCGCCAGCCTGAGCGCCGCCGGCGCGCGCAAGCTGCTGGCAGGCGCGCCGATGTCGGCCGACGAGATCTTCGAGCGGCGCGAGAAGGGCACGCTGGAATCCTTCGACCTGCCGGGCCAAGTGACGCTGGCCGGTGCCACCACGCTCGAGCGCCGCGACAGCCGCAACGTGGTCGGCAAGCTGCCGGGCTCGGACCCGGCGCTGGCCGGCGAGCACATCGCCTACAGCGCGCACCTGGACCACGTGGGCCGCGGCGCGCCGGTGGACGGCGACGACATCTACAACGGTGCCTTCGACAATGCGCTGGGCATCGCGGTGATGCTGCAGGCGGCCACCGAGGTGCGCGCCGATGCCACCGCGCCGCGGCGTTCGCTGCTGTTCGTGGCGGTGACGGCCGAGGAGCGCGGCCTGCTGGGCGCGGAGTACTTCGTGCGCTATCCGACCGTGCCGCGCGAGTCGCTGGTGGCCAACATCAACATGGACATGCCGGTGATGCTGACCGACGTCACCGACGTGGTGCCGATCGGCATCGCCCACAGCTCGCTGGAGGCCGACGTACAGGCTGCGGCGCAGCAGCTGGGCGTGGGCCTGAGCGAGGACCCCAAGCCCGAGGAAGTGGTGTTCGTGCGCTCGGACCAGTACGCGTTCGTGCGCCAGGGTATCCCGGCGGTGTACCTGGACGGCGGCATCACGGCGCGCGAGCCGGGCGTGGACGCGCTGGCGATGTACGACGACTTCCTGCGCACGCACTACCACCAGCCCAGCGATGACACGAGCCTGTCGATCAACTACCCGAGCGCGGCGATGCTGGCCCGGCTCAATGCGCAGATAGGCCGCCGCGTCGGCAACGCCGATGCGCGCCCGTCGTGGAAGGAAGGCGACTTCTTCGGCACGAAGTTCGGCGCCGCCAGGCCATGAGCCTGCGGGTTCCCGCGCGGCATGCCGGATTGCTGTTCGCGTTCCTGATGTCGCTGCTGATGGCCGGCCTGATGTCGGGCATCATCACCGCGGTCAATCGCGGCGTGGATGCCGGCTTCCCGGCGGCGTGGCTGCACAGTTTCCTGGTGGCCTGGCCGATCGCGTTCCCGCTGATCCTGGTGCTTGCGCCGCGCGTGCGGCGCTTCGTGGACCGCGTCTGCGCGCCCGGATGATCAGCCCGCCAGGTGCGCCAGCGACAGCGCGCGCGCCTGCTTGACGGTGCGCAGCACGAAGCTGGAGTTCACGTCGGCCACGCCGCTGGCGTTGAGCAGGTGGTCGAGCAGGAAGCGCGAGAAGTGTTCCAGGTCCTGCACCGCGACCTGCAGCAGGTAGTCCATGTCGCCGGTGAGCGCGTGGCAGGCCACCACTTCGTCCCAGCCGTTGACGCGTTCGGTGAACTCGGCGATCGCGGCGGCATCGTGGCGGGCCAGCTGCACGCGCACGAAGGCCTGCAGGCCCAGGCCCACGCGCGCCGGGTCGATGCGCGCGCCGTAGCCGGCCAGCACGCCGTCCTGCTCGAGCTTCTGCACGCGGCGCAGGCAGGCGGAAGCGGACAGGCTGACGCGCTCGGCCAGCTCGGCGTTGCTCAGGCGGCCCTCGCGCTGGAGGATCGCCAGCAGGGCCAGATCAGTGCGATCGAGGCGGGGGCTGTCCATTTTCGGCTCACATTCGGCTTATGACGCAACAATGTTGCGCCTGTCTGGTCTTTCTGTGCAACAACGCAATCCTCTTGCGCGGCTCCGGCGATAGACTGGAAGCCGAACCGGAGGCCGCCATGAACCAGCCCAAGCGCGTCGAACACCAGATGACCGACAAGGGCTACGTGCCGGTTTACACCACGGCCGTGGTCGAGCAGCCCTGGGCCAGCTACAGCGCGATGGACCACGAGGTCTGGGCCACGCTGTTCGAGCGCCAGCAGAAAATCCTGGTCGGCCGCGCCAGCGACGAGTTCCTGCGCCAGCAGCGCGCGATGGGCATGTCGCCCGACCGCATCCCGAAGTTCGACGAGCTCAACCCGCTGCTGCGCAAGGCCACGGGCTGGGAGCTGATCGGCGTCGAGGGCCTGCTGCCCGAGCTCACCTTCTTCGAGCATCTGGCCAACCGGCGCTTCCCGGTGACCTGGTGGATCCGCAAGCCCGAGCAGCTCGACTACCTGGCCGAGCCGGATCTTTTCCACGACCTGTTCGGGCACGTGCCGCTGCTGATGAATCCGGTGTTCGCCGATTACATGGCGGCCTACGGCAAGGGCGGTGTGAAGGCGCACGGCATCGGGCCGGAGGCGCTGGTCAACCTGACGCGGCTGTACTGGTACACGGTCGAATTCGGCCTGATCCGCCAGCCGGACGGGCTGCGCATCTACGGCAGCGGCATCGTCTCGTCCAAGTCCGAGTCCATCCATTGCCTGGAAAGCGCGGCGCCCAACCGCATCGGCTTCGACCTCGAGCGCATCATGCGCACGCGCTACCGCATCGACAGCTTCCAGAAGACCTACTTCGTGATCGACAGCTACGAGCAGCTGATGGAAGCCACGCGCCCGGACTTCACGCCGATCTACACGCGCCTGGCCTCGGCCGGCAGCGTCCCCGCCGGCTCGGTGCAGCCCGGCGACACCGTCCACCACCGCGGCACCGGCGAAGGCTGGCCAGAAGGCGAAGACGTCTGACCACCCATCCGGGGTCAGAGTACGTTTATCTTCGACCTCCAGCGGCGGCATCCATCACTCGGCAGGTGAAGATAAACGTACTCTGACCCCGGATGGGTGGGCTTCGGCGCGGCGGGGGAGGTACTTGCGGGTGAGGTAGGCGCCGGCGACGAAGGCGACGACCAGGGGCGCCAGCCACGCCAGGTTGAGCAGGCTCGAGCCGGCCAGGAACGGCAGCAGCTTGGGCAGGCCGATGGACAGGAAGGCGATGTGCGTCGCGACGCCATTGCCCAGCATCGCGCCCAGGTGCTGGCGCAGCGGCCACCGCGGGTCCGCCGGCGGGCGGCGCGAGAAGCGCCACATGTTCACCGCGCCCACGATGCCGATGCTCGAGAACGCCACGAAGATGAGCTGCATCTGGGTAGCCACGAACAGGCCCAGCCAGGCCACCGCCAGGCCGCTGGCAAGGTTGGCTGCCATCAGCACGCGATACACGGGGCCCGTGAAGCGCGCCCAGTCGCGCTTGTCCTTCACCGCGCGCCAGCTGGTCCACACCGAGGTGGTGGTGATCACGATCAGGTAGGCCAGGAAGCCGCCAGCCACCGGGTTACGCGCCAGCATCGCGGCCGTCAGCGGCACCGCCGCCAGCAGCAGGCCCGTCATCGCCAGCAGGTAGAGCTTGCCCGACGCGCGGTGCACGGGGCTGCCCTTGCGGCTCAGGCCCGAGGTCCAGAAGGTGGCCAGCGCCAGCACGCCCAGGCCAGCGTGGACGAAATAACTCAGGGTGTGCAGGGTCATGGTGGTGTCCTCCGGTGTGGGCCCAGTGTCGGTGCGCGGCCGGCGGCGATCAGGTGCCGGCGGTCATCGCCCGGTGGTGCCGGAAGTCACTTTCTTCGCCGACGGGCTTGAGTGCGCCGCGGCGGCGGCCCAAGCTGCCGCCATGAATCCCAGGATGCAGACGCTGCTGTCCCCGCTGAACTTCGCCGGCTACCTGGCCTGGGGCGCGATCGGCTTCGAGATGCTGTTCGCGGGCCAGCCCGACGACCGCGGCGCGGCGATGCCGCTGCCGGCCATTGCCGCGCTGCACCTGCTGTTCCTGGGCCTGTTCATGGCGGTGACCTCCAGCCAGCGCGTCACGCGCGCCGCGCAGGCCATGGTGCTGGCGCAGATCGGGCTGGCCTTCGCGCTGATGGCGATGGCCCGCTACACCTCGGTGCCGATCCTGCTGATCCTGTGCGTGGTGCAGCTGGTGCGCGTGTTCGACGCGCGCACGTCGGTGGTGCTGATCCTGGTGATGAACGCGCTGGTGTACCTGCTTTACCGCGAGCTGTGGCAGCTGCGCTCGCCGGTGATCTCGACCCTGATGCACATGAGCTTCCAGGGTTTCGCCGCGCTGACGGCCTGGTTCGCATTCCGCGCCGAACAGGCCCGCGACGCGCTGGCGGCGACCAATGCCGACCTGCTGGCCACGCGTTCGCTGCTGGCCGAAAGCGTGCGCGACTCCGAGCGCCTGCGGCTGTCGCGCGAACTGCACGACGTGGCGGGGCACAAGCTGACGGCGCTGAAGATCAACCTGGCGGCGCTGGCGCGCGATGCCCGCGTGGCCGGCGACGAACGCGTTGCGCTGTGCGCCCGGCTGGCCGACGAACTGCTGGCCGACATCCGCGGCGTGGTGCAGCAGATGCGCCAGGACGAGGGCCTGGACCTGGCCGCGGCCATCACCACGCTGGCGCGCCCCTTCCCGCGGCCGCGCCTGGAGCTGGAGATCGCCGCCGACGCGCGCGTCGCCACCGTGGCCCAGGCCGAAGCCGTGCTGCGCGCCGTGCAGGAAGGCCTGACCAATGCGGTGAAACATTCGCAGGCCCAGACGGTGTGGGTGGTGCTGCGCCGCGACGGCGACGCGCTGCGGCTGGACATCCGCGACGACGGCCGCGGCAGCGGCGCGGTGCAGGCAGGCAACGGCCTGTGCGGCATGCGCGAGCGGCTCGAGGCGATCGGCGGCGGACTTGACGTGCAGCGCACCGAAACCGGCGGCGTGCACCTGCAGGCCTGGCTGCCCGCCACCGCATGAGCGCCGCCACGACGCCGCTGCGCATCGCCCTCGCCGATGACCAGGCCCTGGTCCGCAGCGGCCTGACCGCGCTGCTGGCCGGCTTCCCGTCGCTGTCGCTGGTGCTGGAAGCCAGCGATGGCCAGGCCCTGCTGGACGCGCTGGTGGATTCCCCCGTGGACGTGGTGCTGTCCGACATCCGCATGCCGGGCCTGGACGGCTTCGGCCTGGTGCAGGCGCTGCGCGCCCGCGGCGATGCCACGCCGGTGGTGCTGCTGACGACCTTCGACGACGCGGCGCTGCCGCTGCGCGCAGCCGAGGCCGGCGCCCAGGGCTTCCTGCTCAAGGACGCCTCGCCCGAGGATCTTCTGGAGGCGATCACGCGCGTGGCCGGCGGCGAGACGCTGCTGGCGCCGGTGCCTACCGATCCGGTGCGCGCGCGCTATGCCTACCGCGACCAGGCCGCGCCCACCGACACCTTCAGCGAGCGCGAGGTGGCGATCCTGCGCCTGCTGGCCGGCGGCTACTCGAACCGCGAAATCGCCAAGGCGGTGTTCCTGTCCGAGGGCACGGTGAAGAACTACGTGTCCGACATCCTGGACAAGCTGGGCACCAGAGACCGCACCCGCGCGGTGCTCAAGGCGATCACGCTGCGCATCATCTGAGTCGGTGCCGCACGGGGCTCACTCGGCCGGCGCCATCGGCGGCGGGCTGGCCTGCGGGTCGTAGTACCAGTCGTTGATGTCCAGTCCCTCGCGCACGTCGCCGGCCGCCACCTCGACGTCGCGCAGCGCGTGGTCCTCACACCCCACGCCGCCGGTCTGCAGGCACTCGCTGGCGTCGCTGAGCAGGCCGGGGTCGCCGGCGGCGCCGGTGTCCTGCGGCCAGGCCAGCAGCCACCAGGTGCCGGCCGGCACCGCCAGTTCGTAGTGCGGCTGGTTGACGTCGGTGCGCACGCAGATGCCGCGGCCGGGATCGCTGCGGTCCAGCGCGCAGACGCGCATCGCCGGCAGTTCCTCGCTGGGATAGCTGACGCGGCCGCGCAGCGTGGCCGTGGCGGGCATCGCGGCGTCTGCCGCCTGCGGAACGGCCGGCGGCGCCGCGCCGCCGGTATCGGCGGCCGGTGCAGCGACCGCTTCCGCAGTCGGGGCGACGGCCTCGGGCGTCGCGATCGCCGCGTCGGGCGCAGGCGCCGGGGCAGGCGTGCAGGCAGCAAGCAACAGCAACATCCAGGCGTATCGCATGTCGGGCTCCCGGGTCAGGTCAGGTGAACAACAGTACCGCGCCGGCGGCCGCCACCGCCGCGCCCAGGCCGGCGCAGACGCGCAGGCCGTAGCCGCGACCGCCGCTGGTCCAGGCCACCACGGTCTTGGCGATCCAGCTGGCGGACAGGATGCCGACCAGGGTCCAGCGCGCCTGCCCCGCATCCAGCACGCCGCTGCTGAACAGGTTGCCGATGGTGGCCACCGCCGCGTGCAGTTCGGCCAGGGCCGCCAGCACCGCCGCGGTGATCGCGCCGCGCGGGCCCAGCCAGGCATTGAGCGCCGCCGAGACGAACAGCACCGCCGTGATGATCGCGGCGAACAGCAGCGCATGGCTGAAGCGGAACATGCGCGTCTGCGCGGTGGGCGCCGGCACGTCGGCGTCGTCGCCGCGGTGCAGGCCCAGCAAGCCGCCGGCCAGCATCACGGCGCCAGCCGCGGCCAGCTCCGGCCACAGCGCCGGCAGCAGGCTGGGCGCCACCGCCAGCAGGATCGGAATGAACAGCAGCAGCGACGCCAGGTTGGCCAGCATCGCCGCGCCGACCGCGGACGAGAGCAGGGCAGGCGTGTCGCGCACACGCTGGCCAAAACCGGCGATGGCGGCGGTGGACGACACGAAGCCGGCGAAGAAGCCCGCCACCGCCAGGCCCCAGCGGTTGCCGGTGGCTCGCAGCGCAACATGGCCCACGGCGCTGATGGCCATCACCAGCACCACCAGCTTCCACAGCGTGGCCGGGTTGAAGACGTCGAAGGGTCCCAGGGTGCGGTCGGGCACCAGCGGCAGCACCACCAGGGCCGAGGCCAGCAGCACCAGCCCGTCCTGCAGCTCGCGCTCGCTGAGCAGGTCGCGCGCGAGGCGGTGCAGCGGCGCCTTCGCGTACAGCAGCACGGCCGCCACCACGCCCAGGGCGCCGGCCAGCGCGGGCACGCGCATCGCCAGGCCACCGAGCAGGCAGGTCAGCAGCAGGGCGATCTCGCCGGTCAGGCCGGGGTCGGCCTCGCGGCTGCGGCGATAGCCCAGGGCCACGAAGACGCCCAGCAGCGCCAGCACCACCACGAACGGCGCCAGCCCCAGCCACAGCGAAACCGCGCCGGCCAGCGCCGCCAGCGCATGCGTGCGCAGCCCCGCCATGCCGCCGCCCTCGGGATGCCGGCGCTCGCGCACGGCGCCCACCAGCAGGCCCAGCCCCAGGGCCGTGGCCAGCGACAGCAGCATGGCCTGGTCGAGTCCGTCCATCCGGTGATTAGTACTCTGACCCCTGTTTCGGGACAATGGGCGGGTTGCCGCCGCCCCGGAAGCCCATGAAGCCGATCTCGCTCACCCGCTACCTGATCCAGGAACAGCACGCCGGCCGCATCAACGCCGACCTGCGCCTGCTGATCGAAGTCGTCGCCCGCGCCTGCAAGACCATCTCGATCGCCGTGGGCAAGGGCGCGCTGGGCGGCGTGCTCGGCGACGCCGGCACGCCCGGCGCGCAGAGCATGAACATCCAGGGCGAGGCGCAGAAGAAGCTGGACGTGCTGAGCAACGACATCCTGCTCGAGGCCAACGCCTGGGGCGGCCACCTGGCCGGCCTGGCCTCGGAGGAAATGGACCACAGCCAGCCGATCCCGGACGCGTTCCAGCGCGGCAATTACCTGCTGCTGTTCGATCCGCTGGACGGCAGCTCGAACATCGACGTCAACATTTCCGTGGGCACCATCTTCTCGGTGCTGCGCTGCCCGGACGACGTCACCTCGCCCGGCGACGAACACTTCCTGCAGCCCGGCACCGCCCAGGTCTGCGCCGGCTACACCACCTACGGGCCCAGCACGATGCTGGTGCTGACGGTGGGCCACGGCACGCATGCCTTCACGCTGGACCGCGAGGTCGGCAGCTTCGTGATGACGGCCCGCGACATGCGCATTCCGGAAGAGACGAAGGAATTCGCGATCAACATGTCCAACCAGCGGCACTGGGAGGCGCCGATGCAGGCCTATGTCGGCGACCTGCTGGCCGGCAAGGAGGGCCCGCGCGGCAAGGATTTCAACATGCGCTGGGTGGCCAGCATGGTGGCCGACGTGCACCGCATCCTGACCCGCGGCGGCGTGTTCTTCTATCCCATCGACGCCAAGTGCCGCGACAAGGGCGGCAAGCTGCGCCTGATGTACGAGGCCAACCCGATGAGCTTCATCGTCGAGCAGGCCGGCGGTGCCGCCAGCACCGGCCGCCAGCGCATGCTGGACGTGGTGCCGACGGGCCTGCACCAGCGCGTGCCGGTGATGCTGGGCTCGCGCGCGGAAGTGGAGGCGGCCGTGGCCTACCACGCGCGCCACGACGCCGCGCCCTGAGGCGCGACCCACCCGCAGCCAGGACGAGACTATGGCCAGCCCGGACGACTTCATCGAGGTGTACGACGACGCGATCCCGGCGCAGGCCTGCGCCGAGATGATCCGTCGCTTCGAGGCCAGCGGCCAGCACCAGCCCGGCCTGGTCGGCGGCGGCCATTACCCCGAACTCAAGAACAGCCGCGACATCAGCATCACCGGCAACCCGGCCTGGCAGGACATGGAAGGCCTGCTGACCGCGGCGGTGCTGGGCGGCCTCGTGCGCTACCTGCGCCGTTATCCCTACAGCCTGATCGCGCCGCTGATGGTCCAGCGCGGCAGCGCACAGAAGCCCGAGCGCATGAGCGCCGAGGACTTCGCGCGCGTGCCCGACGCCGAGCTCGACGCGATCGTGCGCTCGATCTTCCGCCCCGGCCGCATCAACCTGCAGCGCTACCGCGCCGGCGAAGGCGGCTACCCCTACTGGCACTGCGAGCTTTACCCGCGCGACAACGCCGCCGACACCCTGCACCGGCACCTGCTGTGGACGGTCTACCTCAACGACGGGTTCCAGGCCGGCGAAACCGAGTTCCTGTACCAGCAGCGCAAGATCGCGCCGCGCACCGGCAGCCTGCTGCTGGCGCCCACCGCGTTCACGCACACCCATCGCGGCAACCGGCCCGAGGGCGGCGACAAGTACATCGCCACCAGCTGGATCCTGTTCCAGCGCGCCGAAGCGATCTTCGGGCCGGGCTGACTCAGCGCGGCAGCGCGGCCGCGGCGCGGGCCAGCGCCTCGACCGCGGCCCAGTCGCCGGCCGCCAGCCGGTCGGCGGGCGTGAGCCAGGAGCCGCCGACACATCGGACGTTGCGCAGGCGCAGGTAGTCGGGCGCCGACGCCGCGCTGATTCCGCCGGTGGGACAGAACGCCACCGCGGGAAAGGGGCCCGCGAACGATTGCAGCAGGGCCGGACCGCCCGCCTGCGCGGCCGGGAAGAACTTGAAGCAGTCCAGCCCGTGTTCCAGGCCACGCATCAGGTCGGACGCGGTGGCGATGCCGGCCAGGAAAGGCAGGCCTTCGGCCACGGCCGCGCGCAGCAGGTCCGGGGTGGCGCCGGGCGATACCGCGAACGCGGCGCCGGCATCGCGCGCCTGGCGCAGCAGGCCCGCGTCGAGCACGGTGCCGGCACCGATCACCGCCGCCGGTTCGGCGCGCACCATCGCCCTCAGGGCGTCCAGCGCAACGGGCGTGCGCAGGGTCACTTCGATCAGCGGCAGGCCACCGCGCACCAGCGCCTGCGCGACCTGCACCGCTTCGTCCACGGTCGCGGGCGTGTACACCGGAATCACCGGCGCCAGCGCCAGCCAGCGCCGCATCCGCGATTCAGCGGCGGACATCGAAGCGCCCCTGGCCCAGGAAGGCGGCCACGTCGTCGGCGCCCACCCGATTGAAGTCGCCGGGCACCGAGTGCTTGAGGCAGGCTGCGGCCAGGCCGAAGGCCAGCGCATCGGCATCGGCCTGTCCGGTGGCCAGGCCAT
The DNA here is from genome assembly GCF_049195245.1 of Arenimonas sp. MALMAid1274. Classification (NCBI taxonomy): domain Bacteria; kingdom Pseudomonadati; phylum Pseudomonadota; class Gammaproteobacteria; order Lysobacterales; family Lysobacteraceae; genus Arenimonas; species Arenimonas sp. MALMAid1274. The sequence continues at coordinate 389,030 of NZ_JBMIRR010000026.1, forward strand.
GCAGCACGCCGGCCGCGAAGGCATCGCCGCCGCCGATGCGGTCAACGATGCCGGTCAACGGATGTTCGGCCGCCGCGTGTACCTGGCCTTCTCGGGTCACCAGGCGCGCGCCCAGCGCGTGGTGGTCCACGCTGTGCTGGTGGCGCAGGGTAGTGGCCAGCCGCTGCAGGTGCGGGAAGGCGGCGAAGGCCGCCTGCGCCGCGGCATCCACGCGCGCGGCGGGCGTGGCCTGGTCGAACGCCAGGCCCAGCACCACCGCCATGTCGCGGTAGTCGGCGAACAGCAGGTCGGCTTCGGACATCAGCGCGCGCAGGATGCCGGCTGCGTCGCCGTTCCAGGCCTCCCACAGCTTCGGCCGGAAATTGCCGTCGAAGCTGACCCGGACGCCGGCCCGGCGCGCGGCACGCGCGGCGGCCAGGGTGGCATCGGCCGCGCGCTGGCCCAGCGCCGGGCTGACCCCAGACAGATGCAGCCAGTCGGCGCCCTCGAGCAGGGCGGGCCAGTCGTAGCCGGCCGGATCGGCCAGGGCGAAGGCCGAGCCGGCGCGGTCGTAAAGCACCTCGCTGGGCCGGTGCATGGCGCCGGTGGTCAGGAAGTACAGGCCCATCCGGCCCGGTCCGGTGGCCAGGCCGCGCGTGTCCACGCCGTGCCGGCGCAGCTCCCCGGCGGCCGCGGCGCCCAGCGCGTTGTCCGGCAGCACGCCGACCTGGGCGCTGGCATGGCCGAAGCGAGCCAGGGACACGGCGACATTGGCCTCGGCCCCGCCCACGAAGACCTCCAGGCAGGGGGTCTGCAACATCAGCTGGTGGCCGGGCGCGCCCAGCCGCAGCAGCACTTCCCCGAAACACACGATACGGCTGGCCATCTGGCGCTTCCTGACAGGGTTGGGGCCGGCCCGGAACCGGTCGGCCAAAATGTCCCGGCTTGTCCCGGGAAGGCGGAAAAACCGCACCGGCGGGCCTCCGCCGGCAGTTGTCGCAGATCGCGAAATCTTTTGCTAGGCTCCCTGACCACCGGTGTCAGGCGCATCCTTGTCCGCGAATGATACCGGTGTCAACGCTACGAAGAACGGCGGCATAGAACTGGCGACACAGTCGGTCCAACATCCCTGGGAGGGGAACATCATGAAGTCGAACCAACGCGGCCCGCGCGGCCCGCTTGTTGCGGTACTCAGCTCGGCGATCGCCGTGGCCCTCTACGCGGCGCCCGCGATGGTGTTCGCCCAGGCCGCCGAACCGGCACCCCCCGCCGCAGAAACCGCCGGCAAGGCCGCGCAGGACGCCGGCGCCTCTTCCGAAGAGCCCACCACGCTGGACGTGGTCGAGGTCACCGGCTTCCGCGGCAGCCTGGAGCGCGCGCTGGACATCAAGCGCGGCGAAGTCGGCAGCGTGGACGCGATCGTCGCGCAGGACGTGGCCGATTTCCCCGACCTCAACCTGGCCGAGGCGCTGCAGCGCATCCCGGGCGTGGCCATCGACCGCGACGCCGGCGAAGGCAAGACCATCACCGTGCGCGGCCTGGGCCCGCAGTTCACCCGCGTGCGCCTCAACGGCATGGAGGCCCTGACCACCGGCGGCGGCACCGACAGCTCGGGCGGCGTCAACCGCGGCCGCGGCTTCGACTTCAACACCTTCGCGTCCGAACTCTTCAGCGAAATGGTGGTGCGCAAGACCTCGTCGGCCGACGTCGAGGAAGGCTCGCTGGGCGCGACCGTGGACCTGCGCACCGCGCGGCCCTTCGACTACGACGGCTTCACCTTCGCCGCGGGCGCGCAGATGGGCTACAACGACCTGTCGTCCGACACCTCGCCGCGCGGCTCGATGCTGATCAGCAACACCTTCAACGACACCTGGGGCGCGCTGCTCTCGGTCGCGTTCACCGACCGCCAGCTGGTCGAGGAAGGCCACAGCACCGTGCGCTGGGACACCGGCACCAGCAACGGCAACTTCAGCCCCGCCTCGCCGTTCACCGGTGCGCGCCTGCCCACCACCTTCCATCCGCGCATCCCGCGCTACGGCGTGATGGAACACGACCAGTCGCGCCTGGGCGTCACCGGCGCGCTGCAGTTCCGGCCCAGCGACCGCGCCGAGATCAACCTGGACGTGCTGTACGCCAAGTTCGACGCCGACCGCACCGAGGACTACATCGAGGCGATCTCCTTCAGCCGCAGCGGCACCGGCAAGCCGCAGACCATCGTGCGCGACGGCGTCATCGACGCCAACGGCAACCTGGTCTACGGCGTGTTCGACAACGTGGACGTTCGTTCGGAATCGCGCGTGGACGAACAGAGCACCGAATTCCTGCAGTGGGGCCTGGGCGGCGAGTTCGAGTTCACGGATGACTTCAAGGTGAAGGCGCTGGTGGGCCAGTCGACCTCGGAGTACGACAACCCGGTCCAGACCACCATCATCATGGACAAGAACAACGCCCAGGGTTACGTCTGGGATTACCGCGACAACGACCGCCTGCCCTACTTCGACTACGGCAGCGTGGACCCGCTCGATCCCAACGGCTGGACCCTGGCCGAGATCCGCCTGCGCCCGCAGTACGTCGAGAACGCCTTCGACAACGCCCAGCTCGACTTCGCGTGGACGGTGTCGTCGGCCTTCACGCTCACGGGCGGCGTCAACTTCAAGGACTACACCTACACCTCGCGCGAATGGCGCCGCGCCTCCGAGCTGTCGGTGCCGGTGATCAACGCCGCCACCCTGGCCAACCTGCTGCGGCAGACCGGCCTGGAAGGCATCAACGTCAACGACGGCCGCTGGGTGGTGCCCGACGTCAACGCCATCAACGAGCTGTTCGACATCTACAGCAACACCGGCATCTTCGCGGTCTCCAGCTCGCTCTCGGGCGTGGCCGCCAACAACCGGCAGGTCAACGAAGAGGACCTGGGCTTCTACCTGCAGGGCGAATTCTCGCTCGACCTGGGCGCGGTGCCGGTCAACGGCAACGTCGGCGTGCGCTACGTGGGCACCGACGTGACCAGCGACGGCTTCTCCTTCGTCGGCGGCACCGCCGTGCCGACCCGCGTGACCCACGACTACACCGACACGCTGCCCTCGCTGAACCTGGTGGCGGAGCTGACGCCCGACCTGCTGCTGCGTTTCTCGGCCGCCAAGGTGATGTCGCGGCCCAACCTGGGCTTCCTCAACCCCGGCGCCACGGTCACCGTCAGTGGTGGCGCGCGCACGGTGAACACCGGCAACCCCAAGCTCGACCCGTTCCGCGCCACCACCCTCGACATGGGCCTGGAGTGGTACTTCGGCGACGACGCGCTGCTGGGCCTGGGCGTGTTCTACAAGGACATCGACAGCTACATCCAGACCTCGCGCGAAACCCGCCCCTTCAACACCTCGGGCCTGCCCGACGCGCTGCTGACGGGCACGGGCGCGGTGCCCACGGATGACTTCGACTTCACCCAGCCGCTCAACACGCCGGGTGGCGACCTGCTGGGGTATGAGCTCAACTACCAGCATCCGTTCCGCTCGCTGCCGGGCGCCTGGGGCAACCTGGGCGTGCTCTTCAGCTACACCTACGTGGATTCGGAGATCCAGTACCTGAGCTCGACCGGTGCGCCGGCGGCCAAGGGTCCGCTGGTGGGCCTGTCGGAGAACTCCTACAGCGGCACGTTGTACTACGACGACGGCAAGTTCTCGGCCCGCGTCTCGATGGCCTACCGGGACGACTACCTGACCACCATCCCGGGCCGCAACGGCAACGACGTCGAAGGCACCAAGGACACCACCACCATCGACGCGTCGATCTCCTACCAGATCAACGACCGCTGGCAGGTGTCGCTGGAGGGCCTGAACCTGACCGACGAGTACAGCGACCAGTGGGTGGATTCGGTCGGCGACCGCTCCAGCGTCTACACCCACACCGGCCGCCAGTACCTGCTGGGCGTGCGCTTCAAGTTCTGAGCACGCGCGTCGCCGGCGCCGGGGCGGACACTCTCCGCCGTCCCGGCGCCGTCGCGGCGCGGACCCGGACATCCCCATGATCAGCCGCAGGCACTTCCTTGCCGCAGGCCTGGCCGCGTCGGCCCTGGCCGCCTGCCGGCCCGCGCGCGCTGCGCCCGCGTTCGATGCGCGCGTGCGGGCCGACGGCCGCGGCAGCCACGCCACCCTGGCGGCCGCGATCGCCGATGCGCCGGGGGACGGACGCGTGCCCTACCGCATCCTGGTCGGGCGTGGCGTGTGGCGCGAGAAGCTGGTCATCGACAAGCCCAACCTCCACCTGGTCGGCGAGGACCGCCACGGCAGCGTGATCGACTTCGACGCCGCGGCCGGCATGGCCCGGCCCGATGGTCAGGCCTGGGGCACGTGGGGCTGTGCCAGCGTGATCGTGCGCGCGCCGGATTTCCGCGCGGACAGTCTGTGCATCCGCAACAGTTTCGATTACGTCGGCAACCTCGCCGCGCCGCGCTTCGAGCCGATCGGCCCGAATGGCGCGCAGGCGGTGGCGCTGATGCTCGACCAGGGCGCCGACCGCAGCCACCTGCGCGACGTCACGCTCACCGGGCACCAGGACACGCTGTTCACCGAGGCAGGACGTGCGCTGTTCGAGCGCTGCGTGGTCACCGGCAGCGTGGACTTCATCTTCGGCGCGGGGCGCACGCGTTTCGAGCACTGCGAGCTGCAGTCGCGCTTTCGGCCAGGCAAGCCGCGCCAGGGTTACGTGGCCGTGCCGAGCACGCCCGCTTCGCAGCCGCAGGGCCTCGTGTTCGACCAGTGCCGGTTGACGCGCGAGGCGGCGGTGCCCGATGCGAGCGTTGCGCTCGGGCGCGCGTGGCGGCCCGGGCGCAGCTTCGCCGATGGAAAGTACGGCGATCCCGCGGCGCTGGGCAGCGCGGTGTTCCTGTCATGCTGGATGGATGCGCACATCGATGGCGCGCTGGGCTGGGAGCCCATGGCCTACACCGCGCGCGACGGCCAGCGCGTGATGCTCGAGCCGCGCGATGCGCGGCTCTACGAATTCGACAGCCGCGGCCCGGGTGCGGTGCGATCACCGTCGCGGCGCTGGCTGCGGGCGGAACAGGCGGCGACGTATTCGCGCGCCGCCATGTTCGCGGGATGGTCGCCGTGAGGCGCGTGCCGTCAGCGCAGCGGTTCGCGCCGGGGCAGCGGCTTGAGCGGCTCCATCGTGTCCATGTCCCAGTCGGCGGGCACGAAGGCCTGTCGCGTTTCGGCGTGTTTCGGATAACCGCCGACCTCGTCCTCGTGGTCGATGATGCCGCCGCGGCCTTCGATCACGTCGGCCACGATGCGGCGATCGATGTCATCGCGATCCCAGGGCCGCGCGCCGGCGTTCGCAACCACGGAATCCTGCACCTGCAGCGAGGGCAGCAGGCGCACGCCGAAGGGCAGGGGCGGCGGCGCACCGAGCCGGTTGAGCTTGGCCGGACCGGTCGTGTAGCGGCCTTCCTGCGGCAGCGGTTCGCCGAGGCGGTCGACGCTGAGGTTGTCCTCGGCGTAGAAATCCAGGTCCCCGCTGCCGCCGAGCATGAAGAAGGCCAGCGGCTCGGTGGACGGGCCGGCGCGGGTGACATTGCCGCGCAGGATCATCTGCCCGGTGGAATAGGGCTCGCGGCCCAGCCATTCCTCGGCGATCAGGTTGTAGTGCGCCGCACGCTGGCCCGGGTTGTAGACCAGGTTGTTGATCACCTGGCCGCGGGCGCCGCCCTTGAACAGCGGGTTGCGCTCGTAGTTGTGCGCGTAGAGGTTGCCGACGATCAGCACGTCGTTGACGTGGTCGTGGATCAGCGTGCCCTTGGAATGTTCGCCCTTGCCGTGGGTGGCGTGCGCCAGGCCCTCGGCCAGCAGGTTGTTGCTGAAGGTGATGCGGCGCGAGGCGTTCGCCATCCACTCGGCTTCCGACTCGCCGGCGAAGCGGGTGCTGGAGGCCGACAGGTTTTCGTCCGTGGCCCAGGTCATCGAGCAGTGGTCGATGATCACGTCGCGGGCGCCGCGCACGGTGTAGAGCGCGTCGAAGTCCACGCCGGCCCGGCGCGGCAGGCCGGTGGTGCCGGGACGGATGCGGATGTGGCGGATCACCACGTCGTGGGTGGCCACCACCAGGCCGCCGCGGATGAAGGTGATGCCCGGCATCGGCGCGGTCTGGCCGGCCACGGTGAGGAAGGGCTCGGTGATCTTCACTTCCTTGCGGTCCAGGTCGATCACGCCGCCGACCTCGAACACCACGATGCGCGGACCCGGCGTGGCCACCGCTTCTGCGAAGGAGCCGGGGCCGCTGGCCGCCAGGGTGGTGACGCGCAGGATCTTCCCGCCGCGCCCGCCCGGGGTATGCGCGGCCCAACCTTGCGCGCCGGGGAAGGCCAGGGGTGTGTCGGACGGAGGAGTGGCCGCACGGGTTTCCGCCCAGGGCCACAGGGCCAGGGCCGTGGCCAGCAGCAGCCAGAGGCCCAGGCGCGTGCGCTCGGTGCGGCGCCGGCGGTCGCCGGGCGCAGGGGTGTGGTGCGGCATGGTTCCCTCCCAGGATGGCTTGCGAGGCCGGTCCGAGCATGTCGCCCGGCCGGCCGTGTTGTAAATGACACCGGTTTCCTCTATATCAATCATCGCCCCGGGCTGGCTAGTGCCGGTGGCAAACCGCCAGCCCGCCGGGCCAGGAGATCCCCGTGACCACAGGCCGCCCCTCGGGGTCCGCTGACGCCGTCGAATCCGCCGCCGCCGCCTTCGTGCAGGCGCGGTGGGCCGGTCGCGCCCTGCCCGGCTTTCCCGGCACGCCGCCCGCCGACCTGGCCGGCGGCTATGCCATCCAGGACCGGGCGATCGGGCTGTGGCCCGACCGCGTGGCCGGCTGGAAGGTGGGCTACATCTCGCCCGACCGCCGAGACGGCTCGGGCGACGACCGCGTGGTGGGCCCGATCTTCGCCGCCGAAGTGTGGCCGCAGCCGCCGGGCGGAACCCGCGACGTGCCGGTCTTCGTCGGGGGCTTCGCCGCGGTCGAGGCCGAGTTCGTCTTCCGCCTGGCCGCAGACGCGCCGGCCGACCGCGTGCAGTGGTCGGCCCGGGACGCGCTGGCCCTGGTCGCGGCCCTGCACATCGGCATCGAGACCGCCGGCAGCCCGCTGGCTACGATCAACGTGCTGGGCCCGACCGTGGTCGTGTCCGACTTCGGCAACAACGCCGGCCTCGTCCTGGGACCCGAGATCCCCGGTTGGCGCGAGCTACCCGAGGCCGGGCTGGTCTGCGAGACCTTCATCGAGGGCGTGTCGGTCGGACGCGGTGGCGCGGCTTCAGTGCCGGGCGGGCTGGGCGAGGCCCTGGCCTTCGCCCTGGCGCGCTGCGCCCGCCGCGGGCATCCGCTGAAGGCGGGCGACCTGGTCACCACCGGCGCGGCCACCGGCATCCATGACATCCTCGCGGGACAGCAGGCGCTGATCCGCTTCGGCGCCTGGGGCGAGCTGCGCTGCCGCGCGGTCGCCGCCACCGCCCGCACTCCTTCGCTTCCGGGTTCGCCGCCTTGACCGACCGACGACACTTCCTGGGCCAGGCCGCTTGGGCCTGCGCGGGACTCGCGCTGGCGCCGCGGGCGGCCTTCGCCGCCGATGCGCCGCGCCTGCTCACCGCCACCGACGTGCACGTGAAGGACTACCCGACTGTCGCCGCCGTACGCTGGATCGGCGACGCGATGGCCGAGCAGACCGGCGGCCGCGTGCAGCTGCGCCAGTACCACTCGGGCCAGCTGGGCCGCGAGTCGGAGGCGATCGACATGGCGCGCTTCGGCGCGATCGACATCACCCGGGTGTACACCGGCGCGCTGAACAATGCTTTCCCGCTGACCCAGGCGCTGTGCCTGCCCTACGTGTTCGATTCGGTGCCGCATCTTCGGCGCGCACTGGACGGCGAGGTCGGCGCGCAGGTGCTGGGCGGATTCGAGGCACGCGGCCTGGTGGGCCTGGCGATCTACGACAGCGGCGCCCGCTGCTTCTACAACACCCGGCGCGCGCTGCGGGTGCCGGCCGACCTGGCCGGGCTGAAGCTGCGCGTGCCGCCCTCGGACATCTTCATCCGGCTGCTGCGCACGCTGGGCGCCAACCCGACCCCGCTGGCCTTCGGCGAAGTGTTCTCGGCGCTCGAGACCCACCTGATCGACGGCGCCGAGAACAACATTCGCAGCTTCCACTCCAGCCGCCACTTCGAGGCCGCGGGCTACTGGTCGCAGACCGAACATTCCTACGCGCCCGACGTGCTGCTGATGTCGCGCCGCAGCCTGGACGCGCTGCTGCCCGACGACCGCGATCGCCTGCTCGACCTGGCGCGGCAGTCGGTGGCGGTGATGCGCACCGCCTGGGATGCCTCCGAAACCGCCGCGCGCGACGCGGTACGGACGGCGGGTGTGGCCATCAACGATGCCGACATGTCCGCCTTCCGCCGCGCCGCCGAGCCGCTGCTGCGCGAGTACCTGCAGGCGCCCGCGCTGGCTTCGCTCCACCGTCGCATCCGCGACCTGGCCTGAGCCCGACCATGTCCGACGCATCCACCGCTCCCGACCCTGCGCCCGGCCCGCTCGACCGCCTGGCGAAACTGGCCATCGTCATCGCCGCCGCCGCCCTGGTCGGGCTGGTGGCGGTGCAGGGCTGGCAGGTATTCGCGCGTTACGTCATCAACGACTCGCCCAGCTGGACCGAACCGGTGACCCTGCTGCTGCTGAGCACGGCGATGAGCCTGGCCGCCGCGGCAGGCGTGCATACGCAGCGCCACTTCCGGTTCAACCTGCTGGCCGATGCCGCCGGCCCGCGCGCGCAGCGCGCGCTGGCCGCCGCCAGCGAGCTCGTGGTGGTCCTGATCGGTGGCTTCCTGGCGGTCGGCGCGGCCCGGCTGTGGCTGGATGGCCTGGACGTGCGCATGGCCGGTGCGCCCATGCCGCAGAGCATCGCCTACCTGCCGCTGGCCCTGGGTGGCGCGCTGATGGTGGTGTTTGGTTTTGCGCGGCTGGCCGCGGCCCTGCGGCCGGCGCCCGGCGGGGAGGGCTGAGCGATGGCGATCGCGATCCTGTTCCTGCTGTTCGCCCTGCTGCTGCTGATCGGCGTGCCGGTGGCCTTCGCGCTGGCCGCGGCGGCGCTGGCCACCCTGCTGTACCTGGACCTGCCGGCGATCGTGTTCGTGCAGCAGATGGCGGCGGGCAGCGGCTCGGCGTCGCTGATCGCGATTCCGCTCTTCATCTTCGCCGGCGAACTGATGATGCGCGGCGGCATCTCCGAGCGGCTGATCGCACTGGCCGCGGCCCTGGTCGGGCGCATGCGCGGCGGCCTGGGGCAGGTCAGCATCCTGTCCTCGCTGTTTTTCGGCGGCGTGTCCGGCTCGGCCATCGCCGACGTGTCGGCCGTGGGCGGCACGATGATCCCGCAGATGGTCAAGCGCGGCTACGACCGCGACTTCGCGGTCAACGTCAGCATCACCGCCGCGCTGGTGGCGCTGCTGGTGCCGCCCTCGCACAACCTGATCCTGTTTTCGGCGGCGGCCGGCGGCGGCGTGTCCATCACCAACCTGTTCGCGGCGGGCATCGTGCCGGCGCTGCTGATGACCGTGGTGCTGATGCTCACCGGCTACCTGGTGGCGTGCCGCCGCGGTTATCCCACCGAGGCCTTCCCGGGCTGGCAGGCGGTGCTGCTGCGCACCGTCTCGGCGCTGCCGGGCCTGGGCCTGGTGGCCCTGATCTTCATCGGCATCCGCGCGGGCATCTTCACCGCGGTGGAGAGCGCGGCGGTGGCGGTGGTGTACGCGATCGGCGTCACCACGCTGCTGTACCGCAAGCTGGGCTGGCGCGATTTCCTCGAGACCGCAGTTGGCGCGGCGCGCACCACCGGCGCGATCCTGTTCGTGATCGCCGCGGCGGCGGTGTTCGGCTGGCTGCTGGCCTACCTGGCAGTGCCGGCGGCGGCGGTGTCGGCGCTGCAGGCGATAGCGCACGATCCGGCCACGGTGATGGCGCTGATCGTGATCATCCTGCTGCTGCTGGGCACCTTCATGGACCTGGCGCCGATGATCCTGATCTGCACGCCGATCTTCCTGCCGGTGGCCAAGGCCTACGGCATCGATCCGCTGCATTTCGGCGTGGTGCTGGTGCTGGCCGGCGGCATCGGGCTGGTGACGCCGCCGGTGGGATCGGTGCTGTTCGTCGGCACCGCCATCGGCGGCATCAGCGTCGGGCAGGCAATGCGCACGATCTGGCCGTTCTGGCTGGCGGCGCTGGTGGTGCTGCTGCTGGTGGCCTTCCTGCCGGCCCTTTCCCTGTCCCTGCCGGTCCTGCTCAAGTGAGCGGGGCAGGCGGTTAGAATCCCGTGACCATGACCGACACCCGACCCCATCCCTCTGCGCGTGCCAAACCGACGGCCACCGTGACCGGCAGCGGCAGCGGCGCCAACGGCAAGAACACCATCAACGACGTGGCGCGCCTGGCGGGCGTGTCGAAGAAGACCGTGTCGCGCGTGATCAACGATTCGCCGCTGGTGCGTCCCGACACGCGCGAGAAGATCCTCGCGCTGATGCAGCAGCTGGGCTACGCGCCCGATCCGCAGGCACGCGGACTGGCCTTCCGGCGTTCCTTCCTGATCGGGCTGGTGTTCGACAACCCGACCGCGCAGTACATCGTGAACCTGCAGTACGGCGCGCTGGACGCGTTGCGCGATTCCGGCTTCGAGCTGGTGGTGCACCCCTGCGACTCCAAGAGCGAGGGTTACATCGCCGGCATCCAGCGCTTCGCGCAGCAGCAGAAGCTCTACGGCGTGATCCTGATTCCGCGCGTGTCCGAGGACCAGGCGCTGGCCGACGCGCTGCGCGACATCGGCTGCCGCTACGTGCGCATCGCTTCGGTGCCGATGGACGAGCCCGAAAACATGGTGCTCACCCACGACCGCCAGGCCGGCGCCGAAGCCGCCAACTATCTTGAGTCGCTGGGCCACCGGCGCATCGCCCTGGTCACCGGCCCCAAGCGCTACCGGTCCTCGATCGAGCGCGGCGGCGGCTTCACCGAGGCCCTGGCCAAGCGCGGCATCGAGCTGGCGCCCGAGATGGTGTACGAGGGCGGCTACACCTTCGAATCCGGCGTCGCCGGCGCCGAGGCGCTGCTGACCCGCAACCCGCGGCCCACCGCCATCTTCGCCTGCAACGACGAAATGGCGGCCGGCATCTACAAGGCCGCGCTGCGCATGGGCCTGTCCATTCCCGGCGACCTGTCGGTGGTGGGCTACGACGACAGCCCGCTGGCCTCGCAGCTGTGGCCGGCGCTGACCACCATCCGCCTGCCGGTGCGCGACCTCGGCCGCCAGGCCGCGGCGATGCTGCTGGCCGAGAACTGGCCGCGCGCGGCGCAGGCGCCCGCGGGCATTTCGGTGTCGCCGCACCTGGTGGTGCGCGACTCCTGCCAGCCGCCGCAGGCCTGATCCCGATGCCTGCCCCGCGACGTCCCTTTCCGCCCGCGATGACACCGGTAGAACCCGGGCTCCGCACCGCGCTCCAGGAGTGACCATGTACACCAAGACCTACCACGCCACCCACCCCGACATGATGCACGGCGCCAGCAACGACCAGCTGCGCGACCGCTACCTGCTCGATGGCCTGTTCGTGCCCGGGCAGGTGGTGCTGCACTACACGCACTACGAGCGCTTCGTGATCGGCGGCGCCGCGCCCACCGCTGCCCCGCTGGCGCTGCCCGCGCAGACCGAGCCGGCCTCGGCCGCCGGCAAGCCCTTCCTCGAGCGCCGCGAGCTGGGCGTGGTCAACGTGGGCGAGGGCGCGGGCCGCGTCACCGTGGACGGCACCGCGTTCGAGCTCCAGCCGCGCGACGGCCTGTACGTCACGATGGGCAGCGCCGACGTGGTGTTCGAATCACTGGACGCCGCGGCGCCTGCGCGCTTCTACCTGGCCTCCACGCCGGCGCATGCGCGCTTCGAAACGCGGCACCTTTCCATCGCGAACGCGGTGCCGCTGCAGCGCGGCGCGCTGGAGACCTCGAACGAACGCACGATCTACCAGTACATCGTGCCGGCCACCTGCCCGTCCTCGCAGCTGCTGCTGGGCATGACCCTGCTCAACACCGGCAGCGTCTGGAACACCATGCCGCCGCACCTGCACGATCGCCGCTCCGAGGTCTATTTCTACTTCGGCCTGCCCAGGGACCAGAAGGTGATGCACTTCATGGGCGACCCGGCCGACATGCGCCACATCGTGGTGGGCAACGAAGAGGCCGTGGTGTCGCCGCCGTGGTCGATCCACATGGGCTCGGGCACCAGCAACTACGGCTTCATCTGGGCCATGGGCGGCGAGAACCTGGACTATACCGACATGCACGTGCTGGACATCTGCCAGCTCAAGTAAGCCGCACCGGACCGAGGGGAACAGCATGGCAAGCAACGCATTCAGCCTGGAAGGAAAAGTGGCCCTGGTCACCGGCGCCAACACCGGCCTGGGGCAGGGCATCGCCCTGGCGCTGGCCGAAGCCGGCGCCGACATCGCGGGCGCGGGCATCGTCGCGGCAACGGAGACCGAGGCCAAGGTGAGGGCGCTGGGGCGGCGCTTCCTCAACATCGAGGCCAACCTGATCACGATCGAGCCGGTCACACGCATCGTCGAGGAGACGGTGGCGGGGCTGGGCGGGCTGGACATCCTGGTCAACAACGCGGGCCTGATCCGGCGCGCGGACGCGGTGGATTTCAGCGAGAAGGACTGGGACGACGTGATGAACGTCAACATCAAGTCGGCGTTCTTCATGTCGCAGGCGGCGGGCCGGCACTTCATCGGCCAGGGCCGCGGCAAGATCATCAACATTGCCTCGATGCTGTCCTTCCAGGGCGGCATCCGGGTGCCGTCCTACACGGCCAGCAAGTCGGGCATCGCCGGCATCACGCGGCTGCTGGCCAACGAGTGGGCGGCCAAGGGCGTGAACATCAACGCCATCGCACCGGGCTACATGGCCACCGACAACACGGCGCAGCTGCGCGCCGACGCCGAGCGCAACAAGGCCATCCTCGACCGCATCCCGGCCAACCGCTGGGGCGAAGCCTCGGACCTGGGCGGCACGGCGGTGTTCCTGGCCTCGCGCGCCTCCGACTACGTCAACGGCGCGGTCATCCCCGTCGACGGCGGCTGGCTGGCCCGCTGACAACAAATCCGGGGTCAGAGTACGTTTATGTGGTGAAGCCACATAAACGTACTCTGACCCCGGATCTGGCGGGGTTGAGTCAGGGGTCGGTGGGGCGTTTGGGGAAGACGATCAGGATCACCAAGTCCTCTTCGCCCCGTTGCCTGAGGGCATGGCTGTCGCCATTGCGGGTGAGGATGGCGTCGCCGGGGCCGACCTCGCTGACCTCGCCTTCCAGCGTCAGTTCGCCGCGGCCGCTGAGCACGTAGTAGATCTCGTCCTTGTCGTTGGTGTGCAGGCCGATGCTGGCGCCCTTGTGCAGCGCGCGCTTGCGGAACACCATGCGGAAGCCCTCGGCATCCTCGAAGAACGGGTAGGCCGTGGTCTGCCCTTCACCGTCGTGCGGGCCCGGCTGGGTCACGACCAGCGTGGCTTCGTGCTCGACGTAGGAGTCGGCGCGCTTGCCAGCCCCCTGGGCCAGCGGGGACGCCAGGATGGCGGCCATGGCGAGGATGCGGATTGCGGCTTTCATCGTCTTGTCTCCCTGCAGCTTGCATCCAGCTTGCGCCGCGACCCGCGCGGGCCGCAAGCTTGCGCACCAGCGCCCCACGCGCCCCGAAAACAACGCTGCCAGGCGCCCTCCCATGACCCCGCAACAGATCGTCTTCCTTGTCATCCTCGCCTGTGCGCTGGTGCTGTTCGTGCACGGCAAGCTGCGCGTGGACCTCACCGCCATGCTCACCCTGATGGCGCTGGCGCTGACCGGCATCCTGGACGGCAAGGAAGCCTTGTCGGGCTTCAGCAGCGAACCGGCGATCATCGTCGCGGCCGTGTTCGTGCTGTCGGCCGGGCTGGCGTCCACCGGCGTCACCGACCGCATCGGCGCGATGATCGGGCGCGCGGCCGGCGGCAGCGAATGGCGTGCGATCGCCATCACCATCCCGGCGGTGGCCGGGCTGGCCGCGTTCTCTCACCACCTGATGGTGACCGCGATGATGCTGCCGATCATGCTGCGACTGGCGCGCGAGAAATCGCTGCCGGCCTCGCGGCTGCTGATGCCGATGTCGCTGGCGGCCTCGCTGGGCACCACGCTGACCCTGTTCAGCGCACCGGCCTTCCTGCTGGCCAGCGACCTGCTTGAGCGCAATGGCGGCGAAGGCCTGCACGTGTTCTCGATCACGCCGATCGGCTTCGCCCTGGTGCTGCTGGGCCTGGCCTACATGCTGCTGGGCCGCTGGCTGCTGCCGCGCCGCACCGGCAACGGTGGCGAAACCGACTACCTGCGACTGGACCACTACTACACCGAGCTGGTGATCGAAAAGGACTCGCCCTGGGTCGGCAAGGCCTATTCAGAGTTCCAGAAATCCTTCACCGACCGGCTGACCGTGGTGGACTGGCTGCGGCACGGCATGCGCCGGCGCCGACGCGCCGCCGACCAGCCGCTGGAAGCGGGCGACGTACTGCTGGTGCGCACCTCCCCCGACGAGATCGCCTCCATCAAGGACGAGCCGGGCGTCGCCCTGCACGCGGTGGCCAAGTACGGCGAAAACCGCCCGGACGAAAAGACCGAACTGCTGGGCGAAGAGCAGATCGTTCAGGCGGTGGTGGCGCCCAATTCCGAATTCCTGGGCCGCACCGTCGGCGACGTGGATTTCGTGCGCACGCTGGGCGTGGTCGTCGTGGGCCTGTGGCGCCGCGACGGCTGGATCCGCGACGAAGTGTCGCAGGTGGTGCTGCGCGAGGGCGACCTGCTGGTGCTGTGGGGCCGGCAGCAGACCATCTCCGAACTGGCCGCGCACCGCGGCTTCCTGATGCTGATGCCCTTCACCGCGTCCGGCCGCCAGCTGCGCAAGGCGCCGGTGGCGCTGGGCATCATGGCCCTGACCATCGTCGCGGCCGCCACGGAAATCCTGCCGGCGCAGATCGCCTTCCTGGCCGGCGCGGTGGCGATGGTGCTGTCGCGCTGCGTGGACGTGGAAAGCGCCTACCGCAACATCGACGTGCGCATCTTCGTGATGATCGCCGGCGTCATCCCCCTGGGCGTGGCGATGCAGAAGACCGGCACGGCGCAGCTGTTCGCCGACCAGCTGATGCGCTTCGCCGCCGACTGGAGCCCGCTGATGGTGCTGCTGGCGATGTTCTGGGCCGCCGCGCTGCTGACCCAGATCCTGTCCGACGCCGCCACCACGGTGCTGCTGGCGCCGGTGGCGTTCTCGGTGGCCACGGCGCTGGGCCTGCCGCCCGCGCCGTTCGTGGTGTGCACGGCGCTGGGTGCGGTGGCGTCGTTCCTGACGCCGATCGGCCACCACGGCAACCTGCTGATCCTCAACCCCGGCCAGTACACCTTCGGCGACTTCCTGAAGATCGGCGTGCCGCTGACCGTGCTGATCAGCGGCCTGTGCGCGTGGATGGCGCGCTGGCTGTGGCTCGACGGTCCGCTGCTGCCGGCCTTCGGCTGAGCGACGGCGCTCAGCCGAACTGGGCGGCGTAGTCGCGCTCGACTTCGGCGTAGCACTCGCAGGCCGCCTGCTCCAGCGCGGGGCGGTCGAGCACGTGGATCTCGCCACGCCGGTAGGCGATGACGCCGCGGTCCTGCAGCCCGCCGGCGGCGATGGTCACCGCGCTGCGGCGCACGCCCAGCATGTCGGCCAGGAACTGGTGGGTCAGGTGCAGCGGCTCGCCGGCCGTGCGGTCGTGCATCGCCAGCAGCCACCGCGCCAGTCGCTCGTCCACTTCGTGGAATCGGGTGCAGGCCACCGATTGCGACAGCTGCGCCATCAGCACGTACACGTAGCGCTGCAGGCGGTGGCACAGCACCGGGCAGCCGGGCAGGCAGCGCCGGAACTGGGCCGCATCGATGCGCAGCGCGGCGCCGTCGCCCTGCACCACCGCGCGCAGCGGCACGGCGTCCATGCCCAGCACCAGCGAGGCGCCCAGCATGCCCTCGCGACCGATCAGGCCCATTTCCAGCGGCGGATGACCGTGCACCGAGGCGACCAGCGAAATGATGCCGGTGACCGGGAAGTACACGCTGGCATAGTCCTGCCCCGGCGCGCACAGCAGGTCGCCGAACTCCAGGTCGACCGGCTCGGACACCAACAGCAGGCGCTTGCGTTCGGCCGCGGGCAAGGTCGCCAGCAGCTGGTTTTCGGGAGCGTGCTTGGACAAGGCAGGGTCCCTGCAACACGGGACGCGCCGGAACGGCCGGGGAAGGGTGCTGCGCAATCCCGTGGCCCGAGTATGCGCGTTGGTGCCGGCACCCTATGTTCGCTACAGCACGCAGCGGTGGATCAGGCTTTTTTCCGGTGCGGCGGCAGGTAGGGCAGCAGCCGGTCGGTTTCGCGCTTGACCACGGCGTAGCACTCGCAGCTCAGGCGCTCGAGCCGCGGACGATCGAGCACGGTGATGTGGCCGCGGCTGTATTCGATGATGCCCAGCCGCTGCAGCTTTCCGGCGGCATCGGTGACGCCTTCGCGGCGCACGCCCAGCATGTTGGCGATCAGCTCCTGGGTCATGGTCAGCCGGTTGCTGGGCAGCCGGTCCAGCGGCAGCAGCAGCCAGCGGCAGAGCTGCTGGTCGATGGAGTGGTGGCGGTTGCACACCGCGGTCTGCGCCATCTGCGTGATCAGCGCCTGCGTGTAGCGCAGGATCAGGTGCAGCAGCTCGCCGTGACGGTTGAACTCGTCCTTGAGCTTCTGTCCCAGCAACCGGTAGGCGCTGCCGGCACTCTGCACGACGGCGCGGCTGGACGTGCTTTCGCCACCCATGAACAGCGCCACGCCGATCAGGCCCTCGTTGCCCACCACCGAGATCTCGCCCGAGGCGCCGCTTTCCATCACGTAGAGCAGGGAAACGATCGAATCCACGGGGAAGTACACGTGGCGCAGGGTGTCCCCGCTTTCGTACAGCACCTGCCCCAGCGGCAGCGCAACCAGCTCAAGGTGGGGATACAGCCGTTCCTGGACCTCGGGCGGCAGCGCGGCGAGCAGGTAGTTGTGCTGTGGTTGGAACGTCGTGGCCATCGTAACCAGCGCGGGCGCGAAACGGCGTGGGATCGCCCGGAGCCGCAAGCATAGGCGGCTTTTCCGCGTGCCTATGTACGCTAGCACACATAGTCAGTGCACCCGGCGTGCAGCCGTTCAGAACAGCTGGCCCTGCGGCGTGGGGGCACGCGGCGGCACGAAGGCGCCGATGTCGAGCGGCCGGCTGCGCCATTCCGCATAGCCCAACCGGCGCCAGGCGAGATCGAAGCGCGCACGCACCAGCTCGGCCCAGGCGCCGGTGCCGCGCTGGCGCTGGCCGAAGCTGGCGTCGTAATCGCGGCCGCCGCGGCTTTGCCGCACCAGGCTCATCACGTGCTCCGCGCGCTCGGGATGGTGCACGTCGAGCCAGTCGCGGAAATGCTGCTTGAGTTCGTGCGGCAAACGCAGCAGCACGTAGCCGGCGCGGGTGGCGCCGGCCTCGCGCGCGGCTTCCAGCACGTGCTCGAGCTCGTGGTCGTTCACCGCAGGGATCACGGGCGCGAACATGACGCCGGTCGGCACGCCAGCCTCGGCCAGGCGGCGGATGGCCTGCAGGCGCCGGTGCGGCGCGCTGGCCCGCGGCTCCATGCGCGCGGCCAGCCGGTTGTCGAGCGTGGTGACCGACAGCGCCGCGCTGACCAGGCCCTCGCGCGCCAGGGGCGCCAGCAGGTCCAGGTCGCGCTCGATCAGCGCGTTCTTGGTGAGCAGGGTGAACGGATGCCGGCACTCGGCCAGCAGCTCGATCAGCTGGCGGGTGATGCGGTAGCGGCGCTCGATGGGCTGGTAGGGGTCGGTGTTGGTGCCCATTGCGATCGGCGCGCAGCGGTAGCCGGGGCGCGCCAGCTCCGCGCGCAGGCGCTCGGCGGCGTTGGTCTTGGCAAACAGCCGGGTCTCGAAATCCAGCCCGGGTGACAGTTCGAGGTAACTGTGCGAAGGGCGCGCGAAGCAGTAGCTGCAGCCGTGCTCGCAGCCGCGGTAGGCATTCACCGAGCGGTCGAAGGGCAGGTCGGGCGACGTGTTTCGGCTGAGCACGCTGCGCGCCTGCTCTTCGGTGACCTGGGTGCGTGGCGGCCCCGCCGGTTCGCCCTCGTCGAACCAGCCGTCGTCCTGGGCCTCGTGCACGGTGCGTGCGTAGCGACCGGGTGCGTTGCCCGGTGCACCCCGGCCCTTGGTCACCTTGCGGTCGCCCTTGTCTGCGATCATGGCGGCAGGATAATCCCCCGTTGTCTCGCCGTCCGAGACCCGCCCCCGGAGCCCGCATGTCGCTCAATGATCTATGGCCGGAGCTCAAGCCGGTGCTGCTGGGCGTCTGGATCGCCTACCTGTTGGTCTTGGCGGGCTGGATCGTTCTGCAGAAGCGCGAGCCCATCGCGACGTTGAGCTGGCTGCTGTCGCTGGCGCTGCTGCCGGTGCTGGGCCTGGTCATCTACCACTTCTTCGGACCGCAGCGGATCAAGCGGCAGTCGCTGCGCCGCTCGCGCGCGCGCCGCGGCATCGAGGAAGCGCTGCCGCCGCGCGCCCTGCCCGGCGACGACTGCGCCACCGTGGCGCGCCTGGCCCAGGCCAGCACGGGCTTCGCGGCCAGCACCGCCACGCGCGTGGACCTGCTGGTGGGCGGCAAGGCCACCTACGCCGCGCTGCTCGAGGCGATCGCCGCCGCCACCCATCACCTGCACGTGGAGTACTACATCTTCGAGCCCGACCGCACCGGCACGCTGGTGCGCGATGCCCTGGTGACGAAGGCCAGGGCGGGCGTCCGGGTGCGGCTGCTGCTGGATGCGATGGGCTCGGGGCGCTTGAGCCGTCGCTTCCTGGCGCCGCTGGTCGACGCCGGCGTCGAGATCGCCTGGTTCCATCCCATGCGGGTGCGCTGGCTGTGGCGCCCGCGCCTGAACCTGCGCAACCACCGCAAGCTGCTGGTGGTGGACGGGTGCCTGGCCTTCACCGGCGGCATCAACATCACCGATGACGAAAACGAGGGCCTCAACCCCGACGCCTTCCACGACATCCACCTGCGGCTCGAGGGCGAAGTGGTGCGCTGGCTGCAGGTGGCCTTCCTCGAGGACTGGCACTACGCCACGAAGGTGGCGCTGCGCGACCAGAACCTGTGGCCCGACCTGCCCAAGGGCGAGATCCACGCGCAGGTGCTGCCGGCGGGTCCGGACACGCCCTGGGAAGCGATCCACCGCGTGCAGGTGGAGGCCATCCACCAGGCCAACCGCCGCGTCTGGCTGGTGACGCCCTACTTCGTGCCGGGCGAGGCCGCGCGCATGGCGCTGGCCTCGGCCGCGCTGCGCGGGCTGGAAGTGCGGGTCATCGTGCCGGCGCGCAGCGATTCGCGCATCGTCAGCGCCGCCGCGCGTTCCTACTACGACGACCTGCTGGCGGCCGGCGTGAAGATCCACGAGTACGGGCCGCGCATGCTGCACAGCAAGGCGCTGCTGGTGGACGACGAGACCTGCCTGGTCGGCAGCGCCAACTTCGACCACCGCAGCTTTCGCCTCAACTTCGAGCTGTCGCTGCTGGTCAACGACGCCGTGCTCGGTGCCGCGCTGGAAGCCGAGATGCTCGACGACCTGTCGCACAGCCGCGAAGTGAAGATCGACCGTCCGAAGCCGGCCTTCCCGCAGCGGCTGGGCGAGGCCTGCGCCCGTCTTCTGTCGCCCATCCTCTAGCCGGGGCCGCCCCGGCTTGGGCTAAACTGCCCCCGGAGAAACCCGAGGGCATCCCATGCATTGGCTCTACCTGCTCGCTTCCCTGCTCTGCCTGGGCCTGGCCATGATCCGCACCCTGCCGACCATCGGCGTGC
The DNA here is from genome assembly GCF_049195245.1 of Arenimonas sp. MALMAid1274. NCBI lineage: Bacteria > Pseudomonadati > Pseudomonadota > Gammaproteobacteria > Lysobacterales > Lysobacteraceae > Arenimonas > Arenimonas sp. MALMAid1274. The sequence continues at coordinate 408,965 of NZ_JBMIRR010000026.1, forward strand.
TGATCTTCCTGGCCGGCTCGCTGGCCTTCATGGTCGCCTGGATCCTGGGCTGGATGTCGTCGCGCATCTCCAGCCAGTCGCGCGACGTGAGCCACATCATGAGTCCCGAAGAACTGCGCCGCCTGCGCGAGCAGGCCGAAGCGCGCAAGAACGCCGGCCGTCCGCCCGAAGGCAATGCCTGAGGCCGGCCAGCGCACCACGGCCGCGGCTCCCGCCGCGGCCGCCATGTGACATTCCCGGGGAGGGAACACCATGTCCGTCGAAAACCTGCTTATCTTCCTTTTGATCGGTGCACTCGCTGGCTGGCTTGCCGGCGTGGTGGTGAAGGGCCGCGGTCTGGGCGTGCTGGGCAACATCGTGGTCGGCGTCATCGGCGCCTTCCTGGGCGGCTGGCTGCTGCCGCAGCTGGGCGTCAGCTTCGGCGGCACGGTGGGCCTGTTCCTCACCGCCTTCATCGGCGCGGTGATCCTGCTGGCGATCATCCTGCTGATAAAACGCGCCTGAGGCCTGGCCTTGTCTGAAGGAAACGGCGGCCCTGGCCGCCGTTTTCTTTTGTGTCGCTCATGGCGGTTGGGAGCGGCGCGCGCGGATGCCCGCGTCCACGCCGCCTGCGGCCCGACGCCTCAGCGCGGCGTCCCGCGGCGGCAGGCGTCGGAGCAATAGACCACGCGGTCCCAGTCGCGCTCCCATTTCTTGCGCCACTGGAAGGGCCGGCCACAGACGGGACAGATTTTCTCCGGCCGGGGCGCGCGCGGGTCGCGCCTAGCCACCGGCATGGGCGTGCACGCGGTTGCGGCCCGCGCGCTTGGCCGCGTAGAGCGCGGCGTCGGCGCGGCGCAGCAGGGCATCGGGTTCGGTCTGCACGTCGGGCACGAAGCCGGCCACGCCGATGCTGACCGTCATGCCGGCGTCGCTGCCGGCGATCGCCGCGCGCAATGCCTCGGCACGCCGCAGCGCTTCGTCCTGGTGCACGCCGGGCAACAGCAGGGCGAACTCCTCGCCGCCGTAGCGCGCCAGCAGCTCGCGCTGCGGATCATGCTGCGCGGTCAGGCGCTGGGCGATGCCACGCAGCTGCACGTCGCCTTCCAGGTGGCCGTGTTCGTCGTTGTAGGCCTTGAAGTTGTCCACGTCGATCATCAGCACCGACAGCGGGCGGCGCTGGTCCAGGCAGCGGTGCCACTCGCGGCGCAGGCCGTTCTCCAGCGCACGCCGGTTGGCCACGCCGGTCAGGGCATCCTCGGTGACCAGTTCGGCCAGCTTGCGGTTGACCTCTTCCAGCTCGCGCGTGCGTTCGGCGATGCGGCCCTCGAGCCGGCGGTTGGCCGCCAGGTAGCGTTCGGTGCGCTGGCGCACCAGCCAAAGCGCAAACGCCACGCCCAGTGCGCAGACCGCCACCACGGCCAGCGCCAGCAGCCACCACTGCTCGTACCAGCGCGGCTGCACCTGGAACTGGTAGCTCATGGCTGCGGCCTGGCGGCCGTTGCGCGTGCGCGCCTGCACTTCCAGCACGTAGTCGCCGGCCGCCAGCGCGCGGATGAACAGGTCGCGGTCGGTCCACGCGCTCCATTCCGGGGTGACGCCGTGCAGCAGGTAGCGGAACTCGGCGCCACTCTCCAGGCTCACCATGCCGAAGCGCAGGTTGAGGCTGTGGCCGGGCGGCACCGGCACCGGGCCGGCCGCGCTGCGGGTCGGCAGCACGAGCACGTGGCCGTCGGGTCCGCGGGCCTGCACGCTGTCCATGCCCAGCGTCAGGGGCTGGGGTCGTGGCGCGGGTTCGCTGGCGTCGAACTGCAGCAGGCCGTTCCAGGTGGCGATGCGCAGCACGCCGTCGCGGCTGACGCGCAACCAGGAATAACCGGCCGCCGCGTCCGAACCCGGATACAGCGGCTGCCAGTCGGCGCCCGGGCGGGGGCGGTGCAGCAGCTGGCGCGAGGTATAGGCGTAGGCGCCCAGTGGCGTCTCTTCCACCACCAGTTCGTGCGGGCGGTCGACCAGAGTGAAGGGCGGGGCCAGGTCGGGCACGAAGCGGTCGCCCTCGAGCCGGAAACCGCGGCTGCCGCTGACGGCGTGGATGCGGCCGTCGAGTTGGTAGAGGCTGGTGCCCGCCTGGGCGTCGACGGCCAGGCCGCGGTCGTCGGCGTAGGTTTCGCGCGAGATCACCGTGCCGGCGTCGAGGTCCAGGCGCCAATGCTGCGCGGGTCCGCGGGTATCGCCCATCCACAGTTCGCCGGGCCCGCCCTCTTCCACGCCATAGGTGCTGATGCCGTCGAGCGGGATGGCCGAGGCCAGCTGCCAGCGTCCCTCGCGTTCGCGCAGCAGCAGCAGGTCGGAGGCGGTGATGCCGTAGACCAGACTGGGGTCGTGGCGGGACCGCAGGAAGCCGTAGACGCCGTGGTAGTCGTGCCGGTAGAGCGAACGCGGCGTGCTGGCGCCGGGGTCCAGCACCAGCAGGCCTTCGCGCACGCCGATCATCAGGCCGGCGTCACTGGAGTGCAGGGCCGTGGCTTCGAACTCGGTCCAGGGCAGGGCCTGGTGCACCAGTTTGCCCTCGGCACCCGGCACGAGCCGCGCGACGCCGCGGGTGGACGCCAGCCACAGCGCGCCCTGGTGCCATTCGAAATCGCTGGGGCTTCCCGCCAGTCCCTGGGCTTCGCCCAGGAAGGTCCAGGGCGAGGGCAGGGACAGGCGCACCAGGTTGCCTTCGGTGGCCGCCCAGACGCCGCCTTCGCGGTCCAGCCCCAGCTCCTGGATGCCAAATCCGCCCAGGTCCACCTGCTCGCGCAGGCGGAAGTCCTGGCCGATGCGGAACAGCTCGCCGTCGAGCGTGCCCACCACCAGGCTGCCGTCGTCCAGTCCCTGCGCGACATAGTTGCGCTTGCCGGCTAGCAGTTTGCCGGCCTCGCCCGGAAGCGCGGCGATGCCCTGCGCATCGGCGCGATACATTCCGTCGCGGCTCACCAGCAGGCGCCAGTCGCCCTTGTCCACGAGGCCCGCCAGCACGCGATCCTTGAAGACGTCGCCGCCAGGCTCGAGTTCGAACTTTCCATCCACGAACCGGCAAAGGCCGCGTCCCTGCACGCGCGCGTACAGCGTGTCGCCGGCCAGGTAGAAGCTGCGGACGTCGCTGCTGGTTTTCCACCGCTGCGCAGGGGCCTTGGAATACGGCACGAAGTACAGCGCGAACTCGGCGCGGAAGTACACGCCCTGCGGCGTCGGCAGGACTTCCCAGACGATGCCGACGTGGCGCTTGTCGCCGCGCAGGCCGGCGCGCTCAAGCAGTTCCTCGTAGCGGTAGTGGCCGTCGCTGCCGCGCACCAGGCGTCCGAAGGTGTCGTAACCACCCACGTAGACCAGGCCATCGGTGCCGGTGGCGAGCGAACGGCCGGGCGAGCGGCCGGGCAGCGTGGTCAGCAGCCAGTCGACGCCGTCGTAGCGAAGCACGCCCTCCAGGTTGCCGACGAAGACTTCGCCGCTCGGCGCGGTCGTCACCGACAGGTAGCTGGGCGTGGCCTTGGTGTCTTCGGCGGAAAACTCGCGCAGCAGTGGCGAGCCGGGGATGGCGTCGGCATGGCAGGGCGGCGCTGCCAGCAAGGTGGCGGCGAGCAGCAGTACGGCAGGGACAAGGCGGTTGGGGAACATCCGCGGATTATCACGCAAAGGCCGCAGGCAATCCGGACACCGGGCGGGTTTTCGCGCGGGGCCCGGGCGGGGTAGGCTGGCGGGATGACCGTACTCAGCGTCAACGTCAACAAGGTGGCCGTGCTGCGCAATTCGCGCGGCGGCAGCGAACCCTCGGTGGTGGCGGCCGCGGAGGCAGCCATCGCGGCAGGGGCCGGAGGCATCACCGTGCATCCGCGCCCGGACCAGCGCCACATCCGGCCCGACGACGTGCAGGCCCTGGCCGCCGTGGTTGCGGGCCGGGTCGAATACAACCTCGAGGGCAATCCCTTCGCGCCGCCCCGGCCCGGCTATCCCGGCTTCCTGGCGCTGGTGCGGGCCGTGCGTCCGCAGCAGGCGACCCTCGTGCCGGACGGCGACGGCCAGCTGACCTCGGACCACGGCTTCGACCTGGCGCGGGATGCCGCACGGCTGGCGCCGCTGGTCGCCGAGCTCAAGGCCATGGGCGTGCGGGTGTCGCTGTTCATGGATGCCGGGGCACCGGGCCTGGCGCAGGCCGCGGCTCTGGGCGCGGACCGGATCGAGATCTACACCGGGCCCTACGCCGAGGCGCATGCGGCCGGCGACCCCGGCGCGGCGCTGGCCCTGTGTGCCGCCACCGCGCGGGAGGCCCGGTCGCTGGGCCTCGGCGTGAATGCCGGCCACGACCTGAGCCAGGCCAACCTGGGCGATTTCCTGGCCGCGGTGCCGGGGGTGCTGGAGGTGTCGATCGGCCACGCGCTGTTCGGCGAGGCCCTGCATGCGGGCCTGATGCCCACCGTGCGGGCCTACCTGGACATCATTGCGCGGGTGGGCCCGCACCGCTGAGGGCGGTGCGGGCGCGGGTGCCGGTCAGGGTTCGACCAGGCCGATGTTGTCGATGCCGGCCCGGCGGGCCACTGCCATCGCGGTGGCCGCGGACTGGTAGTCTGCATCCGCATTGACCTCCAGCTTGAGCACGCCGTCAGGCTGGGCCTGGCGCCATTGGGCCAGGCGGGCCTGCAGGGCCACCGGCGTCATGGCCTCGCCTTCGAGCCGGAACAGGTCGCCGGGGTCCACCTGCAGCTGCAGGGTTTCGGGTTCGACCACGCGCTCGGGCGGCACGCCGTGGGGCAGGCGCAGGGAATTGCGGAAGTCCAGCATCGGGGCGGTGACCATGAAGATCACCAGCAGCACCAGCATGACGTCCACCAGAGGCGTGATGTTGATGTCCGACATCGTGTCCGTGTTGCTGCTTGCGGCGGCGAAGGCCATGGCGCTACTCCTGTCGGGGGGTGGCGACTTTCCTTCTACGCTCCTGGGCAGGCGGCTTGCAAGCGCTTGTTGGGAGGTGCTGGCGCCGGGCGTACCGCGCGACCAAAAAAAACGCCGCCCGGAGGCGGCGCTGCTGCAGGTGCGGGAAGCTCGGCTTACTGGCCGGGATCCACGAAAGCGATCTTTTCCATGCCGGAGTTCTTGGCGCGAGCCAGGACCTTCGCGAGCATTTCGTACTGTGCATCCGGGTCCGTTTCGATTTCCAGGGTCGGCTGCTGCGCACGCTGCGCTTCAACTTCCAGCGACGACTGGAGCACCGAGATCGGAATCGGCGAGTTGTTCCAGGTGACGGTGCCGCCCGCCTCGATCCGCAGGCGGATCGGCTCGGGCGGATCCTTAGGCTGCGGCGGCGGATTGGACGTCCGCTGCGGCAGGTCGACCTGGATCTGGTAGGACAGGGCGGGCGCGGTGACCATGAAGATGATGAGCAGCACCAGCATCACGTCCACCAGGGGCGTGACGTTGATGTCGGCCATCGGGCCGGTACCGGAGTTCGAGGCGAATGCCATGCTGGGTTCTCCTCAGCGCTCGGGGGTGGACACGAAGCCCACCTTGCGGATACCGGCCAGACGCACCTTCTTCACCACGTCGGCAATGACCGAATACTTGGTGACGTTGTCGGCGCGCACGTCCACCTGCGGCTGCGGCGTGCGCTGGGCGAGGACCGCCAGGCGCGCGTCGAGCATGTCGGCCGTTACCGCTTCATCGTTCCAATACACCTTGCCTGCAGACGTCACGGCCAGAGTGATCGGTGGAATGTCGATGGGCGGCTTCTCTGCCAGGGTGGCCTGCGGAAGCTCGACCTTGACCTTATGCGACATCAGCGGCGCGGTGATCATGAAGATGATCAGCAGCACCAGCATCACGTCCACGAGGGGCGTGACGTTGATGTCGGCCATCGGGCCACCGCCACCAGAGTTGCTTGAAAAGGCCATGACGGCTGCTCCTGGTTAACCTGTCGTCCGGATCAACGCTTGGCCGGCATGTCGCCGACGCGCGAGCCGGTGGCGAAGAAGTCGTGCAGGTCGTGCGCGAAGGTGTCGAACTTGGCGTAGGTGTTGCGGTTGGCGCGGTTGAAGGCGTTGTACGCAAGCACGGCCGGGATCGCGACGAACAGGCCGAGGGCGGTCATGATCAGCGCCTCGCCGACCGGGCCCGCGACCGCGTCGATGGACGCCTGGCCGGTGGCACCGATGCGGATCAGGGCGCCGTAGATGCCCCACACGGTGCCGAGCAGGCCGACGAAGGGCGCGGTGGCGCCGACGGTGGCCAGCCAGGTCATGCCGTTCTCGAGCTTGGCGCTTTCACGCGTCACGGCCTGGCGCAGGGCGCGGTCGATGAACTCGGAGCGGTTCAGGGCGTCCACCAGGCGGCTGCCTTCGTGGCGCTGGTGATGGGCGGCGGCCTGGGCGCAGTCGAGCGCGATCTTCGAGAAGGGCTCGTTGGCCGGCTGCTCTTCCATGAAGCGGATGGCGTCCTGCGCGTTCGGGGTTTCCCAGAAGGTGCGGACGACGGTGTCGGCGCGGCTGGAGACCACGGCGTTCTTGATGGCGTTGACGATGGTGTACCACCACGAGCCGAACGACATCACGACCAGCATCAGGAACACGACCCAGGAGACGAAGAACTCGCCCGGATCGGCGGTCATTTCCTGGAAGAGGTGGGAGAAACCCATCTGGGAGAGGGCTTCCGCGTTGTTGGCAGCGCCGCCAGCGGCGGCCGGCGCGGCGGCGGCGACGGTGAGGAGGATGTCCTGCAGCATAAGAGTGCCTTTCTTTGTGATTAACCGTTTACGGGAATGTCGGCTTGGCGTTACTTGGGCGGAGTGAACTTCACGGGGACGAGCACATCGCCACCCACCTTCTGGCCACCACGCATGCCGGGATTGAACTTCCAGCGGCGTGCCGCATCCATGGCGGCGCGGTCGAGGTTGCGGTTGCGGCTCGAACTCTGGATGGCGACGTTGAGCACGTTGCCGGCGGCGTCGATGGTGACGCGCAGGACAACGGTGCCGCCCACGCCTTCACGGGCTTCCTTGGCCGGGTAGCGCGGCTGGTTGAGCGCGCGGCCACTGATGTCCTCGGAGGGCGCGAAGTCGGCCGGCGGGGCGGGCGGCGACGGCGGAGCCGGCGGCGGGGCCTCGATGTCGATCGGGCTCGGGTCGTCGAACACCACCGGCGGCTCTTCCGGCGGCGGCGGAACCGGCGTCGGCTTGGGCTGCTCGATGATCTTCTGGACCACCTTGGGCGGTTCCGGCGGCGGCGGCGGCGGCGGCGGGGGCGGCGGCGGCGGTTCGATGAAGCTGACCTGGGTCACTTCTTCTTCCTTGTCCGCCTGCTCCGGCGCGGCCGGGGGCACCAGCATCAACATGAAGGCAACCGCATGGAGCGCGATCGCAAACGCGTTGCCGCCGATTCGTGCCCAGCTGATGCCCTGGGGTGCGTTTTCGTAGTTGTAATTCTTGTCCGTCATGCGGGTGGCGGCTCGAGCTCTCGGTCGGTCGGCGTTCAGCCGTGACCCGCCGAACACCGGCGGGAACTTGTTAGCTTATACGAAGGTTACCGGTTTACCAACCGATCAGCGGGAGATCTGGGCCAGCGCCTTCTGGGCTTGTTCCCGGGTGCTGGGGTCCTTGGCGGCTTCACGGTAGGCCGCGGCCGCGGCCGCCTGGTTCTCCAGATAGTACTCGGCGCGGGCGATGGCCATCCAGGCTTCGCCCGGCTTCTTCACACCCTTCGCCAGGGCCTGCTGGCCCGCGGCCTTGGACTCTTCGTTGCGGTCTTCCTGGCCAAGGATCTGGGCGAGGAACAGCGCGGGCTCGCCGTCGGTGGCGATCGGCGCGGCCTTCTGCGCGGCGGCGATGGCGGCCGGGATGTTGTCGCTGAAGTAGTGCGACTGGGCCAGCAGCGCGTAGGTCTTGCCGTCGGCCGGCAGGATGGACTTGTCGATGCCTTCCTGCAGCACGGCGGCCGCGTCGGCCTCGCGCTCCATGTTGTAGTAGGTGCCGAACAGGCGCTGGTAATCGTCGGCGGTGGTCAGCAGGCCACGCTTGCGGGCGTCCTCGAGCAGGGCGACGGCCTTGTCCTGCATGTCGGCGTTGCCGTACAGCGCCGCCAGGTTCATCAGCGCCTTCTTGTCGTCCGGGTTCTTGCGCTGCAGCTCTTCGGCCATCTTCACGGCCTCGCCGTCCTGGCCGAGTTCGGCGTAGCTGGCCATCAGCATCTGCTGCCACTGCGCGTCGGGGGCGTCGGGCTTGAGCTCCATGGCGCGCTTGAGCGGCGCGATGGCCTCGGCGTACTTGTCGTTGTTGTAGTAGTTGGCGCCCAGCAGGCCGTAGACCTCCGGGTTGGTGGTCTTGGTTTCGTCGATCACGCGCTGCAGCAGCGGGCCGGCCTTGTCGTACTGCTCGGTGTTGATGTAAACCGAGGCCAGGCTGAGCATGGCGGTGTAGTGGTTGTCGTTGGACAGCGCGTTCTCGGCGATTGCCTTGCTCAGGTAGGTTTCGGCGCGGGCGTCGTCGTCCAGGCCGATGGCGGCGCTGCCGGCCAGCAGGTAGGCCATGGACTTGTCATAGGCCTGGGCCTTGTCGTTGGCGATGATTTCCTCGGCCGCGGCGATGGTCTCGTTTTCCTTGCCGTCGGCGCCGTAGGCGTCCTGCAGCTTCTTGATCTGGCGCGAGAGGCGCGAGGAGTAGCCACCCTTGGGTTCTTCGCGGGTCGCTTCCGGGTACTGGGATTCGACCTTCTCTTCCTTCGCCTTGCGCTCGGCGTTGCGGCGCGAGGTGGCATCCGCGTCAACGGTCGCGAACGAACCGGCAAGCAGGATGGCAGTGGCAAGGGCGAACGAACGTTGGACCTTCATGGGTAACTCCTTGGCGCCGCGCCGAACGCGGTGGTGGGCCAGCAAGGGTAACGGGAATAGAGCATTCGCTCAATCCGGCTGGCCGGAAATTCCGTTCGCCCCCGTATCCATCTCTCTTGGCGCAAGCTTGCCGGCTTGCGGGCCGGCCGATCTTAAAACCTCGTTAAGACCCGCCGCGACGTTCAGCCCGTGGTGGGAAAGTTCGCGAGCGCGTAAGCCACGCGTTCGGCCGGATCCTTCGACAGCAGGCCCTGGTCCCGCAGCGCCTCGACCTTGCGCAGGCGGTGTTCCAGGCCATTGCCGTTGGCCATCTGGATGGCCAGGCCCGGACGCGCGTTGAGCTCCAGGATCAGCGGACCCTTGTCGCGGTCGAGTACGAAATCCACGCCAACGTAGCCCAGCTCGGAGAGTTCGTAGCAGCGCGAGGCCATCTGCAGCAGGTCCTGCCAATGCGGGATGGCCAGGCCCACGATGCTGTGTTCGGTGTCCGGGTGTTCGCGGATGATCTCGGTGCCCCAGACGCCGCGCTTGGTCTTGCCGGTGGGGATGTCGATGCCCACGCCGATCGCGCCCTGGTGCAGGTTGGCCTTGCCGTCGGACATGCGCGTGGGCAGGCGGATCATCGCCATCACCGGATAGCCCAGGAAGACGATGATGCGGATGTCGGGCACGCCCTTATAGCTGACGTTGTCGAAGATCGGATCAAACTGCACGCAGTATTCGACGATCAGGTGGTCGGGCTGGCCGCCCAGCGAGAACAGGCCCGACAGGCCGTTGGACAGGTGGTGCTCGAACTCCTCGCGGCCCATCAGCGAGCCGTTGGCGCGACGGTACTTGTCGCCGCGGCGACCGGAAATGACCAGGATGCCGTCGCCGCCCGAGCCGTGCGCGGGCTTGACCACGAAACTGTCGCGACCCTTGAGCTTGTCATGCAGCTCGGCGATCTCGTGCTCCTCGCGCACCACGGCGTAGAGGTCGGGCACCGGCAGGCCTTCCTTGAGCGCCAGCTTCTTGGTCAGCAGCTTGTCGTCCACGCGCGGGTAGAACTTGCGCGGGTTGTGCATCAGCACGTAGTGCGCGTTGCGCTGGCCGATGCCCATCAGCCCGATCTGGCGCAGGCGCTTGGCGACGCGGAACGGATTGAACAGCGCCACCGGTCAGGCCCTGGATTCCGGGGCGGCGGTGTCGGTCGCGTCGCTGGCGGCGGGCGGCGGCACGATCGGGTCGGGCTCGCGCGCCAGGGCACGGAAGCGCAGCAGCTCGTTGAGCCGGTAGCCGGAGTAGCGGCCCAGCAGCAGCGAGAATGCGAACAGCACCAGCAGGGTCTCCGGGTACACGAACACCAGGTGCTCCAGCGGCGGCCAGCTCATCACCACGTAGGCCAGCGCGGCCACGATCAGGGTGCCCACGCCTTCGCGCAGGGCGGTGCCGGCGCCGCGCTCGTCCCAGGCCACGGACATGCGCTCGATGGTCATGGCCATGATCACCATCGGGAACAGCGCCACCGACAGGCCGACCTCGATGCCCAGGCGGTTGGACAGCACGCTCACCGCGGCCATCAGCAGCACCACCAGGATCAGGATGGCGGTGAGGCGCGGCACCAGCAGCAGCCGCAATCGCTCCAGGTAGAAGCGCACCAGCAGGCCGGCGAACACCACGAAGGCGAACAGCACCACGCCCGCCAGCAGCGAGGTCTCGCGGAAGGCCAGCGCGATCAGCACCGGCATGAAGGTACCGTAGGTTTTCACGCCGACCAGGTTGCGCAGCAGCAGCATGATGAAGGCGCCGATCGGCACCATCAGCAGGATGCGGTAGGTCTCCTGCGCCTGCAGCGGCAGGCTGAGCAGGGAGTAGCGCACCAGGTTGGCGTCCTGCACTTCCAGGCGGCGCTCGGCCGTGGCCATGGCGTCGGCCAGGTTGCGGCTGACGGTGAACATCAGGGCCGCCGGCGGTTCGCCGTCGATGGCCAGCAGCGGCTTGCCGCTGGCGCTCCACAGGAACAGGTCGGCCGGCGCGCCCTCGGCGGCGGTGCGCGGATCCAGCGTGGTCCAGCCCAGGCCGTCGTGCACGATCAGCCAGGTCTGCATGCGCGTCTCGGGCGCACGCTCTTCGCCCGACAGCGGGATGCCGTAGACCACGCGCGCCGGGATGTTGCGGCTGGCCAGCAGCTGCACGATGAAGTTGCTGCGGGCGACGTCGTCGCTGCCGTAGCGCTCGGCCAGCAGGCCCACTTCCTCGCCCGGGGTGTTCTCGCCGAGGCGGCGCAGCAGTTCGCGCGCGAAGGTGATGGTGTTGGACGAGCGGTCGCGCACCTGGTCGAGCAGGGTCTGGGCGGCGGTGGAGTACGGCTCCTCCAGCACGGCGGGCTCGGGGATCACGGGGTCGAAGTCGAGCGTGGCGGCCTGGTGGTCATCGGCACGCACCACGGTGGCGCGGTAGTACAGGTCCTGCTCGCCCAAGGCGCGGCGGATGGCCCACTGCACCTCGCGGCCGTCGGCGCCGGATTCCTCGAGCTTGGAATAGTTGCGGGCGACGAAGCGCTCTTCGAGCACGGTCCAGCCGGGGGCCACGCCCGGCAGCTGCAGGGTGACGGTGTTGGCGCCCTTGCGCGGCTGGTATTCCACGTGCGCCTGCACGGTCCACACCTGCACCTGGGCATCGGGCTGCAGCGGGAACTTGAGCACGGTCCACTTGTAGTACATGGCGGCCATCGCGATGGCGATGATCGAGAAGGCCAACAGGTAAAGGTGGCGTTTGCTCATGGCGTTCCTGCGTGGGTCCCCGGTGGCCGGCGCGCGGGGCGCATCGGCGGTGGCAAGTGTAACCCTGCGCTCAGCCGATCGAATACGCCAGCAGGGCCATCGCCGCCAGGTTGCAGGTGGCGTGCGCGACGAAGGCGGCGCCCAGGCGGCCGGTGCGCAGGTACACGGCACCGAAGCCCACGCCCATGCCGGTGTACAGCACCAGCGCGCCCAGCCAGGCCAGCAGCGGCTGCTCGCCGGGCACGGGTTCGTGCATCAGGGCGAACAGCACCGAGATCAGCACCAGGCCGGCGACGCCGCGTCCGGCAAGGGCGAAACGGCGCAGCAGCACGTGCCGGAACAGCAGCTCCTCGGCGAACGGGCCCACCACCACCACCATCAGCCAGGCCAGCCAGGGCGTGCTGCGCGCCAGCGCGATCAGCGGCTCGGCGTTGCTGGGCCGGATGCCGGTGTCGGCCTGGGCCAGCAGCCAGGACACCAGCCACGCGAAGCCCTGCACGGCCAGGCCCGCCAGCACCGCGAACACGTAGGCGATGGCGGTGGAGCCCGGGCGCGGCATCGCGGCCAGGCTGCGTCCGCGCGCTGCCCACACGCCCACGGCGGCGATCAGCATCGCGGCGATCGCGGCCACGGTGATCTGCGGCATCAGCGTTTCCATGATGCCTTCGAAGTCGGCGCTGCCGGCTTCGGTCGACAGCAGGCTGGGCACCATCACCGCGGTGACCAGCAGGGTGGAGGCCACCATCAGGATCAGGCCCGCCAGCAGGCTGTCGACCAGGAAGCCCGGGAACGGGCCGCTCGGCTTCTTCGGTGCCGGCGTCGGTTCGACGGCCGCGGGCAGCGGCGGCGGTTCGACCGCCGTCGCCGCGGTGACCGGATCAGACGTCAAGGTTGGCGACCCGCAGGGCGTTGTCCTCGATGAACTCGCGGCGCGGTTCGACCACGTCGCCCATCAGGGTGGCGAAGATCTGGTCGGCGGCGACCGCGTCCTCGATGCGCACCTTCAGCAGGCGGCGCGTCTCCGGATTTACGGTGGTGTCCCACAGCTGCTCGGGATTCATTTCGCCCAGGCCCTTGAAGCGCTGGATGGTGCGGCCCTTCTTGGCCTCTTCGAGCAGCCATTCCTGGGCCTGCGCGAAGTTGGCCACCGGCTGGCTCTTGCCGCCGCGGGCGACGCTGGCGCCGGGCTGCAGCAGGCCTTCGAGCGCCGTGGCCACTTCGGTGATCTGGCGCAGTTCGCCGCCCAGCAGCTGCGGCGCGGCCAGCACCTGGGTGGCGGCCAGGCCGTGGTGCTGCTTGTTCACCACCAGCGCGCCGGCGTGGCCGTCGTCGTTAGCGGGCAGGATGCTGAAGATGTAGCGCGCGCGGCCGAGGCCCGTGGCGTTGAGGTGCTTCTCGAGCTCGCGGCACCAGGGCGCCAGCGTGTCGGCGTCGGCGAAATCCTCGGCCTTCAGCGGCGGCATTTCCAGCATCGCCTCCAGCACCGGGGTGTCGATGCGGTGCGCGAAGCGGGCGATGGTCTCGCGCGCGGCGACGAAGTCGAGCAGCAGCTTCTCGAGCGCGGCGCCGGTGATCGGCGGCGCGCCTTCGTCGGTGCGCAGCTCGGCGTTCTCGACCGCGTTGTTCACCAGGTAGGCGTTGAGCGCGCCGTCGTCCTTGAGGTAGAGCTCGTTCTTGCCCTGCTTGATCTTGTACAGCGGCGGCAGGCCGATGTAGACGTGGCCGCGCTCGATCAGCTCCGGCATCTGCCGGTAGAAGAAGGTCAGCAGCAGCGTGCGGATGTGCGAGCCGTCCACGTCGGCGTCGGTCATCAGGATGATGCGGTGGTAGCGCAGCTTGTCCGGGTTGTACTCGTCTTTGCCGATGCCGCAGCCCAGCGCGGTGATCAGCGTGCCCACTTCCGCCGACGCCAGCATGCGGTCGAAGCGCGCGCGCTCGACGTTGAGGATCTTGCCCTTGAGCGGAAGGATGGCCTGGGTCTTGCGGTTGCGGCCCTGCTTGGCCGAGCCGCCGGCGGAGTCACCCTCGACGATGAAGAGTTCCGACAGCGCCGGATCCTTCTCCTGGCAGTCGGCCAGCTTGCCGGGCAGGCCGGCGATGTCGAGCGCGCCCTTGCGGCGGGTCAGGTCGCGGGCCTTGCGCGCGGCTTCGCGCGCACGCGCGGCGTCGACGATCTTGCCGGCGATGGCGCGCGCTTCGTTCGGACGCTCCTGCAGGAATTCCTCGAGCTTGGCGCCGATCACCGCTTCCACGGCCGGGCGCACTTCCGAGGACACCAGCTTTTCCTTGGTCTGCGAGCTGAAGCTGGGGTCGGGCACCTTCACCGACAGCACGGCGATCATGCCTTCGCGCATGTCGTCGCCGCTCAGCGTGATCTTGGCCTGCTTGGCGATGCCGCTCTGCTCGATGTAGTTGCTGAGCGTGCGGGTCAGCGCGGCGCGGAAACCGATCAGGTGGGTGCCGCCGTCCTTCTGCGGGATGTTGTTGGTGAAGCAGAACATCGTTTCCTGGTAGGCATCGGTCCACTGGACCGCGATGTCGACGACGATGCCGTCCTTTTCGCCCGAAGCGGAGATAACTGATTGATGTAGCGGGGTTTTTACCGCCGCCAGGTGTTCCACGAAGCTCTTGATGCCGCCTTCGTACTCGAACAGGTCGCGCTTGCCTTCGCCGCGTTCGTCGATCAGTTCGATCTTGACGCCGGAGTTGAGGAAGCTCAGCTCGCGCAGGCGCTTGGCCAGGATGTCGTAGTGGAATTCGGTGTCGGTGAAGATCTCGGCATTGGGCAGGAAGCGCAGCTCGGTGCCGCGCTTGGTCGACGGCCCCACCACCTTGAGCGGATACACCGGCTCGCCCACCGCGTATTCCTGCTGGTGGTGCTGGCCGTCGCGCCAGATGTCGAGCCACAGCTTCGACGACAGCGCGTTGACCACCGACACGCCCACGCCGTGCAGGCCGCCGGAAACCTTGTAGCTGTTGTCGTCGAACTTACCGCCCGCGTGCAGCACGGTCATGATGACCTCGGCCGCCGACACGCCCTCTTCCTTGTGGATGTCGGTGGGAATGCCGCGGCCGTTGTCGGACACCGAGCAGGAGCCGTCGTTGTGCAGGGTGACGATCAGGTGGTCGCAGTGGCCGGCCAGGGCTTCGTCGATGCCGTTGTCCACGACCTCGAACACCATGTGGTGCAGGCCGGTGCCGTCGTGCACGTCGCCGATGTACATGCCGGGGCGCTTGCGGACGGCCTCCAGGCCGCGCAGCACGGTGATCTTGCTGGAATCGTAGGTGTTGGTCGGAACGGGCGGCAGGTTCGTTTCGTCGGTCATTTCTGGCGGTGTCTCGCGTTGGGCCACACCGGCGCGCAGGCGCCACGGAAGGCCGCAGCGCGCCTATAAATAATGAGTGCCAAGTATAGCGCGTGGCCGCGGCGCGTTGGGCGGCGTACCCCGCCCTGGCCCGGCGTGCGGCGTGCGCGGTTCAGGCGTCGCGCAGCTGTCCGCGTTCCACGTGGAACCTCCGTTCCGGGACGATGCCGCCGGCCAGCGTGGGTGGCGCTTCGGTGGCGGTCAGCAGCACCTGCGCGCCGGAGGCCAGCACCGAGGCGAGGGCCTGGTGCTGGTGGGCGGCATCCAGTTCGGAGGCCAGGTCATCCAGGCACACCAGCGGCCACTCGCCGCGATCGGCGGCGAAGGCGCGGGCCTGTGCCAGCACGCAGGCCAAGGCGGTGAGCTTTTCCTGGCCGCGCGAGAGCGCCTCGCGGCCTGGCAGGCCCACGTAGTCGACGCGCCAGTCCGCGCGGTGCGGGCCCGGCGAGGTGTAGCCCAGCGCGATGTCCCGATCGCGGGCCAGCAGCAAGGCGTCCTCGAGCGACAGTTCCTCACGGCGCCAGCCGGGCAGGAAACGCAGGCCCGCGGCACCGAGTTCGGGCAGGAACTCCCGCGCCGTGGCCTCCAGCACGGGCTCCAGGCGCTCTAGGTAGCCGGAACGCAGGCGGCTGAGGGATTCGCCGGATTCCGCCAGTTCGCGGTCCCAGGGCGCCAGGGAGGAGGGCGAGGGCCCACGCTTGAGCAGGGCGTTCCGCTGCTTGAGAGCCCGCGCATAGCGGCGCCACACCGGCAGGAAGGCTGGTTCCACGTGGAACAGGGCCCAGTCCAGGAATCGGCGGCGGTGTTCGGCGCCGCCCGCGATCAGCTCGTGGCTGCCAGGCTCGAAAGTCACGACGGCCAGCTCGGCGCACAGTTCTGTCAGGCTGGGGGCGGGCGCACCGTCCAGCCGCGCCTCCCAGGCATTGCCACTGTGGCGCAGGCCGGCGCGGCGGCCCCGGCCCTGGCCGTCCAGCCACTCGGCGTAGAGCTCCAGGTGCGGGCTTCCCGTCCGGATCAGCCCGTCGCGCACCCGGCCCCGGAACGAACGGCCGTAACCAAGCAGGTGCACCGCCTCGATCAGGCTGGTCTTGCCCGCCCCGTTACCGCCGGTGATGAGGTTCAGCCCGGGGGCCGGCCGGAACTCGGCGGACTCCAGGCAGCGCAGATGGCGCACATCCAGGCGGGTCAGCCGCATCGGCCGGCCTTGGGACCCTGACCCGGCGCCCACCCCGGCCGGCGGCCAAAACGACGCCGCCCGGCAAGGGCCGGGCGGCGGGAACGACGGGACCGCAGGCCGGTCACAGGCGCAGCGGCATCACCACGTGGCGGCTCCGCTCGTGGCTGGCCTCGCGGACCAGGGCCGAGGAGTTGGCGTCGCGCAGGTTGATGATGACGAACTCCTCGCGCAGGGCGCTCAGCGCGTCCAGCAGGTAGGTCACGTTGAAGCCGATGCTCAGCCCGTCCACGCGGGTCTCGGCCTCGACCTCTTCCTGCGCCTCTTCCTGCTCGGGGTTGTGCGCGACGATGCGCAGCTGGCCCGGGCTGATTTCCAGCTTCACGCCGCGGTACTTCTCGTTGGACAGGATGGCCGCGCGCTGCAGGGCGGCGCGCAGGGCCTCGCGGTCCACCTTCACTTCCTTGTCGGCACCAATCGGGATCACCGCGTCGTAGTCCGGGAAGCGGCCGTCAATCAGCTTGGAGGTGAAGGTGACATCTTCCCGGCGCATGCGCAGGTGGTTCCGGCCGACTTCCAGCTCGACCTCGCGGTCGCCGCCCTCGAGCAGGCGCTGCAGCTCCAGCACGCCCTTGCGGGGCAGGATGATCTGCTTGCGGGTCTGGGCGCCGGACGGCAGCGGGGCTTCGCACAGGGCCAGGCGATGGCCGTCGGTGGCCACGCAGCGCAGCGAGGCTTCACGCAGGTCCAGCAGCAGGCCGTTGAGGTAATAGCGCACGTCCTGCTGGGCCATCGCGAAGGCGGTGCGTTCGATCAGCTCCTTCAGCGCGGCCTCGGGCACCCGGATGCGCTCGACCAGGTCCAGGTCTTCCACCGCAGGGAAATCGTTGCCGGGCAGGGTGGCCAGGGTGAAGCGGCTGCGGCCGGCCTGCACCGTCACCTTGTCGCCGGACTGGCTGAGGGTGACGCGGCTGCCGTCGGGCAGGGCACGCACGATCTCGAACAGCTTGCGCGCCGGAATGGTGGTCTCGCCCGGCTGGGCATCGTCCACGTCGGTGCGCGCGACCATTTCGACTTCCAGGTCGGTGCCGGTCATCGACAGCTTGCTGCCTTCGACGTTGACCAGCAGGTTGGCCAGCACGGGCAGGGTCTGCCGGCGCTCGACCACGTTCACGACCTGCTGCAGGGGTTTGAGTAGGACTTCTCGCGTCAGGCTGAAACGCATGCGGATCCCCATGCTCCAAGAGTGGATATATCTAAAAGTGGTGGTGGTAGAGCCGGGATTTTCTCCGGATAACACACACAACTTGTTGATGTTGAAGGTTTTTACTGAACTCGTAAGCCTGTGCGCCAGGTCCGGGACAGACTGGCACAAGCTGTGGATAAAAATCCGGTCGCGCCGGTTCCCCCAACTTGTCCACAGGCCGTCCCCAGGCCTCGCGGCGACGCTTATTCGCTCAACTTGCGCAGCAGCTTGTCCCAGTCTTCCCGCAGCTTGCCGTCGGTTTCGCGCAGTTCGCGCATGACCTTGCAGGCGTGCATCACGGTGGTGTGGTCACGCCCCGCGAAGGCATCGCCGATTTCCGGCAGGCTGTGCTCGGTGAGTTCCTTGGACAGGGCCATCGCCATCTGCCGCGGGCGCGCCAGGGAGCGCGTCCGCCGCTTCGACAAAAGGTCCGCCATGCGCAGCTGGTAGTAGTCTGCCACGGTCTTCTGGATATTGCTGATGGACACCACCTGCTGCTGCGCGCGCAGCAGGTCGCGCAGGGTTTCCTGGGCGAACTCGGCGGTGATCGGCTTGGCCATGAAGTTCGAGCGCGCCGCCAGCGTGTTGAGTGCGCCTTCCAGGTCGCGGACGTTCGAGCGCATGCGCTTGGCGATCAGGTAGGCCACGTCGTCGGGCAACTTCACGCCGCGCTCGACCGCCTTGGCGGTGATGATGGCCGCGCGGGTCTCGAAATCGGGCGGCTCGATCGCCACCGACAGGCCCCAGGTGAGCCGCGTCTTGAGCCGCGTCTCGAGGTTTTCCACCTCGCGCGGGTAACGGTCGCAGGTGAGGATGATCTGCTGCTTGCCGTCGAACAGCGCGTTGAAGGTGTGGAAGAACTCTTCCTGGGTGGTGTTCTTGCCGGCGAAGAACTGGATGTCGTCGATCAGCAGCGCGTCCACCTGCTGGAACTGGCGCTTGAACTGGTCCATGGACTTCTCCTGCAGCGACTTCATCATCGCGCTGAAGAACTGTTCCGAACGCAGGTAGAGCACGCGCATGCCCGGATTGTTCTGACGCATCAGGTTGCCGGCGGCGTACATCAGGTGGGTCTTGCCCAGGCCCGAGCCGCCGTACAGCAGCAGCGGGTTGTAGGCCTTGCCCGGGTTCTGGGCCACCTGCAGGGCCGCCGCGCGGCCGAGCTGGTTGCTGCGGCCTTCGACGAAGTTCTCGAAGGTGTAGTGGCTGTCGAGGTTGCCGGCGAAGGCGGTGGCCGGGGCGCTGCGCGGCCTTTCGCCAGCGGGCGTCGCGGCCGGGGTCTCGACCCGCTTGATCGAGCCCACCTCCAGCGCGACCGGCGCCGGGCCACCGACGTAGTGGGCCATCAGCTCGCGGATCCGGGCCAGGTAGTGCTCGCGCACCTGGTCCACCACGAAGGCATTGGGGGCGTACAGGGTCAGGCCGTCGGCACTGGCCTGGGCCTGCAGCGGCCGGAGCCAGGCGTGGATTTCCTCGGCCGGCAGTTCGGCCTCCAGTCGTTCAAGGCAGCGAGGCCAGGCAGCGTCCATGTTCAAGCGAAAGTCCGGGGAGCAGCCGCGCCAGGGCGCAGCTGTGGATAAGTGGTCGGGGCGAGCAGTCTAGCGCCGCCGGCCGCGGGCCGCCACGCGCATCTGGCTTGACGAAGCTTGGTCCGGGCCGCTATAGTCCACGGTCTTTTCCGCCCAAAAATCATCGAGTGCCATCATGGCGACCAAGCGCACCTACCAGCCCAGCAACCTCAAGCGTAAGCGCGACCACGGTTTCCGTGCCCGCATGAAGACCGCCGACGGCCGCAAGATCCTGTCGCGTCGTCGTGCCAAGGGTCGTGCCCGCCTGGCCGTCTGACCCGTTGCCGCCGGTTTCCCGGCGGCGACCCTGCGGGCCGTGACCACGCTCCCGCCCGCCACGTCAGCTTCGTTCCCCCCCAGCGCGCGCCTGCACGCTTCCGCCGAGTACCAGGCGGTTTTCAAGGGAGCGAAGCGGCTGACCAGCCCCCACCTGCGCTTGCATGCCCACGTCCGGGCCGAGGCCACCGTGCCGCGGCTCGGCGTCACCGTGTCCAAGAAAGTGGACAAGCGCGCCGTCGGCCGCAACCGCATCAAGCGCATCGCGCGCGAGTTCTTCCGGCACGAACGCCGTCACCTGCCCCCGGGCGATTACGTGCTGCTGGTGCAGCCCGGCGCCAAGGCGCTGGCCAACGACGACCTGCGCCAGCAGATGCAGACCCTGTTCGAACGCGCCCGGTCGTTGAAGCCCACGCCCCCGCCCGGCACAATGCCGGCCTCCCCGGGCGCGTGCGAACGCCCCGCCTCCGAATCCTGACCGAGACCTTGTGCCCGGCCCCGGCTCCACTGCCGGCGCCCGCAGCCTGCCCATGAACCAGACCCGTTCCTTCCTGCTCATCGCCTGGCTGCTGATCGCCACCCTTCTTTATTTCGAATGGAGCAAGGCGCCGGTCGCGCCGGCTACCGATGCCGCCCCGCAGGCGTCCACGGCCCCCGCGGCCGCGATCCCGTCGGGTGGCGACCTGCCGAGCATGAGCGCCCTGCCCGCCTCCGACCTGCCCAAGGTGCCGACGCCGGGCAATGCCCTGCCCGAAGGCCCGACCGCCGCGCCCAGCACCAACCTGGTCACGATCCGCACCAACGTGCTCGCGCTGGAGCTTGATCCGCGCGGCGGCACCCTGGTTGGCGCCGACCTGCTGGCCTACCCGGTCAAGAAGGAAGCGCCCGCGCAGAAGGTGCGCCTGCTCGACAGCCGCGCCGCCACCTTCTCGGTGGCGCAGTCCGGCCTGCTGACCCAGGTCGGTGCCCCGGCCCCGAACCACGAAGCGATGTTCCGCACCGAAGACGGCCGCAGCGACTACCGCCTGGCCGACGGCGCGACCACGCTGGAAGTGCCCTTGGTCTGGGAAGACCCGGCCACGGGCCTGAGCGTGCGCAAGACCCTGGTGTTCGAGCGCGGTTCCTACGTGGTCACCCAGCGCGTGGAAGTGCGCAACAACGGCATCCAGCCCTGGAGCGGCCTGTCCTACGAGCAGCTGCAGCGCATGACGCCGCCGGCCGTGGGCCGCACCGCCGGCCTGACCAACCCCGAGGCCTACAGCTTCGTCGGCGCCGCCTGGTACAGCCCGGCCGAGAAATTCGAGAAGGTCAGCATCGCCGACATCTATGAAGACGGCCCGCTGACCAGCAACGACGTCACCGGCGGCTGGATCGCGATGCTGCAGCACCACTTCCTGGTGGCCTGGGTGCCCAACACGGGCGAGCGCCAGGACTTCACCATGGACAAGGTGCCCAACAGCCAGGGCCGCTACCTGGTGCGCGGGCTGGGCGAACCGTTCTCGGTGGCGCCGGGCATGACCACCACGCGCGAAACCCGCCTGTGGGTGGGCCCGAAGCTGCAGGAGCAGCTCGAGGCGGTCGCGCCGGGCCTGAAGCTGTCGCTGGACTACGGCATCTTCACCGTGATCGCGCAGCCGATGTTCGACTACGTGCTCAAGCCGCTGCACGACCTGACCGGCAACTGGGGCTGGGCGATCATCCTGACCGTGGTGCTGATCAAGATCGCGCTGTACTGGCTGTCGGCCAAGCAGTACCGCAGCTTCGCCAAGATGCGCGCCGTGCAGCCGCGCATCGAGGCGCTGAAGGAGCGCTACGGCGACGACAAGCAGAAGTTCCAGATGGCGATGATGGAGCTTTACAAGAAGGAGAAGATCAACCCGCTCGGCGGCTGCCTGCCGATCCTGGTGACCATCCCCATCTTCATCGCGTTGTACTGGATGCTGCTCGAGAGCGTCGAGATGCGGCAGGCGCCGTGGATCGGCTGGATCCAGAACCTCACCGCGCCCGATCCCTACTTCATCCTGCCGGCCATCAACCTGGTGGTGATGTACCTCACCCAGAAGATGACGCCGACGCCGGGCATGGACCCGATGCAGAAGAAGATCATGACCTTCATGCCGCTGGTGTTCGGCGTGATGATGGCCTTCTTCCCCTCCGGCCTGGTGCTGTACTGGTGCACCAACGGCATCCTGGGCCTGCTGCAGCAGTGGATCATCACCAAGCGCCACGGCGACAAGTCGACCCCCACCCCGGCCGTCGCGAAGTAATTCTCTTCCACCGCGGATTTGCACGGATGGCCGCGGATAAGAACCGATAGAGCGTTTGCCCTATCCGCTCTTGTCCGCGGCCATCCGCGTACATCCGCGGCAAGTGCCTTCCCAACGGCTGACCGGAACCGGTGGATTCTGCGACGATGCGCGGGATGAGTGGACGCGACACGATTGCGGCGATTGCCACGGCGGCCGGTGCGGCCGGCGTGGGCATCGTGCGCCTGAGCGGACCGGGCTGCCGCGCGATTGGCAATACCCTGCTGGGCCGGCCGCCGGAGCCGCGGCATGCGCACTACGTGCGGTTCCGCGATGGCGCCGGCGAGCTGGTGGACGACGGCCTGCTGATCTTCTTCCCGGGCCCGCAGTCGTATACCGGCGAGGATGTGCTTGAACTGCAGGGCCACGGCAGCGCCGTGCTGCTGGGCCTGCTGCTGCGGCGCTGCCTGGAGCTCGGCGCGCGCGCGGCACGCCCCGGCGAGTTCACCGAACGCGCCTTTCTCGAGGGCCGCATGGACCTGGCCCAGGCCGAAGCCGTGGCCGACCTGGTGGCCGCGGGCAGCGAGGCGGCGGCGCGCGCGGCGCGGCGTTCGCTGGAGGGCGACTTCTCCCGGCGCGTGCACGCGGTGGTCGAGGGCCTGACCGGCCTGCGGGTCTGGATCGAGGCGGCGCTGGATTTCCCGGACGAGGAAGTCGACTTCCTGGCCGCGCCCGAGCTGCAGCAGCGCCTGCAGGAAGTCGCCGGCGAACTGGCCGCGCTGCGCGGCGCGGCCGAACGCGGCAAGCGGCTCGTCGACGGACTGCACGTGGTCATCGCCGGCGCGCCCAACGTCGGCAAGAGTTCGCTGCTGAATGCACTGGCAGGCGAAGACCGCGCCATCGTCACCGAGATTGCCGGCACCACCCGCGACCTGCTGCGCGAACGCATCCGGGTCGATGGCGTCGAACTGACCCTGGTCGACACCGCAGGCCTGCGCGAGGCACCCGACGTGGTCGAGCGCGAAGGCATCCGCCGGGCCCACGAGGAACTGGCCAAGGCGGACCTGGTGCTGGCCATGCTCGACGACCGTGATCCGGACGCCGTGCCCGCGCTTCCCACCGGCGCGAACGTGCTGTGGCTGCATGGCAAGTGCGAGCTCGGCGCCCATGCCCCGGGCCTGCAGGTTCGCGCCGACGGGCGCCATGTCTGGCTCTCGTCCCATACCGGCGCGGGGCTGGATGCGCTGCGGGCCGAACTGCGCCAGGCCGCGGGCCTGGGCGAGGGGGCCGACGGCGCCTTCAGCGCGCGCGCCCGGCACGTCGAGGCCCTGGCCCGCGCCGCCGCCTGGCTCGAGCGCGCCGCGGCCCAACTGCACCACGGCGCCGGCGAGCTGGCCGCCGAGGAGCTGCGCCAGGCGCAGGATGCCCTGGGCGAGATCACCGGCCGGGTGGACGCCGATGGCCTGCTGGGCCGCATCTTCGGCGACTTCTGTATCGGCAAATAGCCGCAGGGCGGCTACGAACGGGCTATAACGTGATCCAGGCGGCGTTTTGTAACGAAACCGCCTTGACAAACCGGCCAAAGTCTTATGTGCTGAAGGTCATGTTTTGATCGTTTCACAGGGGATTGCCATGACCGCTTCGACTTCCACGTCCTCCCGCGCCCTGCGCTGGGGTATCGCCCTGGCCTTGGGCCTCACCCTGGCCGCCTGCGGCAAGGACGAGGCCGCACCCGACGCGCCCGCGGCCGCCACGCCCGCGGCCCCGGCCGGTCCCAGCGCCGAGGAAGTCGCGGCCCAGCAGGCGGCCCAGGCCGCGCAGGCCGCCCTGGCCAACCTCAGCACCGACGAGCTGCGCACCCGCGGTGGCCAGGCCCTGCGCGAGCAGCGGCTCTACACCCCGGCCGGCGACAACGCCATGGAGTACTACCTGGCGCTGCGCGACAAGAGCGAGAAGCCCGACGCCTCGGCCGAAAGCGCGCTGATCGACCTGATGCCCTACGCCATCATCGCCGCCGAGCAGGCCATCGGCCGCGAGGACTTCACCGAAGCCGAGCGCCTGCGCGCCCTGATCGAGAAGACCGACGCGATGACGCCGGCGCTGCCGCGCATCAAGGATTCCATCGCCAAGGGCCAGGCCGGCGCCGCCGATCGCGTGGCGCAGGAAGCCGAGCGCGAGGCGCAGCGCCTGCGCGACGCCGAAGCCGCCGCCGCGCGCGCCGCGTCGGAAGCGGCCACGGCCGCCAACACGCCGGCCACCCCGCCGCCGGCCGCCACGCCCACCCCCACGCCCGAGCCGGCCC